>NZ_JACCCK010000003.1:0-373146 GCF_013410135.1 Microbacterium sp. JAI119
GGTTACATTCCGAACCCGGAAGCTAAGCCTCACAGCGCCGATGGTACTGCAGGGGGGACCCTGTGGGAGAGTAGGACACCGCCGGACTCCTTTTAAACAAGAAAGCCACCCAATGCTGGGTGGCTTTCTTGCGTTGTGCTCCATGCAAGCACGAAGAGCCATCCCTCGCGGGGTGGCTCTTCTGCGTTAACGCGACCGTGGCCGCACGGCTCAGCGCTTCAAGCGCGCCTCGAGCATGGCGGCGCACTCCTGCACAGCGACAGTGAGCAGTTCCTCATCCAGATCCGCACGGCCCCACGTCACCGCCACCGCTGCAACAGGCCAGCCCGCGGCATCGAGGACCGCGGCGCCCACACTGCGCAGTCCGTCCGCGATCTCACTGTTCTCTGTCGCATACCCCCGTGCCCGGACATCCCGGAGAAGCTCACGCAGTTCGCGGGGTGTCCGCGGGCCAAGGCCGGTGCGGTCGGGGAATGCCGAGACGTCCGGGTAGAGCGCCCGCACCTGTTCCCGGGGGAGCGCTGCCAGCATCGCGCGGCCCGAAGCCGTGAGGTGCGCAGGAAGACGCACGCCCACGTCCGTCACCAACGCGGGCCTCCGAGGTGCGCGTTCCTCGACGATGTACAGCACGTCCCCGCCACTCATCACCGCCAGGTGCGCGCTCTCCCCCAGCCGGTCCGAAAGAGCAGCCACCAAAGGTCGGCCTCGTCGCGCCAGGGGCTGTTGCCGGGTGTACCCGCCGGCGAGCTCGAATGCCGAAGTACCCAGCCCCCAGCGTCTCTCTTCGCGCAGGTGCAGCACGAAGCCGTGAGCGGCCAAGGTGGTCAGCAGGTGATAGACCGTCGACCGCGGCAGCTCGAGCTCGCGCGCGATCGCCGACGCCGCCACGGGGGCCGGCCGTCCGGCGAGATAGCTCAGGATGCGGAGCGTGTTCTCCGCCGCAGGCACCTGCGCGGTCGGCGCGTCGGACACCGGGACGTCCGCCACCCGTGCCTGCGTCCCCGGTGCCTGAGCGCTCGTCGTTTTGTCTGGGATCACAGACAAAGCATCCCATGAACGGGTGTCCCGCACGACGCCTCGGGTGTGGAATCGAACCATGACCGAACTCGCCCCCGTGCTGGTCGGAGCGGCCCCGCTGTCGCCCGCCGATGTCGTCGCCGTCGTCCGTCATGATGCCCCCGTGCAGCTCGACGCCGAAGCTCTCGCCCGCGTAGCCGAGACCCGCCGGGTGATCGACGGCCTCGCCGCCGACCCGAACCCGCACTACGGTGTCTCCACCGGATTCGGTGCTCTGGCGACCACCTTCATCGCCCCCGACCGTCGCCTGCAGCTGCAGGCCAGCCTGATCCGCTCGCACGCCGCGGGCACCGGCGCCGAGGTCGAGCGCGAGGTCGTCCGCGGACTCCAGCTGCTGCGCCTGCAGACCCTCGCTTCCGGTCGAACCGGCGTGCGCCCGGTCGTGGTGGAGACCTACGCCGCCCTGCTCAACGAGGGCATCACCCCCGTGGTGCGCGAGTACGGGTCGCTCGGCTGCTCGGGCGACCTCGCCCCTCTTGCCCACATCGCCCTGGCCGCGATGGGCGAAGGCGACGTGCGTGACGCATCCGGCGCTCTGGTCCCCGCAGCCGACGCCCTGGCTGCTGCGGGCATCGAGCCGCTCACCCTCGTCGAGAAGGAGGGGCTCGCGCTCATCAACGGCACCGACGGCATGCTGGGCATGCTGGTGCTCGCCCTGCACGACCTCGAGACGCTCCTGCTCACCGCCGACATCGCCGCGGCGATGTCGGTCGAATCGCAGCTCGGCACCGACGCCGTGTTCGCCGCTGACCTGATGGCCCTCCGCGCGCAGATGGGCCAGGCCGAGTCCGCGGCCAATCTCCGCGCCTTCCTCGGCGACTCCCCCATGGTCGCGAGCCACAAGGGCCCGGATGACGGCCGCGTGCAGGACGCCTACTCGCTGCGCTGCTCGCCCCAGGTGCACGGCGCCGCCCGCGACACTCTCGCCCACGCGACGCTGATCGCCGGACGCGAGCTCGCCAGCGTGATCGACAACCCCGTCATCACCTTCGACGGGCGCATCGAGTCGAACGGCAACTTCCACGGGGCTCCGGTCGCCGCTGTGCTCGACTTCCTCGCGATCTCGGTCGCCGACGTCGCCTCGGTCTCCGAGCGTCGCACCGACCGCGCACTCGACCCGGCCCGCAGCCACGGACTCCCGCCGTTTCTCGCGGACGAGGTCGGCGTCGACTCCGGCCTCATGATCGCGCAGTACGCGGCAGCCGGCATCGTCTCCGAGCTCAAGCGTCTCGCCGTCCCCGCCTCGGTCGACTCGATCCCGTCGTCCGCCATGCAGGAGGACCACGTGTCGATGGGATGGGCCGCCGCCCGCAAGCTGCGCCGCGCGATCGACGGCCTCGGCCGCGTGCTCGCCATCGAGATCCTCACCGGCGCCCGCGCCCTCGATCTGCGCGCGCCGTTGCAGGCGGGGCCCGCGACCGGAGCCGTTCGTGACCTGGTCCGCACCGTCGCCGCAGGTCCTGGACCCGACCGCTTCCTGTCCCCGGACATGGAAGCCGTCACCGCCCTCGTCCAGTCGGGCGACGTCGCCCGCATCGCAAAGGAGCACACTCATGGCTGAGAACGTCTCATCAGAAAGCACCGCTTCCGGATCGCGAGTCGTCCGCGCTGCCCGTGGCAACAAGCGCACCGCGAAGAGCTGGGGCGCCGAAGCCGCCAAGCGCATGCTCATGAACAACCTCGACCCCGAGGTCGCCGAGCACCCGGAAGACCTGGTCGTCTACGGCGGCACGGGCAAGGCCGCCCGCAGCTGGGAGGCCTACGACGCGATCGTGCGCACCCTCGACGAGCTCGAACCGGACGAGACCCTGCTCGTGCAGTCGGGCAAGCCGGTCGGCGTGTTCCGCACCCACGAGTGGGCCCCGCGCGTGCTCATCGCGAACTCGAACCTGGTCGGCGACTGGGCGACGTGGCCCGAGTTCCGCAAGCTCGAAGAGCTGGGACTCATCATGTACGGGCAGATGACCGCCGGCTCGTGGATCTACATCGGCACGCAGGGCATCCTGCAGGGCACGTACGAGACCTTCGCCGCCGTGGCCCGCTCGCTCGGCCGCGACTCGCTGCGCGGCACCCTGGCCCTCACCGGCGGCGCCGGGGGAATGGGCGGCGCTCAGCCGCTCGCGGTGACCCTGAACGACGGGGCGGTTCTGATCGTCGACGTCGACGAGTCGCGCCTCGCCCGCCGCGTGGAACACGGCTACCTCGACGAGTACACGACCGATCTCGACGCGGCCGTCGCCCGCGTGGTCGCCGCCAAGGACGCCGGAGAGGCCCTCTCGGTCGGTGTCGTCGGCAACGCGGCCGAGGTGTTCCCCGAGCTGCTGCGCCGCGGGGTGCCGATCGACATCGTGACCGACCAGACCAGCGCCCACGACCCGCTCGCCTACCTCCCGCTCGGCACCTCGGTGGCGGACTGGAAGACCGAGGCCGAGCGCGACCCGGAGGACTTCACGCACCGCTCGCGCGCATCGATGGCAGCGCACGTGGAGGCGATGGTCGCGTTCCAGGATGCGGGCGCCGCGGTGTTCGACTACGGCAACTCGATCCGCGCCGAAGCGCAGCTGGGCGGGTTCGACCGGGCATTCGAGTTCCCTGGATTCGTGCCGGCCTACATCCGCCCGCAGTTCGAGGAGGGACGAGGGCCGTTCCGCTGGGCTGCGCTCTCGGGTGACCCGGAAGACATCTACAAGACCGACCGGGCGATCGCCGAACTCTTCCCCGAAGACGCCGCCCTGCACCGCTGGCTCGAGAAAGCCGGGGAGAAGGTGCACTTCGAAGGGCTTCCCGCCCGCATCTGCTGGCTCGGCTACAAGGAGCGCCACCTCGCCGGACTCAAGTTCAACGAGATGGTCGCCTCGGGCGAGCTCTCGGCTCCTATCGTGATCGGTCGCGATCACCTCGACTCCGGCTCGGTCGCCTCGCCCTACCGCGAGACCGAGGCGATGAAGGACGGCTCCGACGCCATCGCCGACTGGCCCCTGCTGAACGCCCTGCTCAACACGGCGTCCGGTGCCTCCTGGGTGTCGCTGCACCACGGCGGCGGCGTCGGCATCGGCCGCTCGATCCACGCTGGTCAGGTGACGGTGGCCGACGGTTCTGACCTCGCCGCCCAGAAGCTGGAGCGCGTGCTGACGAACGACCCCGGCACCGGTGTGATGCGCCACGTCGACGCCGGCTACGAGCACGCGCGCGACGTCGCCCGCGAGCGCGGCCTGAACGTGCCGATGCTCTGAGAGGGTGAGGACATGTCGACGCTCATCACGAACATCGCGGAACTGACGACGAACGTCGCGACGGCTGATGACCGCACCGGGACGCTGGCCGACGCAGCGGTGCTGATCGAGGGCGAGCGGATCGCCTGGGTGGGTGCCGCGGCAGAGGCACCGGAAGCCGACGAGGTCGTGGACGCCGCCGGGCGTGCGATGATTCCCGGATTCGTCGACAGCCACAGCCACCTCGTCTTCGGGGGCGACCGCGCCGTCGAGTTCGAGGCGCGCATGGCGGGGCAGAAGTACGCGGCCGGCGGCATCCGCTCGACCGTCGCGGCCACCCGCGCCGCGAGCGACGACGAGCTGCGCGCGCGACTGCGCGGCTTCCTCGACGAGATGCTCGCGCAGGGCACGACGACCGTCGAGATCAAGAGCGGCTACGGCCTGAGCGTCGCCGACGAGGAGCGACTGGTGCGTCTAGCCGCCGAGGTGACCCCGGAGGTGACCTTCCTCGGCGCACACGTCGTGCCCGCCGAGTACGCCGACCGCTCGGACGAGTACGTCGACCTGGTGACCGGGCCCATGCTCGATGCCTGCGCCCCGTACTCGAAGTGGATCGACGTGTTCTGCGAGACGGGCGCCTTCACGGTCGCGCAGTCGCGGCGGGTGCTGGAAGCCGGCATCGCGCGCGGACTCGCCCCCCGCGTGCATGCGAGCCAGCTCGGTCCAGGAGAGGGCGTGCGTCTGGCCGTCGAGCTCGGTGCGGCCTCGATCGACCACGGCACCTATCTGACGGACGCCGACATCGACGCGCTCGCCGGCTCCGACACCGTGCTCACCCTGCTGCCGGGGGTGGAGTTCTCGACGCGGCAGCCGTATCCGAACGCCCGACGCCTGATCGACGCCGGAGTGACCGTGGCGCTGGCCTGCGACACGAACCCGGGGTCGAGCTTCACCTCGTCGATGCCGTTCTGCATCGCCGTGGCCGTGCGCGACATGGGGATGACCCCGGCCGAGGCCGTGTGGGCCGCGACGGCGGGCGGGGCGAAGGCACTGCGCCGCGAAGACGTCGGCGTGATCGCGCCCGGGGCCAGAGCCGACCTCGTGCTGCTGAAGGCGCCGACCCGCATCCACCTCGCCTACCGGCCGGGCGTTCCCCTCGTCGACACCGTCTGGAAGGACGGACGAGCGATCGGCTGAGGCTCGCAGGTGCTCGCCCGATCGCTCGTCCGATCCGTCCGGGTCAGCCCAAGGCTTGCGTCACCACGACTGCTGCGGCGGCCGACCACGCCTGCGGGCGGCACGCGGCGGGGTAGGGAAGGGGCGCGCCGCCGGGCACGCGCGCATCACCTGCGTGCAGCTCGGGCACGCGGTAGTCGAAGCCCTCCGCCAGGTCGAGCAGCTGCTCGGCGACCACTCGTGCTTCGGCATCGAGCCCGGCGCGGATCATGCCGTGCACGGCGATCGCGGTGTCGTGCGCCCACACGCTGCCACCGTGATAGCTGAGCGGCCAGTATCCGGCAGCGTCGGTCGACATGGTGCGGATGCCGTAGCCGCTCGACATGCTCGGCGCGGTCAGCAGCGCGGCGCAGGCCCGCTCCTCCTCGGGGTCGAGGATGCCGGTGCCGATCAGGTGTCCGATGTTGCTGGTGAGGGTGTCGACCGGGGCGCCGTGGGCGTCGAGGGCGATCGCGGGGTAGCGGCCCTCTGGCGTGGTGATCCAGTACGCAGCGCGGAAACGTTCGCGCAGGTCGGCAGCCCACGCCCGCAGCTCAGCGCCGCCGGGTTCGCCGAACGTGTCGAGCAGATCCGCGCCGCGCACAGCAGCCTCGTACGCATAGCCCTGCACCTCGCTCAGGGCGATGGGGCCCTCGGCCAAGCGCCCGTCGCGCCACTGGATCGAGTCGCCGGAGTCCTTCCAGCCCTGGTTCGCGAGTCCGTGGCCCGACTCGTCCGCATAGTCGATGAAGCCGCTGCCCGAGGCATCGCCGTGCACCGTCATCCAGGTCAACGCGGCGCGAAGTGCCGGGAGCAGTGCCCGCACCTCTCGCTCGGGCATGCCCTCGGCGTGGGCGTCGGCGAGCAGACAGATCCAGAGCGGGGTCGCATCCACCGTGCCGTAGTAGAGCGGCGGCAGGTGCACGCCCTCGTTCGGCAACGACAGGGCGCCGCTGCGCAGCTCATGCGCGATCTTGCCCGGAGCCTCGGCCGTCGAGGCGTCGTGCCCGGTGCCCTGGAGCCGGGCCAGCACCCGCAGCGTCGAGGCCGCCATGTCGGGGTCGACCGCGAGGGCGAGGCGGGCTGCCCAGAGCGAGTCCCGACCGAAGAGAGTGAAGAACCAGGGGGCTCCTGCGGCGTAGAACGCGTCGTCCGGATGGTCGGGCAGCGCGAGGCGGAGCGCAGAGAGGTCGGCGGTCGCCTGCGCCATCCAGCGGGCAGCGCGCGAATCCGCGGGGACGGCGGGCTGCGGAGCCCGCGACGGACGGGCGGCGGTGACGACGAGCGTCGGGTCGTCGAGGTCGACCGCCCAGCCGAGGGCGACGGATCCGCGTGGCGGCACCACCGCATCCCACCGCAGCACCAGGGCCTCCCCGTCCTGCGTCACCGCGGCTTCGGGAGCGGTGAGCGTGAACGACGCCTCGCCTGCACGGCAGATGGATCCGTCCCAGCTCCACGTCGCCTCGGTACCCAGCCCCGCCTTGACCTCCTGCATCGGCGCGAAGTCCGGGAGCACCCGCACTGTCACCGCTGTGGCGACCGGTGCGTCGAGGTGGGAGGTGATCGTGATCCGCTCCGAGAACGCACCGGCGGCGACCCGGCGATCGCGGTCCATCCGCACCTTCGGGTCGGCCGATTCGTCGTCGAGCCCGCGCAGCAGGTCGGTCAGCACCGTCTGCTGCGGCACCGCCGACACGCACCCGATGGACTCGAGCGCGGTGCCGTCGACGGTGATCTCGATGCTCCGGATGTGCCGGACGTCGCCGTGGTAGATCCCGTGGATCGGTGCGGTGCCCATGCGGCCGATGTCGTCGGACCAGGCCTGGGTCGGCGCCTCGAGCATGATCACGGCGTCGTCCAGCAGCGGCTGGAGGGGCGGGGTGGGGGTCATTCCTTGACGGCTCCTTCTGTGGAGTTCATGATGCGGCGCTGGAAGACGAAGAACATCACGGCGACGGGGATCGTCATGATGAGCGCGGCCGCCAGCTTGAGCGGATACTGGGTGCCCTGGCTGAGTCCACCGCTGGCGAGGGACGCGACGCCCTTGGTCAAGGTGGTCAGGGCAGGGTCGTTCGTCGACACGATGAAGTGGCTGAGCTCGTTCCAGGAACCCTGGAACGACAGGATCACGATCGTCACGAGCGCGGGCGTCGCCATCGGCAGCACCACCGACCAGAACAGTCGGAACGTGCCGGCGCCGTCGATGCGCGCCTGCTCCTCGACCGACTCGGGGATGGACTCGAAGAAGTTCTTCATGATGAACACCCCTGCCGCATCGACGAGCAGCGGCAGGATCATCCCGGCGTAGGAGTTGAAGATGCCGAGCTGGTTGATCACGAGGAACTTGGGGATGAGCAGCACCACGGTGGGAACCGACATCACCGCCACGAGTGCCGCGAAGACGACACCGCGTCCACGGAAGCGCAGTCGGGCGAGTGCGTACCCGGCGAGCGAGTTGAAGAACACCCGGCCCGCGGTGACGAAGATCGTCACGATCGCGCTGTTCACGAACCACGACGGGAAGTCGGAGTTGCGGAACAGGCGCTCGTACGCCGCGAACGTCCAGACGTCGGGGATCAGCGTGATCCCGCTGGACGCGGCATCCTCATCGGTCTTGAAGCTCGTCGCGACCTGGATCAGGAACGGGTAGATGTAGATGATCGCGAGGATGATCAACAGCGCGTAGAGGGCGATCTGCCAGGTCAGCTGCTTCGACGAGAGCCGTCTCATGACGATGCTCCCTTCGACGACTGGTACGCGCGGATGCGACGCTTCGACACCGGCCGGTCGCGCAGCACCCAGCGCTGCAGGAGCGTGAAGATCACGATGATGACGAACAGGATGAACGCGATCGCCGCACCCTGCCCCCACTCCTGGTTCTGGAACGCGGTCTGGTACGAGAGGTAGGCGGGGGTGAGCGTCGTCTTGCTCGGCGCACCCCGCGTGCCCGTGTAGATCTGGTCAAACACCTGCCAGCAGCCGATGAGGCCGAGGGTCAGCACGGTGAACAGGGTCGGGCGCAGCTGCGGGAGCGTGATGCGCCAGAAGCGCTGCCAGCCGTTCGCGCCGTCCATCATGGCCGCTTCATCGACGTCGGCGCCGAGGTTCTGCAGACCGGCGAGGAAGATGAGCATGAACGTGCCGGAGGTCGTGAAGATGGCCATCAGGATGTACGCGCTCATCGCGACGGACGGACCGGCGAGCCACTCCCACCACGACACTCCGAGTGTGCCGCCCTGGGTGAGCGCCGCGGGACCGGCATCGATGCCGACCGTGCCGAGTGCCAGATGCAGGATGCCGCGCGGATCGTTGAACCAGTTGGGCCCGTTGATGCCGAACCAGGAGAGCACGTCGTTGACGGCGCCGCTGGAGGTGAAGAGGAACATCCACAGCACCGTGATCGCGACGGTGCTGGTCACGGAGGGGAAGTAGTAGGCGGTGCGGAAGAAGCCGCGGCCGCGGAGCATGGCGCGGTTGACGAGGATCGCGAGGAACAGGGCGAGCGCGGTCTGCAGCGGGACCACGAGCAGCACGTACCAGGCGTTGTTGCGCAGTGCGGTGCCGAAGTCCTTGGTCGCGAGACCGCCGTCGGTGAGGACGGCCGAGAAGTTGTCGGCGCCGACGAACGAGACCGATCCGGAGAGGGGGCTGCCGCGGCCGCCCCAGTCGGAGACGCTCACCCACAGCGCCATGAGCACCGGGATGAGGAGGAAGACACCGAGGATCACGATCACCGGCGCCGTGAACAGCCATCCGGCTGCCGCCTCGCCGCGGCGGAGCCCGGAGGCCCCACCGCGGCGAGACGCTGCCTTGACCGCCATGGTTACTCGACGACCGCTTCGAGGTTCGACTGCACGGAGTCGAGGATCGTCTTCGGGTCGGCTGTCTTCAGCGACTCGAGCTGCGAGTTGAAGTCGGCGATCACGTCGGCGGTGCCGGCCTGGTTCGGGGGGAACTGGGCATAATCCGCACCGGCGAGGAACGGGGCGAGCTCGGGGTTCGCGGCGGTCCACTCGTCGGCGGCCGACTTGATCGACGGCATCGGGCCGAACGCCTTCGAGAACGCCAGCTGGCTGTCGGCGCTCGTCAGGTACTCGACCAGTTCGAGGGCGGCCTGCTGGTTCGGGCTGTCGGCAGCCATGCCCCAGCAGTTCGTGAACTGCAGCGTGCCCTTGCCGCCCGCGCCCTCGGGGAGCTCGGCGACCGTGTACTCGAGGCTGCTGTAGTCGTTCGACAGCGCTCCGGTGATCCAGTTGCCCTCGATGACCATCGCGGCGGACTGCTTGCCCAGGGCCTCGCCGCCCCAGCCGGCCCCGACGTCCTTGGCGTAGGCGAAGGTGCCGTCGACCAGGTGCGACTTCACGTAGTCGAGGGCCTCGACGTTGGCGGCGTCGTCGGCGATGACCGTGCCGTCGTCGACGAGACCGCCACCGGCCTGGGCCATGAAGACGCCGACGCGCTGGTACTCGGCGCCGAAGGCCAGGCCCACGTGATCGGCGGTCGTGAGCTTCTGCGCCACGGCGGAGAGGTCGTCCCAGGTCTTCGGGAGGTCGGCGTCGGTGAGGCCGGCGTCGGTCCACATCTGCGTGTTGATGATGAGTGAGAGCGTCGAGAAGTCCTTGGGCGCGCAGTAGAACGTGCCGTCGACCGTGAAGTTCTCGACGAGCGACGGGTAGAAGTCGTCCTTGTTGGAGAGCTGGTCGCCGTAGGCCTTGAGCGATCCGTTGGCGGCGTAGCCGGAGGCCTGGTCGGTGGAGAGGTAGAACAGGTCGGCGGGGTCGCCGGCGGCGAAGCCCTGCGACAGCTCCTGGTCGAGGTTGCTCGCGGTCTGCAGCTTCACCTTCGTACCGGACTCGGCCGACCACGCGTCGACAGCCGACTGCACGGCCGCGGTCTCGGCGTCGCCGGAGGAGCCGATCAGCACCGTGAGCGCGTCGTCGGAGGAGGTGAGCCCCTCGCCGTCGGCCTTGGTGTCGTCTCCGGCGAAACCGGAGCCGCAGCCGGTGAGCACGAGCGCGCTCGTGAGCAGCACCGCCCCGGTGCCGAGGACTGCGCGAGTGGTGTGCCGTGTCATGGTCTCTCTCCTTTGATGAGTCACTGCGGGTTCGATGAATCTCTGGCGACGGTCTCGGGAGGACCGTGCGGGATCGACGCAGAAATTTGAACGATCAAACTCTGCGTGGAATAGGCTAAGCGGGAGTCGCGGGAAGTGTCAACCCGGACACGGATGAGGAGGTGCGATGGCGAAGGCGCCGACCGTCGAAGACGTCGCCGAGCGCGCTGGCGTCTCGCGGCAGACCGTCTCGAACGTGCTCAACACCCCGGACATCGTCCGCCCGGCGACCAGGGAGCGCGTCCTCACGGCGATCCACGACCTCGGCTATCGCCGCCATGCGGCCGCCCGACGACTGCGGCTGCGACGCAGTTCGACCATCGGGATCCGTCTCGATCCGTATCTCGGCGGCATCTCGGGTGTCGTGCTCGACCGTTTCGTGCACGCCGTCACCGAGCGGGCGAGCGAGCGCGGCATGCGCATGCTCGTCTACGCCGCACGTACGCGGGAAGAGGAGATCCAGCGGCTGTCGGAGCTGTGGGAGGGGTCGGAGATCGACGCCGCGATCATCACCGGCACCTCGCGCGACGATCCGCGCGTGCGCAGCCTCGACCAGGACGGACTGCCCTTCATCTCGTTCGGCCGACCGTGGGGTGAAGACGATATCGCCGATCCGCGCCACCTCTGGGTCGACGTCGACGGCGCCGCGGGAACACGGGCGGCGACCGAGCACGCACTGACTCACGGTCGACGGGTGGCGTTCCTCGGATGGCCGACGGGCTCGGGGACCGGCGACGACCGTGAGCGCGGCTGGCGCGAGGCCATGACTGCGGCCGGAGCGCAGGGCGAACGGCTCACCGCGGAGGAGGGGGTTCCCCTCGGGCGTGCCTGTGTCGACGCGGCGCTCGCCGCGGGACACGTGCCCGACGCTCTCGTCTGCGCCAGCGACTCACTCGCGGTCGGTGCGCTGCTGGCTGTCGCCGCTGCCGGACTCTCGCTTCCCGTGATCGGCTTCGACAACACGCCGACGGCCGAGGCTCTGGGCTTCTCGAGCGTCGAGCAACGGCCCGAGGATGTGGCGACGGCCGTCCTCGAACTCCTCATGGGCCCGACGGGGGAGATCGTCGCCCCGCGCACCCTTCAGGCCGGCTCTGCGCACGCGCTGATCACGCCCGAGCTCGTCGTGCGCTGACGCGCTCCTCCGCTTCTATGCCGCGCGGCGCATACGCAGCGTGAACGCGATACCTGCCAGTGCGATGACGACGATCCCGTAGCCCACGCACACCGCCTCCAAGCCGACGACTCCGACCAGCGCACCCGCGATGACGGCTGGTACGCCGAAGGCCAGATACGCCAGCAGGTAGATCACGGCGAAGGTGTCGGCGCGCTGGGTCGCCGGGATCCGCGGGGCCAGCGAGGCGACGACTCCCGAGAACGCGGTGCCGAACCCCATACCGGTCACGGCGGCCGCGACGAGGTAGAACGGCAGTGAGCCGATGCCGAGGGCTATGAGCGACAGCAGGGTTCCGGTCGCCAGGGCCGCCGTGCCGAACAGCACCATCGACCGTGCAGCGAGCTTCCGGAGAGTGAACGCGGTCAGGGCTCCGACCCCGGCGAGCAGCACCACACCGAGCCCCTGCCAGACATGCGCCTCGCCGCCGAGCTCGCCTCGGACGATGTTGGCTCCGAGCGACAGGAACAGTCCACCCGTGGCCCACCCCGCGATGACCGCCGGAGCGCCCCGCCAGAAGTCGGCCCTGATCGCGGTCGGGATCGACAGCCGGAAGCTCAGTGACGCCCAGACGCCCGGCTTGCGCGGTGCGGTCTCCGGAACGAGGAAGAACAGTGCCGCGAGCACGATGTACGCCGTGCTCAGCGGCGCGAAGACATCGAGCAGGGCCTCACCGCTGACGTCGAGCATCACTCCGGAGGCGAGGGCCCCGAGCGCGAGACCGATCCCGGGGCTGAGTGCATTCCACAGCGCGGCGGTACCCGCGCGGCCGCCCGGCGCGAAGTCGAGCACCGTGGCCGAGAGGGCCGAGATGAGCAGCCCGCTCGCGATGCCCTGCAGGATGCGCGCGAGGAACAGCGTCGCCACGGCATCCGCATGCCAGAACAGGAACATGCTTCCGGCGAGCAGTAAGAACCCCGCGATCACGACGGGTCGGCGTCCGACATGGTCCGACAGGGAACCGGCGGTGAGGAGCGTGAGCAGCAGCGCCACCGCGTAGACCGCGAACACGGCACTGATCACGACGGGGGCGAAACCGATCTGCTGCGCCAGCACCGGATAGAACGGCGACGGCGCGCTCGCACCGACCATCATCAGGATCTGCGCGATGATCGCCAGCACGAACCCGAAGCGGGCGCGCGTCTGCGGGGTGGTCGTCGGCAGGGTGGTCGTCGATAGGGGGACGGCGACGATCGGCTCAGTGGTGGTCATGGCGTCTCCTCGTTCGGTTCGAGAATCATCGAACTATCGGAGCGTACGCGCGTTTCGCCAATTGTTCAACTATTATCGAACCATGCCTGGCGACCTTCCTCACCCGGAGCGCTCCGAGATCCAGCTCACCGACGTGCTCTTCGCGCTCAGCGACCCCGAGCGTCTCGCCATCACGCGACAGCTCGCGGACGGCCCTCTCGACATGGCCGCCTGTCATGCCACCGACCCCAACCTCCCGAAGTCGACCAAGTCGCACTTCATGAAGGTGCTGCGCGAAGCGGGTGTCATCCGCAACGAGCCGAACGGGCGCCGGCGGATGCTCACGCTGCGGCGTGACGACCTCGACGCCCTGTTCCCTGGGCTGCTGGACTCGGTGCTGCGCGGCTGACTCTGCCTCGGACCGGAAGACTCTTGCCGGCTCGAGAGAGTGAGTGTACAGTCACTCATATGTCCACGACCCGCAGCTCGATCCTCTCCACGGCAGACGCCCGCAAGCCCGTCGTCGCCGCGGCGGCACTGGCGGCCTTCGCTCGAGGCGGGTATCACGGCACGACCGTCGCCGATGTCGCACGCGAGGCCAAGATCTCGCCGGCCTACGTCTTCAAGCTCTACTCGGGTAAGGAGGCGCTGTTCGTCGTCGCCCTGGAAGCCTGCTTCGATGCGATCCTCGTCGCCCTCGAAGAAGGCGCGGATGCCGCAGACGACACCTCGCCCGAGGGTCTGCTCGACGCGATGGGGGATGCCTACGCGCACCTGATCTCCGACCGGAAGCTGCTCATGCTGCAGGTGCATGCGCAGTCGGTGGCGGAGATCCCGGCCATCGGCGAGGCGCTTCGCGCAGGGCTGGAGCGCATCACCGTCTTCGCCCGACAGCGCTCTCGCGCCGAGGATGGCGCCGTGCAGCGGTTCATCGCCTACGGGCAGCTCTGCCACCTGATCGTCACCACGCAGCTCGACGGGCGCCCGGGGGATTGGGTCGCCCTGCTGACCAAGGGGATCACCCACCCCGACTGACGTCGGTCCCTAGAGAGGGCGCTTTCGCTTGCCGTCAAGAGTGAGTGAGCGGTCACTCATCTGTGCCGCCGAACCGAATCGACCACCCACAAGAACAGGAGCATCCCATGACCTCTCCCACCGCCACCGCGACACGAGCCACCGCCGCGCCGCGCAGCTCCAGGCGTTGGCTCGCACTCAGCGTGCTCGCCCTCGCGCAGTTCCTCGTCGTGCTCGACGCCTCGATCGTGAACATCGCCCTCCCCGTGCTCGGTGCCCAGCTCCGCATGAGCACGGCCGCCCTCGCCTGGGTGATCACCGCCTATGTGCTGGCCTTCGGCGGACTCCTCCTCCTCGGCGGACGTCTCGCCGACCGTTACGGAAACCGCCGCGTGTTCCTGATCGGCACGGGCGGCTTCGTCGCGGCCTCCGCGCTCGCCGGCCTCTCCATGTCGAGCGAGATGCTCCTCGGCGCGAGGACTCTCCAGGGTGCTTCGGCCGCGCTCCTCGCCCCCGCGGCGCTCGCACTGCTCACCCATCTCTTCCCTGACGACAAGGAGCGCACGAAGGCCCTCGGCGTATGGGGAGCCGTCGCCGGGATCGGGTCGGCGGCCGGAGTCCTGCTCGGCGGTGTGCTCACGGCCACCCTCGGCTGGCAGTCGGTGTTCTTCGTCAACGTCCCTGTGGGCGCGCTCGTGCTGATCGCGATCCCGTTGCTCATCACCCGCGACGGCGCCCGCACGCCTGGGCGTCTGGATGCGGCCGGTGCCGTCACCGTCACGTCGGCTCTGGTAGCTCTGGTCGGCGCCCTCAGTGCTGTCGAGCAGCTCGGATTCGTGCACCCGCTGCCGATGATCCTGTTCGCAGCGGCGCTCGCGCTGGGTGTCGCGTTCGTCCTGATCGAGCGGCGCGCTGCAGAACCTCTGGTGCCGCTGGCGGTCTTCCGCAACCGCAACCTGGCGCTCGGGAACAGCGTGATGCTGCTCGGCGGGGCGGCGATGGTGGCGCTCTTCTTCGCTCTCTCCGTCTACATGCAGGCCGTGCTCCACTACGACGCGCTCGCCGCCGGCCTGTCGCAGCTGCCGCTCGCGGGTGTGCTCGTGCTCGTCGCGGGAGGTGCACCCGCCCTCATCGCGCGCGTCGGCACCCGCCCGGTCCTGATCGGCTCTCTGCTCGTCCTGGCCGGAGGGCTCGCCTGGCTCGCAGCCGCGCCGTCCGATGCCACGTTCCTCGCGCAGCTGCTCGGGCCGACGATCCTGGTCGGAGTCGGTCTCGGCGGGGCTGTCGTGGCGACGACCCAGCTCGCGGTGGACGGCGTCGACGGCGGGGAATCGGGTCTCGCCGGGGGTCTGATCAACACGAGTCAGCAGATCGGTGGCGCGGTCGGACTCGCCGTTCTCGGGACCGTCGCCGGTCTGCGCACCGCGGCGCTGTCCGCGGAGGGAGCCTCCGAGGCGACTGCCCTCACCGGTGGATTCTCCTGGCTCTTCCTCGGCGCGGCGGCGCTCGCCGTCATCGGAGCGGGGATCGTCGTGGTCTGGCCGCGCGACTGAGCTCGGCGGGCGGGAGGCCCCTGGGGTGCGTCCTCGCACCTCAGGGGTTCGTCAATTCCGCCGGAGAGCGAATAGACACGCAAAAGTCGATAAGAGTGACCAGAATGTCATATTTATGTGGTTCTCACGTACGCACTCTGCTCTCTGATTTGGATCGTATGCGGTGCCGGGCGGATACTTCTGGCACCCGCGCCGCGTGACCCGGCCCGGCAATCGACATGCACACATCCGCCTCTCTCGCACCAGGGACGACCATCGCCATCGTCGGCGCCGGCCGTCTCGGAGGCGTACTCGCGCGGGCTCTGCGGGCAGCGGATCTCGACGTCGTGGGACCCCTCGGACGGGACGAGCGGATTCCGGACGTGGATGTCGTCCTCCTCAGCGTTCCGGATGCGGCCATCGGCGAGGCTGCGGCCATTGCCCGGCCCCATGCGCGCTTCCTCGGACATGTATCCGGCGCGACCGCGCTCACCGATGTGGATTTCAGCCTCCATCCGCTGCAGACCTTCACCGGCGACGAGCCCGCCGAGGTGTTCCGCGGCATCGGTGCCGCGATCGCCGGTCATACGCCCGCAGCTCGTGAGGTCGCGGAGCAGCTCGCCCTCGCTCTCGGTGCACGCCCGTTCGAGGTCGACGACGCACACCGTGCGAGCTATCACGCGGCCGCGTCGTCCGCCTCGAACTTCGTCCTCACCGTGCTCGACGCGGCGGAGGACCTGGCTTCGAATGCGGGGATTCCTCGCGACGTCGCCCGGTCGCTCCTGGCTCCGCTCGTACGTCAGACGGTCGAGAACTGGGCGAAGGACGGCGCTGCCGCTGTGCTGACCGGGCCCATCGCGCGCGGCGACGAGGAGACGGTCGCACGCCAGCGTGCTGTCGCCGAAGGGCTGGAGCTCGACGACCTGTTCGACGCGCTCGCCGCAGCCACGCGCGAGGTCGCTGCCCGACCCACCGCCACCGCATCCGCCACCGCACTCGAGGAGCCCCCGGCATGAGAATCCTCCGCACGATCCGCGAGGTCCGCGCCGCGATCCGAGAAGCCAGAGCCGCGGGTGGGACCATCGGCCTCGTGCCCACCATGGGTGCTTTCCACGATGGCCATCTCTCCCTCATGCGTACCGCGCGCGAGGCGTCCGACCTCGTCGTCGTGTCGCTGTTCGTCAACCCGACCCAGTTCGGCGCCAACGAAGACCTCAGCGCGTATCCGCGCGACGAGGCCCGCGACGCCGGACTCGCGGAGGCCGCGGGCGTCGACATCCTCTTCGCTCCCACCGCGTCCGAGATCTACCCCGACGGGTTCGCGACGAACATCCACGTCGCCGGTCTCACCGACGTGCTCGATGGCGCGAGTCGTGGAGTGCACCACTTCGACGGCGTGGCCACGGTCGTCACCAAGCTGTTCGGGATCGTCCGACCGGACGCCGCGTACTTCGGGCAGAAGGATGCGCAGCAGGTGCTCGTCGTCCGCCGCGTCGTGCGGGACCTCGACCTCGACGTGCGGATCGTCGCCTGTCCGATCGTGCGGGAAGCGGACGGCCTCGCCATGAGCTCCAGGAACGTCTACCTCGACGCGGAGGCCCGCGTGCAGGCCTCCGCTCTGAACCGGGCGCTCGATGCCGGGGCTGCGGTGTTCGAGACGGGTGATCCGAACGCGGGGAGCATCCTCTCCACGGCGAGACGAGTGCTCGCCGATGCCGGGATCGACCCCGAGTACCTCGAGCTCCGAGATGCCGAGACGCTGCGCCCCCTCGCCCGCGTCGATCGTGACGCCCTGCTCGCGGTCGCCGCACACATCGGGGCGGCCCGCCTGATCGACAACCACGTCCTGCACGTCGCCGATGCCGCGGCGACAACCGATACGGAGGTCAGCGCATGAGCGCTCATGCCGCTCCCCGCACCCAGGTCACCCTCGCCGCCCTCGGGGCGAAGAAGGCGGCCGGTGAGCCCATCGTCATGGTCACCGCGTACGACCACCCGGGCGCACAGATCGTCGAGGCCGCCGGCGTCGACGTGGTGCTCGTCGGCGACTCGGCCGCGATGACCGTCCTGGGCTACGACAGCACGGTGCCGGTCACGCTCGACGAGATGCTGATGCTGACCAAGGCGGTGCGGCGGGGGCTCACAGTGCCTCTCCTCGTCGGCGACCTGCCCTTCGGCTCGTACGAGGCCTCCGACGAGCTCGCCATCGCCACCGCGCAGCGCTTCATCAAGGAAGCCGGCTGCGACCTCGTGAAGATCGAGCGCGGCGGGACGACGGTCCAGCGCGCCAGGGCGCTCGTGCAGGCGGGCATCCCGGTCGTCGGGCACGTCGGGCTCACGCCGCAGACCGCCACCGCGCTCGGGGGCTACCGTGCGCAGGGGCGCTCCGCCGAGGCCGCACTGGCCGTGATCGAGGATGCGCTCGCGTTGCAGGATGCCGGGTGCTCGATGATCGTCGTCGAGGCGGTGCCGTCCGAGGTGACGGCTGCGCTCATGCCGCTGCTGGACGTCCCCGTGATCGGTATCGGAGCGGGTGGCGCGGCCGACGGACAGGTGCTCGTCTTCCACGATCTGCTCGGACTCTTCGACGGGTCGGCCGCCAGGTTCGTCAAGCGGTATGCCGAGCTGCGGACGGACGCCATCGCGGGGGTCGGGGCGTACGCATCGGAGGTGCGCAGCGGCGCTTACCCCGCGCCCGAGCACGGATACGCGATGGCGCAGGGGGAGGCCGCACGTCTCGAGGAGCTGCTCGCGCGCCGGTAGTTCGCGCCCCGCCGACGGCTCGTGTTCGCAACTCTTCTGCACCGAAGACGGCTTCATCGAGTTCTCGACAATCGGTGGCTTCGAGTCCTGGGGTGATGCCGGGGACGACCTAGCGTTGCGCGGATGGAACTCTCCGAGCACGTCCACGTCACGTGGGCACTTCATGTCGAGATGTCGGTCTCAGGATGCCCCGAGCTCACCCGCGTCATCGGTGTGCCACGGGATGCCCCCTCGTACTGGCTGATCGAGGCCTATCGGCTGAGTCTCGGGCTCGATCCGGAAGCGCCCGAGCTCGAAGCGGACGCGGGTCGGTCGCTGCACATCGACCTGTGTCCCTGGCGGGCCCCGACGCAGCAGGTGTCGGTCCCCGGTGTCGCCGATGTGGTCGACGTGGTGATCAGTGGGCCGTACGCGACACGGATGGGCGACCCGCGGGTCACCGTCGTCGACGCGGAGTCCGTCCCGGTGCTCCCGTCGCCGGTGGGAAGCTGGCAGACACAGCGACCTGCATTCCGCGCAGAGCATGTGGGGTTCGAGCTCGCCCAGCGGTTCGGCCTGGTGCAGCCGCGCCTCGACCCTGCGGCTTGCGGGGTCGGCGGCGATGCTCTCCGTCCGTTCTCACCGCTGGCGGCATTGTGCCAAGGGCTCTCCCCGGTGCGTCGTCTCGCCCTCCTCGCGCACCTCGACGACGCGGAGCTCAACGACCCGGTGCCCTTCGAGGAGACCCCGGCGGGCTCGGAGTTCGCGGAGTCGGCGACGGCCGGCATCCGGATGCTCGTCGCGCGGATCGGCCCCGAGGGTGTCGATCAGGATCCGACCGATGGGTGGCTGCCCCGCGCGATCGTCTCCGATGCCGTCGACGCCCTCGACTGGCCGGACACGGCGGTGCCGGGCCTTCCCGACCCTGCCGATGCTCTCGCGTCGCTCGCACGTCGGACCAAAGCGATGCGCAGGCTGCGCGGGCATGTCGTGGTCACGAACCTCGGACGCGGGCTGGCGGACGGTGAGGTGCGGGCATTCCTACGGATCATCGACGGCGTACGGGCGCTGGGGAGAGAGAGGCTGTTCCCCAGCGCCTGGCCGCGTGCCGTGACCCTCGCCCTCCTGGCCGTCGCCGATGGCTCCGCCTCGACCTTCGACGAGCTGGCAGGCGTCGTCGCGCGCGGTGAGGCTGCGGTGGAGGAAGGGCCGGGCGATGGAAGGTTCTCCGAGTGGTCGCCTCGGTCAGGCGACGTGTCAGCAGTGCAGCGAGTGGTCGAGAGTCTCTGTGCGCTCTCGTCGCCGAGCGCGTTCGGCTCGATCACCCCCGCGATGCGCGCCGTCGCGCGGGCGGCGCTCCAGTGACACGGCGGGCGTGTGTCGACGGCAGTGGGCGCGTGCGGATGCGCGGCGTCAGCCGGTCCGTGTCAGCTCTTGCGAGTCAGCTCTTCCTCGTGAGGGCGCGCACGCGGCGGACAGCACGTCCGGCGAGGTCCTTCAGCCGGCCGCCGGGCCACTCGCGGTGCAGTTCGACCGTGCCCTGGTCGGTCGCCACGAGGGTGCAGGAGCGGCCCGCGAGGAGCGGCGACCGTCCGGCGCGGGCAAGCACGGCAGGGGAGGCTTCGAGCGGGGTCTCGAAAGTCCACCCCGCATGTCGGACCTTCACGGTCAGCGCGCCTCCGCGGGAGTCGTCGTCGGGACCGAACACCTTGACGGGGTCGATCGCCACGCGGGCGGAGTCGAGCTTGCGGGGAAGTCGACCTCCGAGACGGCGCTCGGCACCGGTGTCGCGGTCGCGGAGGAAGAGGTCAACCCGGTCGTTGCGCAGCTCGCGGTTGGCGACCACGAGGTTCTCCGGGAGTCCCTCGGTCGTCGAGGCCGGGAGCGAGATGAGTCGCGTCACCTTCTTGGGGCGTGCGGATCCGGACTCGGCGTCCGTCGACTGTTCGACCGTGGATTCCAAGACGAACGCGTCCTGGCCGCTCCTCGTGAGGGTCACGCGGATCGTGAAGTGCAGACCGCCACCGCGAGACCAGTGCACCTCGGTCACGACGGCGCGACAGGTGATCTCGGATTCGAAACGCGCGAGCTCCAACAGGTCGTCACGTCGCCCGGCGCGCAGCAGAGCGGCGCGGATCCGATGCGGGAATCCCAGGCCGGCATCGACGCCGGGTCCGAAATGCTCCTGCGTCAGGGGCGTGACCACATCGAGCAGGCGTTCACGATAGTCGTCGGGGTACCTGGCCATCTGTCGGCCCGAGAGCCGCTTGAGGATCTTGCCTCGGAACCAGTGCCGCAGAAGACGATCGCGCAGCTTTCCCGGCTCGGTGTGAGCTTCGACGAGATCGAGCACCGTTTCGAGGTGCGGGAAGTACGACTCGGGGTCGATGCGCGAAGAGCTTGCGCTGCCCGGCTCCTTCACCCAGGCGTAGCACGGCTCGCTCGCCAGGACCGAGATCCTCGACGCCGCGAAGTACGCCTGCATCACGAAGAGATGGTCTTCCAGCCGCACCTTGCCCTCGGGGAAGCGGATGCCGTTGGCCCGAAGGAAAGAGGTGCGGAACATCTTGTGCGGTGTCAGCATCTCGAGCAGCGGGTCGGTTCCGAGGACCGCATCCGGGATGTCGTGGCTGAAGATCCGACTCGGAAGGCGGCGGCCGATGCCCACCTCCTTGCCGATGATCACATCGGAGGAGTGCAGGTCGGCGTAGTCGCACAGCTTCTCGAGTGCACGGTCGAACAGATAGTCGTCCTGATCGACGAACTGCACGTACGTCCCGCGAGCCGCATCGACGCCGTGGTTGCGCGGCATGCCGGGCCACCCGGAGTGCGCCAGCGACAGCACGCGTACGTGGGGGCGGTCGCGGGCGATGTCGGCCAGCCGAGCAGAGGTGGGCTCGCCGGATCCGTCGTCGCACAGAAGCACTTCGAACGACGCAGTGCCAAGACTCTGGCGATCGAGTGACGCGATGAGATCGTCGAACGAGGGGCCAGGTCGCCACACCGGTACGATCACGCTCACACGGATGGTGCTCGCGTCGCTGCTGCTCTTCTCCGGTCGATCACTCTGTGACAAACGTCTCACTCCCCCACGTCGACAACTCCCAGAGCTAACCACTTCTTCCTGTGTGCGTCACCGGGCTTGCGCGACGGCCGGGCGTGTGGTGCGCAACAGGTGGAAGTCATCCACGGGTCGAACGATCGAAGACTCCCACCCCGCGCCCAGGGTTAACGATATATCGTTGAGTATCGTTCACACCTACAGCGGGAGGTCATCATGAGCAACGCATTCCCCTCCAACCCGTTCGGCGGCAACGGCGGTTCCGGCAGCAGCGGCGGATCCGGCGGGTTCTTCGGCGGACCCGGCTTCGGCGCCGGCTCCGGTGGACCGGCATCCGCGATCTTCGAGGCGATGGACCAGCTCCGGAAGTCCTTCGAGTCCCGCCCCTCCGGCGGTTCGCGCATGGCCCGCGGTGACGTCCGTACGGCCGTGCTCTCCCTGCTGGCCGAGAAGCCGATGCACGGCTACCAGATCATCAACGAGATCGCCGAGCGCAGCGGCGGCACGTGGAAGCCGAGCGCCGGTTCCGTGTACCCGACCCTGCAGCTGCTCGCCGACGAAGGGCTGATCGAGGCGGAGGAGCAGAACGGCCGTAAGACCTACTCGCTCACCGAAGCCGGCCGCGCGGTCGCCGACGAGAGCTCGGAGACCCCAGCCCCCTGGGTCTCGTCGAACGGCAAGGACGGTCAGCGCGACAACGCCCGCTTCCACGCTCTGCCGAAGGCGGGCGTCGACCTCGCTGCCGCGGCTGCCCAGGTGGGTCGCAGCGGGTCCGCTGAGCAGGTGCACCAGACGATCGAGGTCCTCGACGAGGCCCGCCGTAGGCTGTACACGATCCTCGCGCAGGACTGACCGCGCAGTGCGGCATCGAGTGGGGGTCTGCGAAGGGACCACGCGATGACGGATGCTGCGGCACACGGCGTGCACCGCGCCAGGTACCGTCGCATCCTGTCGTTCGCCGGTCGCGAGTTCTTCAAGATCTGGTGGTTCGAACTCGTCCTGCCCCGCTTCGGCATGAGCCGAATCGCGGAGCGGACACGCGGGCAGCGGATGCAGACGTTCGCTCGTCGGTTCCATGTGCTCGCCGTGGAACTCGGCGGACTCATGATCAAGGTGGGACAGTTCATGTCGTCGCGCCTCGACGTGCTGCCGCCGGAGATCACGAAGGAGCTCGAGGGGCTGCAGGACGAGGTTCCGCCCGTGCCCACGCCGGCGATTCGTGCGCTCGCCGAAGCCGAGCTCGGGATCCCGCTCGAACGTGCCTATGCCTGGTTCGATGAGAACCCCGTCGCGGCGGCTTCCCTCGGGCAGGTGCATCGCGCCCGACTGTCGGCGCTCGATGCGGCGGACACCGGGCTCGGCGAGGTCGTCGTGAAGGTCCAGCGACCCGGCATCGACGAGATCGTGGCGGTCGACCTCGCGGCGCTCCGCCGGGTCGCGCGCTGGCTGACGCGCGTGCGCATCGTCGCCGACCGGGTGGATGCGCCCGCGCTCGTGGAGGAGTTCGCCGCGACCAGCCTCGAGGAGATCGACTACCTGCATGAGGCCGCGAGCGCGGAACGCTTCCGCGAGAACTTCGCCGACGATCCCCGCGTCGACACCCCGGAGATCGTCTGGGAGCGCTCGACCCGTCGGGTGCTGACTCTCTCGGACGTCACGGCCATCAAGATCAACGACATCGGGGCCCTCCGCGCCGCCGGAATCGATCCGTCCGAGGTCGCCGCGGTGTTCGCCGAGGTCATGTTCGATCAGGTGTTCACGCACAGTTTCGTGCACGCCGACCCCCACCCCGGCAACATCTTCGTCACGCCTTCGCCGGTGGTCGAGGGCGGCACGGGGCGCGGTTTCCGCCTCACGTTCATCGACTTCGGCATGATGGCCGAGATCCCCGCGAGCCTCCGCGACGGATTGCGCACGCTCCTGATCGCGGTGGCCGGCCGAGACAGTCGTGGCCTCGTCGCCGCCGCGCAGGAGATCGGCGTGCTGCTGCCTTCCGCCGACACGGCCGAGCTCGAGCGCGCGCTCACCACGTTGTTCGCCCGTTTCGGCGGCATGGGGTTCGCTGAGTTGAGCAAGGTCGATCCGCGCGAGTTCCGTGACTTCGCCGAGGAGTTCGGCGACATGGTGCGCTCGCTCCCGCTCCAGCTGCCCGAGAACATGCTGCTGCTCATCCGTGCCGTCTCACTGACCTCCGGCATGTGCAGCGGTCTCGATCCCGCGTTCAACGTGTGGGATGCGGCAGAGCCCTACGCCGGCCGTCTGCTTCGCGACGAGAGCGGCAACATCGTGCAGGCCTTCGCGAACCAGGCGATGGGCACGATGTCCACGACCTGGGCGTTGCCCGGCCGCATCGACAAGATCATCACGCGCCTCGACGACGGCAACGTCACCTTCGACACCTCACGACTCGAACGTCGCCTGGACCGGCTCGAGGGTATCGCGCGCCGCATCGGCTCCGGCGTCCTGTTCGCGGCGTTCCTGGTCGGCGGTGCGCTGCTCGTGCCGTCGGTGCCGCCCCTGGGAATCACCCTGGTCTGCGTCTCCGCCCTCCCGCTGCTGCACTCGCTGTTCGGGGGGCGCCGCTCGCGCTAACTGCGACGCGCCCGAAAACCCAGAGCGGGCAGCGTCCGCCCGGCGCGTCGCTGCCCGACGCGCCGCGGTTCGCGCGGACCCTCTGGGTTTCGGCCCCGACACGGTCGGACACCTCGCATGACAAAATGGACTCTCATGGACACTCCTGACGAGAAGCCCGACGAACGCTCCGCAGGATCGAACCCTCCGCGTCCGCGCACGGACACAGTCGGAACCGGTGCCAACCGCCTCCCGGCCAAGGCTTCGGAGACTGCCCGCAAGATCGTCCGCGACATCACGACCGTCCCGCCGCGCAGCGTGCACCCGGCGCTCGTTCCCGGTGTCTCGGTCGAGGAGACGGGGCGCACCTACCGCACCGACCCGCTCGTCTTCGGTGTCGCCGCCGCGTTCGCCCTCGGCTTCATCGCCTGGGGTGTGTTCGCGGGCGACAACCTCGCCGGCACCACGAGCACGGTCCTCGCCTGGGTGGTGGAGTACTTCGGCTTCTTCTTCACGACGATCGCCACGATCATCCTCGTGTTCATGCTGTTCGTCGGCTTCAGCAAGTACGGGCGCATCCCGCTCGGCCGTGACGACGAGGAGCCCGAGTTCTCGATGTTCTCGTGGATCTCCATGCTCTTCGCGGCCGGCATGGGCATCGGCCTGGTGTTCTGGGGTGCCGCTGAGCCGCTGACGTTCTTCGAGAACCCGCCGCCCGGCACCGTCGAGGCGAACACCCTCGAGGCCATGCACACCGCGCAGACCCAGGTGCTCTATCACTGGGGTCCGCAGGCCTGGGCGTTCTACGCGCTCGTCGGTGGAGCCATCGCGTACGGCGCCTACCGCCGCGGCCGCACGCCGCTGATCTCCTCGATCTTCGCTCCGCTGCTCGGCGAGAACCGCACCACGGGTCCGGTAGGCCGCACGATCGACATCTTCTCCATCATCGTGACGTTGTTCGGCACGGCAGCCTCCCTCGGACTCGGAGCGCTGCAGATCGGTCACGGTGTCGAGCTCGTCAGCGGCATCGGCCCACTCGGCAACGGCATCCTCATCGCGGTGATCGCGGTGCTCACGGCCTGCTTCATCGCCTCCGCGGTGTCCGGAGTCTCGAAGGGCATCCGCGCACTGTCGAACATCAACGCCGTGGTCGCGATCCTGCTCGCCTTCTTCGTGTTCTTCGTCGGTCCGACGCTGCTGATCCTGAACGTGATCCCGTCGGTCGCCGTGCAGTTCATCGGCGATCTGCCGACCATGATCGGCCGCTCCGCGTCGCAGGGTGAGACCGCGCAGGCCTTCCTGTCGAGCTGGACGATCTTCTACTGGGCATGGTGGATCTCCTGGTCGCCGTTCGTCGGCATGTTCATCGCGAAGATCTCCCGCGGGCGCACGCTCCGTCAGTTCGTGTCGGTCGTCATCGTGGTGCCTTCCGCCATCTCGCTCGTGTGGTTCGCGATCTTCGGCACGACGGCGATCCAGCAGCAGATGAACGGCGCAGGCCTCACCGTCGACCCGCCGGAGGAGGTGCTGTTCGGGGTGCTGGAGAACCTGCCGTTCCCGCTCATCACCAGCATCGTGCTCATCCTCCTCATCGCGATCTTCTTCATCACCGGGGCTGATTCCGCCTCACTCGTCATGGGCACGCTGTCCCAGCAGGGCCGCCCGGAGCCATCGCGGTGGGTCGCGGTGGTGTGGGGAGTGCTGGTCGGCGTGATCGCCGCGGTGCTGCTCGTGAGCGGATCGGAGGGCAGCGGGCTGCAGTCGCTGCAGAACGCGACGATCATCGCGGCGCTGCCGTTCGCGATCATCATGACGTTCATGATGATCGCGTTCATGAAGGACCTGCGGCGGGATCCGCTGATCCTGCGCGACCGGTATGCCCGCGCCGCCGTCCGCCACAGCGTCATGGCCGGGCTCGAGGAGTACGGCGACGACTTCGCCCTCGTGCCTGTCGAGTACGACCACTCGGAGGACGACCTCGCTTGGATCGACGAGGACACCGTCGACGACACGTTGGCCGAGGTGTATGAGGCCGCGACCGAGGCGATCGACATCATCCCTCCCGCGGAAGTGGAGGCCGTTGTCGATGCCGCGTTGGAAGACGGCCCGAACGACCCGGACCCCGCCCCGCAGCCGCGCGCGGATTGAGGGTACCCCGGCCTCGTCTGGGGGCGTCGGGTCAGGCGTTCACGCGGGATCAGGCGACTTCGCGGTGAAGTCGCCTGTCCCGGCGGGTTCGCCTGGGACGGTGGGTTCGCCTGGGACGGCGGGGTCGCTGGTCTCCGCGGGGTGGGGCGGCGCCGATGGAGAGGTCTCGAGGTCCTCGGCGGCGGCCGTGATGCGTGCTGCCATGCCCGCGAAGATCGCGCCGTGGAAGGGCAGCACGGCGAGCCAGTAGAGGCGTCCGGTGAGACCGCGCGGGAAGAAGATCGCGCGCTGCTCGTAGCGGGCGCCCTTCGCATCGGGCACGGCACGCAACTCGAGCCATGCCTCTCCCGGCACCTTCATCTCGGCGCGGAGGCGCAGCAGCGATCCGGCATCCGTGGTCTCCACCGCTTCGACGCGCCAGAAGTCGATCGCGTCGCCCACGCGTGCGGCAGTACGGCTGCGGCGCCCGCGGCTGAGGCCTACGCCGCCCACGATGCGGTCCATCCAACCGCGCACCGCCCACAGTAGGGGCGAGGAGTACCAGCCGTTCTCTCCGCCGATGCCGAGGATCACGCGCCACAGCTCTGTGGGTGACGCGGTCGTCGTGACCGAACGGGAGTCGGTGAACACGGTGCGTCCCGCCCAGTCGGGATCGCTCGGCAGCGGGTCGCTCGGAGCGCCCGAGACCTCGGAGTCCTGCCAACTGGTCTCGATGGTGTCGCCTCGCACGCGGCCGAGCGCCAGGTCGACCGCGCGCCGATACGGGGTCAGACCGCCTTCGGGCTGGGGGATCAGCTCGTCGATGGCGTGATCCTTCATGATGCACTCGTTCTGCAGTGACGCCACGAGCGGGCGGGCGATCGACCGCGGGACCGGCGTCACGAGATTCACCCAGTGCGAAGCGAGGCCCGGAGTCAGCACGGGGAGGGCGGCGATGGCCCGCTGGCGCAGTCCCGCCTCCACCGCGTAGCCGTTCATCATCTGGCCGTAGCGCAGCACGTCGGGGCCGCCGATATCGACAGCGCGGTTCACGTCGGAATCCACCTGCGCTGCCCCGAGGAGGTAGTGCAGCACGTCGCGCACGGCGATGGGCTGGATCCGGTTGCGCACCCACTTCGGCGCCGGCATGTACGGCAGCACGTCGGTGAGGTGGCGGATCATCTCGAACGACGCCGATCCCGATCCGATCACGACGCCCGCCTGCAGCACGAGTGTCGGCACTCCCGAGTCCAGGAAGATCTCGCCGACCCGCACACGCGAGCGCAGATGCGGGGAGAGCTGTGCATCATCCGGATGCAGACCGCCGAGGTAGACGATCCGCCGCACACCCGCTCGCGCAGCCGCCTCTGCCACCGTCTGCGCCGCGCGCTCGTCGCTCTCCTCGAAGCCCTTGCCGGCCGACATCGAGTGGATCAGGTAGTAGACGACGTCGACGTCGTCCATGGCCGCGGCGACGGCATCCGCATCATCCGCCGACCCCTCGACGATCTCGCAGTCGGCGCCCCACGGGAACGACGCCGCCCGCGCCGCGTCCCGTGCCAGCACACGCACGCGGTATCCGGCGTTCAGCAGCCGCGGAGTCAGTCGACCGCCGATGTAGCCGGTCGCCCCGAGCACCAGAGCACGCGGGGGAGTCCCGTCGTCGCGGGGGATGGCGCGCAGAGCCTCTTCACGACCGGTGGGCTGGGTGAGTTCGGACATGGCACGAGCGTAGGCCCGAGGATGCGCGCGCGGAAACGGGGTTGCGGCCTGCGTCGGGGATGAGTAGAGCTGCGACGCAGGGAGCACTGTCGGGGGCACATGCGTGATCGTGTCGGTCGCGGCCTGCTGTGCACCGTACGATCGTAGGCATGGCCTCCATCGAATCGATTCGACGACCTGTGCCCGACCAGGCATCCCGCCGCGCGCGCATCGCCGTCTCCGCGCTCTTCCTGACCAATGGGGCGCTGTTCGCGAACATCCTCCCGCGGTACCCGGAGATCAAGTCCGCTCTGGGGCTGGACAATCTCGGGTACGGATTCGCGATCGCGGCATTCCCCGCCGGCGCCATCGCCGCCGGCCTTCTGGCCGCAGTGCTCATCCGTCGGTTCGGTTCCGCTCGCATCGCCGTGATCGGCACCGTGTTGACGAGCTTGGGTCTGCTGTCGGCGGCCCTCGCCCCGTCAGGCCTGCTGTTCGCGGTCGCCCTGTTCCTCGGCGGAGCGTCCGACGCGATCACCGATGTCGCCCAGAACGCCCACGGCCTGCGGGTGCAGCGTCGCTACGGGCGTTCGATCATCAACGGCTTCCACGCCATCTGGTCCATCGGTGCGGTGCTGGGTGGGGCGATGGCTGCAGTGGCGATCGCACTGGAGCTGCCGCTGGCCGTGCACCTGGGCATCTCGACGGCCGTGTTCGCCACGGTCGCGCTCGTCGCCCTGCGCTTCTGCCTCCCCGGCCGTGACGACGAGGTCGACGAGGAGGCCACGGCCGAGCCGGCCGAGCTCGCCGGAACACTCCGTCGCGGAGTGACGCCGCGTACCGTCATCGCGATCATCGCCCTGACTCTCATCGCCATGGCCGGCGCCGTCGCCGAGGATGCGGGCAACTCCTGGGCGACTCTGTATCTCGCCGACTCGCTCGGAGCCGCTGCGGCGATCGCTCCTCTCGGTTTCATCGCCCTGGTCGGTGCGCAGTTCATCGGTCGGATCATCGGCGATCCGCTCACGGACCGCTTCGGACAGAGGTGGGTCGCGCGGGTCGGCGGCGCCATCGCGGCGGTCGGCATGACGCTGGCGCTCGCGTATCCGTCGGTGCCCGGCACGATCCTGGGGTTCGCGGCCGTCGGCTTCGGCATCGCCACGCTCATCCCCGCGGCGATGCATGCCGCGGACGAACTGCCGGGACTGCGGCCGGGCGTCGGGCTCACGGTCGTGTCGTGGCTGCTGCGCCTCGGGTTCCTGCTGTCTCCGCCGTTCGTGGGGTACATCGCCGAGAACGAGAGCTTGCGGGCGGGGCTCCTCGTCGCGCCGGTGGCCGCCCTCGTCGCCGTGGTGCTGGCGGGCTTCCTCGAGAAGCGGCGTCCCCGCGTCTGAGTCCGGCACGGGGTGCTGCGGCTGGGGTGCCGGTGTGCCCTTGCGTTCCGCGGGTTCCGGATGGCGGAAGAAAACACGGATGCCGGGCGGTCTTCCTGCGATTCCTCATGCATTCGTGATTTCCTCCGACAGGTGACGCCGACGTGAGGCGCGATGCAGAGTGAGCGATATGGGGTGAGCAGTGACGTACTGCAACTCTAGGGTTGCGCATGGAGTCGAGAGGTGCAACTCTGGAGTTGCAGTCGGCCGATCCGGCCGGCGGGACATGCAGGAAATCCCGAAAGGACCCATCATGGTGAACATGACCCACAACGAGGCATCCGTCGTCGACGAGGAGACATTCTCGGTGCGGCGGAGCATCCAGATCGCGGCACCCGTCGACAAGGTGTGGCGAGCCGTGGCAGAGCCGCAGCACATCTCGCGCTGGTTCGGGCGCACGGTGCTCGAGGGCAGCGGCGTCGGAGCGATCGGCACGATGACCTTCCCCGACTACGACGTGATCCCCCTCCGGGTCGAGGAGTTCGACGAGCCGCGGCGCATCACGTACCGATGGAACAATGACGATGCCCTCGGCGCGCTGCCGGACAGCATCGACGAGTCGACCTCGACCGTCTTCACCTTCACGCTCGAGGAGGCGGATGGCGGCACGCGGCTCACGGTCGTCGAGAGCGGGTTCGAGCGCACCTCCGACCCCAGGGCCAACCTCGAGTCGCATCGTACCGGCTGGGATCTGGAGCTCGACAAGATGGTCGTGCTCGTGGAAGGCGAAGCGTGACGACCGAGACACTGCTTCCCGTGTTCGCGGCACTCGCGGACGAGACGCGCTGGAGCATCCTGACGGCACTCGGCGAGGGGGATGCCTCGGCATCCGCCCTCGCCGGGCGCCTTCCGGTGTCCCGTCAGGCGATCGCCAAGCACCTCGTCGTGCTGCAGGAGGTGGGACTCGTCGAGCCGGTTCGGGTGGGGCGCGAGGTGCGCTTCCGCGTCGTCGGTGCCGAGCTCTCCGCGACGGCCGCAAAGCTCGACGTGATCGGACGCGAGTGGGACCGCCGCCTCGCTGCGATCAAGGAGATCGCGGAAGGGCTGTAGCGCGGGGATCACTCCGCCGCGTGGGGGCCCTTCTCGTCCCGGATCACATTCCGGAGCTCCTGGTCGAGGTCGGAGGCCTCTTCGATCGACGCAGTCATGCCGGCGAGGAACCGTGTGACCACGGCCCGCTCCTGGTCGGAGAGCTCGTCGACCAGGGTGAGCATGCGGCGATGCATGGCACCGAGGGTGGCCCTGACCTCCTCGTCGCTGCTCACGCTCGGAACCACGACTCCGGCGCGGCGGTCCGTCGGATGCGCCTCGCGACGGACGTGTCCGCCCTTCTCGAGGCGGTCGATGAGAGTGGTCGTCGAAGCGGTGGAGATGTCGAGCATCCTGGCGATGTCGATCGGACGGACGATGCGGCCCGCGCGCTGCTCGCGCAGCAGGAAGCGCAGCGCCATCAGGTCGGTCTCGTTCATGCCCATCGAAGCGCGGGTGCGCGCACGCATAGCGGTCTCGGCCGCGCGGTAACGCCGCAGCATGTTCAGGACATCGACGGTGCTGGCGCTCTCGGCGTCGGGGTACCAGTACCCCGAGCGTGCGTACTCCTGGGGCTCGGTCATCAGGCCACCGCCTCTCCGTCTGCCACGGGAGAGGACTCCCGCGTCAGCATCTCGATCGCACCTGTCGCGACCCCGGCGGGGACGATCAGGAGGAAGCCGCCCGTGATCGCGTCGTTCTCGGCCACGATGATCTGCTCGATCCGATCGCGCGGGACGGTGGGGAACTGTCGTTCCAGGCGCTCGAGGAGAGCGGCGTAGTCGATGTACTTCTCGTCATCGAGTGCGGATCGCTCGACCATGACGTCCTTTCTTGCGGTGTATCCATCCTCTCACCCGTGCGACAGTGTGATGCACGCAGGATTTTGCTAGTCAGACAGATAAAAAGACTTCCGAGCTAAGATGGGTTTCGGAATCGATGAGGGGTGTGATGGGGAACAGTCTGGGGGTCATGGCGTCTCGGCTCGACCGCGACGTCGATGAACTGCTGCGCGTGGAGGCGCGGCTCGCGCGGCGCCTCGTGGCGGGGCGCCAGCCCAACGAGACCGACCGCTCGGCCCTTCGCTTCATCGCAGCGGCCCCGGTCGATGCGCCCGTGACTCCGAGTGATCTCGCCGCTCACCTGGGGGTCAGTACTGCGGCGATCACCTCCGTGATCAGGCGTCTATCCGATCGCGCCCAGATCGTGGTGACGGCGCATCCGGACGACAGGCGCTCGAAGATGATCCGTCCTTCACTCCGCGACATCAACTCGCCCGCGGACGAGGTCTCGCGGCGGGTGGCGCGGGTGGAAGAGGAGTTCACCTCCGCCGAGCTCGCCGTGATCTCGAGGTTCCTGCGGCGGCTCACGGCGGAGATCGATGCGATCGAATAGTCCCGTTTGCCATTTAGCTAGCTAAACTAGTAATCTAATTCCTGTACAAAACGCACAGGAATGAGGGACTCATGGGCCAGCTCAGTTACGCCGGGGAATCGCAGATCGTGGAGATCGACGATGCGACACTCGCCCACCTTCGACTCGTCACCGTGACCAAGCTCCGCCGAGGAGAATCGTTCCCGCTCACCCTGCGCACGTCGCGATCGGGCACGGAGACGCTGTGGATGCACGCCTCGATTCCCGTGCGCTTCGCTGTCGCGGAGGAGATCGAGCTTCAGCGCCCGCTGCTGGTCAAGATGATGGCCGCAGCGAGTTCTGCGCACGGTCTGGATCTGACGGACATGGAGCTGGCGCCGCTCCTCTCTCCGGCGCCTGCGATGCACGCGGTCGCCTGATAACTCGCCTCCGCCGCCGACGTGCTCCTGGGCAAGGCGTGCGCGACGACGGCCGAGGCTCGCAGCGACGACATCGGGGGGTGTCTGCGTCGCTGCTGATGGCATCCGACCACCGGGAATCGGGTCCCGGGGTCGGATGCCATTCGTTCAGAGGGCGGTGTAGCCGCCGTCGACCAGGTGGTAGCTGCCGGTGATGAAGCTCGCGGCGTCGCTGGCGAGGAACGCGATGAGGTTCGCGACCTCGTCGGCCTGCCCCAGGCGTCCGATCGGGTGCTTCGAAACGAGGAAATCCTTCGCCTCGGGTCCCATGTTCGCGAGCAACGGGGTGTCGATGAACCCGGGGCCTACGGAGTTCACGCGCACGCCCTGTGCCGAGTACTCGAGTGCCGCCGACTTGGTCATGCCGACGACGCCGTGCTTGGCGGTGACGTAGGCGGGGGAGTTGGCGAACCCGACGCTGCCGAGGATCGACGCGATGTTCACGACCGAGCCCCCGCCGTTCGCGAGGATCGAGGGGATCTGCGCCTTCATGTTGCGGAAGACCGCGTTGAGGTTGATCGCGATGACCTTGTCCCAGGCCTCGTCCTCGTACTCGGCCGTCGGAGCGGACGCTCCACCGATGCCGGCGTTGTTGACGCCGATGCGCAGCGGGGCGAGGGAGTTCGCCAGCTCGATGGAAGAAGCGATCCACGAGGCATCGGTCGCGTCGCCGACCGATGCCTCGGCGGTTCCACCGGCGGCGCGGATCTCCTCGACGACCGCGTTCGCGTGATCCGCGTTCAGGTCGTTGACCACGACGGATGCGCCGTTCTTCGCCAGCAGGAGGGCGGTCGAGCGACCGATTCCGCTGCCTGCTCCCGTCACGATCGCCGAGCGGTTCGAGACGTCGTACTGAGCCACGAGGGACTCCACTTCCGGGCGGGCACGGTGCCGGGAGATCTTCTCGGACGGTCCGTCCTTCACTCCAGCCTACGCCTGAAACGCGGAGGTGGATTCACATGAATGGACTAGTCGCGCCCGGAATCGCCCGCTCCCGGTGTCCAGATCGGATCAGGACTGATCGCCGCGGAGATACGGGTGCTGATCGACCCCAGCTGTCGCGCCTGCGCGGCGGTGAGCGTGTCGAAGACGAGACGCTGCACCAGCGCCTGATGGCCCGGCGTGGACTCGGCGACCTTCGCGTGGCCTTCGTCCGTCAGTATGCCGAGGGTGAATCGCCCGTCGGTCGCGTCGATCTCCCGTCGCACCCATCCCTTGGATTCCAGTCGCGAGATCGCGCGCGACAGGCGTGACAGTGTGCAGCTCGCATAGGTGGCGAGGGTGCTCAGGCGAAGGCGACGATCCGGTGCGGAATCGAGCGCGAAGAGGATGCCGTGTTCGAAGTGCGTGAGGCCGCTGTCGCGCTGCAGCTGCGCATCGAGAGCTGTGGGGAGGCGCTCCAACAGTGTGGCGACGGAGGACCAGATCGCCAGCTGATCGTCGCTCAGGTGCGGGGCATTCGGCCGCTCGGACATGCCTTCAGGATAGGGCATTCGGGCTCGGGTCTCCGCGAACCTTCACTTTCCCAAGCAAGCAAAAAGACGTAGAGTGACTTTCCTGAGCAAGTAAAGCGACGTCTTCGGCGTCGGAAGGAGGAAGCGGAGTGGATCTGCAACTGCAGGGCAGGACGGCGTTCATCAGCGGCTCGAGTCGAGGGATCGGATATGCGATCGCCGATGCGCTCGCCGTCGAGGGAGTGCGAGTGATCCTGAACGGGCGCGACGCCGCGGCAGTCGATGCGGCCGTCGGGCGGCTGCGAGCCGCGCACCCAGGGGTGACCGCGTCGGGGATCGTCGCGGACTTCGCGAATGCGGATGACGTCGCGAGACTCCTCGATGAAATGGGAGACGTCGACATCCTCGTCAACAACGTGGGCCTGTTCGGGCTCGCGGAGTTCGAGGCCGTCGACGACGCCGGGTGGCAGCGCTACTTCGAGGTCAACGTGATGAGCGGAGTCCGGCTTGCACGACACCTTCTGGGCGGGATGATCGAGCGAGGCTGGGGCCGGATGATCTTCGTCAGCAGCGAGTCGGGGGTGAATGTCCCCGCGGACATGGTGCATTACGGCGTGACCAAGGCGGCGATGATCGCTCTCGGCAACGGTCTGTCGAAGCTCACCCGCGGCACCTCGGTCACGGTGAACACGGTCCTGGGTGGGCCGACCTATTCCGATGGGGTCGCTGCGGCGGTCGAGGCTGTGGCGCAGGTGCAGGATCTGTCACCGGACGCCATGAAGCAGGTCATCATCGGCGAGAACCGCACCACTCTGCTGGAGCGGTTCCTCGACCCGACCGAGGTGGCCGACCTGGTCGCCTACCTCGCGAGTCCCCGCGCGTCGGCCACGAACGGGGCGGCTGTGCGCGCGGACGGCGGGGTGCTCACGTCGATGCTGTGACCAGTCGATGCGGTGGTCGACGGCTGCGGCTCTGCGTGCACAGCGGTGGCGGAGGTGGATTCACGCGGGGATGCGTGCGGCAGTGCGCGCGCGAATGCGGCGATGTCATCGGCGAGCAGGGCCGGCTCCTCATGCGGTGCGAAATGGCCCCCGCGCGGCATTCGGGTGTAGCGCACGAGGTTGTACGTGCGTTCGATCCAGCTCCGCGGCGGCGACGCCAGGTCGTGCGGGAACAGGGCGACGGCGGTCGGCACCTCCACCCGTTCTATGCGTGAGGTCAATCCCGCGGCGTGCTCGTAGTAGGGGCGGAACGACGTGCCGATCGAGTTCGTGAACCAGTACACGGGCGCCAGTGTCAGCAGGTAGTCGTCGCTGAAGCGGGAAGAGACGTCGCCGCCGCAGTCGCTCCAGGATCGATGCTTCTCCAGGATCCACGACAGCAATCCGACGGGGGAGTCCGAGACGGCTGGCGCCAGTGTGAGCGGCCGCGTCTGCTGCTGATGCTGATATCCGCCTTCGGACGCCGACCACTCCTGTACCCGGTCGAGGTGGGCCTGCTCTTCGGCGGTGATCGACTCCTCGTCCACGTGTGAGGGAGCGGCTGTGGACAGCAAGTGGATGCCGACCATCTCGTCGGGGTATGCCTGCGCGAGACGAGAGGTGATCCCCGCTCCCAGGTCGCCGCCGTGCGCGAGGTATCGGGGGAAAGCGAGATGATCCGTCATCAGCAGGTGCCACAGGTCGTGCGTCTGCACGCCGAGTCGGGGGCGTTGCGGTGAGAACGGCAGTCCGGGAAGCGCGGGCACGATCACCGTGGCGGCGTGGGCAGTATCGCCCCCGAAACGCGACGGCGTCGCGAGGCGCCGAGCAACATCCACGAGTTCGAGTGCCGTGCTCGGCCAGCCGTTCGTGAGCAGAACGGGAACCCCGGTCCCTCCCTGCTCGGCATCGAAGCGGAGGTAAGCGACAGGCGTCCCGTCGATGTCCGCCTGCCGCCAGGGCAGCTCCTCGATCTGTTGTTGCTGCGCGCGCCAGTCGAAGCCGTTCAGCCACACGTCGACGAGCCGGCGAAGCTCCGCCTGGTCGGTGCCCGCCTCCCAGCCCTCCACGGGCCACGGCTCGGCCCAGCGTGTGTCGCGCAGCCGCCGTCGCAGATCCCGGAGGTCATGCTCGCCGACGTCGAGGAGGGAGTGTCGGGACAAGGGAGACCTCTTCCTGGACGGCGTGGGCTGTGATGCGACGCTATCGCGGGGCGCCGACACCGAGGCGCGATTCACGAATACTGTCGGGAACGCGGTGAGATGACACTGGATGTCACGCAGAACGGCACTTGTGCGGTCACACCAGGGCGGCTTCCGGTGACACTTTCTGTAGGTTGGCGACGAAATCGAGTACTACTACTCTTCGCCGTATAGCGTGGCTTAGCTTAAGTGGCGGCCTGTCCGTTTTCGGCGGGCGGCACGGCTTCGGACAGCGCGGGCCGCGACTTCGCGGATCAGGGCTGCTACTTGCGGGGTTCTCGCGGCGTCGCTGATCGCGTCTCTTTCCGCGTCGAGGTGTCGTCGATACTCACCACTGTCCGCGCCCCAGAACAGCGTGCGTGTCTGAGACATGTGTAGCTGTGGACGTGCCGCGAGTCGGGAAGCGAGTTCGGAGGCTGCGTCGGGCAGTTCATCCGGACGTACGACCTTGTGCACAAGTCCGATTCCTGCCGCGAAGGTTGCGTCCAGTCGCATGCTTGTGGCGGACATTTGTCGAGCTTGTGAGATGCCGATGCTTCGAGGAAGCAAGAACGACGTTCCACTGTCGGGGGTGAGCCCGAGCGATTCATACGAAGTCAGGAACATTGAGCGGTCGGATGCGAGTTGTATATCGGCAGCTAAGGCAAGTCCTAGCCCTCCTCCGGCTGCGACGCCGTCCACGGCGGCAATGATGACCGCGTTGAGTTCTGCAAGTTTGATGAGTGCGTCGTGGAATGTACCCGCGAGTTGCCGAACGTTAGGTGCTGAGGTTGCTCGCCTCCGCCATCTCAACAACATCGCCGCCCGAGCAAAAAGTGCCACCAGCAACGCTGATGACCGCCACACGGGACCCTGCTGTTGAGATCAGCCCGACGTTGCGGAGTAGAGCCTCAGCCGTTTCAAGATTGATCGCGTTGGATTCGTCGGGGCGATTCAGGGTCAGCCAAGCGACGTCGCCTTTGAACGAGAGATCGACAGGTTGAACCAAATCCGTCATGTCAACGCGTTCGGGCCTGCGCCATGAACAGGGAGGACCAACGTGGTAATCGCTTGCCTGGAGGACGGATCAGACCCCCAGTGGACCTTGCGCCACACATCGTTAGTGGGGAACGCGCGAGACGACTTCTCAATCGCCAGATCTTCCACCACGCCGCGAAAGAGCGAGTCAACGCCGGGTCTACTGTTCCTCGACGGCTTGCTGGTCGTTGAGGGTGCGCGCTATGGATGATGTCGGGTGATCTCGGGCATCTTCCATGGCAGCTTCGGCGGCGCCTGGCGGGGGCGCTTGATCGGACGGAATCTCGACGTCAGGGGCTTCGAGCGCCCGTTTCGCCTCGGAATTCGCGCCAGCATGTTCTCCGGGTTGCATATCGTGGGACATGCAGCGAGTTTACGACGTAAGCTCACGCTGCAGTCCCTCAAAGCAGGCACTCCTCGCCGTCTCACCTCAGCTCAGTGATGAATAACGAACCGAAGGACTCAGTCGGTCCGTCCGTGTTGGACCGACACGACCGGTTGAAAGGAATACAGCACAATGGAGAACCCCTTGGACGAGCGAGAAGGCGATCGCGAACCTTCAGCGGTCGTCGATGAGGACCTGAGTCAGCTCATCGAAGCGGTCACCGAAGAGCATGCGGAGGAGGGTGCTGCGGCGATGGCAGATCAATTGCGAGATCGGGTGCCGGAGACTCGGGCGGCGGCAGAGTCGCCCGCGGACCTCGAAGAGTAGCGTCCACGACCTGAAGTCCCGGTCGATTCTGGCGGAGTTATCGCCTGGTGGTGAGTTCTTGAATGCGTCGTCGGTGGCATTGGGTTGTCACGATGTTGTGACTCCCACCCGCATCCCATCTCGAGCCTCTCGCTGAGGAGGCGCTGCCGGGGCGTTGCTGGCGATGAAGCTCAGACCGGTGTCGTGGCGACGTCGGTGTGGTCGCCGCCGCGTCGGCGGGTGATCCGGTGGCGGGTGGTGTCGATGAGTCGCATGGTGGGGGTGGCGGCGAGGCCATGGATGATGATGGAGCCGACGATGACGAGGCCGACGATGGACCAGAGCTGGTCACCGTCGGGGAAGTAGCCGTTCTGGGTGGCGTAGGCGATGTAGAACAGCGAGCCGACGCCGCGGACGCCGAAGAACGCGATGACGCTGCGTTCGCGGGGTCCGGTCTTTCCGGGGGTGAGCCCGATCCATCCGGCGAGGGGGCGGACGATGAGCAGGATGATGAGAGCGACGAGGATTTCGATCCAGCCGATGTCGGCGAATAGGCCGCGGGCGATGGCGCCGCCCAGGAGGACGATGACGGCGATGGTGAGGAGTCGTTCGATCTGTTCGACGAACTTGTGGAGGACTTGGTGGTAGCCGTGTCCTCGTTCTGATGCCCGGATGGTGACGGCGCAGACGAATACGGCGATGAACCCGTATCCTTCCGCGGTTTCGGCGATGCCGTAGGCGAGGAATATCGCGGCGATGGCGACGAATCCTTCGGCTTGGTCGACGACTTTGCGTCCGGCGAGGTGCGCGGAGAAGAAGAGTTTGCCGAAGAGCCAACCGGTGCCGATGCCGGCGATGACGCCGATGGTGATCCTCCACAGCACGTCGATGAGGAACCAGTCGGTGAACCAGCCGGATGGGGCGAGGCCGACCATGCTGATGGCGATGGTGGCGTAGGTGAAGGGGAAGGCGAGGCCGTCGTTGAGGCCCGCTTCGGAGGTGAGTGCGAACCGCACCTCGTCGTCGGCGTTTTCGTCGTCGACGGGTTCGCTGACTTGCACCTCGGTGGCGAGCACGGGGTCGGTGGGGGCGAGAGCTGCGGCGAGGAGGAGTGCGCTGGCGGCTCCGAGTCCGAGCCCCACCCATCCGAGGACGGCCACGGCGGCGATGGACAGAGGCATGGTGATGGCCAGCAGCCGCCATGTGGTGGACCAGGTTCGCCAGCGCAGCGGCCGGTTGATGGCAAGACCGGCGCCCATGAGGGAGACCAGGACGCAGATCTCGGTCAGGTGCAGCGTGATGTCGGGGTGATCGCTCGGGTGTGGGTCGGGGAGGTCGGGGATGAGGGCGAACACGATGATGCCTGCGGCGAGGAACACCATCGGGATCGAGATGGGAAGCTTGCCGAGCAGTCGCGGGAGGAGGGCTGCGGCGAGGGTCATCACGCCGATGGCGGCGAAAAGGAGGGTGTCGTCGGTGAATTCCAACGCCGCTGTGGGCAACAAGGTACGCGGCTCGTCTTAGGCGATGCGGGAGATCTGGACGGTCACGGTCGCATCGTGGCCGCCGGGGATGCGGGCGAGGAGGGCGTCCGCCACGTGGGCTGCGGCTTGCGGTGCGGGGGTGTGGCGGTCGGTGCCGATTCGGGCAGTGAGGGTGTGCGCGGTTCCGTCGCTTCGCACGTCGACCCGGTTGATGCGGGATGGGGCGCCGGTTATCAGCGCGGCGACCAACTGGGGCGCCTGGGTGAGGGTGGGTGCCGGCGGGTAGATGTCGATGACGCTGTCGATGTCGAGCACGGCCGCGGTGAGGATCTCCGGGTCGAGGGCATCAGGGGGCAGGGGGGTGTCGATGTCGCTGCTCATGGCATCTCCTGGGTGGTGGTGTTGTAGCCGTGCAGATCTTCGACCGTGACGTTGACGGACATGACGTTGAGGTGGGTGTGGGTGGTGAGTGCTTCACGTACCGCGTCGCGCAGTTCCCTGGCGGCTTCGGGGATCGGGTATTTCCAGGCGATGCTGGCGGTCACGGTGATATCGATGGGTGCGCCGGGTGTTTCGACGTCTCCGTCGAACTGGCATTTTCCGATGATGGTTCCGGGCACGTCGTCTCCGATGCTGCGGATCAGGGCGCGCAGGGCGCCCTCGGTGACGGTGAGGGTCACGCGGGGGTCGGGGTGGTGTAGCGGCACGGACCTGCCGGCGCGGACTTCGTCGTGGATGGTTGCCATGAGTTGTTCCATCCAGTTCGCCGGTGGCGCGGGAAGGGTCGCCGCGTCTTGGGCGAGCAGGTCTCGGCTGAGCTGCGAGACGCCGCTCAGTGCCTGAAGGGCGTTGAGGCATTCCGGGCAGGTCTCGATGGATGGGTTGTAGGGGATGCGGTCAGCGGAGAGGTAGTCGCTGAGCTCCTCGATGGTCTTTCCGCAGTCCAGCGTGCGGGGTGTCGTGTCAGTCACCGCCATTCCTCCATCTGCGCGTAGATCGACGCGCGTGCTCGGGATAGTTTCCCGCGGATGGTTGTGCGGGGGATGTTGAGTTGTTTGGCGATGTCGTCGTAGCTGAGTTCAGCGATCTCCCGCAGCAGCCAGGCTTGTCGGAGGTCCGGGGGGAGGGTGTCCAGCGCAGTGGCCAGTGCTTGGAGTTGGGCGTTTCGGATCGCGACGTTCTCCGGTTGCGTATCGGATGGGTGGGCGGCTTCCAGGAGGGGGAGCGGGTCTTCGGGTGGGCGGCGGCGGAGGTGTTTGAACGCCTGCCTGCTGGCGATCTGCATCAGCCAGGCTTTCACCGCCTTCGGGTCACGCAGTTCGGGCAGGCGCCGCCACGCGGTGTACAGAGACTCTTGCACGACGTCGTCGGCTTCGCTGAGGGACCCCACGATGCGGCTGACGTACGCGCGCATGAGCGGCGAGTGCCTGCGGATCAGGGCTTCGAATGCGGCCGCGTCGCCCTGGGCTGCACGTTCTACGAGGATCTCATCCGGTGCAGCTGCCAGGCCCTGTCTCCGTGGTGAGGTCATGGGTCTGAAAACTTTCTCAAACTATTTTGTGACGAACCTGCCGGAACAGGACTCTTACTTGTAGAGCGAACATATCGCCCTGAACGCGACGCCTGAAGGTGGTTGCGTTCTCCCGTTCCAACCGTTAGAAGGACTGCAATGGCTACCGAAGACCAGACCCCCACCACCCCCGGTGCTCCCACGCCCGCTCTCGGCGGCTCGCGCGTGGACCGCACCACCCCGGCCCGTCCCACCGCGGACGACACCGCTGCCGGCAAGACGACCATCGCCGACGGCGTGGTCGCCAAGGTTGCCGGCATCGCTGCCCGTGAGGTTCCCGGCGTGTACGCGCTCGGTGGCGGTGGCGCCCGTGCGATGGGTGCGATCCGCAGTGTGGTGAACGCCGATGACAAGTCCCAGGGCGTCAAGGTCGAGGTCGGCGAGACCCAGGCTGCCGCCGACATTACCATCGTCGTGGAGTATCCGATGCCGGTCCAGGAAGTCGCTTCCAACGTCCGCGCCGCGGTCAGCGGTGCGATCAGCCAGCTGGTCGGTCTCGAGGTCGTCGAGGTCAACGTCGAGGTCAACGACGTGCACCTGCCGTCGGACGACAAGGACGAGGAAGAGTCGCGCGTCTCATGAGCCCGACCGTCACCGGCGCCCTGATGGGCGTCATCCTCGCCGTCTCGATCCTGCTGTTCGGGTTCTGGGGATTCCTCCTCGTTGCCCTGTTCATGGGAATCGGCGCGCTCGTCGGTCGGATCATGTCGGGCAAGCTCGACGTGCGCGGCCTCGCGAACGCGTTCTCCGGCCGGCGCACCTCGTGATGAGTGCGGCTGGAGCCGGCCAGGCCGGCGGCGACCTCACGCGGGTCGCCGCCGGGGCGTCGCACGACGCCTCGCCTTACCCTGGCCGCATCACCATCAAAGAGCGCGTGCTCGTGAAGGTCGCTGAGGAAGCGACTGCCACCACCCTTCGGGTGGATCGCGGTGACGTATCGGTGGGGGTGTCGGAAGCGCGGGGCGGAATAGCCCTGACGATCCGCACACCCCTCCCGATCCCACACCTGGACGACACAGCCGCCATTCGTGCCGGCGCCCCGGTCCTGGAGCGTGTGCAGACCGCGCAGGAGCAACTCCGGGACCGCATCGCGCACGTCACCGGACGTGAGGTCACCCGGGTGAACATCACCATCACGGGTGCCGTCATCGCCGAGCAGAAGAAGAGAGTGAAATGAGCTCCCCCGCCTTCCGCCGCGTCCTGCGGCGCGAAACCCACTCGCCCCGCACCGTCGCGATGATCATCGCGGTCGTGCTGCTGCTGGTCGTGCTGATCTACATCGGTACCGAGATCGTGCTGTTCCTGCTCGCACAGCCCGCGCTGCTGCTGGGGCCCGCGGCCGCGGCGACGTGGCTCATCGGGTTGCCGACCGCGCAGCCCGGATGGCTCGTCGCCGTCTTCGGGGTCGTGATCGCCGTGCTCGGCGTCATCTTCGTCTTCCTCGCCCTAGCCCCCGGGCGGCTGTCCAAACACCAGATGCAGCACGAGAACCGTGCTGTGCTCGTGGACAACGGCGTGATCGCCGCATCTGTCGCCCAGCATCTGAGTGACGAGACCGGCATCGCCCGCGAGGACATCACCGTCGGTGTCTCGCACCGCACCGTCGATGTCACCGTGCGCCCCGCCGTCGGCGTGCCCCTCGACAAAGACCCGATCCAGCAGCTCGCGGCCACCGAGGTGGACAGCTACCAGCTCACACCCAAGGTGAAGACCCGCGTGCGCGTGGAGCGCCCGAAACAAAACGAGGACGAGCAATGAACCGCACCAACCGTGCCTTGAACAGGATCGTTCTGTTCATCGTCGGCATCCTGTTCCTGGCCATCGGCACCGTTCTGGTCGCCATCATCGTGTGGCCCGCTGGCGCAGAATACTGGACCGGAGCAACCGAGGCCGGGCAGGGATGGCTGGACAACGCGATTGCCACCACAACAGTCGGAGCGACCACCATCAGCTGGATCGCTGTGGCCGCCATCGTGCTGATCCTGTTCCTCGTCATCCTCCTCATCGTCGCGCTCACCCGAGTCGGCGGTGGACGCTCCCACACGGTTCTGCGCTCCACAGGAGCGCAGAATCCACTTGGACGCGTCACCGTGCAGGAATCGTTCGTCTCCGACGCTCTCAAGAACTCCCTGGACCAGCGCGACGAGATCCTGTTCTCCTCAGTCACCGCCAACGACATCCGCAAGACCCCGGTCATGCACGTCAGCGTGACACCGCGGCAGAACACCTCCCCATCCCAGGTGGTCGCAGACGTGGACCAACTCGTCTCCAACCTGGCGACGTTGACCGGAAAGAACGTCCAGACGTACATCTCCGTGCACTCCGGCCTGCGCGCCAAGCTCGCGCACGACCAGCGCCGTCTTTCCTGACCGCCCGTAAAGGATCGACATGACCTACCTCCGCATCCTGTTCGTCGCCGCCATCGCGTTCGGCGCCTACACGCTCGGCGCTCGCGCCGGCCGTGGCCGGTACCGCTCCATCAAGAAGAACGCGAAGAAGGCGTGGAACACGCAGGGCGTGCGCTCCGCGCGCAAGACCACCAAGGCCGGCAGCCGCAAGCTGACCCGCGCCATCGCCAAGTAGCCGGAACGGAACCCTCATGGCCTCAGACACCGACCACACCGTCGACCACGCCGCCGACACCGTACGCGACGCCATCGATAACACCTCGAACGCCGCGAAGGACAAGACCGATGACCTCGGCCACATCGTGACCGACACCGTCGACAAGGCCCGCATCCTCATCAACGACGGGCTGGACAAGCTGCGCACCGCCTACACCGACAACCCGGCACGCGTGCTCACCATCGGCGCGGTCTCCCTCGCCGGCCTGATCGCCATCCTCGCCACCCTCGCCCGCCGCGACTGACCCGTCGCAAACCCGCACAGAAAGAACAACCCCATGGGATTCCTCGGATTTCTCCTCCTCGGCCTTATCGCCGGCGCCATCGCCAAACTCATCCTCCCCGGCAAACAGGGCGGCGGCTGGTTCATCACCCTCCTCCTCGGCGTCGTCGGCGCCCTCCTGGGCGGATGGCTGGGAAGCGTGCTGTTCAACGCCCCCTTGGAGGAGTTCTTCTCCCTGCAGACCTGGCTCCTCGCCATCGGCGGATCGCTCATCGTCCTCCTCATCTACGGCTTCTTCGTCGGCCGTAAAGCCAAGTCCTAAACGCACCTCGCTCACAGCTCACACTCACCGATAGGAACCGCACCATGACCGGTCGCAACACTCTTGTTCGATCCCTGCACGACGTGGGGCTGGCCGCATGGTTCGGAGGCACCCTGATGGGCGCCGTCGGCCTCAACGGCGGCACCGCGAAAGCCACCGATCCCGCAGAGCGCCTGCGACTGTCCTCCATCGGGTGGGCCAAGTGGGCGCCCGTCCAACTGGCCGCGATCATCGCGCACGGCATCGGCGGGGCCGGCCTCATCCTTGGGAACAAGTCACGGTTGGCCGCTCAGCCGGGATCCCGCACGAACACGAAAGTGAAGTTCGCTCTCACCGCTGCCGCTGCCGCTGCCACCCTGTACGCCGGGATCCTCGGCACCAAGATCGCCAAGCATGCTGACGAGGGCGGCGAGGGCGTCACCGAAGCTGACGAGGTAGCGTCGCCGGAGCTGACCTCCGCGCAACGCCAACAGCGTGTCGTGCAGTGGGTTCTCCCCGCCCTCACCGGTGTTCTCATCGTGCTCGGCGCACAACAGGGCGAACAGCAACGTCCTGTTGCCGGGCTCCTGCACCGCCTCACCCACCGGAGCTGAGCATGTCGAGCCAAAAGCACGACCCGAAGCCCGCCGACGATGCCGGCGAGGAACAGGACTCCAACACGCCTCGCGAGCCTCTCCCCGAGACCACGGACGACGAAGGTCGCCCGCTCGAAAACCCTTCGGGCTGATCCGGCGTGCACGCAAACCCGCTCATCACCACAACAACTGACAGGAGACCACATGAACGATTCGCGCATAGACCGCTCCACGCAGGGCGATGACGAGGACTACACCTCGGTAGATGACGATTCCGCAGCATCAGCGGGATCCGAATCGCCTGAAGAGGGCCAGGCGGCGATGGATGCCGCCGAAGACGCCGTCATCAACTCCGACGACGACTGACCACCACACACGCCCCGCACACGCGGTGCACCACCACAAGGGAAGGGAACCCGATATGGGACTCGACGACAAGATCAAGAACGCCGCGCAGGACCTCACCGGCAAGGCCAAGGAAAAGCTGGGCAACGCCACCGACAACGACAAGCTCGCCGCCGAAGGCGCCGCCGACCAGGCAGAGGCGAAGGTCAAGAAGGCTGCTGAGAACGTCAAGGACGAACTCAAGTAACTAGCCGGGTGGGGAGGAACGTGCCCCCCGCGGGTCCTCCCCACCTTCCCCTCGAGAATATTAACGTCCAGAAAGATCTCACGATGACCGAGAACGACAAGCCGCTGTCAGAGGACACCTCCGTGGAAGGTCCCGAGGCGGAGACCCCCACAAACGACTCCGACGGCACCACCAAACCGGTCGGGCTCGGGGGCGACGGAACGATCCCCAACCACCCCGGCGGCATCGCGGCCGGCCACACCGGCACCGCGTCCACCTTCGAACCCGAAGAAGACGAGCACGCCGAATAGGCACTCGGAACACGCAAGCCGGTCGCACGCCAGCCCGAGGCGCGGCCGGCTTGCGCCGTTCCCACGAAAGGACCCACCCATGACCCGTCGACTCGCCATCGTCTGGAACCCGTCCAAGACGGACAAAGACACCCTCAGCGAAGGGCTCACCGTGTCCCTTCAGGAGGACACCACTCCCGACGTGTCCTGGTGGGAGACCACCGAAAGCGATCCCGGCGGAGACGCCACCCGCCGCGCCGTCGAATCAGGCCCCGACCTCATCGTCGTCGCCGGTGGCGACGGCACCGTCCGTGCTGTCGCCGAGCACCTCGCCGACATCCAGTCGCCCATCGAACTGGGCATCGTCCCGCTGGGCACCGGGAACCTCCTCGCCCGAAACCTCGACGTCCCCTTGAACGACATTCCCGCCGCCTTCACTCGAGCCCTCACCGGCACCCCGCGTGACGTGGACATGGGCTGGGTGGACGTGGACCTGACCGACGGCAAAGAGCGTCACGGGTTCGTGGTGATGGTGGGATTCGGGATCGACGCGCACATGATCGCCGAGACCGACGATGACCTCAAAGACAAAGCCGGCTGGCTCGCTTACGTCGAATCCCTCGGTCGTGCTTTCGCCGCCAGCGATGTCGTCCCCTTCCACATCACCGTCGATGACCAGCCCGCCCGCGACGAAGAAGGGCATACTCTCCTCATCGCCAACTGCGGCACGCTCCAAGGCGGGTTCACCCTGCTTCCCGACGCGGACCCGTCCGACGGTGAACTGGACTACCTGCTGCTCAGCGCAGAAGGCGTCGCGCAATGGGCGGGAACACTGAAGACGATGCTGTGGGACAACGGACTCAAACGCCTCATCAGCAGTACTGATGAGACCACCAGCACCGATACCGTCACCCACGCCCGTGCCCGAAAACTTGAAGTGACCCTCCCCGGCCCGCGCCCCTTTGAAATCGACGGCGAGCAGATCGGCGACACCGACTCATTCACCGTCACGGTCCAGCCCGCGGCCCTCCACATCCGATAGCCACGCGTGGCCGTCGATCACCGCCGCAGAACGCGCCCAGTCGCGACACGGATACGCTGACGAGAAACGGAGGAAGAGAGAAGAGTTTGGGTCTGTTCATCTACGGCACCATGCCCAGCATCCCCTTAGAAGACCGGATCCTCGCGCACCTGCGGATCGTTGCGATGAACAAGCTGCGGCGTAGTGAACCATTCATGCTGGACCTTGATACCGGTGAGGTAGCTGCGCGCCGCGCACTGTGGATCCACCCCGCGGTGCCGCTACAGTTCCACTTCCACGGCAGCCGCGAACCACGCATCAATCGCGATTGGATAGAGGAGCTCATGCGGGCCGCGAACAGCGCTCACGGACTCAGCCTCCTCCCCGAACCGGGTAGCGCGCTCCGCGGTCGACACCGTACAGAGCGAAAACAATCCCACCGGGATCGCTTACCGCCCCCGCGCTCCGATGCACCTCTCCTGGAGTCCGAGGTCAAAATATTCGATGACTCAGAATGGTCGACGTGACCCCGATTCTCACGCCACCAGAAGATGACGCTGTCGCGCGGGGTTATGGCACCGCCGGCGAGCTTGCCCAAGACCGCCGCATCGGCGACGATGATCTGACGCACTGGCCCACCCGCTTCGGAGCGGCACTCGCGGCATCCGCTTGCTGGCTCGCCGAGAAGCTCGGTCCGTACGCGGCGCTGCTCATCAGCCTCGCGGTCGGGCTCGCGATCGCCTTCGGGTTAAGCGTCGTCGCCGTCGAGGTCTACGACGCGGTCACTGACGAAGACGGCGTCGCGGGGCTCGACCGCCCGCTCCTGGATCTGTCTCTGCAGTTCAGGAATCCGACGACGGATGCCGTCATCACCGCGATCACCGATGCGGCGGGAACGATCGGGATGCCGATCATCGCCATCAGCGCGATGCTCATCCTCGGCATCCGTCGACGTTCGTGGACGCCCGTCATCCTCATCACGGTCGCTGCCGCAGGCTCGCTGCTGATGACGGTCGCCGGCAAAGAGCTCATCGGGCGCGAGCGTCCTCCGCTGGTCGACGCCGTGCCGCCGTACGAGTACTCGCCGTCGTTCCCGAGCGGTCATACCCTTAACGCCGTCGTCGTGGTCGGGATCATCGTCTACCTCATCCTGCTGCGGCAGCACTCCCGCCGAACCCGCGTGCTCACGATCACGGGAGGCGTGGTGTTCGCCGTCGTGGTGGGGCTCAGCCGCGTATACCTCGGTCACCACTGGTTCACCGACGTGCTCGCCGGCTGGCTGCTCGGTGCCGCGTGGCTCGCCATCGTCATTACCGCGCACCGCATCTATCTCACCGCCCGCGCTCACCGTCCGGCGGGGCCGGCGTCGTCGGACCAGCTGTCCGCCTTGGGATGACACGCTCGCTAGAACCCTGAGCTCGCGGTGGATGTCCGCGCTGTCCGCGGCAAAGGGCGCACGTCAGTGCGCGGCGTTGCGTCCTGTCTCGTCTGAGGGGTGCGCGAGCGGAGTGATGTCAAGGTGATCGAGCAAGTCTTGGGGTGAGTCGAATACGGCAATCGAGCCCGCGTCGATGAGCTCCGCGCGTGAGGAGCCACCGGTGAGCAGGGCGATAGTGGGCACGCCGAGTTTCACGGCTGCGATGACATCCCAGGTGGCGTCTCCGACCATGATGGCGGAGGACCGGGAGACTTTCTGCAGCGCTGTTTCGACGAGTTCGGGTGCGGGTTTGCTGTCGGAGACGTCATCGGAAGTGGTCCACGCGTCAGCGAGTTCCCGTGCGCCGATCAGTTCCAGGCTGTGCTCGACGTGGGCTGCTTTTCCGGAGCTTGCCAGCACGATCTGGAATCCTCGTCGCTTCACCTCGGCGAGCAGCTCGTGCGCGCCCGGAAGGGGTTGGATCTCGTCTATCAGCAATTGAAACTCTTCATCCCATGAGCCTCGTACCTCATCTCCGTGGGCCTTTTCGGCGTCGGGGCCGGCGAGCTCGGTGATGAGCTTGTCGCCACCCATACCGATGGTTCGGTGGATGCGCCAGATCGGCACCGTGATGTTGCTTCGGCGTAGCGCCCGGTACCAGGCGAGGGTGTGCTGGTAGTTGCTGTCGACGAGTGTTCCGTCGACGTCGAAGATGACGGTGTCTGGCATGGCGTTCGTCCTTCGGTTATGTGACAGCGGGGTTCGGCTGGTGCCCGCCGGTGGTGGCGTGCTCGTCGATGTCAACCTCCTCCCGCCGAAGGGCGTCGTCAATACGGTGCTCGCTGGGGACGGAGGTCACCCGGATCGTGACGGTTTCCACGGGGACGATGGCCGTGGTGATGGCGAGTTGCTCTTCGTGGAGGACCATCGTGATGGGCGGGGCCGGGTCGGTGTCCATGCGGGAGCGGAACTCATCCGGATCGATGACAGGGGTGCGGGTGATGCGGATCTCTTCGCGTCGGACATCGGCGGTGAAAGTTCGCCGCTCCGTGATGATGTACTTCTCGATGCGCACCGTCTCGAGGGCAATTGTTTCTGTGGCGACGTGCAGGATCTCTTCGTGCCGCACCACCGCGGCGGCAGTGCTGTCGTCGTCGGAAGAGATCATCGCCGGGGATTCTGCGGGCCGGGCCTATTCGCCTTCCGGGATCGGAAGAACTTCACGGCCAGGGGGAAGATGATGGGGAGAAAGCGGATCAGCGTGCGAATCATGGGGTTCCTCTCAAGCGTGACGGGTGCGCTGGCCCCGCTCAAGGCGAGGCCAGCGCACCCGGGTGGGTGCAGGTGGATCAGCGGCGAGGCGGCAGCGGCGGGCGCTGCGGCTGGTTGCGGGTGGCGTTCTGCACCTGCTCCTTCGCCTGCTTGGCCTGCTCAGTGACGCTGGGCGCGTTCTTGGCTTCCTGCTGGATCTTCGGCGCTTCTTCCTCGGCCTTGGTGAGCATCGCTTCCCAGCGCTGCTGCATCGGCTTGATCAGTCCGCCACCGGCACCGACGATGATGACGCCGGCGATGATCGCGAGCACGGCGATGAGGATCGGCGTGGTGACGGTCGTGGCGACCTCGATCTGGTTCAGCGCGGCGGTGACGCCGAGGAACAGGATGAAGATCGCGACGATGTTGCCGAGGATCTTGCCGTAGGAAAGTCCGCCCAGGGTGTTCTGGATGAGTCCCTTCGCGCCGGCGGCGATGGCTGCGGCGATGACGACGATGATGATCGCGACGATGATCTTCGGCAGGAATCCGATGATGCCTTCGAGCAGGTCACTGACCGGGTTGGGGCCGAAGACCCCGAACGCGAACTGCAGGACGAACAGTACGAGGGTGTAGTAGACGATCTTCCCGACGATGTCGGATGCGTCGAGCTTCGACTGCGCGAGCGCCTTCTTGATGCCGCCGCGTTCGACGAGTCGGTCGAAGCCCACCTTTTCGAGGAGCTTTTCCAGGCCCTTGGAGATGAGCTTCGCGACGATGAGGCCGACGATGAGGATCAGCAGGAACAGCAGGGCGAGCGGGACGAAGGCGATGACGACCGCGAGGGCGTCTTGCAGTGCTTGGAGGAAATTCATGATGGTGACTCTCTTTCAGATGGTTTGGTGACGCACACCGAGTGGGCTCGAGGGTTGTCAGGTGATTTTCGGTTGAGGCGGCGGGCTCAGATGGGTGGGGTCGTGCCGGTCAGGAGCCCGCTCTGAAACTGACCGGCACGACTGTGGGCGTCTACCTCGAAGGATCCGAGTCGACGTCAGGGTCGACGAGTTCGATCTCTTCGTGAGACACATCTGCGGTCACCTGCTGCTGCTCGGTCACCGTCTCGGTGCCCAGGCGCACTCGCTCGACGGGAACGGTTTCCTTGCTGGTGACGACTCGCTCCCCGGTGAGGACCACTTCGTGCTCCTCCGAGGTGAGCTCCCCGCCGCTCATCGCGTCGCCGAGGTTGGCGTCGGTGATGGGTTCGCGGGTGACGGTGATCTCTTCATGGCTGACCGGGACGGTCTTGGTGACCTGTTCGGTGACGATGTGCTTGCGCAGACGGGCACGGCCGGTCTCGACCTTCTCCGTGCCGACGTGCAACTGCTCCTCGGAGCGGGTCATCGCATCGTCGGTGTTCGGCCCGGAAGTGTCGTAGCCTTCGGCCGCGTCGTCGCGGTCGGTCCGTCCCGAGCTGTCGGCGTCCTGGTCGTACAGCGGTGCGGCCGGTTCAGGTGTGCCGTTGCCGTAGTAGTGGTACAGCGCCGCTTCTTCTTCGCGAGTGATGGACCCGTCGCTGGAGATCCGGGGCGCGTCCTTGACCATGTCCTTCGGGTAGGAGACCCGCACCCGGTCGCCGTCGAACGACGCGTCCTGGAGTGGAGCGAACGTTTCGGACGTGCCGAACAGCCCGGTCTTGATGGTGACCCAGGTGGCTTCCTGCGTCTTGTCGTCCAGGTATACCTGTCCGACGGATCCGATCTTGTCGTCGTCGCTGCCGAACACGTCAGCGCCGATGAGGTCGTTGATTCTGTTGGTGTCAATCATGGTGATGGTTCTCTTTCCTCCCAGGACGGGCGCCCGGGACGTGAGGGGTGGGGTGGATCAGCGGCCGAGGCCGGCCTTGTCGACGCGACGGTGGTACCGCATTCCCGCGGCCCCGCCCAGGACCGCTCCGGCAAGGGCGATGACCGCTGCGACGATGACGGTGATGATGCTCCCGGCGGTGAGTTCGCCTTCGTTGATGGGAATCCGGGGGAAGCTGTTCAATGTGCCGAGGATGTTGAACTGCGCTCCCGCCACGGCCGTCAGAACCGCAAGTACCACGGCGATGATGAGCGCCCACAACCAGACCGCGACGCCCTGCTTCACGCCGTCGAATCGCGCCATCCGGCCGGCCACATACCCGCCGCAGAGGTAAGCGACGAGCAGAATGACAGCCAGCACGATGGCGCCCACGACTCCGACGGTGCCCGCGTTCTCTGACACGGCTTCTGCCGCCTCGTTGGGTTGACCTCGCTGCCCAGTCCGACCGCGGTGCCGGTGGCCGCGAGGACCGCGGTGAGGATGACGGCCGTTCCGGTGGCAGTCAGCCACCCGAAGAACGCGGACCCGAACTTCATCCCGCCGTAGCGCGCCTTCTCCCGCTCCAGAACCTCATCACGGGTGCTAACGCCACCAGCCACCGAATAGGCGGCCGTGTCGGACCGGTCCGATCTGACCGGAACGTCCCGGCGATTGACGGAACTGTCATCGCGGTTTGCTGACATGTCTGCCTTTCCTTGAGTATTGAGCGCGGTGGCAGATGCCGAAAGCTCGACCGCACGTACGGCCACTGCAAGTAATGTTTACACCGTAAGCGTGGGGCCATTTGGGTATTTCCGAGAGAGGATTGACAGCGGAGGCACTTGTGAGTAAAAGCTCGAACAGCCCTGCTGCACCCAAGCTCAGCCGCGAGCTGATCATCCGAAGCGCGCTGGAGATGATCGACAGCGTCGGAGCGCAGGGACTGTCGATGAGATCCCTCGGCCAGCGACTCAACGTCGAAGCCATGTCGCTTTATCGCCACGTTCACGGACGAGAAGATCTCCTCGAGGGCGTCGTCGCACTTCTGATGACCGACCTCACCGCGACCCTCAAGAAGGAGTCCGGCGAGCACTGGCAGCCGTTCCTGCAGGCTGTTGCGCACGGAGTGCGCAGCATCGCGACCGAACACCCTCTGGCGTTCCCCTTGGTCGCCACGCGACACCCGGCAGCGCCATGGCTGCGCCCGCCTTTGCGAAGCGTCGAAGTCGTGAACACGTTCCTCAGCGCCCTCATCGAGCAAGGCTTCACCGACGATCAAGCCGTCGACGCCTACCGATCATTCAGCAGCTTCCTGCTCGGCCAACTGCTCCTCGAGTCCGCCATCCGCGGCGCACAGACAGGACCGGTGGAAGAACCACTCGACGAAGGCGACGCCGACCTCCCCGGCCGCGACGGCAACGTCACGCTCGACGACGCTCCCGAAGTCGAGCGACTCCGGGAGCTGCTTAGCGAAGACCGAAGCCACGAAGAGTTCGAGGTATCCCTCGAGGCGCTCCTCGACCGACTCGACCATCAACTGTCCCAATAGGTGGATGGTCGCTCCACTGTCAAGGTGTGCACTGACAGTTCTGTGCACGCAATGCAGCCTTACCTCCCTAGCGAAAGTGTGATGAACATCATTCCCTCTAGGGCGTCGGCCGCTTCGGTGAGATCGCCGCTATGCCGGCTACCGCGCGGTCAGATCTGGCGGATGCGAAGGAAGAAGGGCCGAGAGCTCCACGCCCAGCACCTGCGAAATCGCAAGCAGTGTCATCAGTCGCGGGTTGGCCGCCGTGTCCGGACGGGACTCGCCCTTCTCGAGCTTCTGAAACGTGTACCTACTCAGGTTTGCTTCGTATGCGACGCGGTCTTGGCTGTAACCACGGGCGAGCCGCTGACGCTGAATGTTCGTTCCTATCTCACGGACGTACGCGCTCCAGTTGGAGCTCGGGTCCGGATCAATGCGCACCCTCTCAGGCTTGCCGCGAGGCCTCCCCAAGTAGGCCTAATCGGTATGGCATTCTCTTGCCCATGGGATTCGATCTTGTCGACGTGCGCGGCTTCCAGATGGCCGCGCGCGATCCCTTTCTCGAGGCACTAATTGCAATCGTCTCCGAGCCCAATGGTTTATCGACCGCACAGCATGCATACGAGGCGGCGCGGGACTGGTGGGATGAGCATTCGCAGGGCCCAACACCTGCCGAACTGCTAGATGCGATGTTCGAGCCCCACGACTGGCTGACCGTCATCGCGGATAAGGAACGGTCACGCGGTGACCAAGAGGCGCACCTCCAACTACTGCGTGACTGGCTGCTTCTCTACTGGTGTCGGACCGGCGCGATCAGCTTCACCGCCGGCGCGGGTGAAGTCGTGCGACCTGGCAGCCTCGCACTAGCCCAGCCTGCGTCGAGACGAGTTGATCAGGTTGACGTGGGGGTCTGAGCGAAAGGTGAGGTCGTGAGTGAGCATCCGACGGCGATGGATCTCGTCCAGAGCGCCCGCAATGGTGAGATGTCGCAAGACGAACTCGTCGCGACGCTGTCGAAATGGCAGTTCGAGCCGACGTACCGCACGACGGGTTTGGCCGATGACTGGGAAGCGCGGCCCAACAGCTTTGACGCTGTCGAGTACGCCTACCTCACCGGACTGCTGGATGAAGACGCCTACCGGTATCTCTTCGAAGCTGTTGGTCGGGATCGTTGACCACCAGCCTGCACGGGTGGTGCGACCTCCAGCCGCGGTTGACCGCGCGCCCGTGCATCGACAGCCGTGTCTCGATTGCCAGTCCTGTGAAGGGAGCACTGATGCCCACCGATGACCCGTCAGACGGATCTGATCGCCTTTACACGCTCGCCGAGGCGGCCGCAGAGTTGCAGCGAATTGCCGACGCGCTCTTCGATAACCCGAGCGACGCTCCTGAACACCTCCTCGCCGCGCTCGACGACCTCCACGCCTCATACATTGCCCCGGGGAGCGAAGAGTCGGACGCCGAGGCAGAGGCGGAGTAGTCGCGACGGTCCGCGTAGCTGTCCCGTGCCTTCCGCCTACTTCGGCCTTCTATAGCGACCAGAGCAGTGCGGGCACCCCCGACCGGCCGAACGGCTATATACCGCGGCTTCCCAGCGATGCCCAGCCGCGCACTGCCAGGCAACCCTTCTGCCTGAGTGGGGAAGTACTTCCTGTGGCTTCAACTCGTTCGAGGCGTCCCATTCCGCCGCGAGATCGGGGCGGACCGTGGCCAAATCGGTGACACCCGCCAAGGCGCGCTTGCGGCTGCAGAACGGACAGCCCTGGCCCGACGAGCGATTGTTGATCGCTGCCTGCCAGCCGTGTCCACACTGACCAACCCACCACACCTTCTTCGCAGACTTTGCACCGACGAACGAAGGCGACGACTCGCCGTTCCGCTCGTAGTCCCATTCGGCCGCAAGATCCGGCATAACGGTCGCCAAGTCCGACTCACCTGGACTCGCCCGGTTGCGCGCGCAGAAGGGGCAGCCCGAGCCGTTTCGGGTGCGGTTGGCGATGCTCGCCTGCCATCGGTGCCCCTGTCCGCACACCCACCGGATGCGACGATTCGACCTCGCGCCGACCCCGTCCGGGTCACCCGCATTCGCTCCTGGAGTTCGGTCCCACTCCGCCGCGAGCTTGGGATACTCGGTACGGAGGTCAGTCTGACCGGGCCACGCCGCTTGTCCGGCGCAGTATCGACACCCCGCGACCGACCGCACGTACGGCGATGTCTCCCAGCGGTGGCCGCGATCGCAAACCCAGCACGCCTTCACGGACGTCCCTTGTTGCCCCCAAGGGTCGCGGTCGCCAGCGTTGCGTGTCCAGTCCCATTCAGCGATCGCCTGCGGAGATCGCTGAATCCACAAAGGGTAGGGGGCAGATACGTCGATGATTGCCGAGGTGTCGACGACCTCCAACGGGACATCGAGGTATTCGATGCGGGTCGCGCATACTTCACGGCGTAGGGGGCGTAGCCACAGCACAATCCGCTCCACGAGAACCTCGATCGGTCCGTCGACAGAGGCCAGAGCGCTCCTGATCGCATGGCGGAGGTCGACCGACGAGCACGCGGCCAGCCGCTGGACTCGTTTCGCGTCGGAAATCACCTCGAGCACAGTGATGGTCTCCGCGTAGAGCGCCGCGCGGCCGCGGACCTCCCGGTCGTCTGCGCAGAGCGATAGTGCTGCGTTCCACCCCTCGGGTCGCGTCAGCCACGCGTTGTCACGCACCATCTCCCATGCCCGAGCGTGCAAGCGCGGGCTGACGTGGCCGCGGGTCACGAGGCGGCGAAACCTGCGCTCGGCTTTAAATAGGGCTCTGTCATGAGACACGATCTGCTGTGTCTCAGTGGTCGTACCTGGACCCACCCAGACCATCTGCCCCGGATGTCGAAGGCACCAGTTCTCGCGATCGTGCGGGATCTGCTCCACCTGATCGCGAGCCGAGCAGAGGCGGCAAAGGAAGCGCTGGGGATAGGTCAAGGAGGGGTTCGGTTGTGCGATATCGCGCAGGCGAAGGTAGTGGCCCTGGGGCCGTCCGGCGGCCGCCTCGACGATTGCGGCGGCCGCACCCTCGTCCTTCCACACCCGGTATATGTATCGCTGCTTCTCGGAGGTGAGCCCTCGCTCCACGTCCTCGAACGGGACCCCCGTAGCTTGGCACTGACGCTGTGCGTACGAGCGTGGTGTCTCCAGTCGGTACCACTTCGGCCGGATCGCCCATGCCCGAGTGTCAGTCACGCCGCCTCAACCAAGTCTTCGATCGTGATCGGGTGCCGAACCGGTGTCGTGTGGCGCAGGCCGTCGAGCACGGTGAAGAGCCGGTGGCGGGTGACCTGCTCGTCGCGCCGGCGGTGGTCGTCGAGAATTGAAGCGACCAGCCGTTCAACGATCAGAGCGAGTACTGCGAGACGCCCGTCGGCGGCCTTCTGCAAAGCCCGGGCATTCCGCGTCAGGGTGCCAGGAGCGTGTTCGCAGAGAGGGAGATTGCGATCGAATGTTGTGACCCAGCGGTCCCATAAAGCGCGCCCGGCATCGGTCTCGTCAGCCCGACGCAGCTCCACCATGTCGCATCGCATCGTGACCTGCAGACCGTCGCCCTTACCGAAAGCCGTTCCGCTGGCGAGGCTGATGCCGACCAAGGCCACCGTCGCTGACGACTCGTTCTGCAACGCCTTGATGATGCTGGAGGGCTCGCTGCCCCCGAGATTGTGAGCCTCATCGATCACGAGAAGCTTCGTGCGGTGGAGGCGCAACAGATCAACGGCGCGGTGCCGGAGTTCGTCTGTGGTGATGCGCGTCGGCAGCGCGATGGTCGGCGTGACGAATCGGATGATCTGCGCGAGCAGGGCCTTACCGGTCGCGTGGTCGGTCATCTCGACCCAGACCACGGGAACTTCGCCGTTGTCGGCGTACTCCGGGTATCGCCTGGCGTGTTCATACTCGACGGAACGAGCCAGAAGCAGGGCAAGTTCGGTCTTTCCGTAGAACATCGGGGCCGAGATCATGAGTCCCCGGCGGGAGTTCTTGCGGCGGGGATTGGAACTGATGAGCTTGGCGAGGATGCCGGCGCTGAGGTCTTGCTCGGGGGTCGGCACCCGCAGCGTCAGTCGCAGAAAGTCATCCCGTGCCTGGTCATACGCTGAGCGATCGTCAGTGGGCAGGGCAGCGTAGTCAGCGAACGAGAGGGCCGGCGGAGGCGGTGGGAGCGAGCTAAAGGCCTCTCGTAGGCCGGGCAGGGTGGTCTTGCGGTCGTGATCCAAGATGAGTGGCTCGACGATCACGAGCGGATGTCCTTGATCGTGACGATGTCGTATGCCGACGAGTTCCAGTCGATGTCGTCTACGTCGACCGGAGCGGCCCACTCTCGCAGTTTGATCGGCGTTGACTCGGCAGATCCTTCAATGGTGTCGCCTGCCATAGCCGGGACGCGTTGATCTCGGAGTTGTCTAGAGCGGGCGCGTTTGTCGCTGCGCGCCCGCCGCTCAACAGAGTCCAAGAACTCTGCAGTCTTCGGAGTCTCACCGCCGTCGCCATCCCCGAACCGCTCAACCAGCTTCACCGCGGTCTCCGCCGCCATCCACGCCGATCGATCATCGAGCGCCGTATCCCAGCACTCGATCCACTCGTTGGTTTCTGGGTGACGTACCCAGACGGCGTTGAGGTTGTACGGGTCGTAACTGATGTCGACCTTGCGGGCACTTCTCGACCCAGGCGAGGCTGTCCCGGTCATCGAGCGCCCCCGGAGATCGGCGAGCAGTTGCGAGTCGTAGGTGCGGTTCTGAAACGCGATGCCTTCGTTGCTGATGACGCGGGGTTTGGTCGGTAGCAGTGCGAAGAAGTCCTCGGCGCGGAACGGCAATTGAACGCCCGGTCCTACCTCGAACAGCGCCGCGTACATCTGGTTCGGCGTCCACTCCCGTCCAGGGAACAGGGGCGATCTCAGTCCGCCGTGTTGAGTGTTGAGGTAGACCGTCGTAATCCAAGTCTCAAACGCGAGGCGCACGGAGTCGAGGGTGAGCGTCGGTGCGTCGCGCTTGCCACGATTGGCTACCGAGTTGCCCGTCGAGCCGGCCAACCATGTCGCGAAGCTCGTCGACGCGGTGCCGAAGTTGCGTTCAACATGCGGCTTCACCGTTGGCGTGTTGGGTGGTGCGAGTACAAGGGTGATGCCGAACGCGCGGCAGGCTGCCTCGAAGGTTGCGGAGCGGTAGTCAGCGCCGCCATCTACGGTGATCGCGTGGGGAAAGATCCACGGGACCGCCAGCGAGTCATCGTCGAGATAGGGGTTGACCCGTTTCATCAGCTCGACCGGGAGCATCGCGGATCCCGATAGTACGGCTGCGGAGGAGCCCGGAATCGCGCGGCGTCCGACGATCGCGCGCGCCAGAAGCAGGGCATGATCGAAACCGTTCGGCGCGTCTGCGTGAATGGCCCACGCGAGGGGAACTCGACTCGCGACGTCGAACAGCACCGTTGCCGTGGGGCGGAACACGTTGCCCTTATCGTCCCAAACCTGCACGTCGAGCTTGGTCGAGTCGATCTCGCAAACCGCGCCGAGACGAGACGCGTTTCCAGAGAAGAACGCGCGATCGGGGCTGTTAGCCGCTGTGCGTCGGGTGGTGGCCTTGGCAAAGCTGTATCGTCCGGCGTCGCGTTCATTTACGTAGCCCTGCAAGGTGCCGTCCTTGATGGTGCAGACAGCATCGCCGGGGTACATGCTTTCCAACGTTCGGCGCACCAGCAACGCGCAGTGGCGTCGAGTGCTGGTCGGCATATCCCTGCGATCGTCGAGTGCGCGATCGATGACGGCAACGAGCCTCGGGTCGGCCTTCGCAATGGCTAGCCGCTTCTTGCTCTTGCGGTGCATTCGAGCGTCAATGCCGGCGGCACCGTGAGTCTGGTACGCGCTCCACAGGTTGTAAAGGGTGCGCCGAGATCGCGCGAGCGACGTGCCCGCTAACTCGGCGGTCTTCGAAGCGATCCGCTGTTCCTGACTCGTCGATGCTGGGTCATAAGGCGGCCGTGGGCTGGTGGCGGTTGCATCCATAGGGACTCCTCGAAAGGCCTCAAGCAGATGCTTCTCCATGTCACGTACGTCACTTGGCCAGGCGCCTTCGCGCGGCCGCAATGGCAGGTCGGTGTTGCGCCGCGCGGTCCCGGCGTGCGAGAGCAACTCCGGGACCGATAGGACTAGCCAGTCGTCGGCGGATCCATCGCGCCGAAGCTTCGCCTCGGTGCCGCGGCGCACTCCCTCCCATACCCAGGTCTCACCGTCGATCTCGACGGCATCGCCTAGCCGAAGCTTGTGATCGTCATGCATTCGCCAACGCTCCTTCCCGGACACGCTCCGAGGTCGTGTAAACGGTGTCGCTGCTGAACGTCGCTGAGAGATCGAGGTCGAGCAGCCCTCGCCACGCGAGGTTGTCGACCCAAGCGCACGCAAGTGGTGGGCACTCCGGCGAGACGATCCGACACAGTTCCCCACGCGTTCTGCCTCCGCGCGCCGCATCCACAATCAGCGTCTCCGCCTGTGCCGTCGGCCTGCAACGGTCGTGACGAGATGCCGATATGCAGTCGAGGTTCCGCGTCGCGAGGGGGTTGTGCCCGGTCAGCACGCGATACTGCCACCCGAGTGCGGCGCAGACCTTCGCCGTCTCGTCGAACTGCAGGCGTGCTCGCTCGTCGACGAGCTCAGCCGGACGAACGTCGAGCAACCCGTAGCTGCCATCGGTGAACTGCGCCAAGAGGTCAGGCACGTGCGAATGCCCGGACAAGCTCGAACCGTGCCCGAACGCGACCGCCATCGGCTGTGACCACAATCGGTCTACCAGGCCGCCGTAGTCCAGCCACAGCACTTCCCAGCGCTCCTCCTGCGACTCACACCACACATGAGTGCGCGAGCGCTGCCAGAAGTAAAGCGCGCCCGTGAAGTAGTGCCGAACGCCCTTTGACGTGCGTACCTGAATCGGATCGATCGCAGCCCAGTCCCGTTCGCCGAGACTTCTGTCGGCGGAGGCATAGTGCTGATGGCCCCCGGCGTGGTCGTCGTTCATACGCGGTATCCAGTGCAGTTCGGTGCGAGCCGAACGGCGCCGGGTTGTGATCTGCTTTGCGATGTCGACCGGTCGCACCTGGATGCCTCCCATCGGGCCCGCAACGCTGCGTGCCTCGTGCTGATGCTTCCGCTGACACAGCGCACTGCTCGGACCCGCGTCGGTGTTTCGCTGCATTCAGTGCAGCGACAACACAGGCCAGTGCAACGAAAAGTGCCTAAATGCAACGGGAACGCGTTCCCGACAAATACTCCTTGACACACCCGCCGCACAGGCATAACGTACAACCAAATGGTTGCACAAAGAGAACTGAGCGAAGCGGAGGTCGACCGTGTCTTCCACGCACTGGCGACGTCGACCCGGCGCGACATCCTGCGCCGGACGATCGAGCGGGAGCAGTCGGTCTCGACCCTCGCCTCCGAATACGAGATGTCGTTCGCCGCGGTGCAGAAGCACGTCGCCGTGCTCGAAGCCGCGAACCTCATCGTCAAGCGCGCCGAGGGACGCGAGCGGCTCGTCCGCGCGAACCCCCAGATGATCGCCCGCGCCAGGGCGCTCCTCGCCCGATACGAAGAGCTGTGGCGGTCGCGCATCGCCCGGCTCGACGATCTGCTGGCCGAGACTCCTCGGTCCAACTCGTCCGACAACAGCGACAGCACGAACACCGAACAAGGAGACTGAACATGCCTGTCACCGACGTCATCACCGATGCCGACAACCTGACCATGACCGTGGTCGCCGACTTCGCCGCCCCCATCGAGAGGGTGTGGAGCGCCTACTCCGACCCGCGGCAGCTCGAGCGCTTCTGGGGCCCTCCCGGATGGCCGGCCACCTTCACCGCGTGGGACCACACCGTCGGCGGTCGTGCGCAGTACTCGATGAACGGTCCGCGCGGGGAGAAGTCGTCCGGGTCGTGGGAGTTCATCTCGATCGATGCGCCGAACGCATTCGAGGTCATCGACTCGTTCGTCGACGAGAACGGCACGCCGCTCGACGGCTTCCCCGCCCAGCGGATGACCTTCGCCTTCGAGTCCACCGCCGACGGCACCCGTATGACCACCACGAGCCACTTCGACTCGGTCGACGCCCTCGAGCAGGTCGTCGAGATGGGCCAGGTCGAGGGGATCAAGATGGCGATGGCGCAGCTCGACACCGTGCTGCAGGATCTCCGCGACTACGCGCAGGGCAAGGGCACGCGACTGGAGCTGCTCGACGACACGCACGTGCGCATCACCCGCCTGGTCGATGGGCCGCGCGAGCTGGTGTGGCGCGCGCACTTCGAGCCCGAGCTCATCCGCAAGTGGATGCTCGGACCCGACGGGTGGGAGATGACGGAGTGCGTCGCCGCCACCGAGGTCGGCCAGTCGTACCGGAACTCGTGGGCGCCGGTCGGCGACACCGAGGGGCAGCCGTTCGGATTCGAGGGGGAGGCGCTCCTGATCGATGCTCCGCGCCGCGCAGTGACCACCGAGCGGATGCAGGGCCTGCCGACCGAGACCCTCAACGATCTGAACCTGTATGAGGAGGACGGCGCGACCCTCGTCACTCTGCTCATCGAGTACCCCGACAAGGAGACGCGCGACATGATCCTCGCCACCGGCATGGTGGACGGCATGGAGTCGTCGTTCGCCCGTCTGGAGCGGGAGCTGCTCGCCGTCTGAGTGTGAACAACTCCTCAGGACCGGCCGGACCCCCGCGGTCCGGCCGGTTCTCCGGCTCTCGGCGCACTGTTCTTGAGGAGTTGTCCACGCGCCGCCTGCCGCACCCGACGCGGAGTCGGCAGGCGGAACCCGATGAGGCGGGATAGGGTGGCGTCACGATGAGGATCACGCGCCGCACTCTGCTCCTCGGCGCCGGAGCCGGTGTCGCTTCGGTGCTGCTCGTCTCCTGTACCCCCGAACCTGCGCCCACGCCCACCCCCACCCGCACGCGTGAGCCGGAGCCTCCGCCCGGGGTTCCCGCCGCGGCAGGGAGCGTGCGCAGCACCTGGACAACGGACCCGTACTCTCTCGGCGCCGTCAGCTTCACCCCGGTCGGTGTGCTGTCCGATACCCGCTCCGCCTTGGCGCGACCCGTCGGCAAGCGGCTGTTCTTCGCGGGCGAGGCGACAGACGTCGACGCTCCCGGCTCGGTGCGCGGAGCCATCGCCTCGGGCACCCGCGCCGCCGAAGAAGTCATGGTCCCGGCGACCTCGGGCGAACGCATCGCGGTGGTGGGCGCAGGACTCGCCGGCGCGACGGTCGCCGCGCTCCTCGCCGAGGGCGGCATGGAGGTCACGGTCTTCGAGGCACGAGACCGTGTCGGCGGGAGGATCCACTCGCGCCTCGACGACTCCTGGCCCGTACCGGCGCAGCTCGGGGCCTGGCTTTTCAACGCGGACGACAGCGAGGTGCTCGATCGCCTGAGCAGCGGGGAGGTCGGGATCGTCGATCTCTCCGGCGAACTCTGGCGTGGAGCCGACGGCGACATCGACCCGGTCGACCCGCAGCCTTTCGACGCCGCGATCACGACGGCCCAGGCTGCTCCCGAAGACACCTCCGTGGCCGACGCGCTGACCGCCGCGGGTATCGACCCTGCTGACCCCGCGACCGCCGCATTGCTCGCGATCCTCGCCGCCCGCACCGGAGCCGGCGCCGACGAACTCTCGAGCTGGTTCGCGCCGCCGTTGCCCACAGGAGACCCGAAGGCGGCGACGGGCGACCTCACGCCGTTCATCGAGAAGACGCTCGACGGCGTCACCGTCGGCCTCAACTCGCCCGTCGCGAGACTGGCGTACGACGACTCGGGGGTGAGCGTGCGTCTCGGTACCGGGGAGGCGCTGTCGTTCGACCGCGTCGTCGTCACCGTGCCGCTCGGGGTGCTGCAGGACCGGAGCATCGAGTTCGACCCGCCCCTGCCCTTCTCCAACCGCGGCGCGGTCTCCGCTCTCGGCATGGGCGCGATCGAGACGGTGTGGCTGCGCTGGGACGAGGCGTTCTGGGACAGCGAGGAGGCGATCTGGCACGCTGTCGGTGCCGATGTGGCGATCCCGACCTGGATCAACCTGCGACCCGCGACCGGGGAGAACGTGCTCGTGGGGATCGTGGGCGGGGCAGCTGCCGCCGACTTCGCGCAACTCGACGAGGACGAGGCCATCGAAGCCGCCCTCGCCTCGCTCTCCCTCTACGTCTGACCGACGCGCTCGTCTGTCGAGGCCTGCACGACCGTCGGAGTCTCCGTGCTCTGCTCGCTCTCCCTGCGCGGCGTTCGCGGCAGCGGCATGCGGCTGATGAGCACGAGCACCGAGGCGACCAGGGCGAACGTCGCGAGGGCGATCGCGGACGACACGAGGAACTCCAGCGGCCCGCTCACCTGTCGCGGGTCGAGGAAGTAGTAGGGGTACCAGCCGATCAGTGGCCCACGGATCATCGTGAACACGCCCCAGAGCACGGGATAGGCGAGCGTCACCGGCACCACCCGCCATGGGACGGAACGGTGCCCGGGGGCGAGTGCCCATGCCGCCACCGTCACTGCGGGCAGCCAGAAGTGGAGCACCTGATCCGACCACGGGACGTCGATGCGGATACCGCGGACCCCGGCCTGCCAGACGAGGATGGCGAACACGAGTCCAGCCGTGATCGTCCAGGTCAGCACGAGAGCCAGCGCGACCGTGAGCCAGCGCGGATCGCGTGCCGTGCGCAGGGCGATCACGCCCGCGATGCTCAACAGCACCACGAACGCGATGTTCGACTGGTTGGTCAGATAGGCGAAGAAGTTCTGGCTGGCGATGGTGTTCGACGCCAGGCCCCAGGCGAGTCGATGGATGAGCGCCACGAGGCAGACGGCGGCGGCGCCGAGGCGGAGCAGGCCGAAGACGGTGCGGGCCTTCACCGCTGCGTCACCACCCATTCCGTCATCCGCCGAGTCTACGGACCGCTCCTCGGAGGAGCCGCCGTGCCGCAGCGGGCGCCCTCACCCGCGACGGTCGCTCAGCGCCGCGGCTCCCGGGTCGACCACAGCGCCAGAGCGACGAGCACGGGCTGGAAGAACAGTCTGACGAAGCGCTTCATGTCGGTGTCGAGACCGAATCCGTCGCGGTGGTGCATCCACTGCGCCACGTTGCCGGGGAACACGGCGACGAAGAACAGGGCGGCGATCGTGCCGACGGTGCGCCGACGGCGGCGTGCCAGCAGCAGAGCGGAACCGAGCGCGACCTCGGCCACGCCGGAGGCCAGCACCGTGGTGTCGGGGTCGAGGGGCAGCGACTCCGGCACCTGCGCCTGGAACTCCTCGCGCGCCACCGTGAGGTGGGAGACGCCGGCGAAGACGAGCGATGCGCCGAGGAAGATACGGCCGATGGTGCGGGCAGGAGTCGACATGGTGCGAGTGTACGCCTCCGCCACTGCGCTCAGATCAGCCGACGGAGTGCCTCTTCGAGCGAGACGCCCTGAGCCTCTGCACGGTCTCGCAGCCTCGCGTGCTCGTCGGACGACAGCGGGATGCGCAGCTCGATCGGGTCGTCCTCCGGCGCATCCAGCCCGTCGAGGAGATCGGAGGCCTCGGCCCACAGGGTCTCTGCGCCGGGCGCCGGTGTTGTGGGAGTGGAGGCCGGAGCCGAGGGGGCGGACGCGGCGACCGCAGCTGAGGCGGCGACCGCAGCTCCGGCATCCGTCGCCATCGTGAAGCCCGGTCCTCGCCGCGGTTCCTGCTCGGCCTGGTACGCCTTCGCTGCCGCGTTCGCCCGCTCGTCGGCGGCCTCGTTCAGGGGGTGACCTGCGTGGCCCTTGACCCAGGAGAACTCGACGTCACGGCCGCGGATGGCTTCGTCGATGCCCTCCAGCAGGTCGCGGTTCAGCACCGGTCCGCCGTCGGACTTGCGCCAGCCCTTGCGCTTCCACCCCGGCATCCACTTGGTCACGGAGTCGATCACGTACCGGCTGTCGCACTCGATCAGCAGCTTCTCGTCGGTGCCGGCCGTCGCGCGCAGCAGTTCCAGCACGGCGCGCAGCTCGCCCTGGTTGTTGGTGCCGTGTGGCGAACCGCCGGCCGCCCAGTTCGCGTCGTCGATGTACCAGGCCCAGCCGTTGGGGCCGGGGTTGCCCAGGGCGGAGCCGTCTGCGGCGGCGGTGATCGTCATCCTTCAACCGTAACGGTGGGGGACGACGCGGAATTCACCGCCGGACCACCATCGGGGTGCCGGTGACCGGATCGGGTGTCACCACCGCGTCGATGCCGAAGACGTCGCCGACGCGCTCTGCCGTGATGAGTTCGGACGGGGTGCCGGTGGCGATCACGTGCCCCTCCTTCATGAGCACGAGGTTGTCCGCATACCGAGCCGCCTGGTTGAGGTCGTGCAGCACCGCGATGACGGTCTTGCCCTGCGTGTTGAGGTCCCGCAGCAGATCGAGCAGCTCGTACTGGTGCGCGATGTCGAGGAAGGTCGTCGGCTCGTCGAGCAGCATCACCGGTGTCTGCTGGGCGAGCAGGAGCGCGACCCAGACGCGTTGCCGCTGCCCACCGGACAGCTGGTCCACGTAGCGCTCGGCGAGGTCGGTGGTGTTGGTCGCGGCGAGAGCCTCGCGCGTGGCGGTGTCATCGGTGGACGTCCACCGCTGCAGTGCGGAGTGGTGCGGATACCTGCCGCGCGAGACCAGGTCGGCGACGCGCATCCCCTCGGGGGCGATGGCGTCCTGCGGCAGGAGTCCCATCCTGCGGGCGAGCTCCTTGGAGCCGTACTCGCCGAGCGCGCGGCCGTCGAACAGTACGTCGCCTGATTCGGGCTTCAGCACCCGGGCGAGGGCGCGCAGCACGGTGGACTTGCCCGAGGCGTTCGGCCCGAGGATCACGGTGAACGACCCCTCCGGCAGCGCCAGATCGACGCCGTCTACGACGACCTTGCCGTCGTAGGCGACGACGAGTCCACGGGCTTCGAGTGCCGGGTGCGGCGTGGTCATTGTTCCTCCGGGTGTTCGAATCGCCCGAATGGTTCCGTTTCCGGGTGGAATGGAACCAATCGAGCGATTCGAAAGGGGTCAGCCGAGCAGGTCTTCGACCTGGTCGATGACAAGGTTGGCACCGATCACGCCGATGCCCACCATCCAGGTGTCGTCCTCCACCTCGAAGGCCTTGTCGCCGGAGGGGCCGGGCTGGGCGCCCCACAGTCCGGTGATCCGCTCCTGCGTGGTCGCGGTGGGGTCTCCGCCGGGGCTCATGTAGAACACCACGTCGCCATCGATCTGCTCGTAGAGCTCGGGGCTGAGCTCCATCATCGAGTACTCGTTCCAGTCGCGGTCGGCTCCCAGGTCGAACCCCATGTCGGTGAGCAGCGAGCCCGAGAACGTGCCGGGCCCGTACAGGCGGAAGTTGTCGGCGCGGAAGCGCACGATCGATGCGGTGGTGCCGTCGGCTTCGACCGCCGAGCCGACCTCGGATGCGCGGTCCTCGACGCCCTTGATGAGCTCGTCCATCTTGTCGCTCTGGTCCACGGCGGCGGCGGTCAGCACGGCCTGCTCGGTCCAGTTGGTGCCGGTGTCCTCCGAGAAGACGGTGGGCGCGATGGCCGACAGCTCCTCGTAGAGCGCCTCGTGCCGCACCTTCGAGCCGATGATCAGGTCGGGGGCGAGGTTCGCGATCGCGTCGACGTCGGGCTCGGCGATGAAGCCGATCGATTCGGTGCCGTCGAGATCATCGGCGAGGTAGGCCGGGAAACCGCGTCCGGCCCCGATCTCCGGTGCGCCGACCGGAGTGATGCCCAGGGCGACCAGCGCGTCCATCTGCGGGGAGTCGAGCACGACGATCCGCTCGGGTACCGACTCGAACTCCGTCTCGCCCATCGCGTGCTCCACGGTATAGCTCGTGTCCGTGGCGGGAGCGGATTCCTCCGCTGCGGGGGTGCTCGAGCATCCTGTGGCGATCAGGGTGATCGCGGCCAGAGAGGCGACAGCGGTGGCGAGCGGACGGAAGCGCGTTCGATGAGGTCTGTTCACGTCTCACAACCCTAGTGATGTTTGGTTAGGCTATCCAAATATGAGTTCCGAACCGGTCGTCGTCGCGCGTCGTCGTGCCCCGCTCGCGGCATCCCGCTTCCCCGTGTGGTTCGGCATCGCCCTGGTCGTGGCCGTGCTGGCGATCTCGCTGGCATTGAGCCTCGCCGTCGGTGCGCGGTTCGTGCCCCTCGGTGAGGTGGTGCTCTCGCTGTTCGGCACGGGGGACCAGAACGTCCTGAACATCGTCGGCGAGCTGCGCGTGACCCGCACCGTCAACGCGGTCATCTGCGGCGTCGCGCTGGGTGCTGCCGGTGTGCTGATGCAGGCGCTCACCCGCAACCCGATCGCGGACCCCGGGATGCTGGGGGTCAGCGCCGGCGCCTCGTTCGGCGTGGTCGCCGGCATGAGCGTGCTGGGCGCCCTCGGCGTCGGCGGCACGATCTGGCTCGCGCTCGCCGGAGCCGCTCTCGCTTCTGCGGTGATCTTCTGGTTCTCGGGCACCCGGTTCGCCTCCGGTTCGCCCGTGCGACTGATCCTCGCCGGCGTCGCGTTCTCGGCCATCCTGGCCGGGCTCTCGCAAGCGATCGTGCTGACGGATGAGACGGTGCTCGACGCGTTCCGCTTCTGGCGAGTCGGCTCCCTCACCGCCCGACCTGTGGAAGAAGCGCTGCCGCTGGTCGTCTTCATCATCGTCGGCGTGATCCTCGCTCTGCTGCTCGGGCCCGCACTGAACCTGATGGCACTCGGCGACGACAGCGCGATCGCCCTCGGGGTGAAGCCCGGTGTCGTGCGCGCGCTCGTGCTCCTCGCCGTCACGCTGCTGTGCGGCACGGCGACCGCGATCGCCGGTCCCATCGCGTTCGTCGGTCTCGTCATCCCGCATCTGCTCCGTCGCCTCGTCGGACCCGACCTCCGCATCGTGCTGCCGCTGTCGCTGCTCGCGGCCCCGGCGATGCTGCTTCTGGCCGACACCCTCGGCCGCGTGATCGGCGGAGGCGGCGAGGTGCAGGTCGGCATCGTCACGGCTCTGATCGGCGGCCCGCTGCTCATCGCCTTCGTGGTCGGCAGGCGGACGGCGGGGATCTCATGAGCCTGCGCACCGTCGCGCTGACGTCCGACGACCGTGTCCTCCGCGGAGAGCGCTGGTCCTTCCGGTTCAGCCATCGCACGGCCCTCGTGTGCGGCATCCTCGCCGGCGTCCTGCTGGTGCTGCTGGTCGCCGCGCTCATGATCGGCGAGTACATCGTCACCCCGGCCGCACTGATCGAGACGCTCCTCGGTCGCCCGCCGGAGCGACTCGACGAGTTCTTCGTCCTCGGGCGCCGCCTGCCGCGAAGCCTCGTCGCGATCGTCGTCGGCGCGAGCCTGGCCGTCGCCGGGGCCGTGTTCCAGAGCCTGACCCGCAACCCGCTCGCCAGCCCCGACGTGATCGGCATCAGCAGCGGTGCCTCGGTCGGCGCGGTGGTCGTGATGCTCGTGCTGGGCGGATCCCTGGCGCAGGCGGCCCTCGGAGCGGTCATCGGTTCCCTCGTGATCGCGGGCGTGATCGTCGTGTTCACCGCGCGTTCCGGGCTCCACGGCGTGCAGCTGATCCTCACCGGTGTCGCGCTGTCGGCCACCGCCATGGCCGTGGTCGACTACGTGCTGACGCAGGTGTTCGTCGCGAGCGCGACCACGGCGCAGACCTGGTTGATCGGATCGCTGCAGGGCCGGGGATGGGGTGATCTGCTGCCTGCGCTGATCGCGTTGCTCCTGATCATCCCGCTCCTCGTCTGGGCGGCGCCGGCTGCGCGGATGATGGCACTCGGCGACAGTGTCTCGACCGCACTGGGCGTGCGGACGGTGCGGGCGCGATGGATCCTGCTCGTCGCCGCGACCCTGCTCGTGGCGGTCGCCGTCGCCACGGCCGGGCCGATCTCGTTCGTCGCGCTGATCGCCCCGCACATCGCCCGGCGTCTGACCGGTGCGACGAGCTTCCTCGCCTCGGGGCTCGTGGGGGCGCTGCTGCTGCTCACGAGCGACCTGCTCGCGCAGAACATCTTCCCGGCGCCGATCCCGGTCGGCGTCGTCACCATCACCGTCGGCGGCGCATTCTTCCTGTGGCTGCTCTGGAGAGAGGGGGCTCGGCGTGGCTGAGCACACCATCGACCGCGTCCGTCCTCCACAGCGTCCTCGCCGTTCCGGAGCTCGCGTCTTCGCCGCCCGCGTCACGGCCGTGCGCGATCTCACCCCGCACATGCGGCGGCTCACCATCTCCGCGGCGGAGTTCGCCGACTACGCGCCCGCGGGACCGGACGAGTACCTCGGTCTGCTGCTGCCCCGCGACGAGAGCGTTCCGCTCGTGCTGCCCGCGAACGATGGGACGGAGAACATCCGTGCGGCTGTCGCGGCCATCCCCGACGAGGAGCGGCCGGATCTGCGGTGGTACACGTTGCGCGACCACCGCCCCGAGGCTCGCGAGATCGACGTCGACTTCGTCGTGCACGGCGACGAGGGCCCAGGAACCCGATTCGCCGGACGAGCGCGCGCCGGGTCGGCCCTCGGCATCCGCGAGTGCACGGCCCTGTATGCCCCACTGCCCGAGACCCGCGCCCGAGTGATCATCGGCGACGAGTCGTCACTGCCCGCGATCGCCCGCATCCTCGAGGCGACGGAAGCTGCGGAGACGCATGTCTTCATCGAGATCGCGGATGCCGCGGAGAAGCAGGATCTCGCGGGCGCCGTCACCTGGGTCGAGCGCCGGGGGGAGTTGCCCGGTGCGCGACTGCAGCAGGCGGTACGGGCTGCTGCGCTGCCCGAGGTGATCGACTATGCGTGGGTGTGCGGAGAGCGACTCGCGGTGCAGGAGCTGCGCCGTCACCTGGTCGACCGTGGCGTCTCGAAGGACCGGATCACGTTCTCGGGCTACTGGCGACTGGGTGAGGCGCGGGGCTGAGGTCGGCGGCTCCGGCCGGTCTGTCAGTCCTTCTCCGGGTCGTCGTCCTGGGGCTCCCGGTTCTCGGTCGCGGTGGCTTCCGGCACGGGAGGGGCGACCGGGAAAAGGACCGAGCTCAGGTCACCGCTGGTCTCTGCGCCGAGTCCGATCGACAGCGGATCGACGACGGGTGCCGTATCGAGGACTTCCGATTCGGAGCGCTCGAGCGGTTCCGAGGGCAGCACCCACTGGTTCTCTTCTTCTTCAGGCTTCTGCTGGAACAGTCCCATGGGGTCCATTGTGACCCCGTGCGGCCGAGACAGGGCCGGATTCACACGCGATTGATCGGATGCCGCCGCGCGCCGGGCGTGTCAGGTGGAGGCCGCGCGCACGGCGTCGACGAGCGCGCGCCAGGGGCCGTCGAGCGCGGAGTCCGGCAGCTCGCGTTCGCGTCTCTCGGACGGCGTGCGCGCTCGGATGCTCCACATGAACCGGTCGGCACCGACGCTGCCGTCCGGTTCCTGGTCCCACGGGCAGCTGTCGATCAGGCCGATCCACTCCACGGCGTCGTCGGGTTCCGCTTCCACACGCCACTGACGGCGGATGCCGGCGATGCCGCCCGTGCGCACCACCGCGATGACGACTTGCGCGTCAGTCGGTGGAGGGGACTCGCTCATCCTCATAGACTCCCACGGTCGTCCACGCCCGTCGAGCGGCTGCGGCTGTGGCGGCATCGATGGTCGTGGCCGCGGCGACGGTGGCGTCGGCGAACTGCGTGAAGTTCGCGGTGCTCGACAGGCCTCCGGTGAGGGCGCGATACCAGACGGTTCCCGCGCGCTCCCAGGCGTTGCCGCCGAGGTCGGTGGCGAAGAGGGCGAACGCACGGTTGGGGATGCCGGAATTGATGTGCACCCCGCCGTTGTCTTCCGTGGTGCGGACGAAGCCGCTCATGTGGTCGGGCTGCGGATCGCGGCCGAGTTCGTCGTCGTCGTAGGCGGTGCCGGGCGCGATCATCGAGCGCAGCGCCGCGCCTTCGACCGCATCGGTGAAGATCTCGGCGCCGATGAGCCAGGTCGCCTGGTCGGCCGTCTGGCCGAGGGCGTACTGCTCGGTCAGGGCGCCGAACACATCGGCGATCGACTCGTTCAGGGCGCCGGGCTGCCCCTGGTACTCGAGGTTGGCGGTGTGCTGCACCACGCCGTGGGCGAGCTCGTGGCCGATGACGGTGAGCGAGCCGGTGAAGTGCTGGAACACTTCGCCGTCTCCGTCGCCGAAGACCATGCGCTCGCCGTCCCAGAACGCGTTGTCATAATCGACGCCGTAGTGCACGGTCGCATCCAGCGGGGCTCCAGCGTCGTCGAGGGAGTTGCGGCCGAACGCCGCCAGGAGCATCTCGAAGGTGGCCCCGAGTCCGTCGTAGGCCTCGTTCACCGCGGTATCTTCGACCGGGGCGTCGTCTTCGCCGCGCACGACAGCGCCGGGCAGCTGCTGAGTGTTGCCCGCGTCGCTGATGGTGCGGTTGGGGGCGTCGGACAGCTGCGCCACGAGGTCGCCGTTCTCGTCGATCGACAGGTCGATGCGGGCGCGGAACGGCGGACGCCCGGCGGTCAGGGTCTGTCGCGCGGCAGCTGCGGCCTTCGGGAAGCGGCCAGACTCGGCCAGACGCGCGAGCAGATAGGAGGGGACCACTCCATGACGTTCTCCGGATGCTGTGCTGCTCATGGTGCGACCCTACGCCGGGGTGCCGACGTTCGGGGGCGTCCGCGGGCGGAGCGTCCTCCCAATCACCGTCACGCGACGACCGCCTCCACCGACGTCTCGCCGTGCTTCATATCGGACAAGGGGCGCAGATTTCCGGGGCGCTGAGGAGATGTCCCCCGAACGGCCGACAGACGCCTCCCCGAGGAGCGGCTACCTTTCGAAGTGTCGCTCGTCGTGTGTCGGGCGGAGGAACGTAGGGGCTCATGCGCATCAAGACACCGGCCGCCAAGGTCGGGTACCTGCTCGTCGTCATCGTCGGGATCACGCTCACCGCGGTTCCGCTCGCAGCCATCAGTTACGAACTCGGATTCGCGTGGGCGACCGTGGCTCTCTTGGTAGTTGTCGTCGTCGCAGCGCGCACCTTTCGAGGCGCCGGCGAATCCGATGCCCCGCGTCCGTGGTGGAAGATGACCAGCACGCGAGGCAGCGCGCTTCTTCTCAGCGCCTTCTTCTTGATCCAGGGAGTCGCCGCGTCATTCGGTGCCTTCGGCATGCCCGATCGGACCTTGGCCCTGGTCGGCGGCGTGGTGGCGCTGGTGATAGCCGGGTTCTACCTGCACTCGGCCCTCCGGGTTCAGCAGCGGGCAGAAGGCGGCGTTCCCGCGGAGAACTGAGCCGAGACGCCTGTATCCGCGAGAGCCCTGCGGGCAGCGCTCGCCCCTCGCGGTCCTCGTCTCAGTCGCGCTCGATGCTCAGCACTGTCGTGCGCAGTCCGTCGGATTCGAACTGCACCGGCATGCCGGGGTGGTCGACAGAGAACCAGAAGACACCGTCGACGGTGTCGTACCTGCGGCAGGTCAGCGCGCCGAGGGGAGTCGTCAGGCTCACCGTCGACACACTCGTGGTCTCGGGATCGAACGCGGAGTGGCCCTGGAGTTCGAGCCAGGTCACCCGGTTCGAGACGACTGCCTTCGGGTCCTCGACCGACCAGCGGTCCAGCGTCGCACCCTCGTCGTCCACGTCGTGATAGCGGTTGACGTGCTCGCCGAGCGGGCCATCCGGACCTTCCAGGAGAAGGTGGATCGTCGTGCCGTTTCCGATGGCGTCGCGGATCTCCGCGGCGGTGAACGGTGTCGGAAGGAGTGCGGGGTCGATCAGGTGCGGATCAGGATCGGTCATGGAGCCAGTCTGCGTCATGCCCCGCTCGTTCGTCACGGGATGGTCTCGATGGCCCGGTCCCCACCACGATTCCTTGACAGGATTGCGTTCTGTATACAGAATACCAGTACGCCCGAAGGGTGTTCCCGACCTGATCTTCCAATGATGAAAGAGGTAGCGAGATGGCACGTGCGAACGTGACGCGGTTTCTGGCACTGGGGGCCGCCGGCGCTCTGGCACTCGGACTCGCCGCGTGCAGCGGTGGAGGTGGAGGAGGCGGTGGAGGCGTCGACGCCGACGGCAACGCCACCGTCGTCTGGTCGACCTGGGGCACGGCCGACGAGCTCACCCGCTATGAGGAGTTCAACAAGGACTTCATGGAGCGCCACCCCGACATCAAGGTCAAGCTGCAGCCCGTGGCGGACTACGGCGACTACCACTCCAAGCTGCTCGCTCAGCTCACCAGCAACACCGCCCCCGACGTGTTCTACGTGGGCGACGACAAGATCGGCCAGTTCGTCGACTCGAACCGGCTCATGCCGCTCAGCGACTTGATGGACTCGAAGGAGAGCAAGACGAAGAAAGACGACTTCTTCCCCGGACTCTTCGGCGCCGCCGAGAACGACGGCGAGGTGTACGCCGCCCCGAACGACTCGAACCCCGACGTGTTCTGGTACGACAAGCAGGCGCTCGCCGCCGCCGGCATCACCGAAGACCCGGCGACCCTGGCCGAGAACGGCGAGTGGACGACCGACAAGTTCCTCGAGATGAACAAGAAGCTCCACGACGCGGGCCTGACGGGAACGATGTACTGGAACTACTGGGCGACGCACTGGAGCTGGCTGTCTTCACAGGGCCTCGACGCCCCGTACGACGACTCCGGTGCGTTCGTCGCGAACAAGGATGCCGACACCGTCGAGTCCGTGCAGCAGCTCGGCGACCTGTTCGAAGACGGCACCTTCGTCGTGGCGGACACCCTGCCGGACGGGGCCGGGGCCGACAGCGTGTTCGTCACGCACAAGGCCGGCTTCTTCGTGCAGGGCCGCTACACGATCGGCACGGTGAGCGCGACGGGCGAGCAGGACAGCTACGACATCGTGCAGTGGCCGACTCCCGACGGCGAAGCCGCTCCGACCGGAGTCGCGACCAGCTTCCTCGCCATCAACGGCAAGACCAAGGTGAAGGACGCCGCGTTCACGTTCTGGACCGAGTTCCTCTCGGCGGAGGGGCAGACCTTCCGTCTGCAGGGCGGCGGCAATGCCGTCCCGTCGATCAAGGGCGCCGATGATGTGGTGCTCGAGGGCGACTACCCCGCGCATGCGCAGACCTTCCTCGACATGCGTGACATCGGATTCGAGGACTACCCCGCCGAGGCGCGCGTGCCTGGCCTGCCGACCGCGATCGCGGACGAGTTCCTGAAGCTCTACCAGGGCAAGACCGACGCGCAGGCCACCCTCGACACGATCGCCGACGTGGTCAAGGACCGGTCGGAGAAGTAGGCGTGAGCACTGTCACCGAGAACGGGCGGATGCCGCAGGTCACCCCTGCGGCATCCGCCCCGCCCCTGCGCAAGGAGGCGCTCTGGCGCCGCCGTGATCGGCGGTGGGGGTACGTCTTCGTCGGCCCGCAGCTGATCGGCATGGGCCTGTTCGTCGTCCTGCCGTTCGCCGCCAGCCTGGTGCTGGCGTTCGCCGACTGGGACGGTCTGTCCGACCTCACGTGGGTGGGGTTCGCGAACTTCGCCGACCAGTTGACGGATCCGCTGCTGTGGCGAGCGATCATCAACACGCTCATCATCGCGATCGTCACGGTCCCCATCGGTCTCGGCCTCTCGGTGATCGTCGCGGTCGCGCTCGAGAAGCTCAAGACGCGCACGCTCTACCTGATCCTGTTCTTCGCCCCGGTCGTGACCTCGACGGTTGCCGTGGCGATGATCTGGCAGCAGATGTTCCGCTCCGACGGCCTGCTCTCCACGACGATCTCGAAGGTCTTCGGGGTCACCCCTCCCGACTGGCTGCAGGATCCGAAGCTCGCCCTCCTGGCCGTCTGCATCGTCACGATCTGGTCGTCGATGGGGCTCAACGTCGTGATCTTCCTCGCCGGGCTGCAGAACATCTCGCCCTCGGTGATCGAGGCCGCGCGCATCGACGGCGCCGGCCCCTGGCGGTTGTTCACCAGCATCCGTCTGCCGCTGCTCTCGCCGATCGTGTTCTTCTCGTCGGTCGTCGCGTTCATCTCCTCCCTGCAGACATTCGACACGGTCTACGTGCTCGTGCAGGACGCGGGCCCCGACAACGCGACCCGCACGATCGTCTACCACATCTTCGATCTGGGCTTCGGGCGGTTCGAGTTCGGTCCCTCCAGTGCCGCGAGCATCATCCTGCTCGTGCTGACCCTCGTCATCACCGCGGTGCAGTTCGGCGCGCAGAAGAAGTTCGTCCACTACGAGGATGACCCCGCATGAGCATCCAGACGCCTCCCCTCACCGGCCACGCTCCGGCGACCGACTCCACCGTCGCGATCACCGCGCCCGGCTACCGTTCGCGTGGCCGTGGTGGTCCTGCCGCCGATCGCGCGCGCCGCCGGCTCGGTTCGACCGCGTTGCACGTCGTGCTCGTCATCGCCGGGATCGCGATGGTGTTCCCGTTCATCTGGATGCTGCTGACCTCGTTCAAGACGCTGCCGCAGCTGCTGAAGAACCCCCTGCAGTTCCTGCCAGACCCCTGGACCTTCGACAACTACACCGAGGCGTGGAACGCGGTGCCGTTCGGGCAGGCCTACCTGAACAGCGCCTACATCGCGATCCTCGTGGTGGTGGGCACCCTGCTCACGGCCTCGATGGCCGGCTACGCGTTCGCGCGCATCCGATTCCGCGGCAGCAAGGTGCTCTTCATCGTCTTCCTGGCGACGCAGATGATCCCGAAGCAGGTGACGCTGATCCCGTTCTACCTGCTGATGTCGAACCTCGGCTGGGTCGACTCGCATCTCGCGCTGATCGTGCCGGGGATCATGGCGAACCCGTTCGCGGTGTTCCTGATGCGTCAGTTCGTGCTGGCGCTGCCGCGCGAACTCGAAGAGGCGGCCATCGTCGACGGCGCCGGCCGCTGGCGCATCTTCTGGAGCGTCGTGCTCCCGAACCTCAAGCCCGGTCTCGCAGCCCTCAGCATCATCGTGGCGCTCGACGTGTGGAATGCCTTCCTGTTCCCGCTGGTGCTGCTGAACTCGCCCGACCTGTTCACGGTGCCGCTGCTGCTGAACGCGTTCGAGAGCCAGCAGGGGTCGGTCAACTACGGACTCGTGATGGCGGCCTCCGCGATCGCCACCGTGCCGATGCTGATCGTGTTCGTGATCGGCCAGCGCAAGATCCTCAACAGCATGGCCGCGTCGGGTCTCGGAGGACGATGATGACGGATGCCGCAGCGCTCGCCGGGCGTCACCTCGACCTCGTCACCGCCCCCTTCACGCTGCCCCGCTCGCGGGTGCTCGTGTTTCGCGCGGAACACGGGGAGGGCGTGCGCGTGCACACCTCGGAGTACGAGAGGCGGCTGTCGGAGTGCCGGGTGCTGGACGCGCTCGTTGTGGTGGATGCCGCGGGAGCGGTGCTTCCGGTGACCGACGTGCACCCGGCGCGGGTGACGTTCGGTGATGCGGCGGCGACGCTGACGTTCGCCGACCCGTCGACGCTGAGCCTCGGGGGAGAACCCGGGTTGCGGGTGCGGTTGCGGCGACCGGACGGGCGTGTGGATGAGCATCCGCTCGGTGACGGGCTTCGACTCCGCATCGATGCCGATCGTGCCGTCGTCGTCGAGCCCGGCGACCATGCTGCCGCGCTCGCCGCGACGGAGGAGATCTGGGCCGACTGGTTCGCGAAGTGCCCGACCGTCCGCGACGACCTGCAGGAGATGACCGCGTTCTGCTGGTGGGTGCTCGGGGCGAACGTCGTCGAGCTGCCCTCTCTCGGCGACGCCAGGGCGATCGTCCCGTCGAAGATCGGATATGTCGGCCTGTGGCAGTGGGATGCGTACTTCATCGCCGTCGGGTTGCGACACGGCGACCCGGAGCTCGCGCGCGAACAGCTCGACCTCGCCTTCCGGTTCGCCCAGTCAGACGGGCAGCTGCCCGACGTGGTGCACGAGCTCGGGGTGCTGGCCACCAGCGATGACCTGCCCGAGAGTGACCGCGCCAACCTGCGTCGCGCCGGCTCGCAGATCGCCGATCCGAGTGCCCCGGTGCCGCTGACGAAGCCGCCGCTCGCCGCCTGGGTGCTGCGCAAGGTGCTCGAGGCCGAGGACGCCCCCGACTACGCGAGGACGCAGCTGGCGCGCATCGTCCGCTCGCAGGACTGGTGGTTCGCGGGAAGCGACCTCGACCACGACGGGATGCCCGAGTACGGTCACCCGTACTCCTCCGGCCTCGACGACAGCCCGATCTTCGACGGTCCGTTGCCGACCGCGGCCCCCGACCTCGGGGCGTACCTCGTGCGCCAGGATCGGGAACTCGCGTCGCTGCTGGAGAGGTACGAGCCGGATGCCGACGTCTCGCGGTTCCGCGAGCGGGCCGAGGCCACGCAGGAGCTGCTGCTGCGCATGTGGGATCCCGAGCGTGCTCGCTTCCTCGCGTTCGGCGGAGGGGAGGTGCAGCTCAGCGACACCGTCGTCGGGTTGATGCCGCTGCTCACGGGCACGCTGCCGACGTCGATCGCCGAGGCGTTGCGCGCAGCCGTCGACGACCCCGAACGCTTCCGCCTGCCCTGGGGTCTGCCCACGGTCGCGGCCTCTGACCCGGACTTCTCGGACGAGCGCATGTGGCGTGGCCCGGTGTGGGTCAACACGAGCACGCTCATCGCGGAAGGGCTCGAGGCTTCGGGCTACGCCGAGCGGGCGCGGGAGCTGCGGGAGCAGACCGTGGCGCTCGTGATCCACGGCGGTGGTCCGCACGAGTACTTCAACCCGCGCACAGGTCAGAAGGCGCGCACGGCCACCACCGCGTTCGGCTGGTCGGCTGCGCTCTTCATCGACCTCGCCGTGCAGCTCAGCTGAGCGCCTTCGGCGTCGTTCCGCCACGCCGGGGCCTGGTTAGCTGTTGTGATGCACGAACCGCGCACGATCACGCTCGAAGACCCGCGCTCGCCGGAAGGTCGAGGGATCCTGGAGTCCTTCTTCGCGGAAGTCATCGGGCGGTACTGGGATCGGCCGGCCACGGCGGCGGAGGTGGAGCAGGAGATGGAGAGCGACCCGAGCGACGACCTCCGGGATGACACCGGGTTCCTGCTCGTCGTTCGAGACGGCGCGCAGGCGGTCGGCTGCGGAGGCGTTCGATTCGTCGGACCGGGAGCAGGCGAGATCACGCGGGTGTACATCGCCCCCGCCGCGCGCGGGCGTGGTGTCGGCCGCTCCCTGATCCGCGAACTCGAATCGATGAGTGCCGAGCGCGGCCTGCACACTCTCCGGCTGACCGTGCGCCGCGACCTCGCCGAGGCACACCGGCTCTACCAGCGACTCGGATATGAACCGGTCGCGCCCTTCTCCGACTCGCCCTACGCCCACCACCAGTTGGCGAAGAAGCTGGATGCGCCGTCCCCGTCGGGAGATCGATGACGGGCTCCCGTCATCGGGAGCGGGGTGCCCCGGGGGTGCTAACCGGAGGAGTGGACCGCGTGCAACAGTCCGACGCGCATCGACGTGCCGTCGGAGGACTGCAGCACGGTGAAGAGCGTGCGGGTGCACGTGCGGCACCGCACGATGGCGGCGTGACGATCGAGCTCGACCACGGTCTCGGCGAGGGGCGCGAGCGCGCCGCAACCGCCGCAGGTGCCGACCAGCGCGGTGACGTCGGCGCCGAAGAGGTCCCAGAGCATGCCGGCGATCGCGTTTCCGTCGACGGTCTGTGCGGGGGCGGCAGCATCCATCACTTTCCTCCGAATCGTTCGGTGCGCACACGTTCCGGCGCATGCCCGAGGCCGACGAGCAGGTCGGCCACATGTTCGACGAACCCGGTGGGCCCGCACACGAAGACCAGGGGAGCGCGTTCCGCTGGCCAGGTGGCATCTCGGAGCACCTCTTCGGTGACGCGTCCGACAGCGCCCGCCCATCCGTCAGGAGCAGAACGGGTGAACGCCCATCGCACATCGGCTGCCGCCCCTGCGGGTGCTGCCTCGAGCTCACTGCGGTAGAGGGCGTCGTGCGGAGCCCGCACCGAGTAGAGCAACCTCACCGAGTCGGTCGCCCCCGCGGCCTGCGCCGCCCGCACCATCGACATCAGCGGCACGATGCCGGATCCCCCGGCGATGAGCTGCACGGGACCGGGGATTTCCGGACGCCACACGAAGTATCTCCCCAGCGGGCCCTTCACCTCGAGCTCATCGCCGACGCGGACGTCCCGCACCAGATAGGGGGAGACCTCCCCGTCGGGGATCTCGTCGACCGCGAGTTCGATCGTCTCGCCGTCACCGAAGGAGGCGAGCGAGTAGGAGCGGACCGCCTGGTAGCCGTCTTCGGCGGTGAGCCGGATATCGACGTGCTGTCCCGGGTCGCTCCCCGGCCAGCCCGGCACGCTGAGGCTGATCGTGCGGGCCGAATCCGTCTCCGCGTGCGCGCCCGTCACCCGCGCCTCACGCCAGCCGCCGACCGTCACCAATAGCGTTCCTCCGTCCACGGATCGCCGTGCATGTTGTAGCCGTTCTGCTCCCAGAAGCCCGGGGCGTCCTCCTCCATCAGGGTGAGTGCCCTGAGCCACTTCGCGCTCTTCCAGAAATAGAGGTGCGGCACGATCAGCCGAGCGGGGCCGCCGTGCTCCGGGGCGAGCGGCTCACCCTCGAACTCGAATGCGATCCAAGACTGCCCGCCCAGCAGATCGTCGAGGGGGATGTTCGTCGTGTATCCGCCGTAGGAATGGGCCATCGCGAAGGAGGCGGCGGTGTCGATCCCCTCGAAGAGCGTGTCGAGAGAGACTCCGCGCCAGGAGGTGCCGAGCTTCGACCATCGCGTCACGCAGTGGATATCGGTGTGCACGTCTTCGATGGGCAGCTCGTGCAGTTGATCCCACGTCCAGGAGACGACCTCGCCGGCCTCGTTGCGGATGCCGAAGCTCCACTCCGACATGTGGATGTTCGGTGTCGGCCCGGCGGAGAGCACGGGGAAGTCCTCGGTGAGGTACTGCCCTGGCGGGAGTTCCGGGGTGCTCTCCCTGCGTCGAGCACCGAAACCTCGGGAAATCACGGCCATGATCTTGCTCCTGTCGGTGGATGCGACCCTGCGCGTCAGGCGTAGTGGTTCAGACGGTACTCCGCGGAGGGTGCCCAGGGCGAGGAAGAGTCGCGTCCGGATGGGAACGGAAGGACGTGCGGGTGGAGCAGGACTACGCCGTGAAGTAAGAGCTCGTGGCGTTGTCGAGGATGCGCTGCATGCCGTGCATCCAGTTGAGCTTGAGCGCTTCGACGGCGCCGGGGACGTCGCCGTCGGCGAGGTGCCGGGCGATCTCGGCGTGCTCGGCAGCGACGCGTTCGACCTTGACGTCTTCGGGCACGAGGAGCGACTCGTAGCGGTGGAATGAGCTGCGCACGTTGTCGATGACGGCGAGCAGGCGGGCGTTGGGGCAGGCCGACAGCATCATGCTGTGCCACTCGTCGTCCTTGGTGATGACGAGCTGATGCTCGACGAGCTCGTCGGCGAAGGCGTCGGCCATCTCCTTGAGCTGCGCGCCGATGCGACGCAGCTCGTCGGGCGGACTCAGCTCGAGTGCGAGGCTCTCGAGGGCCGCCATCACAGGGGCGAGGTCGCGGAACTCCGAGGCGCTGAGCGGGACGAAGCGGAAGCCCTTGCCGTTCTCGCTCTCTATCTGTCCTTCGGATTCGAGGGCGATGAGCGCCTCGCGGAGCGGGGTGCGGCTGACGCCGAGTTCGGTGGCGAGCTGCACCTCGTTGATGCCCTCGCCGGGCTGTACGAGTCCGGCGCGCATGCGGGTCAGCAGCTCCTGCCGAACCTGCGAGCGCAGGTTCTTGCGTTCGATCGCCATGCATCCCCTCTTCTGCCGCCTGCCCGTCAGCCTATGGGTTGACGGGCCTCTGACGACGTCTTAGTGTGTGTATACAGAATACAGCCGATCCCGGATTTGCACCAGTGCCCGGTCGGGATCAGCCGGTGATGACTCAGAGAGGAGACTTCGTGCCCGCACCCGGTGGCGACCAGCCCACCCGACGCGTCCGCCTCGACGCCCTCGCCTACGGCGGCGACTACAACCCCGATCAGTGGTCGGAAGAGACCTGGCACGAAGACATCCGTCTGATGCGTGAAGCCGGCGTGAACATGGTGAGCCTGCCGATCTTCAGCTGGCCCCAGCTGGAGCCGGAGCCCGGCATCTTCGACTGGGCCTGGCTCGATCGCATCATCGACCTGCTGTGGGAGGCGGGCATCGCGATCGACCTCGCCACCGCCACCGCGACTCCGCCGTCGTGGCTGCTGCGCGCGCACCCCGAGATGGCGCCGTGGGACGCCGACGGCCACCGGCTCGAGTTCGGATCCCGCCAGACCTACTGCCCCTCATCCCCGATCTGGCGCGAGAACGTCGCCCGTATGGCCAGAGCCATGGCCGAGCGCTACGGCGAGCACCCGGGGCTCGCGATGTGGCACATCTCGAACGAATACGGCGACCACACTTCGCGCTGCTGGTGCCCCGAGTCGGCCCGCCACTTCCGCCGCTGGCTGCAGAACCGCTACGGCGACCTCGACGGGCTGAACGAGGCCTGGGGCGTGAACGTATGGGGTCAGCGCTACACCTCGTGGGAGCACATCGAGACGCCGAAGAAGGCTCCGGGCCCGGTCAACCCCACCAAGCTGCTCGACTTCGAGCGCTTCTCGTCGGATGCGCTGCTCGAGCTGTTCCAGGTGGAGATCGACGTGCTGCGCGAGGTCACACCCGACATCGCGGTGACCACGAACTTCATGAGCATGTTCCGCGATCTGAACTATTGGGACTTCGCCGCCGTCGAAGACGTCGTGACCGATGACGCCTACCCCGAGCCGGCCGACCCGACCTCGCACGTCGGCGCCGCGCTCAACTACGGGCTGATGCGCTCGCTCAAGGACGGGCAGCCGTGGCTGCTGCTGGAGTCGTCCGCGAGCGCCACGAGCTGGCGCGACGTGAACGTGCCCAAGGCTCCTGGCAAGATCCGCGTCGAGAGCCTGCAGGCCGTCGCCCACGGCTCCGACGCCGTGATGTTCTTCCAGTGGCGTCAGGCGAAGTACGGCCAGGAGAAGTTCCACTCCTCGATGCTCGGCCACAGAGGCGAGCGTTCGCGCAGCTTCCAGGAGACCAAGGCGCTGGGCAATGAGCTCAAGAAGCTCGAGCCGGTGCGTGGGACCCGCGTGCGCTCGCGTGTCGCCCTCGTCGTGGACTGGGACTCGTGGTGGGGCACCGGCGCTGCGGAATCGCTGCCCTCGCAGCGGTTGCAGTGGGCACAGCAGGCCCGCGCCTGGCACCGGGCGCTGTACACGCTCGGCCAGCCGGTGGATGCGGTGCGTGCGACGGGACCGTTCGACCGCTACGACGTGGTCGTGGTGCCGAACCTCTACATCGTGGAGCAGCCGCAGGCCGAGGCGCTGCAGGCGTTCGTCGAACGCGGAGGGCACCTCGTGGTCGGGCCGTTCTCGGGAGTGGTGGATGCCACCGAGAAGGTGCACGACGGCGGAGCGCCAGGACTGCTGCGCGACCTGCTCGGCATCGAGGTCGACGAGCAGTGGCCGATCGCCGACGGGCTGACCGAGAGCATCGACTTCGCGGGCGAGCTCCTGACGGTGCCCTCCTGGAGCGAATGGCTCGAAGCGGATGACGACGTCGAGGCGCGTGCCACGTATGCGAGTGGTGAGCTCGACGGCCTGCCGGCGGTGACCCGTCGCGCGGCGGGGGAAGGGTCGGCCTGGTATGTCAGTGCGATGTTCGAACCGGACGGTCTGCTCACGGTGTTCCGCGACGTGCTGCGCACTGCCGGCCTTCCCGCTCGCGAGCGGACGGACGTCGACGTCGAAGTCGTCACCCGAGCAGACGACGCCACCGACTACACGTTCTATCTGAATCACGGGCGCTCGCCCGTCGCGTTCGAGATCCCGTCGCCGGGCGTTGACCTGCTCACCGGCGTGCGTCATGCGGGCCGTCTGGAGCTCGAACGCTTCGGCGTGGCGGTGCTCGCCGCTCCCCGCGCCGACACCCTCTCTCTTGCCACCCTGACCCCGCCTTCGGGCGCTGATGATGTGAAGGAGGACGCATGACCACTCCGTTCGTGCATCCGTACATCCCCAACACCGCCCCCGAGTCGAGGGCGGCGATGCTCGCGGCCGTCGGCGCCGCGTCGGTCGACGAGTTCTACGCCGATGTGCCGGCGTCGCTGCGACTCGGCCGGGCGCTCGATCTGCCGGCACCGTTCGCGGCCGAGCAGGACCTCGCCCGTCACGTGCGCGGACTGCTCGCCAGGAACCGCTCGACCGAGGAACGACTGAGCTTCCTCGGCGCGGGCACCTACAACCACTACGTGCCCGCCGTGGTGGATGAGGTCATCGGCCGCAGCGAGTTCCTGACCGCCTATGCCGGCGAACCCTACGAGGACCACGGCCGCTTCCAGGCCCTGTTCCAGTACCAGTCGCTGATGGCGGAGCTGTTGGAGATGGACGTCGTGAACGTGCCGGTCTACGACGGCTACCAGGCGACGGCGACCGGTCTCACGATGTCGGGGCGTCTCACCGGCCGCGTGCGCGTGCTGGTCGTCAGTGACGTGCTGCCGGCGAAGCTCGCGAAGGTGCACGACTACGTGCGGGCCCACCTGACGCTCGAGCACGTGCCGCCCGTGAACGGCACGGCGGACGTGGAGGGGATCAGGACCGCACTCGGCGACGATGTCGCCGCCGTGTGGGTCGAGACGCCCAGCGCCACCGGCGCAGTGGAGGCGGCGCTGCAGGAGATCGCGGATGTTGCGCACGCTGCCGGCGCCGTGCTCGTGGTCGGCACCGATCCCATCGGCTACGGGGTGCTCACCCCGCCCTCGGTCTCCGGTGCCGACATCGTCACCGGAGACATCCAGTCCCTCGGCCTGCATCAGTGGTTCGGCGGAGCCCACGGTGGCTTCATCGCCGTGCACGACGACCCCGCTTTCGTGATGGAGATGCCCTCGCGCCTGTTCGGGCTCACCACCACCGACGTGCCCGGCGAGTACGGCTTCGGCGACGTGGCCTACGACCGCACCTCGTTCGCACACCGCGAGGAGGGGAAGGAATGGGTCGGCACGGCCGCGGCCCTGTGGGGGATCGCCGCCGGTGTCTACCTGGCCCTCATGGGTCCCACCGGCATGGCAGAGCTCGGCGAGGTGCTGCTCGCCCGCACCCGGTACGCGCAGCAGGCCCTCTCCGCTGTTCCCGGTGTCTCTCTCGATGACGACGCCGTGCATCTGCGCGAATTCACGGTGACCCTTCCGGTGCCAGCGGCGGAGGTCGTCACGGCGCTCCGCGCCCGGGGCATCGAACCCGGCGTGGTCGTGGGCGAGCACCGCCTGCTCGTCTGCGTCACCGAACTGGTCTCCCAATCCGACATCGACGTCCTGGCCGGCGCGCTCGCCGCAGTCGTCGCCCCCGAACTCGCAGAGGAGCAGAAGTGAGCCTCCCCGTCGCGCCCAAGCCGGCGCTCCGCCGATTCCAGCAGGCCCGCTGGGACGAGCCGATCATCTTCGAGCTGACCACACCAGGTGAACGCGGCGTGCTGGTGTCGCAGGTCGAGCCGGGCGTGCGCGAGGCGGTGGGCGATGTGGTCGCCGCGCTGCCGGCTTCCCTGCGCCGCGCCGCGAAGCCGAAGCTGCCCGAGATGGGGCAGATGCGCGTGCTCAAGCACTACCTGCGTCTGTCGCAGGAGAACCTCGGTGCCGATTTCAACGTCGACATCGGACAGGGCACCTGCACCATGAAGTACGCCCCGAAGATCAACGACCAGCTCGCGAACACCCCGCAGCTCACCGCGATGCATCCGCACCAGGATCCGGCCGATGCGCAGGGCGTGCTCGAGATCGTCTGGCAGTTGGAACGGGTGCTCGCCGAGATCTCCGGCATGGACGAGGTGTCGCTGCACACGCAGGGCGGCTCGGCGGCGATCTGGTCGAACATCGCCATGATCCGGGCCTTCCATGAGGCGAACGGCGAAGGCGAGCAGCGCCGCGAGGTCATCACCACGATCTTCAGCCACCCCTCGAACGCGGCCGCGGCGAAGGCGGCAGGCTATGAGGTCATCACGGTCTACCCCGACTCCGAGGGCTATCCGTCGCTCGACGCGCTCAAGGCCGCGTTGTCGCCCCGCACCGCGGCGATCATGGTCACGAACCCGGAGGACACCGGCATCTACAATCCGGCGATCCGGGAGTGGGTCGACGCCGCGCACGCGGTCGGAGCCCTCGCCTCGTACGACCAGGCCAACGCGAACGGCATCCTCGGGGTCACGCGCGCCCGCGACGCCGGCTTCGACGTGTGCCACTTCAACCTGCACAAGACCTTCGGCACCCCACACGGCAGCGGTGGACCGGGATCCGGTGCGAACGCCGTGAGCGCGGCACTGGCTCCGTTCCTGCCGGGACCGCGCGTGGTGCGCGACGATGACGGGACCTTCGGGGTGGTCGAGGCGGGAGAGCTGTCGATCGGCGCGGTCGGCCCGTTCTTCGGCGTCATCCCCGCGCTCGTGAAGGCCTACTCCTGGATCATGGCACTGGGGGCTCCGGGGCTGCTCGCCGCCGCGGAGACCGCCGTGCTGAACAACAACTACCTGATGGCTCGTGTGCTCGCGATCCCCGGGGCCTCGGCGCCGTACGCCACCGGACGCCGCCGCATCGAGCAGGTGCGCTACTCGTGGGAGGAGCTGTACCAGGAGACCGGCATCTCGTCGGAGGAGATCGGCGTGCGGATGTCCGACTTCGGGATGCACTACTGGACGAGTCACCACCCCTACGTGGTGCCGCAGCCGTTCACGCTGGAGCCCACCGAGTCGTACTCCATGGCGGAGCTCGATGAGTATGCGGCGACCCTCGCCGAGGTGGCACGTGAGGCGCGGGAGACCCCCGAGGTGGTGCGCACCGCCCCGCACAACCAGACCGTGCACCACACGCACCATGACGATCTGGACGACCCGGAGCGGTGGGCGATCACCTGGCGCGCATACCAGCGGAAGTACGCGGTGGAGCTGGCCGCACTGGCGGACTGACCGCGATGCTCGGACTCGTCGTCAACCCTGTCGCCGGAGTCGGAGGGCCCGCGGGGCTCGCCGGCTCCGACGGTGCGGACGTGCAGCGCCTCGCCCTCGCGCGCGGCGCCCGTTCGCGCGTGCAGGAACGGGCGGTCCTCGCCCTGACGACGCTCGCCGAACGGCATCCGGGACTCGTGGTCGCGACGGTGCCCGGTGCCATGGGCGCCGATGCGGTGCGCGCCGCAGGTCTCGTGCCGTGCGTCGTCGGGGCCGGCTCGAGCGATGCGGGCTCGATCGATGCGGGCTCGCGCGGGGCGGGTGTGACCGAGGTGACGCAGGCGGCGGATACCTCGCGTGCGATCGCAGCGTTGGCCGCGGCGGGGGTCGATCTGATCCTCGTCGTGGGAGGCGACGGCACCCTTCGCGACGCGGTCACGGGGCTCGGCGCCGTGGCACGTCCGTCGGGTGAAAAGCCCGATGGCGGAAGGTGCGACGACGGATCCGCGCTCGACGCCGAAAGCTGTCGAGAGGTGCACGGTCTGCCGGCCGTGCTCGGAGTTCCGGCAGGCGTGAAGATGTACTCGCCCGTGTTCGCGGTCAGTCCGCGGGCGGCGGGATCGATCGCCGCGGACTGGATCGAGCACGACGGACTCCCGACCGAGGAGCGTGAGGTGCTCGACATCGACGAGGCCGCGATGCGGCGCGCCCGCGTCGACCCCACGCTGTACGGAATGCTCCGGGTGCCGCATCGTGCGGGCCGCACTCAGGCACGCAAGGCGCCGACGCCGGTCACCGAGGCGGCTGCGGTCGAAGCTGCGGCCCGCGGGGCTGTCTCCCGCATGCGACCGGGCGTGCGCTATCTGCTCGGCCCCGGCGGTACGACCGCGGAGATCGCTCGGCAGCTCGGCGTCGAAGGATCGCCACTCGGCGTCGACGTCGTTCTCGACGGTGCCGTCCTCGTCCACGGTGCGAGTGAGCAGGAGCTGCTCGCCCAGATCGCCGAGGGCCCGGCGCGGGCCGTCGTCACCGTGATCGGCGGGCAGGGGTTCCTGCTCGGGCGCGGCAACCAACAGCTCTCGGCACCCGTTCTTCGTGCGCTCGGCGACGACCCGCTCCTCGTCGTCGCCCCCGAGCAGAAGCTCATCGACCTGCAGGGTCGGCCGCTCCTCGTCGACACCGGCGACCCGGAACTCGATGCGAGACTCGCCGGGCATGTCCGCATCATCACCGGCGTCGGCACCACGAGTCTCTATGCCGTGACCGCACCCGAACTCTCCCTCACCTGACACATCCCGACCCCGACAGACCCGTCTGCACGTACCCGAAAGGACACCCCATGCGTCTCGAGAACAAGAAGGCCATCGTCACCGGAGGTGCCGGCGGCATCGGTCGCGCCACGTCACTCGCACTCGCTGCCGAGGGCGCGGCGGTCGCCGTCGTCGACCTGAACACGGAGGCGGCCGAAGCCGTCGCGGAGGAGATCCGTGCGGCCGGTGGCATGGCCATCGCGATCGCGGCGGATGTGGCGAGCGAGTCCGACATCGAACGGGTGGTCGCCACGTCGGTGGCCGAACTCGGCGGAGTGAACGTCGTCTTCAACAACGCCGGGATCATCCGTCGCACCACCGCCGTCGAGACGACCGTCGAGGAGTGGGACCGCGTGTTCGGCGTGAACGTGCGCTCGATCTTCCTGATGTGCAAGCACATCGTTCCGGTCATGGAGGCTGCGGGTGGAGGCTCGATCATCAACACCGGGTCGGGCTGGGGCCTCAAGGGCGGTGGCCAGGCCATCTCCTACTGCGCCTCGAAGGGCGCGGTCGTGAACATGACGCGCGCGCTCGCGATCGACCACGGTCCCGCCGGCATCCGCGTGAACTCGGTCAACCCCGGCGATGTGAACACCGGGATGCTGCGGGAGGAAGCGCGTCAGCTGGCGCAGGACACCAACGCGTTCCTCGCCGAAGCCGCCGATCGCCCGCTGCGCCGCATGGGCGAGCCGAGCGAGGTCGCACAGGCGGTCGTCTGGCTGGCGAGCGACGACTCCTCGTACGTCACCGGCTCGGCCCTCGTCGTGGACGGCGGCGGGATCGCCTAGCCCTGTCCGTCGGCCTTCATCTGGATCAGCTGGATCAGGTTGCCGCACGTGTCGTCGAGAACCGCGACCCAGGCGGCACCGATGTCGGTCGGCGGCTGGGTGAACACGACGCCGAGCCCGGTCAGGCGTGCGTGTTCGGCGGCGAGGCCGTCGACGGCGAACTGCGCGAGTGGGATGCCGTCTTCGACGAGCGCGTCGCGGTAGGGCTTGACCGCGGGGTGCTCCGAAGGCTCGAGCAGGAGCTCGGGTCCGCCGGGCGCTTCGGGCGAGGTCACCGTGAGCCAGGCGGCATCGCCGAGGGGGATGTCATGGTGCTTCGTGAAGCCGAGCACGTCGGTGTAGAAGGAGAGGGCCTTGCGCTGGTCATCGACGAAGATGCTGGTCAGTTCGATTCTCATGGGGTGCTCCGTGTGGTCGGCCACCGCTCGGCGATGCGGGCGATGGGTTCCGGATGGAAGAAGTGGAACTTGGAACGGCCTTGTCGTTCCGTGGAGATCAGTCCGGCGGATTCGAGTACCGCGAGGTGCTGGGAGACCGCCTGCCGGGTCAGCGTCACACCGTGCTGCATCGTCAACGTCGAGCAGATCTCGAAGAGCGTCTGTCCGTCCCGCCGCGACAGCTCATCGAGGATGAGTCGCCTCGTCTCGTCGTCGAGCGCGTGGAACAGATCGGCCATGGGATCACGATAGGCAAGTGGATGCTTGCATATCAAGCCTGTCCCAGGACACTCGCGTAAAATCGGGACAATGACCGACGCCCCCTCCGACGCTGCACCCGACCTCGGACCGGGCGTCGACCCCGAAGATCTCGCCACCACGCTGCGCGTGCTGCGCGAGCTGCACCGGATCGACAACGAGCACCCCGATTTCATCGCGGTACGCCAGGCCACCGCGGCGATGTTCAAAGACGTGAAGCGGGTGCGCCGCAAGCAGATCCGTGACGCGATCGCCGAGGCCGACAAGGCCGTGGTGGCCCGCACCGCCACGGGTGCCCCCGACCGCATCGACGATGAGACCCGTGGCAACGATCTCGCCACCAGCGTCGTCGACGCCCCGATCGCGGGCGAGCTGCTGAAGCCTCGCAACTGCTACATCTGCAAGCAGCCGTACACACAGGTCGACGCTTTCTACCACCAGCTCTGCCCGGACTGCGCCCGCTTCAGCCACGGCAAGCGCAACGCCCGCACCGACCTCACCGGCAAGCGCGCCCTGCTCACGGGTGGCCGCGCGAAGATCGGCATGCACATCGCGCTGCGGCTGCTGCGTGACGGCGCGCACACCACGATCACGACCCGCTTCCCGCGAGACGCCGTGCGGCGCTTCTCGGCCCTGCCCGACTCGGCCGACTGGCTGCACCGCCTGCGCGTGGTCGGCATCGACCTGCGCGACCCTGCTCAGGTGATCGGCTTGGCGGACTCGGTCGCCGCTCAGGGCCCGCTCGACATCCTCATCAACAACGCCGCACAGACCGTACGCCGCTCGCCGGGTGCTTACTCCCTGTTGGCGGATGCCGAGCTGCAGCCCCTCCCCGACGGGCCCCTGCCCGAGATGGAGACCTTCGGGCACACGGCCGACCCGCACCCGCAGGCGCTGCAGGCCTCGGTCGATGCGCATCCGCTGCTCTCGGTCGCGGCCCTCGGCGGCACGGTCGCCGAGCAGGGTGGTCAGGCACTCACGGCCGAAGATCTCGCGCGCCTCGCGATGGCGCCCGGATCGTCGTCGCTCGAGAAGCATGCCGACGGCACCGCGATCGACGCCGGCGGCCTCGTGCCCGACGTGAACCGCGTCAACAGCTGGGTGCAGTCGATCGAGCAGGTCGATCCGCTCGAGATGCTCGAGGTGCAGCTCGCCAACACGACAGCGCCGTTCCTGCTGATCAGCCGTCTGCGCGCTTCGATGGCCGCGTCCGATGCGCACCGCAAGTACGTGGTCAACGTCTCGGCGATGGAGGGACAGTTCTCCCGCCGCTACAAGGGCCCTGGCCACCCGCACACGAACATGGCCAAGGCTGCGCTCAACATGCTCACCCGCACCAGCGCGGGGGAGATGCTGGAGAAGGACGGCATCCTCATGACCGCCGTCGACACGGGCTGGATCACGGACGAGCGTCCGCACTACACGAAGGTGCGCCTCGCCGAAGAGGGTTTCCATGCCCCGCTCGACCTGGTCGACGGTGCCGCCCGCGTGTACGACCCGATCGTGCGTGGCGAGGCCGGCGAGGACATCCACGGCGTGTTCCTCAAGGACTACGAGCCCAGCCCCTGGTGACTCCGAAGGTGCGCGCTCGATAGCATCGACCCGTGGATCTGATCTCGGGCGCGGCCAACGTCGTCGGCATCGCCGGCGCTGCTGCGCCCCTCATGCGTCGTGGAGCAGTCGAGCGCGAGGTTCACGAATGTCTCACCCGGGCGCTGACGCAGGGCTTCGCCGAACAGGGTCTCGACAACGACCGAGGCGCGAGCGCCTCCCTCGTCGCTGATGCGGTCAAACCGAAGCGGGCATACTCGCTCCTCGCTCAGCACGACGAGCAGCTCGCGGCGCCCGACCGCGTGGAACGGTGGTCTCGGGTGCTGCAGGAGGTCATCCCCGCCCTCGACGTGCTCGATGATCGAGCGGTCGACATCCCCCGTCTCGCGCGGCAGACCGCGCGTCTGCTGGCGACCGAGATCGACGTGGCGGCCCGACGGCCGGGGAGCGACCTCGCGATGGTACTGCTGCTCGCTCGGTCGGCCCAGACCGCGGCGACGCCGGCGGACACGCGATCCGGTGCGCCGGAGGAGCAGTCGACGTTCGTCCGGTCTTCTTCTGGTGCGGTCTCCAACATCGCGACGCTCCCGTTGAGCGAGCAACCGGTGCCGCGCCCGGAGCAGGGCATCGTGGAGAAGCGCCTCTCCGAACATCGCATCGCCGTCATCGCGGGCGGGCCGGGCGCCGGCAAGAGCGTCCTCGCGGAGATGACCGCGCACGCGCAGGGCACGCGCGACCCGCGTGACCTGCTGTGGTGGGTGAACGCGAAGACCCCGCAACATCTCATCGAGTCATGTGAGGAGATGCTGCTGGAGTTCGGCGAGCAGCCGACGGGAGACCTTCCGATGCAGGTCAGGGCGGTGCTCGCCCGCGTCGAGACGTGGCTCGTCGTCGTCGACGATGCACCGGAGTTCGACGCCATCCGCACGATGATCCCCGCGGAGCATGCGGGCGGCGTGGTTCTGGTGACGACGCGCTCGGCCGCGTCGTTCCCCCGGTACGCGGTCGTGCAGCTCGACACAGCGGAAGACGCCACGCTGCGCGAGATCGCCCGCCGGCGACTTCCGGAGGTGGTGTCGGAAAGGGACATGGACGAGCTGCTCGGTGCCTGTGCCGAGAACCCCCTGATCGTGTCCACGGCGTGCGGGTACCTGGCGGAGACGGGCATCTCCATTCCTTCGATGGTCGCCCTGATGCGATCGAGCCCTACACGCGTCCTTGCTGGAGGGTCGGCGCACTCCGGCTTCGTCGGCGTCCTGTCGGCGGTGCGGGACAATGCCCGCGAACCGCTCAGCTGGGACCTGCTCGTCGCGGTGGCCGTCAGCGGCGGCACCGGTGTGCCCAGGCAGCTGTTCGAGGAGGCGTTCGGAGGGGGCGCCGATGCCTCGACGCGGGTCGACGGCGCCTTCCGCGAGCTCATCGGTATCGGTGTCGTGCGCATTCGCGATTCGCTCGTCCAGAGTCATGCCCTCACGGCTACGGTCGTGGTCGACCTCGCCGAACCGGTGCTGCGGGCCGAATCTGCCGGTCTGCTCATCGAGGCGATTCTGAGCCTCGTCGAGGTCCCCGGCCGGCGGCTGCTCCCCGGCCTTGCCGCAGTGATCGATGCTGTGGAGTCTTCGTTGCCGCCCGCGCATCCGTCCCGTGTCCTGGCGAGGATCCTGCTCGCCGAACGTCGAACGTCTCGCGGAGCAGGGGCTGAGTCAGAGCGCCTACCGGCAGATGGAGATCGCGCGAGCGGTTCCGTTCGTGAGCGGGAGTCCGGATGTTCAGCAAGTCATCCTGCAATCGGAGGCGCGCGTGCATCTGCTCGCCGGCGATTCCGTCGGGGCGAAGCGCGCTGCGGAACGTGTCGCGGCGGATTCGACTGCGCCACGCGCGCTCCGGGCGGCAGCGCACGTGACCCTGGCCTGGGCTGCGGATGCACTCGGAGACCGTGCGGGAGCCCAGGCCAGCATCGCTGAGACGCTGCGTCTCGTGCCGGATGAGCCCGGCGTGCAGGCGTTGCACGATCACTTCTTCATCCTGGACGCTCCCGCCACCGAACGCGTGGACCGTTACCTGACGCTCGCCGAGGAGTCGACCGAGGAGATGCGCGGCCATTTCCTCACGATGGCCTCGCGCAGCTGCATCGACGCAGGCCGACCCGCCGATGCCGTCGCGATCGCGCAGCGCGCCGTGAGCGTGGACCGCGCGGTCGGGGGCGAACGCAGCCTGCACGTCGCTCGCGACCTCAACGATCTCGGCATGGCGCTGATCGCCCACGGACAGCTCGCAGAGGCGGCGGCCGCTCTCGAGGAGTCGATCCAGATCTATCGCGAGGAACACGAGGCGCACAGCCACGTCGCGTTGCCGCTCCTTCATCTCGGCCGAGTGCTCACGCAGCGCGCCCGGGAGACGGACCCGCCGGATGCGGATCTCGTCGCGAAGGCTCGCGGAACTCTGGACGAGGCGATCGCACTCCAGCGCCTTGCGGCGCCGGACAGCGATGATCACGCCAGCCTTCTTTACGCACGCGGAGACGTCCTCTTGCTCTCCGGTGACAACGAGGGCGCGCTGGAGGCATTTCTCGAAGCTGCTCGGATCGATCGAGATGTCTACGGCGACGGACATCCAGAGGTCGGCATCGACGTGGCAAGGGTGATGGACACCCAGCTGATGATGGGTGACCCGGCCGCGGCGCTCCGTTCTCTCGAAACGGTGCGAACCTCTCTGCAGGCGTGGGAGCAGCACCACTCCGACCTCGTGCTCCGCATACTCTGCATGCAGGTGCTGGCGCGGTACGCGCTGTCCGCGGGGCTCGACGCGGAGGCCATCGAGACCGTCGGGCGGATCGAGGTCCTGTCGACCAGACCGGAGATCGCGGACGATCCTCGGTCGTTGGCCGAGAGCATCATCGCCTGGGCGCGGCGCGGGGGTCGGTAGGGTTCGCGTCAGTGAGCGCGCTCGGCGAGGTTCGCCGAGGCCCACTGCCCCAGCTGGTTCAGGATCGGCAGGAGTCCTTCCCCCGCTGGCGTGAGCGCGTACGACACGGTCACCGGCGGGCCGGCCTCGACCGTGCGCGCGACGAGTCCGGCGTCGGCGAGTTCGGCCAGGCGATCGGAGAGCACGGTGTCGCTGATGCCGTCAACGGCGCGGCGCAGCGAGACGAAGGTCATGGGTCCGCCCCCGAGCGACGACACGATCATGCCGTTCCACCGCTTCCCGAGCACGCTGAAGGCCAGTGTGACGGCGGCGTCGCACACCTGACGCCCTTCGGCGGTCCCGGACATCCCCCCATCCTACCCGTGCTACGTTAACCGATGTCGCTAAGAAAAACAGAGCGACTACGAAAACGAGAGGTAGGCCCATGTCCCTGTTCCGCCTGGATGCCAGCATCCTTCCCGCGTCGTCCGCCAGCCGTGCGCTCGCCGACATCGTCGAGGCCGAGTGGACCGCGTCGCACCCCGATTCGACCGTCTTCCGTCGCGATCTGGCGAGCGACCCCGTGCCCGCGACCGCGTGGGCGGATGCCGTGACGGGTGGATTCGTCGACGAGGCCCAGCGGACCCCTGCGCAGAACGAGGCTTGCGCCCTCGCGACGCAGTTCGCCGACGAGCTCATCGGCGCCGACGCTCTGCTGTTCGCGGTGCCGCTCTACAACTACGGCGTCTCGCAGCACTTCAAGACCTGGTTCGATCTCGCCTACACCGACGCACGCATCGATCCGACCGGCACCGCGTTGAACGGCAAGCCGGCGACCCTGGTCACCGTGCTCGGCGGCAACTACGCGCCCGGTTCGCCCAAGGAGGGCTGGGACCACTCGACCGGCTGGCTGCGACGCGTGCTCGAAGACGTCTGGGGTCTCGATCTGCGCGTCGTGCAGCGTCCGTTCACGCTGGTCGGCGTCAACCCGGCGCTCGACGCGTTCGCCGACACCGCGCGCGAGCTCAAGGAGAACGCCGAAGCCGACGCCCGCACCTACGGCCGCGAGCTCGCCGCGACACGCGACCCGCGGGTGGCCTGAGCCCCGTCTTCGAATCGCGCAAATGGTTCCTTCTGGGCCCCGCATCCGACCGTTTGCGCGATTCGAAACACCTGCGGACAGTCAGCCGGGAAGGCCCGTCGGGTAGGGGTGCGGCAGCCACACGGTCACGATCAGACCGCCGTCCGTCCGCGGGGTGAGGACGAGCGTGCCGTTGTGCGCCTGCGTGATGCGGTCGACGATCGCAAGGCCGAGCCCCGCCCCCGCATGGTCGTCGCCGCGGGTGCGCTCCGCCCCGCGCTGGAACGGCTCGACAAGGGTGGCGACCTGATGTGCAGGCAACTGTTCACCGGTGTTCTCCACGACCAGCGCGACCGCGTGCGGCATCGAGTGCGTGCGCACGGCAACGGCCCCGCCGGTCGGAAGGTTGTGCACGATAGCGTTGAGGACGAGGTTCATGACCAGCTGCGGCAGCAGCGCCGCCGACCCGAGCACCGACGCGGGGACGCCGCCGACCTCCAGTGCGACTCCTCGACGGTCGGCGAGGGGAACCAGCGCCTCGACGGCCTCCTCGGCGAGAAGGGAGAGATCGACGATCTCGCGCGGGAACGTCCGGCGATCCGCCCGGCTCAGCAGCAGCAGCGCCTCCGTGAGGTCGATCGCACGCGTGTTCACCCGCTGCAGTCGGGCGATCAGCTCGTCCACGTCGCGGTCCGGGTCGTCACGGGCGACCTCGAGCAGCGCCTGCGAGATCGCGAGGGGAGTGCGCAGCTCGTGCGAGGCGTTCGCGGCGAACCGCTGCTGCTCGGCGACGTGGGCTTCGAGCTGCTCGAGCATCGAGTCGAAGACATCGGCCAGATCGCGGAACTCGTCGCGAGGGCCGGGCAGCGCGATCCGGTGCGAGAGCGAGCCCTGCGCCGCCAGTCGCGCAGCGTCGCCGATGCGTTCCAGAGGTGCCAGCATGCGTCCGGCCAGCAGCCATCCGCCGCCGAGGCCGATGGCCAGCAGTGCCACCATGACCGTCGAGGCGACCGGCACGAACGCCCTGATCAGGTCGGAGCGGTTGGGAACGCGGATGTCCGCGGAGATCTGCACGTCGGGCACGTAGCGCAGCAGGTACAGGGCCACTGCGGCGAGCAGCAGCAGTCCGGAGACCACCACGATGCCCGCATAGCTGAGGGTGAGCTTGAGGCGAGCGCTCATCCCACGGCGCCTAGGCATCGGCATCCGTTCCGATCCGGTATCCGACACCCGGCACGGTGAGGATGATCCACGGCTCGCCCAGGCGTTTGCGCAGCGAGGAGACCGTGATGCGCACGGCGTTCGTGAACGGGTCGGCGTTCTCGTCCCAGGCGCGCTCGAGCAGCTCCTCCGCGCTGACGACACCGCCCTCGGCGTCGACGAGCACCTCCAGCACGGCGAACTGCTTGCGGGTGAGCGCCACGTAGCGGTCGTCGCGGTACACCTCCCGGCGGAACGGATCGAGGCGAAGGCCGGAGACCTCCAGCACGGGAGGCCGACTGCGCTGGCGGCGACGGTCGAGGGCCCGCAGACGCAGCACCAGCTCGCGCATCTCGAACGGCTTGGTGAGGTAGTCGTCCGCACCGATCTCGAAGCCGCTCGCCTTGTCGTCGAGGCGGTCGGCTGCGGTGAGCATGAGGATGGGGATGCCGCTTCCCGACGCGACGATCCAGCGGGCGATGTCGTCGCCGGAGGGCCCGGGCACGTCGCGGTCGAGCACGGCGAGGTCGTAGGAGTTGATGCTCAGCAGCTCCAGCGCCGTGTCGCCGTGGCCCGCGATATCGGCCGCGATCGCCTCGAGGCGCAGCCCATCGCGGATCGCCTCGGCGAGGTAGGGCTCGTCCTCGACGATCAGCACACGCATGGCAGCGATCCTACGCACCCCGGCATATCGCGAGCATATGGAAAAGCGCATACGCCCTGGCAACCGGCTCCCTTCTTCACTGGGAGCATGAACACCAACAGCTCGTCCCTCCCGCTGCGGGCACGTCGTCGCCGTCGGGCCGCCGGCGCCGTGGTCGCGCTCGCCGCCGCCGTGATCCTGGCGTTCGCGGTGCAGCAGTCGTTGTCCGTGGCTTTCGCCGACACGGCGAAGACGTTCCCCACGCCCGTGCCGACCCCGGTGCCCGACGAGGTGCAGCCCGTCGACGTGCCGGGCGACGCCGACGGAGCGATTCGTGACGGGGATCAGCCCACGGTGTTCGACGTGGACCGCGTCGCGGTCGGCAACCTCGACCCCGCGCTGCTCGACGCCCTGCAGCGGGCGGCCTCGGATGCCGAGCGCGACGGCATCACGTTCCTGGTGAACAGCGGATGGCGCTCGCCGGGGCTGCAGGAACGGATGCTCCAGGACGCGATCGTCGATTACGGCTCGGAGGACGAAGCGCGGCGATGGGTGGCGACACCGCAGACGTCGGCGCACGTGTCTGGCGACGCCGTGGATGTCGGTCCGCTGCCCACGCTCGACTGGCTCGCCCAGCACGGCTCCGACTACGGACTGTGCCAGACCTACGCGAACGAGTCATGGCACTACGAGCTGCGCCCCGAGGCGATCGATCAGGGGTGCCCCGAGATGTATGCCGATCCCACCGAAGACCCGAGGATGCAGCGATGACCACCATGACCGCCCCTCGTCCCGCGATCGCCTCGCGCCTGCACGCGCCGACGCTGACCACGCTCCCCGACGCCGTCGCCGAGAACCTCCGGATCGTCAGGGCGGCGACTCCGGTGCCGATCATGGCCGTCGTGAAGGCCGACGGCTACGGGCACGGTGCCGTCGTCGTGGCAACGGCTGCGGTCGCGGCGGGCGCCGAGTGGCTCGGGGTGACGCAGGTCGCCGACGGCGTCGCACTCCGCGACGCCGGACTCGCGGTGCCCATCCTCTCCTGGCTGAACCCGGCGGGTATCGACGCCGAGGCGGCGGCGGAGCATCGCATCGACATCGCGGTGGGCTCGGCCGAAGAGCTTCGCCAGCTGAGTGCTGAGACGTCGGGCCCGGTCAGGGTGCACCTGCATCTGGACACCGGGATGGCCCGCGGCGGGTCTCCGCTGGACGAGTGGCCCGAGCTGTTCCGACTGGCGCGCGCCGGCAGAGGGCGGATCGAGGTCGTGGGGGTCATGGGTCATCTACCGCGTTCCGACGAAGGGGATCCAGGCGCGAACGCGGCGGCCGTGCTGCGCATGCGGCAGGGCAGGGATGCGGTCCTGCGTGCCGGCCTCGGACCGGTGCTCGTGCATCTGGCGGCGACGTCCGGGGCGCTGACCGATCCCGCGACCCATTTCGGGATGGTGCGGATCGGCGCAGGACTCGTCGGGATCGACCCCTCGGAGACGACGCCACTGATCGGGGCTTCACGATGGACCGCGCCCGTCGTGCATGGGGCTCTCGCCCCGGCAGGGACGGCTGTCGGGTATGCGGGAACGCATGTCAGCCGTGCGGAGACGCACCTCGCGGTGGTGGGCGTCGGCTACGCGGATGGGATCCCGCGAGAGCTCGCGCCGGGCGCCGGCGTCGAGATCGGCGGCGTGCGGTATCCGATCGTCGGACGGGTGTCGATGGATCAGATCGTGGTGGACACGGGTGCCGCGCTGTTCCCGCGCGGCACGATCGCGACCGTGTTCGGGCCGGACGGGGGCGCGGTGCCCTCGGTGCAGGAGTGGGCGCGGTGGGCGGGGACGATCCCGCACACCATCGTCACCGGGATCGGAGCGCGAGTGCGGAGGAGCGCGGCATGACGAGGGTGCTGGTCATCGGGGGAGGGCAGAACGCCGAGCACGACGTGTCGTTGGCGTCGGCGGCCGCGGTCGGTGCAGCCCTGCGGCTGGGCGGTCACGAGGTGACGTGCGTGACCATCGATCGAGACGGCATCTGGCGCGTCGACGGGCGCCCGAACGGGGGATCCGCCGCCGAGTCGCTGGCGCTCGCGCTTCCGCTGCTCACTCGCACGGACGTGGTCTTCCCGGCCGTACACGGTGCGCTCGGCGAGGACGGGGCGCTGGCGGCTCTCTGCGCCCTCGCCGGAGTGCGCGTGGTGGGCTCGGGGCTGCGCGCCGGTGCGATCGGCATGGACAAATGGACGACGAAGCTGGTGGCGGACGCGGTGGGGATCGGCACCGCCCGCGGGCGGCTGATCACGGCGGACGACATCGGGGATGTGGAGTTCGACGGCGAGGTCGTGGTGAAACCGGTCTCGGCGGGGTCGAGCCACGGCGTGAGTCTCGTGACCCAGGAGGAGGATCTGCTCGCCGCGCTGCACGAGGCCGCGCGCTTCGACCGGCGCATCCTCGTCGAGGAGGTCGTCAGGGCGCGCGAGATCGACGTGGCAGTGCTGCGCGAGAAGGGGGGCATCCGGTGGGCGGCTCCGCCGCTGGAGATCCACGCGACCGGTCTCTTCGACACGGCGACGAAGTACGACGGAAGTGCGCGTTTCACGGTGCCGGCGCAGCTCGACGCGGGCGAGGCGGCGGCCCTCAAGCGCGCTGCGATCGCGATGTTCGACGCCCTGGGGTGCGACGGCGTCGCGCGGATGGACTTCTTCCTCACGGACAGGGGTCCCCTGCTGAACGAGGTGAACACGATGCCGGGGCTGACCGCGGCGTCGCAGGTGCCGCGGATGTTCGCCGCGGCGGGAGTGGATTACGTCGACCTGGTCGGCAGGCTCGTGCGCGCCGCGGGGTGAGAGGGAGCCGAGAAGGCATCGACAAGCGCGCCGAGGAGGCGGATGCTGGAGCCATGGCAGCTTTCACAGCGGACAACGCGTTCAGCGGATTCAGCGTCGACGACATCGACGCGGCGGAGGAGTTCTACGGCGCGACGCTCGGGCTCGACGTCGAGCGCAACGCGATGGGGTTCCTCGACCTGCGCCTGCCCCGTGGCGGCTCGATCCTCGTGTACTCGAAGCCGAACCACACGCCGGCGAGCTTCACGATCCTGAACTTCCCGGTGGCGGATGTCGACGCCGCCGTGGACGAGCTCATCGCCCGGGGCGTCCAGACGAAGATCTACAGCGACGAGGAGTTCCCCTCCGACGAGCGCGGCATCGTCCGCGGGAACGGGCGAGGGCCGGACATCGCGTGGTTCCGCGACCCCGCGGGCAACGTCCTCGCCGTCATGCAGGCCTAGCGCGGAGACTGCACCCCCGGGAGCACAAGAGCTTCCCGGGGGTGCAGCCACGCGGGGGTGCGGGTGGAGGAAGTGATGCTCAGTCGAAGACGACGTCCGGGTGGAGGCCCTCGGCGATCAGCCGCACGGCCGAGACGTTCCCGAGTGTGCCGGGGAACAGGTCGGTCGACGGCACCGCGATCAGTCGACCGTCGCGCACGGCGGGCATGTCGGGGAACGTCGCGGCGAGGTAGGAGCGGACGGCCGCCTCGTGCGCGGGGTCGGACACCGCGAAGACGATCGCGTCCGGTGCCTCTGACGCGAGCGACTCCGGGGTGATCTCGGCGGCGAAGAAGTCGGCGAACGCGGGATCGTCCGGCGTGAAGACGTTGTCGGCACCGGCGCGCTTCAGGATGTCGTACTCGATGCCGGCACCGATCGCGGTGAGGGTCGTGCCCTCCACGAAGACCTGGGCGACGCGGGGGCGATCCTTGCCTTCGAGCGCCGCATCGACGGTCGCGAGCTCGGCCTTGGACGACTCGATCAGGTCGTTCGCCTCGTCCTCGACGTGGAAGATCTCGCCGAGGTTCTCGAGGTCGATGAAGAGGTCGTCGACCGTGCCCTCCATGCGCCGGTCGAAGCATCCGCCGGTCGCGGTGTACGCGGCGACGCCGGCCTCGGAGAGCTGCTCGATGCTGGCGAAGCCCTGCTCCGCGGTGAACTCGTAGGTGGTCGGCGAGTAGACGAAGTCGGGTTCGACGGCGAGCAGTTCCTCCCGGCTGGGCGGTGCGTCTCCGCCGATGACGGGCACATCGGCCGCGAGGTCTGCGACATCGCTCGGCAGCTCGTCCGCGGTGGCCTGCGCCTGTCCGACGAGCGAATCGGCGAGGCCCAGGCGCAGCAGCAGCTCGGTCTGCGAGGGGTGCAGTCCGACGACGGCCGTCGGCGTGGCCGGGATCTCGACCGTGCGGCCGCAGTTCTCGATGCTGATCGCCTCTCCGGAGGAGGCGGGCGCTGCTCCCGTGGAGACTCCGCTCCCGCAGGCGGTGAGGGCGATCGCGCCGAGGCCGACGGAGACGGCGGCGAGCAGGCGGGTGGGTCGGGTACGTGGTGTCATTCTTCTTCTCCTAGGTGAGGGGTCGGGGTTGTCTGGGGTGGAAGGTCATCGCGCGTGCTCCCGTGTCGACCTCGACGGCGATGCGGGCGGTCACATGGAAGACCTCGTCGACGAGCGCGGGGGTGAGCACGGTGTCCGGAGCGCCGAAGGCGACGATCCTGCCCTCGTCGATCACCGCGACGTCATCGCAGAACGCGGCGGCGATGTTGAGATCGTGGAGGGCGGCGATCACGGTCGTGCCGAGTCCGCTCACCACACGCATGAGATCGAGCTGGTGCGCGATGTCGAGGTGGTTCGTCGGTTCATCCAGCACGAGGATCTCGCCGCTCTGCGCGAGGGCTCTGGCGAGCATCACCCGCTGGCGCTGACCGCCCGAGAGTCGACGCACCAGCCGGTCGCCGAGATCGTGCACGTCCGCGGTGCGCAGGGCCTGGTCGACGATGTGCTGATCCTCCGGGGTGTCCCGGCTGAACGGCAGACGGTGGGGTGAGCGGCCCACCAGCACCGTCTCGCGCACGGTCAGATCGAACTCGGACGGGGCGTCCTGGAGCATGACGGACACGGTGCGCGCGAGCGTACGCGGCGGCAGCTGCGAGACGTCGACCCCGTCGATCAGGACACGCCCCCGCTGCGGACGCTGACCCGTGAACAGGGTGCGCAGCAGGGTGGATTTGCCGCTGCCGTTCGGGCCGAGGAGCCCCACGATGCGGCCTGTGCCGACCTCGAGGTCGACCCCGTGCAGCACCGTGCGGCCACCGCGGGCGACACTCACGCCGTCGAAGTTCACGCTCATCGGTCGAACCCCGCCCGATCGCCTCCGCTGCGCATCAACCACAGGAAGAACGGAGCCCCGACGAAGGCGGTGAGGATGCCGAGCGGGATCTCGGTGGGCATCGCGACCGTCCGTGCGAGCAGGTCGGCGACCATCAGGAACAGTGCACCGCCGAGGATCGTGATGGGCAGCATCCGCCGATGGTCGGAGCCCACGAGGAGTCGGGCCATGTGCGGCACGACGAGCCCGACGAATCCGATGCCGCCGCTCACGGCGACGATCGCTCCGGTCAGCAGCGAGGCGAGCACGAGCAGCACGCCGCGCACCCGGGTCGTGCGCACTCCGACGGCCATCGCCGACTCGTCGCCCGCGAGCAGCGCGTTCATGGAGCGGGAGAGTCCGAACACCGCGATGCAGGCGATCGCGAGCGCGACCGCAGGGATCAAGAGCGTCGACATGTCGGCGGCCGACACGCTCCCGAGCAGGAAGAACATCACGCTCACGACGTTCTGGGCGTCGGTGGTGAGGGTGAGGTAGCTGGTCACCGCGCTCAGCAGGGCGCCCAGCGCGACCCCGGCGAGGATCATCCTGGTCGGGGACAGCTCTCCGCGAATGCGTGCGAGCATGGCCACCAGGAGGCAGGCGACCATAGCCCCCACGAACGCCGCACCGCTCATCGACAGACCGAGGAAGGTGGCACCGCCCGAGACGATCACCAGCACGGCGCCGACGCTCGCGCCCGAGGAGACGCCGAGGATGTAAGGCTCGGCGAGGGGATTGCGCACGACGGCCTGCATCATCGCTCCGGCGAGAGCCAGTCCCGCTCCCGAGAGTGCGGCCAGGAGCGACCGGGGCACCCGGAACTGCCACACGGCCTGGTCCTGCAGCGGGGTGAGCGTTCCGTCCGTCATCCAGGGCATGCCGGGGATCAGGTGGCCGATCACGATCTTGGCGGCATCGAGGGGGGAGACGGCGACGGGGCCGGTGGCTGCGGAGACCACGAGGACGAGAACGGCGAGCACGGCGATCGTCGTCACGGTCGGGCCTACCGGGAGCACCCGTCGACTTCCTCTGCGGGGCAGAGTGCGCTGTTCGCTCGGCTGCCGTCGGAAGGGCAGGCGTCTGGCGCGTCGTTCGGTGAGAACGGCCGTCGAATCGCTCATCGGGTGCCTCCGGTCGTGCTGCCTGACGCGATGCGCTTCGTGGCCGTGACCGTGACCGATGCTGCGAAGTCGAGCACTGCGAGGCCGAGGTCGTGCAGGGCGACGGACTCGTTCGCGCCGTGGCCTGCCCCCGCTGCCGTCCATGAGCGGGCCGAGCCGCCCGTTCGACGCAGCGACTCGACCATCCGATGCGTGTCGCGTGCGAGGACCCTGCTGTCTTCGCCGAGCACCACTCCCAGGTAGGAGGGGACCGGCGCACCGACCGGAAGCGACTCGGCGCGTGCGAGCGGAGACAGCGCGCCGAGCCGGGCACGGGACGCGGGTGTGCCGTCGTCGCCGAACTCTGCACGCCAGCTCGACCCGAGCGGATGATCCTCGAGGGCGAGCAGGTCGAGCGGGGCCGCTGTGGTCACGAACCCCGCGCACAGCTCCGGATGTTCGAGCGCGCACGCGGCGGCGACGACCCCGCCCAGCGAGGCCCCGGCGAGGACGAGCAGATCCGGGCGGGTGACACCGGCCGCGATGAGACCGCGGGCGACGTCGGCGAGGTCGGCGACCGTGCGGTGCTTGCGCTCGCCGTATCCTGCTTGGCGCCAGGCCTCACCGCGCTCGCCTCCGCCACGGAGCTGTGCGGAGGCGTAGGCACCTCCGAATCCGACCCATGCGGGCACGGTCGGTTCGAACACGGGCAGGTGCGGCACGCCGAAGCCGCCGTAGCAGGTGAGGATCAGCGGCAGCGGGCCCGTCGTCCCCGCGCCCGGGATCCCCTCCGCGGCACTCGGCGACGTCACGTGCACCGTGAGGGTCGCGCCGTCGCCGGCCGGGATGTCGTGGCGCACGGTGGTCGCGCGGGAGGAGGAGGGCGGCAGGATCGTGGTGCCGAGCTGTGCGCGCTCGACGATGCGGGGTGGCGTGAGGGGGCCTTCGACGCCCAGACGCAGTACGCCGTCGTCGACGCCGATCATCGTCGTGGTGAGCACATCGGCGTCGGAGGAGGCAGGTTCTGTGCGGCCGACCTCGATGCCGTCGTCGAGGTCGATGAGCACGCTCCGCCCTTCCGTGACGGCGAGCACCACCACCCGGTCGTCCTGCACCGCGACGTCGACGATCCGTATATCGGGGTCGTGCCAGTGCCAGGGCGCGCGGTCATCTGCCGCATCGGCTGCGGCGTCGATCAGCACGGCATCCAGACCCCGGTCATGCCATACGAGCACCCCGGTGCCGAGTCGCCAGGCGCGGAACAGCGCGGACCACCGTCCCAGCGGCGTCCCCGTCGCCCGGTCGGTCAGAGTGGTTCCCGCACCGGCGGAACTGAGGGCGCGCAGGCCGCTCTCTCCTCCGGGGAACAGTCGCAGCCGGCCCTCGCTCGGCAGGGGAGCCACCTCTGTCTCGCCCGTCTCCACGTCGAGGGTCACGAGCCGGCGGTCGCGGCTGGCGACCACGTCGAGGCTCCGCGAATCGGCCGCCCAGAGCACGGTGTCGTAGCGGAGACGGATGTCGGGGTGGAGGCGCAGTGTGCCGGCGGCGACATCGACGAGGCCGAAGACGGCATTCTCGTCGGCGGTGGGTGCCCATTCCACCGCGATGCGGCTGCGGTCGGGGGAGGGGAAGATGCGATGGAGGTGGCCGTCCGGCTCGATCACGGTCGAGCCGTCGAGGCGATGGATGCCGCGGCGGCTGCGGTCGGCGGCCCGCCCCAGGGTGAAGCCGCCGACCGGGAGCCCCGGCCGACCGTGGCGTTCGGCGCGCGCGAGGGCATCGTCGAGCACGGCCCGATGCGCGTTCATCGGCCCACCAGGTCGTCGACGCGGTCGCCATCGGACGCCCAGAGCAGATGCCCGCCCTCGTCGAGCGGGGTGGGGAGCTCGACCGTCGAGATCTCGGTTCCGTCGAGGAGGAGGATCGTGCCGTCGCCACCGCTGGTGACCGCGATCGTGCCGCCGACGGGGTCGATCGCAATCGACCGGCGCTGCGCGGGGCGACCGTCGACGCCGTCCCACGGCAGCCGTCCGGCGCGAGGGGGATGCGTCATCGCCGGGATCGGCACGACCCGGGAGGCACGTGCCTCCTCGCGATCGATCACGAGCACCGCGTCTCCGTCGGGGTGGATGACCGAGACGGCCGCAACACCCGCAGCCAGCGCGAACCGGAACGCGAGCCCCGGCGGCAGCGGCACGGCGCGGGAGGTTCCGGATGCGAGGTCGATCTCGACGAAGGTGTTCGTCCATTCCGGCCACGATCCCGGCGAGGCCGGCCCCCCGCGCACGATCCCCGTCACCCGCCCGGTGTCACCGGCGAGACGCAGGTAGTACGCCCGTCCGTCGACGGGCCAGGGGACGATGCCGATGGCCCGGGGCGCACCGCCGTCGACGACGAAGCGCTCGAGGCCGCGGCTCGTCGCGATGCCGAGGATGCCGGAGGCGGGGTCGATCACGTCGCCGTGGCCGTCTGCGGCGAGGTCGGTGAGGAGGCCTCCGCGGAGTACCGGCGCGTGGGGGCCGACCGCGAGCGCCGCGGCGAGGGGGATCGTTTCGACGGCTCCCGGTTCGCGGTGACGGAGCACGATCGTCGGTTCGCCCGAGGCCTGGTCGGGAGCCACGACGACCCCGGGTTCGCCGACACGGGCGCGGAACCGCGTGGACGAGTCGGTCGCGAGATCCACGACGGTCACCAGGTCGCTCCAGGCTTCGTCGTTCATGCCCAGGCCGGAGGTGACGACCACGTGACGACCGGACGGGTCGCAGGCGAGGTGCTCGGCGGGGATGGCGATCGGGATGCGTCGTACGGTGCCGCCGCCGACGACCAGAGCGCCGCCGCGGTCGTCGGCGAACGCCCAGCGGTCGTTCGCGCCGGAGGGCAGGCGGAGGAATCCGGCGTGCTCGGCGAGCCAGCTGTCGGCCACCGCGACACGCCGGGAGTCGCCATGAATCTCGAAGACGGTCCCGGCCCGGTGATCAGCGGCGAGGAGGGGGAGGGAGGAAGGCATGTTCGCCAGACTAGTAGATATTGAGAATCATTATCAATTAGGGTCGATCTCGTCCCACCGTGGACCCGCTCCGCACACCGCGGGTCGGAAACTCACTGAAGGAGAACGAAATGGAAAAGCAGATCCTCGCCGAGATCGAAGAGTCCGAGCAGCTGGCGCACCTGTCGGCATCGCACTCCAACGCACTGGTCGAGAACCCCTTCGACTGATCGCGGATCCTTCCGCCGCGCTTTCGAGCGCACTCCAGTCCGGCCGGGCGTTCGCGCCCGGCCGGGCCCTTCACCGAGAGACTCCATGACTTCCGAATCCCGCATCCTGCCGCTCCCCGACTCGGGAGCCCATCTCGTCCTCGGCGCAGACGGTCGCCCCCGGATCCGCCTGCGCACCGGACGGTTCGCCCTGATCGACGCACCACCCGCCGAGCTGTTCGACGCCCTCGAGACTCCGGACGGTGGTTCGGACGGCGCGGCCTCCGCGCTCCTCGACCGCCTGATGCTCGAGGTGCAGGAGCGCGAGTCGGTGGACGCGCTCCGCCGCTGGCCGGACGAGCGCCGCGACGTCTGCGTGCTGGGAGCAGGCGCGTTGGTCGACGGGCTCGAACGCGTCCTCCAGTCCTGGGGTGCGCGGGTCACCGTCCTCGATCCGGAGTCCGCACTGCCCGATGACACCTCCCTCGTCGTCGCCTACGCCGACGACGCGCTCGACCGCCGTCGGTGGTCCGACCTCGACATGCTTCCCCTGCAGGGTGTCGCCTGGCTGCGTGTGCACCGCGAGGGCGAGAGCATCCTGATCGATCCGCTCGCGCTCGACGAGCACGACCCGACCTCGGCCCAGGTATCAGCGCGACGGCTGGCCGCGAGCAGCGCGCCGGCTTCGACCGAGGCATGGCAGCAGTCCGGGCCTGCCCCGGCCACGCCCGTCGACGACGCGGCCGCGGTGCTCGTGCTCGCCCGGCTGCTGCAGGTGATCCTCACCTGGGCGCGAGCCGACGCCGACCTCGACCACCTGCGCACGACCCTGTGGAAGCTGGTGCCGTCGACCGGATCGGTCACCGAGCACACGGTGCTCCCCTTCCCCGCGGCACCGCCGAGGCTGCTCCGATGACCCCGCCGCGCGATGCCCGTCCTCATGTCGTCGTCGCCGATGACGGCGCCCTGCTGCGCGGATGGGCCTGGTCGCCCGCAGAGACGCGAGGCGTGGTGGTCATCCGCACTCCCTACGGGGCCTGGCGCCACGCCGACACCGCGCGGGCGTGGGTGAGGCGCGGCTACCGCTGCGTGATCCACGACGTGCGCGGCCGACACTCGTCCGACGGCGAATGGCACCCCTACCTCTCCGAGCGTGCAGACGGCCGCGCGGTGGTCGATGCTGTCAGGGCCGAGAGCCCCGGGCTGCCGCTCCTGCTCTCCGGCGGGTCGTATGCCGCCCACACCGCGCTCGAGGCGGCGAGGTCGGTCGACGTCGATGCACTCGTGCTCCTCGTTCCGGCTCTCGGGCTCGCCGAGACCGCGTGGGACGAGAACGGGCGACCACACCTGCGAGACCGGATCGGGTGGTGGCACCAGCACGGTCGCGGGGCGCGTTCCCATCCCCCGCTGAACGATGAGGAGCTCGAGGCCAGGGTGGCGCGGGCATCCGAGGTCGGCGTGCACCGGGCCGCTGCGGAATGGGGGTGGTCGCGGGAGGTGCTCTCCGGCTGGCGTCGCCTGTGGTCAGCGCCCGCCGTCGATCTGCACCGTGCATACGGCGACCTCCGCGTACCCCTGCTGCTCATCCGCGGCGACCACGACTTCTTCTTCACGGATGCGGGCCGGCTCGCCGATGCCTGGCGTGGGCCGCTGCACCTGGTCGACGGGCCCTGGGGCCACCGGCTCGCCGCCGACATCGACGATGACGACGTCCGCTCCCGGCTGCGCAGCGCGGGCGGCATCGGCGGGGTGCTGGACACCTGGCTCACCGAGACCGGTCTGCCATCGGCGGGAACAGCGTCGGCATCCGAGCCCGCAGGCGTCGATCGGCATCCGACCCGCCGCACCAGATCGGCCTTCGAACCCGAGACCGGTCGCTGGCGCTACGAGAGGACAGCATGAAAGCGCACGACACCCCGAATCACCGCACCGCTCGAGCGACCCTGCCTGCCGAGGCGCTCGTCGACGCGGAGGCCGGCATCATCCGCTCCGTGCGCGAGGTTCCGCATCCGATCGGCGCTCCGCACCGGTATCTGGCTCTCACCGCATCGGTGGCCGATGCCCGCCTGCTCGGCGAATGGCCCGCTGATCGGGTCTCGCTCGGCACCTCGTTCGGAGACCCCGCGCAGGCGCGCATCGCGGCCATCGGCGAAGGCGTGGAGCGGTACTGCGGCAACTGGCTGCCCGACGTGCTGCCGCCGCACGACCTCCGCGTCGCCTCAGCGGAAGAACTGCGCGCCGACGGGGAGGCCGTCATCGACGACGCGGATCTTCCGCGCTTCGCCGATTGGCAGCTCTCCCGTCCGGGCTTCCCCTATCAGCGGCTGGAGGCGTCCACGCCGACGCTGTGGGCGCGCTGCGACGATCTCGACGGGGGCTCGGTGTGGATGCCGGATTCCCTCGTGCACCTGAACTGGCGGCAATCCCGCTTCCGCTCCCTGCCCCGCACGCATCATCTCAACTACGCCGGCATCGCCACGGGGGCGGGTTTTGACGATGCGCGCGACCGCGGGGTGATCGAGGTGATCGAGCGGGATGCGCTCGAGGTGTGGTGGCACCTCGACGGGCCGACGTTCGGCATCGACCCTGCGACGGTCCCGGGCCTCCTCGATGATCTGGAGGGGAGCAGCCTGCGTGTGTGGCTGGTCGCCATGCCGTCGGAGTTCGCCCCGGCGATCGGTGCTCTCGTGCATGATCCGGAGCGCGGCCTCTACGCCGCGGGGTTCTCGGCCGCACTCGATCCTGCACGTGCCGCACGGAAGGCCGTGCTGGAAGCCGTGCACACCTGGATCTACACGCAGGGCTGCACGACGGCGGACGGATGGGTGTTCCGCGCCGTCGCCGAGGGATTGATGGCCAAGGGACTCACCCTCGAGTTCCGTGCGGACGCCGACTACACGACCGCGGCCGGAGTCGAGTTCGAGAAGGTGATCGACCTCGGCGCACACGTGCAGGTCTGGCTGGACCCGACCGTGCACGGAGAGGCGCGCCGGTTCCAGGATCCGGTGCAGGGGGTACTCCCGTTGAGCGCAGTGGAACCGGTGACGATGGACGAGGTCTATGCGCGCCTGGCTGATCGCGGCCACCGCGTGCTCACGCGCGACCTCACGACCTCCGACGTGCGGCGCACCGACCTGCGCGTGGTGCGCTCGATCGTGACGGGGCTGGTCCCCAACGCACCGGCCGCGTTCTCGTACCTCGGCATGCCCCGGTTCCGAGAGGCGGCGCAGGAGCGCGGCTGGCGGACGACCTGGAGCGGCGGACCGGAGGACTTCACGCTCCTCCCGGCCCCGCACATGTGAGGCCGACCATGGCGCAGAGCTTGCGGGAAGAGCATGGCGTGTCCGCACCGCTCGACCAGGTGCACTCGACGCGGGTGCCGTCCGGCCCGTTGCCGCCCGGCCCGAGGGTGAACGCCTGGGGACGGACCGGAGCCGTGGCGGACGAACCTCCTGTCGGTGTGCGCGAGCTCGTCGACGGACTGTGGCACCCCGGGGAGTTCCATCGGGTGGAGGACGGCACGGCCACGAGCATCCGCCGTCGCCCGGTGCCCTCAGCCGGGGCGTGCTACCCGGTGCAGACGCACCTCGTCGACGCGGTCGGTGTGCGCTGGGCGGTCGACCACGACGGAGGCTTCTTCCTCCGGCGTGATCCGCGTTCCGATCGCGTGGACGGATGGCCGTCGACCACCGCGGGGGACGGCATCGCGCGGGTGGTGTTCACGGTCCAGCCGGGTCGATCCTTCGGCCGCTACCGGCATCGGGCCTGGCCGCTCTGGATCGCCGACACCGCCTACGCGGTCGCCGCGGTGCGCTTCCTGCTGGGTGCGCGGGCGGGGCGCGGGCAGTTCGGGCCGTCGTCCCGGCTGCGCGGACTGCTCGGCGTGCCCCGCGCTTCCGACGTCGACAGCTGGCTGCGGCGGGGGCTCGTCCCCGAGATCCCGCTCGCCGCGGTCGAGCTCCCACACACCCCGGTGCCGATCGACGCGGCACGTCGTGCTCTCGGCTCCAGGCGCTCGCCGTCCACGTCCGAGTTCCTCGTCCGGACCTCCGCGCGAGATCGCCTGTCCCCGCGCGGGGAGATCGATCGCGTCGCGCGCGCCTCCGGACAAGCCTGGGTGCGGGGTGCGAGCGCCGTCCGTTCCTGGTCCGTGCCGACCACGGCTCCGGCACCGCTCATCGGCACCGCGCTCTGGAACGCCCACCTCACCGCGGCCGGTCTCTGCTACCGCGCGGCCCTCGACGGAGGCTGTGGCGCTCGCCCGGTGTCCGGCTTCTCCTCGACCGGAGGGCGGTGGATCCTCCATGCGATCGCCTTCCTCGACTCTCCCGGAGGCTCACGATGATGATCGTCCCCGAGCTGTGGCGCGAAGCGCGACGGCACCCCTGGCTGCTGGCCTGGAGCACCCTCCTCCTTCTCCTCGTATACGCGACGCACCTGCTGCAGGCGCTGGCTCTCGCGTGGTCGCTCGCTGCTCTCGTGCGCGGTGAGGGGCAGGGCGCGGTCGTCGGCATCGGGGTGATCCTCGTGATCGGAGTGACGCGGATGCTGCTCACCATCGTGCAGGGAGATGCCGCCGCGCGTCTCGGCGGGAGGGTGAGGGAAGACCTTCGGGGCGCGGCCGTCTCCGCGGTCCTCGTGCCGGAGCGACTGCATGATGCCGGTCTCAGGGACGGCTCGACGCAGCTCGCGCTCGGCGACGGGATCGACGGCACGGACGCCTATGTGTCGAAGTACATCCCCGCCGTGGTGCAGCTCGTCGTCGGCAGCCTGATCGCCGTGTGCCTCGTGGCGGTGCTGTCCCCGCTGATCGCGCTGTGCGTCGCGGCGGGGATCCTGCTCGCGGTGCTCGGCCCGCTGCTGTGGAAGCGCATGCTCGCCCGTCGAGGCTTCGAGCACTGGGACAGCTACGAGGCTCTCAGCGGCGACCTTCTCGAGTCCCTTCGCGGAATGTCGACGTTGCGCGCACTGGGAGACGTCCCCGCCACACGGGCGCGCCTGCACACGAGATCGGAGGCGCTGCGCCTGGCCACCGAACGCGTGATGCGCACGTCGCTCGCGGAGACGGCCATCACAGACCTCGCCGTGCAGGCCGGCGTGGTGGTCGCCGCGGGGCTCGCGGTCGTCGCGGTCCTGACCGGTGAGCCGCCGGCCGTCGAGGTCTACGCGCTGCTGCTGCTCTCCTCCGAGGCGTTCCGTCCGGTGCGTGAGCTCTCCCGACACTGGCACGCGGGTTTCCTCGGTCTCACCGCCGTACCAGGGCTCGTGGCCCTCGGAGCGTTCCGTCGAACGCCCCCTCTCGCAACGACGCGGGTGGAGCCCGACACACACGCTCGTCCTCGGGGCCAGGAACTCCGCATCTCCGGGCTCTCCTACCGCTACCCCGGTGCCGATCGTGACGTCCTGCGCGGTGTCGATCTCCTCGCCGAACGCGGAGAGGTCCACGCGATCGCCGGGCCTTCGGGCGCAGGCAAATCCACGCTCTTCGACCTCGTCCTCGGATTCCTGCCCGCGGCAGCGGGAACGGTCGAGCTCGACGGGCGTCCGCTCCAGCCGAGCGATGTGGCGGTCGTCTCGCAGCGGCCCGTCCTCTTCGCCGGCACCATCCGGGAGAACATCGATCTGTTCGGTGCGGATCGGGAGGACGTCGAACGCGCCTGTGCCGCGGCGGGTGTGCTCGACGAGATCAGGGCCATCCCCGGCGGCTTCGAGGCGATGGTGGCGGAGGCCGGGACGAGTCTGTCGGGAGGACAGCGCCAACGCCTCGCCCTCGCCAGAGCGCTGCTGGCCGGTCGTCCCGTGCTGCTCGTCGACGAGCCGACCAGCGCCCTCGACGACCGCAGCGCCCTGACCGTCGCCGAGACGCTCGAACGCGTCGCCGAAGAGAGGATCGTGCTCATGATCAGCCACCGCCCCGAGGCGCTCGCCCGCGTGGCCGACGTGCGGGTGCTCCGTGACGGGGTGCTCGTGGAGGAGGCTCCGTGACCTCGTCATGGGCCATCCTCGCCCGGCTCCTTCCGCCGCTGCGACCGGAATGGCGTCGCATCATCGGCAGCTACCTGATCGCCACCACGAGTCTGTGCGCCCTCGCCGCCATCGGGGTGCTCACCGCACTCGGCGTCGGCGGCGCCGTCGTTCACGGCACCTGGCCTCCGGCTGTCTGGTGGGTGGCGCTCGGTGCCCTCGTGCTGCTGCGCACCTTCCTCACCTGGCGGGAGATGGACGTGTCGCACGCCCTCGCGTACCGGGTGCTGGCGCGGCTGCGGATGGCTCTCTTCGACGCCTACTCCCGGAGCGTTCCGGGGCGGCGCCGGGAGCATTCGGGCCGCGCGGCCTCCGTGGCGATGACCGACATCGAGAAGCTGGAGTTCTTCTACGCGCACACGGTGGCGCAGATCGGAGCCGCGCTCACCCTGTTCCTGGGAGCCGTGGTCTGCGCGTTCGTCGTGATGCCCGTGGCGGCGCTCGTGATGCTCGGCGGAGCGGCCGCCGTCGCGCTCACCGCCTGGGCGGGAGCAGGTCCGGCGCGCCGGGTGGGGGCGCGCGAGCAGCAGGAACGGGAGGATCAGTCGGAACGGCTGGTCGATGCTCTCGGCGCCGTGCGGGAGGTTCTCGCCTACGGCCTGCAGGGTCGCGTCGTGCGCGAGGCGGTCGCCGGCACCCGGAGGTCGGCGGCGCTCAGCCGTCGGAGGGAGGCCATCGCCCATCTCGTCGACGGCACGCGCGAGCTGATCCTCACCGCCGTGGTGATCGGCGTGATCGCGGCGTCCCTCATCCTCGGCGGCACGGTGGGCGGTACGGTGGGCGGCACTCAGGCCGCGCTGCTTCCCGCGGTGATCGCTCTCGCGGTCGCCGGGGTGGCCGCGGTGGCAGAGGCTGCCCACACGGTGTCGGAGCTGCACCCGCTGATCGCGAGCGCCGACCGTGTGGGGGCGGGTCTGCACCGTCCTCCGGTCGTGGCGCCGGTCGAGCGCCCGATCGCACTGGCCGATGGCCCCGTCGGAGTGCGCTTCGAAAAGGTGTCGTTCTCCTACGACGACAGGACCGACGTGCTCGGAGGGTGGTCGATGGACGTCGATCCGGGGGAGCACGTCGGTCTCGCCGGGCCGTCCGGAGCGGGCAAGAGCACGGTCATCGCGCTCGCCGCCCGCCTGTGGGACCCCTCAGCCGGCACCGTCGCGCTCGTCGACGCGGCAGGCGTCGCCTATCCGCTCGGCCGCATCCGCGACGACGAGCTGCGCCGTGTCGTGGCAGTGGTGGAGCAGGACGCCCGTCTCTTCCACGGCACGGTCCGAGAGAACCTGGTGCGCGGAGCGGCCCCCCGCACCGACGAGCAGCTGCTCGAAGCCCTCACAGCGGTGGGGGCCGATGACTGGATCACCCTCGATGATGAGCTCGGTGAGCACGGTGCCCGGCTGTCGGGAGGTCAGCGCGCCCGGCTGGCCCTGGCACGGGCACTGTGTCGTGCGCCGCGGGTGCTCATCGTCGACGAGATCACCGCGAGCCTGGACGCCGAGTCAGAGCGCATCATCTCCGACGTGCTCGCACGGTTCGACGGGACCGTGATCGCCGCCTCCCACCGACGCGAGACGCTGGCGAGGTTCGGCAGGGTCGTCGGTGTGGAGAGGGTGGGGGCAGTGGTCGGGCCTGCGCCTACAGCCGGTCCACTCCGGTGACGGTGACAACGGCCTCGCCCGCCTCGTCGGAGTCGGCGAGATCGATCGTCGCGGAGATGCCCCAGTCGTGGTCCCCGGCCGGGTCGTCGAAGATCTGGCGCGCCGTCCAGACGGTCGGCCCCTCGGTGAGGATCAGCAGCTTCGAGCTGCGTGCATCCGCTCCGGTGAGGATCTCGTCGTGGTCGGCGAAGTATCCGTCGAGCGCGTCCGACCACGCGTCGGCGCCGAACCCCGGATCGAGCTCGGCCAGCGCGTTCACGTCTTCCCTCGCGGCGAGCTGCACCCGGCGGAACAGTTCGTTGCGCACCAGGATGCGGAAGGCGCGGATGTTGCTCGTCAGGCGCTTGGGTGCGGGAGGGACGATCGGCTCGTCCGGTCGATGCGGATCGAAACGTCCGTTGTCCACCCCGGCCATCAGCTCCTCCCATTCGTCGAGCAGGCTGGAGTCGACCTGACGGACGAGTTCTCCGAGCCACTCGATGAGGTCGCGGAGGTCTTCGTCCTTGAGTTCCTCCGGGATGGTCTGCGAGGCCGCGCGGTAGGCGTCGGAGAGGTAGCGCAGCACGACGCCCTCGGAGCGCGCGATCTTGTAGTAGGCGACATATTCCCCGAACGACATGGCCCGCTCGTACATGTCGCGCACGACCGACTTCGGGTGCAGCTCGAAGTCGCGGATCCAGGGCTGAGCGGCGCTGAACGTCTCGAAGGCCGCGGTCAGCAGCTCGTCGAGCGGCTTCGGGTACGTGATCTGCTCGAGCAGCTCCATGCGCTCGTCGTACTCGATGCCCTCCGACTTCATGGCCGCGACCGCCTCGCCGCGTGCCAGGAACTCCTGCTGGCTCAGCACGGCGCGAGGATCGTCGAGCGTCGACTCCACGATCGAGATCATGTCGAGCGCGTAGGAGCCCGTACCCGTGCCGGCGGCGGGATCGGGGTCGAGCAGTTCGAAGGCCGCGAGGGCGAACGGCGACAGCGGCTGGTTGAGTGCGAAGTTCGGCTGCAGGTCGACCGTGAGGCGGATGTCGCCATCCGGCGTCTTCTCGACGATGCCCGACTCCCGGAGCGTGCGGTAGATGCCGATGGCCCTGAGCGCGAGCTCGCGCTGACGCTTCCGCGGTTCGTGGTTGTCGTATACCAGCGCGCGCATATTGGCGAACACGTCGCCGCCGCGGGCGATCACGTTCAGCATCATGGCGCTCGTGATCTGCATGTGGGAGGTCAGGGTCTCCGGCACGGCGTCGATGAGCTTGCGGAACGAGGGCTCGCCCCACGACACGAAGCCGTCGGGTGCCTTCTTGCGCACGATCTTGCGCTTCTTCTTCGGGTCGTCGCCGGCCTTCTTCACCGCCGCGACGTTCTCGCTCTCGTGCTCGGGAGCCTGGGCCACCACCGTGCCGGCGGTGTCGTATCCCGCACGACCAGCGCGGCCGGCGATCTGATGGAACTCGCGGGCGTTCAACTGCCGCATCCGCGTACCGTCGAACTTCGTGAGGGCGGTGAGCAGCACCGTGCGGATCGGCACATTGATCCCGACGCCGAGAGTGTCGGTGCCGCAGATCACGCGCAGCAGACCGCGCTGCGCCAGCTGTTCGACGAGGCGCCGGTACTTCGGCAGCATGCCAGCGTGGTGCACGCCGATGCCCGCACGCAGGAACCGCGAGAGCGTCTTCCCGAACGCGGTCGTGAACCGGAACTCGGCGATCAGGGCGGCGATCTCGTCGCGCTGCTCGCGGGTGGCCACCTTGGTGCTCGACAGTGCCTGGGCGCGTTCCATCGCTGCGGCCTGCGAGAAGTGCACGACGTAGATCGGCGCCTGCCCGGTGTTCAACAGGTCGTCGATCGTCTCGTGGATCGGAGTCGTCTCGTAGAAGAAGTGCAGGGGGACCGGGCGCTCCACTCCCGTCACGGTGGCCGTCTCACGGCCGGTGCGCCGCGTGAGGTCGGCGGCGAGCTCGGTCACATCGCCGAGGGTCGCCGACATCAGGATGAACTGCGCCTGCGGCAGCTCGAGCAACGGCACCTGCCACGCCCATCCGCGGTCGGGGTCGGCGTAGAAGTGGAACTCGTCCATCACGACCTGCCCGACGTCGGCGTCGGTGCCCTGGCGCAGCGAGAGGTTCGCGAGGATCTCCGCCGTGCAGCAGATGATGGGGGCGTCGGCGTTCACCGAGGAGTCGCCCGTGACCATTCCCACGTTCTCGGCGCCGAACACGTCGACCAGGGAGAAGAACTTCTCGCTCACGAGCGCCTTGATCGGTGCCGTGTAGTAGCTGCGACGCCCGGCCACGAGTGCGCTGAAGTGCGCACCGATCGCCACCAGCGACTTCCCGGTGCCGGTCGGCGTCGACAGGATCAGGTTGTTGCCGGACACGATCTCGATGACCGCCTCGTCCTGCGCGGGATACAGACTGATGCCCGTCGATTCCGCCCATTCGACGAACGCCAGATAGACGGCGTCCGGGTCCGCGGCGTCCGGAACGAGGGCGGGGTCGAGCCGCGGAGGGGTAGTCATGATCCCTCGATCATCCCATCCGCCGATGAGTGCCTGATGCGGCGCGAGGTCAGACCTTGCCGACCGCGCCGAAGTCACGCCGCGCCGAGGCGCCTCGGTGTGCGCGAGGCCGCGCTTGACATCATCGAACGACGACAACCGGAGGTTGCACCGCCCAGGGGGGACGACGATGCCCGACCAGATCTTCACCTTCGCCGCACTCGCGCTGTACTTCGCAGCGATGCTGCTCATCGGCTGGATCGCCTTCCGGCGAACCGGCGATCACGAGGACTACATGCTCGGCGGACGCAATCTCCCGCCGTGGGTGGCCGCGCTCAGCGCCGGTGCCTCCGACATGTCCGGCTGGCTCGTGATGGGGCTACCCGGTGCGATCTACGTCTCCGGTCTCATCGAGGCGTGGATCGCGATCGGCCTCACCATCGGCGCCTACCTGAACTGGCTGCTCGTGGCTCCTCGGCTTCGTGCCTACACGCAGGTGTCGCGCAACTCCATCACGGTGCCGAGCTTCTTCGAGAATCGGCTGCGCGACACGACGCGACTGCTCCGCGTGGTCTCGGGTGTCGTCATCCTCGTGTTCTTCACCCTCTACATCTCGTCGGGCATGGTCGCCGGCGGCGTCTTCTTCGAGAGCTCGTTCAACGGCGACTATCTGACCGGCATGCTGCTGGTCACGGGAGTCACCCTCGCATACACGCTGTTCGGCGGCTTCCTCGGTGCATCACTGACCGACGTCGTGCAGGGGCTCATGATGGTGGTCGCCCTCGTGGTGATCCCGGTCGCGGCGATCGTGGCGATCGGAGGGCTGGCCGAGACGGGCGAGCTGATCAACGAGGTCGCGCCCGACCATCTGTCCCTGCTCTCGGGCACTGCGCTCACCGGCGGCACGATCCTCGCCATCGTGTCCTCCCTCGCGTGGGGACTCGGGTACTTCGGGCAGCCGCACATCATCGTGCGGTTCATGGCACTGCGCTCGCCGCAGGAGGCGAAGAGCGCTCGACGCATCGGCATCTCCTGGATGATCGTCTCCCTCGGCGGCGCGGTGCTGTCGGGCCTGGTCGGCATCGCCTACATCGCCAAGACGGGCGTCGACCTCGCCAACCCCGAGACCGTGGTGCTGCTGATGTCGCAGACGCTGCTGCATCCGTTCGTCGCTGGCCTCGTGCTCGCCGCGGTACTCGCCGCGATCATGAGCACGATTTCCAGTCAGCTCATCGTCTGCTCCTCGGCGCTCGTCGAGGACCTGTACGGGGTGTTCCGCCGGACGCCGCCCTCGCAGAAGACGCTCATGCTGATGGGGCGGCTCGGGGTGCTCGGCGTCGCGATCGTCGCAGCGGTCCTGGCGATCACCCCGAACGACACGATCCTCGGCCTCGTCTCGTTCGCCTGGGCCGGATTCGGCGCCGCGTTCGGGCCGGTCATCCTGCTCAGCCTCTACTGGCGCAAGCTCACCAACTGGGGTGCGCTGGCGGGGATGTTCGTCGGAGCCGCGACGGTGTTCATCTGGAAGGCGCTCGACACCGGGCTCTACGAGCTTCTTCCCGCGTTCGTGTTCGCGATGCTCGCGGCGGTCGTCGTGAGCCTGCTCACATACCGGCACGACGAGGAGATCCAGCAGGAGTTCACCGACACCGGCGCGATGGTGGCGCTGCCGCGTCCGCACGCGGTCGGCGACACCCCCTAGCGGGTCGCGGCGCGCAGCGCGATGCGGATCATGTCGCCGAAGGTCTGCTCGCGCTCCTGCGCGGTGGTCTCCTCGCCCGTGATGATGTGGTCGCTGACGGTGCAGATGGCGAGGGCGCGCCGACCGTGGTACGCCGCGAGCGTGTAGAGCCCGGCGGCCTCCATCTCGACACCGAGGATGCCGTGCTGCACGAACGGCTCCGTGAGTTCGGGGCGCGTGCTGTAGAACTGGTCGCTCGAGAACAGCTGCCCCACGTGCACCGTCGACTCGAGCGGTTCGGCCTCACTCGCCTCGACAGCGGCACGCAGCAGCGAGAAGTCGGCCACGGGTGCGTAGTCGAGTCCGTGGAAGCGCACGCGGTTGATGCCGGAGTCGGTGCTGGCGCCGTTCGCGATGATGATGTCGCGGATCTTCACCCGCTCGGTCAGGGCGCCGCACGAACCGACTCGCACGATCGTCTGCACGTCGTAGGAGTCGAACAACTCGTTCGCATAGATAGCCATCGACGGCTGGCCCATGCCCGAGCCCTGCACCGAGACGCGGTGCCCCTCCCAGGTGCCGGTGAAACCCAGCATCCCGCGCGTCTCGGAGTACAGCTCTGCATCGTCGAGGAACGTCTCGGCGATCCACTTCGCCCGCAGCGGGTCGCCGGGGAACAAGACGATGGGGGCGATCTGACCGGGCTCTGCGGCGATGTGCGTGCTCATGGCCTCAGCGTAGCCAGCCTCACCCCGGTGCGCCGGCGAGCCCCAGTGCGGTGATGAGCTCGTATGCAGCCGAACGGGCCTGCACGATCACGGTCCCGACCTGCACGCCCTTCGCCGAGACCGAGAGGAGCAGCTGGCCGTAGGGGGCGAGGATGAAGCTGAGCAGCGACAGCTGACTCTGCCCGATCGACACCGAGACGACGGCGGAGAGGCTCGGCTCCGTTCCGCGCGAGATGATCTCGGCCTCGGCCCTGGCGACGGCGAAGAGCGAACCGTTCATGGCGGCCAGGCGGTCTCCGGTCTCGGCGAGGGTGCCGACGGAGGCGATGTGCAGGCCGTCGGCGGTCGAGAGGACGGCTGTGGTCAGTTCGGGGAATCGCTCCTCGAGATGACGCAGCCGGGTGAGCGCGGCCTGGCTCACGACGCCCGACCAGAGCGCCCAGTTCGCCGCGAGATCCGGATGCATGAGCACGCCGTCCTGCGTCGGCCCCGACTCGCCGGTCGACGCGGGGTCGTCCGCTCGGATGGGGACGTTCATGACTCTCCTCCCGGGAGGTCGAGGGCCGCGCACGCCACCCGCATGACGCTCTCGCGGTCGCGCGCGTCGGCGGCGAGCACGCGAGTGAGGGGTATCCGATACCTTTCGAGGCTCGCACCGAGCGTCCGGCGCACCTCGTCGAGGGCTTCGGCGGCCACATGCGTGACCGCGATCACCGTCCGCTCGTGGTCGCCGGTGAGACGCGCGAGCCACTCGTCGGCGTCCGCAGAGATGCTCCCGCGGTCTGCACGCAGCCACAGCAGCATGCGGGTGTCGGAGGCGGAGACGCTCTGCCGGGCATGGGCGAAGCGGTCCTGGCCGGGAACGCCGATGAGCGCGACCGAAATCTCGTCCGTGGGCTTCCACGTGCCGTAGTCGAGCCCCACCGTGGTCGTCGTCTTGTCCGTATCGCCGTACTCCGCTGAGCCGGCCGAGATCGGGACATCGGTATCCACGGTGACGACATCGCTCAACGCGCGGACCGCCGTGGTCTTCCCGGCACCGACCGGCCCGGCGAAGACGAGGCGGAACCTCGTCGGCAGATTCCGACGTCGTCGGCGCACGCGTGTGGCCGCCGGTTCTGCGGCGGTGTCGACGGTCGAGGCTTCGGAGCCGGTCAAGCGTTCAGCGCCACCACGTGGCGGTTGACGGCGGACCGGAGCAGGGCGATGTTCGTCGCCTGGCGGTCGGCGGCGAGGTAGATGAACGTGTCGTCGTCGATCATCTTGAGCAGGTGCAGCTGCGTGTCGAGCGTCAGCAGCATGTCCTCGAGTGCGGCCTCGAGGCGGAGCGCTTCGATCGTCTTCCGCTTGCTCTTCACCATCTCGCTGTTGTACGCGCTGGCGACATCGAGGTCGAAGTCCGGCCGGACCGAGTTCGACGCGAGCGGCAGACCCGATTCGACGTCCACCACGGAGGCTCCGATGAACCCGTTGATGTCGTTCGCGATGTCGGCGATGAGTGCGTTCAGTTGATCTTGCGTGGCCATGATGAGGCATCCCCAGTTCCGTCGTCGCGCAGGTGACCGCACCGTGCGGCCACCCCCAGTGCGCAGACGAACGGATAAAGTGTATAACGTTACCGACTGTGCTGCGCGACGGTGGTCGGACACGCCTGGCGAGGAGTGATCGCCCGGGGAGGCTCAGCCCTCGCGGCGGCGCACGATCTCATCGATCCAGAGCGGGGCGAACGGTGAGGTGCAGCCGGGCGCGGTCGGGTAGTCGGCGAGCACCTGCAGGCGCTCGCCGATCTCCCGCGCTCTGGCGCGATGCTCGGGGTGGAAGATCCCGATGTTGGCGAGGGTCTCGTTCATGGCCCATTGCAGGCGTGACGGCGCCGTCGCCAGATCCCGCTCGATCAGATCGAGCAGCTGCGAAAGGTCCAACCCCTCCGCGTCCTTCATCACGCGCACGGTCGTGAGCGACCACGCGGCGGCGGCCACTGTCGGGTCGGGGTCGTCGAACCAGCGCAGTCGCAGCTCCTCGGCGAGTGGAGTCTTCTTGGCGACGTAGTTGACGAACCAGTCGTTGACCTTGGGGGCGCGGGTCTCGCGCAGCATGGCGTCGAGCTGGTCGGCGCCGAAATCCCTGGGGCGACAGATCAGGAGGGCGAGCAGCCGCGCAGGTGTCTCGCCCGTGGCCCACAGATCTTCGGCGAGGTGCTGATCCGTCTTGATGCGCTTCGCCAGGGCGCGCAGTCGGCTGAGGTTGATGCCGTGGTCGTCCCCGCGCTTCTCGTTGGCTGCGCGCACCTTCGGGTCATCCAGCGCGGCCAGTTCCCCGAGCGCTTCGACGGTGTTCATCTTCCCAGCGTAGGCCGGTTCGAATCGCGCGGATGGTTCGATTCCGGCGCCGGATACCACCCCGTTGCGCGATTCGAAGACCGCTCAGTCCTCGTCGACCAGCTCGCCGCGGATGCGACGGAGGTCTTCCATGAGCGACCCGATCAGGATCCAGTGCTGTGATGACGGCGGACGGATCACCAGGGGAGCGGTGAGGGCGGGGATCGCCGACGTCATGTCGTCCGGCTCCGGAAGCGCCTCCGCGATCTGCACGGCGAGACGCACGTCGTGGCCGGCTCGCCGCAGCTGCTCGGCGATCGCCGTGACCGCCGGCTCCTCGCCGATCGTGTCGTCGTAGTGGTCGAAGTACGCGCGGGTCATGCCGATGGTCTGCGTGACGATGGGGGAGAGCCGGTCGAGCAGTGCCCGCAGCTCGCGCAGGTCGGCGCGGTGGGTCGAGCGCCGCGGGTTCAGGGTGAGCGACTCCTCTCCCGCGGCGATCGCGGCTTCCGCCGCCTCCTTCATCGGACGCAGCAGTCGCACCTCCAGCATCAGCTCCTGCAGTCTCGCGGGCGTCTGCGGTTCGGGCAGCGCGTCGGCCAGGCGGTCGAGGCTCGCGGCGAGCTCGCGGCCCAGCAGGCCCACATCCCGGCGGGCGGGTGCGACCAGCACCGGTGGCACGATGAGTGCGTTCACGACGATGCCGATCACCACGCCGATCAGCGTCTCCACGATGCGGGCGAATGCGTACTCCGGGCTGGAGGACCCCAGAGCCAGCACCAGCATCGCGGAGATCGCGACCTGGTTCCCTGTGCCTGGAGACGCGCGGAAGATCCAGGCCACCAGCATGGCGACGACGATCGCGAGCAGCACGATCCAGCTCGGCGACCCCAGCAGCAGACCCAGCGCCACGGCGATCACGACACCCGCGATCACCCCGATGCTGCGCTCGAGCGCCTTCGACAGCGACTGGTTCACACTGGGCTGCACGACCAGGAGGGCGGCGATCGCGGCGAAGACGGGCAGTTGCGCCGGGAAAACCCATCCGGCGATGAGCCAGGCGGCGATGGTCGCGGCTGCCGACTTCACGACCTGCAGCAGCGGAGAGCGCTGTGAGGCACGGATCGCGGCGGGAATGCGCATGACCTCAACGCTAGTCGTGTCGGTCGGTGCGTCGGGGAGCGCCGCTACGGGGCCGGATGAGGGTCGCCGATCGCGCGTCGACCGGAATGTCGGGGAACCGGCGGCGGATGTCAACCCCGTCGCCGATCCCCGCGATCTGCGGCTGAATGGGATCACACGAACGACGAACAGTGAGGAGCATCCCATGGTGCAGATCATCGAGACCATCGACGTCGACGTTCCCGTCCGCACGGCCTACAACCAGTGGACGCAGTTCGAGAGCTTCCCGAAGTTCCTCGACGAGGTCGAATCGATCACCCAGATCGACGACACGCACACCCACTGGAAGGTGAAGGTCGGTGGCGCGACTCGCGAGTTCGACGCCGAGATCACCGAGCAGCACCCGGACGAGCGTGTCGCGTGGAAGAGCACGGGAGGCGAGACCGAGCACGCGGGCGTGGTGACGTTCCACACGCTCACCGACGCCTCGACGCGGGTCACGGTGCAGCTCGACTGGGAACCTGAGGGACTGCTCGAGAAGCTGGGCTCGCTGGTCGGCGTGGGGGGACACGCCGTGAAGAAGGACCTCGAGAACTTCAAGGAGTTCATCGAGGGCCGCGGAGTCGAGACCGGTTCATGGCGCGGCGACGTGGAAGCCTGACCGGAGATCAGATGCAGAGAAGGCCCGACGGCTCAGCCGTCGGGCCTTCTCCATGTCGGAGGATGTCGGGCTCGGTCTTGCGAACCAGGAGGTGCGGGGTTACGCTCTGCCTAACTAATAGTCGTTAGGCACTCACATGACCAGAGCAACGATCCTCGCGGAAGCACGCACGATCTTCGCGCGCCAGGGCTACGCGGAGACGAGCCTGCGCGAGATCGCCGAGGCCGTCGGGATCAAGACCCCCTCGCTCTACGCGCACTTCCCGAGCAAGGAGGCGCTGTACGCGGAGGTGTACGCCGCGGTCTCGGTCGAGCACACCGCCTTCTTCGACGAGCTGGTGCGCAGCAGCAGCACCCTCGAGCCGCTCGCTCGTCTGCAGCACCTGCTGGGCGGGATCGAGGCGTACTACCGCGACCGTCCCGACCTCGCGGAGTTCAGCCTCAGGGCCGCGGTCTCCGAGTACGGGCCCGGTGGCGAGCAGCTGCGTCAGATCTTCCTCGACTCGGAGTCGACCCTGGCTGCAGCAGTGCGCGAGACCTACGACGACGGCGTCTCGGCTGGGGCCTTCGTCCCCGGCGATGCCGACGGCTTCACCGCGCTGGTGTTCGTCGTCATGGACGGCCTGTTCCTGCAACTCACCCATTACACGCCGGAGATCTACCGCGAGCGCTTCGACCAGGCCTGGCGACACCTCTCCACGATCCTCTCCCGATGAACCCTGCCGCACAGATGCGGTGACCCTCGACGATCGCCGGCAGGGAGCCACGAGCTCCCTCCGGCACCGCGTCACCCGGCCGCACCGCGAACCGACCCCCGACCCGCCCTGCGAGGCGTCCGCACTCCGGGAACCCGAATCCCCGCCGACGCACTCGCAGGGCCACATCCCAAGGAATGATGATGACCACCACCGACTACGAGCACGGCGTCGTGCCCCAGGACCAGCGCAAGAGCTGGCTGTCGATCGCCACCGTGTGGATCGCGATCGGCATCGACCTCTCCGGAGCGTTCCTCGGCGTCTCGCTCGCATCCGGAATGGCCTTCTGGCCGGCGATCGCCGCGACGATGCTCGGTTCGCTCCTGCTCGGTCTGCTCGCGATGGCATGCGCGTACGTCGGCGCAGCCACCGGACTCTCCACCGCGATGATCTCGCGCGCCGTGTTCGGCCGGGTCGGTGGTGCGATCCTCGCCCTGGCGATCGCCATCAGCCTCGTCGGCTGGTACGCCGTGCAGGCGGGCTTCTTCGGCGCCAACGCGCAGATCGCCTTCGCCGAGTTCACCGGCATCGATGTGCCCGTGCAGGTGTTCACGGCGATCGGCGGCGTGCTGATGGCCATCACCGCGTTCTGGGGCTACCGCTCGATCAACCGCCTCAGCACCCTCGCCGTGCCGTTGCTGCTCCTGCTCCTCATCGTCGGCGTCATCGTCGCATTCACCGTGAACGGTGCGGCGGGGCTCGATGCTCCGGTCGAGGCGACGTTCACGTTCGGCGGTGCGGTCTCGCTCGTCATGGGCATCTTCATCCTGGGCGTCGTGCTCGCCCCCGACATGGCGCGCTGGGCCAAGACCCCGAGACAGGCCATGATCGCCGGCTTCGTCGGCTTCTTCTTCGGCAACTCGATCATCCTGGTCGTCGCGATCCTGCTCGCCCGCATCATGGACGGCACCGAGCTGATGGCGATCTTCTTCGCGCTCGGCCTCGGTGGCGTCGCGGTGATCGTGCTGATCCTGGCGCAGTGGACAACGAACACGACCAACCTCTACTCGGCGGGTCTCTCGTTCGCGTCGATCAGCGAGCGGCTGAGCCGACGCACCGTGACCGTCGTGCTCGGCGTGATCGGCATCGTCGTCGGCGTGATCGGGGCCGCCGACTACTTCGTGCAGTTCATCCTCGTCATCGGCACCATCATCGCCCCCTACGGCGGCGTGTACCTGGCATCGTTCTTCACGGGCCGCAAGACGGTGCGCTGGGCCCATGGCGCCACCGTGCCGATGGTCGACGGCTGGTCGATCGCCGCCTGGGTGGTCGGCATCTTCGTGGCGGTCGCGACCACGAACCCGGCGGACGGACCCGGCTTCGGATGGTTCACCCTCACGTCGATCTCGGCCCTCGACGGACTGCTCGTCGGCTTCGTCGCGTACCTCGTGCTGCTTCCGCTTCGCCGCCGCGTCGCTCCCGATGCGCCGGCTCCGGCCCCGGACGAGGTGATCGCATGAGCGCTGTCGTCACGACGCCCATGATCACCGAGGCCGACATCGACGAGATCGCGCTCGGTGCCGCCGTGCTCGGCACCGGTGGCGGAGGAGACCCGCACGTGGGATCGCTCATGGCCAAGCGGTTGATCCGCCTGCACGGACCCGTACGACTGCTCGCGGTCGATGAGCTGACCGACGACGACTTCGTCATCCCGATCGGAGGCATCGGCGCGCCATCGGTGAGCGTGGAGCGCATCCAGGCCGAGTCCGAGCTCAGGGCGGCGCTGGACGCCATCGAACGCGCGGTCGGTCGCACGCCCACGGCCGTGATGCCCATCGAGGTCGGCGGAGGCAACTCGATGATCCCGATCGCCGCGGCCGCCCTCGCCGGGCTGCCGGTGGTCGACGGCGACGCCATGGGTCGTGCCTTCCCCGAGGCGCAGATGGTCACCTTCCACCTGGCCGGCTATGGACCCGGGACGACAGTGCTCGTCGACCATCACGGCAACGAAGTGGTCAGCCGTCCTGTCGACGGTGCATGGTCGGAGCGCATCGCGCGGTCCGTCACCGTCGAGATGGGCGGAGGGGCGACCATGATCGACTACGCGTACGGCGGCGACGTGGTGCGCGAGTGCGCGATCCCTGGCACGCTCGGGCTGGCCCAGCGCATCGGTCGTATCCTGCGCGGACGGGATACGGCCGGCAGGGAGCTGCGCGACGACGAGCGCATCGACGCCCTGTGTGCCGACCTCGACGCCGTGCGGCTGTTCGACGGGAAGGTCGCCGACCTGCAGCGCGCCGTCGACGGCGGCTTCACCCGCGGTGCGGCTGAGCTCGTCGGTGTCGGCGACGACCGGGGGAGCGCGTTCCGGCTCGACTTCCAGAACGAGATGCTGCTCGGACGGAGGGACGGTGTGCTGGCTGCCGTCACTCCCGACCTGATCGCGGTGCTCGACCTGGCCACGGGCATGCCGATCACGACCGAGTCCCTGCGCTACGGCGCCCGGGTCGCGGTCATCGCGATCCCCAGTCACGAGAAGTGGCGCACGCCGATCGGTCTGGAGACAGCGGGACCCGCTCACTTCGGCTACGACGTGCAGTGGGTTCCGGTGGAGGACATCGCACAGCGGTCCGCTGCGCGCACGACGGACGGGGAGGTCGCGTGATGGCCGGCAGGTATCGCATCGGCATCGACGTCGGTGGCACGAACACCGACGCCGTGATCCTCGACGAGCGTCTAGAGGTGGTGGCCTCGGTCAAGCGTCCGACGACGGCCGATACGGGCGATGGCGTGGCTGCTGCGATCGACGCCGTGCTGGCGGCCTCGGGTGTCGACGCCGCGCTCATCGGCCATGCGATGCTCGGGACGACGCACTGCACCAACGCGATCGTCGAACGGCGCGGTCTCGGCCGCGTCGGCATCCTCCGCCTCGGGGCACCGGCCACCACGGCTGTCCCTCCCCTGGAGGGGTGGCCGGACGATCTGCGGGCGGCGATCGGCGAGCACGTCCACCTGCTGGCCGGCGGATTCGAGGTCGACGGCCGCGTGCTCTCCCCTGTCGACGAGGAGGCGGTGCGCGCAGCCTGTCGGAAGATGCGCGGCGAGGTCGACGCGGTCGCCGTCGTCGGCGTGTTCTCCCCCATCGATGAGAGCCAGGAGGAACGCGTCGCCACGGTCGTGGTCGAGGAGCTCGGCGTCCCGGTCTCGCGGTCGGCACGGATCGGCTCGCTCGGGTTGCTCGAGCGCGAGAACGCGACCGTGCTGAATGCCGCGCTGATGCAGACGCTCCGGCAGATGGCCGCGGGCTTCGTCGCGGCTCTGCGGGACCGGGGCATCCCTGCCACGCCGTACTTCGGCCAGAACGACGGCACTCTCATGCAGCTCGAGTACGCGCTCGAGTTCCCCGTGCTCACCATCGGCTGCGGGCCCACGAACTCCATCCGCGGAGCCGCGCACCTCTCGGGTGCCACCGACGCCCTCGTGGTGGACATCGGCGGTACGACGACCGACATCGGCGTTCTCGTCGACGGGTTCCCCCGCCAGTCGGCGCACGCGGTCGAGATCGGCGGCATCCGCACGAACTTCCGCATGCCGGATGTGCTCTCGGTCGGCCTCGGCGGCGGCACGATCATCCGTGAGACCCCGGCGGGTGCCACAGTCGGTCCGGACAGCGTCGGCTATCGGCTCCCGCAGGAGGGACTCGCCTTCGGTGGCTCCACGCTCACGGCGACTGACGTCGCCTTGGCGGTCGGCGGGGCTGCGATCGACGGCATCGACGCGCCCGTCGTCCCCGCAACGGTAGGAGCGGCGGCCTGGAGCGCGATGCGGGCGATCCTGGAGGACTCGATCGACCGGATGAAGCCGAATGCCGCCCCCGTCCCGGTGATCCTGGTCGGCGGTGGGGGGATCATCGCCCCGACCGTGCTCGACGGCGTCGCCGAGCTGATCCGTCCCGACCACTTCGGGGCTGCCAACGCGGTCGGCGCCGCCCTCGGCGAGGTCGCCGGACAGATCGAGAAGATCTACCGCGTGGACTCCGCCGACCAGCGGGCCTCTCGGGCGGATGCTGCGGCGGAGGCGACAGAGCGTGCCCGACTCGCCGGTGCCGACCCGGCGACGATCGAGGTCGTCGCGGTGGAGGAGCTGCCCGTCGCGTACTCCGACGGTACGGCCGTGCTGATCCGCGCTCGAGCGGTGGGGCGCCTGGCCGCCTGACGTCCCCGTCGCACGCCTCGGACGGGTGGGGTTCCGCCCGTCCGAGGCGCGTGCTTGCATGGGCGCATGGAGCACGACGCGAAGCTGCGCGGCGAGACGAGGGCGATCTGGGCGACCGCGCTCTGCTTCGTGGTCGGTGCCGTCGCGGGCATGCTCGTGCTGGGCGGTGACGCGCGCCCGCTCACGGGGGGAGGTGCGCTCGCGATGCCGGCGGCGGTGGTCGCCGGGGGCATCGCAGCGGGGGCGTTCCTCACGAGCACCCTGGTGCACCGCCGCGGCGAGACCGCCTCGATGCCGCGGTGGCAGGCGGTGGTGTCCGATCTCTCGACCGGAGCCCTGACCATCGCGTTCGGGGCCGTCACCGTGATGGGGGTGCTGCTCGCGGCAGAGGTGCTGGCGGCCGGTCTCCAGGGCTTGCAGCTCGCGGCGGTCGGTGGCGGGGTCCTGACCGGCGTGGCCGCGGCGGTCGGCGGGCGCTTCGCGTTCGGGGCCGGCATCGACCTGCGCACGTCCGACCTCGCTGCGCTCCTGTTCGGCTTCCTCGTGATCGGCACGCTTTTCGCGATGGTCACCGCCTCCGATCCGCGTTGGTGGGAGCAGAACTTCTCCCAGCTCGGCGTCGGATGGGCGTTCAACGGCACCCTCGTGGTCGCCGGTCTGCTCGTCGCGACCGTCGGCTCGTACATCGGCCGCGACCTGCACCGGATGCTCGGCGACGCCGTGCTCTCCCGCATCGCCCTCGTCGTGGCGCTGTGGGTGGCGTCCGGGATCGCGCTCGCCGCCGTCGGGCTGCTGCCGCTGCACCGCGTGCCGGTTCCGCACGACATCGCGGCTCTCGGCGCGCTCGTGCTGTTCGCCGCGGCCGCTGCCACCACGGTCGCGAGGGTCCCTGGACATCCTCGCGCGCTGTCGATCACCTCGGTCGGTGTGGGTCTGCTGGTCGTGATCGCGCTGGTCCTGTGGGTGCCCTTCGGCGTGTACTCCACCACTGCGGTCGAGGCGATCGTCGTCGGACTCGGGCTGCTGTGGATGGCGACACTCGTGCGTGTGCTCGCGATCCTGGTGCCGGCCGGGTCTCGACCATCCGGGCGTCTGCGGCTGATGCGGGCGGGCGCGGGGCCGGGCGAAAGATAGGGCATCTGTCCGATGTACCGGGGGTACCTCAGAGCGGAGTGTAGGGATACAGCGAACCGTCGAGGAGAACCCCATGTTCGAGCACCCCTATCTCCACCAGCAGCTCACCAGGCATGACCAGGAGCAGATGGAGCGCGCCGCTGCGAGGCGCCTCTCCCTGATCGAGCACGCCGACCAGATCGTGCCGCGGCCGGAAGGAGCGATCCGACGGATGCTTCGCCACGCGTTCGGTCGCTCTACGGGCGACTCGGCAGCGACGGCGCCGGGGAAGGCGCGGGTCACGGCCGCGTGCGACACGGCAGCGGCGGCGCACGCGCAGTGAGCAGAACCATCGCGCACAGCGCACATCCGACGGACCCGAATGTCGGTCGGGGGTGGGACGATGAGTCCATGCCCCCTTTCGCGTCGAGCGCTGCGATGGTCGGCCGTGAGGCCGAGCTGGCAGAGGTGCGTCGATCGTTCGCGGGGGTGCGCGACGGCATCCCCGCAGCCTTGCTCGTCGAGGGCGAGGCGGGTATCGGCAAGTCACGGCTGCTGCGGGAGTACGCCACCGAGATCGCACCGACCGCCGACGTGCACGTGGGGTGGTGCCTCGACCTCGGCGCTTCGCGCACGCCGTACGGTCCCCTCACCGGAATCCTCCGCTCGATCGTGCTGCGCATGGGTGTCGACCGGGTGCGAGAGTCGGTGGGTGTGGGTGTCGAGGCTCTCGGCATGCTGCTCCCCGAGCTCGTCGATTCCCCGACCGACCGCGATCGCACCAGCCCCGAGCGTCTGCGCGACGCCATCGCCTCACTCATCGAAGCGGCTGCCGAACGTGCCCCTCAGGTGCTCGTGGTCGAAGACCTGCACTGGGCGGACGAGTCCACTCTCGCCATCCTCTCCTTCCTGCTGCGGGCCCTCAGCCGCGGCCGCATCCTGCTGCTTCTCACCTGCCGCACCGACGACGTGCGTCGTGGCGATGCCGTGAGCCGCTTCATCGGCGAGGCCACCAGAGCCCGGCTGCTCGAGCGCCTCACTCTGGGCCGCCTCGACGAGACCGCCGTGCGGGAGCTGGCCGAGCAGATCACCGGCCGTGCGCTCACCGCGAGTGCGCTCGACCGTATGCAGGAGCGGGCCGAGGGCGTGCCCTTCTTCATCGAGGAGATCGCCGGATGTTCGAACGGCCCGCTCCCCGATGGCCTTCGTGATCTGCTGCTGGCTCGTTTCGATCGCCTCGGCGACGACGCGCGCCACGTCGTGCAGGTCGTCTCCGGTGCGGAACGCCCGCTCTCGCATCCGCTCATCACGAGCCTGGTCGAGCTGCCGGAGCAGCGGCTCGACGAAGCGATCCGCGAGGCGACCCGCAGCGGCATCCTCGTTGTCGGCGACGACGACTACCGTTTCCGGCACGCTCTGCTGCGCGAAGCCGTGCACGACGACCTGCTCCCCGGCGAGCGGGCGCGACTGCACCGCGCATACGCCGAGGCGCTCGAAGCGCAGTGCGCCGGGTCCGATTCCAGCGATGCCGCCGCGCTCGCGTACCACTGGCAGCTGGCGCAGGACGATCGGAGGGCCCTGGTCGCCGCCGCCGACGCGATGCGTCACGCGAAGGGACAGTACGCGTTCGCGAGTGCCGCCCGTTTCGGCGAGCTGGCCCTGGAGCTCTGGCCGCTCGTGCCCGACGCCGCAGACGCGGCCCGCATCGAGCGTCTCGAGCTGCTGCTGGTGCTCGGCTCCATCCTGCGCAATGCGGGTGATGGTGAACGGGCGCTCGCCGTGGCCAACGTCGCGCTCGCCGAGGTCGACCCGGAGACGGTCGATCCGCGGCTGCACGCTCGCCTCCTCCGCAACAAGGCGCTGTATCTCGTCAACCTCGGGCGCCTCGGAGCCATCCCGCTGCTGCAGCAGGCTCTCTCGATCGCCGACGAGCGGATCGGCGATGAGGTGTTCCGGGCGGAGCTGCTCAACCAGCTGGCGAGCCGCCGGATGATCGCGGGCGATCGTGAGGAGGCGATCCGGCTCGCTGACGAAGCCGAGCGCGGGGCGGCCGGAGCCGAATCCACGGATCAGCTGTCGATCGCCGCGAACGTGCGCGGAGGTTCGCTGGCGCACCTGGGTCGCATCGACGAAGGCGTGCGCGAGTACGAGCGTGCGCGTGAGCTCGCGACGGGTTCCAACGCCGAGATGCGCTATCGGGTGAACTACTCCGACCTGCTCACGCTGTTGGGGCGCTACCGAGAGGCCGTCGAGGTCGCAGAGGAGGGGCTGCGGCGCGCTCGCGAACTCAGGGTCGAACGCACCTCGGGGTCGATCATGGCGCAGAACATGGTCGTCCCCCTGCTCGAGCTCGGCGAGATCGACCGGGTCGAGGAGATGCTGTCGCGGGACTTCGTGCAGGGGACTCTGCGCGTGTTCCGCATGTACATGAGCATGACGCGCGTGCGGGTGCTGGCGTGGCGCGGGCGGTCGGCGGAGGCCGCAGAGCTCCTGCAGGCCTGGCTTCCCGCGTTCGAGGAGACGGGCGTCTCCGAAAGGCAGATCTGGTACGACCGCGTGATGATGATCGTCGCCGTCGCCGAGAGTCGAGGAGACCTCCGCGGGGCGCTCGACACCATCCTCGAGATGCTGGAGAACGATGAGCCGGCGCTGCTGCACCAGCGTCGTCTGCTGCTGGAGGGAGGCGCGATCATCGCCGAGCTGCGGGCGGCAGGAGTCGACGTCTCGGGGGCGTCCACCGCGATCCGTGCCGCGTGGTCCAGCCAACCGGCGCAGCTGCAGGACGACGCATGGGAGACGATCCTCGACGCCCTCCTCGGCCCGCACCCTGACGCTCTCGCCGAGGCGCTGCGGTGCGCGGAGGGGGAGGACGTGCCGGTGATCTTCCGCGCCGTTCTCCGTCTGGAGCAGGCACGCGTGCTGGTCCGCGAAGGAGACCGGATCGCTGCGGGCGCTGTGCTCGCCGAGGCTGAAGCCCTCGCGGAGTCTCTCGGCAACGCTCAGCTCCAGTCCGCCGTCTCCCGGTTCGCCACAGACGCGGGGTTGAGGGGAGACGCGGTGTCAGCGTCGAGCACCGACCCGCTCACCGCGAGGGAGCGGCAGGTGCTCGAGCTCATCGCCGAAGGCCTGAGCAACCGCCAGATCGGTGAGCGCCTGTTCATCAGCGTGAAGACCGTGAGCGTGCATGTGTCCGCCGTGCTGCGCAAGCTCGGCGTGAGCACACGCACCGAAGCAGCTCTCCTGAAGAAGAATGACCAGCCCCGTACTGCGGCGGAGCCTGCCGTGGTAGCGTGACAGTGCGCGCGTCTCGGATGTTCCGGTTCGGCGTAGGCCGTGCAAACGGCTAAGTCAACAGAAAGTAGAAACACATGGCCACTGGCACTGTGAAATGGTTCAACGCGGAAAAGGGCTTCGGCTTCATCGCTCCCGATGACGGCTCGGACGACCTTTTCGCCCACTACTCGGCTATCGCCGGCTCCGGTTTCAAGGAGCTCCGCGAGAACCAGAAGGTCGAATTCGACGCTGAGCGTGGCCCCAAGGGCATGCAGGCGGCGAACATCCGCGCTCTCTGAGCGCGCGCTGACTTCCTGAAACCGGTCGGACCCTCACGGGTCCGGCCGGTTTTTTCGTGCGCTGCCGCCGTTCGAATCGCGCGAATGGTTCCATCCGGCGGCAGTTCACTCCCATTCGCGCGATTCGAACGGGGAATCTCAGGGTGAGGATCACCTAACCTCCGTGTTAGATTAGGCCAGGCTTACCAAAGGCTGGGCGCATCACCCGTGCCGCCCCCTCACCCCGAACCGAAGGAACGCCTGTGCGCACCTCTCGAATCCTCGCCATCGGCGCGGCCGCCGCGCTCGCCATCGGCCTCTCCGCCTGCGCATCCTCCGCGCCGGAGTCGACCTCGACCGCCGGCGGCAACCCCGCCTCCGACGACGCCTTCCCCGTCACCGTCGAGCACGTCTACGGCGAGACCACGATCACCGAGAAGCCCGAGCGCGTCGCGACCGTGGCCTGGGCGAACCACGAGGTGCCGCTGGCACTGGGCATCGTTCCGGTCGGCATGAGCAAGGCCGCCTGGGGCGACGACGACGACAACGGTGTGCTGCCCTGGGTCGAGGAGAAGCTCGACGAGCTGGGTGCCGAGACGCCGGTGCTGTTCGACGAGACGGACGGTATCGACTACGAGGCCGTCGCCGACACCGAGCCCGACGTGATCCTCGCCGCCTACTCCGGTCTGACGCAGGAGGAGTACGACACCCTCTCCAAGATCGCCCCGGTCATCGCCTACCCGAAGGTCGCCTGGGGCACCTCGGTCGACGACATGATCGAGATGGACTCCAAGGCCCTCGGCCTCGAGAAGGAGGGTAAGGCCCTGATCGAGCAGCTCGACGCCGACGCGCAGAAGGCCCTCGAAGCGAACAGCGTGCTCAAGGACAAGAAGGTCCTGTTCTCCTACATCGACCCGACCGATCTCAGCCAGATCGGCTACTACACGGCGATCGACACCCGCCCCGGCTACCTCCACGACCTCGGCCTGCCGTTCCCCTCGATCGTCGAGGAGAACAAGGACAGCGACCAGTTCTACCTGACCGTCAGCGCGGAAGAGGCGCAGAAGTTCGACGACGTCGACCTGTTCATCACGTATGGCGACGAGTCGATCATCCCGCTGCTGCAGGCCGACCCGCTGCTGTCGAAGATCCCGGCCATCGCCGAGGGACGCATCGCCGTCCTTCCCGACGCCACCCCGATCGCGGCCTCCGCGAACCCGTCGCCGCTGTCGATCCCGTGGGGACTCAGCGACTACCTCGCACTCCTGGCCGCGCCGCTGTCCAAGTAGCCGTTCCATCCGCAGCAGCGGAGTGAATGCTCAGTGACCTCAGCAACCGTCATCGCACCAGCACCGGGCGCCGCAGACCTGCGGCGCCCGGTGCTGGTGCGAACCATCTGGCTCCTCGTCGGGCTGGTGGTGCTCGTCGTCCTCAGCGTCCTGTCGATCTCCTTCGGCGTGCGCGCGGTCTCGTTCGACGACATCGTCGCCGCGCTCACGGGCCACACCGACACGATCGCCGAGGCCGCGATCGTGAAGCGCATACCGCGCACCGTGCTCGCCCTCCTCGTCGGCGCTGCACTCGCCCTCTCCGGAGCGACCATGCAGGCGGTCACTCGGAACCCGATCGCCGACCCCGGCATCCTCGGCGTCTCGAACGGCGCCTCCCTGGCTGTCGTCTGCGGCATCGCCTTCTTCGGACTCGCCGACCCCTACGGGCAGATGGCCTTCGCGATCGTGGGTGCCGGCGTCGCCGCCGTCTTCGTCTACACGGTGGGCTCGCTCGGGCGCGGGGGAGCGACCCCTCTCAAGCTCGCCCTCGCGGGGGCGGCGACATCGGCCGCCTTCGCCTCGCTCATCAGCGCCGTGATGCTGCCCCGCGTCGACCTGCTGCAGACGTTCCAGTCCTGGCAGATCGGCGGCGTCGGCGGAGCGGAGTGGCCGCGCATCGCCCTGACCGCGCCGGTGCTCGCCGTCGGCGCCCTCATCTGCTTCCTGTGCTCGCGGGGCATGAACTCCCTCGCCCTCGGCGACGAGATGGCCAAGGGTCTCGGCGAGAACGTGTTCCGCACCCGCATGATCTCGGCACTCGGCGCCGTGATCCTCGCCGGGGCCGCGACCGCGATCGCCGGACCCATCGGATTCGTCGGGCTGATCATCCCGCACGTGTGCCGCATGCTGGTGGGGACCGACCACCGTTGGCTGCTTCCGTTCTCGGCCATCGCCGGCGCCGCCCTGCTGACGGCGAGCGACATCGTGGGCCGCGTGATCGCCCCGTCGTCCGAGGAGATCCAGGTCGGGATCATCACCGCCATCATCGGAGCGCCGTTCTTCATCTGGATCGTCCGTCGGCAGAAGGTGCGTGAGCTGTGAGCACGACCGAGCACACCGAGCACACCCTCGAACGCGGCGAGGAGTCCGCCTCCGCCCGCATCACGCGGATCGTCGCGGGCCGACGCTCGCGCCACCGTCGTCACGCGATCGCCACGATCGTGCTCGGCGTCCTGGTCCTCGCCCTCTTCGCGGTCGCACTCATGGTGGGGAACACGTTCTACACACCGGACGAGGTGATCCGCGTGATCCTCGGCGAGACCGTGCCGGGGGCGTCGTTCACGGTGGGCGACCTGCGGCTGCCGCGCGCGGTGCTCGCCGTCCTCACCGGCATCGCCTTCGGCATGGCGGGCGTCTGCTTCCAGACGATGCTGCGAAACCCCCTCGCCTCGCCCGACATCATCGGCATCTCCAACGGCGCCGGAGCTGCAGCCGTGTTCGGCATCATCGTGCTCTCCGTCAACGGGCCGGTCGTGTCGCTGCTCGCGCTCGTCGGTGCCGTGGTCACGGCCTTCGTGATCTACCTCCTCTCGATCAAGGGCGGCTTCGCCGGCACACGACTCATCCTGATCGGGATCGGCATCGCGGCGATGCTGCAGAGCGTCATCTCCTACCTGCTGTCGCGCGCGGCGAACTGGGACATCCAGACCGCGATGCAGTGGCTCACCGGAAGCCTCAACAACGCATCGTGGGAGCGGGTGCTGCCGATGGCGATCGCCGCGCTGATCATCGTGCCGCTGATGCTGTCACAGGGCCGTGCACTCGGAGCGCTCCAGCTGGGAGACGATTCCGCGGCGGGACTCGGCATCCGCGTCAGCGCCACCCGCCTGCTGCTCATCCTCGGTGCGGTCGCGCTGCTCGCATTCGCGACGGCCGCCACCGGGCCCATCGCCTTCGTCGCGTTCATGGCGGGGCCCATCGCCGCGCGCATCACGGGTCCAGGCGCGAACCTGCTCCTGCCGTCGGCGTTCGTCGGGGCTCTGCTCGTGCTCGCCGGCGACCTCATCGGCCAGTTCGCCTTCGGAACCCGCTACCCCGTCGGAGTCATCACCGGCGTCGTCGGTGCGCCGTACCTGATCTATCTCCTCATCCGCACCAACCGCTCCGGGGGTTCGCTTTGACCGTCTCGCACAGCCTGTCCGCCGAGGGCGTCACGCTCGCCTACGGCGACCGCACCATCATCGACGGTCTCGACCTGCAGATCGCCCCCGGCCGCATCACGACCATCGTGGGAGCGAACGGATGCGGCAAGTCGACGCTGCTGCGTTCGCTCGCCCGTCTGCTGTCGCCGAGCGACGGGCAGATCGTGCTCGACGGCAAGTCGGTGCACGCACGCCCGACCAAGGAGGTCGCGCGCATCCTCGGGCTGCTTCCGCAGTCGCCCGTCGCGCCGGAGGGCATCGCGGTCGCCGATCTGGTCGGCCGCGGACGGCACCCGCATCAGAAGATGCTCGCCCGCTGGAGCACGCACGATTACGAGGTGGTGGCAGACGCCCTCGACGCGACCGGCATCTCCGACCTCGCCGACCGCAGCGTCGACGAGCTCTCGGGCGGTCAGCGCCAGCGCGTGTGGATCGCGATGGCGCTCGCGCAGGAGACCGACATCCTGCTGCTGGACGAACCGACGACCTTCCTCGACGTCGCGCACCAGGTCGAGGTGCTCGATCTGCTCACCGACCTGAGCGTCTCGCGCGGCACCACGATCGTGATGGTGCTGCACGACCTCAACCTCGCGGCCCGCTACGCCGACGAGCTGGTGGCGATGAAGGACGGGCGGGTGCACGCGACCGGTGCGCCGCAGGACATCGTCACCGCCGAACTCGTCGAAGAGGTCTTCGGCCTCGCCAATCAGATCACCATCGATCCGGTCTCCGGCAAGCCGATGGTCACACCCATCGGGAGGCACCATGTCCGCTGAGACGACCACGACCGAGCGCCCGACCTACATCCTCACCCGCGCCGAGGTGCGGGCCGTCGCGCGTGTCTCGCCCTCCTTCGTGCGGGTGACCTTCGGTGGAGACGAGTTGAGCGAGTTCGGCACACCGGGCGAGGTGTTCGACAGCCGCATCAAGCTGGTCTTCCCGCCCGCGTCCGGGGTGCTGCCCGACCTCGACAGGGCATCGGACAACTGGTGGCAGGCCTTCCTCGCCGTGCCGGAGGAGGAGCGCGGATCCATGCGCACCTACTCCGTGCGCGAGCTGCGGGTCGACGACGAGACCGGGACCGAGGTCGACGTCGACTTCGTGCTGCACCTCGAGCCGGGACTCACCGGCCCCGCGTCGCTGTGGGCGAGCCAGGCCGCGGTCGGGCAGGAGCTGTACCTGGTCGGTCCGCGTCGTGGCGTGGACGTGGACGCGCACGGGGGGGCCGAGTTCGCCCCCGGTACCGCGGTATCGGTCGTGCTCGCGGGCGACGAGACGGCTGCTCCGGCGATCGCCCGCATCCTGGAAGATGCGCCTCGCGACCTGCGCGGTGTCGCCTTCATCGAGGTGCCCTCGCCTGCCGACATCCTGCGCATCGACGTGCCCTCAGGGGTCGAGGTGCACTGGCTTCCCCGTGATGCCGGCGAGCCGCACGGGCTGCGACTGATCCCCGCCGTGCTCGGCCACCTCGGAGACGCCGACGCTGCGGACGAGATCCGGGTGAAGGACATCGACGGCGAGGACCTGCTGTGGGAGACGCCGGAGTACTCCGGTCTCGGCGAGGACATCGCCACGGCCGACGCTCCGGCCGAACGCTACTTCTGGATCGCGGGGGAGAGCGGCGTGGTCACCACGCTGCGTCGCCACCTGGTCAAGGACCTCGGCATCGACCGCAGCCAGGTGGCCTTCATGGGCTACTGGCGCCGCGGTGTCGCCATGCGCGGCTGACCCCCCTCCTCCCTCTTCCTGCCCTTCCTCCGTCCTGCCAAAACGGAGACGACCCGAGCATCCGCCGGCGTGTCTTGTGTGGACGCGCCGCCCGGATGCCGGGTCGTCTCCGTTTCGGCCTGCCTGCCCCGGAGTGGACGGCTGGCGGGGAAGGGGTTACTTCGCGAGGAAGGTCTTCAGCGCGGCGTTGACCTCGTCGGCGTGGGTCCAGAGCAGGCCGTGCGGGGCGCCCTCGACCTCGACGTAGTCGGCCTCCGGGACCGCCTGGTGGAAGCGGCGCGCGGTGGCATCGATCGGGAGGATGTTGTCCTTCGTGCCATGCAGGATGAGCGTGGGCTTCGCGGCCGCTGCCACAGCCTCGACGTCGGAGCGGAAGTCCTCGATCCAGGCGGGCACGACGGCGTAGGCAGCCACGGGCGCGCTGCCGATCGCCACGTTCCAGCTGCCGGTCACGGCCTGCTCGCTGATGCGCGAGCCGAGGTTCTCGTCGAGGTTGTAGAAGTTCTTGTAGAAGTCGGTGAACCACGCGAAGCGATCGCCCTTCGCCGCGGCCTCGATGCCGTCGAAGACCTCCTGCGGCACGCCCTCGGGGTTGTCGTCGCGCTGCACGAGGAACGGCTCGAGCGAGGCGAGGAAGGCGAGCTTGGCGACGCGGTCGTGCCCGTAGCGGGCGACGTAGCGGGCGAGCTCGCCGGTGCCCATCGAGAAGCCGACGAGCACGACGTCGCGCAGGTCGAGGGTCTCGAGCACGGTGTTCAGGTCGGCGGCGAACGTGTCGTAGTCGTAGCCGGAGTTCACCTTTGAGGACTGGCCGAATCCGCGGCGGTCGTAGGTGATGACGCGGTAGCCCTGGGCGAGGAGTTCGCGGGTCTGGCGCTCCCAGCTGTGCCCGTCGAGCGGGTAGCCGTGGATCAGGACGACGGGCTGACCGGCTCCCTGGTCTTCGTAGTAGAGCTCGATCGCGGTGCTGTTCTCGTTTCCGACGGTGATGTAGCCCATGGTCCTGATCCTTTCGGTTCCGGTGAGAACGGTCGTTCTCGCTCGATGTCCTCAATCTAGAGAACGTTCGTTCTCGTGTCAAGTAGACTTCTGGACATGACCGAAGACGAGGCTCGCGAGCGCATTCTGTCCGCCGCGGAGGAGCTCTACTACCGCAAGGGCTACGCCGCTGTGGGCATGGACGAGCTGCGCTCGGCCGCCGGCGTGTCGCTGCGCCGCCTCTACGCGCTCTTCCCCGCTAAGAGCGACATCGTCGCGGCCGTGCTGGCGCGCAAGCACGCGGAGTGGGAGTCCGGCCTTTCGGGGGCGGTGTCGGATGCGGGGGATGACCCCCGTGCGCGCATCCTGGCCGTCTACGGGTACCTCGAGAACTGGTTCTGCGCCGACGACTTCCGTGGATGCGCCTTCATCAATGCGTTCGGCGAACTCGGCGGCACCAATGCGGAGGTCGCGGAGATCGTGCGGGCGCACAAGGCGTCATTCCAGGAGTACATGGCCGGCCTCGTCGCCGACACCGGAGCTCCGCCCGCGCTCGCCGCGCAGCTGTCGATCCTCGCCGAAGGAGCGCAGAGCACCGCGGCGATCTCGGCCGATCCGGCCGTCGCCGCACAGGCGCGGGGTGCGGCCGAGGTGCTGATCGACGCGGCTTTCGCCCGCGCCTGAACTCTCGCCCGGCGCATCATCATATTTTGGCTAACCTGGTTAGCGAAACGGCGCACCTCTGTCAAGGCCGGTGCGACCGAGGAAACGCAGCCGTAGCCTTCGGGACATGGAATCACGCACGAAGGGCATCGGTCGTCAGGCGCTGATCATCGCGGCGGCGACATTCATGGTGATCGCGGCCGCTGTCGGGGCCGGAGCATTCGGCGGCGCGTCCGTCGACGATCTGCAGGACGGGGCGCTCTCGGCTCAGGGCTCGTACCTCGCGCCGGCGGGGCCCGCATTCTCGATCTGGTCGCTGATCTACCTCGGCCTGATCGCGTACACGGTGTGGCAGGCGCTCCCCGCTCAGCGGCAGGATCCGCGTCAGCAGGCCGTGGGCGGGTGGATCGCCGCCTCGATGGTGCTGAACGGGCTGTGGCTGGTGACCGCACGGTTCCTGACGCTGTGGCTCACGGTCGTCGTGATCGCGGCGCTCCTGGCCGTGCTCGCGCGGGTGATCGTGCTGCTCGGCCGCTTTCCCTCCCGGAACCTCGCCGACCGCATCCTCACCGACGGCGCGAACGGCCTGCACTTCGGTTGGGTCACCATCGCGACGGTGGCGAACACGGCCGCGTGGTTCACGCAGATCGCTCCGGAGAGCTGGGCGCAGGCAGCGGATGCCTGGGCCATCGCCGTGCTCATCGTGGTCCTGGTGATCGGGGCTGCCGCGGCGTGGGCCACCGGACGCATCGCTCCTGCCCTCGCGACGGCCTGGGGTCTCGCCTGGCTCGCGGTCGGTCGCCTCACGGGAGAGCCCGAGAGCACCGCGACGGCGATCGCCGCGATCATCGTGGCCGTGCTGCTCGTGCTCACCGGGGTCGCGGCGGTCGTGCGCCGGTCGCGCATCCGGAGCGCTGGGGCTCAGAGCACGAGCCGGTAGCCCATGCCCGATTCGGTGAGCAGATGCACCGGAGCACCCGGCTCCTGCTCCAGCTTCTTGCGCAGCTGCGACATGTACAGGCGCAGGTAGCCGGAGTCGGACACCTGCTCACTGCCCCAGATCTCCTTGAGCAGATCCTGGCGGGTGACGAGTGCGCCCGGGTGCCGGGACAGGTGCTCCAGCATGCGCCACTCGGTCGGCGTGAGGTGCACCCTCGTGCCGCCGCGGGTGACGGTCTTGGTCGAGAGGTCGACCACCACATCGCCGAAAGCCACCGTGGACTCGCCGCCCGCCGGAGCAGACCGTCGTGACAGCGCCCGCAGACGTGCCAGCAGCTCGTCCACCTGGAACGGCTTGGTCACGAAGTCGTCGGCCCCGGCGTCGAGTGCCTCGACCTTGTCGGCGGACCCCGTGCGTCCCGACACCACGATGATGGGCACGTTGGTCCATCCGCGAAGCGCTTGGATGACCTCGATGCCGTCGAGGCGGGGCATGCCGAGATCGAGCATGATGAGATCCGGATGCGTCTGAGCGGCTGCGGCGATCGCGGCCGCTCCGTCGGGGGCGACAACCACGTCGTAGCCGTGGGCGGCGAGGGTGATCCGCAGGGCGCGGACCATCTGCGGATCGTCGTCGGCGATGAGGAGCTTCACTCCGTGCCTTCCATGTCGCGGGATCCTGCGGCCAGCGGCAGGGAGATGACCATCGTGAGGCCGCCGCCGGGGGTGTCCTCGGGTGTCAGGGTACCGCCCATGCCCTCGGTGAACCCGCGCGACAGGGCGAGTCCCAGACCGAGTCCCGTGGTGTTGTCGGTGTCGCCGAAGCGTTGGAACGGCTGGAAGATGCGGTCGCGCCGCTCGGGCGAGACGCCTTCCCCGCGGTCGATGATGCGGATCTCGGCACGGTCGCCGAGAGCGCTCGTGGAGACGATGATGCGTGAGTCGTCAGGGGCATGCCGGTGGGCGTTGGCGATCACGTTGACCAGCACGCGAAGCAGCAGCACGGGGTCGGCGTGCAGCGGGGGCAGATCGGGGTCGAGGGCCAGCTCGACGTCGGACGGGCCGAGACCCAGCTCGTCGACGGCTGTGAGCACGATGCCCGCAGCGTCCATCCGGGACGATGAGACCGCCAGGACTCCGGCCTGCACGCGGCTCACGTCGAGCAGATCCGTGACGAGCGTCGACAGCGTCGCGAGGCTCTCGTCGGCGGTCGCGAGCAACTCGGCGCGGTCGGACTCGGACAGTCCGTGGGCACCGCGAAGACCACCGATCGCGGCGACCGCGGAGGCGAGCGGACGCCGAAGATCGTGGCTCACGGCCGACAGCAGAGCGCTGCGCACCTGATCGGTCTCGGCCAGAGCCTCAGCCTCCCTGGCGGTGGCCCGCAGATCGGTGTGCTCGATCGCGGCGGCGAGCTGGGCGACGATCGCATCCAGCAGCCGACGCTCGGGACCGGCGAGCGGCTCTCCGTTCAGCTCCAGCACCGCACGGGGACCCCCGCCGGTGACGACTCCGACCGGGATGGTCGTGGCGCGTCCGTCGGCCACGGGCTCGCCGTCGCTCGCCAGCACCTCGCCATCCGGTGCGAGCAGGCGCACGCCGCTCAGGCCGAACGCCTCTCGGGTGCGGCTGACCAGGGCGAGCACCGCATTGTCACCGCGCAGCACGTTGCCGGCGACGGCGGCGAGCAGCTCGGCTTCGGCGGCCGCACGTTGGGCGGTGCGGGCTCGACGGGCAGCCTGGTCGACGATGATGCTGACCAGGATCGCGATCACGACGTAGAGCGCGAGAGCCAGCACGTGCAGCGGGTGCGCGATCGTGATCGTGAAGAGCGGCGCGACGAAGAGGAAGTCGAGGGTGATGCCCGAGAGCACGGCGGCGAACACCGCGGGACGGATGCCGCCGATGAGGGCGACCACGACCACGAGCAGCTGGTAGGCGAGCACTTCGGCGGTGATCGACTCGGGACTGCGATACGTGTACATGATCCACGACAGGATCGGACCGAACACCAGGGCGACGCCGAACCCCAGCAGCTGCCGCCGCCAGCCCAGAGCCCCGCCCTTGATGCGCGGGAGCACCATCCGCCCGCCCGCCGCGGCATGGGTGACGATGTGCACGTCGATGTCGCCGGAGCGCCGGATGACCTCCGAGCCGATGCCGGGACCGGTGAGAGCGGCGGCCAGTCGGCTGCGTCTGCTGACGCCGATCACGAGCTGAGTGGCGTCGGCGCCCTGTGCGAACTCGACGAGCGTGGCAGGGATGTCGTCGCCGACGACCTGGTGATAGGTGCCGCCGAGCGATTCCACGAGGGTGCGCTGTGCGGCGAGGGCACCGGGCGTCTCGTCGCGCAGACCGTCCTGCGCGGAGATGTGCACGGCGAGCAGTTCCCCACCGGCGGAGCGGGCCGCGATCCTGGCTCCACGGCGGAGGAGGGTCTCGCCCTCTGGCCCTCCGGTCAGGGCGACGACCACGCGCTCCCTGGCCTGCCATGTGCCCTCGATGCCCTGCTCGGCACGGTAGCTGCGCAGCGCGCTGTCGACCTCGTCGGCGAGCCAGAGCAGGGCCAGCTCGCGCAGTGCGGTGAGGTTGCCGAGGCGGAAGTAGTTCGACAGGGCGGCGTCGATCCGCTCGGCGGGATACACGAGTCCTGCCGACAGGCGATCACGCAGGGTCTGCGGGGCCAGATCGACGACCTCGATCTCGTCGGCGGCACGGACCACGGCGTCCGGAATCGTCTCCTGCTGTGCGATGCCGGTGATCTTCTCGACCACGGCGTTGAGCGACTCGATGTGCTGCACGTTGACCGTGGTCACCACGTCGATGCCGGCGTTCAGCAGCTCGTCCACGTCCTGCCAGCGCTTCGCGTTGCGGGAGCCGGGGGCGTTCGTGTGCGCCAGCTCGTCCACGAGGGCGATCTCGGGCGCGCGGTCGAGCACGGCGTCCACGTCGAGCTCGGTCAGCGCGACTCCGCGGTGCAGGTCGACTCGCCGTGGAACCTCGGGGAGCCCTGCAGTCTGCGCCTGTGTCGCGGCGCGCTCGTGCGTCTCCACGATCGCGATCACGACATCGTGGCCCTCGTCGAGCATCCGCCGTCCCTCGGCGAGCATCTCGTAGGTCTTGCCGACGCCGGGGGCGGCCCCGAGCAGGACTCGGAGCCGCCCCCGGCGCTGGTGGCCCTGGGCTCGACGAAGAGGTGCTGCGGTCATTCGCCCTCCCGGTCATCGAGCGCGAGGTTGAGTTCGGCGACGTTGATGCGTTCCTCGCCGAGGAATCCCAGATCCCGCCCTTGAATCCTAGACTCCACGAGGTCGCGCACCTCCTGTTCGGAGAGTCCGCGGGCGTCGGCGACGCGCGGCACCTGCAGCAGCGCGTACGCGACGCTGATGTGCGGATCGAGCCCCGAGCCGGATGCCGTGACCGCGTCGGCCGGCACCTCCGACGGGTCGACGCCCTCGCGCTCCGCGATCGCAGCCTTGCGTTCGGCGATGGCGGTCACGAGGTCGGGGTTCTCCGGCCCGAGGTTGCTGCCGCTGGAGCCGGCTCCGTCGTATCCGTCGCCCGCGGCGGAGGGGCGTGACTGGAAGTACTCCGGGAGCGCCTCGCCGTCTGCGTCTGTGAAGGACTGGCCGATCAGCGAGCTGCCCTTGTCGTCGGGCAGCGGCGAGCCGTTGGCCTGCCACGGAAGCAGGAGCTGGCCGATGCCGGTGACCAGGAGTGTGTAACCGACGCCGAGCACGAGGGTGAGGACCACCATCGCGCGGAGGGCGACACCGGTGGTGCGGAGAGCGGTGCGAGTGGATGACATGTTCTGGATTCCGTTTCAGAGCCGGGTCAGAAGCCCGGGATGAGGCTGATCACGAGGTCGATGAGCTTGATGCCGATGAACGGGGCGATCACACCGCCGAGACCGTAGATCAGCAGGTTGCGCTGCAGGATCTGCGAGGCGCTCGCCGGGCGGTACTTCACCCCTCGCAGGGCCAGCGGGATCAGGAACACGATCACGATCGCGTTGAAGATGATCGCACTGGTGACAGCGGAGGCCGGCGAGTGCAGCTGCATGATGTTCAGGGCCGCGAGTCCGGGGAAGACCCCCATGAACATCGCCGGGATGATCGCGAAGTACTTGGCGATGTCGTTCGCGAGCGAGAACGTGGTGAGCGCTCCGCGCGTGATGAGCAGCTGCTTGCCGATGCGCACGATGTCGATCAGCTTGGTGGGGTCGGAATCGAGGTCGACCATGTTGCCCGCCTCTTTCGCCGCCGAGGTGCCGGTGTTCATCGCGACGCCGACATCGGCCTGCGCGAGGGCGGGGGCGTCGTTCGTGCCGTCACCGGTCATCGCGACCAGGCGTCCTCCTTCCTGCTCCCGCCGGATGAGCTCGAGCTTGTCTTCGGGGGTGGCCTCGGCGAGGAAGTCGTCGACACCGGCCTCCTTCGCGATGGCGGCGGCCGTGAGCGGGTTGTCGCCCGTGATCATGACGGTGCGGATGCCCATCGCCCGCAGCTCGTCGAAGCGCTCACGCAGGCCGTCCTTCACGATGTCCTTGAGGTGCACGACGCCGAGGATGCGGGCGTCCGCGCCAGGGCCTTTCACCGCGACGACGAGAGGAGTGCCGCCGCTCTCGGCCACGGCGTCGGTGCGACTCGTGAGTTCGAGGTCGTCGCCGTCGAGTCCGAGCCAGGCGCGGACAGCGGAGCCGGCACCCTTGCGGATCTGCGTGCCGTCGGCCAGGTCGAGGCCCGACATACGGGTCTGTGCCGTGAACGGAACGACAACGGCGTCATCGGGGGCGATCACCCGGATGCCCTGCGCGGCCGCGAGTTCGACGATCGAGGCACCCTCTGGGGTGGGGTCCGCAAGAGACGACAGCGCCGCGACGCGCAGCAGCTCGTCTGCATCGACACCCGGAAGAGCCAGCACCTCGTGCGCCCGGCGGTTGCCGTACGTGATGGTGCCCGTCTTGTCGAGCAGCAGGGTGGTGACATCTCCCGCGGCCTCGACCGCACGACCGGACATCGCGAGCACGTTGCGCTGCACGAGCCGGTCCATGCCGGCGATGCCGATGGCCGAGAGCAGCGCCCCGATGGTGGTCGGGATCAGGCAGACGAGCAGGGCGATGAGCACCGGGATGCTGACGGGGGAGGCGGCGTACGACGCGATCGGGTTCAGGGCCAGCACCACGACCACGAAGATGATCGACAGGCTCGCGAGCAGGATGTTCAGCGCGATCTCGTTGGGAGTGCGCTGACGGCTGGCACCTTCGACGAGCGCGATCATGCGGTCGACGAAGGTCTCGCCCGGCTTCGAGGTGATGCGCACCACGATCCGGTCCGACAGCACCCGGGTGCCACCGGTCACCGCACTGCGGTCGCCACCGGACTCTCGGATCACTGGAGCGCTCTCGCCCGTGATCGCCGACTCGTCGACGGTGGCGATGCCCGAGACGATGTCGCCGTCGCCGGGGATCAGCTCGCCCGCCGTGACGATCACGATGTCGTCGCGCTGCAGCTCGGCCGACGAGACCTGGGCGGTCGCTGCGTGCTCGGCCGCGGCATCCGCCGTGCCGTCGTAGCCGACCACGCGCCGGGCCATCGTGCTGGTGCGGGTCTTGCGCAGGCTCGCGGCCTGCGCCTTGCCGCGGCCCTCGGCGACAGACTCGGCGACGTTCGCGAACAGCACCGTCAGCCACAGCCAGATGGCGATGCCCCAGGTGAAGGGCGCGGGCACCGGGGTGCCGCCGGAGTCCGCCGGGCCGCCCACGAACGGCTCGGCGATCGCGAGCACCGTCGTGAACGCGGCGCCGACCCAGACCAGGAGCATGACGGGGTTGCGCACGAGAGCTGCCGGGTTGAGCTTGCGCACGGCGCCGGGAAGGGCCTGCACGAGCTGCGACCAGCCGAAGGAGCGCGGTGCGGTGGGGGCGGATGCCGCAGCATCCTGTTGTTCGGAGGAGGATTCCGCGGGGGTGGTGATGAGGGTCATGGTCAGACGAGTCCTTCAGCGAGCGGGCCCAGTGCGAGCACAGGGAAGTAGGTGAGCGCGGTGACGACGACCGTCACGGTGAGGAGCAGACCGACGAACTGGGGTCGGTGCGTCGGCAGGGTGCCGGAGGTGGCGGGGATGCGCTCCTGCGCCGCGAACGAGCCGGCGAGGGCCAGCACGAGCACGATCGGCAGGAACCGGCCGAGCAGCATCGCGATGCCGAGGGCGGTGTTGAACCACGGGGTGTTCGCGGTGAGTCCGGCGAAAGCGGAGCCGTTGTTGTTCGACGCCGAGGTGAAGGCGTAGAGCACCTCGCTCATGCCGTGCACTCCGGGGTTCAGGATGCTGGTGGACTCCACGTCCTCCCTGATGCCGGGAATCGCGAAGCTCATGGCCGTGCCGACCAGCACCAGGGTCGGCGTCACCAGGATGTACAGGCTCGCGAGCTTGATCTCCCGCGGCCCGATCCGCTTGCCGAGATACTCCGGGGTGCGCCCGACCAGCAGTCCGCCGACGAACACCGCGATGATCGCGAGCACGAGCATGCCGTACAGGCCCGAGCCGACGCCACCGGGAGCGACCTCGCCGAGCATCATGTTCAGCATCGGCATCATGCCGCCGAGCGCCGTGTACGAGTCGTGCATCGAGTTGACGGCGCCCGTCGAGGTGAGGGTGCTCGCGCTGCCGAACAGGGTCGAACCCAGGATGCCGAAGCGCACCTCCTTGCCCTCCATCGCGGCCCCGGCGAGCTCGGGCGCCGTGCCGCGGCCCGCGAGCTCGAGCGCCGAGAGGGCGAAGGTCGAGACGAGGAAGATCGTGCCCATGACCGCGGCGATCGCGTAGCCCTGACGATGATCGCCGACCATGCGGCCGAACGTGCGGGGCAGTGCGAACGGGATCACGAGGATCAGCAGCACCTGCAGCAGGTTCGTGAAGCCGGTCGGGTTCTCGAACGGGTGCGCGGAGTTGGCGTTGAAGAAGCCGCCGCCGTTGGTGCCGAGCAGCTTGATGGCCTCCTGCGAGGCGACAGGGCCGCCGGGGATGGTCTGCGTGCCGCCCGACACCGTGGTGACGTCGGTGAAACCGGCGAAGTTCTGGATCACGCCGCCCGCGAGCAGGGCCACGGCGCCGATCAGGGCGATCGGGAGGAGGATGCGGCCGAGACCGCGGATCAGATCGACCCAGAAGTTGCCGATCGTGGTCGAACCCCGGCGGGCGAGACCGCGGATGAGGGCGATCGCGATGGTGAGACCGACCGCGGCCGAGACGAAGTTCTGCACCGTGAGACCAGCGAGCTGCACGGTGTAGCCCATCGTCTGCTCGGGGGAGTACGACTGCCAGTTGGTGTTGGCCACGAACGAGGCGGCGGTGTTGAAGGAGAGCCCCTCGGGCACGGCAGGGAGCCCGAGCGCCTGGGGGAGGAAGGCCTGCAGTCGCTGGAGACCGTAGACGAGGAGAACCCCGACCACGGAGAAGGCGATCACGCTGCGGGCATAGGCGCGCCAGGTCTGCTCGGACGACGAGTCGACCCCGATCAGCCGGTAGACGCCGCGCTCGACCCGCAGGTCGCGTGCCGAGGTGTAGACGTGGGCGATGTAGTCGCCGAGGGGGCGGTAGAGGAGCACGAGCACGACCACGACGGCCGCGACCTGCAGGATGCCGAACCAGATCGTCGCGTCCATCAGAACCTCTCCGGGGCGACGAGCGCCACCACGAGGTAGACGACGGCGGCGACCGCGAGGGCGGCCGCGAGGATCTCGAAGACGATCACAGTCGCTCCACCCCCTTGGCCGCCAGGGAGACGAGGGCGAACAGCGCGAGAGTCAGCGCGATGTAGATGATGTCGAGCACGGATTCGATACAACTCCCGCACGGCCCCCATCGCCGCGATCCTCACGCTTCCCCTACGCCCTCCGCCCCGATGCATGCGGGTTGCTCACGGTTGGGCCCTATGCTCACGAGGTGGGAATCAGAAGGATGCGCATCGGGACCGGGACGTGGATCGTCGCCGCCCTCGTGGTCGCGGCGCTCGTGTGCGTGCTCACGGGGTTCCTGCCGCGGGCCGATGCCGGTGCGCTCGGCGAACGGATCGCACCCGTGCTGGGGTTCGTCGTCGCGATCACGATCGTCGCCGAGCTCGCCCGCGACGCGGCGGTGTTCGACGTCGTCTCCCAGCGTCTCGCACGCTGGGGCCGGGGCCGCGTCACGGTGCTGTGGGCGTTGGTGGTCGTGCTCGCCGTGGTGAGCACCGTGTTCCTCTCGCTCGACACCACTGCCGTGATCGTCACCCCGGTGGTCGTCGTGCTGGCGCAGAGCATCGGCGTCTCCCCGTTGCCGTTCGCCCTGGCCACCGTCTGGCTCGCCAACACGGCATCTCTCGCGCTGCCGGTCTCGAACCTCACGAACCTGCTCGCCGCGCCCGCCATGGGGGAAGGGCCAGGGGCGTTCATCGCGCTGAGCTGGGCGCCCACGCTCGTGGGGATCCTGGTACCGGTCGCGATCCTCACCGTCCTGCATCGGCGCACGGTCTTCGGTGCGTATGAGACGCCCGTGCCGCGGCGGCCGGCCGATCCGACGCTGTTCTGGAGCGCCACCGGCATCCTCCTCGTGCTGATGCCGCTGCTCGCGCTCACCCACGACGTGTGGATCCCGGCCACGGTCGCGGCTCTCGCGTTGATCGTGCTCTTCGCCGTCCGTCGACGCCGCGCCCTGCGGCTCTCGCTCGTCCCGTGGCAGGCGATCGCGCTCGCCGCGTCGCTGTTCGTGCTGGTCGAGGCCGCGCACGCGCAGGGGCTGCTCGACTTCCTGACCTCGCCCACCGCGAGCGGCGACTCTCCCGGCGACCTGTTCCGGCTGGCCGCGCTCGGGGCCGTGAGCGCCAACGCGATCAACAACCTCCCGGCGTACCTCGTGCTCGAGCCTGCCGCCGGTGATCCCGTCGCCCTGATGGCCCTGCTGATCGGCGTGAACATCGGCCCGCTCATCACCCCGTGGGCATCGCTCGCGACGCTGCTCTGGCACAACCGGATCGTCGCGCTGGGCGTGACGATCCGGTGGAGCCGCTTCATGCTGTGGGGCGTGGTGGCCGCCGTCCCGACCGTGCTCGCCGCGGTGCTCGTGCTGATGCTGGTCGCGGGCTAGCCCGCTCACCTGCCGCGTCAGGCTCAGGGTCGACATCGTGCCACCGGCTGGGGTGACTAGTGTCACGACCCGGTCAGCGGGGAGCCTCGCCGACCCGACGCATCTCGGACGCGAGGGCCGCGTTGGTCTCGGTGAACTGCGCGGTGATGCGCTCTCGCACCTCAGGTGACTTGTTCTGGCTGAGTTTGGCGCGGGCGTCGAACCGGGCGACGCGCATCCGCAGACCGACCGTCCCCTTCGCCGCTCGTCGTGTGCCCTCCTCGTCTTCCGACAGGTGGCGGCCGTGCGCCCGGTGGTCCTCGAAGTGGTCGGTCAGCCGCGTGAGCATGGCGTAGTTCTCCTCCTCGCTGAGGATCTCGGGGATGCCGTAGAGGTGCGCGGTGACGTGGTTCCAGGTCGGCACCAGGTCGCCGGGCGCGTAGAGGCTCGGCGACACGTAATCATGCGGTCCCTGGATGATCACGAGTATCTCGTGCCGACCGAGTTCGTGGAGTTGCTCATCCGGCCGTCCGAAGTGGCTCGCTATCACGATGTCGTCCTCGTCCTCGACCAGCAGCGTGGGGTAGTGCGAGGCGATGAGTCCCGTGCTCGTCGGGGAGACGAACGTCGCCCAGGGGTTGCCGCGGATCAGGCGCTTCACCTCGACGGGGTCGGTCATCAGGTAGCGGGGTGTGTGACGCATCAGGACTCCTTCGTGTGGGGCGTGGGCGTGCGGCGGGTGGTTGTCGGGTGACCGATCAGCCGGGTGCGCACCGCGAGCGCGGCGCACGCGATCACGGTGAATCCGCCGACCGCGGTGGCCCAGCCGATCGGCTCGTGCAGCAGGAGTGCAGCCCAGGCGATGCTCATCACGGGCTGGACGAGCTGGATCTGGCTCACCTGTGCCATCGGCCCGATCGCGAGACCGCGGTACCAGGCGAAGAAGCCGAGGAACATGCTCACCGCAGCGAGGTACGTGAACGCCAGCCACTGCACGGGGGTCGCTGCGGGAGGCTGCTGGACCGCTGCCACCACGGTCAGCACGGCCATCAGCGGAGCAGCGACGATCAACGCCCAGGAGATGGTCTGCCAGGAGCCGAGCTCGCGGGCGAGCAGTCCTCCCTCCGCGTATCCGATCGCCGCGGCGACGACGGCACCGAACAGCAGCAGGTCTGCTCCGGTGAGGGAGCCGAGCCCGCCGTTCTGCAGTGCGGCGAAAGCGACCGCGGCGACGGCGCCGAGGAGCGCGAACACCCAGAAGGATCGGGCGGGGCGTTCCCCGGTGCGGAGCACCACGGCGACCGCGGTCGCGGCGGGAAGCAGGCCGATCACGACGGCGCCGTGGCTGGCGGGGGTCGTGGTCATCGCGAAGGAGGTGAGCAGGGGGAACCCGGCCACCACTCCGCCGGCGACGATCGCGAGGCGTGCCCATTGCCGTCCGGTCGGTGTCCGCTGGCGGGTCGCGGCCAGGGCGATCCCGGCGAGGAGGGCGGCGATGACCGCGCGGCCGGATCCGATGAAGAGCGGGGTGAGCCCGCCGATCGCGATGCGCGTGAACGGGAGGGTGAAGGAGAAGGCGAGAACGCCCAGGAGCCCCCACCACAGGCCGGCGCGCGTCGATAGCACTGTCGATCGCGAGGCGATAACGCTACTGTCTACTTTCATGAGTCAGGATAGCAGTGACCGCATCGTCGCCGGCGTGCGCGCGTGGATCGCCTCGGCGTCGCCCGGTGCACGGGTGCCATCGAACCGGGCCCTCATGGCCGAGTACGGGGCGAGCCCGGTGACGGTGCAGAAGGCGATGCAGCAGCTCGTCCGACTCGGCCTGGTCGAGTCGCGACCCGGAGCGGGGACGTTCGTTCGTGCCGTGCCGCGTGCCCGCTCGGTCGACTACGGCTGGCAGACGGCTGCCCTCGGCACGGCGCCCACGGGCCTCATCGGCCTGTCGTCGACGCAGCGCACTGTCGCCCCCGACGCGATCGGTATGCACTCGGGCTATCCCTCGGTCGACCTGTTGCCGGAGCGGCTCGTGCGGCAGGCGCTCGTGCGCGCGGCCCGCTCGGACGCGGCACTGACCCGTTCCCCCGCTGCAGGTCTTCCGGAGCTGCAGGCCTGGTTCGCCGGCGAGCTCGCATCCGCCGCTCCCGTCGGCATCACGCCGGCCTCCGCGCGGGACGCGCTCATCATCTCGGGAAGCCAGAGCGGGCTCAGTTCGATCTTCCGCGCGGTCGTGGGCGTCGGGCAACCGCTGCTGATCGAGTCGCCGACGTACTGGGGCGCGCTGCTCGCCGCGGCGCAGGCCGGTGTGACGCTGGTGCCGATCCCCTCCGGCGCGCACGGCCCCGATCCCGACGACATCGAGCGGGCGTTCGCGCAGACCGGGGCTCGGGCGTTCTACGCGCAGCCGACGTTCGCGAATCCGACCGGGGCGCAGTGGCCGCTTGCCACGCGGGAGGCCGTGCTCGAGACGGTCCGCCGCCACGGAGCTTTCCTGATCGAAGACGACTGGGCGCACGACCTGGGGATCGATGCCGACCCGCGTCCGATCGTCGCGTCCGACGACGACGGCCACGTGGTCTACCTGCGCTCGCTCACCAAGAGCGCCTCGCCCGCCCTGCGCGTCGCCGCCGTGATCGCGCGCGGCCCGGCACGGGATCGCATCCTCGCCGATCGGGCGGCCGAGTCCATGTACGTGAGCGGGTTGCTGCAGGCCGCCGCGCTCGACGTGGTCACCCAGCCCGCGTGGCGCACGCACCTCCGCGGATTCCGGGAGCACCTGCGCGCGCGCCGCGACCTGCTGCTCGCGAGCCTGGCGACGCACGCACCCTCCGCGCACGTCGAGGGCGTTCCGGCGGGGGGCCTCAACCTGTGGGTACGGCTGCCCGACGGGACGGATGTCGTGCAGGTCGTGCGCGAGTGCGAGGTGCGCGGGCTCATCATCGCGCCGGGGTCGGAGTGGTTCCCGGCCGAACCGTCCGGTTCCTACGTGCGACTCAACTATGCCAACGCCGACCCTGCCCGCTTCTCCGAGGCCGCCGTCATCCTGGGTGCCGTGCTCGACGGAGCCTGAGGGCGTTCAGCGCTGTTCGGGCTTCGCGCCCAGGTCGGCCCAGAGCCAGGTGAGATCCACCGAGGTCGTCTTCGGTAGCGAGACCGAGGCAGGATCGAGGGCCGGGCGGAAGATCGCGTCGTCGAGAGTGCTCATACTCTGTATTGCGCGATCCGCCCCGAAGAGTTCACGCTTCGGGCACGCCGTCCTGGGGTGGACCAGCGGGACGGTGCGCACGCCGACCGCTGACGACCACCGGGCGACCGCCCCGCTCCTGACCGGGCAGCGGACGGGAGCGGCGACCGTAGATGAGCTCCGACGAGTCGAGCAGCCACGGGACCAGCGTGATCGACACCCCGTGCACGAGCATGAGCTGGTTGGCGAGCCGGCGGGCGCGACGGTTGTGCAGGAACGACTCCCACCAGTGGCCCACGATGTACTGCGGCAGGTACACGGTCACGACGGACGAGCCGTGCTTCTCGCGGTACTGCTTGATGAACTGCGTCACCGGCTGCGCGAACGAGCGATACGGCGACTCGACGATCACGAGCGGGATCGGCACCAGATGGTCGGCCCAGTCCTTCTGCAGTTGCGCCGCGTCGTCGGAGGCCACGGCCACGTGCACCGCGAGGGTCTTGCCGTGCTTCGCCGCGATCGCGTAGTCGATGGCCTTCACGACGGGCTTCTGCAGACGGTTGACGAGCACGATCGCCAGGTCGCCGGTCGCGCCGAACTTCGTGGTGTCGTCGATCGCGATCTCGTGTTCGACATCGCGGTAGTACCGCTTCACGCCCAGCATCAGGAAGGCGAGGATCGGGATCGCGAAGAACACCAGATACGCACCGTGCGTGAACTTCGTGATCGTCACGATGACGAGCACCAGCACGGTCATCACGGCACCGGTGGAGTTGATGATGAGCCCGACCTTCGCCGAGCGGCGGTCCGCGGCCGATGCGCCGTCGATCCCCGGGCCGGCCTTGTCCTCCGTCGGCCCGCGCAGCACGCGTCGCCAGTGCCGCACCATGCCGATCTGGCCGAGCGAGAACGACACGAACACCCCGATGATGTACAGCTGGATCAGCGTGGTCAGCTTCGCCTGGAACACCAGGAGCACCACGATGGCGCCGATGCCGAGCAGGATCATGCCGTTCGAGAACACCAGGCGGTCGCCGCGGGTGTTGAGCGACTTGGGCGCGTAGCCGTCACGCGCGAGCACGGCCCCCAGCAGCGGGAAGCCGTTGAACGCGGTGTTCGCCGCGAGCAGCAGCACGCACGCGGTGGCGGCCTGGATGATGAAGAAGGGGATGCTGCCTCCGCCGAACGTCGCGGCGGCGATCTGCGCCATGAGGCTCGGCTGCGGGTTCGTGCAGTCGAAGCCGACCAGGTCGCACGGGTTCTCGGCGTAGTGCACACCCGTGATGAGGGCGAGCGCGGTCAGACCGGCGAACAGGCACGCGGCGATGCTGCCCATCAGCACGAGGGTCGACTGGGCGTTGCGGATCTTCGGGGCGCGGAAGGCGGGCACCCCGTTCGAGACGGCCTCGACACCGGTGAGGGCCGAGCATCCGCTCGAGAACGCGCGCAGGATCAGCAGGATCACGGCCGCCTGGCCGAGGCTCTCCGCCTGCACGCTGAAATCGTGGCTCGAGGCCACGGGGGCATCGCCGAGGAAGGTGCGGATGAGTCCGGTGACGATCATGATGCCGACCGACCCGATGAACACGTACGTCGGGATCGCGAAGACCAGAGACGCCTCGCGCACGCCACGCAGGTTCACCACGATGATGAGGATCACGAAGCCGACGGCGAGTTCCACGCGGAACGGGTCGAGACCGGGCACCGCCGAGATGATGTTGTCGACACCGGAGGCGACCGACACGGCGACGGTCAGCACGTAGTCGACCAGGAGGGCCGCAGCAACGATCACGCCGGGGATCTCGCCGAGGTTCTTCGACGCGACCTCGTAGTCACCGCCGCCCGACGGGTAGGCCTTGATGAGCTGGCGGTAGCTGAGCACGACCACGACCAGCAGCACCACGACGGCGCCCGCGACGAGCGGCGTGAACGACAGGAAGGTGAGCCCGCCGATCAGCAGGATCATCACGAGCTCCTGCGGGGCGTAAGCCACAGAGCTGAGGGCGTCGGACGCGAAGATCGGCAGAGCCATCCGCTTCGGGAGCAGCTGGTCGTCGACCTGCTGGCTCGTCAGCGGTTCGCCGATGAGGATGCGTTTGGCGCGCGGCGGTGCTTCCGCGCCCTCCCTGTTTTCGTCTGACACGTCCGGCGACACTACGCCTCCTGATGGCATCCTCACGCCATCCTCACGGAATCCCTACGGTGGGATGGCGCGGTCCTCACGGAATCCTTACGCGCAAAGCTACACTGGCACGCGGTGGAAGATCAGGTGCTGCTCGGATTCATCGCGATCGCGATAGGGGTGGCTTTCGGCATCCTCCTGTTCGTGCCCTTCGTGGCGATCAGCTATCGCCGCCGCGGACGTCTCGGCCTCGGTCGCACCGTGCTGTGGCTCGCCGCGCTGATCTACTTCTGGGCCATCTGGACCTACACCCTGCTCCCGCTGCCCGACCCCGACACGATCCGCTGCGTCGGGGCGATCACCGATCCGATGTCGGTCGTGCGGGATGTGCAGAAGGCCTTCGCGGCGCCGGGCAACCCCCTGCGTCAACCGGCACTGCTGCAGCTGGTGTTCAACGTGCTGCTGTTCGTCCCGCTCGGGTTCTTCGTCCGGGTGCTCGCCGGCCGTGGGATGCTTACGGCGCTCGCCGCCGGTTTCGGCCTGTCGCTGCTGGTCGAGACGACGCAGTTGACCGGGGTGTGGGGCGTCTACCCGTGCGCGTATCGCTTCTTCGATGTGGGCGACCTCATGACGAATACCCTGGGTGCGGTCATCGGCTGCATCGTGGCGATCCTCGTCCCGCGGTCGCTGCGCGGTGCGAAGGCGAGCCCGGACGCCGATCTTCCCCGTCCGGTCACCCGCGGGCGTCGCCTGCTCGTGATGCTGTGCGACTTCCTCGCCTACGGGTTCCTGAGCATGGCGGCCGGTGTGACCGTGCAGGTGTGGCTGGAGTTCGTCGTGGACGATCGCGCTGCGGTGCTCGACGGGACCCTCGCATCCGCCGCCGCCACCATCGCCCCTTCGGCTCTGTTCCTGGCGCTGATCCTGATCAGCGGGCGCTCGGTCGGCGACATCGCGGTGCAGCTCCGATACGCGGGATCGCGCCTGCCCGCACCGTTCGCGCGGCTCCTGCGCTGGGCAGGCGGCATCGGCGGAATCAGCGCGCTGCAGCTGACCGGCGGGTTCTTCGGTTTCGCGGCGGCCGTATTGTTCCTCGCCGCGATCGTGCTGCCGTTCACGACGCGCGACGGTCGCGGGCTTCCCGGCATCGCCTCCGGACAGCACCTCGTCGACGCGCGAGCGGATGCCGCGGGCTCTGCGCCGATCGCGCCCGCCTCCGCTTCCCCGTCGCGCGACGCATGACGCACCGGTGGTTCGGCGTGCGCGCGCTCAACTCTCTGTGTGGGGGCGTGGCATGTACCACTCGGTGAACTCGGTCGCACGCCCGTCGGGTGCGAGCCGGATGATCCAGAGGTTGAGGTAGTCGCGTTCGGCCGGGTATTTCGTGCGCCCCTGGACGACCACGAAGCCGTCGACCTCGTGGAGGACCTCCCACTCGAACGTCCAGGACCCCGGTTCATCGCCGTCTTCGATCCACCCCGACACGATCGCCTCGCGCCCGACGCGCGGCTCCGAATCGGGACTCGTGAGGTATCGGGCGTCGTGCGTGAAGAGCGCCCCGATCCGTTCCGGATCGTTCGACTTCCACGCCTCGATGTAGGCCCTGGTCCAGTCCTCGCCTGCTGTCGTCATGTGCTCCGTTCTAGGCCGTGGTCGAGGCCGCGTCAACCCGTTTGAGAACCGTAGGGACATCGGGGATCCACAGCGGTTTCCGATCACGAAGCCGTAACGTCGAGGACATGACGACCGTTCACGTCACCGAGGACACGATCAACCAGGCCCGCGAGCTGCGCGACGAGCTGCAGCGGTTCCTGCGCGAGTACGAGTTCGGGATGCGCGAGGTCGAGACGAAGATCTCGATCCTGCGAGACGAGTTCACGCACGACCACGCGTACAACCCCATCGAGCACGTGAAGAGCCGTCTGAAGTCGCCCGACAGCATCGTCGAGAAGCTTGCCAGGAAGGGCATCGACGAGCCCGACTTCGACCGTATCCGTGCCGACATCACCGACATCGCCGGCGTGCGGGTGACCTGCAGCTTCGTCGCCGACGTGTACCGGCTGTTCGACCTGCTCACCGCACAGGACGATGTCACCGTGCGCACGGTCAAGGACTACATCGCCCACCCGAAGGCCAACGGCTACAAGAGCCTGCACGCGATCATCGAGGTGCCCGTCTTCCTGTCGACAGGTGCGCTCTCGGTGCCGGTCGAGGTGCAGTTCCGCACGATAGCCATGGACTTCTGGGCGAGCCTCGAGCACAAGATCTACTACAAGTTCTCCAACCAGGTGCCCTCGCACCTCGTCGACAGCCTCTCTGATGCGGCGGAAGCGGCGTCGGAGCTCGACAGCCGCATGGAGCGCCTGCACCGTGAGGCGCACGGGGTGCCGCAGCGCCAGCTCGCGCCCCCGCCGCCTCCGGCTCCGACGTCCACCCCGGACGCACCCTCGAGCCCCCGCGTCGTCGGAGTCTGACCGGGACGCGCCCGTGCGCGACGCTGTTGCGCCCACGGGGCGGCCCTGGGAGCATCGGCAGGTGGTGAGAACGCAGGAAGCCTTGTCCGTCAAAGCCGATCGCGCCGTCGACGAGCGACTCGACGTCGACGACCTCCCCGGCATCGATCGTGGGTCGCAGCGATGCGAGTGCGACCACGGCGACGACGACGGCTACCAGCCGTGCGGACGCAAGGCCAAGTGGCGTGTCACCGTGGACTGCGTGTGCGGCGAGGGCCACCCGCGTCGCGTCGAGATCCTGTGCTCGAGGTGCATGCGCACCCTGCGCCAGTTCCAGGGACGCGAGGCCATCACCGTGCGTCGTCTCTGACCGGCGGACACCGACTCCTGATCGGTCACATCCGATCTCGCCGTCGCTCCGAACAAGCGGGGAGCACATCGGAGACGGTGGAACAGGAGACGATCATGGCGCAGCGCCGCAGTGGCAAGAGGTTCCTCGTCTGGGCGGCCCTGGCCGGTGTGATCGGCGGCGGGGTGTTCCTCGCCACGGCCGAGCTGTTCGCGCTGCTCTTCGCGCGTGCCGCCAGCCCGATCCTCGCGGTCGGCGGGTTCGTGATCGACATCGTGCCGCAGCCCTTCAAGGAGTTCGCGATCGCCACCTTCGGCGAGTACGACAAGATCGCTCTGCTGGCTGGACTCGGGCTCGCTGTGCTCATCGCCTCGGCGATCGCCGGCATCCTGCAGTTCGTGCGCCCGCCGCTCGGCGTGATCGCACTCGTCGTCGCCGGGGTGCTCTCCACGGCCGCCATCGTGACCAGGGCGGCCGTGTCGCCCCTGGCCTTCCTGCCTCCGGTGCTCGGAACCGTCGCCGGGTCGATCATCCTCGTGCTCCTCAGCCGCCGTCTGCGCGGGTGGAGGGACGCCCGCACTGCCGTCGGGGAAGCCGGCCGAACCGCCGGGGCGCAAGCCGGCAGCACCGCCGGGGCGCAAGCCGCCGGTGCCCATGACTCCGGCGCGGTAATCGCCGAGCCGGAGGACGGCGGTGTCGGGCCGGCGGATGTCGAGCCCGCTCGACCCGGCATCGACCGACGCCGATTCTTCGTCCTCGCCGCGCTCGCCGGAGCATCCGCACTGGTCGTGGGGATCACGGCACGGACGGTGAGCATGGCCGTGTCATCGGTGGAGGCGATCCGCGGCGCGCTCAAGCTCCCCACCCCGAAGACCAGGGTCACGGTGCCGCAGGGTGCGGAGCTCGACATCCCGGGCCTCAGCAAGCTCTTCACCCCCAACAAGGACTTCTACCGCGTCGACACCGCGCTCACGGTCCCCTCGATCGACCCGGACACCTGGCGACTCGTGATCGACGGTATGGTCGACCAGCGCGTGGAGATGAGCTTCCAGGACCTCCTCGACATGGGCCTCGACGAGTACGCGATCACGCTCACCTGCGTGTCGAACGAGGTCGGCGGCGAGCTCGTCGGCAACGCGAAGTGGCTCGGAGTGCCGTTGCGCGACGTGTTGAAGAAGGCGGGCGTGAAATCCGGGGCCGACATGGTGCTCTCGCGCAGCGTCGACGGCTATACCGCGAGCACGCCGCTCTCGGCGCTCACCGACGACAACCTCGATGCGATCCTGGCGGTCGGCATGAACGGAGAGCCGCTGCCCCTCGAGCACGGCTTCCCGGTGCGGATGGTGGTGCCAGGGCTCTACGGCTACGTGTCGGCGACCAAGTGGCTCACCGAGCTGAAGGTCACGACCTTCGACAAGGACGAGGCGTACTGGACGCCCCGCGGGTACAGCGCAGAGGCCCCGATCAAGTTCGCCTCGCGCGTCGACACTCCCAAGATCGGGGAGGCGGTCGCGGCGGGGAAGATCCCGATCGCCGGTGTCGCCTGGGCCCAGTCGGTCGGGATCGAACGCGTCGAGGTCAGTATCGACAACGGTGACTGGATGCCGGCGACGCTGTCGGCTCCGATCAACGACGACACGTGGGTGCAGTGGTTCATGGAGTGGGATGCCACCCCCGGCACGCACTACGTCGCCGTGCGCGCGGTCAACAAGAACGGCGATCTGCAGATCGAGGAGCGCGCCCCCATCGCCCCGAACGGATCTTCGGGATGGCAGCGTTCGCTCATCCGGGTCAACTGAGTCCGGTGCACAGCCGGCCTCGCGGGCCTAGGGTGGGAGCCATGGGCCCGCTCCCCGCACTCGTGATCACGGTCTCCGACCGATCCTTCTCGGGAGAGCGTGAGGATCGGGGAGGCCCGATCGCGGTGGGGCTGCTGCGTGACGCGGGATGGCACTGCCCCGACGCCGAGATCGTGGCGGACGGAATCGATTCGGTGGCGGATGCCCTGCGCAGAGCCGTCGCCCGCGGTATCCGCCTGGTCGTGACCACCGGCGGTACCGGTGTCGGGCCGCGCGACCTGACGCCGGAGGGCACCCGCCGCGTGATCACCAGGGAGATCCCGGGGGTCGCGGAGGAGCTGCGTCGCAGCGGACTCGCCGACACCCCGCTCTCGATCTTGTCGCGCGGTCTCGCCGGCATCGTCGATCCCGCGGGGATGCTCGTGGTGAACCTGCCCGGATCCACGCGAGCCGTGGCCTCCGGCGTACCCGTGGTGCTCGGCGTCGCCGGGCACATCCTGGACCAGGTGGAGGGCGGAGACCACTCATGAACGACGTACGAATCGCTGCGGTGACGGAGGTGCGCCTCGACCTCGACGCGCACCTCGCCGCGGTCGAAGACCCTCGACTCGGCGCGGTGACCACCTTCGTCGGCCGGGTGCGCGACAACGACCCGGATGCCGAGACGCCGGTCGTCGGGCTGGAGTACAGCGCCCATCCCGATGCCGAAGCCGCGCTGCGAAGCATCGCTGCCGAAGCGGGGGCCGGATCCGAAGCCCCTGCCGTGGTGGCGGTGAGTCATCGCATCGGGCGGCTCGATGTGGGCGATGCGGCTGTCGTGATCGCGGTCGCCTCCGAACACCGTGCCGAGGCGTTCGAGGTGTGCCGAGCGGTCATCGAGGCGATCAAGAGCGACCTCCCCGTGTGGAAGCGTCAGCTCGAGGTCGACGGGACCTCGTCGTGGAAGGGCATCGGCGGCTGACTCCGTCGCGGCACTTGCATGAGCTTTTGACGTCTGCCGGAGGAAACGCCGCCCAGCGATCATGCAGGTGTCCCCTGGTCATGCATGTGACCAGCAGACGCGGCAGGTCGCGTGCGGTCAGCCGCCGGCGAAGGGCGGGAGAACGTCGATGAGCTCGGCGTCGTCGAGGGCGAGGTCGTCGTCGCTGCGCACTCCATCGACCATGACGGCGCAGCGCGGAAGGATGTCGGCCAGCGCCGGATGCTCGGCGACCACGGCGGTGCGCAGCGCGACGAGTGTCGTCTCCGCGCGCTCCTCGGAGTCGACACCGGCAGCCTCCGCGGCCGCGGCGAAGTAGCGCACCCGAGTCATCGGGCGTCTCCATCGGCGTGGGTCTCTCCGGGAGATGCTTCGCCGGGACGCACCCAGTCGCCGGAGCGCCCACCCGACTTCGCCACGATGCGCACGTCCTCGATCACCACGGCGCGGTCCATGCCCTTGATCATGTCGACGACCGCCAGAGCGGTGACCGACACGGCGGTGAGCGCCTCCATCTCCACACCGGTGCGATCGGCGGTGCCCACCGTGGCCTCGATGCGCACGCCGTCGTCGACGATCTCGAGGTCGACGCTCGCCCGGTGCACCCCGATCACGTGTGCCAGCGGCAGCAGCGCAGGGGTGGACTTGGCCGCCTGGATACCCGCGATGCGTGCCACGGCGAGCACGTCGCCCTTCGGCATCGTCCCGTCGCGCAGGGCGGCGATCACATCGGTGCTGCAGCGCACGAAGCCGCGGGCGGTGGCGGTGCGGACGGTCGGCTGCTTCGCGGTCACGTCGACCATGTGCGCGCGGCCGGCCGCGTCGAGGTGAGGGAAACTCATCCGACCAGCATGACATCGATCACGTCGCCGACGGCGACCGTCTCGACCTCGGCCGGCACGATCGCGAACGCGTGCGCGCGAGCGAGGCCTCCGGCGAGGTGGGATCCCGATCCGCCCGCGGTCGCCGGACGCACGGTGCGCGCGGCGAGGTCGACGACGGCGGGAAGATACTGGCGGCGGCTAGGGGGAGGCGTCCACGAGGCATCCGCGGTGAACGGCGCATGCGGGCGGTGGATCTCGCTCCGTCCCTGCATCGCGAGCAGCGCGGGTCGCACGAACACCTCGAACGACACGGCGACGCTGACGGGGTTGCCCGGCAGGCCGAACACCAGGCACCCGCCCTCGATCACCCCGAAGGCCTGAGGCTTGCCCGGCTGCATCGCGACCGCGCTGAACTCGACCTGTCCGCCGCCGTCGAAGGCCCCGCGCACGGGCTCGTAGGCGCCTGCGCTCACGCCGCCGGTGAAGACGATCACGTCCGCGCCGAGGGCCATGGCTTCGGCGGTGACGGCTCCGACGGCCTCGGGCTCGTCGGGAACGCGCGCGACCAGAACGACCTCGGCGTCGGCGTCGGCGACCAGCTGCTGGAGCAGGGGGCCGTTCGAGTCGGGGATGCGCCCGCGCACCGGTGCGTCTCCCGGTCCGAGCAGTTCGCTTCCGGTCGACACCACGACCACGCGAGGCGCACGGGTGACCGAGACCGCCTCGACGCCCGCGGCGACCGCTGCGGCGAGCTGGAAGGGCCCGAGGCGTTCACCCGCGTGCACGACCTCATCGCCTGCGTGCAGGTCGGCACCGCGCCGGCGTACGAACACGCCGGGCCTGGCGGGGGCGCGCAGCACCGTCACCTCTCCGAGGGAGTCGGCGAGGCCACCGGCCGTGTCCTCGAAAGGCACGATCACGTCGGCATCGGTGGGCGTGGGAGAACCGGTCATGATGCGGGCGGTTTCGCCAGGGCCGAGCGCCGGGTCGAGGGCGACGCCGGCAGGGAGGTCGGCGACCACACGCAGCGTCACCGGGTTCTGCTCGGAGGCCGACGCGACGTCCGCACCGCGCACCGCGAACCCGTCCATCGCGGAGTTGTCGAACAGGGGGATGTCGTGGGCGGCCGCGGCGGGTGCGGCGAGTGTGCGTCCTGCGGCATCCGCCACCGGGAGCGTGACCTGCTCGACGACGCGAACCGCGTCGAGCACGCGGGAGAGCTGCTCCTCGACCGTGCGGCGGCCGCTCATGCCGACACCCCCGATGCTGTGGATGCCGGGCGGATCGAGATCTCGTGCTGCCGGGAGGTCAGCGCATCGATCATCGCGAGCCGCCCGAGCAGCGGTTCACCGGCGCCGGTGACGAGCTTGATCACCTCGCCGGCCAACATCCCGCCCACCTGCACGCACAGCGCCCCGAGCACCCCGACCTGGGCACAGCTGGGTGGCTCGCCCTCGGTGCCCAGCGGGAAGAGGTCCGCGAGCACCACCGACTCTCCCTGCGGCGGGGTCGACCAGAAGACAGTGACCTGCGCGTGCCACTCCTGCACGGCACCCCACACGAGCGGGAGTCCGAGCTCCTCGGCCGCAGCGGCCACATCCCGGCGGGTCGCGAACGAGTCGCTCGTGTCGACCACGAGATCGGCGCCCGCGAGGAGCCGCTCGGCGTTGGCGCTGTCGAGGCGTTCGAACACCGGGTGCACGACGGTCTGCGGGGCGAGAGACGCGATCGCGCGCGCGGCGGATGCGGTCTTCGCGGCACCGATGTCCTCCACCCGATGGGCGAGCTGACGCTGCAGGTTGGTGAGCTCCACCACGTCGTCGTCGATCACGGTGAGCGTGCCGACCCCCGCGGCGGCGAGGGCGAGCAGCACGGGGGAGCCGAGCCCGCCCGCGCCGACGACGGTGACACGAGCCGCGCTCAGGCGGCGCTGGCCTTCCTCGCCGATGCCGGTGAGGACCGCATGCCGCGCAGTGCGGACGAGTTCTTCCGGCGCCAGCGCGGCGGCAGGGGCGACGAGAGGCTGCATGGGTTCAGCGTATGCCCGCTCCGCCGACTGTGTCTTCAGCCCTCGGTCTCCGTCATCGCACCGAGCTCGGAGGGATGCGTCAGCCGCCACCACTTCGTCGGCTGGTCGATGGTGCCCGAGATCGTGACTGCAGCGGTGACGGTGTTCGGGCCGGCGGTCCAGGTGACGGTTCCCACCTCCGTGCCGTCGCGATAGGTCGGCGGGGTCTTGATGTCCATCGTCACGACGACCGGTGTGTCCGACCAGGTGAAGATCGTCGCGTCCTCGTCGATGAGCAGCTGGGCACTGTCTCCCCAGGGTGTCGTGATCGTGCCCACCTTCTGCCCTGCCGACGCGACCGGCATCTGGTGGAACCCGGCGCGGATGCTGTCGAGCACCGCGAGCACACCGGCGTTGACCGACTCGCGCGACGCTCCCCCGAGTACGACCCCGGTCACCGCGAGCGGCTCGGCCGTGCCGACGGCCAGACTCGCGGTGTACAGCAGGCTGTAGGTGCCCTCGCCCAACGTGCCCGTCTTCAATCCCGTGATCCCCGTCGTCCCGAGGAGGCCGTTGGTGTTGTGGAGCAGGCCGGCGCCGGGAAGCGTGATCGACGGAGTCGCCACGATCTGGGCGATGACGGGGTTCGCCGCGGCGAGTTTGCCGATCGCGAGGAGATCGGTGGGTGTGCTGGTGTTGCGGGGACTGATGCCCGTGGGCTCGGTGATCGTCGTGCCGGTCAGTCCGTGGGCGGCGAGCCAGTTTCGCGTGGCGCCGAGGAACGCGTTCTGCGACCCGAAGATCCGGGAGGACAGTGCATCGGCGTAGTTGCTGGCCGAGGGGATGAGCATGGCGGCCAGGGCATCGCGCAGCGACATCGAGGTGCCGGTGGGCATGGGTGCGATCGTCGCCCCGAGGACGTAGTAACGGTCGTAGAGGTCGTGATCAGCCTTGCTGAAAGTGATGGTGGGACCCGGGTCGTCGGCGGAGGCGAGCGGGGAGGCATCGAGGATGACCAGGGCGGTGATGAGCTTGGTGATGCTCGCGATGGGCAGGGGCTCGCCCGTGCCGCTCGACGACCAGACGCCGTTCGCCGTTTCGCCGAGATAGACGTCAGCGCCCGCCACGCTGAGCGCCGAGGCATCCGCCGGGGGCGTGGTGATCGATGCCGGAGCGGCTGCCGGGACCTGCGGCATCTGCGTCGACACCGCCGGCGGACTCACGGGAGCGGTGAGTGCCCACCCGACGTAGCCGCCCGCCGCGGCAAGCAGCAGCACGACGACGATGGCGGTGGCGACGAGGCCGCGGCGCCGTCGCCGTCTGCGTACCTCCGGGGGGATCCGGTCAGGGGTGGAGAACTCCTGTTCGCGGGCCATCAGCTCCGCGAAGTCGGACAGCCCGTCCTGTGGTTGATTCGGCGCCGTCATCGAGAGCCATCATGGCGGAGAACCCGCCCGCGCGGTATCGGCCATTCGGGGGACACGACGGAGTGTCGCAGAATCGGAACTATCGACCTGATCTCTCCGCTCGTGCGGTAGATTCCTGTCATGCAGACCTATCGGATCGCCCGGGCCGCGCAACTGCTCGGCGTCAGCGACGACACCGTCCGTCGCTGGATCGAGCAGGGATTGCTGCCGGTCACCGATGCGGCGCCGGCGGAGATCCCCGGTGACGCGCTCGCGGCACGGGCCGAGGCGCTCGCCGCGGAGGAGACGGATGCCGGGACCGTGCTCTCCAGCGCCCGCAATCGTTTCCTCGGCATCGTGACGCGCGTGCAGATCGACGGGCTGATGGCGCAGGTCGACATCCAGTCAGGGCCGCATCGCGTCGTTTCGCTCATGTCCGCCGAGGCGGCCCGCGATCTGCAGCTCGAGGTGGGCTCACTCGCCACCGCATCCGTCAAGGCGACGCAGGTCGTCGTCGAGGTCCCGAAAGACTGACATGAACCGCACGCTCCGCCGCTCCACCGTCCTCGTCCTCGCCGCCGCCGTCCTCGCCCTGGGCGGCTGTGCGAGCACGGCAGGGAGCACGCCGTCGCCATCGGCCACCACCGAGCAGAGCAGCCTGAGTGGAGACCTCACGGTCTACGCCGCCGCATCGCTCAGCGGCGCCTTCGATGCCATCGGCGAGGCGTTCGTCGCCGAGAATCCGGAGGTGCGGTTCAGCCCGGTGTACGACGGCTCATCCACACTGGTCACGCAGATCCTCGAAGGCGCACCGGCCGATGTGTTCGCCTCGGCCGACGAGGCGAACATGGACAAGGCCGCCGACGTCACCGCGGATCCGACGCTGTTCGCCTCCAACACCCTCGTCATCGCGGTGCCTTCCGGGAACCCGGGCGGCGTCGAGACGCTCGCCGATCTGGCCGACGTGACCACGGTGCTGTGTGCACCGGAGGTGCCGTGCGGTGCCGCTTCCGCGAAGCTGCTCGCCGCCGCGGATGTGACGGTAGATGCGTCCAGCCTCGAGCAGAACGTGACGGCGGTGCTCACGAAGGTCGCCGCGTCCGAGGCCGATGCCGGACTCGTGTACGCCACTGACGTGATCGGGCGTTCCGATGTCGAGGCAGTCGTGCCCGATGGTGCGGACGAAGTCGTCAACCATTACCCGATCGCCGCGCTCTCGGACGCGCCGAACGCCGAGGCGGCTGATGCGTTCGTGGCGTTCGTGCTGTCGGACGCCGGACAGAGGATCCTGGCGGACTTCGGCTTCGGAGCCCCATGAGTGCAGCAGGGGGTCGAGGGTACGCTCCGCGGGCGCTCGCCATCCCCGCTGCGATCGGTCTGGCCTTCCTGATCCTGCCGTTGATCGCTCTCGTCGCGCGTGTGCAGTGGTCGACGTTCCTGGCCGATGTGACGTCGCAGGCAGCCCTCTCTGCTCTCCTCCTCTCGCTCGGCACCGGTCTCGTCGCCACGCTGCTCTGCATCGTCGTCGGCGTTCCGCTCGCGCTGTACATCGCCCGTTCCGGCCCCCGGCTCGCCGCCGTGCTCCGCGCCGTCGTCACGGTGCCGCTGGTGCTGCCGCCGATGGTGGGCGGCGTCGCGCTGCTGTACCTGTTCGGACGTGCGGGGTGGTTCGGCGGGCTCGGCCTCTCCTTCAGCACGCCCGCCGTGGTGCTGGCGCAGACCTTCGTCGCGCTGCCCTTCCTGGTCCTGGCCGTCGAGGGTGCCGTGCGCACGTCGGGCGTGGACCACGAGCGCACGGCCGCGGCCCTCGGAGCCGGACGGTGGACGATCCTGCGCCGCATCACCCTGCCTCTCGCGGCACCCGGGATCGTGGCAGGCGTCGTGCTGTGCTTCGCGCGGGCGATCGGGGAATTCGGTGCGACGGCGCTGTTCGCAGGCAATCGACCGGGAGTCACCCAGACGATGCCGCTCGCGATCTACACCGCGTTCAACGGTGCGGGAGTCTCGCAGGGCACGGCGGTCGCGCTCGCCCTGTTGCTGCTCGCGACCGCCATCGTCGTGCTGCTTCTCGTGCGCGGCTGGCGACCGGGGGCCGCACGATGACGGGAAGGGAGACCCGGGCCGAGGCACCGGGGCTGCGCGCACACATCGTGGTCGATCGCGAGCACTTCGCCGTCGACGTCGCTCTGCAGGTGGCGGTGGGGGAGACCATGGCCATCATGGGGCCCAGCGGCGCGGGCAAATCGACCCTGCTGCAGGCACTCGCGGGCCTCGAGCCGCTGAGCGCGGGAGAGATCGAGGTCGCCGGCCGGGTCGTCGACCGCGTCGCCTCACCACGGGTGCGGACGCCGCCGATGAACCGCGGCGTGGTGCTGCTCGGCCAGGATGCGCGTCTGTTCCCGCACCTGTCCGTCCGCGAGAACGTCGCCTTCGGCCCTCGGGCGGCAGGCACGGACGCCCGTGCCGCGCGAGACTCTGCCGATGAGTGGCTCGCACGCGTCGGGCTCGCCGGATCCGGGGACCGGATGCCGCGTGAGCTCTCGGGTGGTGAAGGACAGCGCGTGGCCGTCGCCAGGGCGCTCGCCGCCTCTCCGCGCGCGGTGCTGCTCGACGAACCGCTGGTGGCGCTCGACCCGGTGACGGCGGGCGAGATCCGACAGATGCTGCGCGACCAGCTCGCCGGGGTCACCACGATCGCGGTCACCCACGATGCCGCTGATGCGGTCGCGTTGGCCGAGCGCCTCCTGGTCGTCGAGTCGGGGCGGGTCACACAGAGCGGGCCGGTCCGCGACGTGCTGTCGGCACCCGCGTCGGGCTTCGTCGCCTCGATCGCCGGCGTCAATCGCCTGGTCGGCGTCGCGAGTGGGGGCGCGTGGCGGGGTGGTGAGGTGCGGCTGACCAGCGCGGATCCCGCTTCGCGCGCGCTCGCCGAGGACGATGGAACGCCGCTGATCGCCGTGTTCCGCCCCGAGCACGTGCGGTTGGTCGACGGCTCGGACGGCGGTGGATGGATCGCCGAGGTCGACCGGCTCGAACCCACGGTCACCGGCGTCCGGCTGCAGACTGGGTCGTGCGTCGTCGACCTCTCTGTCTCCGATGCCGCCGGACTGCTCGTCGGCGAGACCGTCCAGCTGCGGATCGAGCCGGAGCATGTGCGGTTCGTTCCCCTGCGCTGAGTCGTCGCCCCGGGCGGTCGTGGGCGGAACACTGACAATGTGCCGGTCGTCGCCGCCGAGCCGCCCCCGCGCGCTGCTCCGGGGGTTAGTCTCGGAACATGACGGGGAGCGGGGGAGCACCGTGACGGCCGTGCCGGTGGTCATCGGCATGCGCGCGCCGCGCACCGAGCCCGCATCGCATGCCGCCGGCCTCACGGGAGGTCTCGTCGACACGCATGGCCGTGTGCATCGCGATCTGCGCATCTCCCTCACCGATCGCTGTTCGCTGCGCTGCACGTACTGCATGCCCGAGCAGGGCAACGAGTGGCTCGCCCGCACGAGCATCCTCTCCACCGACGAGATCGTCGAGGTGGCGGAGGTCGCCGCAGCTCTCGGCATCCGCACCTTCCGTCTCACCGGCGGCGAACCGCTGCTGCGCACCGACATCGTCGACGTCGTGCGGCGCATCGCCCGCATCGAGGGGGAGGAGGGCCCTGTCGAGGTGGCGATGACCACCAACGGCATCAGCCTCGCCCAGAAGCTCCCGGCCCTGATCGATGCCGGACTCACGCGCCTCAACATCAGCATCGACACGGTCGACCGCCAGCGCTTCGCCGACCTCACCCGCCGCGACCGCCTCGACGACGTGTTCGCGGGTATCGAGGCGGCTGCGGCCTCGTCCCTCCGTCCCCTCAAGCTGAACGCGGTCGCCATGCGCGGCGTGAACGACGACGAGCTGGTCGATCTCGTGGAGTTCGCGATGGGCGTGGGCGCTCAGCTCCGATTCATCGAGCAGATGCCGCTGGACGCCGGGCACACCTGGGACCGCGCCTCGATGGTCACGCGCGAGGAGATCCTCGCCTCGCTGGGAGAACGCTGGCACCTCGAGCCGGTCGAGGGCCGCGGTGGCGCTCCCGCCGAGAAGTGGCGGATCGACGGCGGGCCGCACGAGGTCGGCGTGATCGCCTCGGTCACCGCCCCGTTCTGCGGCGCCTGCGATCGTCTGCGGCTGACCGCCGACGGGCAACTGCGCAACTGCCTGTTCTCGCTCGCCGAGTACGACCTGACCGGGCTGCTGCGCGGAGAGTCGGCCTCCGCGCCGGGGCAACGCGCGGACGAGATCGCCGCACTGCTGCGTTCGTGCGTGCATGGCAAGCTGCCGGGGCACGCGATCGACGACCCCTCGTTCCTGCAGCCCGCGCGCGGCATGAACGCGATCGGCGGCTGAGCGAAGAAGAGCGAGCTGAAGACGCTCTCTCGATATGTAGGGGTGAACGGATGTGGGAGACGATCCGGCCGGGGACCGACGGGTACCGGTTGACGATCCGGGCGACACGAGTCTCCATGATCCAGCTCGTCGCGATCATCGTCGGCTGCATCATCGTGGGAGGAGGCGGTGCCGCGGCGGCGTTGATCGCCATCTCGCTGGAGACCGACGTCATGTTCGGCCGATCCGGTGTCGTCCTGGTCGCCGGCGGCCTGGGGATCGTCATCGTGCTCGCCCTGCTGTGGATCTTCGCCTGGCGGAGGAAGCGCTACGTCATCGAGTGGGACGACGAGGGGCTACGAATCGTCGGAGCCGGGTCGGAGCGATCGTTCCCCTGGGAGTCGATCTCTCGAGTACTGATCCGCCTCGACACCGACTACGCGCGGATCGAGGTGAGGGACATCGACGGCAGGTCGGTGACGCTCCTGGCCGGCTTCGGCTCGCAAGACGTCAAGCGGACCAATGCGATGGACCCGATTCCCGTCGGTGTGACAAACCTCCTGCGACGTCATCTCCTCATCGAGCAACGGAGCAAGCGAAACGCACTCGACCTGCACGTCTTCCTGCGGGAGCAGCGAGCAGTCACGTGAACCAGATCGTTCCGATCCTTAGGCGAGGAACTCCCGGGCCGCGGCCGACAGCGCGGTGACGCCGACCTCGATCGTCGGGTGGATCTCCGGTGCGAAGAACGGCGAGTGATTCGTCGGGATGTCCTCGCCCAGGCGTCCCGCAGCGACGGCCTCGGCGAACCGGGCGGGGTCGATACCGCCCCAGAACCAGAACACGAGGGGTGCTCCGGCATCGCGGGCGAACCATGACACGTCCTCGCTGCCGGTGAACATCCCGGGATCGATCACGGCTGCCTCGCCCAGGGCGCGCTGCAGGGCTGCGGAGACGCGCGCGGTGGCTTCTTCGTCGTTGATGGTGGCTGGCAGCGTGTGGTCGGTGCGGATCTCGGGCTCGCGCTCGGCCCCGGAGGCTGTGGCCTCGGCCCGCACGATGCGCTCGACGCTCGCGAGCACCTTGTCGCGCGTCCCCTCGTCCGGGTAGCGCAGGCTGAGCTCGAGCTTCGCCTCGGCCGGGATGATGTTGTTCTTGAAGCCCGCGTGGATCGATCCCACGGTCACGACAGCGACCCCCTGCGGATCGATCTCCCGCGACGCGATGGTCTGCAGGCGCATCACGGTGGCCGCCGCCATCACGACGGGATCGATCGTCGCGTGCGGGCGCGAGCCGTGGCCGCCGCGGCCGTGCAGGGTGACGGTGAGTCCGTCGGAGGCGGCCATCTGCGTACCGCTGCGCACGCCGATCACGCCTGCGGGGAGCGGCGTGACGTGCTGGCCGAGCACGACATCGGGTTTCGGGTAGCGGTCGAGGATCCCGTCGTCGAGCATCGCGCGCGCCCCGGCGCCGTACTCCTCGGCGGGCTGGATCAGCACGACGAGGGTTCCCGACCAGTCGGACCGCTCGGCGACGAGCCTCTCGACCGCGCCGATCATGGCGGTGACGTGCATGTCGTGGCCGCAGGCGTGCATGACGGGAACGGTCGTCCCCGCGGGGTCGACGCCCTTCGCTGTGCTGGCGTAAGACAGGCCGGTCTGCTCCTCGACGGGGAGCGCGTCCATGTCGGCGCGCACCCACACCACCGGACCTTCGCCGTTGCGGAGCACGCCGACGACGCCGGTGACGCCGACACCCTCTTCGACCTCGAGGCCGAGGTCGCGCAGGTGCTGGGCGGCGATGCCGGCGGTGCGCGTCTCCTGGAACGAGAGCTCGGGGTGCTGGTGCAGGTCGATGTAGAGCGCTTCGAGGTCGATCGTCATGGCCCGAGCCTAGCCGGGCAGCCCCGCGTTGCCGAGACCCATGGTCGCCGCCCAGACCCACTGTCACAAGCGTCTGGCTCGATGGGTTTCGGCGCGGCGCATGGGTCTCGGTGCCGCGGGTAGGGGGGGGATCAGGCGGGGGATGTGTAGGTCGTGAGGTCTGGGCCGGGGTGCAGCACGGCGTTCACGATCGCCCGGATCGCGAACTCGCTGGTCGCGCCCAGTTCGATCGCCCCGGGGTGCAGGAGCCACTGCAGCTGCAGCCCGTCCATCACGGCGAGGATCGCGGCGGAGGCGGCAGCGACCGAGTCGGGGTCGCGCACGCCCTCCTGGGCGCACAGCTCGTGGAACGCGGCCGTGACCTCGCGGCGCAGTGTCGTGTACCTCTCCTCGAAGAACGGGCGCGAGGGATGCTCGTCGGTGACCGACTCCGCCGAGAGTACCGTGTAGGCCTGCACGATGCCCGGCCGCTTCTCGTTCGTGAAGGCGGTGCGCACGAGGTGCAGGAACAGTTCCGGTCCCCCGGGAATGTGCTTCTGGGCGAGGCCGGCGACATCGTCCCTGTCTCGGTAAGCGAGCACCTCGAGTAGGAGCTTCTGCTTCGAGCCGAAGTGGTGGAGCACGCCGGCGTGCGTGATGCCGACCTGCTCGGCGACGTCCGCCAGGGTCCCGTTGGTCGAGCCCTTGTTGCCGAAGATCTCGATCGCGGCCTTGAGGATCTGCTCGCGTTTCTCGAGCGTCGCCGGGCGCACGCGCACTGTCTGGTCGCTGTCTGCCACCGCGGCCTCCTCTCCATCGTCGGACTGTGCTTGCGGTCAAACTTACTACTCGGTAACCTCACGGAAGCTTACTTTCTCGACAGTAAGCAAATCACGACGGCCGGCGGACCCCCGTTCGCCGGCGACACAGCACAAAGACCCGTGCCTAGGAGAAGCAATGAAGCTCAGAAAGTCTCTGATCGCCGCGACCGCGATCACCGCGCTCGGTGTGTCGGCCCTCGCCGGCTGCTCGGCCGGCGGTGGATCCGGCGACGGCGCCGGATCCGCATCCCTCACCATCGCGAAGCCCGACGGTGCGATCACCACCGAGTCGAACAACCCGTTCGTCGGCGACTCCGCCGCGTCGAAGTACGGCTACGCCAAGGTCGTGTTCGAGACCCTGGCCCTGGTGAACCAGACGGGAGATCGCGGTACCACGCCATGGCTCGCCGAGAGCCTCGAGTGGAACGACGACTACACGCAGCTCACGGTCGTCCCGCGCGCGGACGTCACCTGGAGCGACGGCGAGCCGTTCACGGCCGACGACATCGTCTTCTCGTTCGAGACCGCCTCGATCCCCGCCCTCGACACCGCCGGCCTCAAGTACGAGGGCGCCGAGGTCGACGGCGACAAGGTCGTGCTGAGCTTCGGCGACTCCAAGTACGTCAACCAGGCACGCGTGCTGCACGTGCCGATCGTCCCCAAGCACATCTGGGAGAAGTTCGAGGACCCGGCCACCGACCCCGTCAAGGGCGACGACCTCGTCGGCACCGGCCCCTACGCGATGGCGAACTGGTCGACCGAGTCGGTCACGCTCGACGCGCGCGACGACTACTGGGGCGGCGACCTCGCCGTGCCCGAGCTGCACTACGTCTCGTACGGTGACAACACCGCCCTCACCACGGCCCTCGCGAACGGCGACGCCGACTGGGCGCAGGCGTTCATCCCGCAGATCGAGGAGCAGTTCCTCTCGGCCGACCCCGAGCACAACAAGTTCCTCGCCTCCCCGACCACCGGCTCGGCCACGCTGTTCATGAACCTGCAGCAGAAGCCGTTCGACGACCCCGCCTTCCGTCAGGCGCTCGCCTGGGTGATCGACCGCGACGCCTACGTCGACATCGCGCGCGAGGGTGCCAGCGAGCCGGTCTGGTCCGTGACGGGACTGTCGTCGATCCTCGAAGACGAGATCCAGCCGGAGTTCGAGGGATTCGACTACAAGGTCGACGCCGAGAAGGCGCGTGACCTGCTGGAGACCGCCGGATACACCTGGAAGGACGACGCCCTGATCGACCCCGAAGGCACGCCCGTCTCGTTCACGCTCTCCGTCCCGTCCGGCTGGAGCGACTGGAACACGGCGCAGGAGCTCATCGCCGAGGACGTGAAGGACAGCATCGGCGCCGAGGTCAAGATCGACATGCCCGACTGGGGCGGCTGGGCCGATCCCCGCGACAACGGCACGTTCTCTGCGATCATCCACTGGCTGGAGGACAGCGGCACGGCGTACGGCCTCTACACCTCGACCATGGATCCGCGGTGGATCTCCCCCGAGGGCAAGGCCGGCTTCAACTTCGGTCGCTTCGACGACCCGGAGGCGACCGCCGCCCTGAACACCTACGCGAACGCCTCGTCCGACGAGGAGCGCACCACCGCCATCGACACGCTGCAGACGATCTTCTCCGAGCAGGTGCCGGCCATCCCGCTGGGCGCCCACCCGCTGCTGGGCGAGTTCAACACGCGCAACTACGTCGGCTGGCCTTCGGAGGACGACACCTACGCGTCCGCCGACCCGACGCAGCCGAACATCGTGCAGATCCTCACGAAGCTGAAGCCCGCCGAGTAGGACCTCGACAGGCTCAGCCACCCACAGCCGGGACTTCGACAGGCTCAGCCACCCCATCTGGGTCCCTGAGCCTGTCGAAGGGCCCGCCCCCACGAAGGACACCCCCATGCCAGACCCCCTGCTCACCGTGCGCGACTTCTCCGTCGTGTACGACGTCGATCCGCCCGTCGAGGCGGTGAAGAACGTGACCCTCGAACTGCAGCGCGGCGAGATCCTGGGCCTCGCCGGGGAGAGCGGATGCGGCAAGACCACGCTCGCCTACGGGGTGCAGCGCCTGCTGCGCGCTCCGGCCGTCATCACCGGCGGCAGCGTGACCTTCCACGACGTGACCGGCATCGACATCGACATCAACGCTCTGGACGTCGACGCGATGCAGCGATTCCGCTGGGACAAGGTGTCGATGGTGTTCCAGGGCGCGATGAACGCCCTCAACCCCGTCGCGACGATCGGCTCGCAGCTGGAGGACGTGTTCGAGATCCACCGCCCCGACATGAACCGCAAGCAGCGGCGTGCCGAGGCCGAGGAACTGCTCGAGATCGTCAAGGTCGGCCGTCAGCGTGTGCGCTCCTTCCCGCACGAGCTCTCCGGCGGCATGCGCCAGCGCGTCATGATCGCCATGGCCCTGGCGCTCCGTCCGCAGCTGATGGTCATGGACGAGCCGACGACCGCGCTCGACGTGCTGGTGCAGCGGGAGATCCTCAAGCAGATCTCTCAGCTGCGGCACGAGTTCGGCTTCTCGGTGATCTTCATCACCCACGACCTTCCGCTTCTGCTGGAGATCAGCGACCGGATCGCGATCATGCGCGAAGGAGAGATCATCGAGCTCGATACGGCAGAGCGCATCTGGACGCAGCCGGAGCACGAGTACACGAAGACCCTGTTGTCGTCGTTCCCCCGGCTCACCGGGGAGAGAGGGGTGCTGGTGCGATGACCACCCTCGAGTTCCGCAATGTCACGAAGGCGTACAACGTCCGAGGCGCCGGGCAGATCAAAGCCCTCGACGACGTGAGCTTCACCCTGACGTCCGGCCAGACGATCGGCCTGGTCGGCCAGTCCGGCAGCGGCAAGTCCACGATCGCGAAGATCCTCACCCAGCTCGAGACCCCGACCAGCGGCGAGGTGCTGCTCGACGGCAAGCCCATCCCGCGCCGCGGCAGGGGCCTGCGGAAGTACCGCCAGCAGTTGCGCATGGTGTTCCAGGACCCGTTCGCCTCGCTCAACCCGTACCACTCGATCCGCTACCACCTGGAGCGTCCGATCCGCCTCGACGAGGTGGTGCCGAAGAAGGAGACCGAGAACGAGGTGCGTCGGCTCCTCGACCGGGTGCGCCTCGATGCGGACGCGGTGATCGACCGCCGCCCCCACGAGCTGTCGGGCGGCCAACGGCAACGCGTTGCCATCGCCCGTGCCCTGGCCTCGCGTCCCTCGCTCCTCGTCGCCGATGAGCCGGTGTCGATGCTCGACGTCTCCATCCGGCTCGGCGTGCTGAACCTGCTCGCCGATCTGCAGCGCGAAGAGGGACTCGGTGTGCTCTACATCACGCACGACCTGGCGACCGCCCGGCACTTCAGCGACGAGATCATGGTCCTCAACCAGGGGCGCGTGGTCGAGTACGGAACCGCCGACGATGTGATCCTCAACCCGCAGGATCCGTACACCCGCGAGCTGCGCGCGGCCTCTCCCGATCCGGAGAAGCACTTCGCTGCAGCGGCATCGAACGGAGGCGCGCTGTGAGCTCCGCTCTCCCCCAGCTCGACGACAACGACCTCGTCGCCCGCGATGCCCTCGAGGTCGGCACCACGGCGACCACGGCAGAGCGCACCAGGCGGCCGGTGCCGTGGCGCTTCTTCGCCGGTCGCGCGGCGTTCTACCTGTTCACACTGTGGGCGGCGATCACGATCAACTTCTTCCTGCCCCGCCTCATGAAGGGCGACGCGGTCAGCTCGTACCTCGCGCGCAACCGCAACGTGAGCCCCGAGGCGGCAGACGCGCTGCGCGTGCTGCTCGGCATCGACACCGACAAGTCCATCTGGCAGCAGTACCTCGAGTACTGGGGGATGCTGCTGCGCGGCGACCTCGGCATCTCGACCCTGCACGGCCTGCGGCCGGTCGCCGAGGTGCTCGCCGCCGCCCTGCCCTGGACGCTCGGGCTGGTCGGCATCGCGACCATCATCTCCTTCGCGATCGGCACGCTGCTCGGAGCCGTCGTCGGATGGAAGCGGGGCAGCAGGCTCGACGCGATCATCCCGGTGACCACGTTCTTCAATACGATCCCGTACTTCTGGCTCGGACTCATCGCGATCGCGATCTTCTCCTCGACCCTGAAGTGGTTCCCGTCATCGCATGCCTACGACAAGGGGCAGTCGCCGGAATGGAGTCTCGACTTCATCGGCCAGGTGATCATGCACGGCACGCTCCCGGCGCTGACCATCGTGGTCGCCTCGCTCGGCGGATGGGTGCTCGGCATGCGCAACATGATGCTGACGGTGCTCGACGACGACTACATCACGGTCGCGCAGGCGAAGGGTATGCCCAACAAGCGGGTGCTCTGGGGTTATGCCGCTCGCAACGCGGTGCTGCCGCAGATCCAGAGCTTCGCGCTGTCGATCGGCTTCATCGTGGGCGGCACGATCGTGATGGAGATGGTGTTCAGCTATCCGGGTGTCGGCAAGCTGCTGCTCGACGCGACCAACGCCAAGGACTTCGCCCTCATGCAGGGCGTGTTCCTCGTGATCACGCTGTCTGTGCTCGTGGCCAACATCCTCGCCGATGTCGTCTACGCCTACCTCGACCCGCGCACGCGCCAGATGGAGTCCTGACATGACCGTTCCCACCACTGCAGCGACCACAGCGCCCGACGGATCGGCCGTCGTCTCCGGCATGCCCGAGACCGCCACGCTGCGCACCCCGTCGACGGGAGCGCCGCCGCGCAAGACGTTCTGGTCGCAGCTCGCGCAGGCGTTCGCGATGTTCCGCAACCCCAAGTCGATCGCCGGGCTCATCATCCTCGGGGTGTTCGTGCTCATCGCGATCCTCGCTCCGTGGATCGCCCCGTACGGGCCGACCCAGAAGGACCGCACGGCGCTGCGTCAGCCGCCCTCCTGGGAGCACTGGCTGGGCACGACGCACATGGGCGAAGACGTGCTGAGCCAGATCATCTACGGCACCCGCGGTGTGATCGTCGTCGGATTCCTCGCGGCCTTCATCGCCACGATCATCGCGATCACGATCGGTGTGATCGCCGGCTACGTGCGCGGCTGGAAGAGCGAGTCGTTGTCGGCGCTGACCAACGTGTTCCTGGTGATCCCCGGCATCCCGTTGATCATCATCATCGCCTCGCAGTTCGAGAACCCGCCGCTGATCGTGATCGCCGCGGTGCTGGGGATAACCGGGTGGGCGTGGGGCGCCCGCGTGCTGCGCGCGCAGACCATGTCGCTGCGCAACCGCGACTTCATCCAGGCCGCGCGCGCGAACGGCGAGCCGCTGCGCCGCATCATCACGGTCGAGATGCTCCCGAACCTCATGGCGCTCATCGCCTCGAGCTTCGTCGGGACCGTGACCGCGGCCATCCTCGGTCTCACGACGCTGGCCTTCATCGGGGTGATCCCGGTGAGCAACCTCAACTGGGGGACCATCCTGTTCTGGGCGCAGCAGAACGGTGCGTTCCCGCGACTGTGGTGGTGGTACGTGCCGGCCGGGCTCTGCATCGCGATCATCGGCGTCGCGCTCTCGCTCATCAACTTCGGCATCGACGAGTACGTGAACCCGCGACTGCGCTCGGCGGGCGAGCGGGCCAGGGCGATGAAGAAGAAGGGGCTGAACGTGAACGACGCCGTCACCGTCGTCCGCAGCGTGCCCCTGCCGAAGAAGGCTCCCGATCCCGTAACGTCGGCGACCTCGTCCGACCCCTCCGGGCCCGGCGACGCCTCGACGACCCCGACACCGAACACGAACCAGAACACGAAGTGATGACCTCTCAGACTCTGACCACGCAGCTCCCGTACCAGGACCCCGCTCTCTCGATCCCCGAGCGCGTGGCCGACCTCCTCAGCCGCATGACGCTGGAGGAGAAGGTCGGGCAGATGCTTCAGCTCGACGCTCGCGACGACATCGACGACCACATCGCGCGGCGCCATGCGGGCTCGATCCTGCACACCTCGCCCGAGCGCATCCTGCGAGCGAACGAGCTCACGGCGCAGACCCGGCTCCGCATCCCGCTCCTGGTGGGGGAGGACTGCATCCACGGGCACTCGTTCTGGCCGGGGGCGACGATCTACCCGACGCAGCTCGGCATGGCCGCGTCGTGGGACTCCGCGCTCGTCGAACGCGTCGCCCGTGCGACGGCCGAGGAGGTCGCGGTCACCGGCATACACTGGACGTTCTCGCCCGTGCTGTGCATCGCCCGCGATCTGCGCTGGGGTCGCATCGACGAGACCTTCGGTGAAGACCCGTTCCTGATCGGCGAACTGGCTTCGGCCATGGTGCGCGGCTATCAGGGTGACGGACTCGACGACCCCACGGCCATCCTCGCGACCGCCAAGCACTTCGCCGGGTACTCCGAGACCCAGGGCGGGCGCGACGCGAGCGAGGCCGACATCTCCCGCCGCAAGCTGCGCTCGTGGTTCCTGCCGCCGTTCGAGCGCGTCGCCCGCGAGGGCTGCCGCACGTTCATGCTCGGCTACCAGACCACCGACGGCGTGCCGATCACCACCAACGACTGGCTGCTCAGCGACGTGCTGCGCGGCGAATGGGGCTACACCGGCACGCTCATCACCGACTGGGACAACGTCGGTCGCATGGTGTGGGAGCAGCGGATCCAGCCCGACATCACGCACGCGGCCGCGGCTGCCGTGCGGGCGGGGAACGACATGATCATGACCACGCCCGGCTTCTTCGAGGGAGCGCTGGATGCCGTGGCGAAGGGGATGCTCGCCGAGGACGCCTTCGACGCCGCCGCCGCCCGCATCCTGACGCTGAAGTTCGAGCTGGGGCTCTTCGAGAACCCGCGCCTTCCTAGCACCGCGCTCGACACCGTGGTGGGCAGCGTGGAGCACGCGGAACTGAACCTCGAGGTCGCCCGCCGCTCGCTCGTGCTGCTCGAGAACGACGGCGTGCTGCCGCTCGACCCCGCGTCCGCGCTGAAGGTCGCGGTCACCGGCCCCCTCGCCGACGACGCGCAGACGCAGCTCGGCGACTGGGCCGGCGGCTCCGGTCAGGCGGGATGGCTCGACGGTCAGCCTCGCGAGATGATCACGACCGTGCTCGACGGCCTGCAGACGATCGACGGCTGGAGCGTCACCCACGCCCGCGGTGCCGACATCCTCACGCTCGAGGAAGACCCGCAGGGTCCGTTCTTCCCCGACAAGCAGCCGCGTCCGCCGGTGGTGAGGGCCTGCGAGCCCGACGCCGCTCTGATCGCGGAGGCCGTCTCGGCCGCATCCGACTCGGACGTCGTCGTGGCGGTCGTGGGCGATCGGATCGAGCTCGTCGGCGAGGGCCGCTCCACTGCGACCCTCGAGCTCATCGGCGGGCAGAACGCCTTGATCGATGCGCTCATCGCGACCGGGAAGCCCGTCGTGATCGTGCTGCTCGCCTCGAAGCCGCTCGTGCTCCCGGCGTCCGCATCGAAGGCGGCAGCGGTGATCTGGGCGGCGAACCCCGGCATGCAGGGTGGGCGCGCGCTGGCTGACATCATCTCCGGGGCAGCAGAGCCGTCTGGGCGCCTGCCGATCTCGTTCGCCCGCCACGTAGGCCAGCAGCCGACGTACTACAACCAGATCCGCGGACAACACGGCGACCGCTACGCGGACCTCACGCAGTCGCCCGCCTGGGCGTTCGGAGAAGGTCTGTCGTACACCACGGTGGAGTACTCCGACCTCGTGCTGGAGGAGACCTCGCTGGCGGAGTCCGACACGATCGTCGGGCACGTCACGGTGTCGAACACGGGGGAACGGCCTGCACGCGAGACGGTGCAGGTCTACGTGCGCGACTCGGTGACGAGCGTGAGCTGGACCGACAAGGAGCTCAAGACCTTCCGTCAGGTCGACGTCGCCCCGGGGGAGTCCGTACGGGTGCGCCTGGAGCTGCCGGTGTCCGACTGCACGATCGTCGACGCCGCGGGCACGCGTCTGGTCGAGGCCGGTACGTTCGAGCTGCTGGTGGGCCCGAGCTCCCGCGACGAGGTGCTCCTCTCCGCGGACTTCGAGGTCCGCTGACCCGCTCCCTGTCGAGACCCACTCTCCTCGCCCAGACCCACTCCCGCCGGCGCATGCGGCGATGGGTCTCGGCGGCGGGAGTGGGTCTCGCGGCGTTCGCAGGCGAGTGGGTCAGTCCTGCAGGCGGTGCGGGCCGGCGCCCTGAGTGCCGAGCGCGTCGTCGGGGTTGAGCAGGCCGCAGGCCTTCATCGACAGGCAGCCGCAGCCGATGCATCCGGTGAGTTCGCGTTCGAGCCGTTCGATGCCTTCGCGGCGTTTCTCCAGCTCGCGCTTCCAGCGTCGGGAGGCCCGCTGCCAGTCCTCGTGGCTCGGGGTCTCGGTCAGTGGCACGTCGGCGAAGGCCGTCTGCACGTCGGAGAGCGGGATGCCGAGGCGCTTCGCGACCGTGATGAGCGAGACGCGGCGCAGCATGTGCCGTGCATAGCGGCGCTGGTTGCCCGGCGTGCGGGTCGACGCGATGAGGCCGAGGCCCTCGTAGAAGTGCAGCGCGGAAGCGGCGACCCCCGTGCGTCGGGTCATCTCGCCGATCGTGAGCGGTTCGTCGGGTGCATGCGGACTCATCCGGCCGCCTTTCCTTCGATTTGACCTCAAGTGTACTTGAGGTTTTACGGTAGTCATGTGGCCCGGCAAGGGCTGATCGACCCGAACGAGGACAGCGTGACCCGAACGAAGACCCTGCGATGACCTATGTGATCGCCCTGCCGTGCGTCGATGTGAAGGACAAGGCCTGCATCGACGAGTGCCCTGTCGACTGCATCTACGAGGGCGAACGCTCGCTCTACATCCACCCCGACGAGTGTGTGGACTGCGGCGCCTGCGAGCCGGTGTGCCCGGTCGAGGCCATCTTCTACGAAGACGATCTGCCCGATGAGTGGCAGGACTATTACAAGGCCAACGTCGAGTTCTTCGACGAGATCGGGTCTCCCGGCGGTGCCGCGAAGACGGGCACGCTGACGTTCGATCACCCGATCATCGCCGCGCTCGCGCCCCAGGGGGAGCACGCATGACCGCCGCCGGATCACCCGCCGTGAAGCCGCGCATCGCCATCGTGGGGGCGGGCCCTGCGGGCATCTACGCCGCCGACATCCTGCTCGACCGTGTCCCCACCGCAGCGATCGACCTGTTCGAGAAGCTCCCGGCGCCCTACGGTCTCGTCCGCTACGGCGTCGCGCCCGACCATCCCCGCATCCGGAAGATCACCGACGCCCTGCACGAGGTGCTCGTGAACCCACGCATCCGGTTGCGGTGCAACGTCGAGATCGGCCGTGACGTCGAGATCGACGAGCTGCGTGCCGCGTACGACGGAGTGATCGTGGCGACGGGTGCCGACCTCGACGTCGCTCTCGACATCCCCGGCATAGATCTCCCCGGCTCGTTCGGCGCCGCCGACTTCGTCGCCTGGTACGACGGGCACCCCGATGCACCGCGCACCTGGCCGCTCGCCGCCGAGTCGGTCGCCGTTCTCGGGGCCGGCAACGTGGCGCTGGATGTCACGAGGATCCTGGCCAAGCACGCCTCGGCGCTGACCCACACCGACACCCCTGATGCCGTGCTCGACCAGCTCGCGGCCAGCCCGTTGCGCGATGTGCACCTCTTCGCTCGGCGAGGACCGGCCGACGTGCGCTTCTCGGCCATGGAGTTGCGCGAGCTCGCCGAGCAGGACGACGTCGATGTGATCGTCGACCCCGAAGAACTCGCCCTCGACGAGCACGCCGAGCGGATGGTCGCGCAGTTCTCGCAGCGGCGCATCATCGTGCGCACCATGACCGAATGGGCCGCCGTCGACCCCGCGACGCGCACGGCCTCGCGCCGCATACACCTGCACCTGCGGCAACGCCCGGTGCGGCTGCTGGGGACCGACTCCGTGACCGGCATCGAGATGGAGCGAACCGCGTCAGACGAGCTCGGTCGCATGGTCGGCACCGGCGAGCTGCTGCGCTACGACGTCGGAGCGGTCTACCGTGCCGTGGGATACCGATCGACGCCCGTGCCTGGGATGCCGTTCGACACTACGCTCGGAGTCGTGCCGCACATCGAAGGTCGAGTCGTCGACGCGGAGGGCGTCCCGATCCCCCGGCTGTACGCCACGGGCTGGATCAAGCGCGGGCCGGTCGGACTCATCGGCTCGACCAAGTCGGACGCCGCGCAGACCATCGGCCACGTCGTCGACGACCTCGGATCGGTCGAGCTGGAAGCGCGTGACGATGATCCGATCGCCCACCTGTCGCACGCGGTCGACCTCGATGGCTGGCTGCGGATCGATGCCGCGGAGCGTGGGGCGGGAGCAGCCCGTGGCCGTGAGCGGACGAAGATCGTCGAGCGCGAGGAGATGCTGACGCATGCGAAGCAGGAACAGATGATGGAGGCCGGTCGATGACCGCGACACCCGTGCCCACCCCGATCGGCGAAGGGCTCAAGGCCGCGTTCCGCACGCATCCCGCCGGCGTCGCGATCATCACCGCGAGCACTCCGGACGGGCCGGTCGGCCTCACGGCGTCGAGCGTCGCCTCGGTGGCGGTCGACCCCGCGGCGATCGTGTTCTCCGTGACCAGGGCGACGGGGTCCGCGGGAGCGATCCTCGGAGCGGACACCTTCGTGGTGCATCTGATCGACGACGAGCACTCCGACCTCGCGCAGAGCTTCGCGGTCAGCGGCTCCGAGCGCTTCACCCCCGAGCAGGGGTGGGCGACGCTGCCGACCGGAGAACCGCACCTCCCCGAGGCCAGGGCGGCGCTGCGGTGTCGCACCATCGAGACCGTCGCAGTGGGGTCGTCGACCGTGGTCATCGCCGAGGTCATCGAGGTGCTGCCCGGTCCGTCCGGGCGTCCTCTGGTCTACCTCGACCGCCGATTCCACTCGCTCCCGCACGACCCCGAGCACTGATCCGCACCCACCGATAGCACCATCGAAAGGAAGCACAATGTCCACTCTCTACACGCTCCCCGAGCTCCCGTACGACTACTCCGCGCTCGAGCCGCACATCTCCGGCAAGATCATGGAGCTGCACCACTCCAAGCACCACCAGGCGTACGTGACCGGCGCGAACACCGCGCTCGAGCAGCTCGCCACCGCACGCAGCGCCGGCGACCTCGCGAACGTCAACAAGCTCGAGAAGGACCTCGCGTTCAACCTCGGCGGCCACATCAACCACTCCGTCTTCTGGCAGAACCTCTCGCCCGAGGGCGGCGGCGCTCCGGAGGGCGAGCTCGAGGCCGCGCTCGTCGACGCATTCGGATCGATCGATGCGTTCCGGGCGCACTTCACCGCGACCGCGCTCGGTGTGCAGGGATCGGGCTGGGCCGTGCTCGCCTGGGACAGCGTGGGCGCCCGCCCCGTGATCTTCCAGCTCTTCGACCAGCAGGGGAACGCACCGCTCGGCGTGACGCCGCTGCTGCAGCTCGACGTCTGGGAGCACGCCTACTACCTCGACTACCTCAACGTGCGCGCCGACTACGTCAAGGCGTTCTGGAACCTCGTGAATTGGCCCGATGTGCAGCGTCGCTTCGAGGTTGCTCGCACGGCGACGAAGGGTCTCATCGTCGCGAGCTGATCGGTGACGACGGCTCGCCTCGACCTACAGGAGGCGGGCCGTCGTCCCGCGCACGTTCAGCTCGTACGGAAGTGCAGACGGGATGTGCACGGCATCGGGGGTGGCGAGCTTCGCCAGCACGGCGTCTGCGGCGCGCTCCCCCTGGCCCAGCGGGAACTGGTCGACGGTGGTGAGACGGAAGAACTCGCCGAGCTCATGGCCGTCGATGCCGACGATCGACAACTCCTCCGGCACGCTGAAGCCGAGGTCGCGGGCAGCGAGCAGTGCTCCGATGGCCATCTCATCCGACGCCGCGAAGACCGCGGTCGGGCGGGGGCCCGGCCTGCCGAGCAGCTGCTTCGCCGCCCGGTAGCCGCCCTCCACGGTGAAGTCGGCTGGTTCGAGGAAGGCGTGGTTCAGGGGGATCCCTGCCGTGGCGAGTGCCTTCTCGAAGCCCAGACGACGGTTGGTCGGGATGTGGAAGTCGATGTCGAACTCGGGGTTGGCTCCGATGTGCGCGATGTCGGTGTGGCCGAGGCTGATCAGGTGCTCGGTGGCCAACTGCGCGACGGCGACGTCATCGACGGTCATGGTGTCGAGCTTCGGGTTCGGACCGCCGATCGCGATCACGGGGAGTCCGAGGTCGAGCAGGTACTGCGTCTCGTCCTCGTCGAGCTCGATCGACACCGCGATCACGGCGTCCACGCGCTGCCGTCGCAGGAAGGTGTCGAACACGTGTCGGCGCACGTCCTTGTCGGCGGTGATGTTGTACAGCGTGATGTCGTAGCCCTCGCGCATCAGCGCGGCCGAGACGCCGGAGAGCACCGTGCTGAAGAACCACCGGTCGAGGAACGGGACGATGACTCCGACGTTGCGGGTGCGACCCGATGCCAGGCTCGACGCACGGGACGACACCACGTAGCCGAGAGTCTGCGCTGCGGCCTGCACCCTCTCCTTCGCGGATTCGGACACGTGGCCGCGACCGCTCAGTGCGCGCGAGACGGTCGCGGTGGAGACTCCGGCGAGCCGGGCGACCTCATCGATGCTGGCCATGGTTCCTCTGTCGAAAAGCTCCGGTCGCGGTGTGTGTCGCTTCACGCGGGCGTGGGCGACGACAACCGCGACCGGAGGGTGTCAGGCGTGGGTCGCGGTGGTGTACCAGACGGCCGTGTCGACCGGGATCGCGGCTCCTTCGAAGGGCTGGCTCTGCAGCAACACCAAGGCGTCGGCCGGCAGCTCGACGGGGGCGGTACCGAGGTTCGCGACCACGTGCACGTCACCACGGCGGAACGCGACCGCCTCGGGACCGGCGTCCTCCCACACCAGAGAGCCGCTGCCGAAGCCGTGCTCACGCCGTCCGGCCAGCAGGCGCTTGTACAGCGCGAGCGTCGACGCCGGGTCGACCTCTTCGACGTCGCGCGCGTAGGTCGCCCAGTCGGCGGGCTGGGGAAGCCACGACAGTCCGGTGTCGTTGAAGCCGAAGGCCGGAGCCTCTGCGTTCCAGGGCAGCGGCACGCGGCATCCGTCACGTCCGTAGCGTGCGCCGTTCGTGCGGAACCACGTCGGGTCCTGACGGTACTCGTCCGGGATCTCCATCGCCTCGGGCAGCCCGAGCTCTTCGCCCTGGTAGAGGTAGGAGGAACCGGGCAGAGCCAGCATCAGGGTCGTCGCAGCGCGAGCGCGAGCCAGTCCGGTCGCGGTGTCCGGCTTGTCAGGGGTGTTCGGTCCGATGCCCTCGCCCTGGGGGTTGTCGGAGGTGAGTGCGAGGCGCGTCGCGTGGCGCACCACATCGTGGTTCGACAGCACCCACGTACTCGGGGCGCCGACCTCACCGAACGCGTCCAGCGACTCGCGGATCACGTCGCCGAGCTTCTTCGCGTCCCACTCCGTCATCAGGTACGGGAAGTTGAAGGTCTGGTGCATCTCGTCCGGGCGCACCCAGAGCGCGGTCTGCTTGAGGGTGGGCATCCAGGCCTCGCCGCACAGGGCGCGGTCGCCGTCGTACTCGGCGAGCACCTTGTGCCAGTCGCGGTAGATCTCGTGCACGCCGTCCTGGCCCCAGTACGGCACGTTCGACTCGCCGCCGCCCATGGAGTCCGCGTCGGTCGGGGGCGTGTAGTCGGGCAGACCCTCGGTCTTGATCATGCCGTGGGCCACGTCCACACGGAAGCCGTCGACACCACGGTCGAGCCAGAAGCGCAGGATAGAGCGGAACTCCTCCTGCACCTCCTCGTTGTTCCAGTCGAAGTCGGGCTGCGTCGCGTCGAAGATGTGCAGGTACCACTGGCCGGGGGTTCCGTCGGCCTCGGTCACGCGCTGCCACATGCCGCCGCCGAACACCGACTCCCAGTTGTTCGGCGGGAGCTCGCCGTTCTCGCCCTTGCCGTCGCGGAAGATGTAGCGCGCGCGCTCGGGGCTGCCAGGTGCGGCCTTCAGTGCCTCCTGGAACCAGGGGTGCTGGTCGGACGAGTGGTTGGGGACGAGGTCGACGATCACGCGGATGCCGCGGGCATGCGCAGCCTCGAGCATGTCGTCGAAGTCGCCCAGCGTGCCGAACAGCGGGTCGACGTCGCGGTAGTCGGCCACGTCGTAGCCGGCGTCGCGCTGCGGGCTCGTCATGAAAGGACTGAGCCAGATCGCGTCGACGCCGAGCTCCTGCAGGGCATCGAGCCGGCTCGTGATGCCCGGCAGGTCGCCGATGCCGTCGCCCGAGGCGTCCGCGAAGGAGCGGGGGTAGATCTGGTAGATGACGGCGCTGCGCCACCACTCGGAACCGGGGGCTGCGATCTGCTCAAGCTGTGCCATGGGAACAGGCTAGTGCAAACGCTTACATTCATGCCAGGGCGGGGATCGAATCGGTTCGGCGTGCCCGACTTCCCTGGATCGCCCTGGCCGTTTGCATGACCGTTCCCCGCGTGCATGAGCGTCCCGGCTGTCCGAGTCATGCATCCGTCACAGGATCATGCAGGTGCCACCCGCACTTCCGCCCGTCCCGGGAGTATGGTGAGGCATCCGACGAGTGGAGGCTGTCATGGTTCCCGAGATCAACTACTGGGCGGTCCTGCTGGCCACCGCATCGAGCATGGTCGTCGGCTCGATCTGGTACGCGCCGAAGGTGTTCGGCACACGCTGGTCGAAGCTCGCGAACGTCGACATGGACCGGCCTGCCGCGACGGCGGTGTGGCCCATCGTCACCACCGTCATCGTGAGCTTCATCACGGCCTGGGTCCTCGCCGGTGCCTCGTCGATCGCCTGGCACTTCTACGGCGGATCCTTCTTCTGGGGAACGATCGTCACCGCGGTCACGCTGTGGGCCGGGTTCACGGCCGCACGCTTCATCACCCATGACGCTTTCGAGGGGCGATCGACCCGACTCACCACGCTCAACATCGCGCATGAGCTGGTCACGGTCGTGGTCATGGCACTGCTCATCGGCGTGTGGCCGCCGGCCCTCGCCTCCTGATCGCCCTGAGCGTCACGGGGTCGGCATGCCGCCGTTCACGTTCAAGGTCTCCCCGGCCACGTAGCTCGACTCCGCCGAGGCGAGGAACACGTATGCGGGAGCGAGCTCGGCCGGCTGTCCCATGCGCCCGAGGGGCGTGTCCTTCCCGAACTCGGGGAGCTTGTCCTGCGGCTGTCCGTCGCTGGGCTGCAGGGGCGTCCAGATCGGCCCCGGTGCCACGGCGTTCACGCGGATGCCCTTCGGCGCGAGCTGTTCCGCGAGGCCCTTCGAGAAGGCGTTGATCGTGGCCTTCGTCGAGGCGTAGTCCACCAGGATGCCGGAGGGCGAGTAGGCCTGGATCGACGTGGTGTTGATGATCGTCGAGCCCGCGGGGAGATGGGGCAGGGCCGCCTTGGTGATCCAGAACATCGCGTAGACGTTGGTCTTGAAGATGTCGTCGAACTGCTCGTCCGTGATGTCGGTCAGCGACTCCTGATACACCTGCTTGCCGCCGTTGTTGACGACGACGTCGAGGCCGCCCAGCTTCTCGACCGCCTCGGCGACGAGGGCACGGCAGTACTCCGGGTCGCGCAGGTCGCCGGGGATGGTGGCGACCGTCGCGCCGGCCTCCCGCAGGATCTCGGCGATCCGGCTCGCGTCCTCTTCCTGCGGCAGGTACGAGATCGCGACATCGGCGCCCTCACGGGCGAACGCGATCGCGGTGGCAGCGCCGATGCCGGAGTCGCCGCCCGTGATCAGGGCCTTGCGTCCGGTCAGGCGCCCGGTGCCGCGATAGGACTCCTCGCCCAGGTCGGCGCGCGGAGTGAGATCCGCGTCGAGTCCCGGCTCCGGCATGTGCTGCTTCCGCGGTTCGATGTCGGAGTAGAGCGCGGACGGGTCGGTGAAGGTGTACTGGTCGCGGGACATGGGCGATCCTTTCGAGGCTGTTCGGGGCGGGGTGACCATGCTGAGCGCCGCGCCTGGATCGCGCAAACGCCTTGCACGGGGATGCCCCGTGCGCTACGGGAGGCGGGCATCGTCATCCCGTGGCGAAGTGTGGCCGAAAGGCACTTCACCGATCGACTGCTGTCATGACAGGCTTCGCATCGTCCCCCGTGTCACCCGTGCGTCCTGCCCGCGGGGGCTGTCGCCTTCGAGAGGTCACGATGTCCGGTTCTGCCCGCCGATCCGCCCCCTGGGTGACCGTCGCCGCGCTCGTCGTCGGCGCGGTGCTCGTGGGTGCTGCGCCTGCGGTGTCGGATGCCTTCGCGGCGCGAGCCGATACCCCGGCGGACCCGGTCGCGGACCCGGCAGCCTCGGTCGCGCTGGCGTACGAGTTCCTGGACGCGCGCACCGACGAGTTCTGCGACGGGGATGGCCGCTGTCTGCCGCGCAGCTACGAGGGTGGCTTCTTCACGACTCCGACCTGGGATTTCACGCCCTCCTTCGTCTACGACGACGCCCTCGTGATCATCGCCTACACCGCCCGCGGCTTTCCGGACGACCTCCGGCGCGCACGGGCGATCGGCGACGCCCTCCTCTTCGTGCAGGAGAACGATCCGATCGGCGACGGGCGCACCAGAGCGTCGTACGAGCCGCACGGCATCCGTCAGGGGCGGGTGGAGATCACGGGAGCCGGCGCCTTCACCGGAAACCAGGCCTGGGTCGGGCTGGCCCTCGCCCGTCTCGCACACGCGACAGGGGACTCCCGATATCTCGACGGCGCGGTTCGGATCGGTGAATGGATCCAGGACCACACGGCGGACATGACCAGGGCGCCCTACGGCTACACCGGCGGTCAGCTCGAAGACGGCACTTCGCTGACGTGGAAGTCCACCGAGCACAACAGCGACATCGCCGGTTTCTTCACCCAGCTCGGCCAGCTCACCGGCGCCCGGGTCTGGACGGATCGGGCGGCGGTCGCCGCGGACTTCGTCGCCGCCATGCAGAGCGCAGACGGCCACGTGAACACCGGCACGGGCCTGGACGGCTCGACGATCAACACCCGTCCGATACCGCTGGACGCCCAGACCTGGAGCTCCCTCGCCACGGGCGACCCACGCTACGGTGCGGCGCTCGACTGGACGCTCGCCAACCTGCTGGCAACAGATGGTCCGTACACGGGGCCGTCGATCAGTGAGGTCGATACGTCCAAGGCGTGGTTCGAGGGCAGTGGACACCTCGCGCTCGCACTCACGCTGCGTGACGGCGACGGCGACGCCGACCGTGCTGAGACGCTTCTGAGCAGTATCCGGCTTGCGCAGCGCGATGCACCGAACGGCGATGGCAAGGGGATCGTCGCCACGTCGAGCGACGGCCTCGACTCCGGTTTCGGTGACCTGTACTACGCCAGCCTGCACACCGGCGCGACCGCCTGGTACCTGCTCGCAGCGGTCGGCGACAACCCGTTCGCCCTTCCGGTCGACTGAACAGACCGACCTGAACCGGCGGGCGGCGTCGACTCGGTCCGATTCGCGGTACGGAGGCTAGGCGGCGACGCGGGCGACCGCGGCGATCGCGCTCGTGAAGAAGTCGACACCGTCGACTCCGCTGCGCATCGCGGCCGCGGTGTCGGGACCGAAGCCGGCCTCGGTGGCGTGCTCGGGGTGCGGCATCAGGCCGACGACGTTGCCCGCTGCGTTGGTGAGGCCGGCGATGTCGCGCAGTGATCCGTTCGGGTTGACCCCGGCGTAGCGGAACGCCACCAGACCATCGCCCTCGATGCGATCGAGCGTCTGCTCGTCGGCGATGTAGCCGCCGTCGGCGTTCTTCAGCGGGATCACGATCTCCTGACCGGTGCGGAACGCATTGGTCCACGCGGTGTCGGAGTTCTCGACCGTGAGCTTCTGGTCGCGCCGCACGAAGTGCTGGTGGTTGTTGCGGATCAGGCCGCCCGGCAGCAGGTGCGCCTCGACCAGCATCTGGAAGCCGTTGCAGATGCCGAGCACGGGCATGCCCTTGGCCGCAGCATCCTTGACCTCGCTCATGATCGGCGAGAGCGCGGCGATCGCGCCGGCGCGGAGGTAGTCGCCGTAGCTGAAACCACCCGGCAGGACCAGCGCGTCGACGCCTTCGAGGTCATGCGATCCGTGCCACAGGGCGACGGGCTCGGCGCCGGCGATGCGGACGGCGCGCTGTGCGTCGCGGTCGTCGAGCGAGCCCGGGAAGGTGATGACGCCGATGCGGACGGTCACTCCGCGACCTCGATGCCGACGACGTCCTCGATCACGGAGTTGGAGAGCACCTCGTCGGCGATGCGCTTGGCCTCAGCGAGAACCTCGTCGGTGACCTCGCCCTCGACGGTGAGCTCGAAACGCTTGCCGATGCGGACGTCGGTGAAGCCCTCGACGCCGAGACGGGCGAAGGCGCCGGAGACGGCTTTGCCCTGCGGGTCGAGCAGTTCGGGCTTGGGCATGACGTCGACGACGATGGTGGGCATGACGGCTCCAAGAGTCGCGGGCGGAGGGGCGCACCCAGTCTACTGCCCTCGCCGCATCCGCTCGGCGCCGTGGAGGAGTCAGGCGGAGTGGAAGACGGTGTGGAGGTCGCCGACCGCTTCGCGGCCGCCGAGGCCGTCGATCTCGAACAGCACGGAGATGCCGATCACCTGGCTGCCGAGGCGCTCGACCAGTTCGCGACCGGCGGCGAGAGTTCCTCCGGTCGCGAGCACATCGTCGATCAGCAGCACCCGCGAGCCGGCGGGCAGGTCGTCGTGCATCTCGATCGTGGCGGTGCCGTACTCGAGCGCATAGTCGACGGACGCCGCGGGCCTGGGCAGCTTGCCGGCCTTGCGGATCGGGATCAGGCCGACGCCTGCGGCGATGGCGGCGGCGCTGGCGAGGATGAAGCCGCGCGCCTCGATGCCCGCGATCACGTCGAACTGTCCGGCGAAGGGCTCGATGATCGCCTCCGTCGTCACGCGGAGGGCCTCGGCGTCGGCGAGAAGAGGCGTGATGTCGCGGAAGATGATGCCCGGCTGCGGGTAGTCCGGCACGTTGCGGATCAGGGCTTCGGCACGGACGAGGGCGGGGGAGAGGGTGGCGTCGGGCACTGCCCAAGGGTACCGCCGGTGCGCGACTCCTCAGAAACACCGGCCCCGCTCCCCGCGAGGGGCTCGAGGCGGTGCCAGGGGCGAATTCTTGAGGAGCTGTGCACGGCCCCGGGCCCGCGCCGGCGCGGCTTGACACGCGTGGGAGCGCTCCCATAGAGTGACTGCTCAATGCGTGGGAGCGCTCCCACGCGTCCCGAAGCACCACACCGCACGACCACCACAAAGGAGTGAACTGTGAACACACGTGCCCGCCACCGGATCCTCGCGATCGCCGCCGTGGCCTCCGCATCCGCCCTCGCCCTCGCCGGCTGCTCCGGCGACAACGGCGGCAGCGGTGACGCGAACGGCGACGAAGAGGTCACACTGACCGTGACCACGTTCGGAACCTTCGGCTACGAAGACCTCTACAAGGAGTACGAGAAGGCGCACCCGAATGTGAAGATCGAGGCGACGAACATCGACACCGGCGGCAACGCCCGCACCGATGCCTTCACCAAGATCGCTGCCGGCTCCGGTCTCAGCGACGTCGTCGCGATCGAAGAGGGCTGGCTCGGCGCGATCATGGACGTCTCGGACACCTTCGTCGACCTGCGTGACTACGGCATCGAAGACCGCAAGGACGATTGGGTCGACTGGAAGTACGGCCAGGCCACCGACGCCGAGGGCCGCGTGATCGGCTACGGCACCGACATCGGCCCGAGCGGCATCTGCTACAACGGCGCCGCGTTCGAGGCCGCCGGCCTCCCGAGCGACCGCGAGTCGGTGGCCGAGCTGCTGAACGGCGACTGGGCGAACTACTTCAAGGTCGGAGCCGACTACACCGCGAAGACCGGCAAGGCCTGGTACGACCACTCCGGCTTCGTCTGGAACGCCATGGTGAACCAGCTCGACGAGGGCTACTACACGAGCGACGGCAAGCTGAACGTCGAGGACAACGCCGAGCTCAAAGAGCGCTTCGAGCAGCTCGGGGCCGCGACCGAGGGCGGCCAGTCGGCCGCGCAGACGGCCTGGGACTGGAACGGCGGCAAGTCGTTCGTCGACGGCACCTTCGCCACCTTCGTCTGCCCGGGCTGGATGCTCGGTGTGGTGCAGGGTCAGGTCGAGGCCGGCGGCGGTGACGCATCGACCGGATGGGACTTCGCCGACGTGTTCCCCGGAGGTGCGGCCAACTGGGGCGGCGCGTTCCTGTCGATCCCGGAGTCGTCGCAGCACAAGGAGGCGGCGGCCGAGCTGGCCGACTGGCTGACCCAGCCCGAGCAGCAGGTGAAGCAGTCCGCTGCGGCGGGCAACTTCCCCTCGACGATCGAGGCGCAGGAGACTCTCGCGGCCGACGCGACGCCGAACGCGTTCTTCAACGACGCTCCCACCGGCGCGATCCTCGCCGAGCGTGCCAAGGGAGTCGTCGCGCAGTTCAAGGGCGCCGACGACTCGGTCATCCAGGAGAACGTCTTCGGGCCGGCGCTCAGCAGCCTCGACCGCGGTGACACCGACACCCAGGGCGCCTGGGACCAGGCCATCGGCCTGCTGAACGACCTCGTCGGCTGATCATCTCCGCTCCGACAGGCTCAGCGACCCCGCAGATCGGGGGGCTGAGCCTGTCGGAGCCCCGGCAAAGGACCCTCATGACTCTCACCGCACCGCCGGCGCAGCAGCAGCGCACCGCATCCGCGACCTCGGACGCCCCGGCGAGACGCTCCTGGCGCCACCGCCTCTCCCGGTTCGACCAGAACGCCTCGCCGTACTTCTACATCTCGCCGTTCTTCCTGCTGTTCGGGCTGGTCGGCCTGTTCCCGCTGCTCTACACGGTCTGGGTGGCCGTGCACGAGTGGGACCTGCTCAAGGGCGAGGGGGAGTTCGTCGGCGTCGGCAACTTCGCCAAGATCCTCGGCGATGCCATGTTCTGGAACTCGATCGGCAACACCCTGAGCATCTTCCTGCTCTCCGCGATCCCCCAGCTCGCGGTCGCGCTGGTGATCGCCTACCTCCTCGACCGCGGGCTGCGCGCCCCGACGTTCTGGCGCATGAGCGTGCTCATCCCGTTCGTGGTCACCCCTGTCGCGGTCGCGATCATCTTCTCGAGCATCTTCAACGAGGCCGACGGCCTGGCGAACAACCTGCTCAATCTCATCGGCATCGCAGACCAGGAGTGGAAGCACAACACCGCCCTGTCGCACATCGCGATCGCCGTGATGGTGAACTTCCGCTGGACGGGCTACAACGCCCTCATCCTGCTCGCCGCGATGCAGGCCGTGCCGCGCGACCTGTACGAGTCCGCCGCCCTCGACGGGGCCGGTGCCGCTCGCCGCTTCTTCTCCATCACGATTCCCACGATCCGTCCCACCCTGATCTTCGTGATCATCACCGCGACGATCGGCGGCTTGCAGATCTTCGCAGAGCCGCGTCTGTTCGACGTGTCGACGGCCGGGGGCATCGGCGGCAGCGACCGCCAGTTCCAGACGACGGTGCTGTTCCTGTGGGAGCTGGCGTTCTTCCGGCGCAACCTGGGTGAAGCGTCGGCGGTCGCGATCCTGCTGTTCCTGCTGATCGTGCTCATCGGCGTGATCAACTTCCTCATCTCCCGACGCATCTCCACCGGGGATGCACCGAAGGGCCGCGCCGCCCGCCGCAGCGCGCGCACCGCCGGCGCGGCTGCGACCGCAGCCGCAGCCGCAGCCGGCACGACGATCGCCATCACGACCGAGGAGAACGCGCGATGACCGCCACGCAGGCGCTGAGCGTCCCCGAGAAGATCCGCCGGCGCCGTGCCGCCACCGGAGGCACGGCCGGCATCGGCAGCCGCCCCGGCTTCCTCACCTATGGCCTCCTCGCTGCCTTCATCATCGGCAGCGTGTATCCGCTGTGGTGGTCGGTCGTGGTCGCGAGCGGCACCAACGCGACGCGCGGGGAGACGCTGCCCCTCATCCCCGGCGGCAACTTCTTCACCAACGCCGCCAAGGTGTTCGACGCGATCCCGTTCTGGCTGGCGCTGGGCAATTCGTTCCTCATCTCGGGCATCATCACCGTCTCGGTGGTCACGTTCTCGACGCTCGCCGGATACGCGTTCGCCAAACTGCGCTTCAAGGGGCGCGACGGACTCATGGTCTTCGTGATCGCGACGATGGCCATCCCGACGCAGCTGGGCATCATCCCGCTGTTCATGCTGATGCGCGAGCTGGGCTGGACCGGCTCGATCGGCGCCGTCATCGTGCCGACTCTCGTCACGGCATTCGGTGTCTTCTTCATGCGCCAGTACCTGGTGGACGTGATCCCCGACGAGCTGATCGAGGCTGCGCGCATGGACGGCGCGAACCAGTTCCGCACGTTCCTGACCGTCGGGCTCCCCGCGGCCCGGCCCGCCATGGCGATCCTCGGCCTCTTCACCTTCATGACAGCGTGGACCGACTACCTGTGGCCGCTGATCGTGCTCTCCCCCCAGAACCCGACCCTGCAGACGGCGCTCAGCCAGCTGCAGTCGGGGTATTACATCGACTACTCGATCGTGCTCGCCGGAGCGGTGCTCGCGACCCTTCCGCTGCTCGTGCTCTTCGTGGTCGCGGGTCGGCAGCTGGTCAGTGGCATCATGGCTGGCGCGGTGAAAGGATGACCCCTATGACCCGCTCCTTCCCCGAGAACTTCCTCTTCGGCGCAGCCACGGCCGCGTACCAGATCGAAGGGGCGGCGTTCGAGGACGGGCGCACCGCATCGATCTGGGATGCGTTCTCGCGTGAGCCGGGCGCCGTGATCGGAGCGGAGAACGGCGACGTCGCGTGCGATCACTACCATCGGTACCCGCAGGATGTCGCGCTCATGAAGCGGCTCGGCCTGCAGACCTACCGGTTCTCCACCTCGTGGTCCCGGGTGCGTCCTGACGGCGGAGCGGTGAACGCCACGGGCGTCGACTTCTACGAGCGCCTGGTCGACGAACTGCTCGCCGCCGACATCCTGCCCTGGCTGACGCTGTACCACTGGGACATGCCGCAGGCGCTGCAGGAGGTCGGAGGATGGACGAACCGCGACACCGTCGACCGCTTCCTGGAGTACGCGGGGACCATGCACGATGCGCTCGGCGACCGGGTGAACGTCTGGACCACGCTGAACGAGCCGTGGTGCTCATCGTTCCTCTCCTACACGGCGGGTGAGCACGCGCCGGGGCACACCAGCATCGCGGAGGGGCTGCTCGCCGCGCACCACCTGCTGCTCGCACACGGCAAGACGGTACAGGAGCTGCGGGGGCGCGATGCCTCGCTCAATCTCGGCATCACGCTCAACCACACGGTCGCCGATCCTGCCGACCCGCAGAACCCGGCCGACGTCGACGCCGCCCGCCGCGTGGACGGACAGTTCAACCGCTGGTTCCTCGACCCGATCTACCGCGGCAGCTATCCGGCCGACATCGTCGAGGACATCCGTGCGGTGGACGTTGAAGCCGTCGCGACGTTCGAAGCGGCTGTGCACGACGGCGACCTCGATACGATCGCGCAGCCCATCGACACCCAGGGCGTGAACTACTACCACGGCGACTTCGTCTCGGGCACGGCACCGACCGAGGAACCCGTCTCGGCCGAGCCCGACACCGAGCGCGTGCGCCGCAGCCCGTATCCGTCGAGTGAGGGCATCCACGCGGTCGAGCGAGGTCTGCCCCGCACGGCGCAGAACTGGGAGGTGCAGCCCGAGGGGCTCACCCGTGTGCTGCAGCGGGTCTGGACGGAGTACGCCGAGCCCGCGGGAACGGTGCTCTACATGACCGAGAACGGCGCGGCCTACGACGACGTCGTGGTGGTCGAAGACGGCGAGCCACGCGTGCACGATACCGACCGTGCCGAGTTCCTCCGGCTGCACCTGGGTGCCGTGCTCGACGCGGCGGAGGCGGGTGTCGACGTGCGCGGCTACTTCTACTGGTCGCTTTTCGACAACTTCGAGTGGGCCTGGGGCTACGACAAGCGCTTCGGCATCGTGCGCGTCGACTATGACACCCAGGAGCGCACCCTCAAGGACTCCGCCCACGAGTACACCCGCATCATCGCCGCTCGCGCGCTCTGAGCCGGGCGCCGGGGATAGTCTGACGGCATGACGCGTGTGTGGCTCACGCCGTGGGAGTGGGCGTGCTGCGGAGACCCGTTCGAGATCGGCGGCGAGGTCGACTTCGGGATCCGGTCGCGTGATCCGGAGGGTCTGGTCGACGAGCTGGGGGCGGAACTGGCTGGCACCGTCGATGCGCTGGAGTCGCATCACGAAGAGGAGCACGCGGATCGGGTTCGCGGCAGAGTCATCGCGGTGCATGAGGTCAGTCGGGAGGTGGTCGAGCGCAGGTTCGAGCACTTCGTGGACCCATTCGCCCGGGCCCGGACCGCCGGTAGGCTGCAGCTTCCGAATGGCGTGTCCGCGGGGGCGAGATTCTCGCGGCAAGGGTCCAGCATCGAACGGGTGCCCGGCACGACCCGCCTGTCTTCCGTCGGCGGACTACCGGTCGCGGCCGTCGAGTATCACGGGCCGTCGACCCGACCCGCTGACGCCGAGGATTCGCCGGTCGAGGAGCGGCGACGTCAACGGATCGGTTGGCTCGTCGACGTCGACGAGCTCCAGCCCGCCCCTCGAATCGCGTGAATGGTTCGATCCGCGGTCGAGATGCGACCATTTGCGCGATTCGAAGCGAGATGGCCGCGTGACCGGTGAGAATAGGGCGATGGAAGAGGACGTGCGTTGATGTCGCCCCGAGCGACCATCGAAGAGGTGGCGTCGGCTGCCGGTGTCTCCCGGTCCACCGTGTCGCGGGTCGTGAACGGCTCGACGGCCGTGAGTCCCGAGGCCCTCGCCGCCGTGCGCGCAGCCATCGACGAGCTCAACTACGTGCCCAACCGTGCGGCACGCTCACTCGCGTCGCGTCAGACGCACGCCATCGCGCTGATCGTTCCGGAGGACACCACGCGCTTCTTCGGGGACCCGTTCTTCGCTGCGATCGTCGCGGGCATCACCGGGGCGCTGGGCGGCTCGGACTACCTGCTCAACCTGCTGATCGCGAGCGATGACCCCGGCGACAAGATGACCAGCTTCGTGCGCAACGGCGGAGTCGACGGCGCGCTCATCGTGTCGCACCACACGAGCGATGCGTTCGTCGATCGGATAGCGGATGCGGTGCCCGTCGTGTTCGGCGGACGCCCTGTGCGTCGAAACGAAGGCGACTACGTCGTCGACGTCGACAACGTCGCGGGGGCGAGGAATGCCACCCAGCGATTGATCGACATCGGTCGCACGCGTATCGCCACGATCTCGGGTCCGCTCACGATGGTCGCCTCCGAGGATCGCGTACAGGGCTTCCGGGCCGCTCTCACCGGTGCGGGGCTCACCCCGTACGCGGAGGAAGAGGGCGACTACAGCGAGAGCAGCGGGGCAGAGGCCGCGAGGCGCTTGCTCGACGGGGGCCGACCTGATGCGATCTTCGTCGCGAGCGACCTGATGGCCCGCGGTGCGCTGACAGCCCTGCGCTCGGCCGGCCTGCGGGTGCCGGAGGACATCGCGCTGGTCGGCTTCGACGACTCCTTGGTCGCCGTCACGACGGACCCGCCGCTCACCACGATGCGCCAGCCGATGTACGCGCAGGGTGAGGCCATGGCGCGGGTGCTGCTGTCACGTCTCGCGGGCGAGAATCCGCCGACCACGACGATCCTTCCGACCGAGCTGGTCGTCCGCGGCTCCGCCTGAGCGCCGCGCGGCCGTCAACGACGGGAAGGACACGGCTGCGGCCCTGGCGCCCCCTCCGGGCCAGGCCCGCAGCCGTGCGTCTGAGGGCTCAGTCGACGAGCGAACTGAGCAGATCACCGCCGAACAGGGAGAAGGCGGTGATGCCGGCCGAGAGCAGCAGCACCGCGGCGGTGCCGGCCACGGCGAAGACGGAGATCCCGCGACCTCCCAGCCGCTGACCGCGGAGGCCGATCGAGACGCCGGCCCTGGCGGCGAGGCCCCCGGCGTCGTCGTCGCGATACAGCTCGGTGCGTGCGGTGAAGCGCCGGTGGAACTCCTCGGCCAGGGTGACGGCGGCCGCCATGGTCGCGGCCCGATCGAACCGTGTGCGCGACGGCAGGTAGACGTACAGGCGATCGGAGACGAGCTCGATCTCGGCGCCGGAACCGACGTCGAGCACCCGGGCCATCAGGTCGGGGGTGAAGATGTACAGGGCGTCCTGCTGATACCCCTCGGGAACGATGAGACGGAACGTCTTCGCGAAATCCCCCTCCAACTCCATGCGGGCTGCTCCGCGTCCGAGTCCGAGCGTGGGGACGATGCTGTGCTTCCGGTTCTCCAGCACGATGTGCGGGACGGATGCGGGCAGCGGCAGCTCGATGAAGGCGAACGGGCGCTGGATCGTCGCGCGCTCCTGCCCCCGCGAGACCGAATGGTGCATGCCCAGCTCGAACGGCATCCGCGCGTCGTCGCAGGCGATGACCGCTCGTTCGCGACCGTGCACGACTCTGGTGAAAGCCGCGCCGGGGCGGCGGGTGCGCTCGAGGAGGTCGGCGTACGCCCAGCCGTTCTGCCACGCGAATGCGGCGATCTTCACCCGACGACTCAGGCCCACCGCCCACCAGAGGAAGCCGACGGCGGCGAGCACCGTGTACCCGATGACGAAGATCCCGAGGATCGGCGCGACCGTGAGGATGTCGCCGCGCCCGAGGAACCACAGCCCTGTCAGCATCGCGACGGCGAACAGCAGCACAGCCACCAGGATCACGAGGAATCGGCGGTGCGGCGGGATCCCGCAGATGCGCTCGTAGGTCAGGATGTCGCGGAGGCCGGCGCTTCGTCGCAGCGGTTCCAGGTCGACGGCTACAGGCTCCATGACAGCGTCGCCCACGGCCCGTTGCGCTTCTCCGTCGCAGCGGCCTTGAAGTCGGACCAGCCGTCTCCGAACTTCTCGAACGACTTCTCGTCGACGTTGCCGTCCGACCAGTGCATGACGCGACCCACGATGTAGCTCAGCCCGAAGTCGGCCCACGACTCGAAGGCCGGGCGGCCGTCGACGTTGATGCGGTGGATGATCGCCCGCGCTTCGGCGACATCGGCGTGCCCGAGCGCGACGCCCCACGTGGCCATCGCCACGGCCTGCCCGATCCCGTAGCCGTCGAGGGTCTTCACGAACAGGTCGGGCGTGACGATGTCCTTGCCGACGCGCTTGCGCACCTGTGCCTCCGCGTACTCGATCGAGGTGACGAAGGTGCGGGCGTCGCGCTTGTCCCCGCCCTCCTGCACGATCGCGGCGAGCCATTCCTTCGCCTTCGGGGCGCGGCCCAGACGCTGAGCGAGTTCGGTGCGCACGGCGAGGTAGAGCACCCACACCTCGCGGCGTCGACGCACGGTGCTGAGGCGCTCGATGTTGGCCAGCCACTCCTCGCGCGTGTGCACACCCCACTGGTCGACGAGCACCTTCTTCTCGCGGTCGCCGAGGAGCGAGGCCGTCGGATCGTTCCAGTGCCCGGAGGGGAGGTTGACGATCTGCAGGAAGCCGAGCGCGATCTCGTCGGCCTCCGCGCCAGTGGTGGAATACTCCGGCGACGCCTTGACCTTCGCGTCGGGGAGGATCCAGGTCACGAGGAAGAACAGCGCGATGACGCCGACGATCGCCCAGGCCCACCACTGACCGACGAGCCACTCGAAGATCGAGGTGATGCTGTTGAAGTCGACGCTCGCGAAAGAGTGCATTGAGGCTCCTGGGAGGGGGTGAATCCGCGCCTGTTCATAGATTGAACAAACATTCAGTGAGTAATCTATATGGCGGGGGGCGATTCGGAAAGACAGGCCGGCGGGACTCAGGAGGTGGATGCCGATGGCACGCTCCGACGAGCAGAACCGGGTGGCCAGGGAGCGCGCCAGGGAGAACATCCTGCAGGCGGCGATCGAGGCGTTCAGCGAGCGAGGCGTCGCGGGGGCGAGCATCGCCGAGATCACGAAGCGGGCCGGCGTCGCGCAGGGCCTCGTGAACTATCACTTCGGCGGCAAGGAGCAGCTCGTCGCCGCCGTGATCGACCGGTGGTTCGAGACCGTGCTCGGGTTCGCCCGTGTCGAAGGCACGCCGGATGAGATGCTCGCCGCGGTGATCGACGGCGCCCTCACCGCGACGGCGTATGCCATACCCCTGCAGCGGGCCGTGCTCGCGATGCAGCAGCAGCCGGCCACGCATCGGCTCTTCGCGGAGTCGGAGGCGCGGCACGAGGCGGGCGCCACCGCGGCGGAGGACGCGGTCCGCGACCTGTTCCGCGCGCGCGGGGCTGAGGACCCGGCGCTGGAAGAGGTCATGCTGCGCAGCACCATCGAGGGCGTCTTCGTGAAGTCCGCCGTCTTCGGCGAGACCTATCCGCTCGAAGAGGCGCGACGGTGGATGTTCCGTCGATACGGACTGCCGGAGCCCACCGCTCCCATCGCGCCCCCGGCTCCGCTCCGCGACGGCGAACCGCGGCCGCGGGCGACAGCGGCTCTGCGTCCGGATGAAGCTGTGCCGAACCCGCGCCTCTGATGCCGCGGCAGCCAGCGGGGCCCGGTCGAGAACGACCGGGCCCCGCTGTCTCCGGCGGTGCGGAGCGTGTCAGTTGCCGTAGAGGGAGACGACGCCGGCGGTGTCGACGCTCGTCATGGACAGGTCGTCAGAGGAGCCGTTGCACTGCGGGTAGTGCATGATCGACGAGGAGTCGTACGGCGTCAGCGGACGCCAGTTGTTGTCCTCGAAGCAGGTGCCGGCCTCCGGGCGGGTGTGCTCGTGGCGGAAGCCGAGAACGTGGCCGAGCTCATGTCCGAGGACGTTCGTCGGGGTCCAGGACGACCCGGGGGTCCAGATCGAGTCGTCGATGAGCACGTTCTGCAGACGCGGTGCCGTGCTCGGGAAGAACGCCCTGGCGATGTACTGCGTCGTCTGGACCGGCTCGACCGAGAACAGGACGGCGTTGTTACGCGTCGTGCAGTTGGCGTCGGCGCTGCTGTCGTAGATGAAGTCCACCTTCGACGACGCGGCCTCCCAGAGTGCGGCGCCGCTCTCCATCGCGTTGACCACGTCGGCGTGACGAGCACCGAAAGCGGTGCTGACGCAGTACGTGAGGTTGCCCACCTGGGTGTTCGACCACTTGTCGTCGATGTTGTTGACCGTGTTGACGATCAGGCCGTTGGTCACGGGGTCGGCGCCGAGGAGCTGCTCGTAGAACGATCGCAGCTCGCCCTGGTTGGAGATCACCTCGTCTCCGTTGACGACGTAGGCGCCGTCGACGTCTCGGTAGGTCGACGCCTCGAACTCCTGGAAGGTGGGGATGTCGTCGGCGTCGGGCGTGGAGTTTGCGGCAGCGGGGATGACCGTGCCGAGGCAGAGCGCAGCAGCCGCGGTAGCGGCGAACGCCAGTTTTCTCGTGAGTCGCAAAGTAGTAGTCCTTTTCGATCTGAACGATTCCGCGCACCCCCTCGGTACGCGGCCTCCGGGTGGACGAGGGAGCAGCTCTGCGTCCCGATCCGTCCGAAGTCCGCTCACGGTAAGCACCGCTTTCACGGGATGGCAAGGCATTTCCCGGCACGTTCACAGATTTATGCACTCAGGTCAGAAATACCGAACATTGTTCTGGTCGAAGGTGCTGCCAGGAGCCGCGAGAGGTCAGGGGTCAGGCATGACCCATGCGGGCGAAGGCGCCGAGCACGCTCCGTTCGGATGCCGTGAGGTATCGCTCCAGCTCTTCCGCGGCCGCCTCGGGACCCCTCTCGAGGAGGGCTGTGAGCACCGCACGGTTCCGACGGACGAACGGCTCATGCAGGGACCGCGGCTCTTCGATCTCGAGGAAGACGAGCCGCAGTTCGGCGGCGACGTCGCGGTAGGTGCGGGCCAGGCGCGCGCTGTCGGCGAGGGCGACGATCGCATCATGGAAGGCCATGTTGGCGCTGCCGATGCGCCGCCAGTCCTCGTGCGGCAGCTGCTCCTCGGCCTCGGCGAGGGCGTCGTGCATGAGCTGTACGGCGGGGTGCTCCGGCTCTGACTGGCGCAGGGCCGTGCATTCGATCACGCGGCGGGCGCGGTAGATGTCGATCACGTCGGCGATGGTGGGGGAGGCCACCGAGACGCCACGGTGCGGGATGTGCTCGACGAGGCCCTGCTCCGCGAGGACGCGGAACGCTTCGCGAAGGGTGTTGCGCGAGACGTCGAACTGCTCGGCGAGGGCAGACTCCGAAAGGCGGGACCCCGGCGCGAAGTCGCCGTCGATGATGCGCTGACGGAGCACGTCGGCGAGCGGACCCTGCTGGTTCATGCCTTCATCGTAGGCGTCGGTGCACGGGGGTCGTCGCCGATCGGGTGCCGGAAATCACACGACGGCAACCGTTCTGTAGCGCGGCCGTAACATGATTGTTGAACAATCGGGTTCTATCCGTTCTACACTGGGGGTCACCCGACACCCACCAACGACGATGGGAATCCCCCTCCATGTCTGAGCAGACCACTGCCTCCCTCTCGCCGGAAGACGAAGCCCGCCTCTCCTCCGCGAAGAAGCGCGCCGGGCGCAGCGCCGTCATCGGCGCGATCTTCCTCATGGCCACCAGTGCCATCGGTCCCGGCTTCATCACGCAGACCGCCACGTTCACGGCGACGATGGGCGCGGCGTTCGCGTTCGCGATCCTCGTCTCGATCCTCGTCGACATCGCGGTGCAGCTGAACATCTGGCGCATGATCACCTCTTCCGGAAAGCGCGCGGGTGAACTCGCCAACAGCGCCATCCCGTTCTCCGGGCATCTGATCGCGGTGCTCGTCGTGATCGGCGGGCTGGCCTTCAACATCGGGAACATCGCCGGTGGAGGTCTCGGCCTGAACGCGCTGCTCGGCATCGACGCGAAGCTCGGCGGGATCATCACCGCAGTCCTCGCGATCATCATCTTCCTCGTGAAAAAGGCCGGCCCCGTGATGGACGTCGTGCTCGTGGTGCTCGGCATCGGCATGATCGTCATGACTGTGGTCGTGGCCGTGATCGCGCAGCCGCCGATCGGCGAGGCGCTGCGTCAGACCTTCGTGCCCGATGAGCTCAACTTCGCCACCATCACCACGATCGTCGGCGGAACCGTCGGCGGATACATCACCTACTCCGGCGCCCACCGCTACCTCGACTCGGGTCACACGGGTCCGGAGCACGCCGGCCCCGTGATGCGCGCGGCGACCAACGGCATCCTCGTGACGGGCATCATGCGCTACGTGCTGTTCCTCGCGATCCTCGGCGTCGTGGCCTCCGGCGTCACCCTCGACCTCTCCGGGCAGGGTGCGAACCCGGCCGGTCAGGCGTTCGGTGCGGTGCTCGGCGACGCAGGCCTGCGCATCTTCGGTGCGATCTTCTGGGCCGCGGCGATCAGCTCGGTCATCGGCGCCGCGTACACCTCTGCGACCTTCCTCTCCACGTTCACGAAGAAGCTCAAGGGCGGATGGCCGCTGCAGCTCGCGACCGTCGCGTTCATCGTCGTGTCTCTGGCGGTGTACCTGTCGATCGGCACGGCCCCGGCTGCGATCCTCGTCTTCGTCGGCGGCTTCAACGGCCTGATCCTGCCGATCGGACTCACGGTATTCATGTACATCGGCTGGTTCCGGCGCGATCTGCTCGGCTCGAAGAAGTACCCGATGTGGCTGCTCGTCGCCGGTACGCTCGTGACGCTGCTCACCTGGTACATGGGGATCGTGTCGATCGGTCCCATCTTCGCCTTCCTCGGAATCGGAGCGTGATCGCATGACGTCGATCGACCTGAACTCGGACCTCGGCGAGAACGTCGCCGAGCGGATCGTCAGCGACGACGAGAGCATGCTGCGGCTGGTCACGAGCGCGAACGTGTCGTGCGGCTTCCACGCCGGGAGCCCGGAGGGCATCCGAGAGACGCTCGCGGCCGCGGTGCAGGGCGGCGTCGTGATCGGTGCGCACCCCGGCTACCGTGACTACGAGAACTTCGGACGGACGAAGGTCGACATCGACTCGGCCGCACTGCAGGCGCACGTCGAGTACCAGCTCGGTGCGCTCATGGGTCTGGCCTCGGCGGTCGGCGGCAGGGTGTCGTACGTCAAGCCTCACGGCGCGCTGTACAACACGATCGCGCGTGACGAACGGCAGTCGAAGGATGTCGTCGCGGCCATCAGGGCGATCGACCCGAAGCTCGTGCTGCTGGGGCTCTCCGGTGGTGTCGTGCTCGATGTCGCCCAGCGTGCAGGACTCGAGGTCGCGGCCGAGGCCTTCGCCGATCGCGCCTATCAGCCGGACGGGCAGCTCGTCTCCCGCACCGAGGAGGGGGCCGTGCTGCACGACCCCGCCGAAGTCGCCGAGCGCATGGTGCGCCTCGCCGTCGACGGCGTGATCCGCGCGATCGACGGCACCGATGTACCCGTGGTCGCGCAGTCGATCTGCGTGCACGGCGACAGTCCCGGCTCGGTGGCGATGGCGGCGGAGACCAGACGGATGCTGCAGGATGCGGGCATCACGATCGCCCCGTTCGCGGGAGCCTGACGTGTCCGTCCTCGCCTCCGCCGCTCAGCTCGCCGATGCTCGCAGAGCTCGGGCCGCCATCCGTGCCGGGCATGCCGAGCCGACCAGTGGCGTCGCGGTCGGGCTGACGCAGGCGAACCTGATCGCGGTGCCGGCCGACTGGGCTTTCGAGACGCTGCTGTTCGCCCAGCGCAACCCGAAGCCGTGCCCCGTGCTGGAGGTCATCGAGCAGGGTCAGGTGGAGTCTCGGCTCGCGCCCGGCAGCGACATCCGCACCGACATCGGCCGGTATCGCGTCTGGCGCGACGGCGAGTTGGCGGAGGAGGTCGGCGACGCGAGAGCGGCCTGGGCCGAGCACCCTGATCTGGTCGCCTTCCTCATCGGATGCAGCTTCACCTTCGAATCCGGGCTCGTGCAGGCCGGCATCCCGATCCGGCATCAGGAGCTCGGACGCAACGTGCCGATGTACCGCACCGATGCGGCGTGCGCTCCCGCGGGACGACTGCGCGGCGAGATGGTCGTGTCGATGCGCCCCATCCCCGCGTCCCGGGTGGCGGACGCGGTGCAGATCTCCGGGCGGACTCCCGCTGTGCACGGTGCTCCCGTCCACATCGGCGACCCGGCCTCGCTCGGCATCGACGACCTGGCGCATCCGGACTTCGGTGACGCCCCCGAGGTGCGCGACGGCGAGGTCCCGGTGTTCTGGGCGTGCGGTGTCACTCCGCAGGCGGCGATCATGGCCTCGAAGCCGCCGTTCGCCATCACGCACGCTCCGGGCTACATGTTCATCACCGATGTTCCCGATGCCGAGTATCTCGTCTGATGCGCATCCTCACCGCATCCGATCACGCCCTGCTCGTCGAGGCGGCCGACCTCGACGAGGCGATGCGCCTGAACCTCGCCTGGGACGGACTGCCCGGAGTCCTCGAGCGCATCCCCGGCGCCAGGACCGTCCTGGTGCGTTTCGACCCCGTCCGCATCTCCGCGGATGATCTGAGCACCGTGCTGGAGGCGACGGAGGTCGATGCGGCGCACCTCCCGGCGACCGGCGATGCCGTCATCCCCGTGCGGTACGACGGTGAAGACCTCGACGAGGCGGCGTCGCTGCTGGGCGTGTCGGCGGAAGAGCTCGTCAACAGGCATCTCGCTGCCGATTGGCGGGTCGCGTTCTCCGGGTTCGCCCCCGGCTTCGGGTACGTGGTGAGCAGCGATCCGCTGTTCGATGTGCCGCGCCGATCGTCGCCGCGTACGCGCGTGCCCGCCGGCTCGGTCGCGCTCGCCGGACAGTTCACCGGGGTGTACCCCCGCGAGAGCCCGGGCGGATGGCAGCTGATCGGTCGCACGGATGCCGTGATGTGGGACATCGACCGCACGCCGCCTGCGCTGCTGGCGCCCGGCGCGACGGTGCGCTTCGAGCCCGTGCGGGAAACCGCTCGGCTGGCAGAAGGTCATCCAGGCCGAAACGGAGATGACCCGGCGCGGCCTGGGCGCGTCGCGGCGCAACACGCGGCGTCGGCTGCGGACGGTCTGGGTTTCGGCACTGATGCCGCGGTCGAGGTGGTCCGTCCTTCGCTGCAGCTGCTGGTGCAGGATGCCGGTCGCCCCGGCTATGCGGCGCTCGGGGTCTCGGCATCGGGGGTGGCCGACCGTCGGGCGATGCGCGATGCCAACCGGGCTGTGGGCAACGCGACCGATGCCGCGGTGCTTGAGAGCGTCGGGGGAACGGTCCTGCGGTTCCGGGGTGCCGGTGTCGCGGCGGTCACCGGTGCTCTCGGTGCGCTCACTCTGCAGGACGCCGAGGGGCGCGAGCGCTCTGTCGCACACGGTGAACCCTTCGCCACGGTCGACGGCGATCACCTCACTCTCGGGCACCCCGAACGCGGACTGCGCTACGTCGTCGCCGTGCGTGGGGGCCTGGACGCGGCGCCGGCGCTGGGAAGTCGCGCGGCGGACACGCTCGCCGGTCTCGGCCCGGAAAGGCTCGGAGCCGGTGCCGTCATCCGGGTCGGCGATGCCGGCGTGCATCCCGTCGAGCCCGATGCCCTTCCGCGCGATCTGCCGGCCCCCGGCGAACTCATCGAGCTCGAGATCACGCTCGGTCCGCGCGACGACTGGTTCACGGCGTCGGCACTCGCCACCCTCACCGACCAGGAGTGGACGGTCACGCCACGGTCCGATCGCGTCGGCATCCGCCTGCACGGTGAGGTGCCTCTGGAACGTGCGCGCGTGGGCGAACTCGCGAGCGAGGGTGCCGTCACCGGTGCGATCCAGGTGCCGCCCGACGGACAGCCGGTCCTGTTCCTCCCCGACCATCCGCTCACCGGGGGATACCCCATCATCGGTGCGCTCACGGATCGCAGCCTCGACCTCGCGGGTCAGCTGGCTCCGGGAGTGCGTCTTCGTCTCACCGTCAAGGAGCCCTCATGACCACGGCGTCACCCACGCAGAAGGTGCTGATCGCGAATCGCGGAGAGATCGCGGTTCGTGTGATCCGTGCCTGCGCTGAAGCCGGATACACCTCGGTCGCGGTCTATGCGGATCAGGATGCCGATGCCCTGCACGTGCGCCTGGCCGACGAGGCCGTGGGGCTGGGCGGCTCCACGGCGGCCGAGACGTACCTGTCCGTCGACGCGCTGCTCGCGGCCGCGCGGCAGTCAGGGGCGACTGCCGTGCACCCCGGATACGGATTCCTGTCGGAGAGCGCGGGCTTCGCCCGTGCCGTGGAGGATGCGGGGCTGGTCTGGATCGGACCGACCCCCGAGAGCATCGACGCGCTCGGCGACAAGATGACGGCCCGCCGCATCGCCCAGCAGGTCGGCGCACCGCTCGCCGCCGGCACCGACGAGCCTCTGGCAGGGCCCGCGGAGGCGGTGGCGTTCGCCGAGGAACATGGCCTCCCGATCGCGATCAAGGCCGCGTTCGGCGGCGGCGGACGCGGGCTCAAGGTGGTGCGTGAGCTTTCCGAGGTCGCGGGGGCCTTCGACGCGGCCACTCGCGAGGCGGTCGCGGCTTTCGGCCGAGGAGAGTGCTTCGTGGAGCGCTTCCTCGAGAGCCCGCGCCACATCGAGGTGCAGGTGCTCGGCGACGGACTCGGCGGTGTCGTGGTGGTCGGCGACCGCGACTGCTCGATGCAGCGCCGCAATCAGAAGCTGATCGAGGAGGCGCCTGCTCCCGGGCTCTCCGTCGAGCAGCGTGCGCGGTTCCACGATGCAGCGCGCTCGATCTGCGGTGAGGTGCAGTACCGCGGGGCGGGCACCGTGGAGTTCCTGCTCGCCGCCGACGGCACCATCTCGTTCCTCGAGGTGAACACCCGGCTCCAAGTGGAGCATCCGGTCACTGAAGAGGTCACCGGCGTCGATCTGGTGCGCGAGCAGTTCCGCATCGCGTTCGGGGAAGGCCCATCGTTCGTCGAGACGCCCACGCCGGCCGGGCACGCGTTCGAGTTCCGCATCAATGCCGAAGACCCCGGGCGCGGATTCCTGCCGAGCCCCGGTCGTGTCGAGAGGCTGCGGATCCCCGGCGGCCCTGGCGTGCGCTGGGACAGCGGCATCGAAGAGGGCGACGTCGTGCAGCCGGCCTTCGACTCGATGATCGCCAAGCTGATCGTGCACGCCGACTCCCGCGATGCCGCCATCGTGCGCGCGCGGCGGGCGCTGCGGGAGCTCACGGTCGATGGACCGGCCACCGTCATCCCGTTCGACGTGATGGCGCTCGACGAGCAGGCGTTCGCCACGGCGACCTTCGCGGTGCACACCCAGTGGATCGAGAAGGCGCTGCTGCCGAAGCTCGAGACTCAGTCGCGACCTGCAGCGGTGCCGGAAGACGTGCTGCAGCGCTTCCCGGTCGAGATCGACGGTCGACGTGTGATGCTCGGGATCCCCGCCGGATTGTTGTCGGGCCTCGGTCGTCCCGTCGACCCTGCGGCCGCAGCACCCACGACCGATCCGAGTGAGCTGCGCTCGCCGGTTTCCGGCACTCTCGTGCGGTGGCTCGTCGACGACGGCGCCGAGGTCACGGAGGGCGAACCCGTCGCGGTGCTCGACGCCATGAAGATGGAGACCACGGTGACCGCGCACCGGACCGGGACCCTTTCCTACCGAGCTGAGGTCGCGGAGATGGTGTCGGCGGATCAGGTTCTCGGGGCCATCGGCTGAGCGCTCCACGGCGAACGCAGCGATCCCGGATGCCTCAGGAGGGGCATCCGGGATCGTCGTCTGTGGGACCGGCTTACTCGGGATCGCCGCCGAGCGGGCCGACGGCCTCCAAGGGCTTGGGGTCGTCGGCGCCTGTCTTGCGCAGGCGGGCGATGAGGTTGCCCAGGTGGTAGATCAGGATCGCAGCGACGGTGGCGATGACGATGCCGCCCAACTCGAAGCCGGATGCCTCGTCCTTGATCATGAAGCCTCCGACGGCCATGATCAGCGCGACAGCTGCCGTGTACTGATTGACCGGGCGCGAGAAGTCGACCCGGTTGTCGACCCAGATCTTGATGCCGATGACGCCGATCAGGCCGTAGAGCGCCGTGGTCACGCCGCCGAGCACTCCCGCGGGCACCGAGTTGATGACCTCGCCGAACTTGGGGGAGAGGCTGAGGAGGATCGCGGCCGCGCCGGCCACCCAGTACGCGGCGGTCGAGTAGACGCGGGTGGATGCCATCACGCCGATGTTCTCGCCGTAGGTCGTCGTGCCCGAACCGCCGAAGAATCCCGCGAGCGTGGTGGAGACGCCGTCTGCGATCAGGGCCTTGCCGGTCTGCTGGTTCACGGTCGTGTCACCCGTCATGGTCGCGACGCCGCGCACGTGTCCGACGTTCTCGGCGATCAGGACCAGGACCACGGGAAGGAACATCGCGAGCGCGGTGAGGGTGCCGGGCTCGGTGAAGTTCGGGAAGTGGAAGGTGGGAAGGCCCACCCAGTCGGCCTTCTCGACGGCCGAGAAGTCGAGCTCTCCCCGGAACGCCGCGAAGATGTAGCCGGCGATCACGCCGAGGAAGATCGAGATGCGGCCCAGGAATCCGCGGAAGACGACGGCGAAGAGGATGGTGATGGCGAGCGTGAACGTCGCCGTCACGGGCGCTGCCGCGTAGTTGTTGTGCGCGGCACCGGCGAGGTTGAACCCGATGAGGGCGACGATCGTGCCGGCGAGGACCGGCGGCAGGAAGCGGTCGACCCACTTCACCCCGACCGTGTGCACCACGACCCCGATGATCGCCAGCAGTACGCCGACCGCGACGATCCCGGCCAGGGCCGTGCCCATGTTCGCGGAGGCGGTGGCGGCGGTCACGGGCGCGATGAAGGCGAACGACGAACCGAGGTAGCTGGGCAGCTTGTTGCGTGTGACCAGCAGGAACAGGATCGTTCCCACACCGCTGAAGAGAAGCGTGGTGGCGACCGGGAACCCGGTGATGATCGGCACCAGGAACGTGGCCCCGAACATCGCCACGACATGCTGGAGTCCGATCGCGATCGTCGCGGGCCAGTTCAGGCGCTCGTCGGGACGGACGACGGCGCCGGGCTCGACCGTGCGGCCGTTTCCGTGCAGCTTCCACAGGGCCATGCGGGCTCCTCAGGTTCGGGGGATGGCAGGAGTGCCGGAGCAACACTACCGATTCCTGAGTTTTCACTGAACGTCTTCTACCATGGTAGACGGCGAGGTAGAATGGTAGACATGAGCCTGAACATCAAGAACGAGACGACGCATGAGCTGGTGCGCCGGCTCGCGGCGCTCACCGGGCAGAGCCAGACCAGTGCGGTGGAAGATGCCGTTCGGCGGCGCCTCGCCGAGTTGGAGGAGCAACGCTCGGGCGAAGAAGAGGAGCGCCGTCGCCGTATCCGTGCGGTGATCCGCCGGGCGCAGCAGATTCCCTCCACCGGACGCACGACCGAGGAGATCATGGACGAGCTCTACGACGAGACGGGTATGCCGCGTTGATCGTCGATTCCTCGGCCCTCGTGGCTGTCTTGATGGCTGAGCCCGAAGCTGCCGAGATGAGCGAACTGTTGGAGGAGGGTCCCTTCTCACTGTCCGCGGCCACGCTCACGGAGTGCATGATCGTGCTCCGCGGCAAGGGAGGCGAGGCGAAGGTGCTCGCGCTGGACGAGCTTCTGGAAGCGACGGGTGCGACCGTCGTTCCGCTCGACGAGGCCCAGGCGCGTCTGGCGGCCAGGGCGTTCGTCAGATTCGGACGCGGTTCCGGGAGCGCGGCTCAGCTGAACTACGGCGACTGCTTCTCTTATGCTCTCGCGATCAGCCGCGACGAGCCTCTGCTCTTCAAGGGTGACGACTTCATCCACACAGACGTGCGCCGGGTGGAGCTGACCTGAGTTGTCAGGCCTGAAGCGTCAGGCGCCGAGGCGCTCGATCAGCTCGCGGTAGCGGTCGGCGGTGCGCTCGACCACGTCGTCCGGGAGCAGGGGTGGCTCGCCCTCCTGGTCCCAGTTGGCGGCGAGCCAGTCGCGCACGATCTGCTTGTCGAAGCTCGCCATCCGCGCGCTCGGTGTCGTGCCGGTGCGCCAGGCCTCGGCATCCCAGTAGCGGGACGAATCGCTCGTGAGCACCTCGTCGGCCAGGCGCAGCGTGCCGTCGGCGTCCGTGCCGAACTCGAACTTGGTGTCGGCGAGGATCAGACCCTTCTCCTCGGCGATGGCGGACGCAGCCGTGTAGATGGCAAGGGAGGTGTCGCGCAGCTCGACCGCGCGCTCGGGGCCGACGAGCTCGACCGAGCGCTCGAACGTGATGTTCTCATCGTGTTCGCCCATCGGGGCCTTGTATGCCGGAGTGAAGAGAGGTTCGGGCAGTCGGTCGCCGTTCTGCAGGCCGGCCGGCAGCGGGATGCCGCACACCGTCCCGCTCTCCCGATACTCCGCCCATCCGGAACCGGTGATGTAACCGCGTACGACGCACTCGATCGGCAGCATCTCGAGCGACTGGGCGAGCATCGCGCGATCCGCCACGGCCTCTGGCAGCTCGCCCTCGGCGATGTGGTTGGGGAAGTCGGAGAGCTGCGCGAACCACCAGCGGCTCAGTCGCGTCAGCAGGGCGCCCTTGTCGGTGATACCGGGGGAGAGGACGAAGTCGAAGGCGCTCACCCGGTCGGAGGCGACGACGAGGATGCGCGTATCCGCCGGATCCTCGGAGGCGTACAGGTCGCGGACCTTGCCCGAGTAGATGTGCCGCCAGCCGGGAATGCTCTGTGCCGTGCCTTCTGAAGGTGTGCTCACCCGCCCATTATCCCGGTTCCCTCGCGATGCTCTCACCCGCGCTCCTTCGCGACCCATGCTCCGCGTCGACACCCATCCCCGCACACGCCGGGGGGCGTGGGTCTCGACGGAGAGCATGGGTCTCGACGGAGAGCATGGGTCTCGGTGAGAAGTTCGACCCCGTCTGTTCAAGGGGCGGAAACAGGCGTATAGTCCACATGGACTATTTGAGGTGGGACATGAAGAAGGATGCGGTCGACCGGCTCACTCCCATGGGGGTGATGGTGCTCGCGCTGCTGCGCGAAGGCGACATGCACCCCTATGAGATGGTGCGTCTCATGCGGGCGCGCCATGATGATCGACTGCTCACGATCACCAACGGGACGCTGTACCACACGGTGTCCCGGCTGCACCGCGCCGGCCTGATCGACGAACTCGGCATCGACCGCGAGGGAAATCGGCCCGAGCGGACGACCTACTCCTTGACGGAGACCGGACGTGAGGCCGTCGTGACGTGGGTGCAGCGTGAGCTGCCCCGCATCGATCACCCGGCCGACTTCCGCATCGCGCTCGCCGAGGCGCACAACCTCGAACGCCCGGAGGTCATGGACCTCCTGCGCGCGAGGCGCGTCGCGCTCGTCGAGGATCACGCTCGCCACCGCGACGGGCTCGGCAACGCGAGGGAGAAGCACGTGCCCGAGCAGGTGCTGGTCGAGATCGAGCGTCAGGAAGCTCTGCTGGCGGCCGAGCTCCGCTGGCTCGACTCCCTCCTCGATCGTCTCGAAGCCCGTGTCCTGCCGTGGGGTCCCACGGCATTCCAGAACTCAGACCGCTACCGCGCTCAGCGAAAGGCTGCACAGCAATGACAGATATCCCTCGCGACGGAGACCGCCCGCCGGTCTCCGCGCCCTCCACCTCCGGTCCGTCGACCGGTACCTACTCGGTCGGGCACAAGCCCGCGAGCCCCTGGCCCGCCCTCTGGGCGCTGGTCATCGGGTTCTTCATGATCCTGGTCGACACCACGATCGTCTCGGTCGCGAACCCGGCGATCAAGGCCGCCCTCGACCCCGACACGAACAACCTCGACAACGTCGTGTGGGTCACGAGCGCCTACCTGCTCGCGTATGCGGTGCCGCTGTTGATCACCGGGCGCCTGGGTGACCGCTTCGGCCCGAAGAACATCTACCTCATCGGCCTCGCGGTGTTCACCCTCGCCTCGCTGTGGTGCGGGCTGTCCGATTCGCTCGAGATGCTCATCGCCGCACGTGCCGTGCAGGGTCTCGGCGCCGCTTTCATGACCCCGCAGACCATGGCCGTGATCACCCGCACCTTCCCGCCCGAACGTCGAGGCGCGGCGATGGGGCTGTGGGGTGCGACCGCCGGTGTCGCCACGCTCGTCGGTCCGCTCGTGGGTGGTCTGCTCGTGGACGGCTTCGGCTGGGAGTGGATCTTCTTCGTGAACATCCCGGTCGGCATCGTCGCCTTCGTGCTCGCTTGGCGCCTGGTCCCGAAGCTGGCCACGCACCCGCACCGCTTCGACATCGTGGGTGTGGTGCTCAGCGCCGTGGCGCTGTTCCTCATCGTGTTCGGACTCCAGGAAGGCGAGAAATTCGACTGGGGCGTGATCTGGGGCCCGATCTCGGTGTGGAGCCTGATCATCGCCGGACTCGTCGTGCTCGGGTTGTTCATCTTCCAGCAGGCGAAGACACGCAGTGAACCTCTTGTTCCGCTCGAACTGTTCCGCGACCGCAACTTCTCCGGAGCGAACGTGGCCATCGCCGCCGTGGGCTTCACGGTGACGAGCATGTCGCTGCCGATGATGTTCTTCCTGCAGACCGCGCGGGGGCTCACCCCGACGGAGGCGGCGCTGCTCCTCATCCCGATGGCGGTGCTGTCGGGAGTGCTCGCTCCGGTCGCGGGCAAGATTCTCGACCGCGTGGACCCGCGCATCATCCTCATCCCCGGGCTGCTCTGCGTCGCCGCCGCACTGATCTGGTACTCCGCTCTGATCAACATGGACACCCCGATCTGGATGTTCCTGCTGCCCTCTGCGCTGATGGGTATCGGCAACGCCGGCATGTGGGGGCCGCTCGCCACCACCGCGACGCGCAAGCTGCCCCCGCGCCAGGCGGGTGCAGGTGCCGGCATCTACAACACCACCAGGACCATCGGATCGGTGATCGGGTCGGCCTCCATCGCCGCGTTCATGCAGTCCCGTCTCGAAGCGAACCTTCCGGGGCTCGCTGACGCACCGGCGGGCATCTCCACCGGGGGTGCACTGCCGCCGCAGGTGGCGGACGGGTTCGCTGCGGGAATGTCGCAGGCGATCCTGCTGCCGGCGTGCGTCATGGCGGTCGCGCTCATCGCCTCGCTGTTCCTCGGTCGTTACGACAAGACGGAGCCGGCAGTGCCCGCATCCGCGCGCACCGAGTAATCGAACCAGGGGAGGGGCCGTGTCCGTCGGTTTGCGGATGCCGCCCCTTTCTGGTGTCATCGGGCGATGACGATCGCACTCTCTCGACCGAACATCGACCTCTTCGACTCCTGGGCCGCCGCAGTGGCCGAGTTCGAGGGTGGACACGTCGACGGGGGCGGTCTCGAGAAGGGCTTCGTGCCGGACCGGGCCGCTTTCGAGGCGTTCGTCGAGCGTGCAGAGCTCTACGCCACACCTGGCGCGGTACTCCCGGAGGGGCACGTGCCCTGCGACTACTACTGGATCACCGAGGGCGATCAGGTGGTCGGCTTCCTCTCCTTCCGCCGAGAGCTCAACGACTACCTGCGTCGCTTCGGCGGCCACATCGGTTATTCGGTGATCCCTTCCCGTCGCCGCGAAGGGATCGTTCGCGAGGCGATGCGGCAGGTGCTCCGCCAGGCGAAGGCGGAGGGCTACGAACGGGTCATGCTCACCTGTGACGACGACAACGTCGGGTCCATCCGCACCATCGAGGGAGCCGGTGGCGAGCTCGAAGACGTGATCGAGGCACCGCAGGCGGGGCAGCCTCTCGTCCGCCGGTATTGGATCGACGTTTCGGGCACCCGACTCGCCGCGAGCTAGGGTAGTTCCTCGGCGGTCGTCCGGTCGCTGCTGTCGACCCGAGGAGCACACGTCGTGATCCGAAATCCATCCACCGCGGCTGGCCGTCTGCGCCGATCGGTGCGCACCGCCGGCGCAGCCGCACTCGTCGCCTTCGTCGGCGTCGGGGCGCTCCTCGCCGGTGCCGCCCCCGCCGCCGCAGCGAACGACGGCGACAAGTACGTCATCGGCACCGACACGACGTTCGCGCCGTTCGAGTTCACGAATGCCGACGGCGACCTCGTCGGCATCGACATGGACCTGCTCCGCGCGATCGCGAAGGACCAGGGGTTCGAGGTCGAGATCCGCCAGCTCGGATTCGACGCCGCCGTCCAGGCGCTGCAGTCGAACCAGGTCGATGCGGTCATGGCCGGCATGTCGATCACCGAGGAGCGGCAGAAGACGTTCGACTTCAGCGAGCCCTACTTCACCAGCGGCATCCAGCTCGGCGTGCTCGAGTCGAGCGACATCACGTCGCTCGACGACCTCGACGGCAAGGCCGTCGCGGTCAAGACCGGTACGCAGGGGCAGACCTTCGCCGACGAGAACAAGGACGAGTACGGGTTCAAGGTCACCCCGTACCAGGACACGACCGACATGGTCGACGCGGTGAAGGCCGGCCAGGCGGTCGGCTACTTCGAGGACTTCCCGGTGCTCGCATACGGCATCCAGCAGGGCTCCGGCTTCCGCCTCGTGGGTCAGCCCGAGCTCGGCGGCGAGTACGGATTCGCGGTCAACAAGGGGCAGAAGCCCGAGCTGATCGAGATGTTCAACGCCGGGCTCGCGAACCTGAAGGCTTCAGGGGAGTACGACAAGATCGTCGACACCTACCTGTCGGGTGGCGAGGAGTCCACGCAGCCGACCGACATCTTCTCCGTCGCGGTGAAGTACTGGCCGGCTCTCATGGAGGGCCTGTGGCTCACGATCCTCGCGACGATCGTCGCCATCGTGGCCGCGTTCATCCTGGGGCTCATCTTCGGCTTCGGACGGGTCTCGAAGTTCGCGCCGTTCCGCTGGGTCGCGACCGCCTACGTGTACGTCTTCCGCGGCACTCCGATCCTCATCCAGGCCTTCTTCGTGTTCTTCGCGATCCCGCAGCTGTTCCCCGGCCTCACCTTCAACCCGTTCGTCGCCGGAGCGATCACGCTCTCGCTCAACACGGGTGCCTACATGACCGAGATCATCCGCGGTGGCATCCAGGCGGTCGACCCCGGCCAGAATGAGGCCTCGCGTTCGCTGGGTCTGAGCCACTGGAAGACCATGCAGAAGGTCGTGCTCCCGCAGGCGTTCCGCATCATGGTGCCCTCGTTCGTCAACCAGGGCATCATCACCCTCAAGGACACGTCGCTGATCAGCGTCATCGGCCTCGCCGAGCTGACGTTCGTCTCCCGCCAGATCATCGCCTCGACGTATCTGTCGGCGCAGGTGCTGACGATCGTCGCCATCATCTACTTCGTCGTGATCACGCTGCTGACGCTGCTCGCGAACCGCCTGGAGAGGACGTTCAACGCATGAGCAAGATCCTGGTGCAGGACCTGCACAAGTCGTTCGGTGACAACGAGGTGCTCAAGGGCATCGATCTGGCCGTGGAGGATGGCGAGGTCGTCGCGGTCATCGGCCCGTCCGGCTCGGGGAAGTCCACGCTGCTGCGCTGCCTGAACAAGCTCGAGGAGCCCACGTCGGGGCACGTCATCATCGATGGCGTCGACCTGACGGACAAGAGCGTGAAGCTCGATGAGGTGCGCCAGCGCATCGGCATGGTGTTCCAGCACTTCAACCTCTTCCCGCACATGACCGTGCTCGAGAACATCACTCTCGCCCCGGTCGAGTGCGGCAAGCTGACCAAGGCCGAGGCGAAGGAGCGGGCGCTCTCGCTCCTCGAGCGTGTCGGCCTGTCGGAGAAGGCGGGCGCGAAGCCGGCATCCCTCTCCGGCGGTCAGAAGCAGCGCGTGGCGATCGCCCGTGCGCTGGCGATGGACCCCGAGATCATGCTGTTCGACGAGGCGACGAGCGCGCTCGACCCGGAGATGGTCGGCGAGGTGCTCCAGGTCATCCGCGACCTCGCCTCCGGCGGCATGACCATGGTGCTGGTGACGCACGAGATGGGCTTCGCGCGTGAGGTCTCTGGCCGCACGGTCTTCATGGACGGCGGCGTCGTGGTGGAGGAGGCCCCGCCCGCCGAGCTGTTCGGCGCCCCCAAGAACGAGCGTCTGAAGGACTTCCTCTCCAAGGTGCTCTGACGCCCTTCCTCGTTACGAATCGTGCAAATGGTTGCATTCCGCCCCGGGATGCAACCATTTGCGCGATAGGAACGAGGGTCAGGGTGCGGGATGCCTGCGGATGGTCGCGCTGACCAGGGCGGCGACCGCGCAGAGACCCGCGGCGGCGAACCACGCGACCGTGTACTGGCCGGTGTGGTCGCGCACGACACCGGCGAGGATCGAGGCGATGCCGGCGCCGATCTGATGCGCCGCGAACACCCAGCCGAACACGAGCGGACCCTTGTCGCCGAAGACCTCACGGCACAGCGCGATGGTCGGCGGCACGGTCGCGACCCAGTCGAGCCCGTAGATGACGATGAACACGACGATGCTCGGCTGCACCTCCGCCGAGAGCAGGCTCGGCAGGAAGAGCAGGCTCACCCCGCGCAGCGCGTAATACGCGGCCAGGAGGATGCGTGGATTCACGCGGTCGGTGAGCCAGCCGGAGAACACGGTGCCGACGATGTCGAAGACGCCCACGACCGCGAGAAGGCCGGCCGCGGTGGTCGTCGCCATGCCATGGTCGTGGGCGCTCGGGATGAAATGCGTGCCGATCAGTCCGTTGGTCGTCGCTCCGCAGATCGCGAAGCCGATCGCCAGCGCCCAGAAGGTCTTGGTGCGCGCGGCCTCTCTCAGCGTCGAGAGGGCGAGCTTCGCCGCGCCCCAGGCAGAGCCGCGACGGACGGGTGCAGGGGCGGGCGCGAGTGAGGTCTCGCCGTAGCGGGCGACGCCGAGGTCGCTCGGCCTGTTGCGCAGGAAGATCCAGACCAGGGGCACGACGGCGAGAGCTCCGCCCGCGATGATGAGTGACGCTCCGCGCCAACCGACGTCCTCGGCAGCGGCCGCGATCACGGGGAGGAAGATGAGCTGACCTGTCGCGCTGCCTGCGGTCAGAACGCCCGAGACGAGTCCGCGCCGGGTGGCGAACCAGGTGTCGGTGATGGTCGCCGCGAACACGAGCGCCATCGAGCCCGTGCCGAGTCCGATCAGCACGCCCCAGGTCAGGATGAGCTGGCCGGGGGTCGCCACGAACACGCTCAGCGCTGAGCCCGCCCCGATCACGAAGAGAGCGACGACCGTGACCGCGCGGATCCCGAACCGCTGCATGAGGGCTGCTGCGAACGGGGCGATGAGTCCGTAGAGCAGCAGATTGATGGAGACGGCGAGCGACAACTCCGCCGTGGTCCATCCGAACTCCTCCTCGAGTGGCACCATGAGCACGCCGGGAGCTGCGCGGAAACCGGCGGCGCCGATCAGGGCGATGAGAGCCACGAGGGCCACAGTCCACGCGGGGTGGAATCGACGCTGCCGAGTGCCGAGGGGTTCCTCGATCGACCCGTCGAGCGATTCGGCGGTCATGCTGCGCGTCCGGTGAGGAGGGGGAACGGCTCCCCGCCCATGCTGTGTCGCGCCCAGTGGGTGCTGTCGACGTCGAGGGGTGCCGCGCACGTGACGCACCAATCGACCGAATCCGAGATCTCGCCGCATCGACCGCAGCTCACCGTCAGGCCCCAGGGGCCATCGGGGTCGGTCACGCGGGAGAACCGTGCGTAGGCGTGCAGGATCGGGAGTGTCTGATGCCCCGCGATCGTCACGCGGTAACCGCTGCGCGCATCGGCGGGGTCTTCGCGCTCGACGAGTCCTGCCTCGCTCATCGCCGTGAGTCGCCGGGACAGTACGGAGTCGGCCGCGCCGGTGGCTTCGCGCAGCTGGTCGAACCGAGTGCGTCCGGAGAAGAGCTCACGCAGGATGAGCAGCACCCAGGGGTCGGCGAGGATGTCGGCGGAGCGCGCGATGGGGCAGGTCGCAGACGACCAGTCGGAGCGGAGCGGCATGCAATAACTTTCTTGAAGAAAGCGTCGAGTGTCAATCGCGTTCACACACGTTGGCAGTCATCCGCCCCGTATTCGGCGGATTTCATGCGCTACGCCGCGAACTTCTCCGGCTCCCCGAGCCCGCCGGCTGCCCGTGCACTCGCCGAGCGCACGGGCAGTCGGCGTGGGGAAGCCGTGCGTTCGTGAAGAAGCCGAGCGTCCGGCGGCACGGCAAGCGCGACGACGCGGCGGGCGTGACGACGCGGGCGGCGCCGGTTACTCGGCGACGCGGGCGGCGATGTCGGTGCGGTAGTGGGAGCCGTCGAGGCGGATACGGGCGATCGCGTCGTAGGCGCGGTCCCGCGCGGTGCGGAAGTCGGAGGCGACAGCCACCACGTTCAGCACCCGACCGCCCGTGGCGATGAGCGATCCGCCCGGGGCATCGGGGCTCGCAGTGGCGGCGTGTACGATCCGGACGCCCTCGACGGCTGCGGCGTCGGCCAGGCCCTCGATCGGGCGGCCGGTCTGCGGCGACTCGGGATATCCCTCGCTGGCCAGCACGACCGTGATCGCGACGTCGTCGCTGAACACGGGCTCCGGCTGATCCTCGAGGGTGCCGGATGCCGCGGCGAACAGCAGTTCCGACAGCGGGGTGACCAGGCGCGGAAGCACGATCTGCGTCTCGGGGTCTCCGAAGCGGGCGTTGAACTCGATCACGCGTACGCCGGCGGGGGTGAGGATCAGCCCCGCGTAGAGGAGTCCGATGAACGGGGTGCCCTCCGCGTCGAGCTGCCGCACGACGGGAAGTGCCACGTCGCGGGTGACCTCTTCGACGAAGGCCCGCTCGCTGCCGAACTGCTCGTCGAGCCACGGGAGCGGCGAGTAGGCGCCCATGCCTCCCGTGTTGGGCCCTTCGTCGCCGTCGAGCGCACGCTTGAAGTCCTGTGCGGGGCTGAGTGCGCGCACGGTGTCGCCGTCGCTCAGGAAGAACAGGGAGACCTCGGGGCCGGAGAGGAATTCCTCGATCAGCACGGGGCCTGCGGGAAGATACTGCTCGGCGTGTGCGAGGGCGTGCGCGCGGTCGGACGTGACGATGACGCCCTTGCCCGCAGCGAGTCCATCGGCCTTGACCACGTAGGGGGCGCCGAGGTCGTCGAACGCCGACTCGACATCGGCCGTGGTGGCGGCGCGGACAGCGCGGCCGGTGGGGACGCCTGCGGCATCCATCACGCGCTTCGCGAACGACTTCGAGCCCTCCAGCTGGGCGGCGGCCTTCCCCGGTCCGAACACCGGGATTCCGCGGACACGCAGTGCATCGGCGACCCCGGCGACGAGCGGGGCCTCAGGACCGACGACGACCAGATCGATCGCGTGCTCATGGGCGAAGGCGGTGACCGCTCCACCATCGAGCGGATCGACCGAGACCGGGGTGGCATCCTGAGCGATGCCGGCGTTGCCCGGCGCGACGAAGATCTCGTGCTCCGTCTGCTCTGCCCGCAGGGCGAGGATGATCGCGTGCTCACGGGCACCGGAACCGAGGACGAGAATCTTCACCCGTCCAGACTACCGAGGGTCGTGGACCGGGTTTCGGCGGTCTGTGGCGTGCGGCCCTCTGGCGACGTTCAGAGCTCTACGGGGCGCTCTACCGTGGAGTCCCACGGCACGGTCCAGCCGGCCGCGTCGAAGAGCGCGTCGAGCACCATCGCGGTGAAGCCCCAGACGATCGTGCCGTCGACATCGAACGCCGGGCCGCGGAAGGTGTGGCCCATGCGGGTGATCGTCGAGGTGAACCTGGTCTCCGGATCGAGCAACTGCGCGACAGGGACTCGGAACACCTCGACCGTCTCCGCATGATCGACCGCCACGACCCGGGACGGCGACTGCCACCACGCCAGCACGGGGGTCACGAGATGGTTGCTCGCGGCGAGCGGGATCTCGGGCAGGGTGGCCAGGATCTCGACACCGGCCGGGTCCAGTCCGGTCTCCTCTTCCGCCTCGCGCAGGGCCGTGGCGACCACGTCGGCATCTTCCGGTTCCACCCTCCCGCCGGGGAAGGAAACCTGTCCGGGGTGCGACGAGAGCGTGGGGGCGCGCCGCTGCAGCAGCACGTCGAGGTCTCGGGCGACGGCCGCGACGGTCGTGGAGGCCGGGACGCTGTCGAGCACACCGAACAGGATGAGGACAGCCGCGTCGTGGGCGCTCTGCGGGTCGGCCAGCGGGGGAATGTGCACGCCCCACGAGTGGTCGGCGACCGCCGCGAGCAGCTCGGCGCGGGCGCCCTGGGGATGCAGGCTCATGCGTTCGAGCATAGGACTCGGCGCGCCGCGGCCGGTCTTAGTCTGGAGCAATGGCCAAGAAGATCGACATCGAGGACGGACGCGCGGCGCTCGACGCTGTCCGCACCGCGGAGGCCTCCGGTGCGAAGCCGCAGCGCACCGACCTCGCCACGGCCGTGCGCTACCTGCTGCAGCTCCTCGACGAGAAGGCGCCGGGCAACAGCGTCGAGGTGCGCGTCCCACCCTTCGGTGCGGTACAGGTCGTCCAGGGGCCCCGGCACACGCGAGGTACACCGCCGAACGTGGTCGAGATGGATGCGGCGACGTGGATCGCCGTCTCCACCGGCACGGAGGCCTGGGCAGATGCAGCGGCATCCGGTCGTATCCACGCCTCCGGCACGCGCGCCGATCTGAGTGATGTCCTGCCGGTGCGACCGTGATCGGGGCCCTCGGCCCGAGACGCACGGAGCCGCCCCGCGACCACCAGGATCGGGAGCGGCTCTGCGCGTAGCGGGAGCTCGCGGTCAGACGAGCTGCGAGCGGAACGCCTTCGCGGCACCCATGAGCTCTTCCACCCGTGCGCGGTCGGCGCGGTTCTCGAACTTGCCGTCCTGCTTGAAGTAGGTGCCGACGACCGCGCCGTCGGCCACCGACAGCTGGTCGGCGACGTTGGAGGCCCGCACGCCGGTGTTGACGAACACCGGCACATCTCCGGCGTTCTCCTTCACGATGGCCAACGACTGCGTGTCGGTGGGGGCGCCGGCGGTGAGTCCGGAGACGCAGAGGGCATCGGGGTTGGTCGCGAACACCGTGGAGCGGGCGATCGCGCCGAGGTCGCGCTCGGCGAGGTAGGCGGCCGACTCCGGCACGATGTTGAAGAGCAGCTTCACGTTCGCCGTACCGATGCGGTGCCGGTGACGGGCCACCTCGCCGACGTTCGTGTTCCACAGCCCGAAGTCGCTGGCGTAGACGCCCGTGAAGATCTCGCGGACGAATGCGGCGTCGGTGGCGGTGGCGAGGTCGATGGAGGCACGGCCGTCCCACAGCACGTTCACGCCGTACGGCACGGCGAGTTCGCCCTGCAGTTCGCCGATGATTCGGGCCATAGTGATCGCGGTGATCGGCTCGGTCTTCGTCAGGTACGGGAGGCTGAACTCGTTCGAGATGAGCACGGCGTCCACTCCACCGCTCAGCAGCGCGTCGAGTTCGCCCTTGGCGCGGTTCACGATCGCGGCCACTCCGGCAGCGGTGTCGTAGCCGGGGTCGCCGGGGAGCGGGGCCAGGTGCAGCATCGCCACGATCGGCTTCTGCGTGCCGAACACCTCGGGGAGCCAGTTGGGCATGTCTTTCCTCGTTTCTTCGGATGGATCACAAGCACTGTGAAAGATTCACGATGAGCAAAGCACAAGTTACTCATTCACACAAGCGGGTCGCCTAAGGTTGGATCTGCCACACGAGGAGGTAGGGATGGAAGCCCACGAGCGCCGCGCGCTGATCGAACAGCGGGTCCTCTCTGACGGCGAGGCCGAGTTCAAGGCCCTCGCCCTGGAGTTCGACGTCTCCGAGATGACCATCAGGCGCGACCTGGAACTCCTCGAGGAGCGCGGCAGCGTACGTCGGGTGACGGGTGGTGTGATCGCAGCCCACGGGACCGCCGTGGAGCCGGGATTCAACTCCCGGGCGCTGATGGGAGCGCGCGAGAAGATCAACATCGCCGCAGCGGCCGTCGCCCACCTCAACCACGGCGAGACCGTCGTGCTCGACAGCGGCAGTACCGCCCTCGCGGTGGCCCGCGCGATCGTCGGCAAGGGCCTCGGACTCACCGTCGTCACGCCCAGCATCCTCGTCGCCCTCGAGCTCCACGACGAGCCCAACACCACGATCCTCGTCACGGGTGGGCGCGTGCGCCCCGGCGAGCTCAGCCTGGTCGGGGCCGAGTCGATCGAGGCGTTCAAGCGCTACAACTGCGACGTGTACGTGATGGGCGTCTCGGGTGTCGACGGTAAGCGCGGCCTCTCGGACTACAGCAATGAAGAGGGTGCGGTGAAGCGCGCGGCGATCGATGCGTGCGACCGGGTCATCGTCGTCGCCGACGCATCGAAACTCGGTCGGGTGCACCTGACGAATGTCGCAGGTCCAGGCGAGATCGATCTGCTGGTGACCGACGGCGCGGTGGATCATCCCGCGCTTGTCGGCCTGCGGGCTGCCGGCGTGCAGATCGAGGCCGTCGCCGCGCTCTAGCCGCGTCGCTCCTTCGGCCTCCCCGTTGCGCAACGGTTGCGCAACGGGTGTGAGATTTCGCATTGACAAGCGGCAGGATCACGTTTTACTGTTCCACAGCGATGAGATTTCTTCCCATTCCTCCCTGGGGGTGGTGGAAACTAACACTGGCTCACACACGAAGGAGTGGAACATGCGTAAGACGAAGTTGCTTGCAGGTGTCGGATTCGGTGCCGTGGCGATGCTCGCCCTCGCCGGCTGCGGTCAGGTCGGCGGCACCACCGGTGGTGGCGAGACCGGCGGGAGCGCCGAAGACGGCGCGATGGTCACGGTGGTCAAGATCTCGGGCGTCGGCTGGTTCGACCGCATGGAGGTCGGCGTGAAGGAGTTCGCCGAGGAGACGGGGCTCGACGCCCGCCAGGAGGGCGCGGATGACGCCAGCCCCGAGAAGCAGATCCAGATCATCCAGGACCTGATCGCCCAGTCGCCCGCCGCGATCACCGTCGTCCCCAACTCGCCCGAGGCGCTGGAGTCGGTGCTCAAGCAGGCCAGGGACCAGGGGATCATCGTGGTCGCCCATGAGGCGGCCGGTATCAAGAACGCCGACATCGACATCGAGGCCTTCGACAACCGGGCCTACGGCGCGAAGATCATGGACAACCTCGCCGAGTGCATGGGCGATTCCGGTCAGTACGTCTCGTTCGTCGGCGGCCTCACCGCCAAGACCCACATGGACTGGGTCGGCGGCGCCTACGACCAGCAGCAGGCCGAGTACCCCGACCTGACCCGCGTCGAGGAGCCCGTCGAGAGCAAGGAAGACGAGAACGTCGCCTACCAGCGCGCGAAGGAGCTGCTCGCGAAGTACCCCGACATCAAGGGCTTCCAGGGCTCGGCTGGCACCGACGTCGCCGGTATCGCCCGCGCGGTGCAGGAGGCGGGCCTGGAGGATCAGGTCTGCGTGATGGGCACCAGCATCCCGTCGGTGGCGAAGAAGTACATCGTCGACGGCTCGATCGACAAGATCTTCTTCTGGGACCCGGCGATGGCCGGCAAGGCGCAGCTCAAGATCGCGCAGCTGCTCGTCGACGGAGAGAAGATCACAGACGGCACCGACCTCGGCATCGAGGGCTACAACTCCCTGAAGAAGCTCGACGGCTTCGACAACGTGTACGTGGGTGACGCCGCGGTCATCGTCGACAAGGACAACGTCGACGATTACGACTTCTGATCCCGACGTCCACCACCACTCAGGGCGGGGCCGCCAACGCGCGGCCCCGCCTCGGAGGAAGAACATGAACGAAGAACAGGCGCAGCCGGCATCCGAGGCCGGGCTCGCTCCCGATGCCGGACCCGTTCTCGAGGTCAGAGGCGTGCGGAAGGTGTTCGGCGGGGTCGTCGCGCTCGACGACGTCGGCATCACCCTCTACCCCGGGCGGGTGCACTGTCTGGCCGGCGAGAACGGGTGCGGCAAGTCCACGCTCATCAAGATCATCAGCGGGGTCGAGAAGCCGGAGGCCGGCGAGATCCTGCTCGACGGCGAACCGCTCACCCACCTCTCGCCGACCCAGGCCCTGCGAGCCGGTATCCAGGTCATCTACCAGGACTTCTCGCTCTTCCCCAACCTGACCGTGGCGGAGAACATCGTGCTCCCGGCCGCGATCGCCGCGCGACGCAAGCTCTACAGCGCGAAGAACCGCCGTCCCGAGGCGCAGCGCATCGTGGAGGAGCTGGGACTCACCCTCGACCTCGACGCCGACGTCGAACGGCTCTCGGTCGCCGACCGACAGCTCACGGCGATCTGCCGGGCGCTCGTGCAGGACGCGCGGGTCATCTTCATGGACGAGCCGACCACCGCTCTCACGCACTCCGAGGTCGAGCGGCTCTTCGCCCTCGTGCGGCGGCTGCAGCAGCGCGGCGTCGCCCTGGTGTTCGTCAGCCACAAGCTCGACGAGGTGCTGCAGGTGTCGCAGGACATCACGGTGCTGCGCTCCGGGCGCCTGGTCGCGAACGGCCCGGCCGACGAGTTCGACGTCGCCTCCCTCACCCACGCGATGACGGGCCGCGCCGTCGACGACTCGCGCGTCGTGGTCGAGGTCGATGACGACGCCGAGCCGCTGCTGCGCGTCGAGCACCTCGATCTTCCCGGTGCCTTCACCGATGTCTCCTTCGACCTGCAGCCGGGCGAGATCCTCGGCCTCACCGGTCTGCTCGGCTCGGGTCGTGGCGAGATCGCCGATGCGTTGTTCGGCCTGTTGACCCCCCAGTCGGGAACCGTCACCGTCGGCGGCCGCGCCGTGCGACCCGGCAGCATCCGGGCCTCCGTCGAGGCGGGCATCGGGTACGTTCCGGAGGACCGGCTCACGCAGGGCCTGTTCCTGGACAAGTCGATCTCCGACAACATCATCGCGGGCTCGCTGAGCGAGCACGCTGTCGGCAAGGTGCTGCTGAGTCGCAAGCGCACCGCCGAGACCATCTCCCGTCTCTTCTCGCGCCTGCGCATCAAGGCGCCGAGCGTCGAGGCACCCGTGCGGTCGCTCTCCGGCGGCAACGCGCAGCGGGTCGTGCTGGCGAAGTGGCTCGCGACCAAGCCGCGCGTGCTGATCCTCAACGGACCGACGGTCGGCGTCGACGTGGGCTCGAAGGAGGAGATCCTGCAGATCCTCCGCGAGGCCGCGAGCGACGGGATGGGCGTGATCATGATCTCCGACGACGTTCCCGAGCTCGTCTCGCTCTGCAACCGGGTGCTCGTGGTGCGTCGCGGCGAGATCGTCTCACGACTGGCGGGCGACGACATCGCAGCGCCCCGAATCCAGGAGGTGATGGCCGCGTGAGCGCCACCGACACCCGCATCCGCCTTCCCCGCATCGGACGCATGTCGAACGAGCTCGTGCTCGCGAGCATCATCGTCGTCCTGGTGATCGTGATGTGTGCCGTGAACCCCGCTTTCTTCAGCGTGCACACGCTGTTCTCGATCCTGCGCTCGGCGCTGGTCCCGATGGTGTTCGCGCTCGCGGTGCTCTTCGTGATCATCTCCGGCGGCATCGACGTGTCGTTCGCCGCGATCGGAATCTTCGCCGCATACACGACGGTGTCGCTCGCCCAGGGCGGGGGCTTGGACTTCGGCCTCGTCGGCATCCTCGCCTTCGCGATCGTGATCGGCGGCGCCCTCGGGTTCGTCAACGGCATCGTGATCGCCCGGTTCCGGCTCCCGACCCTGATCGTGACTCTCGCGACACAGGGCATCTTCAAGGGCGTGCTGCTCGCCTACATCGGCTCCAAGTACATCGCCGAGCTGCCCGACGGCATCTCCTGGCTGTCGACCGCGAACCTGATCTCCGTCGAATCGACCCGCGCCTACCTGCCGATGCTGATCGTGCCGGTCGTGCTGCTCGTGTTCGGGGCCGCGCTCCTGCTGCGCCGCACGATGTTCGGCAGGGGCATCTACGCGATGGGTGGTGACCTGGAAGGGGCACGACGTGCCGGATTCCCGGTCGTGCGCCTGCAGATCATGCTCTACGTGCTCGTCGGGGCGGTCGCCGCGATCGGCGGACTCATCCACGTCGTGCTGGGCCGCAGCGCGAACCCGCAGGACCTGGTGGGTACCGAGCTCGACGTGATCGCGGCTGTCGTGCTCGGCGGCGCCTCGATCTTCGGCGGGCGCGGTACCGTCACCGGCACAGTGCTCGGCGTGCTGCTGGTGCAGATCATCAACAACAGTCTCATCCTGATGGGCGTGCCCACGGCCTGGCAGCGCGCCGCCGTCGGGTTCCTGCTGGTGATCGGCGTGGGGATCCAGGCCGTCATGGCCCGCCGCGCCTCTCGCCGGACGTTCGTCCTCGACACGGTGAAGGAATGACCATGCCTCAGTCGCCCCCTCCCGGGCAGTTCGCCCGGATGAACGACCAGGTCGATCGGTCGGTGCGCTCCCTGCTCGGCCGTATCCACGTCGGCCGCGGCGTCGGTCGGATGCTGGTGCTGTTCGCGCTCGCCTTCGGACTGTTCGCGATCCTGAACCCGAGGGTCTTCCTCAATCCGATCAACCTGCAGAACATGATGGTCGCCTCGCCGGAGGTGGGCATCCTGGCGATCGCCATGGCCCTCGCGATGCTCACCGGCGGGATCGATCTGTCCCTGGTCGCGATCGCGAACCTCTCGGCGATCACGGTCAGCACGATGTTCACCGCGATCGCGAGCAGCGATCCGGCCACGGCGGAGTCGATGGGCGGCCTCATCGCCCTGGTCGGCGTCCTGGTCGGCGCGCTCGCGGGAGCCGTCAACGGTTTCCTGATCGCAACCGTCGGCATCACGCCCATTCTCGCGACGCTCGCCACGATGCAGATCTTCAACGGCATCGCGATCGTGTGGACAGGCGGCACCACGCTCTACGGGGCCCCGGCGGTGCTCTCCTCGGTCGGGCAGGCGACGGTCGGCGGCATCCCGATCCTGTTCCTCGAGTTCCTCGTGGTCGCCGTTCTGATCGGGGTGCTGATCTCGCGCACGCCGTTCGGACGACGTACGCAGCTGCAGGGCGCGAACCCGACGGCGGCGATGTACTCGGGTATCCGCAGCACGAGCGTGCTCTACGGCACGTATGTGACGACGGGGCTGCTCGGCGGCATCGCAGGGCTCGTGTTCCTCTCACGCAACCCCACCGCGAGCGCCGACTACGGCACGTCGTACGTGCTGCTCGTGATCGTGATCGCCGTGCTCGGCGGCACGAACCCGACCGGCGGCTTCGCGACCATCACCGGCGTGGTCCTCGCGACGCTCGTGCTGCAGGTCGTGCAGTCCGGCTTCACGGCCATCCGGCTCTCGGCATATGAATACGCGATCGCGCAGGGGGTGATCCTGATCGCCGTGATGGTGTTCGATCAGGTGAGGGTGAGGCGAAGGCCACGCCGCGCACCGAGCAGCCAGACCGAGACGATCGCGCTCGCCGAGATCCCCCGCGCCTGAACCGCATCCGAAAGGCATCCTGATGGAACTGTTCCTCGGCATCGACGTCGGAACGTACGAGACCAAGGGCGTGCTGGTCGATGCCACCGGTCACGTGCACGCCGAGGCGCGCTCTCGGCACGGCATCAGCACCCCGGCGCCCGGCATGGTCGAGCAGGACGCGGATGCGGTGTGGTGGCATGACCTCGTCGAGGTCGCCTCGACTCTGCGTCAGGCGGTTCCGGATGCCGAGATCGTCGCGGTCGCGTGCAGTGCGATCGGTCCGTGCGTGCTCCCGGTCGACGCCGAGCTGCGTCCACTGCGCCCTGCGATCCTCTACGGCGTCGACACCAGGGCGACCGAGGAGATCGATCTGCTCGAGACGCGTCTCGGGCGCGAGGAGATCATCCGGCGGGCGGGCAACGCCCTCACGAGCCAGTCCTCGGGGCCGAAGATCCTGTGGATCGAGCGCAACGAGCCCGAGGTCGCCGCCCGAACCCGGTGGTACCTCACGAGTCAGAGCTACCTCGTCGCGCGCCTGACCGGTCAGGTCGTGATCGACCATGCGACGGCCGGCTACTTCCATCCCTGCTACGACCTCGCCAGGCTCGAGTGGAACCTCGACGGGATCGACGACCTGATCCGTCCGGACACTCTGCCCCCGCTCGGCTGGTCGACCGACGTCGCCGGTACCGTCACCGCCGCGGCTGCCGCGGCGACCGGCATCCCCGAGGGAACTCCGGTGCTGGTCGGCACGACGGATGCCGTCGCAGAAGCGGTCGGCGCCTCGGTCATGGCGGCCGACGACCTGATGCTCATGTACGGATCGAGCGGCTACTTCATCCGCGTGACCGACGAGCCGCACGCGGATCCGCGGCTGTGGGCTGCGCCTTTCGCCCTGCCGGGACGCTACGTGCTCGCGGCCGGAACCTCGACGGCCGGCACGGCGACGCGATGGATCGCCGACCTGCTCGGGCTCGACCACGGCGACGGCGACACCGCGATGTTCGGGCGCTTGATGGAGCTGGTGCGCGCGGCACCTCGGGGTGCGAACGGCGTGCTGCACCTGCCGCACTTCAGCGGGGAGCGCACACCGCTGCACGATGCCGATGCGCGAGCATCCTTCAGCGGCCTCACGCTGTCGACGGGCCGTGCCGACCTCGCACGCGCGGTGGTCGAGGGCGTCGGGCAGTCGATCGCGCTCGCCGTCTCCGCGTTGCTGGATGGCGGTGCCGCAGCGCCGCGCGTAGTCGCGATCGGCGGCGGAACGCACAACGAGGTGCTGATGCAGACGGTCGGCGACTTGACGGGCCTTCACCAGCGCACGGCCGCAACCCTCGGAGCCGCGTACGGCGATGCGATGCTCGCAGCGATTGGGCTCGGCATCGTGACCGAGGAGCAGGCCGCGAGCTGGGTCGCCTTCTCGGGCGAGGTCGTGCCCGACGAGGACGCCAATCCGCAGCTGCAGACGGCCTACGAACGATTCCCGAAGACGTACCGCGCGCTGCGCGCGCTGAGAGAGGTGGACTGATGAGCAGGTGGCAGGAACTGGCCGTGCATCTGGCCGACGTGAACGAGGTCGGGCAGGGGACGAGGGTCTCGGTGTTCGCGACCACGGCTTCCGTGCTCGACGCGGTCGACGCCTTCGTCGAAGAGGTGTACCGCCGTGGCGGGATGCCCCAGGTGCTGCTCGTCGAGGAGAAGTACGACCGCTTCGCGCTGGAGCACGCGAGCGAATCGCTGCTGCGCGAGGCGGCACCTCTCGAGCTGGCATCGATGGAGTGGGCAGACGTGCACGTCTCGTTCCGTGGCATGGAACCGCCCGCGGATGAGATCGACGGCGCCAGGCTCAGCCTGCAGCGGGAGGGCAAGGGCCTCGTGTCGACCGCGCGGTGGCAGGGAACGAAGTGGACGCTCGTACGCATCCCCACGCCCGAATGGGCGACGCTGATCGGAGTCCCGAGGGAACAGCTGGAGCAGGAGTTCTTCGCCGGCACCCTCGCCGACTGGACCGCGCACCGCACCCACCTCGATCGGCTGTGCACCGAATTGAACGCCACCTCGCTGGTGCGCATCCTCGATGACGACACCGACCTGCGCCTGAACTGCGCCGGTCGCACCTGGGTGCCGTTCGCAGGGGAGGCGAACCTGCCCGACGGTGAGGTCGCGACCGCTCCGGTGGAAGACGGCGTCGACGGGCACATCACGTTCCCCGGCTCGTTCTGGTTCGGCGGGGCGACCATCACCGACCTCCGGCTCGAGTTCGTCGAGGGGCGAGTGGAGAAGGTGTCGGCCACCCGTGGCCTCGACCTCGTGGAGCGCATCCTCGAAGCCGACGGCGCTCGCCGCGTGGGCGAGCTCGGCATCGGCACGAACCCCGATGTGCAGACCATGACCGGCGACCTGCTGATCGACGAGAAGATCCTCGGCACCGTGCACATCGCGCTCGGTCGCTCGTACCCGCAGTGCGGGGGCACGAACGAGTCGGCGATCCACTGGGACATCGTGAAGGACCTCCGCGCCTCGGGGCGGCTCGAGGCGGATGGCCGGGTGCTCATCGACCGCACGACGTACGACCCGATCCTCGCCGGGCAGGAGAGCTGACATGCGCAAGATCATCAATGACCCCCAGTCGTTCGTCGACGAGACGCTGGAGGGCATCCTTCTCGCCCACCCCGACGAGCTGCGGGCGGTCACCGCTGACCGGCGCGCGCTGGCGCGGACGGATGCTCCGGCACCGGGGCGCGTCGGCATCGTCACGGGTGGCGGCTCGGGACACCTGCCGTTCTTCCTCGGATACGTCGGCCGCGGGCTGTGCTCGGCGGTCGCCGTGGGCAACGTCTTCTCCTCGCCGAGCTCCGCTCAGATCCACGCGGCCTCGGTGGCCGTGCACTCGAACGCCGGACTCCTCTATCTCTACGGCAACTACGGCGGCGATGTGCTGAACTTCGACATCGCGGCCGAGCGCTGCCGCGCCGAGGGCATCGAGGTGCGCACGGTGCTCGGGGCGGACGACATCCAGTCCGCACCGAGCGAGCGGGCGGAGTCGCGCCGCGGGGTGGCCGGGCTCGTCCTCGTCTACAAGGTCGCCGGAGCGATGGCCGATCGCGGTGCCTCTCTCGCCGAGGTCGAGCGCGTGACCCGCAAGGCCGCCGATTCGACTCGCACGATGGGCGTCGGCCTCTCGCCGACCGTTCTCCCGGCCGCGGGGGAGGAGACCTTCACGCTGGATGAGGGCGAGATGGAGATCGGCGTCGGCATCCACGGAGAACACGGCAGCCACCGCGGCCCTCTCGAGACGGCCGATGCCATCACGGATCGGTTCCTGGTCGAGATCGGTACCGAACTCGACCTGAGTGAGGGACGGCGCGTCGCCGTGCTCGTGAACGGTCTGGGATCGACACCGCTCGAAGAGCTGTACGTGATCTATCGCCGGGTGCACCACGCGCTCACGGACGCCGGAGTGACCATCGGCTACCGGCTGATCGGCGAGTACGTCACGAGCCTGGAGATGGCCGGAGCCTCGCTGTCGATCATGCAGCTCGACGACGAGCTGGAAGAGCTGCTGCACGACCCTGCAGGGTCGCCCTTCTTCCGACAGGGAGCGGCCCCGGTGGGGGATGTCCGCACGGCCGAGACCGCACTGGATGACGACACGGCCGCCGTCGACGTGACCGTGGCCGGATCTGCCAGCGAGGCGCGCGACCTGCTCCTGACCGTGCTGCCGCGGATGCAGCGGCACCGCGAGGAACTGCGTGCCCTGGATGCCGCGCTCGGAGACGGCGACCTCGGCGTCACGGTAGCGGTCGGCAGTGCTGCGGTCGCCGATGCTCTGCAGCAGCTCCCGGACGACCTCGATGCCCGCAGCGTCCTTCGTGCCTCGGGCGATGCGTTCGCAGCGGCGAATCCCTCCACCTTCGCGGCACTGATCGGAAGCGGCCTGCTCGCCGCGGCGGAGCAGACGCCCGTGGGTGCGCACCTCGACCGTGCGGGTCTCATCGACGTCGTGCGCACCGTTGCGGCGAGGATCGGCGCTCAGGGCGGTGCCGTGCGCGGTGACAAGACCGTCATCGACGTGCTCCTCCCGATCGCTGAGGCGCTGGATGCCGGGGCGGATGCGGCCGGGGCTTCGAGGGCGGCGCTCGCCGCGGTCAGCGAGAGCACCGGATGGCAGTCGCGACGCGGTCGCGCCGGATGGCAGCAGGAGCGCTCGGTCGGTCATGCAGACCCCGGTTCGGTCGCCGTCATGCGCTTCGTCGAGGAGATCGCTCGTGCGCAGGAGAGGATCGGCGGGCCCGAGGCCTAGAGCATGCTTCGAATCAGCCCCGCCTGCGGCTCGCGATCTCGTCGGTGAGCAGCTGCACCTCGGCAGGGTCCGCATCCTCGGCGAGGGCGACGTAATGGTCCAGGACCGCCGGCCGGTAGCGCACGGGCATCGTCTGTCCTGGCGCGAGCCGGGTGAGGTCGGTGATGGTGAGGTCTTCGTCGGCGATACCGCGGAACGAGATCCCGTCGGCGGTCTCCACGTCGAGCATCAGGACCACACGGGGGTTGCTGTTGACCTCTCGCCAGTCGACGAGAACGCCGAGCGCAAGCTCTCCCGTACGCAGTTCTGCATTGCGAGTGCGTGCTTCACCGCTCAGGAGCGGGTTGGGGGTGACTCCGGGGAACTCGGGGCCGACGCCCAGTGACTCCCGACTGAGGTCGGGCCTGAGCTGCGCCATCAGGTCGTCGAGCTTCTGCTTCCTCTTCTTCGAACCGAACATCCTGGCCCTCCCTCGCGCCCCTTCGCCGTCGTTGCCGATATCCCGGCCTGGCGCTTCGCCTTCACCGCGATTGTATGGTGCCGGGCAGATCCCTCCGGGCTTTGCCAGATCCTCTAGTCGACCGGCAGATGCGGCGGGTGAGCGACGATGCCGCCGCGCATCGTCGCCGGACGCTTCACGATGAGCCCGGCCTCTTCGGCGATCAGCGCGCCCGCCGCCCAGTCGAACTCGTACAGGTCGGTCTCGATGAACGCGTCGACGCTGCCCTCTGCCACGAGGCACAGCCCGAGCGCTGCCGAGCCCATGCTGCGGAGATCCGTGAACGCCGACATCCTCGCCGGCAGGTCGGTGAGCTGCCGCGCCCGTTGCTCGGCGTCGTACGAGAAGCCGACTGCGAGCAGCACAGGGGTCGCGTCTGCTGCCGGCCCGTGAAGCCTTCGCCGCACGCCGCGGGACTCGCGGTACGCCCCCAGTCCTGCTCCGGCGGAGTAGACGTGCTCGAGCTCGGGGGCATGCACCACGCCGGCGAGCCAGGTGCCGGAGCTCACGTCCTGCACCGCGACGGACGATCCGTAGTGCGGCAGTCCGCGCACGAAGTTCGAGGTGCCGTCGAGCGGGTCGATCGACCAGCGCAGCGCGGAGCCCGCACCGGTGGTCGCGTACTCCTCACCCGACACCTCGTCGTCGGGGCGGTGTTCGGCGATCACAGCGCGAATCGCGCGTTCGGCACGCAGGTCGATCTCGGTCACCACGTCGCCGGACGCGCCCTTCGTGCGAAGGCCGAGTGCGTCGGGCGATGCATCACGCTCGTCTGCCGCCTCGGCGAGGACTGCGGCGCCGGCAGCGGCGGCGGAGAGGGCGATGTCGAGCAGTTCGGATGCAGACGGCATGGCGTATCGATCCTCCGGTGGGCGATCCTCCAGCGTAGCGGCAGGCACGCGGAGGGGCGTCAGGCGCGGTCGTGGAGGGTGATCCGGTAGCCGTCGGGATCGGCGAACGTGAAGGTCCGGCCGAACGGGCCGTCGATCGGCTCCGCGACGATGGTGTGTCCGTCGGCGAGGAGTGCATCGTGGATGGCCTGGACATCGGTGGCGTGCAGCCAGATGGCGGCGCCGATGCCGGGCTGGGCTACGCCGGTCAGGTCGGTGCCCGGTGCGATGTCACGCAGCGCGAATGCGATCGGGGCTGTGTCGAACACCACGGCGTGGGGAGGGCCTGCGGGAGAGCGGACGAGGCCGAGGTAGCGCTCGTAGAACGCCTGGGAGGCGGCGAGGTCGCGCGCCTGCAGGGAGATGAAGTCGGGGCCGGTGACGGGCATGGGAGAATCCTTCTCTTCGTGTCAGTTTTCTGACATAGGCGAGTGTATGTCAGAATACTGACATGAGTCAAGACCGCGCAGGCATCGACCTCGACACGTCGTTGGGCTACCTGCTGAAGGAGGCATCGAGCGCTCTCCGCACCGCGATGGAAGAGGTGCTGCGTCCGCTCGGCATGACCATCACCCACTACTCCTGTCTCGAACTGCTCTCCCAGCGGCCCGGCCTGTCGAACTCCGATCTCGCACGGGGCGCATTCGTGACGAGGCAGTCGATGAACGTCCTGCTCCAGGCGCTCGAACGCGAGGGGTTCGTCACCAGGCCGTCGGAAGCGCCTGTCGGAAAGACCCTCCCCGCCCGCCTCACCGAGCGCGGCCGTGAAAGTCTCGCGACGGCGACCGCGGCCGTCCGCTCCGTCGAGGTCCGGATGCTGTCCGGTATGACGCAGGAGGAGCAGACGGGAGCACGGGAGATCCTCCGAAGCATGATCCGCTCGCTTCGCGAAGAGTCCTAGCCCCGCAGGGTTCAGCGCCGAGCGACCACGAGCGGCACACCGGTCGTGGGGTGGGGGAACACGTCGACCGCCTGGCCGTACACCTGCTCGATCCGCTCGGCAGTGAGCACCTCGCTCGCTGTGCCTGTCGCCGCGACACGGCCGCCCGTGAGCAAGGTGACGCGGTCGGCGTGCGCGAGTGCGGCGTTGAGGTCGTGCAGCACGATCGCCACCGCGATCCCCGTGTCAGCGAGTCCCCGGATCAACCGCATGACGTCTTCGTGGTGCTTGAGGTCGAGAGCAGCGGTCGGTTCGTCGAGCAGCAGGACGCCGGTGGCCTGGGCGATCACGCGGGCGAGGGCGACCCTTGCGCGCTCGCCGCCGGACAGTGAGGGCACGGCTCGCGATCCGAGCGCCGTCACCTCGGTCTGTGTCATCGCTGCGGACACCAACTCGTCGTCCTCGTCGGCCGCGGGTGTGCGTGCCCACGGAGTACGCCCCATGCGCACGACCTGTTCGGCGCTGAAGGGAAACGTGACGGTGTTCTCCTGCAGAAGGACAGCGCGTTGCTGGGCGAGCGTGCGCGGCTTGATCCGGTCGATCGACCGCCCGTCGAGCTCGACCGTCCCTGCGTGAGCCGGCACGTCTCCGGCGAGCACTCCGAACAGGGTGGACTTGCCGGCCCCGTTCGGCCCGACCAGGGCGTGGATCTCTCCGCGGTGGATCTCGATGGAGGCGTCGTCGAGGATCGTCCGTCCTTCGCCCACGCGAACCGTGAGCCCCGATCCGCGCAGCCGCACGTTCATGCCCATCCTCCCGAGCGACGGCGGGTGCGCACGAGCAGCCACAGGAAGAAGGGCCCGCCCACGAGCGAGGTGATCATGCCGATGGGCAGATCGGCGAGCGGTACGGCCGTACGCGCGACGAGGTCGGCGACGGCGATGAGCAGTGCGCCACCGAGAGCCGAGGCGATCACGAGCGGCAGGTGGGCCGGCCCGATCAGCATGCGCATCAGGTGCGGGACCACGAGCCCGGCGAAGCCGATGATCCCCGCGAACGCGACCGCCGCGCACACCAGCAGCGCGACGGTCACGATGACGACGATCCGCAGCAGCTCGACATTGACGCCGAGGTGCCTGGCGGTGCGCTCGCCGAGGGCGAAGAGGTCGAGGCTCGGTGCCACGATCAGCGCGATGACGACGCCGATCAGCACGAGGGGTGCGACGAGCTGGATGTTCGACCACAACGCGCCGTTCAGCGATCCCAGCTGCCAGAACACGATCTGCTCGCGCGTCGACGTGGTGCCGAGGAACGTGAAGAACGCCATGCCGGCGCCCGCGATCGCGTTGATCGCGATGCCCGTCAGCAGCAGGGTCACGACCTCGGTGCGACCACCGGACCGACTGATGAAGTACACCGAGAACACTGCGACCAGCCCCCCGAGGAACGCGAACGCCGGCGTGGTCCACATGCCGAACGTCGCGAGTCCGAAGGTGATGCTCGCTGCCGCGCCGAGCGCTGCGCCCGAGGAGACCCCCACGACACCGGCGTCCGCGAGGGGGTTGCCGAAGATCGCCTGCATGAGCACACCCGAGACGGCGAGGGCGGCGCCGACGAGCAGCCCGAGCACGATGCGCGGCATCCGCAGATTGAAGATCACGCCGTAGTCGGTGGAAGCCGTCGGCGCCCACGCGGTGTCGATGCCGACACCGCGCAGCAGCACTCCGATCAGCGATGCGGGGGAGAGGTCATACTGTCCGCTCGTGATCGACACGATGCAGGTGACGGCGAGCGCGACGGTCAGGCCGACCGCCACCAGCGCGAAGCGCAGACCCCGGTGTCTCGAAGGGGTCGGGGCGACGACCTCGCCGGTCACGTCGCGGGCTCGGGGGCGTAGAGGGCGCGAGCCAGGGCCCCGATCACGTCGGCGGTACGTGGACCGAAGCTGAGGATCTCGCTGTCCGCCATGTCGATCACGCGGCGATTCGCTCCGGCGGGGGTCTCTGCCACGGCGGGGATCCGCTCGATCAGTCCGTCGATGCCGCCGACCGACTCCAGGCCGTCGGTCATCATCACGAGGACGTCGGGCTGTGCGGCGACCAGGGCTTCCGCGGTCATCGGCTTCATACCCTCCCAGCCGATCTCGGCCGCCACGTCGACACCGCCGACGGCGTCGATCAGCGAATCGGCTCCGGAGTCCTCGCCGAAGATGTAGTAGACGTTCGCGCTGCCGCGCACGTACAGGAACAGCATCCGTGCGCGTTCGGCTTCGTCGGCGGGAACGACCTCGGCGATCTCCGCGAGCGTCTCGTCGACCGATGCATCCAGCCGCTGGATGAGTGCTTCACCGCGGCTCGGCACACCGAGAGCGGCGGCGATCTCGGTCACCAGCTCGTCGGTGGTGTCGAGTCGCCGGTCGCTGGAGATCACGACGACCGCGATTCCCGCGTCGCGCAACTGCTGACGCACCTCCTTCGGGCCGATCGTGGTGTCGGTGAGGACCACGGTCGGGGCCAGCTCGAGGATCGCCTCGGCATTGAGCGTGTGACCGGTCTTCGTCACGACGGGAAGGTCTTCGGTACCGGCGAAGACGGTGGAGGCGTCGCGACCGACGACCTGATCGCCGAGGCCGAGCGCGAACACGGTCGATGCGATCGTGCCCGAGATGTCGATCGGGAGGATGCGGTCGACGTCGCTGATCTCGACCTCGTGGCCCTCGCTGTCGGTCACGGTCACAGGCAGCTTCGGAGCGCTGTCGTCGTCGACGGGCTCGATCGCGTGACTCGACAGGCAGGCGGTCGAGGGGCCTTCGTGCGTGCGCACGTCGTCGATGAGGTCAAGCGAGGCGAGCGGGACGGATGCCTGCGGGCAGTCGTCATCGGCGACGGAGGCCGGTGCCGCGGTGGCCTCCGGTTCTGCGCAGGCGGTGAGCCCGAGGGCGAGAACGGCGACGAAGAGGAGGGCGGGAACTCGACGCATTAGGCAAGGCTATCCTAAAACTTGACGCGCGATGATCCGCACCTCTACGCTCGGGACCGGCGGCTTGCTTAGCTAAGCCTAACCAAAACTCCTTCCTCGCCCGACTGCATTGCGGCACCGCCGGCGCGCCTGCTTCTCGGTGCGCCCGGAGCCGTGGAGAACCGTGAACACCACAGCCCCCGCACCCTCGGTGAGCACCCGCATACGCGTGCTGCTCGCCGCTTTCGTCTCCCTTCTCCTCGTCGCCGCCGGCGCGGTGATCGTCCCGCCAGCGCATGCCGCCGGCGCTGCGGTCACCGCGACGGTCGCGTCGGCAACCACCTCCGGCGTGAGCGTGCAAGTGCAGGCCGCCGGCCTGCCCGAGGTCGAAGGCACGTACGCCGCGCTGATCATGAAGGGCACGGAGTCGGGACTCAGCGGCGGGGGCGGGTATGCCGCGTTCGTGATGCCGACCGTCGCCGCCGGCGCGAGCTCGTTCACGCTCGATGCACCGGCCGGATCGCTGGATCGGACGAAGTCCTACGAGGTGCTCGTGTGGCAGAAGCACTCGAACCCCAGCGACGCCACCATCTACGGTCGCGGCGATGTCGTCATCTCGTCCGGACAGTGGGACGCCGTGTTCGGTCCCGTGCCGACCGATCCCGGTACCGACCCTGGCACCGATCCTGGCACCGACCCCGGCACCGATCCTGGCACCGACCCCGGCACCGATCCTGGCACCGACCCCGGCGCCGATCCTGGCACCGACCCCGGTACGGACCCCGGCACCGATCCGGGTACCGATCCGGGCACCTCGCCGAAGTCTGCGGCGATAGAGGTCTTCCTCGCCGACGGCACCACGCCGGCCGCAGGCGCCGCTCTCAAGGCGGGCGACAAGGTCGTGGTGAAGGGATCCGGCTACGACCCGACGGCGAACCTCGGCACCGAGGGGCGTGGTGTGCCGATCCCGAAGCACCTCCCGCAGGGCACCTACGTGGTCTTCGGCAACTTCGCCTCCACGTGGCAGCCGTCCGCCGGTGCCGCCTCCTCGACGCGATCGTCCGGCGCGCAGGTCTGGGCACTCGCCGAGGGCGTGCTGAACCAGGTCCCCGCTCAGTACCAGGGCGCGATCCGCGCGCAGTGGGTCGACATCGCGGCTGACGGCACGTTCCAGGCGACCATCACCCTGAAGGATGCGGCGGCGACGCCTGGCTCCTACGGTGTCTACACGTACGCGGCCGGTGGGGTGGTCAACGCCGATCAGGAGCGCAGCGTCGCCCTGAACTACACCGAGGCTCCGGCCGTCTCCGCGGTCGTGAAGTCAGCGACCGCGAAGGACGGCCTGACCGTCACGGCATCCGGCTCGAAGCTGGGAGCGATCACCGGCGCGTACGTCGCGCTGATCGAGAAGGGCACCGAGGCGAACGTCACCGGCAGCAGCGGCTTCCTGGCCATGCAGTGGGTGCGTCCGATCTCGGGCGGGGTCTTCACGATCGACCTGACCACTGCCGCTGACACCCTCGACCGCGCGAAGTCGTACGAGGTCATCGTGTGGAAGCAGCACTCGAACCCCGATGCGAGCACCATCTCCGCGCGTTCGACCATCGCCATCTCCGACGCGCAGTGGGAGATTCTGCGGCCGGCCCCTGTATCCGCCGCGATCGAGGTGTTCCTGGCCGATGGCACGACTCCGGCTGCCGGGGTGCCGCTCAAGGCGGGCGACAGGGTCGTGGTGAAGGGATCCGGCTACGACCCGACGGCGAACCTCGGCACCGAGGGGCGTGGTGTGCCGATCCCGAAGCACCTCCCGCAGGGCACCTACGTGGTCTTCGGCAACTTCGCCTCCACGTGGCAGCCGTCGACCGGTGCCGCATCGTCGGCCCGTTCGGTGGGCGCGCAGGTCTGGGCTCTCGCCGAGGGCGTGCTGAACCAGGTCCCCGCCCAGTACCAGGGCGCGATCCGCGCGCAGTGGGTCGACATCGCGGCCGACGGCACGTTCCAGACCACGCTGACGCTGAAGGATGCGTCCGCGACTCCTGGCTCCTACGGTGTCTACACGTACGCGGCCGGTGGGGTGGTCAACGCCGATCAGGAGCGCAGTGTCGCCCTGAACTACGGTGTCGCGTCGGGCGTGACCACGACGGTGAAATCTGCGAGCGCGAGCGGCGGGCTCACCGTTACCGCCTCCGCCTCCCAGCTCGGCGCGATCACCGGCGCCTACGTCGCGCTGATCGAGAAAGGCACCGAGGCGAACGTCACCGGCAGCAGCGGCTTCCTGGCCATGCAGTACGTGCGGAACATCTCTGGTGGCGCGCTCTCGGTCGACTTGACCGCAGCCACCGACACGCTCGACCGCGCGAAGTCGTACGAGGTCATCGTGTGGAAGCAGCACTCGATGCCCGATGCGAGCACGATCTACGGGCGGAGCACCGTCACGGTGACCGGCGCGCAGTGGGACACGCTGTTCCCTGCGGGGCCGACGACGACGACGACGGTGAAGACGGCGACGGCGAAGGACGGCCTGACCGTCAACGTCGCAGCCACGAACCTCGGCGAGATCCCCGGCGCCTACGTCGCACTGATCGAGGCCGGGACCGAGGCGGAGGTGAGCGCCGACGGCGGTTTCCTCGCGATGCAGTATGTGCAGAAGGTCACGTTCGGTGCCTTCGCGGTCGACCTCACGACCGCGGCGAAGAACCTCGACCGCACGAAGTCGTACGAGGTGATCGTGTGGAAGCAGCACTCGACGCCCGATGCGAGCACGATCTACGCGCGCTCCACCGTGACCATCACGCCGGCGCAGTGGGATGCCCTGCTCGACGTTAAGAACCCTGAAGTACCGGAGACACCGGGCACACCGGTCACGCCGACCGCTCCGGCGGCGAGCGTTCCGGGCGGCTCCCTCCGCTGGGCCATCTCCTCGTCGTTCACCGACTACATCACGGGCAACATCGCGAAGGGGTCCATCGCGGTCTCCGACGGCGCGACCCGTTCCGGCGGTCAGTTCCAGTTCGGCCAGACCGTCGGGGGCGACTTCGACGTGAACACCGGTCTCGGCAGCGTCGTGTACCGCGGATCGGTGCGCTTCACCGGACACCAGGGCGTGCTGGACGTGACGGTCTCGAACCCGTCGATCCGCATCACCTCGACGAACGCCGCGACTCTGTACGTCACCAGTGGCGGCGCGCAGGTGCCGTTCGCGACGCTCGACTTGTCCGGGGCGGCGCGCGTCGCTGCCAACGGCGCGGTGACCTACACGGCGGCTCCCGCGGCGCTGACCGCTGAGGGACGCGATCGGGTGCTCTCGGGCTACGGCACGGCACTGAACCCGGTGACCTTCACGATCGGCTCGGTCGCCTCAGCGCCAGCCGGATCGAGCGGCACGGTCGCCGCAGCGGTCGTGAAGCCGAAGGTCACGCTGCCGTCGACTCCGCCGGCGACCGCGGGAATCGAGGCCGACGAGGCCGCTCTGGCCGCACTCGCCGCGGGGCAGCCCGCGACGGTGTCCGCATCCGGATTCCGGGCGAACGAGCAGGGGATCAAGGTCGTCGTGTACTCGACCCCCGTGCTCCTCGACACGGTGGCGGCCGATGAGAACGGTGTCGCGACCTGGTCGGGTGCCCTTCCCGCCGCCCTCGAGGACGGCGAGCACACGCTCACGTTCCAGGGCTCCGTCAACCGTGGTCTGGTGTTCACCCTGAACAGGGCGACGGCGGCGATCGGCGTCTGCACGGTGGAGGGCGCCACGCTCAAGTGGGGCTACAAGGAGTCGTTCCGCACCTACATCGAGGGCATCGCGAAGGGGGGCTGGACCCTGACCGACGTGACCTATGAGTACCCCGACTACGTGTGGGGGAACGGGGCGGGATCCCTGGACGACGAGAGCCTCGCCGGCCTGATCACCTTCGGCGGCAGCATCACCTTCACGGGTCATGACGGCGCGCTGAACACGACACTCGCGAACGCGGCGGTCGAACTCGCGGGAGACAAGGGCTACCTCGTCTTCGACGTGACCGGCACCACGCAGGGCGGGGAGAGCATCGATCAGAAGGGGGTCCGCCTCGCGGAGTTCGCCCTCGGTGATGCCGCAGTGGTCGATGGCGCGCTGACGCTCGACGCGATCCCCACGACGCTGACCGAGGCCGGGGCCTCAGCCTTCGGCACCTACGCCGCGGGGGAGGAGCTCGATCCGGTCACGGCTGTCATCCCGGTCGGCGCGGACTGCGGCGTCGAGGCGGAGAAGCCGGAATCCGACTCGGAGGCGACTGCGGTGGTGACTGCCGCGGAAGAGCCCGCCGACGCCGAGGGTGCTCCGGTGTGGCCGTGGATCGTCGGTGGCCTGGTCGTGGTCGCCCTCGCTGCGACCGGCGGTGTGCTGATCGCCCGTCGCAACCGGGTGGCGGAGACCGCCGAGACGACCACCGAGGTCTGATCGCGGTGACACGGAACGGCCCTCCCCGCAGCAGACGTGGGGAGGGCCGTTCTGCCGCTCGTGACACCGGTGCACGGCGGCCGTCGTCGGTGGGACAATGGAGACATGACCCCCACCGACTCGCACCAGACCGTCGAAGCGACCGTGCGCCGCGTGCCGCGGTACGGCGTGCTCATGGGCATCGGCGTCGTGGTCGGTGTGATCGCGGCCGGCATCCTCACCTGGACCGGCAGCTTCGACGAGTCTCAGGCCCTCGACATCGTCTACCCGCCCGGCCAGGTGTTCGGCTTCCTGTTGCTGTGGACGGTCCCGATCGGGATCGCCCTGGGGGGCGTCGTCGGCCTGATCCTGGAGCGTCTCGCCCGTCGCCATGACCGGGTCGTGCGGGTCGACCGCGAGACCGTCGTCGACGAGGACTGACCGCTACGCCAACTCGGCGATCACCGGACGGATCGCGGCGTCGAATGCCACGACATCGCGGCGCAGTCCATCGGTCACGGCGACCGTGAGAGCCCCGATCCACCAGATACCGCGCTGCGAGAACGGCAGCACCTGCACGTTCAGCTCGAACGAGTGGGCCCGGCGACCGACCTCGCGCTCGAACTCCGCGATCGCGCTGGCATACGCGCGGTAGGCATCGCCGCCCGTATGGCTCTTCATCGAGGTCACGTACCTGTCGTGCGCGGCACGCGCGTACAGCAGGGCCGACGTCGCCTGGGGCGCGATCGCCGCCATGAGCTCCTCCGCACCGCGGGCGGGCAGCGCGACCAGGGTGTCGAATCCGTCGACGAGTTCGAGCGGTACATCCGAGGGGTGGGCGCGAGGTTCCACGGTCATGTCCCAGTAATGGCGCCACTGCGCTTCGAGATCGGGGGAGGCGTCGGCGGCATCGGGGGCGCGGACGGCGAGTTCCCGCAGGCTCGGCAGGTCTTCGGGAACCCGGATCCCGAGTTGTTGCCGCAGTGCGAGCGCGACGAGCACCGGAACGCTCGCGTCTTCGCGGATGAGCCACTGCGGCTTGTCTGCCATGGCCCCATCGTAGGCGGATGGTCGACGGCGGCGGCCCTCCGGGTTCATATGTCGTCGGGTGAGAACTCGGGTGGACGCTTGGCGAGGAATGCCCGGATGCCCTCGTCACTGTCCTGATGTGTGAAGGCGATTCCGTACAACCGCGTCTCCTCCGCAAAGGCCGTGCTCCTGTCTTCCTGCACAGCGGCTCGCAGCGCCTGACGGGCCATCGCGGTGGCGGCGCGCGAGCGGCGTGGCCCCGAGGAGAGAGCCGCGACCGCCTCGCGAAGGACGCCGTCCCTCGGCGCGAGACGGGTCGCGAGGCCGTGCGCTTGCGCCCCGACACCGTTCAAGGCCCGACCGGTGAGCACCATCTCCGCCGCCAGTCCTGGCCCCACCCGCTCGACGAGTCGCCGAACTCCCCCGAAGCCGGGAAGGAGGCCGAGAGTCGGCTCCGGCAGAGCGAAGTGAGAATCCGGTGTCGCGTAGATCGTGTCGCAGGCGAGCGCCAGCTCCAGGCCGCCCCCTACCGCGGGGCCGTCGACGCACGCGATCGTCGGGCACGGCGAATCCTCGATCTGCGACAGGAGCGACTTCGCTGCCAGGGCGATCCGTCGTCCTGCTGCGGCCGGGTCGTCGGACACCCGCGCCACGTGCAGCTCGCCGATGTCGGCTCCGGCGCAGAACGCGGACCCGGCTCCGCTGAGCACGATGCCGGACAGCGTCAGGTGCTCGAGGGTGTGGAAGGCGCGACCGAGCTCGGTGAGCATGAGGGCGGACAGCGCGTTCCGCCGCTCCGGTCGCTGCAGCCGGATGTGGGCGACGGGACCCTTCGTGATGACCTCGATCGTCTCGTAGCTGTGCTCCATGGTCTCCCGATCGCCGTTCATGAGTCCCAGATCGCGCCGAAGGCGGGGATCCCCTGCTGTTCGAGTCCTTCGACGATGGACCAGGTCGTGGTGCTGTTCGAGATGCAGATCACTGCTTCGGCTCCTGTCGTGGTGACGGCGTGGCGGGCGAGGGCGAGGAGGTCGGGCTTGCCGTCGGAGGCGGTGTCCCAGACGAGGGCATCGGGGACGGCCCTGCGGATCTCGGCGACCAGCTCGGTCCCGTAGGTGCTCTGCGGAGCGCGTGCAGACCAGACCAGGTGTGCCGGCGCCGTGCCGGCGAGCAGATGCGGCAGGCACGGACCGATGCCACTGCCGGTGGCCACCCAGACCACCTTCCGGAACAGCTTGTCGATGTTGCCGACGCCGGCGGTCGGGATGCCCTTGACCCACACGTGTCGTGGCTTGTCGTCGATGAATCTGCTCGTCCAGTCGCCGGCGCGCGAGATCGTCAGCCGGAGACCCGGCTCGCCGGGCGACGGCACGTTCGCGAAGGAGTGCCATTCGAGCAGCGGATTGCGACTGATCGACGTGGACGACCCGGCGAACGGGGTGACGCCGTAGTCGAACCGGGCGATCGCGACGTGGCTCGACGGTGTCGAGATGTCGACCGGGACCCTCCGCAGCCGCATCCAGGGGAGCGCGACGCTCACCGTCGTGGCGACGAGGAGCCAGAGCCCAGCGGAGGAGAGCACCTGCAGGAGCGAGGCCTGCGCGTCGACGAGCGTCGCGACCGTCTGCGCCCAGACGAGGACCAGCAGCAGCCAACCGCCCAACCGGTGCGTGACCTCGAAGGCGTCGTGCCATCGCGCACGCAGGGGCGGCAGGGCGGTGACGAGCATCGCGATGAGGACCGACGAGCCCAGGACCGCGGTGATCGCGAACAGAGGCGAGGGCCCGTCGGAGATCGTGAGCACGCAGAACGCGACGTACCAGGCGGTCGCGCTCACGGCGGCGCCGACGTGCACCCCGCCGAAGCTGTAGATCTTGCCGAGACCCCACCTCACGCGAAGCGGGGCCGTGGAGCGGATGCTCGTCGCCAGCCGGAACAGGGCGTTGATCACATATTGCTGACGGACGATCGCCGCCACGAACACGTTGACACCGGCGACGACGAATGCCTGCTCCGCGGTCGGAGACGGATTCGCAGCCCACACGACGAGATTCAGCAGGACGGTCGCCAGCGCGAGACGGTTGTACGGCCTGAGACGGCGGGACCGCCGCAGCCGGGACCACCGGCCCGGGACCGGCGGTGTGTCGAGCGTCGCAGCGGAGAGTGAGACGCCGGTCATGCCACTCGCCTCGGTCGTGCGCCCGTATCGATCATGCGCAGCACCGCCGCGCGGTCGGCCTTGCCCCGTGCCGTCAGGGGGATCCGATCGACGGTGATGATGTCGGACGGCACGCAGTAGTACGGAAGCAGCGCGGCGACGGCGGCCCGTGCGGCCTCGGGGTCTGCGCTCGCCGGGGTGATCACGGCTCCGAGGCGTCGCGCGTCGAGCTGCACGGTGACCGCCGTGGTGCAGGACAGGCTCGTCTCCAGCGCCCGCGACACCGAATCGAGTTCGACGCGGAATCCGCGTACCTTCACCTGGTCGTCCGTGCGGCTCAGGTGCTCGAGTTCGCCGCGAGACGTCCAGCGGCCGACATCGCGGGTGCGGAACATCCGCCCGCCGTCGGCAGAGAAGGGATCGGGGAGATAGCGCTGCGCCGTCAGTTCCGGATCACCGATGTATCCGAGGGTGACGCCGGCGCCGCCGACCCACATCTCGCCGATCTCCCCCGCGGGAACCGGTTGCCGTTCGTCGTCGAGCACATAGACCGTCGTGCCGGGAACGGGGGTCCCGATCGACAGTGCTCGGCCGGGAACATGCTCCACGAGGGTGTTGATGATCGTGATCTCCGTCGGCCCGCACGAGTTCAGGAAGCGATGCTCCGCCGCCCACTCGTCGGCCAGCGCCTGTGGGCAGCGCTCGCCGGCGACGACGACGGTGCGCGCGTGGCAGCGTGCGGACGAGAGGGTGCTCACGATGCTGGGCGTCGCGATGAGCACATCGACCTGCTCGGCGGTCTCGGCGATGTCGGAGCCGCGGATCACCAGAGTTCCACCGTTGACCAGCGTTCCGAGGATCTCCCACATGGCCATGTCGAACGCGATGTTGAGCACCTGGCCGACCGTCGTCCCTCGTCCGATGCCCAGATCACCCGGGGTATTGCGGAACAGGTTCACGAGGTTGCCGTCCGTGACCTGGACGCCGTTGGGCGATCCCGTGGTGCCTGAGGTGTAGATCACGGCGCAGACGTCCGACGCGCGCCGGTCCACGGATGCGCGCGTCATGACCGCTCCTGCGTCGTCGAGCTGCGTGTCGTCGAACTGCGTGTCGTCGAGCTGCGTGTCGTCGATCAGGGCGGTGTCGATCACCATGGCGTCGACGGCGTCCGGCATGGCGTCGAGGAACTCCTCGGTCGTGAGTGCGATGCGCATGCGCGATGAGGCCGCCACTCGACCGAGCAGCATCCGTGGGGAGATCCGTGCATCCTGGGGGGCATACGCCGCGCCGGTCTTCAGCACGGCCAGGATGCCGATGACCATCGGGATCGAACGCTGCACGAACACGCCCACCACGTCACCGCGTCCGACGCCACGCGAACGCAGCCGCGCGGACAGTGTCTCGGCAGCTCGATCGAGCTCGGCGTAGGTCATCGCGGCGGACAGGTGCCGCACCGCCGTCTCGTCGGGCTGCCGATCGACTCGCGCTTCGAAAAGGGTGGTGACGGTCGAGGTCGATACCTCGTGCGCGGCCGAACGCGCGGGTGAGGCCGCCGAGGCAGCAGGGGCGATCGAATCGGTCATCGAGTGTCCTTTCCCTCCGCCCCGCATGCGGATCCCGTGGCCGGAAGGACGACGACGGATCGGGGCGTGAGCGCCAACGCTAAGGAGCGCCTCGGCGGGTGGGGGGGAGTTCTTTCAGAACGGTAAGGAACCGAGGGGTCTCGTAACTTCGGGCGTCATCATGTCGACCCGGAACCGGTCCGGACCGCCGAAGGTCCCGCCTCGGACTTCGCGGAGAGAGTGGCCTGCTCCGGGCGGTAGGCTGGGGGCGTGGCTGCCTCCCCCACCAACCCCTATTCCGAAGCCGGCGTCGATACCGCTGCAGGTGATCTCGCCGTCGAGCTGATGAAGTCCTCCGTACGCGCGACGCACGGCCCCGAAGTGCTCGGCGGTGTCGGCGGATTCGCCGGCCTGTTCGACGCCAGCGCGCTGCGCGACTTCCGTCGTCCGCTGCTCGCGACCAGTACCGACGGCGTCGGCACGAAGGTCGCGATCGCGCAGGCCATCGACAAGCACGACACGATCGGCCAGGACCTGGTCGGCATGGTCGTCGACGACATCGTGGTGGTGGGCGCGAAGCCTCTCTTCATGACCGACTACATCGCGTGCGGCAAGGTCTATCCGCAGCGCATCGCCGACATCGTGCGCGGCATCGCCGAGGCATGCTCCGCGACCGGCACGGCTCTGGTCGGCGGCGAGACGGCGGAGCACCCCGGTCTGCTCGGACCGCGCGACTACGACGTGGCGGGGGCGGCGACGGGTGTGGTCGAGGCGGATGCGATCCTGGGCGCCGACCGCGTGCAGGATGGCGACGCGGTCATCGCCGTGGCTTCCAGCGGACTGCACTCCAACGGCTACTCCCTCGTGCGGCACATCATCACCGGTGCCGGCATCTCCTACGGCGACAACGCCGCTGACTTCGGAACGACGTGGGGCGAGGCGCTCCTCGAGCCGACCCGCCTGTACACGCTTCCGCTGCTGCGCCTGATCGAGCAGCTGTCCGGCGGCGTCCACGCGCTCAGCCATGTCACCGGCGGCGGCATCGCGGCGAACCTCGCCCGCGTGCTCCCGCAGGGCAGCTGGGCCGAGGTCGACCGCAGCAGCTGGTCGCCGAGTCCGGTCTTCCGTGTGCTCAGCGACATCGCCGGCTCCACGCTGGAATCTGCCGAGGGCACCTGGAACCTCGGCATCGGATTCCTCGCGGTGGTCGCCGCGGACAAGAAGGACGCCGCGATCGCCGCTCTGAACGCCGAGGGCATGCCCTCGTGGCAGGTCGGGACCGTGGGCTTCGGCCCGCGTCCAGCCGGTGAATTCGAACAGGGCGCCAAGGGCGTCGATGGTGGAGCAGTGCGCCTCGTCGGCGCCTATGCGGACGGAGCGAAGTAAGAGCCCATGTGCGGCATCGTCGGAATGGTGGGCTCTGCCCCGGTCAATCAGGACATCTACGACGCACTCCTGCTGCTGCAGCACCGCGGCCAGGATGCGACGGGCATCGCGACCGCCGAGGCGAACGGTGTGATGCACAACGCCAAGGCACAGGGCATGGTCCGCGAGGCCTTCCGCACCCGAGACATGCGCGCCCTGCTCGGCAACGTGGGTCTGGGTCATGTGCGCTATGCCACCAAGGGCACGGCCTCGAACGAGGAGGAGATGCAGCCGTTCTACGTGAACGCGCCGTACGGCATCATCCTCATCCACAACGGCAACCTCACCAACACGCGTGAGCTCACGGCCGACATGGCCAAGCGCGACCGTCGCCACCTGAACTCCTCGAGCGACACCGAGCTGCTGCTCAACGTGCTCGCGGGTGAGCTGCAGAACACCACCTCGACCGTCGACCTCGACCCCGAGCGGGTGTTCGAGGCCGTCGCCCGCACGCACGAGCGCATCGAGGGCGCCTATGCGGTGATCGCGGTGATCGCCGGATACGGTCTGCTCGCCTTCCGTGACCCCTTCGGCATCCGCCCGCTGATCCTGGGCCGTCGTCCTTCGACCGTCCCAGGGGCCGAGGGCAAGGACGAGTGGGTCGTCGCGAGCGAGTCGCTGGTGCTCGAGAACGGCGACTACGAGGTCGTGCGCGAGGTCGAGCCCGGTGAGGCCGTCTTCATCACCAACGACGGCGAGCTGTTCTCCCAGCAGTGCGCCACCGCCGCGACGCTCGCGCCCTGCGCGTTCGAGTACGTCTACCTCGCCCGCCCCGACTCCGTCATGAACGGCATCTCCGTCTACGAGTCGCGTCTGCGCATGGGCGACAAGCTCGCCGACACGATCGCCAAGCATGTGCCGATGGACAAGATCGACGTGGTCATGCCGATCCCCGACTCCTCGCGCCCCGCCGCGATGGAGGTCGCCCGCAAGCTCGGCATCGAGTACCGCGAGGGCTTCTACAAGAACCGCTACGTCGGCCGCACCTTCATCATGCCGGGGCAGGCGGTGCGCAAGAAGAGCGTCCGCCAGAAGCTCAACGCGATGTCGACCGAGTTCCAGGGCAAGAACGTGCTCCTCATCGACGACTCGATCGTGCGGGGAACGACCTCCAAGGAGATCATCCAGATGGCGCGGGATGCCGGAGCCGCCTCCGTCACCTTCGCGTCGGCAGCACCGCCCGTGCGGCACCCGCACGTCTACGGGATCAACATGCCGTCCCGTCACGAGCTCATCGCCCACGGACGCACGATCCCCGAGATCGCCGACGAGCTCGGCTGCGACCATCTCGTGTATCAGGAGGTCGAAGACCTCAAGGCCGCGATCACCGAGGGTTCCGTGCTCACGGATCTCGACATGAGCTGCTTCGACGGCCGATATGTGACCGGCACGGTCTCCGACGAGTATCTCGCCTGGGTGGAGGGGTCGCAGACTTCATGACGATGCCGAGCGCACGACCGCTGTGGCAGGGTCGGGCTCTCGCACTCGTGGGGATCGTCCTGGTGGCGTTCTCGCTGCGTTCCGCGGTCGCCTCCCTGTCGCCGGTCATCGATCACGTCGCCGCGGACTTCCCGGTCTCGCCCGTCGTGATCGGTCTGATCGGTGCCGCGCCTCCGGTGTGCTTCGCGATCTTCGGTCTGCTCACGCCCCTGTTCGAGCGGCGGTTCGGTCTGGAGCGGATGGCCGTCGCCGCGATCACGCTGATGGCGGCCGGCATGCTCCTGCGCGGCGTCGCGCAGGACTCGACGAGCCTGCTCGCGGCCACCGCTCTCGTGTTCGCGGGTGTCGGTTCCGGCAACGTGCTGCTGCCGCCGTTGGTCAAGAAGTACTTCGCGGACCGTCTCGGCGTCATGATGACGGCCTACTCGACCACGCTCGCCGTCTCGACGTTCCTGCCACCTCTGGTCGCGGTTCCCGTCGCCGACAGTCTCGGCTGGCGGGTGTCGCTCGGCATGTGGGGTGTGGTGGCCGCTCTCGCTCTGGTTCCCTGGATCACGCTGCTGGTGCGTTCACACTCCGAGCCCGACGACCGCGCGATGAGCACGGAGCTGCTTGTCCCGGATCCGACCGACGGCGTGGACGACGTCCGCGACGCGGTGGCCGCATCCACCGGACCCATCACGACCCAGTCCGCCAACCCGAAGGCGTTCGGGCGGCTGTGGCGGCTGCCGCTGGCCTGGTCGCTCGCTCTCGTGTTCGGCACCTCGTCCACCATGGCGTACGTCGCTTTCGCGTGGCTGCCCACCATGCTCGCCGACATCGGCGGCGTCACCCCGGCCACGGCAGGGTTCCTGCTGTCGCTGTTCGCTCTGGTGGGTCTGCCGTGTTCGATGCTCGTCCCCGTGCTCGTGGTGCGTTTCCAGGCCACCAGGCCCCTGTTCTTCGTGGCAGTGGCGGCGGGACTGGTCGGCCTTCTCGGACTGCTGCTCTTCCCGACCGTCGCTCTGCCGCTCTGGGTGGCGATCTTCGGCCTCACGGCCATCATGTTCCCGCTCAGTCTCGTGCTGCTGAGCATCCGCGCCCGCACTCCGGAGAGCGCAGTGGCGCTGAGCGGTTTCGTGCAGAGCATCGGCTACGGGATCGCGGCGACCTTCCCGCTGCTCGTCGGGCTCCTCCACGAGACCACCGCGGGCTGGCAGGTTCCGCTGCTGGTCGTCGCGGGAGTGCTCGTGGCCTCCATCCCCGCGGGCATCGTCGCAGGTCGTCGGCGCACGGTCGAGGACGAGTGGGAGCGCCGGCACGGGCGCTGGTGATGCGCTCGATCAGCTCACCGACCGCGGCGGGGCCGTCGATGAACGCACGATGAGCTGAGGATCGGTGGAGGGCATCTCGCCCACCGCCTCATGGCCCTCGATCTGCGCGATCACCCGGAGCGCCGCCGCGCGACCCATGGCCTCGAAGGGCTGGCGGACGGTGGTGAGTGCCGGGGAGGCGTAGGCGGCGAGGGCGATGTCGTCGACGCTCACCACCGAGACGTCGTCGGGAACGCTGCGTCCGGCCTCATGCAGCGCGCGGATCAGGCCGAACGCCATCTCGTCGCTGCTGACGAACACGGCCGTGGCCTCGGGGATGGCGGCGATCGTGCGACCGGCGCGGTAGCCCGACTCGGGTGTCCAGTCGGCGGGGATCAGTGGCGGGGGCACGATCCCGCGGTCGCGGAGCGTCTGCTCCCACGCCTCGCTGCGCTGCTGCGTCTCGGTCCAGTAGTCGTCGCCCGACACGTGCCACACGGTCTTGTGGCCGAGGTCGAGGAGATGCTCGACGGCGAGGCGGGCGATCGCGCGCTGATCGACGGCGAGCGGTGCATCCTCTTCGAGAGAGGTGCGCTCGCTGCGGGTCGCGGGCGTGCGCTCGGTGCGCGCCCTCATGGCCGGGCTCTCGAGTTCGAGCGGCACTCCGAGGATGATGCCCTCGGCTCCCTGGCGCTCGAGTCGGTCGAAGGCTTCGAGGAAGGCCTCGGCCGACGCGTGATCGGCGACGGCTGCGGTCGAGACCGTGTATCCGTTCGCCGCCGCCGCCTGTTGGATGCCGACGCCGAGCGCTGCCGACGAGTAGCGGTCGGTGGAGACGACGATCACACCCAGCACGCGTGTGCGACCGGACGCCAGCGAGGCGGCAGCGGCGTGCACCCGGTAGCCGAGTTCCTCGACCGCTGCCAGCACGCGCCTGGCGGTGTCGGGGCGCACGTTGTCCTGCCCCGACATGACGCGGGAGACGGTCTGTGTGGAGACACCGGCAAGCTGGGCGACATCGACCTGGCTGGGGGCGCGGTCGTCTCTCGGGCGACGAGGTGACATGTGCTCAATGGTAGCGATCAATCGGCGTGAATCCAGGAGGCGCGGAGTATCGTGATGCGATAATGTGAACGCAAACACTCGTACTTGGAGCGCTATGCCTGACCTTCTCGCCTCGGCTGTCGACGCCGCGTCCGTTGCCGTCGACACTCGGGCCGCCGTGCCGCCGATCGGCGCTCCCGCCCTGTCCTGGCGCGACGGGGAGATCCTTCGCGACGGCGTCGCGCACCGCATCATCGCCGGTTCGATCCACTACTTCCGGGTGCATCCCGACCAGTGGGAGGACCGCCTCCGCCGCCTCGCCGCGATGGGCGCGAACACGGTCGACACGTATGTCGCGTGGAACTTCCACGAACGCGTCGAGGGCGATGTGCGCTTCGACGGCTGGCGCGACATCGAGCGTTTCATCCGCCTCGCCGGAGAGGTGGGCCTGGATGTCTTCCTGCGGCCGAGCCCCTACATCTGCGCGGAATGGTCCAACGGCGGCATCCCGTTCTGGCTGTCCGGCCGCGTGGCTGCTCTGCGCACGAGCGATGCCGACTTCCTCGCGGCCGTCGACGCCTGGTACGACGAGCTGATCCCCCGCCTCGTCCCGCTGCAGGCTGCCCACGGCGGACCCATCGTCGCGATTCAGGTCGAGAACGAGTACGGGTCGTTCGGCAGCGATCCCGCCTACCTCGCGCATCTGCGTGACGGACTGCGCCGCCGCGGGATGGTCGAGATGCTCACGACCGCCGACGGCATCACGAGCGACATGATCGAGCACGGCAGTGTGCCTGGGGCCATGGCGACATTCACTTTCGGCACCGGTGTCGCGAGGGCCGTGGAGTTGCGGCGTGAAGGCGACGCGCTCATGTGCAGCGAGCTGTGGGGCGGCTGGTTCGACCACTGGGGGGAGCGGCACCACGTGCGTTCGGCCGCGAGTGCCGGCGGCACCATCGAGGAGCTGCTGCGTGCGGGCGGATCCGTGAGCCTCTACATGGCGCACGGCGGCACCAACTTCGGTTTCTGGAACGGGGCGAATCACGATCAGGTGCTGCAGCCGACCGTCACCAGCTATGACTCGGATGCGCCGATCGGCGAAGACGGCACCCTCAACGAGAAGTTCCATGCGCTCCGAGCGATGTTCGCGCCGTTCCATGCAGCTGCTCTTCCGCCTGTGCCCGCGGCGCCGCGGCGGCAGGGTGCGGCTACCGCAGCGCTCGACCGTCGCTCCTCCCTGAGCGAGCTGGTCTCCTCGCTTCCCGCGTCAGGCGAGGTCTCGCCGCGACCACGCACCTTCGAAGAGCTCGGCGCCGAAGACGGGCTCGTCGCCTACGAGGCCGACGTATCCTTCCCCGCCGATGCGACGCTCACTGTCGACGGACTGCACGACCGGGCAGTGGTGTTCCTCGACGGCGCTCGGCTCGGCGTGCTCGAGCGTGATGGCGAGACGTCTCTGCCCCTGCCGCGCGAAGGTGGCGTCGGCCGGCTCGTGATCGTCGTCGAGAGCCTGGGTCGCATCAACTACGGCCCCTACACCGGCGAGGGCAAGGGCATCATGCGTGGCGTGATGATCGGTCGCCGACTGGTCAACGGGTGGACGCATCGACTGATCCCGCACGACGCTCCTGCGGCGACCTCCCCTTCCGCCGGCCCCGCCGCCGACGGGGTCGCCGTGGCCTCGTTCGATATCGCCGAACCGCTCGACGCCTGGCTCGCCTTTCCCGACGGCTCGAAGGGCATGGTCTGGTTGAACGGATTCCTCCTCGGCCGGTACTGGAAGATCGGACCGCAGGAGACGCTGTACGCACCGGCGCCGCTGTGGCGGACGGGCCGCAACGAGATCGTGGTGCTCGACACCGACGGACTCGGCGCGACGGTCGAGATCCGCGAGCAGCCCTCCTTCGGCGAGACCGAGGAGTTCATCGGCTCCTGACCGCTCTGCTGCTGCTCCGAGACCCATCCTCCGCGCCGAGACCCATCGTCTCAGGCGGCTGTGAGGGTGGGTCTCGGCGCGGAGAATGGGTTTCGCTGCCGCAGCACTTCGACGCATGTTTGCGCTCGCCTGGCGAAAAGCCTTGATATAGGCGACCACGTGCGCTTACAGTGATAGCGCAAACATCGATGTGGATCGTCGATGACCACTTGCGGCGCACCGGGGCGTCCCTCCTCCCGACGTCGCTCCGATCGAGAGGCAAGACGTGTCGAAACCTTCCCGACCGCCCCGCGCCGCCGTCGCTCTCAGCTCCGTGCTGGCGACCGCGCTCGCAATCGGCGGTGTGCTCACCCCGGCGACGGCCGCGCAGGCCGCCGACCTCGTTCCGGTGCCCAAGACCGACTACCGCCTGCACGCGGTCTCGAGCGAGTCGGACCCCTATCCGGCGCCGCCGTCGCTCGACGGCACCGCGCTGGGGGCGTTCGACGGCGACTTCGCGACGCAGTGGACATCGCGGTACTCCGCGAACGCCCCGTTCCCGCACTGGATCGTCGTCGACCTGCAGCGCTCGCTCTCGGTGAAGGCCCTCGACTACTCGGTCAAGAAGGGTCAGGGCGTCGCCGCCAAGACGGTGGAGGTCTATGTGACCGATGACGCGGATGTCGCGCGCAACTCTCCGGCCGACGGCGGATGGGGAGCGGCCTCGGCAACGGCGACGCTGCACGCACCGACGGCGAACGACGAGAAGCAGCGCATCACCCTGGACTCCGCCAAGGACGGCCGCTACGTGGCGTTGCTCGTGATCGACGCGCAGGGCACCACCGGGGGAGGCGCGGGTGAGATCGAGGTCCTCTCCGACGAGCCGCTGCCTCCGATCGTCACCGAACCGGAGACGCCCGACACCGACGAGACCGTCGAGATCGCCGCCGGCGGTACGACAGCCATCGTGTCGACCGAGTTCCCCCGCATCACCGGATACCGGGTGGGCGGGGAGAGCATCGCCGGCCAGCGCAGCTCCGCGAAGACCTGGTCGGTGAACGGCACCACCTATCCGTCGACGACCACCTCGACATCCTCGGCAACCGGGGTCGACTACGTGTCGACGCTCACCGGCATCGACGTGACCGTGCGCAGCAGCATCCGCGTCGCGAAGGACGGGACCGTCGGGTTCGAGGTCACCGCTGTCGAAGGCGGGGCCACCGTGACCACGCTCGGACTCCCGGACAACGCGTTCCTCTCCGTGAGCGCCGCGGATGCCGGTGCAGCGCTCGACCGCACCGTGATCAGCCCCGACAGCACGAAGAACGCCGACGAGCACATCGCGGTCAATGCCTCGACGGCCACCGGCCAGAAGGGGGCGGCCTTCGCCTTCCTGGGCAACGGTGCGCTCGTCGGCAGTGTCATCACCAACGCGACGACGCAGGCATCCGGTGGCACAGCCTCCTGGAACACGCGCCTGACCACGCGCGTGACCGAGTCGGCGGGACGCACCGCTGAGATCGGATCCAGCGCCTGGCTGATCCACCCGACCACCGCCGTCGATAGCCGCGTGACCACCTACGCGCTGCCGAAGGTCACGGTGCTCCTCGCCGCCGACCGCAACGGTGACGCGGCGGTCGACTGGCAGGACGCGGCGATCCGCTACCGCGAGGTCGACACCCCGCGTCTCGGCGCCGACCGGGTCGCAGAGCGCGTCGTCAGCAGGATTCCGTTCAACTTTGCTTCGAGCGCGACGAACTACTTCGACCTCACCCTCGACAACACCAAGCGCATCGCGAACCAGACCGACGGCCTCGGACAGTGGGTGCTCAACAAGGGCTACGGCAGCGAAGGCCATGACTCCGCGAACACCGACTACGGCGGGAACTACAACGAGCGCGCGGGTGGGCTGACCGACCTGAACAACCTCGTCGACGAGGGGGCGAAGCTCAACGCCGACATGAGCGTGCACGTCAACGCCACGGAGATGTATCCGCAGGCGAACGCGTTCGACTCCGCGATCATCGACGGAGCGGCGCCCTACAAGCCGGGCTGGAACTGGCTCGACCAGTCGTACTACATCAACCAGCAGGCCGACCTCGGCACGGGGCGCGTGCTCGACCGCTTCCAGCAGCTGCGCGACGAGGTCCCCGGCCTCAGCGGCGTCTACATCGACGTGTACTACTCCAACGGGTGGGTCGCCGAGGAGCTCGCGGACGAGCTGAACGGCATGGACCTCGAGGTCGCGACGGAGTGGGGCGACAAGTTCGTCGACAGCACGGTCTGGTCGCACTGGCCGAACGACCTCAGCTACGGGGGCGTGACCAACAAGGGCATCAACTCCACGATGGTGCGCTTCATCCAGAACGGGCAGGCCGACGTCTGGAACAACGACGCCCTGCTCGGCCAGCAGCGTCTGGTCGACGCCGAGGGATGGGTCGGCAACCGCAACTGGGACGGTTTCATCGACAACATCTGGACGCAGAGCCTGCCGACCAAGTTCCTGCAGCACTTCGACCTGTTGACCTACGAGGCCGGTGCGGAGGCGACTCTGACCGATGATGTGGCCGTGCGGATGGACGGCAGCACCAGGGTCGTCACCATGGACGGCGCGACGGTGCTGCGCGGCGACTCCTACCTGCTTCCGTGGCAGTCGCTGGCGTCGAACCAGGACGCCGGCTCGCCCGTCGATGCCGACAAGATGTACTTCTACTCCGCATCCGGCGGCGAGAAGACCTTCGGTCTCACGGACGCGTTCCGGGGCAACACCACCTTCGATGTCTTCGAACTCGGTGACCAGGGCCGCGTCAAGGTCGGTACGGCCACCGCGAACGGCGGTGAGCTGACGCTCAGCGGTGACAAGGGCGCGGCCTACGTCGTGGTGCCGCAGGGCGGCGCACAGCGCGCGGCGGTCGAGTACCGCGATGCCGGTCTCGACGACCCGGGGTTCAACTCCGGTTCGCTCGATGTGTGGAACCCGCAGGGCGATGTGACGATCAAGCGCACCGACCTCGGCGGTGCGAAGAACGAGTCCCGCGGCGACAACATCGCCGTGTTCGGCCCCGCTGCCTCGTCGATCTCGCAGACCGTGACCGGGCTCACCCCCGGCCAGCGGTACGCGTTCTCGGCTCAGGTGCAGATCGATCCGACCGCGACCCGTGACGTGAGCGTCTCGGTCGACACCGGCTCCGGGGCGGTGACGCGCACGTGGAACCTCTCGCCGACGTACAACTACATGCGCGCCGACTCCAAGGCGGGCCAGTACTACCAGCGCGGCTCGACGTCGTTCCTCGCTCCGGCGTCCGGTGAGGTGAGGGTCTCGATCGGTGCCGTCGCCGGCGACGCGAAGGTGCGCATCGACAATGCCCGCGTCACTGCCGACACCACCGGCCCGTTCGCACCCGGCACGGTGTACTCGAACGACTTCGAGGGCAACGAGGCGGGTTGGGGACCGTTCGTGAAGGGCGACGCCAACGGGATCGACGACCCGCGCACCAGCATCTCGCGCCGGCATGACCCGTACGCGAGCAGCGAGTGGCGCAACACCGCCAAGCCGTTCGATGCGGGGCCCCTCGCCGGTCTGGCCGTCGACACGACGCTCAACGGCGACCACTCGCTCATGTCGCACTCCGAGAACAGCGGGGTCGTCTACCGCACGGATCCGACGCTCGTGCCGCTGCAGGCCGGGCACTCGTACCGCATCGGCTTCGACTATCAGGCCGGCGCGAGCGGGGCGTACCGCTGGCTCACCGGCACCGATGCGGTGGCGGGTGGCAAGGTCACCTCGACCACGCTCAGCCGCACCGGCATCACGCAGGCGTTGGAGACGACGCCGTTCTCGCAGGACGTGATCGTCGGCTGCGGCGACTACACCTGGGTGGGACTCGAGCGCGTGGGCGGACCGGACGTGGACTTCGTCTTGGACGACTTCACCGTCACCGACCTCGGCCCCACGGCCGGCGGCACGCCCTGCGCGACCGTCTCGGGCGAAGCGGGCGTCCTGAGCCCCGGGGCACAGACCGCGTTCACGACCACCTTCACCAACAGCGAGTCGATCGCCGTGGAGAACATCGGCGTGCAGCTCGAGGTTCCGGAGGGCTATGTGGTCGAGGTCGCCGACGGTTCGTCGAACCTGTTCGACGAGGTCGCGGCCGGCGACAGTGTGGAGACCACCTGGCTGGTCACCGCGCCGGCAGAGGCGGCGGGTACGACGGTCGGCATCGGGATAGCGGCGACGTATCTCGCCGACTGCGATGTGCGTACGGTCAGCACGACCCAGGAGGTGTCGGTGTCCTCGCGGGCACGCATCCCCAACGCGCAGATCTCCGCGACGGCGAGCTCGGAGGAGACCTCGGGCGAAGACGGCGCTGCCGCGAACATGCTCGACGGCAACGCCGGCACGTTCTGGCACAGTCGGTGGAGTTCGGCGGCCACCTCGTACCCGCACGTGCTGACGTTCGACCTCGGTGCTGCCGAGCAGGTCGACGGCATCTCGTACCTGCGTCGCGGTGCCAACCAGAACGGACCCATCAAGGGATACGAGGTCGCGGTGTCGACGGACGGACAGGCGTACACACCCGTCGCCTCGGGGGAGTGGAAGAACGTCGCCGAGTGGCAGGACGTGGACTTCGCGGAGACCACGGCTCGCTACATCCGCGTGACGGCGCTCTCTTCGATCTCGGGAACACAGTTCGCCGCAGTCGCCGAGATGGCCGTCTACGGATCCTCTGCACCGCGGGCCGGCCACGCCCCGGCGACCCGTCCTGCGGATGACCTGAGTGCGTGCAACCCGGTGATCGACCCGAAGCTCGGGCTCGACAGCGACACGGTGCGCGCCGGCGAGACGGTGGGCATGGCGCTCACGGGCTTCGCGCCGCGGTCGACGGTCTCGGTCTGGCTCGACGGCTCCGGACTGACGGAGGCCACGGTCGATGCGGAGGGTGCGTTGACGACGCGGCTGCTGATCCCGACGAACACCGAGGTCGGGAAGCACCGGGTCATCGTGCGGGATGCGGCAGGCGCCGAACTCGCGAGCGCACCGTTGAAGGTCAAGAAGGCGAAGCCGGGGAAGAAGGCGACCGTCACGGCCTCCATCGGTTCGGTTGTCGCCGGAGCGAGCGTGACCGTGCAGTTGAGCGGTTTCGAGGCCGATGCGCTGGTGCAGCTGTGGCTGCACTCCGAGCCCGTGCGGATCGGCGAGGTGACCGTGTCAGCAGAAGGCGACGCGGTCGCGACCGTCACGATCCCGGCGTCGACACCGGCTGGCGCGCACGCACTCGTCGCGACCGATGCTCAGGGTGTCGAGCTGGCTCGGGGCGACCTCGCCGTCACGGCTGCGATAGGCAGCGGTGGAAGCGGCGGAAACCTCGCGACGACCGGTGCCGACGGCGCGATCTGGTCCGGGGCGGCGCTCGCGGCCCTGCTCGCGATGGGCCTCGGCCTGACCCTGTGGCTGCGGAGGCGCCGCCACAGCTGACCTTCGCGTGATGAGCAGAGGCGGTCCGGGAGCATCCCTCCCGGACCGCCTCTTTCCGTGTGTCACGGTGCCGGCCCGCTCTCCGTGTCGGGAGGAGTTCGCCTCGTCGAGAGGAGCTCTCCGTGTCGGGAGGAGTTCTCCTCGTTGGGCGGTGGTCTCCTCCCGCAGTTGCCGCCGGTTGAAGAGCTCTCCTCCCCACGAGGACAGCACATGCAAGGGGCCTGCGGCGGGCCGGGCCATGCCCACCCTCCTCGGGCCCTCCTCAGGCCCACCCTTACGGAAGGACTTCTCCCCGTCGGGAGGAAGATCACGGGCGCAATCACCTCCCCACACGCAGAAGTCCGCCCTCGGCGCAGTGCCGAGGGCGGACGGGGTGCCGTGCGGGGGCCGACGGGTGGGGACCGGATCAGCCCTTCACAGCGCCGGCGGCGAGGCCGGAGCGCCAGTACTTCTGCAGGGCGAAGAACAACAGCACGAGCGGGATGACTCCGAGCAGGGCGCCGAGCATGACGGCTCCCTTGTCCGGGGCGAAGTAGCTCACCATCCCGTAGAGCCCGAGGGTCACAGGCTTCAGATCCTGACTCGAGATCATCATGAGCGGCAGCAGGAAGTTGTTCCAGGTGGCCACGAAGATGAACAGGAAGATCGTCACCATCGCCGGACCCAGAAGCCGCATCACGATCGTGAAGAAGATGCGCGCCTCGCCGGCACCGTCGATGCGGGCGGCTTCCAGCAGTTCGGTCGGCACCGACGACTGGGCGTAGACCATGCCGAGGAAGACGCCGAAGGGCGACACCGCAGACGGGATGATGATCGCCCAGACGGTGTTGGTGAGTCCGAGCGCCTGGAACTCGATGTACAGCGGAACGGTCAGCAGTGCGACCGGGAGCAGGAGCCCCGCCATGATGACACCCACCGCGATGCGCTTGCCGGGGAAGGCGAACTTCGCGATCGCGTAACCGGCCATCACCGCGAACAGGGTGCCGATGACGCCCGCGCTCACGGAGTACAGCATCGAGTTGCCGACCCACCGCCAGAAAAGCCCCTGTGTCCAGTTCATGAGGCTGTCGTAGTTCGTGCCGAGGTTCCAGTCGGCGAACCAGAAGCCGAAGGTCGACGTGAGGTCGGTGTTGTTCTTTGTCGACGCGACGATCAGCCAGTACACGGGCACGAGGAAGTACAGCGTGGCCACGACGAGCGCGACGATGCCGAACGCCCGAGCGGCCGGTGTGGGGGCGATCGAGGGTGGCGGGGCGTCCACGTCGCGCGATCTGCGGGGCCGTCGGCGCGGGGAAGCTCCTGTGGTGATGAGGCGCGTGGTGGTCATGCGTCGCCCTTCCGGCGCTGCAGCAGCGCGTACACGATCGCGAGCACACCCGCGATCAGAGCCATGAGCAGGGAGTATGCCGATGCGGGGCCGCTGCCGGACGGCGAGATCTCGCCCATCATCGTGTTGTAGGTGAGCATCATGGGCGTGAAGTCCTTGCCCATCCACGAGTTCGCGGCCTGCAGCACGACCGGCTCGTTGAACAGCTGGATGGTGCCGATGATCGACAGCAGCACGGCGAGCAGCGCGGCTCCCCGCACGAGCGGCACCTTGATGCGCATCGAGATCTGGAAGCCGGACGCGCCGTCGAGGCGCGCGGCCTCGTACAGGTCACGGGGGACGGCCTGCAGTGCTGACAGGAAGATGAGCATGTTGTACCCCGTGTAGGTCCAGGTCGTCATGTTCGCCATCGAGAGCAGGATCGTTCCCGGCGCCATGAAGTCGGTGCCCTCGGGGAGGAACGGCAGGAAGGGTGAGACCTCCGGGGTGTAGAGGTACAGCCACATCATCGCCGCGATGATGCCGGGAACCGCGTAGGGGAGGAAGAAGGAGAGCCGGAAGAGGGTGGGACGGCGCACGATGAACGAGTCAAGCAGCAGGGCGAGTCCGAGGGCGACGAGGATCATCACCGGGATCTGCAGCGCGGCATAGAGCACCACGCGACCCATGCCGGTCCAGAACGCCCCGTTGGTCGCGGCGGTGATGAAGTTCTCCAGACCGACGAACGTGTCGACGAGCTCACCGCCGCCGTAGAGTCCGTCACCCGCGGGAACCTGTGCGAAGAACGACGACCGGATCGACACGATGATCGGGACCAGGAAGACCAGTACGAACAGCACCGCGAACGGCGTCATGAACAGCCAGCCCGTGAGGCCTTCCCTCCGGGTTCCGAACCGGCGTCTGCGGGCCGGATCCGTGGGGCTGCGCGGCGGAGCTTCCGGTGCCGCGCCCCGCGTCTCGGTCACTGTGACCATGGTGTCGCCTCTCGATGTCAAGACGACGGCGGAGTGCACGATTGCGCGTGCACTCCGCCGTCGATCATCCGATGATGCCTTCTCGCCCGGTCACTCCGCGACCGGGAGGCCGAGGTCCTTCAGAGAGGCCACTGCCGTGTCCTGCGCCGTGGTGAAGATGTCGGCGACCGTCGCGGTGCCGGCCACGGCTGCCGCTGCGGTCTCGTTCATCTTCGACAGCGTCGAGAAGCCCGGCGCGTAGGGGAAGTCGGGGTTGAGGTTCTCGGTGGCGGTGCCGAGCTCGGCGAGCACGTCCTGTCCGCCGAACTGGCGCAGCATCTTCTCGGGGGTCTCCACGTCGCCCTTCGCGGCCACGACGAGGCCCTGCGACGCGAGGTCGTCGACCTGGGTGTTGAACCAGTCGTTGAACTCCATCGCCTCGGCGGGGTGCTCGCAGCCCTTCATGACCGAGACACCGGAACCGCCGTCGGGGCCGCTCATGGCGCCGGCACCGAAGTCGGGGAGCTGGGCGACGCGCCACTGTCCTTCTGCCGGGGTGCCGTCGAGCGAGTCGAGGAGGAATCCGGCCTCCCATGCCGCGCCGACGTGGCCGATGAGGCTGCCGTCGTTGAGGGCGGCCGTGAAGCCTTCGCCCCAGCGCTCGGTCGCGAGGGTCTGCTTGCCGTCGAGCAGGCCCTGCCAGAACGCGGCGACGCGCTCGGAGCCCGCACCCTCGGCGTCGACCTTCCACTCGTCGCCGGCGGTGCTGAACCAGGTGTCGCCTGCCGCAGCCGACTGGGCGGCGAGCCAGTTCTGCGCCTCATCGGGGGTGAACGCCGTGACGTACTTGCCGGCAGCCGCTGCCGTGGCGGAGTCCGCCGTCAGGTCGTCGAGCGTCTTCGGGGCATCGAGCCCGAGCGCCTGGAACTCGGCCTCGTTGTAGAAGTACACGAGAGGTCCGGTGTCCTGGGGGAGGCCGACGATGGCGTCGCCGACCTTCATGCCGCTGAAGGCTCCGGCCGAGAAGTCGTCCTCGTACTTCTTGGCCTCGTCCGCCACGTCCTGCAGCAGACCCTTGACGAACAGCTGCGGCACCTCGGAGTATCCCGTCTGCGCGAGGCAGGGTCCGTTGCCCGCCTTGACGTCGGTCTCGAGCTTGAGGATCATGTCACTCGACTTGCCGTCGAACTTCGTCGCCTTGACCTGGATGTCGGGGTGCTCGGCGTTCCAGCGATCGACGATCTCGGACGTCGGGGTCATGCCCTCTCCATCGGGAAGACGGTGCAGGTACTCGATCGTGACGGGTTCGCCGCCGGCGCCGTCGTCTCCGGAATCACCGGATGAGCAGGCTGCGAGGCCGAAGGCCGACACCGCGCCGACGGCGACGATCGCGGCGGTGCGGGTGAAGCGAGGGGTGATTGCCATGCTGTTCTCCTCTTTGAGGTCATGTTCCTGCGGATCGCCCTGGGCGGGGATTGGCGTCGTGGCGCCGTCGATCACATGCACATCAAATCAGAAAATGTTTGCGCTCACAAGCCTGAGATGATGACCTCTCGGCCGAAAAGGCGATACGGAAAGGGAGCGCTGACATCGAGCAACCCGCCCGTTCGAGCGTGGCGCTCAGCGGGCGAGGAGCTCGTCGCCGACGTGGACGACGCCACCGTGCTGAGCGCCGTCGTCATCCGCGGCCGGCCAGCCGGGGAGAAGCAGCCGTCCGAGGGTCGGCTCCTGTTGGCCGAACGCTCCGGTGAGGGTGGTGAGGACCTTCGCGTCCCGCCGGCCGTCGTCGGGGTTCGCGTGGGTCGCCAGGCAGCGCACGATGGGGCCGGCGGCGCGGAAGCACAGCTCCCCGATGCGCACGTCGTCCGTCCACTCGAGTTCGCTCCACGGGTCGGCGTCATCGATCACGATGTTCGAACGGAATCGCCGATCGTCGATGCTCATCCCGAGCGCCTCGCCCAGTGCGCGGATGCTGCCCCGGCTGTGCACCGAGACGTAGCCGCGCGAGCGGTCCTGGAAGCGGGACGTCTCGCCGTCGCCGACGAGCACGATCGGAAGGCGGCCCGGCCGTCGGAGGCGGCGACCCTCGGGGGTGGCGAGGACGAAGTCGGTGACGGCATCCGCGATCTCCCGGCGCCCCTCCTCGTCGATGCCTGCGTCGACGAGTGTCGCACCGGCGTGAACGATACGGATGCGGCGGCTCCCGTCGTCGTAACTCGTGCGCAGAGCGGCGAGCGCGGGGAAATCCTGGAGGGCGAGCCCCTTGGCTTTGGGCCAATAGTCGAAACCGTCGCGGTCCTCCGGCTCGGTCGCGTCTGCGAACCGGAACGCGAGCACGCGATCGCCGCCGACTCTGCCGTCGGACTGCACCGTCAGGGATTCACGTCGTTCGGGCGTGAGGCCCTTGATCGGGTGACGGTAGAGGGCGACGACGCGAGGCATGAGGAGATCCTCTCAGCTGCCGGCCCCGGAGCACGAAGAAACACCCGCACGTCGTGCGGGTGTCACGAACAGAGGGGCGGTCAGGCCTTCTCTAGTTCGTCCTCATCTTCGTCGGCGTAGTCATCTGCCCACTTGTCGACATATGCGTCTTCGTCTGTCGGATGACCCAGCTCGCGCTCGAGCGCGGAGTAGTTCACCGACGGACTGTACGCCTTGAGTTCGCGGGCGATCTTTGTGTGCTTCGCCTTCTGACGGCCACGGCCCATGCGCGAGACCCCCTCACGAGTTAAGCGGCGGGGTTCGAGGCCCGCGGCATTTTTCACGACACCGGATCAAAGCCGGTAAGAGTAGCATTCAGAATAGCACGCGGGTAAGCCCCTCTGGCTGACGCCAGGCTGCTGAAGGGAACGATCTTCATGACCGACGACACCTCCACTCCCTCCGACGAGGCCGCACAGAACGCGGCGCTGCAGAAAGCCGTCATCGTCGGCATGCAGGTGGACCAGGACCGACACGTCATCGACGAGGCCGTGCGCTATGCGCGGTTGCTCGGTGCGCCGCTGGTGGTCGCGCATGTCGACGTCACTCGATTCGTCACGTACGAGGACCCGGACGGCTACGTGCATTCGGCTCCGATCGACATCAACTTCGATGCCGGTGCTGCGGAGTTCGAGGCGGTCGAGGCGGCGGCCGCGGGCATGCTCGCTGGCACGGACATCACGTGGACGGCGCGGCAGCTGGTGGGAGACCCCGCGCTGGCGATCAAGCAGCTCGCGAACAAGCTCGACGCCCAGCTGATCGTCGTGGGCACTCGCAAGCGCGGCATCGGCGAGTCCATCAGGGAGTTCTTCACCGGGTCGGTCGCCGCTCGTCTGGCCCATCGTCAGCATCGCTCCGTCCTCGTGGTGCCGCTCGGGGAGTCGGTGCCGGACGAGCAGAAGGAGATCTGGCCGGAGAAGTAGTCCGTCCGACCGCACAGAGAACCAGAAAGAAGGTGTCGGCATCCGCGATGGATGCCGACACCTTCTGCGTGGTCGGGCGGGTTCCGTGTGGTCGGGCGGGTTCCGTCTGATCGGGGACTCGGGTCCCGGAGGGTCAGGACCCGGAGCTGTTCAGGAACCGGAGCCGCTCAGTGCGACCGTCACGCCTCGGGCTGCGGTATCCAGGGCTTCCTCGAGCTCGGTGACGATCGACGGGGACAGCGTGCCGCCTTTGGCGATGTGGGTGCGAAGGTCGGTGCGCACCCTGGCCCGGAAGGCGTTGATCACGGCATCCGCACGGTGCATCTCCTCGCGGCTCACGAGACGGGAGTCGTCGGTGGCCGTGCGTGGACGGTTCTTCGCCGCGCTCCGCTCGTCCTTCTCCGCCGCTGCCAGATCTGCGCGGAGGCTCTTCATCGCATCCTTGACGCTCTGCCGCACCTCGCTCGCGATCAGTCGTACCGAGTCGGTGAGTCCCGCCTCGATGCCGGCGAGGTCGCCCTCGCGCGAGGCGAGCTCGGCCCGACCGGCTTCGGTGATGGAGTAGATGGTGGTTCGGCCGTCGACGGTCTTGGAGACCAGGCCCTCCTCCTCGAGCTTCGCGAGTCGCGGGTAGATGGTGCCGGCGCTCGGCGTGTAGGTGCCACCGGTGCGATCGGTGAGCGACTGGATGATGCCGTAACCGTGCTGGGGCGCCTCGGCGAGGAGCGACAGCAGATACAGGCGCAGGTCGCCGTGGGAGAAGACCGCGGGGCTCATGCTTCCCACTCCGGGTCGTCGGCGATCGAAGCGGGGGAGCGGCGGAGCACGGTCACTCCACCGGAGACGGAGTTCGCGCGCAGGTCGACGAAGCGCCCCGCGAGTTCCCCGGTGGTGCCGGTGTAGTTGCTGGGGCCCGAGGTGCTGCGCTCGACGCCGTCGATCAGCAGGCGTCCGCTCAGCGACCGGATCACGTAGTTCGCGGCGAGAGACTCGTCCAGACGCACGGTGGTCCCGCCCGAGACCGAGTTGACGGTGATGGTGTTCACGTCTCCTGCGGCATCGACCAGCGTGGAGCCGGAGACGATGTCGACCGTTGCCCGGCGCACGACGCCCGTGACGGCCACGTCGCCCGAGACGCTGTTCGCGCTGATCGAGCCGGTGAGTCCGCGCACCTGCACATCGCCCGAGACGGAGTTCACGGTGAGGTCGCCGATCAGGGTGTCGACGATGATGTCGCCGGACACCGTGTTGAGGCGGGCGTCGTTGCGGAGTCCCGACACCAGGGCGCCGGCGCTGACGACACCGAGGTTCAGGGCGATCGCGCGGGGGACGGCGACGCTCACCTCGGCGCGGGGGCCGCCCGAGCCGAAGTTGCGGAACACCTCGAGGAAGTTGTCCCATCCCAGCTGCGGGTGGTCGATCTCGACCTCGCCGTCGTGGGACTCGATGCGCAGGTCTTTGGTGGTGACGCCGTGCACCTCGATGCGGATGCCCGGTTCGTCGTGGGCGATGATGTCGACCTGTCCGCCGACGAGGCCCACTTTGAGGCGGGTGACGGATTCGATGTCGATGACACGTTCCTCGCCGGGGGCGATGAGCCACTTCTCGGTCATGTCTGCTTCTCCTGGGTTGGGGTCACGATATATCGTGTGTTGCCACGATAACACGATATATCTCGTCCTTGTCAAGGGCACTCACCGCTCCCGTCGCGATATGACACCCTGCCGCGCATTTTCAGCTGACATATCGCGACCGGAGCGTGGTTGACCTTGACGCTGCGTCAACTTCTAGAGTCGAGGTGTTGGGCAGAGTCGAGGGTGTCGAGCGAGGAACGGAGGGGCGATGGAGAACGGAGGGGCGATGGAGAAGGACGACTGGTCTATCCAGGAGATCGCGCGGCTGGCGGGTACGACGAGTCGCACGCTCCGGCACTACGACGAGGTCGGGCTGCTGCCGCCGTCGCGCATCGCGTCCAACGGCTATCGGCACTACGACAGGAACGCCCTCGTGCGTCTGCAGCGCATCCTGCTGCTGCGGGAGCTCGGACTCGGGCTGCCGCAGGTCGCGGAGGTGCTGGGATCGGCATCCAGCGCGGACGCCGGGGCGGTCGAGGCCTCGGCGCTCGAGACCCATCTCGCGCTGCTGCGCGACGAACAGACCAGGCTGGCGCGACAGATCGCGTCGGTCGAATCCACCATCACGGCATTGAGAGGAGGTGAGAACCTCATGGCAGAGAACATGTTCGACGGTTTCGACCATACGAAGTACAAGGACGAGGTCGAGGAACGCTGGGGGAAGAAGGCATACGCCGACAGCGACAGCTGGTGGCGCGGTATGACCGACTCCGAACGCGGCGAGTGGCAGAAGCGCGTGTCCGACCTCGGACGCGACTGGATCGCGGCGGCGGAGAGCGGCATCGATCCGTCTTCCCGCGAAGCCCAGGAGATCGCGCGACGCCACGTGGAGTGGCTCACGGGCATCCCCGGCACTCCTGCGGCCGCGGCCGGAGGAGACGTCAAGGCGTACGTGATCGGCCTCGGCGAGATGTACGTCGCGGATCCGCGCTTCGGCGCGAACTATGCGACATCGTCCGGCGGCACGCACGGCGCGGAGTTCGTACGCGACGCCCTTCGCATCTACGCGGACGGCAACCTCTGAGTCGCCCCCTCCGGTCGCGATATGCCAGCCTCAGCCACGGTTTCGGCTGTCATATCGCGACCGGAAGTGCGTCGGGCCCGTACCGAACGGGCGCGCGGGGCGCAAGGGGGCGATCGCAGAGCAGCCCCGGGCGTAGGGTCGGGGCATGGCTCACGGACCCCGGCGCACGAATGCGGCGCCGCTGTTCGTCGCCGCGGCAACGGCGTACGGAGCGAACTGCGCTCTCGGCACGGCCGTCGCGGCGCGGGTCGTCGACACACGGAACTTCCGGTGGCTGCACCACCTGCTGTACATCGCCACGTGCCTCACGACCGGTCTGGCGCTGAGCGCAGCACTGTGGGGCCGCCCGCGCGGACAGAGTCGTCGCGCCGCACTCGCGTTGCTCCCCGTCGCCGCGCCGCTTGCGGCGATCCCGTATCTCGGCACGCACGGCCGACGGCACCCGGTGGTCGCCCTCACGGCCGCTCCCTTCATCATCGCGGGGCTGCTGCTCTCGCGGTCCACCGCCGACCGGAAGTGAAACGCATGGAGCTGCTCGACGCCATCCGCCGCCGTAAGACCACGAACGGCGCGTTCCTGCCCGACCCGGTCTCCGAAGAGCATCAGCGCATCCTTCTCGAGGCGGCGGGGCGTGCGCCGTCGCAGCTGAACAGTCAGCCCTGGCGGTTCGTCGTGATCGAGAGCCGAGACACGATCGAGCAGATCGCCCGCATCTCCGGCGAGAGCATGACCGAGGCGATGTCGAACGGCACCTTCTTCGAGCGCTACAAGCCGTACTTCCGCTTCAGTCAGGCCGAGATGGAGGAGAAGCGCAGCGGCATGCTGTTCGACAAGCTGCCCGCAGCGCTCCGACCGTTCACGAGCCAGGTGTTCACCAAGCGCGGCCAGACGCTGATGAACACGTTCGGAGTGCCGAAGACCCTCGGAGCCGAGAACCGGAAGCTCGTCGCGGGATCACCACTGCTGCTGGGCGTCATGCTCGATCGCAGCGAGTACCGACCGGGACAGCTGTCGTCGTTCTACTCGGTGTTCAGCATGGGCGCGGCGATGGAGAACGTGTGGCTCACGACAGTCGAGCTCGGCATGGGCATCCAGTTCATCTCGTTCCCGATGGAGGTGCCGGGGCGTTGGGACGAGATCGTCGAGCTGCTGCGCGTGCCCGACGACCTCGAGCTCATGGCCGTCTACCGGCTGGGCTACCTGCCGCCGGAGCAGCGTCGTCCTGCGATCGACTGGTCGAGCAGCCAGCGCAAACTCGTGTCGCAGTACGTGTTCCGCGAGAACGGCGAGACGCCGCAGCAGGGGTGGGACGGCCCGCCCCCTTCGGCCGACGTCACTCCGGGTCCGCCGACGACAGCGGGGTGAGGTCGCGGAGCGCCGGACCCTCGATGCGCGTCCCGTCCGGGGCGAAGCGCGATGCGTGCAGGGGGCAGTCCCAGGTGCAGTCCGCGTCGTTCCAGCTGAGGACTCCGCCGAGGTGCGTGCACACGGCGCCCACCGCCCGGGTCACGCCGTCGACGGTGGAGACCGCGACCGGACGCCCCGCGCGATTCGCGACCACCCCTTCGCCCTCCGCGGGCTGAGGGACCGGCGTGCGGCGCCGTTCCGCGTCCACCCACCCGGAGGCGAGGGCGGCAGCGACCTTTCCGCCCTCCACGGCGCCGCGACCGAGGTCGGCGGGAACCGTCAGGCGCGTGCCGATCGTCGTGACCCAGGTGGGGCGATCGCGCCGCGGTGTGCCGAGAATCTCGGAGGTGAGGCGCTGGGCCGCGGCGGGCGCATTGGACAGACCCCACTTGGCGTAGCCGGTCGCGAAGCGGATGCGGCCGAGGCCACGGGGCATCGACCCGACGAACGGGATGAGGTCGTGCGACTCGTAGTCCTGTGCCGACCACCGATGCGTCTCCTCGGCACCGGGGAAATGCAGCTGCGCCCAGGCGACGAGGTCCTCCACCGCTGCCGCCTCGCTGTCGGACCGGCCGACCGGATGGCCGTTGCCTCCGACCACGAGCCGGGCTCCGCTGCCTGGGCCATCCGCCACCGTCACGGGACGGATCGACCGGGTGGGTCTGTCGACCGAGAGGAATGTGCCCTCCGGCACATCGCCGGGAACGCGGAACGACACGCAGTACGACCGGAGCCCCCGCACCTTGGCGAAGTAGAGCCCGCGGTCCGTGATGGGCGTGCCGGTCGCGAGCACGATGTGTTCGGCGAAGAGCGGTCCCTGTGCGGTGTCGACGCGCCCGGCGAACGCCTTGGTCCCCGTCGCCCTGACGCCTGTGTGCAGAGTCCCGCCCGAGGCGAGCAGCTCCGCGGCCAGCGCCACCGCGACGGCGACGGGATCGATGGCGACCTGATCGTCCAGCGCCACTGCGGCCGCCACGGGGAACGGGGTGGGCGGGAGCTCGGTGGGCGACAGCACCCTGGCAGGCAGACCCGCCTCACGAGCGGCGGCATGCTGCTCGTCCACCGTGTCGATGCCGTCAGGGCCCTGGGCGTAGGAATGGTCCGTGTGGCGGGTGAACGGAACACCCGAGAGCTCGGCGAATGCGAGCAGCCATTCCATTCCCGAGCGGTTGGCATCCACGTAGGCGCGCACGAGCTCTGCCGGATGGTGTCGACGGATCGTCGCGAGCTGCGCGCCCTGCAGCAGGGACAGCTTTCCGGTGTTCGCACCGCTGGCGAGCTCGGCTATCCCGCCGGCGTCGATCACCGCCACGTCGAGGCCCGCTCTGGTGAGCATGACCGCCGTCGAGAGCCCGGTGAGCCCCGCGCCCACGATCACGACGTCATGGCGCGCGCCGGACTCGAGAGGTGTTCCGGTCGGCAGGGTCCGGTCGAACTTCCACAGGGGATTCATGCGCTCAGTCAACGCGGCGCGCATCCCGGTATCCACCGCCTTGACATCCGGACGGTCCGCTGTCAGGCGGCGACTACAGTGGCGGACGTGAACCTTCGCCGCATCCTCCTGGTCGCCGCCGGCGGCACGGCGGGAACTGCGGCACGGCTCGGGCTGGGGCTCATGCTGCCGGATGTCGGGGGCTTCCCCGTGGCCGTGCTGGTCGCCAACGTCCTCGGGGCCCTCCTGATCGGACTGCTGGCCGCGCGCCTGCCCGCCACAGCCGAGCTCCGACTCGCGCTCGGCACCGGCGTGCTCGGCGGCTTCACCACCTACAGCGCCTTCATGACGGGCACCCTCTCCCTGTGGGCGGACGCGCCTGTCATCGCCGTCGCCTATGCGGTCGGCAGTCTCACGCTCGGGCTCGCCGCGGCGGCTCTGGGACTGCGTCTCGGTCGGCCGCGCGCGGGAGGGGCATCGTGAGTCCGCTCCTCTTCATCGGTGCAGCGCTCGCCGGAGGGGTGGGCGCGGTGCTGCGCTACCTCGTCGATCTCGGGGTCGCCCGCTTCACGGGCCGCCGTTTCCCCTGGGGCATCCTCCTCGTCAACCTCAGCGGCTCGTTCGCGCTCGGAGTCGTCGCCACTGCGCTGCCCGACGCGGCCTTCCTCCTCGGGGCGGGGCTGCTCGGTGGGTACACGACCTTCAGCACGGCGATGCTCGACACGGTCGCCCTGTGGCGTGACGGAGAGCGCCCGGCGTCGGCCTTCAACGCGGTCGGGATGCTGTTGCTCGGTCTGCTCGCCGCGGCTCTCGGTCTGGCTCTCGGTTCCGTTCTGTAGTCGTCGGGCCTTCCCGCATCGCGCATCCGCCCCCCGGCGATCGGACCATTCGCGCGATTCGAACGACTCGATGGTTGCGGGGGTGTCAACCTCGGGGTACTCTCCTTGTTAATCGATTAGCGCTAAACGATTAACAACCGTGAATCCGCGCACCGTGCACTGTCGAAGGAGACACCGATGCCCCGTACGACCCGCCGCGCTCTCGGCGCCATCGCCGCGTCAGCCGCAGCCGTTCTCGCCCTCAGCGCCTGCTCGTCCGGAACCGGGGGAGGGAGCTCGGACGGCGAGGTCACCCTGAGCTACGCCATCTGGGACGAGAACCAGAAGCCTGCGATGGAGGACATCGCCGCGGCGTTCACGAAGGAGCACCCGAACGTCACGATCGACATCCAGGTCACGCCGTACAAGGAGTACTTCACCAAGCTGCAGACTGCCGCGACCGGTGGTTCGGCGGCCGACGTGTTCTGGATGAACGGTCCGAACTTCCAGCTGTACGCCTCGAACGGTCAGCTCGCCCCCCTCGACGACGGCGGGATCGACGCGGCCGACTACCCGCAGGGCCTGATCGACCTCTACACCTACGACGGGAAGCTCTACGGGGCACCGAAGGACTTCGACACCGTCGCCCTCTGGTACAACAAGGCGCTGTTCGACGCGGCCGGAGTGGGATATCCGTCGGCGGGCTGGACGTGGGACGACTTCTCCGCCGCGGCCGCGAAGCTCACCGATCCTGCCACGGGGCAGTTCGGAGTCGCGGCAAGCCAGTACGGGCAGGAGAACTTCTACAACTCGATCGCACAGGCCGGTGGTGAGGTGATCTCCGCCGACGGCACAAAGAGCGGCTACGGGTCGCCCGAGGCGCTCGCCGGTATCGAGCTGTGGACCGACCTGATCGCCGCAGGATCGTCGCCAACGGCGCAGCAGATGACCGACACCAACCCCGAGGACTTCTTCCTCTCCGGCAAGGTCGCCATGTTCCAGAACGGATCGTGGGCGGCTATCGCCTACGCGGACAACGCCGACATCGGCGGCAGCGTCGACGTGGCCCCGCTTCCCGCCGGAGCAGAAGGCAACCAGAGCGTGATCCACGGCGTCGGCAACGTCGCCAATGCCAAGAGCGCGCACCTCGCCGAGGCCAAGCAGTTCGCCGAGTTCGCCTCCGGCGAGCAGGCGGCGAAGATCCAGGCCGAGACCGGCACCGTGATCCCCGCCTTCGACGGCACCCAGCAGGCGTGGGTCGATGCGTTGCCGCAGTACGACCTGCAGGTCTACATCGACGCGCTCGACGACGCCGTCCCCTACCCGGCATCGAAGAACACGTCGGCCTGGACGAGCATCGAGAGCGAGGTGCTCTCGCAGGTATGGTCGGGGGCGGTCGCCCCGGAGGAGGGTCTCCAGGACCTCGCCGAGCAGATGCAGGCGGCACTGGACGCCGAGCAGGAGTGATCGCATGACCGTCATCGCGCCACGCGCGGTCGAGACGGCGGGGCGGATGCCGGCGACCCCGGCATCCGCCCCCCGCCGCCGTCGACGGAGCCCAGCGGCCTCGGCCTGGTGGGCGCTGGTGTTCCTCGGCCCCACCGCCCTGGGCATCGCCGTCTTCTACCTCTGGCCGACCGTCCGCACGCTCATCATCTCGTTCACGAAGTCCGGCCCGTTCGGAGGGGCCGAGTGGGTGGGCCTCGACAACTACACGCGCCTGTTCCAGGACCCCGAGCTGATCGGAGCCCTGCGCAACACCGCGATCTACACGGTCATCGCGCTCATCGGCATCCCGCTCGCCGTGGGCATCGCCGCCCTGCTGAACACCACGGGGCTCAAGGGCCGCAGCGCCTATCGCACGCTGTACTTCATCCCCGTGGTCACCATGCCCGCGGCGATCGCGCTGGTCTGGCGAATGATCTACAACGGCGATTACGGCGTGCTGAACGCCGCGCTCGCCGCCGTCGGCATCGAGGGGCGCAGCTGGCTCACCGATCCGAACACGGCCCTGATCGCGATCGCCGTCGTCGGCATCTGGGCGGGACTCGGCACGAACATCGTCATCTTCCTCGCCGGGCTCCAGGGCATCCCCGACACGATCATGGAGGCGGCTGACCTGGATGGCGCCGGTCCCGTGCGCAAGTTCTTCTCCATCACGATCCCACTGCTGTCGCCGTCGATCTTCTTCGTCAGCGTCATCAGCGTGATCGGGGCGCTGCAGGTGTTCGACCTGATCTACATGATGCTCGGACGCAGCAATCCCGCGATGCCGAACACCCGCACCGTCGTCTACCTCTTCTACGAAGCGGGGTTCCTCGACAACGACCGCGGCTATGCGGCCGCCGTGGCCTTCCTGCTGCTGGTGATCATCCTGATCCTCACGATCGTGCAGTTCCGTCTGCAGAAGAAGTGGGTGCACTATGAGTGACGTTTCCCTCGACACACGCGCCATCGTGGGCGCGAAGCCCGCGCGCTCCGGGGCGGGGAAGCCCAAGAACCGCGGTCTCTGGATCGTGCACCTCGTGCTCCTCGTCGGCGCAGTGCTGATGGTCTTCCCGTTCGTCTGGCAGCTGCTCACCTCGTTCAAGACGCTGTCCGACTCGGTGCAGGTGCCGCCGTCGTTCCTGCCGCGCGAGTGGGTGTTCACCAACTTCGCTGAGGTGTTCGACTCGATGCCGTTCGCGCAGATGTTCCTGAACTCCGTGTGGCTCACGGTCGGGCGCACGGTGGGTCAGGTGGTGCTCTGCACCATGGCGGGCTATGCGTTCGCGCGCATCCCGTTCCCCGGCCGCAACGCCCTGTTCGTGGTGTTCCTCTCGGTGCTGATGGTGCCGTCACAGCTGTACCTGCTGCCGCAGTACGAGATCATCCAGTCGCTCGGCTGGCTCAACACGCTGCAGGCGCTCATCGTGCCCGGCATCTTCAGCGCTTTCGGGACCTTCCTGATGCGACAGTTCTTCATGTCGATGCCCGCCGAGCTCGAGGAAGCCGCACGCATCGACGGCGCGAATCCGTGGCAGACCTTCTGGCGCATCATGGTTCCGCTCGCGAAGCCTGGCATCATCGCACTTGTGGTGTTCACTGTGCTGTGGTCCTGGAACGATCTGCTCTGGCCGTTGATCGTGACGACCGATCCCGCCAAGATGCCGCTGTCGGTGGGCCTGTCGCAGCTGGTCGGCATCCACGGCACGGACTATCCGGTGCTGATGGCGGGCGCGCTGCTGGCGACGCTGCCGATGCTGGTGACCTTCATGGTGCTGCAGCGACAGTTCATCCAGGGCATCGCGTTCAGCGGATCGAAGGGCTGAGACATGGCGAAGAGCGAGCACCAGGCGCCCCGAAGGCCGACGCTGCGGATGGTCGCCGAACGGGCGGGAGTGTCGACGGCGACGGTGTCTTACGTGTTCTCCGGTCGGTCGGGGACGAACGGGGCCGGTGTCGCCGAAGCCACGGCGGCGCGGGTGCTGGCGGCCGCCGACGAGCTGAACTACCGACCGAACAGCGCGGCCCGGGCGATCCGCACCGGACGCAGCGGCATGGTGCAGCTCTCGCTGCACATGCTGAGCGACCCGTGGTCCCTGGCGGTGGCCGATGCCGTGAACGCCGAGGCGAACAGGCACGGGCTCACCACGCTGATCCTCGCCGACGGCGACTGGCACGCGGCCCTCGACCGGGTCGAGAGCGACGTAGCCTACCTCGACGGCGTGGGTCTCGACGATGCGGCGCGGAAGAACCTCGCCGACCTCGTGCGCCGCGGACAGCGCCTCGTGGTGTTCTCCGAGCATCTCGACCCGGACGGCTTCGACGTCATCCGCTCCGACGCGATCCCCGGTTGCGAGATCGCGATGGATCATCTGCTGGAGACGCACACCGCGATCGGGTGCATCGCCGCGGAGGGGGCGGTGCGCCTCGCCGACGAGCAGATCACCCGCTACACGCCGTATGTCGAGAAGCTCGCTGCCGCCGGCATCGTTCCCGATCCTGCGTGGACGGTGACCTACGCCGACACCCAGGCGAGCGCCTTCACCGCTGCGGTCGAGCTGCTGTCCGGCGAGAACCGGCCGCATGCCGTGTACGCCACGACCGACTTCGCAGCGATCGCCACGATCAATGCCGCGCACATGCTCGGCCTCCGCGTGCCGCACGATGTCGCGGTGGTGGGGGTCGGCAACACCCCGGACGCCCGCCTGATCGCGCCGACCCTCACGACCGTCGGTCCGACCGACTTCTACGAGCGGCAGGCGCGCATCATCGTCGACCGCGCCCTCGAGACCGACCCCACACCGGGGCGCCTGCACGACTTCGCGTGGACGCTCTTCCCCGGCGGCTCGACCGACCTCGACGCCCCCGCACCGCGGGCCCGTTGACCCTCGGCATCCCGCAAAGACTCATCACACAGAAGGACCATCGTGGATCTCCAGATCGGCATCATCGGCTTCGGCGCGCGCTCGACACTCCAGGAAGAGGTGCATCGACCGGGGCACGGCTCGCGCATCTCCGCCGTGTGCGACCTCGCCCCGCGTGCCCGGGAGGACGCCCGCCTGCTCGTGCCGGACGCGCTCATCACCGACTCGCTCGACGAGCTGCTCTCCTCGGGCGTCGACGCCGTCATGGTGCTCACCCCCGACGACACGCACGCCGCGCTCAGCATCCGCGCGCTCGAAGCCGGCGTGCCGGTGTTCTGCGAGAAACCCCTCGCGATCGACCTCGCCGACGCCGACCGCATGCTCGAGACCGCACGCCGTACCGGCACCGGGCTCTACATCGGCCACAACATGCGGCACATGCCCGTCATCACACTGATGCGCGGGCTGATCCAGAGCGGCCGCATCGGTCAGGTCAAGGCCGTCTGGGTGCGCCACTTCGTCGGGCACGGCGGCGACTTCTACTTCAAGGACTGGCACGCCGACCGTCGCCGCACCACCGGGCTGCTGCTGCAGAAGGGCGCCCACGACATCGACATCATCCACTGGCTCGCCGGCGCCTACAGCGAGCGTGTCTCGGCGATGGGCGCGCTCAGCGTGTACGGCGACATCACCGACCGGCGTGACCGCACCGGCGAGCGGATGCCGGACTGGTTCAGCATGGACAACTGGCCGCCGACCGCGCTGACGGGACTGCACCCGGTGGTGGACGTCGAGGACATCTCGATGGTGAACATGCAGCTGGAGGGCGGGATCTTCGCGTCATACCAGCAGTGTCATTTCACGCCCGACTACTGGCGCAACTACACCGTGATCGGCACCGAGGGTCGCATCGAGAACTTCGGCGACGTGGCCGGCAGTGAGGTCAAGCTGTGGAATCGGCGTCATGCCGGAGCGGCGGCGGCCGACGAGACCTTCATCGTCCCGGAGGTGCCAGACGCCGGGCACGACGGTGCGGACGCCCTGCTCGTCGCGGAGTTCCTGCGCTTCGTGCGGCACGGCGGACTAACCGAGACGTCGCCCGTCGCGGCCCGCGAGGCCGTCGCCGCCGGCATCCTCGCCACCGCGTCGCTGCGTGGCGACGGATCGGCGATCGAGGTTCCGCCGTTGGATCCCGAGCTCGTCGCCTACTTCGAGCGCGGGCAGGTCGAGGCCGCGCTGGTCTGAACCCACCCGTCTTCGAATCGCGCAACGGGGGGCATCGGCAGCTCGGATCGAACCATGTGCGCGATTCGAAACGCTGGGGCGACGCCGCCTCCCAGCGTCTTCACAATCCTGAAATGTACAAACGTACATGTACGGATGTCCAAGGGGGCGGGATGAAGCACGGGGAGCGTCGGCGACGTGACCCTGAGGCGCGCCGTCGGGAGATCGTGACCGCGACCGCCGAGCTCATCGTCGAGGTGGGTGCCGAAGCGGTCACACACCGTATGGTGGCCGCGCGTGCCGGGGTGCCTCTCGGGGCGACGACGCAGTACTTCGACACCCTCGACGACCTCAGGGCTGCCGCGTTCCGCGCCCTCGCGGAAGAGGTCGATGCCCGCCTCGACGGAGTGCGTCAGACCATCGCCGAACGCGGCGACACGCCCGACGTCATCGCTGCCCTCGTGTTCGAGAGCATGGACGACCATCACGCCGTGCAGGCCGACCGTGCGGTGGTCACCGCCGCCGTGCACGACCCCCGCCTGCGCGATCTCGCTCGTCATCTGTCGGACCGCCTGGTCGATCTGCTCACGCCCACCTATGGCGAAGACCGTGCCAGAGCGGCGATGATCTTCATCGACGGCGTCATGTGGAGCACGCAGATCCGCGACGACCGCCTTGCCCAGTCCTTCATCGAGTCCGCACTGGCGCGGATCCTCGGAGATTCCGTCTCCACCCCCTCCGCAGCGACAGCCACACCCTGACACCGAGGAAACCGCCTTGTCGAAACTCGCCATCCTGAGCCTCAAGAACCGCGCGCTCATCGCGCTGATCACCATCGTCGCGGCGGTGTTCGGCGGCCTCGCGCTCACGAACCTCAAGCAGGAGCTCATCCCCTCGCTCGAGCTGCCGGCGCTCGTCGTCATGACGACCTACCCCGGCGCATCGCCCGAGGTCGTCGAGAACGACGTGTCCACCCCGGTGGAAGCGGCGATCCAGGGCGTCCCCGGCCTGGAGTCGACGACGGCGACGAGCACCACGAACGCGTCGATCGTGCAGGCGATGTTCGCCTACGGCACGAACCTCGCCACGGCAGAGCAGAAGATCCAGCAGGCGATCAACCGCATCTCGTCCCAGCTGCCGGAGGATGTGACGCCGCAGGTGCTGTCGGTCTCCATCGACGACTTCCCCGTGATCCAGGTGGCCGTCACCGGGTTCGAGGACGCGGACAACGCCCAGGCCCAGCTCGAATCCGTCGCGATCCCCGAACTCGAAGACGTCGACGGCGTCAACGCGGCCGAGATCGTGGGCGGGGTCGGTCAGCGCATCAGCATCACGCCCGACGTGGCGAAGCTCGCTGCTGCCGGCCAGAGCACCTCGGCGATCAACGACGCACTCGACCAGAACGGCACGCTGTTCCCCGGTGGCGACATCACCGAGAACGGTCAGACGCTGACGGTGCAGACGGGCGCGAAGATCACCTCGGTCGAGGAGATCGCCGCCCTTCCGCTGGTGGGCAGCGACGTCACGATCGGCGATGTCGCGACGGTCGTGCAGGAGTCCGATCCCGTCACCTCCATCTCCCGTGTCGACGGCAAGGATGCGCTGTCGATCTCGATCACGAAGCTCCCGGCCGCGAACACCGTGGAGGTGTCCAACGGCGTGATCGCCGCGCTCGACACGATCGGCGACGCCTTCCCGGACGCGACCTTCACGGTGATCTTCGACCAGGCGCCGTTCATCGTGCAGTCGATCGAGACGCTCGCCACCGAGGGAATGCTCGGCCTGGTGTTCGCGGTGCTCGTGATCCTCGTCTTCCTGATGTCGGTGCGCTCCACCCTCGTCACCGCGATCTCGATCCCCACCAGCGTGCTCATCACCTTCATCGGGCTGCAGGCGTTCGGCTACTCGCTGAACGTGCTCACCCTCGGTGCGCTCACGATCGCGATCGGTCGAGTGGTCGACGACTCCATCGTCGTGATCGAGAACATCAAACGTCACTACGTGGGCGATGCCGACAAGGGCGATGCGATCCGCCTCGCGGTGCGCGAGGTCGCGATGGCGATCACGGCGTCCACCATCACGACCGTGGCGGTCTTCCTGCCGATCGTCTTCGTCGGCGACATGGTCGGCGAGCTCTTCCGGCCGTTCGCGATGACCGTGACGATCGCGATGGTCGCCTCGCTCCTCGTAGCCCTGACGATCGTGCCGGTGCTCGCCTACTGGTTCCTCAAGCCGGGCAAGCCGTTGCTCGACGAGCACGGCGACGCGATCGACCCAGAGCACCCCGACGCTCCGCCGACGTGGCTGCAGCGGCAGTACCGGCCGATCCTGGGCTGGACGCTCAAGCACTCCGGTGTCACGGTGATCCTGGCGGTCGTCGTGCTCGGCGCCACGCTCGCCGCAGCGCCGCTGATGAAGGTCAACTTCCTCGGCGACTCCGGCCAGAACACCATGACGATCACACAGGACCTCGGCCCGACGGCGAGTCTGCAGGCCAAGTCGGATGCGGCGGTGGCAGTCGAAGACGCCCTGCTCGACATCGACGGCATCGAGCACGTACAGGCCTCGATCGGCACCAGCGGTTCGGCGCTCAGCGACGCCTTCTCGGGCGGTGCGGGCGTCACGTACTCGGTGCTCACCGATTCGAACGCCGATCAGGAGAAGCTCCGCGCGGATGTGCAGGATGCGATCGACGGCCTCGGTGACGAGGTCGGGGATGTCGCGGTCTCGGCCTCGGCCGGCTTCGGATCGAGCGACATCGAGATCACGGTCAGCGCCTCGGACTCGGACGACCTCCAGACGGCGACCACCGCGCTGGTCAAGGAACTCGACGGGAAGGACGGCGTCGGCCAGGTGAGCGACAACCTCGCCGCGTCGCTGCCGTACATCGCCGTCGTGGTCGACCGGGAAGCCGCCGCGCAACGAGGACTCTCGGAGGTCGCGGTCGGTGCCATCGTCTCGGGCACCATGCGCCCGCAGCAGGCCGGATCCGTCGAGATCGACGACACCGCGCTGACGGTCTACATCGTGACTCCGAACCCACCGACCACGGTCGATGCGCTCAAGCAGCTCACCATCCCGACGCCCGCCGGCATCGTGCAGCTGCAGGACATCGCGACCGTCGAGCAGCAGAACGGACCCACCTCGATCACCACGGAGCAGGGCCGTCGTACTGCGACGATCACCGTGCCGCCGGCGTCCGACAACCTCGCCACGGCCACGCAGTCGGTGAACACCGCGCTCGCGGCGGTCGACCTGCCCGACGGTGCATCCGCCGAGGTGGGCGGTGTCGCGTCCCAGCAGGCCGACTCGTTCTCGCAGCTGGGGCTGGCGATGCTCGCGGCGATCCTGATCGTCTACGTGGTCATGGTCGCGACCTTCAAGTCGCTGCGCCAGCCGCTGCTGCTGCTCATCTCGGTGCCGTTCGCGGCGACCGGGGCGATCCTGCTGCAGATCATCACGGGTGTGCCGCTCGGCGTCGCGTCGTTGATCGGCGTGCTGATGCTCATCGGCATCGTGGTGACGAACGCGATCGTGCTCGTCGACCTCGTGAACCAGTACCGGGAGAAGGGTCTGTCGACGATCGAGGCGGTCAAGGCCGGTGGGGAGAAGCGTCTGCGGCCGATCCTCATGACGGCGCTCGCGACGATCCTGGCTCTGACTCCGATGGCGCTCGGCATCACGGGCCACGGCGGCTTCATCTCGCAGCCCCTCGCGATCGTCGTGATCGGCGGCCTGATCTCGTCGACCGTGTTGACGCTGATCGTGCTGCCGACGCTGTACAACCTCGTCGAGGGTGCCAAGGAGCGCCGCGCTGCCCGCAAGGCCGGGGGCTCGGATGCCGGTGCGGCGCCCGCTCCGGACGCCCCGACCGATCCCGCCGCACCTGCCGCCGCGACGGGCCCGGGTTCCCCGGTGCTGATCGACGCGTCCGGCCTGCCGCACGCGCCGCAGCTCACACGGCGTGAGCTGCGGGAGCGCGGGGAGTAGAGCACGCTCCCGGCTCCGTCCGGCTGAAACGGAGACCATGTGTGCCGCGCCCGGCGAGTCCCCATCCGACTCGCCGGCCGGGCGTCATTCGGTCTCCGTTTTCGCGGAGGATGCTCGCGAAGGGAGTGTGGGGCTGTCGCGGAGAGAGTGTGGGGCTGTCAGCTCAGGGTGATGCCCCAGTGCAGGGTCCAGGTCTCGTCGGGGTCGAGGCGCCGGATGCCGAGGCCGCTGTTCAGCGCATCGGCGGGCGCGGTCATGGGTTCGATCGCGACGGCCAGGCTCTGTCCGGGATAGGCGGGCGTGGTGTACACCTGCACGTAGTCGAAGCCTTCTCCCTGCCAGAGCGTGACCTGTCGGCCGTCCGGTGCGGTGAGGGAGTGACGGACGATTCCGTCAGCGTCGCGGGTCAGGTCTGCGAAGCCGGTGTCGAGGGAGACATCGCCGAGGCGTGCCCCTTCTCGCAGGGTGGCGTCGGCCGGTCGGGTGCCGGTCGGCAGCATCCGCTCGTCCGTTTCGAAGGCGGTCTCCGCGGGGATCCGCAGGACGAGGTCGTGCGGATCGACGTCGCCGATCGTGACGAAGGGGTGGGTTCCGAGAGCGACCGGGGCTGGGCCGGTCGAACGGTTGGTCAGGGTGTGCACGACATCGATGCCGTCGGCGGTGAGGGTGTACGTGACGGCGGTCTCGATCAGGTACGGGTATCCGGTCTGGGGCACGATCGTCGCGCGGAGCACCGCTGCCGTCTCGGTCTGGGCGACCTCGTAGGCGGTGAAACGCAGCAGGCCGTGGCTCGCATTGCCGAGTTTGGGCTCCGTGATGGCGAGCTGTCTGACCGTACCCGCATCGTCCCATCGGCCATCACGCACCCTGTTCGGCCACGGGGCGAGGACCACTCCGGAGCACGATGGGGTCGGAGAGTCCTCGGGATACGGCGGCACGAGGTCGACGCCCCCGATGCGCAGCGAACGGAGGGAGGCGCCGACCTGAGCGATCTGGGCGGTGACGTCGCCGAGCTGCAGGGCGATCTGGGTGCCGGTGGGGGAGACGGAAATCACTCCCTCAGCGTAGAGGCACCCGGTCGGCACCGGGGGTCTGTGCGGTCTCTCAGGAGCGTCGGCTACACTTGAACGGTCGGCTTCGGACACCCGCGCGTTGGCGCGGACGTTTTATGTGTGTGAAGTGTGAGTCCAGGGGCCGATGGTGAGCGTCGATCGACGCAAATCAACCATCACATGAATGGCCCCGGCCGCTGACAGTCCGGAACCCCGCTGGTCGCATCCGACCACGCGCTGGGTGCTCGCGCGTGTGCGCGGCGCTGTTCTCGTGCGAGAACTCAGAAAGAACACCGCAATGCCGAAGAACAAGAAGCCCCGCGGCGGGCGTCCCGCCGCCAACTTCGAGCCGCGCTACGGCGCCAAGAAGACCTCCTTCCACGATCGCCACAACGGCGGGCCCGCCCGCGACGGTGCGCGCGATGAGCGCGGTGGACGCGCGGATGCCGGTGACCGCCGCTCCGCTCCCGCCGCAGGCGGATACGACCGTCGTCCGGGCAGCCGCAGCGCCGGTCACCGGGGCTACCGCCCGGCCGAGGCCGAGGGCGGTGCTCCCAAGCAGCGGTGGGGTGCGTCCGAGCGCGCAGGCCGCGATGAGGCCCGCGCGATTCGCAACCGTGCCGAGTCCGGGCGCCGTGAGGCTCCGCACCACCGCAACGACGACCGCTCCGAGCGCCCTCGCTACAACGACCGTCCCAGCGCCGGCGGCCGTTTCGACGACCGTCCGCGTCGCGATGACCGTGGCGGACAGCGTCCGACCGGCCCCGGCACCTACCGTGACGACCGTGGCGGAGACCGCCCCCGGTATGACCGTGACGACCGTGCGCGTCGCGACGACCGCGGTGCCGGCACCCAGCGTCAGGGCTTCCGCGACAACGACCACCGCGATGGCGGACGTCCGGTTCGGGACGATCGCCGTGGCGGCGAGCGTCCCCGCTTCAACGACCGCGGCAACGACCGTCCCCGGTTCGAGCGCGACGAGCGTCCGCGGCGCGACGACCGCAGCTTCGACCGCACCCGCTCGAACGACCGTGGCGCCGAGCGCCCCGAGCGTTCCTTCGACGCCGACCGCGCACGTCGTGCTTTCGACCGCGACCGCACCCAGCGTTCCTTCGAGGGTGGGCGCGAGCGTCCGTCGACCGGCGGCGCCTACCGCACCGAGCGTCCCCGTCCGCTGACCTCGGACACCCGTGGCCGCCCGGCACGCAATGAGCGCCCGAGCCGCAACGACTGGAATGCCACCAGCCGTCCGGCCTCAACCGGAGCGAAGTTCGCGCCCGGTGACGATGTCGTCCACGAGCGCCTCGAAGCGAAGTCCGTCGCGGCCGTCGAGGTCGATGGTGTGACGTTCGGCGATCTGGGTCTCGGCTCGAACATCGTCGAGACACTCGTCGGAATGGGCGCTGCGACGCCGTTCCCGATCCAGGCCGCCAGCATCCCTGCCGTGCTCGCCGGTCGCGATGTGCTCGCCCGTGGCCGCACCGGCTCCGGCAAGACCATCGCCTTCGGCGCACCGCTCGTCGAGCGTGTGCTGCAGTCGCAGGCAGGCAAGCGCCGTGAGTTCGGACGTTCGCCGCGCGCGATCATCCTCGCTCCGACCCGCGAGCTCGCGCTGCAGATCGACCGCACCATCCAGCCGATCGCGCGCAGCGTCGGCCTGTTCACCACGCAGATCTACGGTGGTGTGCCGCAGGGCCGTCAGGTGGGTGCGCTCAAGAAGGGCGTCGACATCGTGATCGGCACCCCCGGTCGCATCGAGGACCTCATCAACCAGGGCAAGCTCGACCTCTCCGACTGCCGCATCGCGGTGCTCGACGAGGCCGACCACATGTGCGAGCTCGGGTTCGTCGAACCCGTGCAGCGCATCCTCCGTCACACCGCGGAAGGCAGCCAGAAGCTGCTGTTCTCGGCGACGCTGGACCGCGAGGTCGCCGCGCTCGTCGACGAGTTCCTCGTCGACCCCGCCGTGTACGAGGTCGCAGGTGAGGACCAGGACTCCTCGACGATCGAGCACCGCGTTCTCGTGATCGAGCACCGCGACAAGGCCGACATCCTCACGTCGCTCGTCGACCGCGACGGCAAGACGCTCGTCTTCGCCCGCACCCGCGCCTACGCCGACATGCTCGCCGAGCAGTTCGACGACGCCGGGATCCCCGCCGTCTCGCTGCACGGAGACCTGAACCAGGCCAAGCGCACGCGCAACCTCGAGCGGCTGACGTCGGGTCGCGTGAACGTGCTCGTCGCCACGGACGTCGCCGCCCGCGGCATCCACGTCGACGACATCGACCTGGTCGTCCAGGCCGATGCGCCCGACGAGTACAAGACGTACCTGCACCGCTCGGGTCGCACCGGTCGTGCCGGTCGCTCGGGTCGCGTCGTCACGCTGATCACGCGCCAGCGTCAGCGCCGCATGACCGAGCTGCTCGATCGCGCCGAGATCGACGCGCCGTTCGAGAACGCCCGTCTGGACGACGACGTGATCGAGGAGATCGCCGGTCGCGTGCCGACCGCGGCCGACCTGACTGCCTGAGTCTCATTCACGAAGGCCCCGTTCTGCGCTCGCAGGCGGGGCCTTCGTCGTGCGGGGAGTGTGGGCGCGGGGTCAGGCCAGCTCGTGCACGTGCACGGCGGAAGTCAGGTTCGTGCCGTTGAGGTCGAGGTAGATCACGCCCTCGGTCACGGTGAGGGTCATGGTGTTCCGGCGCTCGATGAGGGCCGAAGCGGTCTCGATGAACCCGGGATCGAAGCTGTAGACGCGGATGTCCTCGCGGCGGTGGATGCGTTTGTCCGTCCACGGTGCCATCACCTTGGCGGGGTCGCGGTGCGTGTACACGACGGTGCGCTCGGCGAGACGGCTGCCGTGGTGCAGGCGCTCGGCATCGGGCGCGCCGATCTCGACCCAGGCCGTGATGAGCCCGGTGAGGTCGCGTACGAGCACTGCAGGTTCCTCCGTCGAGGAGATGCTGCCACCGAACGCGATACCCTCGGCGAACTCCAGCCCGTAGGCCAGCACCCGGGTGAGCATGTACGCATCGGTCTCGGACGGATGCCGGGCCGCGCGCAGCGAGTAGTCCTCGTAGACGCCGCGATCGGTGTCAGCGAGCTGCACCTCGAATGTGTGGACTGTGGAACCGATCGCCATGATCCCCGAGCCTACGCGGCCGGCGAAGGAGCGCCGGACCAGCGCTCTCAGAAGAGCATCGGCTGTGCGGGTGATGCCTCGGATCGCGCGCTGGGTGCGAATGCCACTCGAGGGCCCGACTGCACGTGACCCTGCCCCGGCCGAAGGCCTCGCCGGGGGTAGTCGTCCTCGTGGCGGCCGTCGAGTCCATGCATGCGGATTAGCGGACGAGTGCGTTTCGCGAGCCACTGTCTGTACCCCTTCGGCGCCTCGGCGGAGGCTCCCGGGTACAGGCCGCGGTACGACGAGACGAGGTCGGGGCGATTCGCGTCGAGCCACTGGAAGAACCACGGCTTCACGCCGGGTCGCAGGTGCAGGGCACCGTAGATGACCGAGCGTGCACCGGCCTCTCTGATGCGCACGAGGGCGCTGTCGATCGCGGCGAGGGAGTCGGTCATATGGGGCATGATCGGCATGAGGAAGACGGTCACGGGGAAACCCGCATCCGCCAGTGCTCGCACGGTGTCGAGGCGGGCCTGCGTCGTCGGTGCCCCCGGCTCGATGGCCTTCTGCAGGTCGTCGTCGTACATCGCGATCGACATCTGCACATCGATCGGCACACGCTGCGCGGCCTTCACGAGCAGCGGGATGTCTCGACGGATCAGCGTTCCCTTCGTGAGGATGGAGATCGGGGTTCCCGATGCGGCGAGGGCCTGGATGATCCCCGGCATGAGCTTGTAGCGGCCCTCGGCGCGCTGGTACGGATCGGTGTTTGTCCCGAGGGCGACGGTCTCGTTTTCCCAGCTGCCCTTGCGCAGCTCGCGTTCGAGCACCTCGACGACATTCACCTTCACGACGATCTGCGAGTCGAAATCGGAGCCGCCGTCGAGGTCGAGGTACTCGTGCGTGCCGCGGGCGAAGCAGTAGACGCAGGCATGGGAGCATCCGCGGTACGGGTTGATAGTCCATGCGAACGGCATGCGCGAGGCGCCGGGGACATGGTTCAGTGCCGACTTCGACAGCACCTCGTGGAACGTCATGCCCGCGAACTCGGGCGTGGTCACCGAGCGCAGAACGCTGGATCGGTCTTCGAGGCCGGGGAGCGCGGATGCATCCGTCTCGCCGAGTTTCTGTCCTTGCCACCGCATTCGACTATTCGAACAGATGACCGATCCTGATGCAAGCCGCTCTCATAACTATCTTCGAATGAGATGATGGACCAATGCCCTTTCTGCCGCACGCTCAGCATGCGGCGCCGCGGTCCCCGATCCGCGGACCCGCTCTCCCGATCGGCGTCGCCCTGACGGCGATCGGCATCCTCTGCTCGATCGGATCCGGTCCGGTGCCGTCGTCCGACGCCGAGGTCATGCCCGTGCCGGTCGCGGTCATGCAGGTCCCGCCGGTCAAGGTCGCTGCGACCACGGCGGCCGACCCCTGTGCCGAGCCGTCGGTGCAGCAGGCCATCGCGAACGGCGACGATGCGGGCGCGATCGCGGGCTTCGGGGGAGGGGCGGCCTTCCGCGAGGCGGTGGTGGCGGGCAATGCCCCCTGCGTCTCGCTCAGCGACCCCGCACGCCTCTGGGTGGTGGTGAACAAGTCGCTGCCGCTGAATCCCCCCGCCTACGAGCCGGCGGACCTCGCTCAGGTGCCGCTGCAGATGACGACGCCGTCCGGACGTGTGCGCTCCGACGTGGCCGCCGCCGTCGGCCGGATGGCGGATGCGGCAGCCGCGGCCGGCGTGGGACGCATCGGGGCGAACAACGGCTACCGCTCCTATGGTCTTCAGGTGACGACCTACGGCTCGCACGTGCGTTCGCAGGGGCAGGCGGAGGCGGATGCCGGCTCGGCTCGCCCCGGTCACAGCGAGCACCAGACGGGTCTCGCCCTCGATGTGGTGGCGTGCGGTGCGGGCTGCGGCGGACTCGACGGCTTCGGCGGCACCGCCCAGAGCGACTGGGTCGCCGCTCACGCCTGGGAGTACGGATTCATCGTGCGCTACGAGCAGGTCGGCACCCCGGTCACCGGATACGCCCCGGAGCCGTGGCACCTCCGCTATGTCGGGGTCGACCTGGCGGCGGCATACCACGAGGGCGGATTCCATACGCTGGAGGAGTTCTTCGGGCTCCCCGCTGCGCCCGATTACTCGCACTGAACCGGGCGGGAACGCCGTGGTTGCGGCATCCGACAACCGCGGTACCCAGTCTCACGTTTTATGGGATGCATTCTCACAACGTCCTGTCTCCGGCCTCCGCGGCGTCGTAGAATCACCGGAGCAATGATGCACGACACGTTCAGGAGGACGGCATGGAACGCGACATCTACGACGAGGATCACGAGGCTTTCCGGGACCTGGTCAAGGACTTCGTCAAGCGCCACGTGACAGGCGAGGCGATCGAGCGGTGGGATGCCGCGGGCGAGATCGACCGCGCGACCATGCTGGCGGCCGGCGAGGCCGGTCTGATCGGGCTCTCCGTCCCCGAGGAGTTCGGCGGCGCGGGGATGCTGCAGGACTACCGCTTCCGCACGATCGTCATGGAGGAGGCCATCGCCTCCGGTGCGGGCTCGCTGGCCGGTGCGTTCGGCATCCAGGACGACCTGGCCGTCCCCTACCTCGTGCACATGGGCACGCAGGAGCAGAAGGAGAAGTGGCTGCCCCGCATGGCCACCGGCGAGGTGCTCGGCGCCCTCGCGATGACCGACCCCGGCGCGGGCTCCGACCTGCGCGGGATCAAGACCAACGCCAAGAAGGTCGACGGCGGCTACATCCTCAACGGTGCGAAGACGTTCATCTCCTCCGGCACGACCGCCGACGTCGTGGTGACCTTCGTCAAGACCGGTGAGGGCAACCGTCCGGACGCGTTCAGCCTCCTGCTCGTCGAGAAGGGCATGGAGGGCTTCGACCAGGGGAAGAAGCTCAGCAAGATGGGCTTCCACGGCTGGGACACGGCCGAGCTCAGCTTCACGGACGTGTTCGTCCCCGACGAGAACCTCATCAGTGGCAAAGAGGGTCAGGGCTTCATCCAGCTGATGCTGAACCTGCCACTCGAGCGCCTCTCGATCGGCGTCGCCGCAGCTGCAGCCGCACAGGCCGCCCTCGACTGGACCATCGCCTACACGAAGGACCGCGAGGCGTTCGGTGAGCGCATCGCCGACTTCCAGAACACCCGCTTCCGCCTCGCCGACATGTCCGCGACCACCGATGCGATGTGGGCCTACATCGACCGCGCGCTCCGGGCCTACTCGGAGGGGAAGCTGTCCGCCGAGGATGCCGCGAAGGTGAAGTTCTGGGCGACCGAACGCGAGTGGGAGGTGCTCGACACGGGAGTGCAGCTGCACGGGGGCTACGGGTACATCATGGAGTACCCGATCGCCCGCGCGTTCACCGATGCCCGAGTGCACCGCATCTACGGCGGCACGAACGAGATCATGCGCGACCTCGTCGGGCGTCAGATCGCCGGCAAGCGCTGACGCGCCTCCCCTGAAGAGGCCCCGGATTTCGCATCCGGGGCCTCTTCTCGTCGTTGCCCTATCGCCGTCGAGGCGTGGACAGGGGTGCTGCGGCCCGGTTGAATCGACTGCATGACGACGTCGCTCGCACGGATCCTGGATGAACACGTCGCGCGAGGCACGGCGCCGGGGATCATCGGCGTGCACGGTGAACCCGGTGGGGCGTTCGAGATCGTCGCGGCCGGAGACCTGCCGGCGGATGCGATCGTGCGCATCCAATCGATGACCAAACCGATCCTCGCGGTCGCCGCACTGCGCCTCGTGCAGGCGGGGCGCCTCCTTCTCGACGATCCCGTCGAGAAGTGGGTGCCTGAGGTCGCCGATCGTCAGGTGCTGCGCGTGCCGGATGCTCCCCTCGACGACGTCGCGCCTGCGACGACGCCCATCACTCTGCGTCATCTGCTCACCAACACCTCCGGCTACGGCGTGCAGGTCGTGTCGTCGTCCCTCGCCGAGGCGATGATCAGGAATCGGACGGCCGCGGGGCAGGAGCCGGTCGCGATGGGCGCACAGGAGTGGCTGGACGCGCTGACCGCGCTCCCGCTCGCGTTCGAGCCCGGCACCGGATGGCGCTACCACCACTCCTTCGGCATCCTCGGGATCCTGCTCTCACGAGTGGTCGACGGGTCGCTGGAGGAGCACCTTCGGCGTGACCTCTTCGGACCGCTGGGAATGGTCGACACGGGTTTCACGGTTCCCGTCGACCAGGCGCATCGGCTGCCCGCGGCATACCGGCACCAGGAGGGCCAGCTGGTCGAGATCGAGCCGGCGGCCGCAGGGTTCTCCGTCGCGCCTGCGCCGTTCGATCTCAATCACTCGGAACTCGTGTCGACGGCCGCCGACTATGCCGTGTTCGCGGGGATGCTGGCCGCCGGCGGGCGCCATGGCGGGAGTGTCGTCCTCGACCCGGAGCTGCTCGCGCTGATGCGTTCGGACCAGGTGCCGGCCGCAGCGAAGACCGCTGACAGCTTCTTCCCGGGATTCTGGGAGGGCACGGGGTGGGGATTCGGCGTCGCGGTGCAGACCGAGGGTGAGCACGTCGGCCGGTTCGGCTGGTCGGGTGGGCAGGGGACGGACTTCTGGATCGACCAGGACGGCTCGTTCCGCGTCGTCCTGAGCCAGGTCGAGATGGGACCGGAGGTCATGGGATTGTTCACCGACGTGCAGTGAGGCACTCCGGCGGCCCGCGGCTCCTGTGCCCGGGCGGCCCGGGCGGGGCTGGCGGGCCTGGCGGGCCGGGCGGGCCTGGTAGGCCTGGTGGGCCTGGTGGGTCGGTCCGGGGAGGGTGGCTTTCGGGATACCGGTCTCACCAGCATGCGATCGAACAAATCTTCGAATCTCGGCACGATCCGCGATAAAATGAAGCATGTCCAGATTGACCGCGTTGCACGAGGCGATGTCCCGCCTCGATGAGGCGTGGTCGGATGCCGACGACTCCGGAGACCTGTCGCGCGAGCAGTTGATGGTGGTGAGCGAGTCGATCGGGGTGCTGCGGCGTCGGTTGGATGCCGTGCATGTCTCGGTGGCGGCGTGCATATCGCGTGAGTCGCGTCCAGAGCTCGGCGCGGAGAGCCTGGCGAAGCAGCAGGGCTACCGCAATCCGGCGACGCTGATCGCGGCTGCGACGGGAGTGTCGACGGGCGATGCCTCGCGCCTCGTCAAGGTGGGCGAAGCGACTGCACCCCGCAGCGACCTCCTGGGCGCCCCTCTGCCGGCGAAGTACCCGTCGGTGAGTACGGCACTCGACTCGGGTGCGCTCGGCGCCCCGGCCGCCGCGGTGATCATCGCGCTCCTCGATCGCTGTCGGATCGCCGCGGGAGCGGAGCGTATCGCCGAAGGCGAGCGGGTGCTGGCGGAGAAAGCGGCGGGTTTGGCGCTCGACGATGTGCGCAAGCTCGTGGTCCGCGCGGAAGCATGGCTCGACCCGGACGGTCTGGAGCCCAGGGAGGACGAACGGCGCAACAGACGTGCGCTATCGCTGTTCGAGCGTGACGGCATGGTGCATCTGAACGCGGTGCTCGACGTCGAGACCGCGGCTCCGGTGGTCACCGCGATCCGGGGGTACGTGACCGCCGCGTTCGCCGCGCGAAAAGATGCGCCCGACGAGGGTGCGCCCGATGCGGACCGCCGGACGGTGCCGATGATCCAAGCTGATGCTCTGGCGGTGTTCTGTGCGCACGTGCTCGGGTGCGAGCAGCGGGTGCCGGTAGCGGGTGCGACGGTGATCGTGCGGATGAACCTCGACGATCTGGAAGCCGGCACGGGGTCGGCGACCCTGGATGGTGTCGATCACCCGGTCAGCGTCGGAGCTGCGCGCAGGATGGCGGCCGGTGGCGGTGTGATCCCGTGCGTTCTCGGTGGCGACAGCGAGATCCTCGAATGGGGTCGGGAGAAGCGGCTGTTCACCCGCGCACAACGGCTGGCGCTGGTGGAGCGCGACGGGGGATGCGCGATGTGCGGATTGCCGCCCGAGATGACGAAGGCCCATCACATCCGCTGGTGGAAACGAGATCACGGGCCGACCGACCTCTCCAACGGGGTACTGCTGTGCGAAACGTGTCACCACCGCATCCACGACAACGGGTGGGAGATCCGTATCGACGATGCCGGGAGTATGAGTAGGAGTGGGGGCGGGAGTAGGAGGGGGACTGGGAGCGGCGCGCGGGTGTGGTTCATTCCGCCGCGATACGTCGATCCTGCGCAGACCCCGAGGCTCGGCGGTCGCGCACGCCTCGACGTCGCTGCGTGAGGATGTCGGTCTCTGGTGGGCTGGTCTCTGGTGAGGCTGGTCTCTGGTGAGGCTGGTCTCTGGTGAGGCTGGTCTCTGGTGACGGTCGTCCGGTGGGGGGGTCTCGGGTGAGGACGCCGCCCGACGGTGCGATGTGCTCCGTCTTACGGCACCGGTCGGCCCCACCTGAGGAGTGTGATGAGGGCGGCTGTGCTCTTGAGGCTCAGCGGCGCCCGTTGACAGCTGGCCTGCCCACTCCGGCGCTGCCTACTCCTGCCCTGCCCACTCCGGCGCTACCCACTCCTGCCCTAACCACTCCTGCCCTGCCCACTCCTGCCCTGCGCAGACGGTCGGCGATCAGGATGCCGAGGGCGGTGCCGCCGACGCAGCTGGCGATCGTCACGGCGAAGAAGGCGACCTGGGCGAAGAGAGACATGGATCCGAGATCGAACCAGGCCCACGCCGAGATCGGGTAGACGACGCCCACGACGACGGCGCCGACGTAGTGCATCCACGTTCCCCAGTAGCGCCAGAGCACGAACAGGAACGGCAGCTCCGTGAACGCCGCCCACCAGAGATTCGTCAGCACGCTGCTGAAACCGTACCCGGAGAACGGGACCATCACGAGGCCGGCGATCAGCGCGACGAGGAGTCCGACCAGCGGCTTCCGCAGCAGCCTCAGCGCGATCACGGACGACAACAGCCACAGGCCGGCGAGGGCCATGCCGACGAAGGGCAGCGGCCCGGTCAGCAGCGTCGAGAACCAGTTCATCGGCGCGAGCAGCACCGCCCCGGCGACGCCGAGCGCGGCACAGGTCAGCAGGATGGCGGTGGGGAAGCGGAATCGTCCACCGGCGACTGACGCGCGATGTCCGGCTGCTGCTGCTGCGGGAGCATCTCCCACTGATCCCCTGGAGGCGAGGCCATCGGCTGCATCCGTTCCGCTCACGCGAGGGGCTCCGCTGCAGCGTCGCGCGCGGCCTTCGAGGCGGGTGATGAGGCGCCGATCTTCCAGTAGCCGCAGAAGCTCACGGCATTCTTGTCGACCCCGCGTGTGCCAACGAGATGCTTGCGCGCCCCTGAGGCGAGTGCCTGCTCGCCCGCCGCATACGCGTGGAACGGCGCATCCGGCAGGGCAGCGCGTGCCAGCGTCTCCAGGGCGAGCGCCCCGGGAGCGATGCCATGCGGCCGCACGATCCACACGACCTCGACGCCCGAGGGATGCGTGAACGCGAGAGCGTCGTCGTCGCTCGGCACCTCCACGATCGCGGTGCCCGTCGCAGTGGCAGGCAGCGAGGCGCAGATGGAGGAGATCGCGGGCAGGGCGGTCTCGTCGCCGACCAGCACGACCCGCTCCACCCCGCGCTGCGGGTTGAACGTGAGGCCTTCGTCGATGATCAGCACGTGCTCGCCAGGCTCGCAGGTCTCCGCCCATCGCGACGCGGGGCCGGCGGTGCCGTCCGTGGCCGAGCCGTGCAGCACGAAGTCGACGTCGATCTCGGCGCCGGCCTCCGCGGTCGCCGGACGGTACGCGCGCACGCTGTAGTTGCGCATCACCGGACGCTCACCGTCGGGGATGCGCAGGAACTTCAGGTACCCGAACACCTTGTTCGCCTTCGCCGGCACCCGGTCGAGCCCGGCATCCCCTCCGATCGGCAGGAACAATCGGAACCACTGGTCGAACCCCATCGGCCGGAACTTCTCGATCTCGCCACCGCCGAGCGTCACCCGGATCCAGTGCGCCGAGAGCTGCTCCGTGCGCAGCACCGTCAGGTGGAGGAGTTCGGACGACTCGGGCTTGACCATCTTGCTGAACGCCATCAGGACGCCTTTCAGGGAAGCTGCCAGGGGAAGAAGACGACGAAGATGGCTGCAGAGGCCAGCAGGGTCGCGACCGTGAAGACGGTGTCTCGCGTCCGGAACGGGACCAGGTGCCGCTCGGTGCGCGTCGGATGTGCACCGAACGCCCGCGAGTCCATCGCCAACGCGACGCGCTCGGCGTGGCGGATCGCGCCGGCGAGCAGCGGCACGATGTACCCCCACCCCCGGGCGATGCGCGCGAACGGACCGCGACCGCCGTGATACCCGCGCACCCGATGGGCCGCCCTGATCACGGAGAGCTCATGCCCGAACCGCGGCACGAAACGGAAGGCCGCCAAGGCCGTGTAGCCGATCCGATACGGTACCCGCAGCTGCTGCACACTGGCCCGCACCAGGTCGGGCCCGCTGGTGGTGAGCCCGCCGACGAGCGCGAGAGCGACGATCGAGCCGAGCCGCAGCGCTGTCGCGAAGCCGAGGAGCAGGGCCCCGCTGTAGAGCGTCCAGTCCCCGATGCGCACGACCGGAGTGGAGTCGTGGACCAGTCCGGTGTCGACCCACAGGGAGAAGCCGATGCCGATCAGGAGCATCCCGGCGGGGAGAGCGAGCAGCAGCAGGGCGAGGAGCCGCACGGTGAGACGCGCGCCGACCAGGATCAGCGCATAGGCGAGCACCAGGAACGCGGCGGGGGTCGCCAGATCCCGTACGAAGACGAGCAGCACCATCGCTGGTGCGAAGCCGGCGACTTTCGCGAGCGGATTCAGTGTGTAGAGGAACTGCCGGCGCGACGTCGCCGTCATGCGTGCATAGGGGTCGAACGTCGTCGCGGTCATGAGCTCACCCCGAGGCCGGCGGACGCCAGCACGCGTTGCAGGGCCGGCAGCTGCAGCCCTGCATCCGTGAACAGCAGTTCGTCCTGCAGGAGCGCGGCGGTGGGCCCGGTCGCCCGCACCCGACCCTCGGCGAGGAGCACGACGTGGCTGGCGTGCTCGGCCACCAACTGCAGGTCGTGCGTGACGATCAGGATGGTCGTCCCGTCCGCGCGCAGCTCCTGCAGCAGATCGAGCAGCTCAGCGGCTCTCGCACGGTCCTGTCCGAAGGTCGGCTCATCGAGCGCCAGCACACGGGGCCGGGTGATCAGCGCCGTGCCCACCGACAGGCGCCGCTTCTCACCGCCCGAGAGCAAGAACGGATGCACGTCCGTCTTGTGCTCGAGTCCGAAGCGCGTGAGCATCTCGTCGACTCTCGCCGTGATCTCGGCGTCGGGCACATGGCGCAGCCGCAGCCCATGGGCGAGCTCGTCGAACACCGTCGGGGCGATGAACTGGTGCTCGGGATTCTGGAACACGAACCCGATCCGTGCGGCGAGGTCGCGGGGAGACGCGGTCCCCGGGTCGATGCCGTCGACCGACACCTGTCCACGCGGTGGCGGTACGACGCCCGCGAGTGCCTGGATCAGCGTGGTCTTGCCCGCCCCGTTCGCACCCACGATTGCCGTGAGACTGCCGGGGGCAAGGTCGAGGTCGACACTGTGGAGGATCTCGGCACGACGCCGGCGCACCGTCAGCTCTCGCGCGCGGATGATCGGCTCGACCCGTGTCGTGGCGTCGCTCTTCGTCGTCGAGGCGGACGACGTCGTGCGGCTCGACGACGTCGTCTGGCTCGATGGCAGGGACGAGACCGGCTGACCTTCGAGTGCGACGGCGAGTTCCGGGGGAGACAGCGGCAGCGGATCGAGTGTGAACCCCTGACCCCGGAGTCGGAGCGCCGTCAGGGTGGCGGCCGGAACCCACACGCCCATCCGGACCAGCTCGTCGGCGTTCTCGCGGATGATCTCGGCCGCCGGTCCGTCGAAAGCCACCCGACCCTCGCGGTCGAGCACGATCGTCCGCGTGACGAACGACATAGCCGCATCGAGGTTGTGCTCCACGAGCAGGATGGCGCGGTCACCCGCAGCGACCACCTCAGCGAGCGCGGCGTACACGTCGTCGATGCCCTGGGCATCGAGGTTCGCGGTCGGTTCGTCGAGCACGATGAGGGGTGAGCCCATCGCGAGGGCACCGGCGATCGCGAGTCGCTGCCGTCCGCCGCCGGAGAGGTGGTCGGGGTTCACCGTGCGCCGTTCCCAGAGCCCGACGCGGCGCAGTGCCTCCTCGACGCGACTCTCCACCACGTCGAGCGGCAGTCGCAGGTTCTCGGGGCCGAACGCGACCTCGTCGTACACACTGCCGGTGACGATCTGCGCATCGGGGTCTTGGAACACCATCGCCACGCGGGTGCTCAGCGTCGCGGTCGGAGCGCTCGCCGTGTCGATGCCGCCGGCCTCCACCGTGCCGATCATGGCTGTGGGGAGGGCGTGCGGGATGAGCCCGTTGAGGGCGAGGGTGAGCGTCGACTTGCCCGAACCGGAGGGCCCGAGCAGGAGCACGACCTCTCCTGCATCGATGTCGAAGGTCACATCACGCGGAGAGGGGTGCGCCGCATCGGCGTGGGTGAGGGAGAGGTCACGCACGCTCAGCAGGGGCGCGGATGGGCGCACGGCGGAGTCCCGGGTCGGCGGATCGTACCCTTCTAACTTAGCTGAGCCTTACCTGATTATCCACGCGCACAGAAGCCCTCCGGCGGATGACATCGATCATCCGGTGGACGGACGTGGAGCGGCCGAAGAACCGGCATCGTCGTAGAGGCGCCGACCGGGCGCCGCAGGAACGAGGGAGCACCGTGCCACAAGACACGAACACGCACACGATCGCCCGACCGCACCGTACGGCGCGGAGGGAGCAGCCGACGCCTCCACCCGAGTCGGATGCGGCACGTCGTCGCGGCGAGCTCGGCCGGATGGTCGGCATCGACTTCGCGCGCTTCCTGGCGATCATCGGCATGTTCTGCGCCCACCTGCTCCCGCCGGCCGGCCTGCCAGGCCACGTCGAAGGCGTGTCGACCATCGTCGACGGGAACGCCTCGACCCTGTTCGCCGTCGTCGGCGGGATCAGCGTCGTGCTCGCCACCCGCTCCTACCTGGAACGCGGCCACGTCGCCGCCGCACGGTGGGCGATGGCTGTGCGGGGTGTGCTCGTCATCCTCATCGGGGCGACGCTCGCCCTGGCGCCGGGAAGCATCGTGGTCGTCCTCGTCTACTTCGGTGTCGCCATGCTGTGCAGTATCCCGTTCCTCAGGGTGAGTCCGCGCTGGTTGCTCGTCTCCGCGGCGATCCTCGCGATCGCGGGGCCGATCCTCAACGCCTTCCTGCGACAGGCCCTGGGGGTCATCGGTGAGGGCGGCGGAGTGTCCTGGCCGCAGTGGGGGGAGCCGGCCGTGGCGCTGCGCGCGATCTTCGTCACCGGCACCTATCCCGTCGTGACCTGGATCGTCTACGTTCTCGTCGGGATGGCCGTCGCCACACTGCTGATCGCCGCTCGGCGCAACGGGACGGAGAAGCGATTCCTCGCGTGGACGGCCGGCATCGGCGCCTTCCTCGCCGTGTTCGCCGTGTCGACCAGCGCCCTCGTCTACGAGTTCTTCGGGCGCGCGGTCCTCGTCGCGACCCTGCCGCCCGAGGCGGCTGCCGCCACCGAGAGCATCATCGGCACGCCGGGCTTCGGCGCTCCACTCTCTCCGCAGTGGTGGGCGCTCGTGCTGCAGACGCCGCACACGGGGACGACCCTCGACATCCTGCGCGGGGTCGGCATCGCACTCTTCGTCATCGCGAGCATGCTGTTCCTCGCCGGAGTCCTCCCCAAGTCCGCGCTTCGCGTGCTCGAGCCCGTCAGGGCGGCGGGGGCCGCTCCGCTCACGGTCTACACGGTGCACGTGCTCGCCGCGGCGGCCACCTCGTTCGTGCTGCTCTCCGGTGCGGTCGACGCGTCGACGGATCTCCCGTGGTGGTACCTGGGGCCGGCGATCCTCGGTGTCCACATCCTTGGCGCGATCGTCATCGGCGCGATCCTGGCGGCGCTGAAGCGTCGCGGTCCACTCGAGGCGCTCGTGAGCTCGGTTTCGGGCGCCGTCGCGCGGCGGCTGGGCGGAGTGCCTAGCGGCGGGCGACGCCGGCGCGGCTGAGTGCCGAGCCGATCGCGAGGCCGATGGCTGTCCACGCGATCGGCCCGAGCACCGAGATCGCGAGGTAGAGGATCTGCGCCCACAGCGGCATCACCGAGAGGTGGGCGGCGAAGAACACCACGACCGCCACGAAGACGCCGATGATCGCCGCCGAGAGGAAGAAGCGCCACGGGCCCCAGGAGCGGTAGCGGGTGAGGGCGGCCACCCCCTCCTGGATCAGGCCGAACAGCAGAGCGGTGCCGATGAACCGCAGCGCCCAGGCCGGGTTGAAGGCGCTCGCGATCAGAGCGGCGAACACATGGGTGATCAGCGCGACGAGCGGGAGGCGCAGCACCTCCTGCGCGATGATGCCCGGCAGCACGTGCGAGCCGAGGACCAGGCCGTAGAGGAACAGCAGGGGGCTCGCCAGCAGCACCGGAGTCACCCACCCGGCTATACCGGCGAGGATGCCCGTGGCGACCCCGATGGCCGCGCATACGAGCAGGACGCGGGTCGTCAGGACAGAGGTGCGGGCCACCTCTCCAGCTTACTGTCGACGTATCGCGAGGGCGGCCGTGGATAACCCTGGCCGATCGGCGAATGCCGGGTGACCGATCGGCCAGACTTCCTGAGAATCGCCAGGGTCGGGCATATGTTGGCCGCGGTGCAGCAAGAGGGCCGCACCGTGATCATCGGGAGCACCACATGGGTCGAACACCCCTCCGGATGGCGGCAGCCACCACCCTGGCCACGCTGTTCATCGCATCGACGGCAACCGCGGGCTACGCGACGGAGGAGGTGACGCACCCCGTCCCCGTCGCAGGCACACCAGGGCACTACATCGTGGTGATGAAGTCGGATCCGCTCGCCACCTACGAGGGCGACGTCAAGGGTCTGAAGGCCACCAAGCCCGCCGAAGGCGACCAGCTCGAGACGCAGTCGCAGGATTCGCAGCGCTACGTCGAACATCTCCAGACCGAGCAGGAAGACCTCGTCAGCGACATCGGGGTCACGCCGGACACCACCTATCAGGTCGTCCTCAACGGCTTCAGCGCCGACCTCAGCGGCGAGCAGGTCGATGCGCTCCGCGCCTCGAAGGACGTCCTCGGCGTCTACCCGGATGAGATCCGTCACCCCGACGCGCAGAGCTCGACCGACTACCTCGGCCTCGGCGACGACCGCAAGGGCAAGGGCGGAGTGTGGCAGCAGACCGGAGGGGTCGCGACCGCCGGAGAGGGCGTCGTCATCGGTGTGATCGACACCGGCATCGCCCCCGAGCACCCCTCCTTCGAGGGGAAGAAGATCAAGAAGCAGAAGAAGCAGCACAACCGCAACAAGGGCGGGCAGCCCTACACCGACGGCACCTACGTCTACTTCGACAAGTCCGACGGCGGGCAGTTCCAGGCCGCGATGGTCGAGGGTCAGGACTGGGACACCAGCGACTACTCCTCGAAGCTCATCGGCGGACAGTACTTCTACGCCGGGGCCGAGGCCGCCGGCTTCGACTTCCAGTACGACTACCTCTCGCCGCGTGACGGCGACGGCCACGGCTCGCACACCGCGAGCACGGCGGCGGGCAACTTCAAGGTCAAGGCCAGCATCGAGAACGTCGATTTCGGCACGATCTCGGGTGTCGCCCCGGCAGCGAAGATCTCGGCGTACAAGGCCTGCTACGTCGGCCCCGACACGACGGTCACCACCGACGACATCTGCGCGCAGAGCGACCTGATCGCCGCGATCGACCAGGCCGTCGCCGACGGTGTCGACGTGATCAACTACTCCATCGGCGGCGGAGCTGCGAGCACCGTGATGGCTCCGGAGGACCTCGCGTTCTTCAACGCCGCAGCAGCAGGCGTCTTCGTGGCGACGAGCGCCGGCAACGACGGACCTGACCCGGTCACGGCCGACCACGCCTCGCCCTGGTACACCACGGTGGCCGCATCGACCATCCCGACCTGGGAGGGCACCGTGCAGTTCGACGGGTTCGCGCAGGCCGGAGCCTCGGTGAGCGTGCCGTTCGGTCAGAAGGTCACCGGCCCGTCGATCGCCGCAGTCGACGCCGCGGCGGCGGGCGCCGTCACCCCGCAGCTCTGCCTGCCCGGCACCCTCGATCCTGCCAAGGTCGCCGGACACATCGTGGTCTGCGACCGTGGCAGCAACGCCCGCGCCGAGAAGTCGCAGGTCGTGAAGGACGCCGGCGGCATGGGCATGGTGCTCGTGAACGTGCCCGGCGGCGCCGACTCGCTCGACAACGACTTCCACGCGGTGCCGACCGTGCACCTGAACGCCGTGCACCGCGCGGCCGTGCTCGCGTATGTGCAGGGCGGCGTGGATCGTCCCATCACCCTCGTGGGTGAGAACACCACCGGCGTCGTCACCCCGACCCCGCAGATCGCGGGCTTCTCGAGCCGCGGGCCCATGCTGGCCGACGGCAGCGACGTGATGAAGCCGGATGTCGCGGCTCCCGGTGTCGCGATCCTCGCGGCGACCGAGAACGCTCCGGGGGAGAAGCCGACGTTCGGCATCCTCTCCGGCACGTCGATGGCCTCCCCGCACGTGGCCGGCCTCGCCGCGCTCTACCTCGGCGAGCACCCCAAGGCGACGCCAGCGGAGATCAAGTCGGCGATGATGACCACCGCCTACGACACCGTGCTGCCCGACGGATCGAAGAACACGAATCCGTTCGAGCAGGGTGCAGGCCAGGTCGACCCGAAGCGCTACCTGAACCCGGGTCTGCTCTACCTCAACGGTGTGAAGGACTGGGCGGCGTTCCTCGACGGGAAGGGACTGTCGGACTTCCCCGGCATCGACCCCATCGACGGCAGCGATCTGAACCAGGCGTCGATCTCGATCGGCTCCCTGACCAGCGCACAGACCGTCACCCGCACGGTGACCTCGACCGAGAAGGGCACCTTCACGGCCAAGGCCTCGGTGCCCGGAGTGAACGTCAAGGTCACGCCGCAGCAGTTGAAGTTCGACCGTCCGGGCCAGACCAAGACGTTCACGGTGACCTTCGACAACGCCACGGCTCCGGTGGAGCAGTGGGCCACCGGTTCGCTCACCTGGACGAGTGCGAAGAACTCGGTGCGCTCGCCGATCGCGCTGTTCCCGGTCACGGCCGATGCGCCGGCCGAGGTCACGGGCAGTGGCGTCGACGGCAGCACCGCTGTCGAGATCACCCCCGGTCTCACCGGTGACCTCGCGCTCGGACTCTCGGGTCTGACGCCGTTCGAACTGCTCGCCGACGCGGACAACCCCGTCGAGGGGCACTCGGGTGACGAGAAGTCGGGCGACGCCAACAAGGACGTCTCGTGGATCGTGAACGTACCCGAGGGCACGACCCTCTCGCGTTTCGACCTCGATTCGTCGGACGACAAGGGCAGCGACCTCGACCTCACCGTGTACCGGGTGGTGAGCCCGGACGACCTGCAGTACTACGAGCGCTGGCGTTCGGCCACCGGCTCGGCGGACGAACAGGTCACGATCCCGTCGCCTAAGGCCGGAACCTACCTGGTGGTGGCGAACATCTACTCGACGACGGGCGCGATGACGTGGGACATGACCTACGCCAACGTGCTGGCCGACGGCGAGGGTGACCTCACGGCAACGCCGAACCCGCTCGCCGCGGTGCGCGGCAAGAAGACGTCGTACAACCTCGGCTGGACCGGCCTGACCGCCGGCACCCGCTACCTCGGGGTCGTGCAGTACGGCGAATCCGACGTGCGCACCGTCCTGACGGTCGACGTGCCGGCGGCGAAGGCTCCGGAGACTCCGGCGCCCGAGACGAAGGCACCGGAGGCCCCGGCACCGGAGACGAAGGCACCGGAGACCCCGGCACCGGAGACCCCGGCACCCGAGGCATCACGGACGGGCGCGCCTCCGACGAGTGCGCCGGAGACGGCGAAGCCGGAGTAGCCCCTCCACACACACACGACGCCCCGCGGTCTCCCTTCCGCGGGGCGTCGTGTGCGTGGCGCTCGGAAACAGGCGATCCCGCGGAGACAGGCCGATTCGCGAGGCAGCCGCCTGATGTGGCGGGAGGGCCTGATGCGGCGGGGCGAACGGACATCCCCGGTATCCGTTCATCGCGCCATCCGCGCCGCTCGTCGCAGCAACCGCGGCGAGCGGTCATGTCGGGAGCGGGATCTTCCTAACGTGGGGGAACGCAACGTCGCGTATCCCGAGGAGACCCCCATGACCGCACCTTCGTCGCGCCGCCGCGACGGCGCCGGACTCGTCGACGACGAGCCCATCATCGTCACCGACCCGAACCTCCCTCCCGTGGCCCTCACCGAAGAGCACCACGAGAAGGCGAACCGCTGGACCCTGCCGAAGATCATCCTGTGGGCCGCGATCGCCCTGCTGGGTGCCGTCGCCTGGACCATGCTCGCGATCGTCCGCGGCGAGACGGTCAACGCGATCTGGTTCGTGTTCGCCGCGGTCTGCACGTACCTGATCGGCTACCGGTTCTACTCCAAGGTGATCGAGAAGTACATCACCCGACCCGATGACCGCCGGGCCACCCCCGCCGAGGTGAAGCAGGACGGCAAGGACTACGTCCCCACCGACCGCCGGGTGCTCTACGGTCACCACTTCGCCGCGATCGCCGGTGCCGGCCCGCTCGTCGGCCCCGTGCTCGCGGCGCAGATGGGGTACCTCCCCGGCACGATCTGGATCATCGTCGGCGTCGTGCTCGCAGGCGCCGTGCAGGACTACACGGTGCTCTTCTTCTCGATGCGACGCGGTGGTCGCACGATCGGGCAGATGGCCCGTCAGGAACTCGGCAAGATCGGTGGAACCGCCGCGATCATCGCCTCGCTGCTGATCATGCTGATCATCGTCGCGATCCTCGCCCTCGTCGTCGTCAACGCGCTCGGGGAGAGCCCGTGGGGCGTCTTCTCGGTCGCGATGACCATCCCGATCGCGTTGTTCATGGGCGTGTACCTGCGCTACCTGCGCCCGGGCAAGGTGACCGAGGTCTCGATCATCGGCTTCGTGCTGCTCATGGCCGCGATCATCGGCGGGGGCTGGGTCGCCGGCACCGAGTGGGGCCAGGCGATCTTCCACCTCGACCGCACCACGATCGCCTGGGGCATCATCATCTACGGCTTCATCGCCGCGGTGCTCCCGGTGTGGCTGCTGCTCGCCCCCCGCGACTACCTGTCGACCTTCATGAAGATCGGCGTGATCGTGATGCTCGCCGGGGCCATCGTGCTGGTCCGTCCCGAGATCACCGTCCCCGCCATCAGCATCTTCGGTGAGAACGGCATGGGGCCGGTGTTCGCCGGTCCGCTGTTCCCCTTCCTGTTCGTCACGATCGCCTGCGGAGCGCTGTCGGGCTTCCACGCCCTGATCGCCTCCGGCACCACCCCGAAGCTCATCGAGAAGGAGCGTCAGACGCGCTTCATCGGCTACGGCGGCATGCTCATGGAGTCGTTCGTCGCGATCATGGCACTCGTCGCCGCGATCTCCATCGACCAGGGCATCTACTTCGCGATGAACGCACCGACCGCCGCCACAGGGGGCACGGTCGAGGGGGCCGTGGCCTTCGTGAACTCGCTCGGCCTGACGGGGGTGAACCTGACGCCCGACATGCTCACAGGCACGGCAGCGGCTGTCGGGGAGGAGTCGATCGTCTCGCGCACCGGTGGTGCCCCCACCCTGGCGCTCGGCCTCGCGCACATCATGCAACAGGCTCTCGGTGGCCAGGCCCTCATGGCGTTCTGGTACCACTTCGCGATCATGTTCGAGGCGCTGTTCATCCTCACGGCCGTCGATGCAGGAACCCGCGTCGCCCGGTTCATGCTGCAGGACTCGATCGGCGCCTGGTTCCCCAAGTTCCGCGACGTCTCCTGGCGCCCCGGGGTGTGGATCTGCACCGCGATCATGGTGGCCGGCTGGGGAGCGATCCTCATCCTCGGCGTCACCGACCCGCTCGGCGGCATCAACACCTTCTTCCCGCTGTTCGGCATCGCCAACCAGCTGCTCGCCGCGATCGCGCTCGCCGTGGTGATGGCCATCGTCGCCAAGCGCGGCAAGAGCTACATCAAGTGGCTGTGGATCATCGGGCTGCCTCTGGCCTTCACCGCGGTGGTCACGATCACGGCGTCGCTGTACAAGATCGCCTCTCCCGTGCCGGCCATCGGCTATTGGGCGAATCACTTCCGCTACGTCGCCGCCCGCGACAGCGGAGACACCTCGCTCGGCGAGCCGGCGGTGCTCGATGCGGTCATCCGCAACACCGCCGTGCAGGGCACGCTGTCGATCATCTTCGTGACCCTGGCGATCATCGTGATGGTGGCGGCCGTGATCGTCACGATCAGGGCGATCCGCAACGGTGGTGGCGAGAACACCGAGGACGCACCCGTGGCCTCGCGCCGCTTCGCCCCGGCCGGGTTCCTGCCCAGCGCCGAAGAACGCGAGCTCGAGAAGCAGTGGGAGCCGATCCTCGCCGACGAGCGCAAGGCGTCGACCCACTGATGTCGAGACACTGAGATGGCTGACACCACGAGTCGGACGGATGCCGCGACCACCCTCCTGCGGACGCTGCTCAGCGCCGCGGTGCGGGCCGGCCGCGGCATCCGCTGGTACATCACGACCCTGATGGGCGACAGCGCCTACGCGACGTACGTCGCCCATCACGGTCGCGTGCATCCCGGCGAGGAGCCGCTGACCGAGCGGCAGTTCTGGCGGCAGCGGATGGACGACCAGGATCGCAACCCCGGTGCCCGCTGCTGCTGAGGCGTGCGCGGCTCCGTAGGCTGAACCCATGACCGACGTCGTTCTCGCAGCGATCCTCGGCGTGCTCGGCGGCATCGTCCTCTCGGTGCTCCTCCTGCTCGCACGTCGACTCGCCCGCGGCGCCGCCGAGCTGGGGAGCGACGCCGAACAGGCCGCCCTCACCGTGCTGCATCAGGCGAGTCTGGCGGCACCGCATCTGCGCGCTGGACTGTCCGCCCCCGACGTCGTCAAGGCCGCGCGTCACCTGCGGGTGCTCCTCGGCAGCGCGGCGGTCGCGATCGTCAGCGCCGAGGGCACGGTGTCGTTCGACGGGCCGTCCGACGGACTGGAATCCGCTGCCCGCCGCATCGCCGCCAGGGTCGGGGAGTCGGGCCGCAGGCAGGTCTTCCCCGCGCCCGGTGCCGACGACGACCTCGAGGCCGTCGGGGCGCCCATCCTGGTCGATGGACGCGTGATCGGCGTCGTGGTCGCCTTCGCGGCGCCCGTCCGTGCCGCGCTGGTGCGTGCCTCGGAGGAGGTGGCCGACTGGTGTGCCGCGCAGGTCGAGCTCGGCGGACTCGACGCGTCCAGGACGCAGCTGGCCGAGGCGGAGCTGCGCTCGCTGCGTGCGCAGATCTCGCCGCATTTCATCTACAACGCCCTCACGGCGATCGCCTCCTTCGTGCTCACCGACCCCGCACGCGCGCGCGAGCTGGTGCTGGAGTTCGCCGACTTCACCCGCTACTCCTTCCGGCGCCAGGGGGAGTTCACGACGGTGGCCGACGAGCTCGGCAGCATCCACTCGTATCTCGAGCTCGAACGAGCGCGGTTCGGGGACCGTCTGCGCGTGACGCTGCAGATCGCACCGGAGACGCTGGCCACCGTCATCCCGTTCCTCTCGGTGCAGCCGCTGGTCGAGAACGCCGTCCGTCACGGGCTCGAGCCCGGCGAAGGGGGAGGGGAGATCCGCATCGCCTCACGCGACGACGGCACCCACACCGAGATCACGGTCGAGGACGACGGGGTGGGCATGGACCCCGAGGCTCTTCATGCGACGCTCACCGCCGGCGACGACGGGGTCCACGTGGGACTCCGCAACGTCGACACCCGGCTCCGCCAGCTCTACGGGGCGGACGGCGCTCTGGTGGTCGAGACGAACACGGGCGCCGGTACCCTGGTGCGCATGCGGGTCCCGAAGTCCCAGCCGCAGCACGACCCGGACAGCGACGGCCGAGCATGACCAGAAGCGTGCAGCCGATCGATGTGCTCGTCGCGGACGACGAGAGACCCGCCCTGGATGAGCTGGTCCATCTGCTGCGCACGGACGCGCGCATCGGCGCGATCGTCACCGCATCATCGGGTGCGGAAGCCCTGCGGCTGCTGTCGGAGCGGGCCGTACGGATCGCATTCCTCGACATCCACATGCCGGGGCTCGGCGGGATGGAGCTCGCGCGTGCGCTGCTCGCCCTCGCGGAACCGCCCGCCGTCGTGTTCGTGACCGCCGATGATGCCAGGGCGGTGGAGGCGTTCGAGCTGCGTGCCGCCGACTACCTCCTCAAGCCCGTGCGCATCGAGCGGCTCCGCCAGGCGGTCGGACGGGTGGTCGAGGTCGCGGAGGCTCCGACGCCCGGTGACGACGAGATGCTGCCGGTCACGATCGGATCCGTGGTGCGGTTCGTGCGTCGCAGCGAGGTGCGCTGGGTGCAGGCCCAGGGGGACTATTCCCGGTTGCACACCGGCGACGGTGCGGGGCACCTGGCGCGCGCCCATCTCGGAACTCGAGACGCGGTGGGCGGACGCCGGGTTCCTGCGCATCCATCGCTCCTCGCTCGTGCGCATCGCCGTCGTGTCCGAGGCCCGGCTCTCCGGCGCTGAACCCTCGGTCTCGATCGGCGCCGTCTCGCTGCCGGTGAGCAGACGCCTGGTGCCAGCGGTGCGCGATGCCCTGTTGCGCGGGGAGGTCGGGGGATGACGGAGAAGCCGAAGCGCGTGCGGGTGCGGGTGACCGCTGATCTGCCTGATCGTCGGCCGGCGGCCTTCACCCGGGGAATCGCGCTGCCGGGCGCACCCGTCGACGAGGCGGATGCCGTCTACGCCAGGGCTCTCATGCGCAGTCAGCTGCGACTCGCACTCGGAACGGTCGCCGGGTTCGTGATCGTCGTCATCGCGCTGACTCTGGCGATCGCGCTCATCCCGGAGATCGGGCAGGTCATGGTCTGGGGCCTGCCGTTGTCATGGCTGCTGCAGGCGTACGCGTTCTATCCGATCATCGTGGTGTTCGCGGTGCTCTACGTGCGCACCGCAGCGCGCAACGAACGTCGATATCGTGCCCTCCGGGATCGCGAATGAATGCGGTGCTCGACCTCATCGGCGTCGCGCTCGTGATCGTCGCGACGCTGCTGATCGGCATCTACGGTCTGCGCATCTCGCGCACGACCGGCGACTTCTTCGTCGCGTCCCGCACCGTGCGGCCGGTATGGAACGCCTCGGCGATCAGCGGCGAGTACCTCTCGGCCGGCACGTTCCTCGGGCTGTCCGGCCTCGTGCTGCTCGACGGCGCCCGTGGCTTCTGGTTCCCCATCGGCTACGCGGCCGGCTATCTCCTGGTCCTGGCATTCGTCGCGGCACCCCTTCGGCGCAGCGGGGCTTACACGATCCCGGACTTCATCGAGGCGCGGTTGGAGTCGCCGTCGGCGCGCCGGGTCACGAGCGTCGCGGTGCTGGTCATCGGCTGGCTCTACATCGTGCCGCAGCTGCACGGAGCGGGGCTGACCCTGCTGGTGGTCGCCGGGCTGCCGGAGTGGGTGGGCGCCGTCACCGTCGCGGTGCTCGTCGCCGCAGCGGTCGCGGCCGGGGGCATGCGCGCCATCACCTACGTGCAGGCTTTCCAGTACTGGCTCAAGCTCACCGCGCTCCTCGTTCCCGTGGTCTTCATCGCGTTCGCGCTCAGCGGCGGGCCGCACGACTTCGATCCGGCGCTGGTGTTCCCCGTCGAGGCCGGGCCCTCGGGGTTCGACGCCTACGAGACCGCCTCGCTCCTGCTCGCGCTGCTGCTGGGCACGATGGGTCTACCGCACGTGCTGGTGCGCTTCTACACGAGTCCGACCGGGGTGTCCGCACGGCGCACGACCGTGATCGTGATCGGCATGGTGAGCGCCTTCTACGCGGTGTCGAGCACGATGGGGCTGCTTGCGCGCATCGCCGCTCCGGACCTGGCGGTGCCCGGTGTCGCGGACACGGCGGTGCTGCTGCTCCCCTCACGCGTCTTCCCCGGGGCGTTCGGTGAACTGTTGACCGCGCTGATCGTCGCCGGAGCGTTCGCAGCGTTCCTGGCGACATCGGCCGGCCTCGTCGTGTCGCTCGCCGGCGTGATCAGCCAGGACGTGTTCTCCGGATCCGTGCGGTCGTTCCGGCTGTCGGCGGTGCTCTGTGCCCTGGTGCCGCTCGCCGTGGCGCTGCTCACGGCCCCGGCGGGCCTCGGGTCGAGCGTGGGTGTCGTGTTCGTGGTGGCGGCGTCGACCCTCTCGCCGGTCGTGCTGCTCGGCGTGTGGTGGCGGGGGCTCACCGCACGAGGTGCGGTGGCCGGAATGGTGTCGGGTGGGTGCGCTGCGGGACTCGCCCTGCTGGTGCACGCGGCGGTCGGCGGCATCGGCGCAGCGGCGCCCTATCTCGCGCAGCCCGCCGCATGGACGATCCCGCTCGCCACAGCGGTCACGGTCGTCGTCTCGCTGCTGGATCCGCGGGGTCCGTCGCCGCGCACCGAGCGCTTCCTCGCGCGTGTGCACACCCCCGAGCGCGGCTGAGTCAGAGCTTGCGGCTGCGCGGCATGAGCCGAACAGGGGGGAGGGGCGGCGCGGGTATGCGCACATCGTGCCCGGCCACGACTCCGAAACGGTCGGACGCCGCCTCCCACTCCTCGCGGGCCTCGACGATCTCTTCGTGTGTGCGTCCGGCGAAATTCCACCACATCACGATGTCGTCCTCGAACGGCTCACCGCCCAGCAGGAAGAGCAGGGCGCCCTCGGTGCTCGACACCTCGACCGCATCGCGGGAGTCGCCGAGGTAGAGCAGTCCGTTGCGGTCGAGTGGATGCCCGGCCACCACGGCATCGCCTTCGACGAGCATCAGCGCGTGCTCCCAGTCGGAACGCAGTGGCAGGCGCACGCGCGAGCCGGGGGAGATGACGACCTCGGCGCCGACGATCGGGGTGTGCACGGTGGCGGGCGAACGCACCCCGGCGAGTTCGCCGAGCACGACCGTGGCCTCGGCATCTGCTCCCTCTTCGGCCGGGAGTGCGAGTGTCGGCAGCGCGGTGTGCCGTTCGAAGCCGGGGGCACCGCGGCGGGCCGAGTCGGGCAGCACCACCCAGAACTGCAGGGCGTCGAGCGGCACCGGTTCTTCACCGATCGAGTACTCCGAGTGCGAGATGCCGTCGCCCGCTGTCATCAGGTTCAGCTGCCCGCGGCGCAGGTCGGCGTCGCTGCCGAGCGAGTCGCGGTGGCGGATCTCTCCGACGAGCGGCCAGGTCACGGTCTGCAGTCCGATGTGTGGATGCGGCTCGACCCGCATCTTTGTGTCGGCGGGACCGAACCGGTCCAGGAAGCACCAGGCGCCGATCGTCGGCAGGTTGCGGTGAGGCAGCGCCCGCAGCACGTTCATGCCGCGCACTCCGCCCAGCGGCACCTCGCGGGGCTCGAGGATGAGGCGGTGCTGCCCGATCATTCGGCTCGGCCCGTCGGCTCTTCGCCCGTCGATGCGCCATGGCTCGGCGACGCCCGCGGCCAGCGGATCTCGGCTCCGGCGATCTCGTGCGTTTCGAGGTACTTCGCGATGTACGGGCACAGCGGGACGATCGCCTCACCGCGTCCTGCGGCATCCGTCAGCGCTGCCGATGCCAGCTTTCCCGCCAGCCCCTGGCCCTGGAACGCCGGGTCGACCTCGGTGTGGATGAAGCGGATCGATCCGGGGCGCAGGTCGAACTCCGCGAAACCTGCGAGCACGTCGTCGGAGCGGATCTCGTAGCGCGACTCGTCGTCGTTGCGGGTCACGGTGATGTCGGTCATCGGAGGCTCCTTCGAACGGGTTGACTCCAACCTACGCCCGCGTGAGATCGCTGGGGCGGGCGAGAACCCGGTCCGTCTGGCGCCGACGCAGACGGTCCGGGTTCTCGCCCACCGATCCGGTCAGCCCGCTGTTTCCATCACGGCTACCCCGTGCGCATCCTCCCGACTCTTCTTCGGGAAGAGGAAGGTGAGTGCGAGGAAGGCGACGAGCATGATCGCGGGCACGATCAGGGTCTGCTGATACGCCTCCGCCGGGGTACCGGAGTCGATCGCATCGAAGAACACCGAGGCGAAGATCGCGACACCCACTGCGCTCGCGATCGCCTGGACCGCGGTGAGAACGCCCGAAGCCGAACCGATCTCGTCGTCCTTCACCGCGGCGAGGATCGTGCTGAACAGTGCGGCGATAATCGCGCCGCCGCCGACCCCGAACAGGGCGATGCCCGGGGCGATGGTCCAGATGCTGAAGTCGCCCGGCTGCTGCAGCTCGAACCACAGCAGTCCCGCGCCGAGCAGCTGCGTGACTGCTCCGAGCTGCAGCACGGACCGCCCGATCTTCTCGGCGAGCCATGCGCCGCTGATCGCACCGCCGACCGCGGAGCCGATCGCGAGTGGCAGGTTGCTCAACCCCGCCTCGCCGGCGCTGAAGCCGTTGCCGACCTGCAGGAACAGCGTCAGCACCAGCTGTGTGCCGGTCAGGCTGCTGAAGAACAGGGCGATGCCCACGAGCCCGAAGGTGTAGGCCCGACGCGTGAACATGGTCGCCGTGACCAGCGGCACTCCGCCGCGGGCGAGGAGTGCGCGCTGCTGCACCCCGAAGAGGATGAAGCCGGCAAGGCCGGCGGCCACGCACGCCCAGGCCCACAGCGGCCAGTCCAGCTCGGGTCCGAAGGTGAGGCCGAGCACGAGGATGCCGGATGCCGCGACGATGACGGCTGCGCCGAGCATGTCGATGCGGACCGCCCGATCCCCCGAGCGTCGCGGCAGGATGCGCCAGGCGATGACCAGGGCGACGATCCCGATGGGGATGTTCACGAGGAAGACCGAGCGCCATCCGAGCCCGAGGATGTCGGCCTCGATCAGTCCGCCGCCGATGATGGGGCCCAGGATGCCGCCGAGGCCCAGCGCCGGACCGAAGATGCCGAATGCGACGGCGAGCTCGGCGCCGGAGAGGTTCTCACGCAGCAGACCGAGGCCCTGGGGGAGCAGCAGCGCGCCGGCCGCGCCCTGGAGCAGACGGAAGGCGATCAGTAGCTCAGCGGTCGGCGCGAGGGAGCACAACAGCGATGCGATCGTGAACGCCGACAGGCCGAGGAGGAACATCCGGCGCCGCCCGAAGCGGTCACCCAGGCGACCGCCCAGGATCAGTCCCGCCCCCAACGCGAGGGCGTAGCCGCCGATCACCCACTGCAGGCCCAGGGCGTTCGTCCCCAGGGAGGACTCCAACGAGGGGCCGGCGACGTTGACGATCGTCGCGTCGAGCATGTCCATGATCTCGGCCGCGAGCATCACTCCGAGGATCGCCCAGCGCCAGCGGTAGGGCGCTTCTGTCGCGTCTGTCATATCGTCTCAATCCTTGATTATCAATCAAATTAGCAATATGAAGTATTACCATGGTGCGCATGGATGTCAAACGGTCCGAGCGGGCGACGGAATCGGCCTCGACGTATGACCCGTCACGTCGGCACGACGCCGGCGAGATCGACGAGATTGACATCCGCACCCGCGTGCAGCAGCTCACGATGCGTCAGCAGCGCTTCGAGCGCTCGATCGCCAAGCAGCTCGAACTCGACGCCCCGGGCCTCGAGGTGCTCGACCACCTCATCTCCCGCGGCCCCACGACTCCGACCGAGCTGGCCCACCGCGTCGAGATCTCGACCGCAGCCATGACTCTCGTCCTCAATCGCCTCGAAGATCGCGGCCATGTGCGCCGAGATCGGCATCCGTCCGACGGGCGAAAACTCATCGTGACCGCGTCAGAGGATGCCGCCGCCGATGCCGAGCGCCTGGTGGAGCCGCTCATCGTCGAGGTCGAGGCGCAGATCGCCGCGATGAGCGAGGGCGAGCGGGCGACGGTGGCGAAGTTCCTCGACGACCTCATCCGCGCCTACGACCGGTCGACCGCGAGCTGATCGAGACTGCGCCTGTGGATGAGGCGCGGCCCACGTCGGCGGGGGTCGTTACGCTGGAGGGATGCCGCAGACTCCCCGTGACCCGTACGCGGACCTGCCGTACGCCGACGAGCCCTATGACGACGGGTGGGAGTCGTCCATCCCGCCCGAGCCGATGGACTGGGAGCCTCAGGGCGCCGGGTTCGAACCGCCGCTGGACTGGGGTCAGGGTCCGGTCACCCCGGTGGCCCCCGCGGCCTCCGCGCCGGCCGTGCGCCGAGCGACGCCGAGCCGCTACTCCACCGCACGCGAGGCCCTGCACACGGTCTTCGGCTACGACGAGTTCCGCGGCGACCAGGCAGGCATCGTCGATCAGGTCATCGGGGGCGGAGACGCCGTCGTGCTGATGCCCACCGGTGGCGGCAAGAGCATCACGTACCAGGTGCCCGCGCTCGTGCGCGAGGGCACGGGGCTCGTGATAAGCCCGCTCATCGCGCTCATGCACGACCAGGTCGACGCTCTGCGGGCCAACGGCGTCAACGCCGCCTATCTCAACTCCACGCAGGCGATCGACGAGCGCCGCGAGGTCGAGCGGGCGTACGTCGCCGGTGAACTCGACCTCATCTACGTCGCCCCGGAGCGGTTGTCGAACGCGCAGACCACGGCGCTCCTGCAACGCGGCACCCTCAGCGTGATCGCGATCGACGAGGCCCACTGCGTGTCGCAGTGGGGTCACGACTTCCGGCCCGACTACCTGGCTCTCGGCGATCTGGGCGAGCGGTTCCCCGGTGTTCCACGCATGGCGCTCACGGCTACTGCGACCGCAGCGACGCACAAGGAGATCACCGAACGTCTGCACCTCGACGGCGCAGAGGGGCGGGCGCCGGCGAAGCACTTCGTGGCGAGCTTCGATCGCCCGAACATCCAGTACCGGATCGTGCCCAAGGTCGACCCGCGCAAGCAGCTGGTCGCGTTCATCAAGTCGCAGACCCCGGTGACCGACGACGCCGCGCAGCCCGCGGGCATCGTGTACGCGCTCAGTCGCAAGTCGGTCGAGCAGACGGCGACGTACCTCGCCGCCCAGGGTCTCGATGCGCTGCCGTACCACGCGGGTCTGCCCGGCGAGGTGCGCGCGGCCAACCAGGCGCGCTTCCTCCGCGAGGACGGCGTCGTCATGGTCGCCACCATCGCATTCGGGATGGGCATCGACAAGCCGGATGTGCGCTTCGTCGCGCACATCGATCTGCCGAAGTCCGTGGAGGGCTATTACCAGGAGACCGGGCGCGCCGGTCGAGACGGCGAGCCCTCGGTGGCCTGGATGGCTTACGGGCTCGGCGACGTCGTGCAGCAGCGCAGGCTCATCGACCAGAGTCCCGGTGATCGCACCTTCAAGATGCGCATGGGGCAGCACCTCGACGCCATGCTCGCGCTGTGCGAGACCGTGGAGTGTCGTCGGCAGAACCTGCTCGGCTACTTCGGTCAGGAGTCGCAGCCGTGCGGCAACTGCGACACCTGTCTCGACGACACCGAGACGTTCGACGGGCTCGTCCCAGCACAGAAGCTGCTCTCGACGATCGTGCGGTTGAAGCGCGAGCGCAATCAGGCGTTCGGCGCCGGGCACCTGATCGACATCCTCCGCGGGGCCTCGACAGAGCGCATCAGGCAGCAGGGTCACGACAAGCTCGCGACCTACGGCATCGGCAGCGATCTCTCGGATCAGGATTGGCGCAGCGTCGTCCGTCAGCTCCTGGCCCGCGGCATTCTCGTCGCGCAGGGTGACTACGGCACCCTCGCGCCCGGTGAGCAGGCGGCAGGAGTACTGCGTGGTGAGACCGCTGTACCCCTGCGCAAGGACACGATCGGGCGCCCGACGTCCTCGGGCCGGGCCCGCAAGGCCAGCGCCGCCGATGCCCTGGACGCGGGGGATCGGCCACTGTTCGAGGCACTGCGTGCATGGCGTGCCGAGACCGCTCGCGAGCAGGGCGTGCCCGCGTACATCGTGTTCGGTGACGCGACGCTGCGCGCGCTCGCGGAGCGCCGCCCTGCTGCTCTCGCCGACCTCGACGGCATCACCGGCATCGGTGCGAAGAAGCGCGAGGCGTACGGCGAGGGCGTGCTCGCGGTGATCGCCGGCGCCTGACGCCGACGCCCGACGCCTCGCCTTCGGGCGTACTCCGGATCGTGGCGTCTTGAACACTTGCCCATATGGGTATATGTTGATCACATGGCGCGAGCGGCAACCACATCCGATGTCTTCAACGCGATCGCCGAACCGCGACGCCGGGACATCCTGACGCTGCTGCGCAGTGGCGACCGCCCCGTGACCGAGGTGTCCGAGGTGCTGGGGATGACTCAGCCGGGTGCCTCCAAGCACCTGCGTGTGCTGCGCGAGGTCGGTCTCGTGCGCGACCGCCGGGAGGGCAAGCAGCGGGTCTACGGGCTCGACGCCACGGGGCTCCGGGCCGTCCATGAGTGGACGGGCGGCTTCGAGCAGTTCTGGAACGAGAGCTTCGACCGGCTCGACGCCTACGTGCAGGACCTGAAAGCGGAAAGAAGGCAGGAGTAGTGGATGGATACGACGATTGATCGCGAGATCGTGATCTCGCGCGTGATCGACGCCGCGCCGGCGCTGGTGTTCGAGGCGTTCACCACGGTGCAGCACCTCTCGAGGTGGTGGGGCCCCGACGGTTTCACCACGACGACGCGATCGTTCGAGTTCCGTGTCGGGGGCGAATGGGAGTTCGTGATGCACGGACCGGACGGCACCGACTACCCGGAGTGGATCGTGTGGACCGACATCGTCGCGCCGGAGCGGATCGTGATGCTCCATGGTGAGCACCGCGACGATCCTGAGGCATTCGAATCACACCTCACGTTCGTGCTGGACGGCGATCGGACCCGCATCGAGATGCGCACGGTGTTCCCGACACCGGAGCTGCGCGACCGGGCGATCGAGCGGCATGGCGCACTCGAGGGTGGCCGGCAGACACTGGACAACCTCGCCGTCCACGTCGCGGAGATGGCGATCGCGCGAGGGGAGCGCTGATGGCCGGAGCGGTGTTCTTCAGCGTCTCGATGTCTCTCGACGGGTTCATCGCCCCCGAGTCGCCGGACGAGTTGATGGGTCGGCAGTGGATGGAGCTGCAGAAGTGGGTGTTCCGGCTGCGGTCCTTCCGCGAGAATCTGCACCTGGGCGAAGGTGGGGACGAGGGACGCGACAACGACATCGTGCGCGAGACGTTCGAGCGCACCGGGGCGAGTGTGATGGGGAAGCGGATGTTCGACGCCGGCGAGCACGCGTGGCCGGAGGACCCGCCGTTCCATACGCCGGTCTTCGTCGTCACCCATGAGGAGCGCGAGCCGTGGGAGCGCCGCGGCGGCACCACGTTCCACTTCGTGACCGACGGCATCGAGTCGGCGCTCGACCAGGCGCGCGCTGCTGCCGGCGACCTCGACGTCCGCATCTCGGGCGGCGGTGAGACGATCGTCCAGTTCCTCAATGCCGGTCTGGTCGACGAGTTCCACATCGCTCTCTCACCTGTGCTGTTCGGGGCAGGAGTGCGCCTGTTCGACGGTGTGGACGGGGAACGCCTCTCGCTCGACCTGGTGGGCGCGGAGGATTCCCCGCAGACGACGCATCTGCGCTACGCCGTCCGTCTGCGCTGATCCGCGCGGCGTCGTCTCCGCGCGGCGTCGTCTCAGCGCGGCATCGTCTCAGCGCAGCGCCGTCTCAGCGCGGAGGCAGCACGTCGTCGAGATGAGCCCGCAGGTGCGTGGCGATGTCGACCCTGTCGCGGTCGTACAGCCACTGGTACTGCAGCCCGTCCCACATCGCGATGAGCCAGGTGGCCTCGTGCACGGGATCGCGGTGCGCTGGCAGGTCGCCGTCGACCTGGGCGAGGCGGAAGAGCTCAGCGAAGTAGTCGAGGGCGTTCGCGAACCGCATCGTGAAGTAGTCGTGTGCGGGGTGTGCGACGGGGACGGCCTCGCACGACAGCACCGCGTAGACCTCGATCAGTCCCGGTTCGTCCCGTGCGCTGAGCGCCGCGCCCTCGGGAATGCTGCGGAGCACCGTGGCAGCCGACGCGGTGCTCGTAAACATCTGGTTCTCGTTGATGGCGCTGTCGCGTTCCGTGAGCACGGCGCTCAGCAGCAGCTCCTTCGACGCGTAGTGGTGCAGCAGCGTCGACTTCGACACTCCGACCGCGGTGGCGATGTCCTGCAGGCTGGTGTCGCCGTAGCCGTCGCGGGCGAACAGGCGCATCGCATCGGAGACGATCTGTGCGCGCCTGCGGCGGCCGACCGCGTAGCCGGGGTCGGTGTCGGCGACACTGGTGGCGCGCAGTCGCGGGAGGGGACCGGCGGCCGTCGCGGACCCGGATGAGGGCTCGTCGTCGGGGTCCCGCCACGCGTGCGGCAGCGCCCACAGGTTCTCGCGCTCCTCGAGCATCTCGACGACGTCCACCCGATCGGGCAGGTACTGCGAGAGCAGCTGCAGCCCGTCCCACCCCGCCGTGTGCCGGACGGCCTCGCCGTCGACATCGCGGTCGGCGGCGACCACCCCGTGGTACTGGGCATCCTCGAGCACGTCGTTGCTGAGTGCGCGGATCCGGCAGTAGCGCTCGCGCATCCGCTCGTGCGCGGGGTGGTCCGGCGCCGAGGCCTCCCCGGTGAGGGCCGCGAACAGCTCGAGGTAGCCGGCGGTGCGCGCATTGCGCTCGGCGATGCCGGCGAAGACCAGCTCGCCCGGTTCGGATGCGGCCGAGATCGCGCTGAACACGGACTCGTTCTCGGCTTCGAGCCCGGCGACCACCTCTCCGAGCAGATCGTCCTTCGAGGCGAAGTGCCCGAGCAGGCCCGGGTGGCTGACGGAGGCGGCTGCGGCGATGTCGCGCAGCGACGTGGATCGGTAACCGCGGGTCACGAACAGATCGTGCGCGGCGGTGAGGATGCGCTGCCTCGTCGCGACGGCGCGCGAGTGACGGGTGCCGGTCGCCGTCATCGTCATCGCATCCTCCGTCATCACTCTATCCTCGTTCATTACCAATCGGTCTGGTTTGACTTACCAATCGGTCGAGATTGGTGTACTGTCATGCCAGAACCGCATCGCCCGAAGATGTGCGGTGAATCGAAAGGACTGTCATGACAGAGCTGTCATCCGCCGCCAACGCGGCCGCGGTGGGCACCACGGGATTCAAGGCCCCAGGGACCACGCCGCCCAAGACTCCGCGCGGCTACACCCCCGGCCTCGCCGCGGTGAACTTCGGTGTCTTCCTGGCGCTTCTCACCCCGGTGATGGTGTCCATGGCGTTCAAGATCCAGCACATCGACCCCGTCAACACCGAGGGAAGCCTCGGACTCGTGATGGGCGTCGGTGCGATCTTCGCCCTCGTGGCGAACCCCCTCGTCGGCAGGCTCTCCGACCGCACGACCTCGCGCTGGGGCATGCGTCGTCCGTGGATCCTGGGTGGTGCCGTCGTCGGCCTCGGCGGGTTCTTCCTCATCGGGTCCGCGAACTCCGTCTGGATGGTCCTGCTCGCCTGGTGCCTCGTGCAGACCGCGATGAACGCCGTGCTCGCGGCGGCGAACGCGACCCTGCCCGACCAGGTGCCGGTCACGAGCCGCGGCAAGGTGTCGGGCATCATCGGCATCACCACCCCGATCGGCATCCTCGCCGGCAGCTTCCTGGTGAACTTCCTGCCCGGCGACTTCGAGCGCTTCGTCGTGCCGGGCGTGATCGCACTGATCCTGGTGATCATCTTCGTCCTGATCCTGAAGGACCGCCGCCTCACCGAGAAGCCCGCCGAGAAGTTCACGATCGGGATGTTCTTCGGCTCGTTCGTGTTCAACCCGCGCAAGCACCCCGACTTCGGCTGGACCTGGCTCACCAAGTTCTTCGTGATGTTCGGCTATGCCGGCATCGCCACCTTCCTGCCGCTGTACCTCGTCACCAAGTTCGGCCTCGACGAGCAGGGTGCGGTGGGCGTCATCCTCGCGGCCAACCTCGCCTCGATGGCGGCGATGGCGATCTCCTCCCCGCTCGGCGGCTTCCTCTCCGACAAGATCGGCAAGCGCCGTCCCTTCGTCGCCGTCGCCGGTGTGATCATGGTGGTCGGCCTGGTCATCCTCGCCATCGCCCCCGATATCACGACCGTCATCATCGCCCAGGCCATCATCGGGCTCGGGGCCGGATCGTTCCTCTCGGTCGACCTCGCCCTCGCCACCGAGGTGCTGCCCAACCCGGACGACGTGGCGAAGGACCTCGGGGTGCTGAACATCGCCAACGCGCTGCCGCAGTCGATCGCCCCCGCGATCGCGCCGGGCATCATCGCCATCGGGGCGGCCACGCCGCTGGGCGGCTACACCACGTGGTACCTGTTCGGTGCGGTCGTCGCGCTGGCCGGTGCCGTGCTCGTCTACCGCATCAAGGGAGTTAAGTGACCATGACAGAGACCACCATCGCGCGCCCCTGGCTCGACACCGATCTCTCGGTCGACGAGCGGGTGCAGCTGCTGCTCGATGCCATGACCATCGAGGAGAAGGCAGGGCTCTTCTTCCACACCATGATCGCGATCGGCGACCTCGAGGAGCCCAACCCGGTGTTCGCGACGCCGTCGGCCCGCGAGTTTCTCGAGTCCAAGCAGATGACGCACTTCAACCTGCTGGGTGCCGCGCCCACCGGCCGGGAGATCGCCGCGTGGCAGAACGCCCTGCAGCGGCTCGCGGCGTCCACGCGCCTCGGCATCCCGGTCACGCTCTCCACCGACCCCCGGCACTCGTTCAGCGAGAATCCGGGAGCGTCGATCCTGGCAGGGCCCTTCTCGCAGTGGCCGGAGACGCTCGGCCTCGCGGCCACCCGCGACGAGGAGCTCGTCGAGCGCTTCGCCGACATCGCCCGCCAGGAGTACACGGCCGTCGGTCTGCGCGTGGCACTGCACCCGCAGGTCGACCTCGCGACCGAGCCGCGCTGGGCGCGCCAGACGGCGACGTTCGGCGAAGACGCCGAGCTGTCGGGAAAGCTCGGCGCGGCCTACATCCGCGGCTTCCAGGGGAAGTCGTTCGGGCCTGGCTCGGTATCGACCATGACGAAGCACTTCCCCGGCGGCGGCCCCCAGAAGGACGGCGAGGATCCGCACTTCCCGTACGGCCGCGAGCAGGTCTATCCTGGCGGCGAGTTCGAGCTTCACCTGAAGCCGTTCGAAGACGCGCTCGCCGCGGGTACCCGGCAGATGATGCCGTATTACGGGATGCCCGTCGGCACGGAGTACGAGGAGGTGGGTTTCGGCTTCAACAAGTCGGTGATCACGGGTCTGCTCCGCGAGCGCTACGGCTTCGACGGTCTGGTGTGCACCGATTGGGGCCTGATCAGCGACTCCGAGATCTTCGGGCAGCCGTTCCCGGCGCGTGCCTGGGGCGTGGAAGACCTCACGCCTCGCGAGCGGATGAAGAAGGTGCTCGATGCGGGCGTCGATCAATTCGGCGGTGAGGCGAACCCGGAGCTGCTGCTCGAGCTCATCGCCGACGGTGAGATCACCGAGGCCCGGCTGGACATCTCCGCACGACGCATCCTGCGCGAGAAGTTCGAGCTCGGACTGTTCGAGAACCCTTACGTCGACGAGGACGCCGCCGACGAGATCGTGGGTCGTGCCGACTTCCGTGCCGCGGGGGAGGATGCCCAGCGCGCGTCGATCACGGTGCTCGCGAACGACGGCGCGCTGCCCTTCGCCCGAGGGGCGAAGCTCTACGTCGAGGGCATCGACGTCGCCGTGGCTGAAAAGTTCGCCGACGTCGTCGAGACGCCGTCGGAAGCCGATCTGGCGATCATCCGGCTGCAGGCTCCATTCGAGGAGCGCGCGACCATGTTCGAGAACTTCTTCCACGCCGGTTCCCTCGACTTCCCGGATGACGTGATCGCCCATGTCGGCGAGGTCGCGGCCGTCGTGCCCACAGTGGTCGACGTGCTCGCCGATCGCCCGCCGATCTTGACGCCGCTCGCCGAGGTGGCGGCTGCGATCACGGTGAACTGGGGTGCTTCCGGGACGGCGCTGCTGGACGTGCTCAGCGGTGCGTTCCCCGCGCAGGGTCGACTGCCCTTCGACCTGCCGCGCTCGATGGCGGCTGTCGAGGCCTCGCGTCCCGACGTCCCGTTCGACACGACCGACCCGCTGTTCCGCTTCGGTCACGGGCTCTCGCTGTAACACCCGAGGGCATTCGCGAAACGCCTCGACGGCTTCGGCCGCGGGGCGTTTCGTCGTGTCGGCGAACCCTCGATCGCGGGTCCGATGTCGGCCGATGGCGAAGTGTCTCGGACGATGACGATGGCTGAAAAGTTCTCTGGACGAATGCTGGACAACGCGTCCCGTATCCCGTAGAACTGTCCTCAACATCGCTCGGCCGACTGACGTCGACCCGTGGGGGGGCCATGTGACGCGGAAGATCGCATCACACGGGAGTAGCGAATGGAATTGCAGGAGAGGACTCTGCGGCGACGCAGAGCAGCAGGAGGAAGCATCGCCGGCGTCACCGTCGGCGCGGTGATCCTCGCAAGTGCACTGGTGCCGACAGCGGCGAATGCGCTGGACGCGGCGAATCCGAACGATCCGTCGGTCGCGCAGGGGCAGATCATCCAGCTGCCGGCCGCACTGCTCGGCGGACTCGACATCGCCGCGCTCGGTCACACGCTGACGAGCAACCCGGCCGCCCCTGGCTCGGAGCTCGGCGGACTGAACGTCGGACTGCTCGAGGCGCTCAACATCGACGTGGGCACCCTCAACGTGCCGCTGCTGACCGACGGCACCACGCCGGGTCTGCTGCGGCTCGGCGACCTGGGCGCTGCGCAGAGCTTCAGCTCCTCGCCGACGCAGACCCAGTCGATCGCCTCTTCGGGCACGATCACCTCGGGTGGGGCTGTCGACACCGGCGCCATCGACGGCAGCGTGAACCCCGGCACCCTCGAGCTCACAGACCTCTTCGACCAGCTCGCCGTGGCGGGTCTGACCGATGCGGTCCTCGACCAGGCCTCCATCGGCATCGGCGCCCTCGCGTCGCGTGCCGAGTCGAACGCGGGAACGGTGACGTCCGAGTACCGCATCGCCGACCTGAACCTCGATCTGCACAGCAACCTGGTCGCCGGGCTCTCCGGCACCCTCGCCTCCGCGATCCAGGGCACCGTCACTCCCGTGAGCAACCTCGCCGGTCCCGGCGGCGCGCTGACCGCCCTCACCACCACGATCGTCAACACGATCAACGCGATCCCCGATGTGCCGCTCGTCGCCGCCTTCACCGCGACAGGGGGCACCGTCTCGATCGCGGGGCTCGACACGGTCGGGCAGACCGTGACGACGCAGGTGCTGCAGACCCCGGTCGAGAACACGACCGGTTCGGTTCTCGTCGACCTGAGCACCGGCACGGTCTCGGTCGATCTCGCCAAGATCCTCGTCGAGACCGGCGCGGGCGCGAACCTCAACACACTGCCGGCGAACACCCCGGTGCTCTCCGCCACGACGATCTCCGCCATCCAGCAGGGGATCACCTCCGCACTCACGGGCACGCACCCGAACAGCCTGAACGGCAAGGTCTCCACGATCCTGAAGTCGACGCTCGACGCCCTCCAGGTGACGATCACGGTCGGCGTCGACCTCACGGTGCCGCTCACCGGGACGCCGCTCGTGTCGGGCGACGTCACGGTCAAGGGTTCACTGGCGCAGTTCGCCGGCACCGCCACTCCCGTTCCCACGGTCGCGACCGACATCACCCTGGCCGGCCTCAACATCGGCGTGCTCCTGAACCCGGTGGTCGCGACGGTGACGAATGCGGTCGCCACGACGACGGGTCCGCTCGTGAACACCGCGTTGACCAGCGTGATCCCGCTCGTGCAGCCGGCACTCGCCGCTCTCACGGGTCCCGTGCTGACGACGCTCGATCCCGTGCTCCAGGGCGTGCTGTCGGACATCGCGACCATCACCATCAACGAGCAGCCGGCGACGGGAGACATTCCGGGCGGCAGCTTCACGGTGCGTGCGCTCGGAGTGAACCTGCTCCCGGCCGTCGGAGGCGGGGTCGCTCTCGATCTCGGTTCCTCGACGGTCAAGGCTGCCGCGGCAGCTGTGGCGGCTATCGACGCGGCCCCGACCGTCCAGGCGGGGACGAACCTGCCCGTGACCGGCTCCGGCTGGCCCGCGAACACGCAGGTCTCCGTGCAGGTGACCGCACCCGGCGGGGGGATCGTGAACGACCCTGTTCCGGTCACGACCGACGGCAACGGTGCATTCACGGTCGATTACTTCGTCCCGACGGCGACGACGGTGGGCACCGGGTACACGGTCACCGCGACGGCAGGCGCCGTCTCGGCGACGGATACGACCGAGGTGACGGCCGCGGCGACGGTCGATGCCGCCCCGGCCGTACAGGCGGGGACGGATCTCGCGGTCTCCGGTGCCAACTGGCCTGCGAACACCCAGGTCTCGGTGCAGCTGTCGGCTCCGGCTTCCGGCCCGAACGTGGGCGGCCCCGTACTGGTCACCACCGACGGTTCCGGCACCTTCACGGTCGCCTACCCTGTTCCGGCCGGCACACCCGCGGCCACCGGCTACACGGTGACGGCATCGGTGGGCACGCAGACGGCGACCGACACCACCGAGGTGACGGACGCCCCCGTGGCCGCCGTCGATGCCGCAGCCACCGTGCAGGCGGGCACCAGCCTTCCGGTCACGGGATCGAACTGGCCGGGTAACACCCAGGTGTCCGTGCAGCTGACAGCTCCGGGCGGCGGCGCGAACGTCGGCGGCCCTGTCACGGCGACTACGAACGCCTCGGGTGACTTCACGCTCGACTACCCGGTTCCCGCTTCTGCGGCTCCGGGTGCGGCATACACCGTGACGGCGACCGCAGGTGCCGTCACGGCGATCGACACCACGGAGGTCACGGCCGCCGCGGCTGTCGATGCCGCTGACACGGTGCAGGCGGGCACGAGCCTTCCGGTGACCGGTACGAACTGGCCGGCGAGCACGCAGGTGTCCGTGCAGCTGACGGCGCCGGGTGGCGGGAACGTCGGCGGTCCGGTGACGGCCACGACCGACGCGTCTGGCGGGTTCACGCTCGACTACCCGGTTCCGGCTTCGGCCACGCCCGGCGCGGGCTACACGGTGACGGCGACCGTCGGCACCCAGACCGCGACCGACACCACGGAGGTCACGGCCGCCGCGGCTGTCGATGCCGCTGACACGGTGCAGGCGGGCACGAGCCTTCCGGTGACCGGTACGAACTGGCCGGCGAGCACGCAGGTGTCCGTGCAGCTGACGGCGCCGGGTGGCGGGAACGTCGGCGGTCCGGTGACGGCCACGACCGACGCGTCTGGCGGGTTCACGCTCGACTACCCGGTTCCCGCTTCCGCGACGCCCGGCGCAGGCTACACGGTGACGGCGACCGTCGGCACCCAGACCGCGACCGACACGACCACCGTGACTGCGGCGGCCACGGTCGACGCGGCGGCGACGGTGCAGGCAGGGGACGATCTGCCCGTCACCGGAGCGAACTGGCCGGCGAACACGCAGGTCTCGGTGCAGCTGAGCGCACCCGGCGGCGCGGCCGTCGGTACCCCGCGCACGGCCACGACCGGCGCGCTCGGCGGCTTCGCGCTCGACTACCCGGTCCCGGCCGGCACCCCGGCCGGCACCGGCTACACGGTCACGGCCTCGGTCGGTGCGCAGACGGCGACGGACACGACGGAGGTCACCGCGGCTCCCGTCGTGGTCGACGCGGCCGCCCAGGTTCCGGCGGGCAGCAACCTCGCCGTGACCGGCTCGGGCTGGCCCGTGAGCTCCTCGGTCTCGCTGCAGCTGACAGCTCCGGGCGGAGGCGCGAACGTCGGCGGCCCGGTGACGGCGACGACCGATGCTTCGGGAGCCTTCACTGCGAACTATCCCGTACCGGCGGGCACCACTCCCGGAACCGGATACACGCTGACTGCGACCGCCGGTGCCGTCACCGCGACGGACACCACAGAGGTGACGGCGGGCGACCCGGGTGACGTCAACACCAACGCAGCGGCGTCAGCGTCGGCCTCGGCGGACGCGACCGCGGACGGCGACCCGTCGGCCCAGGCCGCTGCGGAGGCGGCTGCTCTGGCCGATGCCACCTCGTCCGCGTCGGCGGCCGCCACCGCTGACGCGACCGCGGCCGCCGAGGCTGCGGCGACGACGACGGCATCGACGACAGCGTCGACCGACTCGACATCGACCGCCAACGCCTCCGCGGCCGTCGCCGCCCAGGCCGCGGCGCTGGCTGATGCCTCGACGAACGCGAACGCCGCAGCCTCCGCGGCAGCGGAAGCGAACTCCGCGGCCTCGTCGGAGTCCGCAGCGACCTCCGACTCCTCCACCGACGCATCCTCGGAAGCCTCGACCAACGCGAACGCGGCTGCCTCGGCATCCGCTTCGGCGAACGCCGATGCCACCACCGCGGCCGTCGCGGAAGCGTCCGCGCAGGCAGCGGCCTTCGCGGATGCGACAGCGCAGGGCTCGGCGGCGGCCGACCCGGCAGCGGACGCCGCATCGGAGTCGGCGGCGACGGCGACCTCGTCCACGGCGGCGACGGCTGATGCCACCTCGGCGGCGAACGCCGGCGCGGCCATCGCGGCCCAGGCCGCAGCTCTCGCCGACGCCACGACGAACACGGCGGCTGACGCCACCGCGACGTCGGATGCCAGCACGAGCGCTGCGGCGAACGCGAGCGCGGCGGCGATCGCGAACGCCTCGACCGATGCCTCGTCCGACGCGGTCGCCTCGGCTGACGCGTCGGCGGAGATCAACACCAACGCGTCCGCGTCGGCAGCGGCCTCCGCCCAGGCTGACGACGACAGCAACGCCTCGGCTGAGGCCGCGGCAGTCGCTGCGGCACTCGCGGACGCGACCAGCCAGGCATCCGCGGCGGCCGACGTGTCGGCCAACGCAGCGGCTCAGGCGGCGGCGACCACCGATGCCTCCACCGATGCCTCGACCACGGCCACCACGGCGGCGAACGCCTCCGCGGCTGCGGCGGCTCAGGCGGCGGCGCAGAACGATGCGACCTCGACGAGCGCGGCGGATGCCTCGGCTGCGGCCGATGCAGACCCGAACGCCTCTGCGGCCGCAGCGGCCAACGCGTCCTCGTCGGCGACGGCATCGGCATCGGCTGCGGCCGACGCCTCGGCCGAAGCCACCGCGGAGGCATCCGCATCCGCCACCGCGAGCGCTTCGGCGGACGCGGCAGCCGACCCGACCGGGAACATCGCGATCGTCCTCCGGTCGCCGGTCCTGGAACGCGGACAGCAGCAGACCGCCGTCGGCACCGGCTTCAAGCCCGGAGAGAAGGTCACCGGCGTGATGGCCTCCGATCCGGTCGCGCTGGGCAGCCAGGTCGCGAACGCGCAGGGCACGGTCACCTTCACCTGGACCGTGCCGACCGCCACCGACCTCGGATCGCACACCGTGACACTGACCGGGGCGACCTCGGGCAGCGTATCGGCCTCGTTCCAGGTGGTCGCCTCGGGCCTGGCCACGACCGGTGGACAGGTGCAGGGCGGCTGGATCGCCCTGGCCGCACTGCTCCTCGTCCTCGGCCTGGGGGCGATGAGACTCGCGACATCCCGACGGCGACTGATCCGTACGGAGTGATCGCGATGCAGGAACGCTGAGTGGTCGGGACCGTTTCCCCACGGCGGTCCCGACCCCTCGACGGTATGGAGGGAAGTGAATGAGCACCAGACTCGAGTCCGCACCGCACTCCGACGCGGCAGGTTCCGACGTGGTCGAGCCGGAACCCTCGGCAGCCGTGCGGCCACGGCCGACGTGGTGGGTGAAGCTCATCGCCTTCGCGGCCTGCCTCCTGACGCTGTGGCACATCGGCGCCTCGTTCCTGTGGATAGCGCCATACTCCGCACTGCGGGAGATCCCCACCCAGCAGGTCCTCGCCGGGTACATGCTGCCGATGTTCGGTCAGTCCTGGAGCGTGTTCGCACCGGAGCCCATCAACGGCGACTACCACTTCAACGTCCGCGCCCTCATCGAGAAGAACGGCGAACAGGTCGAGACCGGGTGGGTCAGCGCCACCGACGTGGAGCTCTCGATGATCCGGTACAACCTCTTCCCTCCTCGGGCCGGCATCCAGTCGAGTGAGGTGGCGAGCGGACAGATGAACGCCTACAACAAGCTGAACGCCGACCAGCAGGCCGTCATCGGCCTGGACTTCATGAAGGACGACTGGGAGGAGTGGATGGTGCGCTCCTTCGACGAACTGCAGGGTGAAGACAATCCATCGACCGAGGCCTACATGGCCGAGGAGCACCTCTCGACCGCGTACGCGACCCAGGTGGCCTACGCGATCTGGGGAGCGGATGCGGTGGTCGCGGTGCAGTACCGCGTGAGCCGCCAGAACGTGGTCCCCTACAAGGATCGCAACGACCCCGGCGCGCAGCGCCCCGACCCGACGTTCTCGACGACCGGATGGCGTCTGCCCATAGAAGAGGAAGGGCAGAGTCGCGAGAACTTCGCGAACACCTTCCGCGGCCAGTTCGAGAGGATCCAGCCGTGAGCGCGCCGGTCAAGACCGCGGACCGCCGGAAGGACGCGAAGAAGAAGGACTCCGCGCCACGGAGCACCATCACCGCTCCGGCCCCGGCGTCCGCGCCACCCACCCCTCCTCGCGAACCCGCCCCGGCACCGGCTCCGGCGAGCACCGTGCCGCCGCGGTCGTTCGTCACACGGCTGCTGACCTTCGTGTCGTCGATGATCGGTGGTCTCTGGTCGATGGTGCTGTCGGCGATCGACCGCATCTCGGCGTTCGTCGGCGACTGGCTCTTCCACGGGAAGAAGGCGCTCTACGGGCTCGCGGTCACGCGCATCCTCTTCGGACTCACCGCGATCGGCCTGCTGATCTCGAACTTCAGCACCCGGCTCTACACGTTCGGATCGGGGTCGGCCTGGAACGGCGAGCTCGCGGAGCCGGTGAGCGAGTTCCCCAGGATCTGGGTGTTCAGTGCGTTCCATGCCGCGATGGGGAACGATGCGCTCTACACGGCGCTCTACCTTCTGCTCGGAGTGCTCGCCGTGCTGTTCGTGCTCGGGTGGCGCTTCCGGATCGTGCTGCCGATCTTCTTCTGCCTCTGGGTGGGGTTCATCGAGGCGAACGACATGGTGGGCGATCAGGGCGACAACATGTTCCGCATCGCCCTGCTGCTGCTGTTCTTCGCCGACCCGGCGGCGCGCTGGTCGCTGGATGCCCGGCGTCGGGCGAAGTCGGGGGAGTGGTTCGCCCCGAACAGCCAGCCGGCGCTGCTGGGAACCATGTTCCACAACCTGGCGCTCGTGGCTCTCACGGCACAGGTCTGCTTCGTCTACGCCTCCGGCGCTCTCTACAAGGCGGGCGGCGCGCCGTGGGAAGAGGGGTATGCGGTCTACAACCCGCTGCAGACCGCCCGGTTCGGCACCTGGCCGGTGCTGAGCGACCTCGTCACGACATGGGGACCGATGGTCACCGTCGCCAGCTGGGGTTCGATCATCCTGCAGGTGGCGTTCCCGCTCATGCTGCTCACCCGTCCCACGCGGTTGATCGGACTGCTGGGCATCCTGTCGTTCCACATCGGCATCGCCGTGCTCATGGGGCTGCCGTGGTTCTCGCTGACGATGATCGCGATCGATGCGATCTTCATCCGCGATCGCACGTGGGCGCGTCTGAGCGCGGGGACGAAGCGGCGTTGGCGGGAGGCAGGAGCGCCACCGCCTACCGTGCCGGAAGATGCGCTGCCGGCCCGGACTGTGGTCTGACGACAAGCCGACGGGGAGATGCCCCCGCAGCGCATTGGAGGAAGTGGACAGGGCAGTAGGACTCCCGTTGTGGCAGACCTACCATGGCAGTATTCCCACTTCCCTCTGAGAGGAACGCTCATGGTCGACGCCGCCGTCCGTCCGAAGACGACCCGCACCTCCCCCGACAACGCTGACGCCACCCCGCGTCTCGATGTCGCCCGCGTGAACGACGCCCTGATGGGCACGTGGGGTGACGTGCGTCGTCAGGCCCGCGAGATGATCAAGGACTCGGCGTTCTGGCGCAAGGACGAGCTCGGCAAGGACGAGCACCGCGAGCGCGTGCTCAGCCAGCTGCACCTGCTGGTGGAGAACAAGGCCGTGCATCGCGCGTTCCCGAAGTCGCTCGGCGGCGAGGAGAACAACGGCGCGAACATCGCGGGCTTCGAGGAGCTCGTGGTGGCCGACCCCAGCCTGCAGATCAAGTCGGGTGTGCAGTGGGGTCTCTTCGGATCGGCGATCCTGCAGCTGGGTACGGAGGAGCACCACGCGAAGTGGCTCCCCGGAGTGATGGACCTCTCGATCCCTGGTGCCTTCGCGATGACCGAGATCGGCCACGGCTCCGACGTCGCTGCGGTCGGCACCACGGCCACGTACGACCCGGAGACGGAGGAGTTCGTCATCAACACCCCGTTCCGCGGGGCGACGAAGGAGTACCTCGGAAACGCCGCACTGCACGGCGTAGCGGCGACCGTCTTCGCGCAGCTGATCACGAACGGCGTGAACCACGGCGTGCACTGCTTCTATGTGCCGCTGCGCGGTGAGGACGGGGTGGACCTCCCCGGCATCGGCCGCGAGGACGACGGTCTCAAGGGCGGACTCAACGGCATCGACAACGGGCGCCTCTCGTTCGACCACGTGCGGATCCCGCGGACCAACCTGCTCAACCGCTACGGCGACGTCGCGGCCGACGGCACCTACTCCAGTGCGATCGACAGCCCTGGCCGCCGCTTCTTCACGATGCTCGGCACCCTCGTGCAGGGGCGGGTGTCCCTCGACGGCGCGGCCTCCTGGGCCTCCGCCCTCGGTCTGCACATCGCGATCACCTACGCCACCCAGCGCCGTCAGTTCGACGGTGCTGATGGGCAGGAGGTGGTGCTGATGGACTACGGCAAGCACCAGCGCCGTCTGCTGCCGCGCCTGGCGACCACCTACGCGCAGATCTTCGCGCACGACGAGTTCCTGCAGAAGTTCGACGGTGTCTTCTCCGGCCGGACCGACACCCCGGCGGACCGGGAAGACCTGGAGACCTTGGCCGCCGCCCTCAAGCCGCTGTCGACGTGGCATGCGCTCGACACCCTCCAGGAGGCCCGAGAGGCCACCGGCGGTGCCGGCTTCATGTTCGAGAACCGTCTGGTCGGGCTTCGTGCCGACCTCGACATCTACGTCACCTTCGAGGGCGACAACAACGTGCTGCTGCAGCTGGTGGGCAAGCGTCTGCTGACCGACTACGCGAAGCAGTTCCAGGGCAAGGATGCGGCGGCCCTCGCCAAGTTCGCCGTGGGCATGACCGCGGGCAAGCTGTTCCACGGTGCGGGCCTGCGTCAGCTCGGTCAGGCCGTCTCCGACTTCGGTCAGGTGAGCCGATCGGTCGAGCGGGGCCTGCGCGAGGAGCAGCAGCACGATCTGCTCGCCGGACGTGTGCAGCAGATGGTGGCCGACATCGCCTCGCGCCTCCGCCCCGGTGCGAAGGACAAGGCCCTCGGCGCTCGCCTGTTCAACGAGAACCAGGCCGAGCTCATCGAGGCCGCCCGTGCGCACGGAGAGCTGCTGCAGTGGGAGGCGTTCACCGACGCCGTGCACCAGATCGACGACGAGGACACCAAGAAGGTGCTCACCTGGCTGCGCGACCTGTTCGGCCTGCAGCTCATCGAGAAGCACCTCGCCTGGCATCTGATCCACGGACGTCTGTCGATGCAGCGCGGCGCGGCGGTGTCGAGCTACATCGACCGCCTGTGCGCCCGTCTGCGCCCGTACTCCCTCGACCTCGTGAACGCGTTCGGCTACGAGCCCGAGCACGTGCGCGCTCCCATCGCGAGCGGCCTGGAGAAGCAGCGGCAGGACGAGGCCCGTGCGTACTACGCCGACCTCGAGGCGAGCGGACAGGCCCCCATCCAGGAGAAGGCGCTCAAGAAGAAGCAGCGCTGACCCGCCCGCGGTTCGCTCTCCTCTCGACGACCGTCGACTCGCGCGGCACGGCTGATTCACCTCCCGCGCTGGGTAGTCTCGGCAGGTACCCGATCCGAGGAGTCCGAGATGCCTGCCGTGAACGCCTATGCCGCACCCCGTGAAGCAGCCCCGCTGGAGAAGACCGTCATCCAGCGACGCGAACTCGGCCCGCTCGACGTGCTGATCGACATCGCCTTCGCCGGGATCTGCCACTCGGACATCCACACCGTCCGCGGCGATTGGGGTCCGCAGCAGTATCCGCTCGCTCCCGGGCACGAGATCACCGGCACGGTCGCTGCGGTAGGCGAGGCCGTCACCCGGTATGCGGTCGGCGATCGTGTCGGCGTCGGATGCCTGGTGAACTCCTGCGGGGAGTGCCGCAACTGTCTGCGCGGCGAAGAGCAGTTCTGCACCCAGGGGGCCGTGCTCACCTACGGCGGCATCGATCGCGACGGCACCGTCACCCAGGGCGGCTACTCGGAGCAGGTGGTCGTGACCGAGGCCTTCGTGCTGCGCATCCCCGACGCTCTGCCGCTGGACGTCGCCGCACCGCTGCTGTGCGCGGGCATCACGACCTATTCGCCGCTGCGGCACTGGAACGTCGGGCCCGGCACACGCGTCGCGGTCGTCGGGCTCGGCGGCCTCGGGCACATGGGAGTGCAGATCGCCCATGCTCTCGGCGCGGAGGTGACCGTGCTCTCGCAGACCCTGAGCAAGAAGGACGACGGTCTGCGGCTCGGCGCCGACCACTATCGCGCCACCAGCGACCGGGAGACCTTCCGCGAGCTGCGCTCATCGTTCGATGTGATCCTCAACACCGTGAGCGCCGTGATCGATCTGCGCTCCTACCTGAGCCTGCTCGACGTCGGCGGAGCCATGGTGTGCGTCGGCGCTCCCGGCGAACCCCTGGAGGTGGGCGTGATGTCGCTGATCGGTGGTCGGCGCTCGCTTGCCGGCAGCAACATCGGCGGCATCGGCGAGACGCAGGAGATGCTCGACTTCTGTGCCGAGCACGGCATCGCGGCAGAGATCGAGGTCATCCCCGCCTCCGACATCAACACCGCCTACGAGCGCGTGCTGGCCTCCGACGTGCGGTACCGGTTCGTGATCGACGCCGCCACCTTCGCCTGAGCGTTCGCCGATTGCAGCCGCGAGGCGCGAAGGCATCCGGTGTCGGTCGCCGCGGATAGCCTGAGCGCATGACCTCTCTTCTCACGGGCCCCGACGCCCGCGACCGCTGCGCCTGGGTGGGCGACGACGACGAGTACCGCCGCTACCACGACGAGGAGTGGGGCACGCCGTTGCACGGCGACCGCGCGCTGTTCGAGAAGATGGCGCTGGAGGGGTTCCAGGCCGGGCTCTCCTGGATCACGATCCTGCGCAAGCGTCCGCGGTTCCGGGAGGTGTTCGAGGGGTTCGTGCCCGAGATCGTCTCGGAGTTCGACGAGTCCGATGTCGAACGTCTGATGGGGGATGCCGGCATCATCCGCAACCGCGCGAAGATCGAGGCCACGATCGGCAACGCCCGCATCGTCCGTGGCATGGCCGATGGCGAGTTCGACGAGCTGATGTGGTCGTTCGCTCCTGCGGTCTCCGGTGAGCGCCCGGCATCGTTCGCCGACGTCCCGGCCGTCACACCGGAATCGACCGCTCTGAGCAAAGAACTGCGCCGTCGCGGGTTCCGTTTCGTCGGGCCGACCACCATGTACGCCCTGATGCAGTCGGGTGGGATGGTCGACGACCACATCGCGGGGTGCTGGAGAGCGTGATGTCGGCTCCGTCGGCGCTCAGCGCTCGCCGGTCTCCCGGGTGAGCGCTGAGCGCGCGTCGGAGGTGTTCTCGACGGCGAAGGTGGCCATCGTCGGCAGGTAGCGGTCGTCCGCCACCTCGACGAGGGAACCGTCGGCCGCCCATCCCGTTCGTCGTACGCGCAGCAGCGGTGTGGACACGGACACCGCCAGTGCCGCCGCATCGATCTCGTCCGCCGGTACCGCGTCGAAGACATGACGTGCGCGAACGGGCGCCAGGCCATGCTCCTGCATCGCCTGGTAGATGCTCCCCGCATCGAGGTCGGCGGCGAGCAGCAGCCTGCCGACGGGGAGCGGGAACGCCGAGCGTTCGAGCATCGCCGGTTCGTCGTCGAGCAGTCGCAGCCGTACGATCTCCACGATCGCGGCGCCCGTCTCGATTCCGAGGTCATCGGCGATCGCTTCCGAGGCGGGTCGGCGTGCGGCCTCGAGCACGCGTTGGCCGGGGCGTCGTCCGATCGAACGTGCCCAGTCGGTGAACGAGACGAAGGTCTGGAACGACTGCGTCGGCACGATTCGCCGCACCCGAGGCGGTGCGCCTCTCCCGCCGTCGACAGCACCTTCGGCTCGCAGCGTCGCGAGAGCCTGCCTGATCGGTCCGCGAGAGGTCCCGAACTCGGCGATCAGGGAGTGCTCACTCGGCACACGTTCGCCCTCCGGCCATTCGCCGCTTCTGATGCGATCGAGCATCCGCTCGTAGAGCTGCTCGTGCAGAGGTCTGGGCATTCTCGTTCGTGCTCCTGTTGTCGTGACTTCTCATCCCCGCGGCGACCGCGATATGTTCACTCTGACGCACATCGGTGAACAATCGGGGAATTTCCGTGGAAAAAGTTGTCATGACTACTTTTGCTCCTCATGCTCGGAAGAGACGGAATCCCCCTGCCTCGGCCGACATGAGCGGTCGACCAACCCCTAGGAAGAGACATGAGAACCAGACACGGAATCGGCGCCATCGCCGTGACGTGCGCCCTCACGCTGCTCGTCGGCGCGGCGGCGACGCCCGCCTTCGCTGCAGCCCCGCCGCTGACCGAAGGCTTCACCGACGCGACGGCCTCGCAGCCCCCTGCCGGATGGTCGATCGACAACACCAACGTGACCGGTATGCGGGCGGACTGGCAGGGCTGGTCGTTCCACACCTCGGCCGAGGTCGTGTCGACCTGGGGGAACAGCGGCGATCGCGGCTCCTTCACACGTGCGGACGGTGTCACCGCGGTCGTGCACTCCGACGCCAACCGGCCGACGGACGGGCGCTTCAGCTCCGTGCTGTGGGCACCCGCCGTCGACCTGCAGAGTCAGGACGGGGCGGTGCGGGTGCGCTTCGACAGCCACTACAAGCAGGGGCAGTCGCCGCAGACCGCGCAGCTCGTCGCTCGCTTCGACGACGCAGCGCCGGTGGTGGTCGAGTCGTTCGCCCGGAACCGTCTCGACGAGCAGGTGGACGTCTCGATCCCGGTGCCTGCGGGGACCGATGCCGTCACGGTGGGCTGGTCGTACGCCGAGAGCAGCAACAACTGGTTCTGGATGATCGACGACGTGCAGATCAGCGAAGCCCCGCCGGCCGATGCAGCACCGCGCATCCTCTCCGCCGCGAAGCCCGTCGCCAGAGCAGGTGCGACGGTTCCGGTGAAGGTCGGCGGACTGCGCCCCGGCCAGCAGCTGACCGCGTCGTTCGGCGATGCCGGGGCGGCGGTTCCCGGTATCCCGGTCGCTGACGCCGCGGGGGAGACGTCGTTCTCGGTCGCGCTGCCCGCTGACCTCGCGCCCGGCTCGGTGACGCTGTCTCTCGGTGGCGCCGGCATCGTGTCGACCCCGCTCGTGATCACCGTGCTCACCGCCGACGACCCGGACACCTCGACCACCGAGCAGCTGCTCTGGTTCGACGGCTTCGAGACGGACAGCTGGACGAGAGAGGGGGCGTGGACGCTGTCGAACCTCGACAGCGTGATCGCTCAGTACGGCACCGATCGCCGACACGCGTTCACCCGCGCTTCGGGGCGGATCGCCGTGGCGGAGGCGACGAGCGGGGCATTCGCCGGCAGCCTCGCCTCCTCTCCGATCGCCGTGAAGGCGGGGGATGCGCTGGAGGTGCGCCTCGACAGCCACTACCGCAAGAGGGGCGGAACCCAGCATGGCACCGTGACGGCGGTGTTCGACGAGGGAACGGAGACCGTGCTGCGCGAGCTCTCCGATGCCGACGAGGAGTCAGCGCAGCTCCGGCTGCCGGTCACGGTGCCGGCGGGCGCATCCGCGATGACCCTGCGGTTCGTCTTCGACGCCCCCGGCGCCGCGGGATCGTGGATGCTCGACGACGTGCAGGTGGTGCGCCCGCTCGCGGCACTCGCCGAAGGAGTCGAGGCCAACACCGTGGTCGACATCTTCAGCGACGTGCAGGGGGCGACGACGCGACTGAGCCAGAACGTGCTGCCGGGGTTCCGCGCGATGGCGCAGACGGCGGACGTGCTCGTGTCCAACGGCGACCTGGTCAGCAACGGATCGACCGCGAACTACACCTCCTATCTGTCGGCGCTCGCGGCGGGTGGCGGCGGCGAGTACGGCACGGTCGTCTCGACGATCGGCAATCACGAGTACTACGGCAGCGAGGGATCGGCGGTGTACCGGGAGCGCTTCCTCGATTCGACGGGGATGCGCGACATCGGTGGCCAGGGTGGGCTGTGGGGTGAGGTGCTCGTGGACGGTCAGCTTCCCCTGATCTGGATCGGCAGCGAGTTCTACGACTACACGGCGAAGACCGGCGCAGGCCCGTTCGTCGACTTCAGCGAGGAGCAGTTCACCTGGCTGCGTGATCGGCTCGCCCACTGGCGCGCCCAGGACCAGCCGGTGCTGCTGTTCTCGCACCACCTGCTGCCGTACTCGGTCTCCGGATCGTACGCGCGGTTCTACGAGAACGACTTCGGTCAGGAGGAGGCCCGGTTCGCCGCCCTGCTCGCACAGAACCCGAACGTCATCATGTTCAACAGCCACACGCACTGGTCGCCGACGTTGAACGACTGGAGTACAGAGCTGCGGCCGGATCCGACGCGCGCGCACGGCCCCACGGTCGTGAACACCGGAGCCGTCACCACGATGTACGGACCGAGCGGGGACTGGGAGGAGAAGGCCGTCGGCGGTGCCGACCCCGTCGGGCTGCGCGCCGCGCTGTACGACGACCGCGTGCGCGTCACGGTGTACTCCTTCTCGACGGCCGGAGCGACGGAGATCAAGCACGTCGACATCCCGCGTCCCACCGACGCCCCCGTGGATCCGGTGGACCCGGTGGACCCGGTCGATCCCGTCGACCCGGCTGTGGCGCTGAGCGCGCAGACAGTCGCGGCCGGTGGCCGGGTCACGATCTCCGGAACCGGATTCCCCGAGGCTGCGGAGCTCGCGATCGAGCTGCGTTCCACACCGGTGCGGGTGGGCGTCGCGACCGCCGATGCCGACGGGGCGTTCCGCACCGCTGTCACGATCCCCGCGAAGACGCCGGCCGGTGCGCACACACTGGCGGTGATCCTCCCCGACGGGACCGAGGCGACCGCGCCGATCACGGTCACCCGCGCGGGGGACGGCTCCGGCGGCGTCGCACCGGGAACGGGGACGGGCACAGCCCCCGGTGCGGGATCCAGTGGCGGAGCGGATGCGTCGTCCACGGGCGGTGACCTCGCCACGACGGGCGGTGCACCCGGTTGGTACCTCGTCGGCGGCGCTCTGCTGCTTCTGAGCCTCGGTGGCGCGCTCGTCCTCCGACGGCGTCGGGGTCGCAGCTGACCGCACGCTCTCATGCTCCATGGGCGGGGCGGCTTCGAGGTCTTCTCGACGTCGCCCCGCTCGATGGGCAAAACTCCCCATCGAGCGGTATTCCAGGACGCAGTTAGGATGAACGGGTGCTTCGTGGGCCCGTCGGGTCGCGATCGAGGAGAACAGAGAGTGTCACCCTGGGGGGGAACCGGGTATGAAGGCGTTGTCATGGATGCGCGCACGACCGAAGACACTGGCGTCAGCGGCCGGTGTCACCGTGGGCGTGATCGCCATCACCACGATGGCCTTCACCTATGAGGGGTTCCCGACCACCAAGGTCGATCTGAACGACGGCGGCGTCTGGATCACCAAGACGTCGAGCCTTCTCGTGGGGCACTTCAACCACGAGTCGACGGTGCTCGACGGCGGACTGCGCACCACGGGTGAGAACTACGACATCCTGCAGGACACGAACAACATCCTGGTCGTCGACGAGAACGCGTCGACACTCACAGCCGTCGATCCTGCACGCGTCTCGCTCGGCGATTCGGCGAAGGTCCCGTCCTCCTCGAAGGTCGCACTGGGCAACCGCACGGCTGCGATCCTCGATCAGAAGACCGGCGAGCTCTGGGTCGTGCCGGCGCAGGGCGTCGCGTCCTTCGAGGCCGAGGTCAACGAGCCGGTGGCCGAGTTGGGCGCTAGCGCCGATGTCGCCGTGGCCAAGGACGGCACCGTCTTCGGACTCGCCCCGGAGCGCGGCGAGGTGGTCACCGTCCCCGTCGACAACGAGGGGGAGGCGCTCGACGCCTCCGCCGCGTCGGTCGGCGAACTCGACGCGTCCGCCAAGCCCGCGATCACCGCCGTGGGTCGCACCCCGGTCGTGCTGGATCGCGCTGCCGGCGTCGTGACCTCCCCGGGCGGGGTCCGCACCGAGATCCCCGGCGCGGACAAGGCCGTTCTGCAGCAGGCCTCCGAGAACACCGACGCGGTGGCGGTCTCGACCGCGAACGCGCTGGTGAGCGTTCCGCTCGACGGCGGTGAGCCCACAGAGGTCGAGGCGGGCGGCGACGGCGTGCCGGCGGCGCCGGTGTGGCTGCGCGGTTGCACCTACGGCGCGTGGGCCGGAACGGCCACCTTCATCCGGGAGTGCCCCGGGTCGGCGAACGACGTCAACGCGAACGTCGACGGCGCCGAGGATTCGAAGAGCCTCGTGTTCCGCGTCAACCGCGACGTCATCATCCTCAACGACGCGGTGGGCGGAGCGGCCTGGCTGGCGAACGAGAGCCTGCAGCGCGTCGACAACTGGAACGACCTCACCCCGCCGGAGGGCGAGACCGAGAACGAGGACGACTCGACCGAGGAGACCGTCGAGACCACGCTCCCCGAGCGCAAGGAGGAGAACACCCCTCCGATCGCCGAGGACGACACGTTCGGTGTGCGCCCCGGCGTGACGACGATGCTCCCCGTGCTCGACAACGACAACGATCCGGACGGCGACGTCCTGGTCGCGACCCTCGCCGAGGCCCAGCCCGCTCTCGGCACGATCCAGCAGGTGCAGAACGGCGGATCCCTGCAGATCGCGGTCGACGAGGACGCGACCGGATCGACCACCTTCACCTACGAGGCCGATGACGGTCGCGGCGGGAAGGACACGGCAGCGGTCACGCTGACCGTCTACGACAAGAGCGTGAACACCGCTCCGGTGCCCAAACGGCACACCAGTCTCACCGTGGAGACCGGCGGAACGATCTCGTACAACATCCTCCCGGACTGGATCGACCCCGAGGGCGACGATGTCTACCTCAAGGAGGTCGTCCCCGCGCCGGGCGACGAGGTCGACTTCAGCACCGACGGCCAGATCACGTACAAGGCGACCGCGAGCCAGCAGGGACGCAAGGACGTGCAGGTCACCGTCGCCGACGGATACGGGGAGAGCGCCACCGCGACGGTGACCCTCGATGTCCGACCGGAGGGCTCGACCAAGCCCAAGACCAACGCCGATCACGTCGTGACCCGCGTCGGCGAGCAGGTCACCGTGGCACCGCTGGCCAACGACACCAGTTCGGGGCGCGAGCTGCTGCGACTCGGCCGCGTGAACGAGGTTCCCGGCGCGACCATCGTCACGGACGGGCCGAACAAGACCTTCTCCTTCACCGCTGATGCTCCCGGCACCTACTACGTGCTGTACCTGGCGACCGCCGGCCCCGAGAACGGCGAGGGGATCGTGCGCGTCGACGTGCTCGAGGCGAGCGAGACGGATCTCCCTCCGGTCGCCGTGCGCGACGTGGCGCTGCTGCCGACGGGCGGCGATGTGCTCATCGGCGTGCTCGCGAACGACGTCGACCCCGCCGGCGGCATCCTGGTGGTGCAGTCCGTCTCGATCGACGACGACTCGGGCATCTCCGTGTCGGTCATCAACCACGAGACGCTTCGCATCACCGATCAGGGCTCGCTCACCGACCAGGCGCGCATCAAGTACCGCATCTCCAACGGCTCCAAGTCGGCGGAGGGTGAGGTGGTGGTCATCCCGATCCCCGCGCCGGACAAGCTCCTGCAACCCGTCGTGAACGACGACACGGCGATCGTGCGCGCGGGCGACGTCGTCACCATCCCGGTGCTCGACAACGACACGCACCCGAACGACGACGTCATGCACGTCGTTCCCGAGCTGGTCGAGCCGCTGGTCGACCCGGAGGACGGCGAGGCGTTCGTCTCGCAGGACACGATCCGGTTCAAGGCCGGACCCGTCGCGAAGACCGTGTACCTCACCTACGAGGCGGTCGATTCGCGCCAGCAGAAGGACGCCGGCTACGTCACGATCCAGATCCTTCCGGTCGACGAGGAGACGAACGCCGCTCCGCGCCCGCAGGACCTGGTGGCCCGCGTGCTCGCCGGGTCGACCGCGAACATCGCCGTCCCTCTCGACGGCATCGACGCCGACGGCGACTCGGTCGAGCTGATCGACATCGCCTCCAGCCCGCAGAAGGGGCGCATCACCGAGACGGCGCAGAACTACTTCACGTACGAGGCGTTCGACGACTCCTCCGGTGTCGACGTGTTCCGCTATCGCGTGCGCGACCGCCTCGGCAAGGAGGGCATCGCCACGATCCGGGTGGGCATCGCACCGGGCGAGCAGATCAATCAGAGACCGTTCGCGGTGAAGGATGCCGTGGTCGTGCGGCCGGGTCGCGAGATCTCGGTGCCGGTGATGCTGAACGACTCCGACCCCGAGGGCGACAAGATCATCCTCGTGAAGGACGGCCTCGAGGTTCCGACCGAGACGGGCATCACGGCCCGCGTCTCGGGTGATCGGGTGCTGGTGCAGGCGCCGAACCGCGAGCTCGAGACGTCGCTGCAGTACACGATCCGCGACGCGAGGGGCGCCGAGGCGACCGCGGCGCTGCAGATCACCGTCGACGAGGACGTCCCGCTGCAGGCGCCCGTCGCGCGTGACGACCGTGTGCGGCCGACCGACCTCACCGACGGCACGATGAGTGCCGACCTCGACATCCTCAAGAACGACGAGGACCCGGACGGCACCACCGATCGCCTGAAGCTCGTGCTCGGAGAAGGCGCGACCCAGCTGGAGAACGGCAAGGTGCGGGTCACCGTCACCGAGCAGCTGCAGCTCATCCGCTACACGATCACCGATCAGGACGATCTGGCCGCATCCGCGTTCATCTTCGTGCCGGCCGAGTCCGACCTGCGGCCGATCCTGGATTCGACCAAGCCGCTCGAGGTCATGAGCGGCGAGACCAGGGAGATCCCGCTCTCGAAGTTCGTCACCGTCGCAGGCGGGGGGACCGCGCGGATCACCGAGCATGCCAAGGTGAACGCCGTGTACGCCAACGGCGACGACCTCGTGAAGGACGAGACCACCCTGGTGTACACCTCGGCCGAGGGCTACTTCGGGCAGGACTCGCTCACGTTCGAGGTCACAGACGGCACGGGGCCGGACGACCCCGAGGGCCGTACGGCGACGCTGAGCATCCCGATCAACGTGCTGCCGCCGGAGAACCAGCAGCCGGTGTTCACGGGCGCAGAGGTCATCGTCGCTCCGGGCGAGAAGGCATCGACGCTCGACCTGGCCGCCCTCACGGCCGACCCCGATCCGGAGGATGAGGGCAAGCACAGGTACAAGTACGTCAGCGGTGCGGGCAAGGGCATCACCGCCAAGATCGACGGCTCGAAGCTGCTCGTCGAGGCCTCGTCCGACGTCGAGAAGGGCACGGTGTCCTCCCTGAAGCTGGAGATCACCGACGGGACGACGGAAGCCGTCGAAGGCACCGTGACCGTGCGCGTCGGCGCCTCGACCCGCCCGCTTCCTGCTGCGAACACCGACACGATCTCGGAAGCGGATCAGGGCAAGAGCATCACGGTGCCCGTGCTCGCGAACGACTACAACCCGTTCCCGGAGACCCCGCTCAAGCTGATGACTGCTGCCACGGAGTCGGGCTCCGGCGGCGCGGCCGTGAAGGGCGATCAGGTGGTCGTCACGCCTGACGCCAGCTTCGTCGGAACCATGGTCGTGCGCTACCGCATCCAGGATGCGACGAAGGATCCCGACCGCGAGGCCAACGGCCAGATCGTCGTGACCGTGCAGGGCGTGCCGGAGGCACCGGGCACCCCGCTGGTGTCGAGCGTGCAGGACCGCACCGTCGTGGTCTCCTACGGCGCACCGTCGAACAACGGCGCCGAGATCACCAAGTACACGGTGAAGTCGGTCGGCGGCAGCCCGTACTCGAAGGAATGCCGCTCGACGACGTGCACGCTCGACGGCCTCACAAACAACGTGGAGTACACCTTCCAGGTGACCGCGACCAACCGGGTCGGCGAGTCGAAGCCGTCCGGCACGTCGGCGGTCGCCCGTCCGGACGCTCGTCCCGACACCCCGACCCCGCCGACGCTGACCTTCGGCGACAAGTCGCTCAAGGTCGCGTGGGCCACCCCGACCACTCCCGGCTCTCCGGTGGAGAGCTACACGCTGGAGATCTCGCCGGCTCCGCCGTCCGGGGTCTCGCAGAAGCAGGCCACCGGGAACTCGATGACCTGGGAGGGTCTCGAGAACGGCGGCATCTACCAGGTGCGCGTGCAGGCCCACAACCGCGCGCCCGAGCCGTCGAGCTGGAGCGGCTGGTCGGCCTCCGAGGTGCCCGCGGGGCCGCCGATGCCCGCCGCCGCGCCCACCGTCACACAGCTGCAGGGCGTGGGCACCGAGGCGCAGATGCAGGTGAACTGGGTGCCGGGGAACGCGAACGGCGACCCGATCGACTCGTTCCAGCTGCAGGTGTGGGAGGGAGGCACGCTGCGGAACACCATCACGCCGGGAGCCGACGCCAGGTCGCAGGCGGTGAAGGTCCCGACCTCGGAGACGCCGTATACGTATCGCATCCGCGCGCACAACAAGGCGGACTGGGGTGAATGGAGCCCGATGTCGGCACCGCGTCGCGGTGTGAACAAGCCGGGTGCGCCCTCGCTGTCGAACGTCGCCGAAGGCGATCGGTCGCTCACGCTCACCTGGTCTCCCGGCGCGCTCAACGGTGCGAGGTCGAACGAGGTGCAGTACCAGTACTCCATCGGGGGCAACTGGGCGGCGATGCCGGGCAACAACGTCATCACCGGCCTCTCGAACGGCACGAACTACAACGTGCGGGTCCGTGCCGTCTCGACGGTCGACGGCCAGACCTACTCGAGCGACGCCTCGAACCAGATGTCCGGCAATCCCTATGGACCGCTGAGGCAGCCCTCGGTGACGGTGAACTCGAACCCGAAGAGCGTGACGTTCGGATGGAACGCGAACGTCTCGGCCAACGGACGTGGGATCAAGGTCGTGCGCATCCGGATCGACGGCGGCGGGTGGACGCACGTCGGTGCGAACGGAAGCACCACCGTGGGCGACGGCTACAGCCAGCGCCACACGATCGACGTCGAGGTGACGGACGACGCGGGGCAGAAGATCACGCGGAGCGAAGCCGGCACGTCGGGTCCGAAGCCCAATCCGCGCGCCTGGGTCACCTCGACCGGCAACGCGAACGGCCAGCCGAACTGCAACGACGGCACCTGCGCGTACTTCTACCTGAACGCTCAGGACTTCGACCCGGGGCAGACCATCTCCGTGCAGTGCAACAACAACGACGCGACGTATGGCGGCGTATGGGGTGGACCGTACTCGATCACCATGGACGGCAACGGCAGCTACGGCGGCCGGCTCAGCTGCTACCTCGGCAACCGCCGTGGCGTGATCGAAGCCTGGGTGATGGTCAACGGCACCGCCTTCGAGCACCGAGTCTGGCAGTGACCTGTCTCCCCAACCCCGCTGTGAACACCGGTTCTGAACAACAACAAGGAACGACACACTCATGACAATGACCCCCGAGCAGGCCGCCTGGTTCCAGGGCACCTTCCAGCGCCTCGTCGAGAACATCGACAAGGCCGTGCAGGGCAAGCAGGAGATCGTCGGTCTCGTGCTGGCCTCGATGCTCGCCGAGGGCCATGTGCTCCTCGAAGACGCACCGGGCACGGGCAAGACCAGCCTCGCCAAGGCGCTGGCCGCGACCGTGCAGGGCACCAGCACGCGCATCCAGTTCACCCCCGACCTGCTGCCGTCCGACGTGACGGGTGTGACGATCTACGACCAGCAGTCGCACCGCTTCGAGTTCCACAAGGGCCCGATCTTCGCGTCGATCGTGCTCGCCGACGAGATCAACCGTGCCTCGCCGAAGACCCAGTCGGCGCTGCTCGAGGTCATGGAGGAGTCGCGCGTGACGGTCGACGGTGTCACCCACGAGGCCGGGCGCCCGTTCCTCGTGATCGCCACGCAGAACCCCATCGAGCAGGCGGGAACCTACAAGCTGCCCGAGGCGCAGCTCGACCGCTTCCTGATCAAGACCTCGATCGGATACCCCGACCTCGCGGTGACCGAGAGCATCCTCGCCGGCGCCTCCGACCGCAACCCGTCTGCAGGTCTGTCCGCGATCATCACGACCAGCGCCGTCGCCGACATGGCCGACCTCGCGGCCACCGTACACGTCGAGCCCGCCGTGCTCCGCTACGTGGCAGAGCTCGCCGAGGCGACTCGTGAGGACGGCGCCATCCGTCTCGGCGTCTCGGTGCGCGGTGCGATCGCGATGATCCGCATCGCCAAGGTCTGGGCCGCGGCTCAGGGACGCCACTTCGTGCTCCCGGACGACATCAAGGTGCTCGCCCGCCCGGTGTGGCAGCACCGTCTGCTGCTCGACGCCGAGGCCGAGTTCGCCGGCACCAGCAGCGACACCGTCATCGCCCGCGTGCTCGACGCCGTTGCGGCCCCCCAGGCCCGAGCGGCGGCCTGATGACCGCGGAGGCCCTTCCGGCGTCGACGCCGCAGACGGAGCGCGACGCCGGATGGCGTGACATCGCGGCCGTCCTCGGTGCGCGCGCCCTGACGCGCCTCCGCAAGATCACCTCCGCCATCCGCCCGCTGGCGTGGGTGCTGATGGCGCTCGCGGTCGGCTTCTGGGTGCTCGGGCAGATCGCCGGCTGGTCGGAGTTCACGATCGCCGCGGTCGTCATCGCGATCGCCGTCGCCCTGTGCGCGCTGTTCCTGATCGGCCGCACCGCCTACGACGTCGCCCTCGACCTCGCCCGCACCCGCGTCGTCGTCGGAGAGCGCGCGGTCGGCGCCCTGACCCTCGCGAACCGCGGCAGCAGGGCCATCCTGCCGTCGCGAGTGGTGCTCCCCGTCGGTTCGGGGCGCGGCGAGTTCGGCATCCAGCGGCTCGCGCCGGGGGAGGAGGCGGAGGAGCTCTTCGCGATCCCGACCCAGAAGCGCGGTGTGGTCAAGGTGGGCCCTGTGAGCGTCGTGCGCGGCGACCCCCTCGGCCTGTTCGAGCGGGCGCACCGTCGCGACGACCCCGTCGACCTCTTCGTGCACCCGCGCACGGTGCTGTTCGACGGCCAGTCCCTCGGCTACCTGCGTGACCTCGAGGGTCTTCCCGCCGCCGACCTGTCCCGCGACGACGTGTCGTTCCACGCCCTGCTCGAGTACCAGCCGGGCGACGACCTCCGCCACGTGCACTGGCGCTCGACGGCCCGCACCGGCACCATGATGGTCCGGCAGTACGAGGAGACCCGGCGCTCGCACTTCGTGATCGGTCTGTCGCGCTCCCTCGCCGACTACGCCACCCCCGACGACTTCGAGCTGGGAGTCTCGGCCGCAGGGTCGATCGGCCTGCGCGCTCTCCGCGACTCGCAGCGCGTCGACATGCGGGTGCAGGGGCGCGAGCTGCCGGCAGGCACGGGCAAGCAGCTGCTCGATTCCCTCTCGGCCGTCGAGAACAGCAAGCCCAAGGAGGGCGGCATCGCCGAGCTCGCCGGAGTGGTGTCGGCGACGATGCCGCTCGCGAGCGTCGTGGTGCTCGTGTGCGGGGCGCGGGTCAAGCCCGACGACCTCCGTCTCGCCTGTGCGCGTCTTCCATTCGGCGCCCGCGTGCTCGTGGTCGTCGCCGACACCACCGCCTCCGCTCCGGCCCTGCGCCGCATCGGCGATGCCGACGTCGTGACGGTCGGTGCGCTGGAGCAGATCCCCCTCGCCCTGCAGAAGGTGCTCGCATGACCGCATCCTCCGCCGCGTTCGCCGGTCTTCCCGTGCGTCGCTGGATCCTCGATCTCGGTGCCTCCGCTCTCCTGGTGGTCACCGCGCTGGTCGGCTTCTGGCCGACGTTCGCCGGTCCGTCCTTCCTCCCCGCCGTGGTCGGCGGCGTCGTGCTCGGCCTCGCGATCGCGGCGGTCACGACCTGGCGCCGTTGGGGCATCCTGATCATCGCGGGCCTCACGGTCGCCGCCTACTTCGTGTTCGGTGGCGCGTTCGCCCTGCCGCAGACCTCGATCCTCGGCTTCATCCCGACGCTGGAGACGCTGCAGAAGCTCGCGCTCGGGACGGTCACCGCGTGGAAGCAGATGCTCACCACGGTGGCGCCCGTGGCCGCGGCGGACGGTCACCTCGTGGTCCCCTTCCTCCTGGCGCTCGTGTTCACGACGGTGACCGCGTCGCTCGCGCTGCGCCTGTCGCAGGTGGCCTGGGCGCTGATCCCGGCCGGCGTGCTGCTCATGCTCGTGATCGCCCTCGGCACCCCTGAACCCGCGTTCCCGCTGGTGCAGGGACTCGTGTTCGCGGTCGTGAGCATGTCCTGGCTCGCGCTTCGCCAGCTGTGGGCGCCGCAGAACACGGCGATCTCCGTCAGCGAGGTCGACCCCTCCAGGGCCTCGCACATGCGCACCCGTCGTCTGCTCGCCGGCGTGGCCGTGCTGGCGATCGCCGGTGGTGCGGGGGTGGCCACGAGCGCGGTCGCGAACCCGGCGCAGCCGCGGCACGTGTTCCGCGACGTGATCATCCCGCCGTTCGACATCCGGGACTACCCGAGCCCCCTGCAGGCGTTCCGCAAGAACGTGCGCGATGAGGCGGACGAGACGCTCTTCACGGTGCAGGGACTGCCCAAGGGCGCGCGGATCCGCACGGCCGTCATGGATCAGTTCGACGGCATGGTCTACAACGTCACCGACGGCGGACCCACCTCGTCGAGCGCCTTCAGCCCGCTGCGCTCGAACATGTCACCGGATGCCGAGGGCGTCCCGGTGACGCTCAACGTCGAGATCGGTGCCTATCGCGGTGTGTGGATGCCGACCGCGGGCGAGCTGTCCGAGATCAGGTTCTCCGGCGATGACGCCGAGCAGCTGCGCCGCGGCACCTACGTGAACACCGAGACGGGCACTGCCGTCTCCACCACGAAGCTGACGAAGGGCGACGAGTACACGGTGGACGCCGTGATGCCGAACATTCCCGACGACGAGCAGCTCGCCGAGGTGCCGTTCGGCAAGGTCTCGATGCCCAAGCCGAGCAACGTGCCGGAGGAGCTCACAGCCCTCGCCGCCGAGACGGTGGTCGGCGCGGAGACGCCCATCGAGCGGGTGCGGGCCCTCGAGAACTTCCTGGCGAAGGAGGGCTTCTTCAGCCACGGGCTCGAGGGGGAGGTCATCTCCCGGGCTGGACACACCGCCGAGCGCATCTCGACCCTCGTCGGCGGCGAGCAGATGATCGGCGACGACGAGCAGTACGCCGTGGCGATGGCCCTGCTCGCCGGACAGGTCGACATCCCCGCTCGTGTGGTCATGGGCTACTACCCCGACGAGGAGAATGCGGGAGAAGCCACGTTCGCTGCCACCGGCGACGACGTGCATGCCTGGGTCGAGGTCAACTTCGAGGGGCTCGGGTGGATCGCCTTCAACCCCACCCCTCCCGAAGACCAGGTGCCGAACGATCAGAACACCAAGCCGCGCGTCGACCCGAAGCCGCAGGTGCTGCAGCCCCCGCCTCCGCCGCAGGAGCCCGTCGACCTGCCGCCCACGCTGCCCGACGACCGCGAGGGCGAGGACGAGAGTCTCAACATCGCGGGCATCATCGGTGCGATCCTCGTGATCGGTGGCATCTCCCTCGGAGTGATCGCACTCCTGGCATCGCCGTTCATCGTGATCGGTGCGTGGAAGGCGGCGAAGCGTCGTTCCCGACGCGCGGCCGCACGCACCGCCGACCGCATCAGCGGGGGATGGGACGAGCTCACCGACCGTGCCGTGGACTACGGCGCGCGCATCCCTCCCGGCGGCACGCGGATCGAGGAGGCGGTGGTCGTGGCGTCTTCGTTGACGGTTCCGCAGGTCACCGCCCTCGCCGAGCGGGCCGATGCCGATGTGTTCGGTCCCGCCGAGCCGAGCCAGGAGGACGTCGATTCCTTCTGGCACGAGGTCGATGACATCGTGGGCGGCCTCGGCAAGGAAGCCGGCTTCTGGAGGCGACTTCAGGCGCGACTGAGCATCCGCTCGCTGGTCGGCGGCACGGCCATCTCGAACGGATTCCAGAATCTGAAGGAAGCGGCGGCCGTGCGCGTCCGCCGTGAACCTGGCACCATCAAGAACAGCACGACGCCCCCGTCCTCCGAGAGCGAGACCTCATGACGCAGCCCGCGACCGACCAGATCGCGCCGGTCTCCCGTCGCGCCGTCGCCTACCTCATCGACGCCCTGATCGCCGGGGGCCTCGCGATCGTGCTCGGCGGCGGACTCCTGGTCGGCGCCTCGCTCACCGGCAGCCTCGAGGGCAGTGTCGGAGTCCTGCTGATCGGGGGTCCGGTCGTGAGCCTGATCCTTCTCGGCTGGTTCGTCGTCTACACCGTGATGCAGGCGGGCACCGGCTCGATCGGCATGCGCGCCCAGGGCCTTCGGCTGGTCTCGGCGACGGACGGGAGCGGCCTCGGCTTCGGACGGACGCTGCTGCGCAACGTCATCTTCGGCCTCGCCGCCGCCATCGTCGTGGGCTACTTCACGCCGCTGTTCGACGGCTCCGGTCGGTACCAGGGGTGGCACGACAAGGTGGCCGGCTCCCTCATGGTGGACGCGCGCGTGCCTGCACCCGCGACCTCGACGTCCGCGACGACCGCGGTCCCCGCCTCGACCGGATCCGGGGCAACGGCCCCGACGCCCGCACCGGCGATCCCCGGACTCCCGCAGCCGGCTCCTGCCTCGGCTCCGGCCCCGACTCCGGGGCCCGCGCCGGTTCCTGCTCCGGCTCCGGCGCCGGCTCCCGCCACGCCGCCCTCCGCTTCGATCCCTCCGCGACCGGCCGCTCCCGCGGCACCGGTCGCCGACGCGGGATCCCTCATCGCCTTCGTCCCCGGCATCACGCAGGATGCTCCCGCACGCCCAGCGCCCGAGCCCGAGACCGCACCCTCATCTGCACTCGACGAGACGATCCAGCAGCAGCCTGCGGCTCCGGTGAGTCCGCCCGCCGCGAGCCGGCCCGCCGCGACGCCGCCCGCCGCCGCGCCTGCCGCCCCCGCGGCGCCTGCCGCGTCGCGCACCACCGAGGAGGACGACCTCGAGGACACCAGGATCAGTGTTCCGGGACACCGGCTCGTCTTCACGTGGGACGACGGGACGCGTGTCTCCGTCTCCCGCCGCACGGTGTTCGGGCGCAACCCCGCACCGGAAGAGGGAGCGACGCTCGTGCCCGTGCGCGACGAGACGCTCTCGCTCTCGAAGACGCACTTCGAGGCGGCGGCCGAGACCTCGGGCGGCTGGGTGATGGACCGACACTCCACGAACGGCATGACGATCGTCCGCGCAGGCCAGCGGATCGCCTGTCCCGCGGGGCAGCGCGTCCCGGTGCGACTGGGCGACGCCATCGAGATCGGCGACCGCATCGTCACGATCGGCGGATACGCATGAGGCCGGGACTGGTCGTCTCGACCGGGTCGGCCACGCATCCGGGACTCCGGCGTGCGCTGAACGAGGACGCGCATCTGGCATCGGCGCCGATCTTCCTGGTCGCCGACGGAATGGGTGGGCACGAAGCGGGGGAGCGCGCGAGCGCCGCCGTGATCGCGGAGTTCGCGCGCTACATCGGTCGGTCCGCGCTCGAACTCGACGACGTGCGTCTGGCACTCTCCCTGGCGAGGGAGAGTGTCGAGGAGCTGTCTACCTCGGGCAACGGCCGCGCAGGTACGACACTCAGCGGTGTGTTCGTCGCCTCGGTCGACGGCATGGGCTACTGGCTCGCACTCAACATCGGCGACTCGCGCACCTATCGCTTCGCAGACGGCGAGCTGGAGCAGATCACGGTGGACCATTCCGTGGTGCAGGAGCTGATCGAATCGGGTGAGCTCACGGTCGAGGATGCCGTCTCCGACCGCCGCCGCAACATCATCACGCGGGCGATCGGCGCGAGCAGCACGGGCGACGCGGACTACTGGATGTTCCCCGCCGAGCTCGGCGACCGGATGCTGGTGTGCTCGGACGGACTCACCTCCGAGGTCGCCGACGCCCGCATCCGCGAGATCCTGATCGCCGAGAAGGACCCGCAGCGGGCGGCAGACGTGCTCATCGACGAGGCCGTCAGCGCCGGGGGCAGGGACAACATCACGGTGCTCGTCATCGATGCCGTCTCCGTCGCCTCGAGACCGGGGACGCTGATGGCCACCGATACGGACATCGACCAGGACACACGTCCACGAGAAGCCGCAGCAGGAGGGGTTCGCTGATGCAGACCAGCTACCGACCGGGACAGTGGTACCTGATCGTCATCCCGGGAGCGCTCGTCGCCCTCCCGCCCGAGGTGCCAGGCGATGTCGTCGCGCGGCTGTGGGAGCGCCTGCCGGAGGAGAAGACGCTCGCGACCGTTGTCGATGTGCTCACCGCGCAGTCGGGGGTCTCGTTCACTTCGCTGCCCTCGTTCGTCGCGGCCGTCGCCGAAGGATCGGACATGCGGATCGCCCTGCGGGGGGCGGTCACCGCGAGTGTGGAGACCGGCTCGGAGTCGTTCGAGCTCTCCGGCGCCGATGTCACCACCTGGAACGAGCGCTACCTCGGCGGTGCGACGAAGGTCGAGATCACGGTCGAGAGCGCCGATGCCGACGCCGACGGTCTGCCCGTGCAGAGCGGAATCGTCCGGGCGGCGGCTGTGAGCGCCGAGCTCGAACCGAGCGATGCCGATCCGCTCCCCTCCATCCTCGGCCCTGCCCCGGTCGTCGGGGAGTCCGCGCCGGCCGCGAACGTCGCGGCGCCGGAGCCTGTCGCGGCTCCTGAACCCGCGCCGGAGCTGGTGGCCGAGCCCGCGCCGCAGCCCGAGCCCGCGCCGGAGCCCGCGCCGGAGCCGGTGGCAGCTCCCGAGCCGGAGCCGGAGCCGGAGCCCGAGGAACCGCTCCCCGTCATCGACGATGCCTTCCTGCCGCCCACCGAGGTGACACTCGCTCCGCCGGTCGACGACGACTTCGACCAGCTGTGGGGCGCCACGGTGCACTCCGTCGGCGGGGCGGCGACACCGGCCGCGCCGATCGCCGTCGAGGGCGACCACGACGGCGCGACGATCTCGGCCGCAGACCTCCGCGCGCTCCGCCAGCAGCCGCCGGTCTCCAGTGACGCCCCGACGGAGGTGCTCGATGTCGCCCCGGCACCGGCCGCGGCCTCCGTCGGCCGCATCCGCCTGTCCACAGGGCAGGAGACGGCTCTGGATCGCACCGTGATCATCGGGCGCCGCCCGCGGTCGACGCGGGCGAGCGGCGCGAATCTTCCGCATCTCATCGCCGTCGAGAGCCCTCAGCAGGACATCTCGCGCAGCCACCTCGAAGTACGGCCGGAGGGCGACACCGTGGTGGTCATCGATCTGCACACCACCAACGGGTCCACCCTGCTGCGGCCGGGAGCCGACCCCGTGCGGCTGCACCCCGGCGAGCAGACGCTGGTGCTCTCCGGCGACGTCGTCGACCTCGGCGACGGTGTCACGGTCGCCTTCGAGGATCTGCCGTGACGCGTCGCCCCTCCCCGCCGCCGGACCTTCCCGGCTTCACCTACGTCGAGCCGCTGGGCACCGGCGGCTTCGCCGACGTCTTCCTCTACGAGCAGGAGATGCCCCGCCGCCGGGTCGCGGTGAAGGTGCTGCTCGCCGATCGCATCTCCAGCGGCGCCGCCCAGGAGTTCGCGGATGAGGCGAACGTCATGGCGATGCTCTCCACGCACCCCGCGATCGTGACGATCTACCAGGCAGGGGTCGCCGGAGACGGACGCCCGTACCTGGTGATGGAGTACTGCCCGCGGCCCAACCTCCAGCTGCGCGCGCGGAAGGACCCGTTCTCGGTGGCCGAGGCGCTGCGGGTCGGTGTGCAGGTGGCCGGTGCCGTCGAGACAGCGCACCGCGCCGGTGTGCTGCACCGCGACATCAAGCCCGCCAACATCCTGGTCACCGAGTACAACAGGCCGGCGCTCACCGACTTCGGCATCGCGTCCACCACCGGAGCCACGGGAGAGGCGTCGGGGATGTCGATCCCGTGGTCGCCCCCCGAATCGTTCGCCGAGCCGCCGCAGAGCGGACCCCGAACGGATGTGTGGGCCCTCGGAGCGACGCTGTACACCCTTCTGGCCGGCCGTTCGCCGTTCGAGCGTCCGGGGGAGCGCAACTCGAGCGCCGACCTCATCGAGCGCATCGAGCGTGCAGCTCTCCCCTCGCTGAAGCGGCCGGACTCGCCCGAGAGCCTGCAGCGCCTCCTCGAGCGCGCGATGGCGAAGAACCCCGAAGATCGTTTCCCGAGCGCCGTGGCGTTCGCGCGGGCACTGCAGAAGGTGCAGATCGAGCTCTCGCATTCGGTGACGCCGATCGACATCGTCGACGACCACCCGCCGGCGGAGGATCTGGACGACGACGGCGACGGCCTCACGCGGGTGCGCGAGATCGTCAGCATCGACCCCGACGTGGCATCGTTCACCCGCCCGTCGGCGACGACGCAGCGCAAAGAGCCTCCGGCCGCGCTGCCCGGCATCCCGCGCTTCGACGCGCCACTCGCCGAGACATCGTCCGTGCCGTCCGTCGAGCAGACGCAGCTGCGTGCTCCGACTCCGACTCCTGCTCCGCCGCAGCCGCTGCCCCCGAGCGCCGATGACCGGACGATCGCCCGAGCCCCGCAGGTGGTCGCCCCCGACGCTGCCGTGCCGCCGGCGATGGTGCCCGGCACGCCCGTCGCAGCTCCGGCCGCACCCGAAGCGCCGCGCAGCCGTAAGGGCCTCTGGATCGGGCTCGCCGCCGCCGGCGTCGTGATCGTGATCGGCGGGATCGTCGGTCTGAACCTGCTGGTCGCCGGGATCACACCCGAACCGCAGGAGACGGCCGAGGCCGTCGACCCGAAGGATGTCGGCACGGATGTGGTGCCGAAGGTGACCGAGCTCGCCGGGACGCGGCAGGGCGAACAGGTCGTCTTCACCTGGACGAACCCGAGCCCGCTCGACGGCGACTCGTACATCTGGACCCCGGTGGCCGTGTCGGGAGAGGTCGATCCGCAGCAGACGCCGGATCCGACCGCTACCCTTCCTGCCACAGCGGGGACCGTGTGCATCGACGTGATGCTGCGACGCGACGACGGGCGCGCGTCCGAGACCGTGCGGGGGTGCGTGGAGTGAGTGGTGAAGGCGGTGTGACCGTCGAGTTCGCGGGGGAGTACTTCCCGGTCCGTCGAGGCGGGCGGTTCATCGTCGGACGCGAGGGCGACCTCGAACTCGACGACAATCTGTTCCTGCACCGGCACTTCCTGGAGATCACCGACGCCGACGGGCTGTGGTGGCTGTCGAACGTCGGCACGCGCCTCACGGCGACCGTGACCGACTCGGCCGGCGGAGTGCAGGCATGGCTCGCGCCCGGCGCCCGTCTTCCGCTGGTCTTCGAGACCACCACGGTCGTGTTCAGCGCAGGACCGACGACGTACGAGCTCACCCTGCACGCGGCCGAGCCGACGTTCCGTGCGACCAGACGCGAGCACGACGACGGCGGCGCATCGACGATCGGAGACGTACCGCTGACCCTCAGCCAGAAGCTCCTCATCCTCGCGCTGGCCGAGCCGCAGCTACGCAGGGACGGCACGGGCATGAGCGAGATCCCCACCTCGGCGAAGGCCGCGGAGCGACTCGGGTGGACGGTCACCCGCTTCAACCGCAAACTCGACAACGTGTGCGACAAGTTCGACCGGATCGGTGTGCCCGGCATGCGCGGTGGGCAGCGCAGCTTCGCGACCAACCGTCGCGCGCGGCTGGTCGAACACGTGATCGCCTCGCGCCTGGTCGGCAAGAGCGACCTGCCTCTGCTCGACACCGCGCACGCCGTCGACGAGGCCGAGGGAGAGCAGGAGTGATCTGGGAGATCGACGACCACGCTCCCGAGGTCGAAGGGCTCGACGCGCACGGACGCCCCGACCCCGCGTACGCGGCGTCGCTGGGGCTGCGACCGGCGGGACGGGGAGCGCGTGTTCTCGCCGCTCTCATCGAGTGGACGGTGGCCGTGCTCATCGCGCTTCCGGCCATCATCGCGCTGACTCCCGTGCTCGCTCAGGCGGTGTCGGGGGAGTTCGACGCGGAGACGTTCTTCGCCCGGGGTGACCTGGTGTGGCTCATCGTCGCGGCCGCGGTCTCGCAGGGGCTGATGATCGCGTATGTGGTGGTCCAGCTCGTGCTGCACGGACGCAAGGGAGTGACGCTCGGCAAGGCGATCTGTGGCATCCGCTCGGTGAACGTCCTCACTCTCGAGCGCCCGGGATTCTGGCGCGGCGCCGTGGTCCGGTACCTCGTCGCGTACGCCTCGTTCATCGTGCCGATCGTCGGCCCCGTGCTGGTGATCATGCTCTCGCCGCTCTTCGATATCGAGAAGCGCGGCCGTGGATGGCTCGACCTGGCCGCCGCGACCTGGTTCGTGGACGTGCGGGGCGGCTTGAACCCCTACGACCAGAAGCGCATGCGCATCGCGCGCAAGCGGGTGAAGACGCCGGAGCACGAGGAGAAGGCGCCGCTCCCGTCCCTGGCCACGCCGGTACATCGCGATGCCCCGGCGGAGTATGTTCCGAGTGCACGGTTCTCCGGCGGCGTGATCGGCGCGCATCGATCCGCCGGGGGCACCGCGCCGGAGCCGCAGGAGGCCCCGGGCGTCGGATCCATGGTGTCGGCCGTGCCCCCGTCGCTGGCGACGGGGGCTCCCGGCCCGGCAGCATTCTCTCCGGCTCCGGCTCCGGCTCCGGCTCCGGCTCCGGCTCCGGCACCGGCTCCGGCTCCTTCTGTCCCGGAACCGGCGTCCGTTCGGCCCCCGACATCCGCTCCTGTCGCCGCCTCTGCCGCCGCCGCAGCGGCACCCGCTGTGGAAACGCCGGCAGCCCCGGACGCACCGGCACCTGCCGCATCTCCCGCGTCCGCACCCGCCGCTTCCCCCGCGCCGATGGGAGTACGAGCGCTCCTGGTGCTCGACACCGGGCAGCGTATCGAGGTGCGGGGGACGACGCTGTTCGGGCGGTCCCCGAGTGCCGCCGCTGGCGAGGGCGAGGCGCTCCTGGTGCCGGTCGTCGACGACACGCGCTCGGTGTCCAAGACCCACATCGCGGTGATGCCGGCCCGACGGGGCGTCTTCGTCGTCGACCGGGCCTCCACGAATGGCAGCGCGATCGTCCGAGGCGGTTCTGAGACAGCGCTGCCGGCGGGACACCCCGCGGAATTGCAGATCGGCGACACGGTGCGCTTCGGCGACCGGTCCCTCCTGGTGGAGTGGGTATGACCCTGAGCAGTGAGATGCGCCCTCGGCGCGGTGAGGACGAGCGATGAGAGTCAAGCTGACCCTGCGTCGACCCGCGGCACCCCTGACCGACGTGGTCGTGATGGCCGACTCGACGGCGACGATCGCCGACGTGGCGCGGCAGATCGCCACGACAGACCCCGCGCGCAGCATCATGGCGGCGCCCAGCGATGTGCTCACGCTGTCTGTCGCCCCGCCGACCAGCGAGCAGCTCACGATGCTCAACCCCGACCTGCTCGTGGGCGATGCCCCGATCGGCTCCGGGTTCCTCGCCGAGGTGATCAACGTCGGATCCCATCGGGCGTCGGTGGGCGGGGCGGGCACGCACCCGGCCGCCGTCCTCACGGTCGTCGCCGGTCCTGCCGCCGGCCAGGAGTTCCCGTTGCCGATCGGTCACTTCCTGATCGGCCGCGACGCCGCGAACGATGTGACCATCGCCGACCCGCTGGTCTCGAAGCGGCACGCCCGCATCGAGGTCGCGGCGACCTTCGTCGAACTGGTCGATCTGAACTCCGCGAACGGCATCCTCGTCGACGGCGGACTCGTGCAGCGGCTCCGGGTCATCCCGGGACAGAGCTTCGTGCTGGGCGACTGCGAGTTCGTCGTGCACATGGTGAGCGATTTCGACGGCTCCGCCAGCGGCGACCCGGTGCTCGAGCGCGGAGGCGCTCTGATGTTCAACCGCAGCCCGCGCGTCGAGGAGCGCTTCACCGGGCAGGAACTGGACGAACCCCGCTACCCCCGCGACCAGCCGTCCCGGCTGTTCCCCTGGCCCATGCTCGTCGCGCCGATCCTGCTGGCCGTCACGATGTTCAGCATCACGCAGCGTCCGGCGTCCCTCCTGATCGCGGCCGCGTCGCCGATGATGATGTTCGGGAACTTCATCTCGCAGAAGACCAACCTCGGTCAGCGTCTGCGCAAGGAGGCGGAGTCGTTCGAGGAGCAGTTCGAACGCCTGGAGGAGACGCTCTACCACTCCCACCCGAGGGAGCGGGAGGTGCGGCAGAACGAGGTACCGGCCGTCGCCGTCGTGTTCGACGAGGCGATGCGGCTCGGACCCCTGCTGTGGACGCGACGCCCCGAGCACTGGAACTTCCTCGCGATGCGCCTGGGCGTCTGCGAGAGCGAGGCGCGCACGCGCATCAAGCGCACCGAGAGCCCTGACGCGCTCGTCGAGTACGTCGAGCGCGTCGACCGCCTCGAGGAGCGGTACCGGATGATCGACGACGTGCCGATCCTGGAGTCGCTCCAGAGCGTCGGGTCGATCGGTGTCGCCGGTCCCACATCGCTGGCGAGCGACGCGCTCCGCGGCATCGCCGTGCAGCTGTTCGGCACGCATTCGCCGAACGAGCTGGTGACGGTCGCGCTGACCGAGCCGGGCTGGGCCAACGAGCTCGACTGGCTCAAGTGGTTGCCCCACACCTCCAGTGAGCGCAACCCGTTCAAGGAGATGCCTCTGGCAGACTCCGCCTCGACCGGCACGGCACTGCTCAGCGGCCTGGAGGAGATCGTCCTGCGTCGCTCGCGGGAGTCGAAGTCCGCCCGGCCCCCGTACGGCGCCGACTGGGACCCGATGCGCTACGGCACCGACGTCAAGCGCGCCGCCGAGGACGCGACATTCCCCGGCCAGACGGCGATCCTCGTGATCATCACGAACGATGCTCCTGTCGATCGCGCCCGGCTGACCCAGATCCTGGAACGCGGTGCCGACGTCGGCGTGTACGCCCTGTTCGTCGCTCCCGTGGTCGAGGCGCTGCCCGCCGCGTGCCGCACGTTCGTCGACGTGAGCGCAGGGCTCGGCGATGCGGTGGTCGGCACGGTCCGCAGCGGCGTGGACTATCGCGGAGTGCAGGTCGAGGGCGTCTCGCACGCCTACATGACCATGTTCGCCAAGCGGCTGGCCCCCGTCGTCGACTCCAGCACCGTGATCGAGGACTCCTCCGACATCCCGAACTCGGTCAGCTTCCTCTCCCTGGTGGGCACCGAGGTCGCGGAGGACGCGAACGCGGTGATCGACCGCTGGCGCCAGAACAACACGATCATCGACCGCTCCGGCGCCCCGCAGGCCCGGCTGAAGAAGGCGGGGAACCTGCGCGCCATCATCGGACAGTCGCAGACCGACGCGATGACCCTCGACCTGCGCACCCAGGGTCCGCACGCCCTCGTCGGCGGGACGACCGGTGCCGGTAAGAGCGAGTTCCTGCAGGCCTGGGTGCTCGGCATGGCAGCCGCCCACAGCCCGGATCGCGTCACCTTCCTCTTCGTCGACTACAAGGGCGGCTCCGCGTTCGCCGACTGCGTCGACCTGCCGCACACGGTGGGCCTGGTCACCGACCTGAGCCCGCACCTGGTGCGTCGCGCCCTCACCAGCCTGCGCGCCGAGCTGCACCACCGCGAGCACCTCTTCAACCGCAAGAAGGCCAAGGACCTGCTCGAACTCGAGAAGCGGCGTGACCCGGAGACTCCGCCAGCGCTCGTGCTCGTGATCGACGAGTTCGCCGCGCTCGCCGGAGAGGTGCCGGAGTTCGTCGACGGTGTCGTCGACATCGCCCAGCGCGGTCGCTCCCTCGGCATCCACCTGATCATGGCGACGCAGCGACCGGCCGGTGTCATCAAGGACAATCTGCGGGCGAACACGAACCTGCGCGTCGCGCTGCGCATGGCGGACGAATCCGATTCGAAGGATGTCGTCGACGATCCGGTGGCGGCGACGTTCCCGCCCTCGCTGCCGGGGCGCGGCATCGCGAAGACCGGTCCGGGACGCCTCGTGCCGTTCCAGTCGGCCTACGCCGGCGGATGGACGACGGACGAGGCGCAGGTCGCCGAGGTGAAGGTGGCGGAACTCCGGTTCGGCTCCATCCAGACCTGGGAGGCCGAGCAGGCTCCGGAGTCCGAGTCCCACGACGAGGATCTCGGACCCAACGACCAGAAGCGCATCGTAGCGACGCTCGTGAACGCGGCACGTGCGGCTCGTATCCCCGCGCCTCGACGTCCGTGGCTCGACGACCTCGAGGGGGCCGTCGACATGCGCGACCTCCCGGTGCTCGGCGACGGACAGGTGCTGCTCGGCAAGATGGACGTGCCGGAGCGGCAGCTGCAGGAGCCGGCGTACTTCCATCCTGACAAGGACGGCTCGCTCCTCGTCTACGGAACGAGCGGGTCGGGCAAGTCGACCGTGCTGCGCACCATCGCGATCGCGGCGGGCTTCGACCCCGCGCATTCGAACGTCGAGGTGTACGGACTCGACTTCGGTTCCGGCTCGCTCAAGAGCCTGGAGATGCTCCCGCACGTCGGCTCGATCATCTCGGGCGACGACTCCGAGCGCGTGCAGCGCGTGCTGCGCTCGTTGGCCGCGGTGCTGGATGACCGCGGCAAGCGCTTCAGCGCTGCCAACGCCTCGAGCCTCACCGAGTACCGCGAGCTCACCGGGCGGGACGAGGCGCGCATCCTGCTGCTGATCGACGGCTTCCCGCAGTTCCGCAGCGAGTGGGAGTCGACCACCGCGCGGATGCCGTTCTACCAGACTTTCATGCGCATCCTCGGCGAGGGTCGCCCGCTGGGCGTGCACGTGATCGCGAGCGCCGACCGTTCCGGCTCCGTGCCCACAGCGGTCAGCGCGAACGTCTCGCGGCGCGTGGTGCTGCGCCTCTCGGATGAGTCCGGGTATGCGATGCTCAACGCGCCCAAGGATGTGCTGGACGAGCGTTCCGCACCCGGTCGCGCCATCGTCGACGGCCGCGAGACGCAGATCGCGACGCTGGGCGGGACCCCGAACGTGGCGGAGCAGACCAAGCTGCTCGAGGGGCTCGCGGAGAGGCTGCGTGCGGCGGGAGCGAGGGAGGTGCCGGAGATCGGCGCGCTGCCCACCCGCCTGTCGGTGCGCGACCTGCCCGATCGCCTCGGCGAGTTCCCGGTGCTCGGTGTCGCGGAGGACACCCTGGCGGCGCGCGACTTCGACCCGGTCGGCACGTTCGTCGTGGCCGGTCCGCCGTCGTCGGGCAAGACCAACGCCCTCAAGTCGCTCATCACCTCGATGCGGCGACTCGACCCGGCGACCGTGCTGTTCCACTTCGGAGGCCGTCGTGCCCAGCTCAAGGACTACACGAGCTGGACGCGCAGCGCCGTGACGCCGGAGGACGCGAAGGAGCTCGCCAAGGAGATCACCGAGCTGATCGCCGACGACTCGCTCCCGACGAGAGTGCTCATCGTGGTCGAAGATGTGCCCCAGTTCGCCGACAGCCCGGCCGAGCGCGAGATGAAGGCCCTCTTCCAGGCGATCAACCGCAGCGACCACCTGCTCATCGGCGATGCCGACGTCACGCAGGTCACGAGCGGCTTCGGGTTCATCGGCGACTTCAAGGCCGGGCGCAAGGGCATCATCCTCAAGCCCGATTCCTTCGACGGCGACGCGGTGTTCAAGGTGCCGTTCCCGAAGGTCAAGCGCACCGACTTCCCCGAGGGGCGAGGCATCTTCGTGCAGGCCGGACGCCAGGTCACGGTGCAGCTGCCGCTCGTCGAGGGGTAGACGACGGCCGCAATCGTGGATGGGGAGTTGTCCCCATCGACGTCGGCGCGGGTGGTTCCGTAGGGTGGGGTTATTCGGGCCGGAGGGGTCCGGTTCTCTCGATTTGCGGAGGTGTGGACGATGGCCGATTTCGGTGCGTCTTATGCGGAGATGGAGCAGGTGGCGGGTTCGCTGTCGCAGGCTCGTGATGACATTCAGGGGCAGCTGGACACGCTGAAGGGTCAGGTGGACACTCTTCTGGGTGATGACTTCAAGACGCAGCATGCGTCGGGGAAGTTCGGTGAGGGGTACACGGAGCTGACGACGGGTCTGAAGACGGCGGTCGATGGCATCAATGACATGTCGGAGTCGCTGCTGGGGATGATGCGGGCGATCCAGGATCTGGACCAGCAGCTCGCCGGCAGCTGACACACAGCGCCACCCGCTGGCACAGCGGCGTTTCACGAAGAGGGTCGACCATGACGGTCGGCCCTCTTCGTCGCATGGGGGCGTCTACCCTGGGAGCATGAGTGCGTCTGAGGCTGTCGAGGAGTTCGAACGTGGTGTGCTGGAGGCGAATGCGCCCCTGGCCGCGCTGCATGAGGCAGCGGGAGTCTCGGGTGATGCGCGGATGCGGGAACTCGCGGCCCACATCGCGTTCCCGTCCTGGCCGGGAGCCACCTCCGCGACCGCGTTGAAGCGGGCCGCGCAGGAAGCGGAGATCACCGCGGTGCTGGACGAGTACGCGAACTCCGCCCGCCCGCTGATCCGGCCGGCTGACCAGGAGCGCTGGGAGCTGCTGGTCGCCGACATGCAGCGCAGAAGCGGCGAGGGGTTCCTGGCGGATGAGCTCGGGCGCAGCGCGGTGGGAGCCTCACTCCTGCGGGCGAGGCTTGGCGGACGTCCGCATCGGGCGCAGCAGCGCGGCGGTATCGACTGCGCATGCGGCTATGCGGTCGACGGTGTCATGCCGGAGAAGCTGTGTCCGGAGTGCGGGGATGTGCTCCTGCGGCGCTGGGTGGCCGAGGAGCGGCGACTGCTGCGGTCGATGCCCGAGTACGCGGAGGAGGTCACGCAGGTAATCGAGGCGACTGCGCAGAAGCAGGCCAAAGTGGCCCAGAGCCGTGGCGACTACACGGCCGACGAGGCGAGCGCGACGCGCAGAGCTGGCGGACGTCGACTCGCGCGTCTCCGCCGCGCCCACCGCGTCGAGCTGGCGACGCTCGACCTCCGCCGTTGGTCGAGCTTCGCCGAGATGCTTTCGCGGGAGGCGCGCCCTGCGGTCCGGACCACCGCCGCCAAGGCGCAGAGGCGCGGTCTCGGTGCAGCGGCGCTCACGGAACTCTCCCTCCTGTCGATCGCCGACACGATCAAGATCGCCGAGCGCATCCTGGAGAAGCGCAAGAACAGCAGCTGGAGGGTGTGAGGCGCGGGCAGATGGGGAGTACTCCCCATCGCGTCGTGCCGCCCTTCCCAGTAACGTCGTAGCGTCCGGGAAAGAAGGAGGGGGACCATGGCAGGCGAACGCATGCTCGTGCCGATCAGTGATCTGCAGACGACCAGCGAGAAGCTCACGGCGATCGTGGCCGAGCTGGAGTCCGCCGCGGCGAAGCAGGACGACGTCGAGAACGCCGTCGGCAGGCCCTACGGCGACGGACGGCTCAAGGATCGCTGCCACGACTTCGAGGGCAGCTGGAACGACAGTCGCGACAAGCTGCTCACCAAGCTCAAAGAGGTCGCCGATCGCGTCAAGGGAACGGTTGACGAGGTCATGAGCCTCGACACCGAGATGGCGACGTCGATGGAGCAGTCGGGTTCGGGTAGCGCGCCGGGCGCCGGACGTCAGCCGGCAGCGGTCTAGGGGAGAGAAGCAGATGCAGACGAACAAGGGGCGTGACGTCGAGGTCGTGGCAGGGGATGCCGTGGCGATCGCCGACCGGGGAACGAAGATCGTCGAACTGGGCGACAGCATGGTCAGTGCCGCCGCGACGCTCAAGGGGATCAAGGACGGCTCCATCGACGGCGAGGGCTACGCGATGGACAAGATCAAGGACGTCGTCGACGACGTCCACAAGGATCTCGACGAGGCGGGTCGCCGCTACAAGCCCGCAGGCACGACGCTGAGCAACTACGCCACGGCGCTCGAGACCGCGCAGAGCCGCATGCGCACCATCGTGGCCGACTGCCAGACCAGCCTCACCGAGCTGCAGACCGCGCAGTCGAACGCCGCCGACGCCGCCGACGCGCTTCAGGCGCACAACACGTCGACGCGGCTGAACCCGCCGGCGGAAGAGGACGCGGCGGCGAACACGACAGCCGGCACGAATCTCGCGAACGCCGCCTCCGGTGCGGCATCGACCCTGAGCACCGCGGAGACCACGCACAACGACAACCTCGATGCGTTCGACGGCGAGTACGACACCTGGCACACCGCTTATGAGACCGCTGTGTCGGGCCTCACCGATGCCAACAAGATCGGCGAGGACTCCACGTGGGAGAACATCGCGGGTGTCCTCGCGGTCGTGGCCGAATGGGTGAGTTGGATCGGGCTCGCGATCGCCGTGCTCGGACTCATCATCGGCGGGCCCTTCTTCGCGATCGCGGCACTCGTGGTCGGCGTCATCGCGCTCGCTCTGACCGTCGCCCTGATGTTCGACGGACGGAAGGGCTGGGGTGATCTCGCGATGTCGATCATCGGCGTGCTTCCGATCGGCAAGCTTGGGCAGGGGCTCGGGAAGTTCTTCAAGGCGATTCCGAAGCAGCTCACCGGGCCGCTCGGCCAGATCCGCAACATTCGTGGGATCACCGCGGCCCCCAAGGGAAGTTGGGGCGTGATGAGCAAGGCGAACTTCGCGAACTTCGTGCAGAACGCCTCTCGGACGCGCATGACGGGCCCGTTCACCCTCGCGGGGCTCGGTCAGCGTTTCCTCGGCGGAGCCAACCGGTCGTTCACCGTCTCGTTCCAGGAGGCGGTCGCGGCGGGCACCGGATACGGGAATCGGTTGATCAACCAGCTGCCGGATGCACTCTCCAGCCTCGCGAAGGCTCCGGCGCCAGACCTGTTCGAGCAGGCTTACAACGTGTACAAGTGGGCGGACAAGGGTGTGGCTCTCGCGGGCGGCAGTCCTTCCGGTGGCCTGTCGCCGGCCAGCATGCTCAACGGTCTCACCCGATGACCTCGGTGCCGGTCGCCGACGGCGCGTCGCGATGGGACTTCGCCTACGACGCGGAGTGGTACATCCCGCTGCCTGCAGCCGATCTGCTGCGGCGTGAGCCGGGCAGCGGGGAGCAATGGGTGTCGGCCGCGGTCGAGCATTACGCCGAACGTTCCCCGCTCACCGATGGTGACCGCGAGGCGCTCGCCTTCACGGCAGAGGGCATATTGGGCCTCGCCGGCAACGCCGCCGTGCAACTGTGGTTCGTCCCCCGCGGGGCGTACAGCGACGTCCTGATCGAGATCACGGTCTCCGCCGCCGCCGACCTGGACATCCCTGCCATCCTGACCGAGATCGCCACCCTCCCTGACTCGACGGCATCCGAACTCACGGCACTGGAGACTGACTCCCATGGCAAGGGCTTCCTTCTGCGACGCACGTCCGCCGTGCTCCTCGACGACGGGGAGGCGCGCCCCATCGCGAACTGGACGGTGATGCTCAGCGACGGCGAGTCTGCGATCATGATCGAGGCGATGGGGTCGACGCTCGAGCCCTTCGCCCTCATGGAGGAGCAGATCCCGAAGATCATCGCCGGCATCACCCTGCCGAGCGGCCGGCCTGCGTGACTGCCGACCTCACGATCGACACGAGGAGTACCACCCGATGAACGAGATGAACGACCTCGGCGTGGAGTTCCGCTTCGGCATCCCGGCTTTCCGGCTCGTGCTGCCCCCGGGGTGGAAGGCGCATCTCCCGACGAACGCGGGACAGCAGGAGGACGTGCGCAAGGCGAGCGCGATCTTCATGCAGGCGGGACGCCCCGACCTGGATGCGGAGTTCCGCACGATGATGGCCCAGGCCAATCAGGGCATGCGGCGCACCAAGGTGTTCGCCATCTATCGGCAGGAGGACGTGCCGATGGAGGAGCTGCTGCCGCTGTCGATCACGGCATCCGCTCTCGACGCGCCCGACGGCGAGAACCTCGACGCCTGGGTGACGGAGGCGTTCCGCGCGCGCGGGGCGGTGTTCCTCGACGAGAACCTCAAGCACATCGTCAGGTGGTCGGCCGAGACGAAGCGTCCGGCCGGCGCACAGGCGATCGACGGTGTGAGCGGGCGCACCCTGACCTACATCATCCCGGTGCCGGGAACGCTGCGTCGCAAGGCGCTCGTGTTCACGTCGACCATCGTGATCCCCGACGGCGACGTGATCCCCGCAGAGGTGCTCGACGGCATCGAGCTGCTCAGCGACGCCATGATCTCGACCTTCGCCTGGGAGCAGCTGGCCGAGGAGCCCGCGGTGCCTGCGACCGCCGAGGAGCAGGCAGACCGCGGCTGATCGAGCTCGTCAGCTCCCCGAAGGGGGCGCGGTCCGAGGCGCCGCTGGACGGCGAATAACCTGGGCCGATGGCTTTTGCGCTGATCCGACCCGAGTCGCGACCCCTCATCGATGCGGCGCGCACGCAGGACGCTCGTCCGGTGGATGCGGATCGTGCAGCCGCCGTGCTGCGGACGGACTTCGAGCGCTGGTCGCGCTGGGGTCTGGGCCTCCTGGGTTTCGCGCTCGCGATCGGCGGCGCGTTCGTCACGGCAGGGATGATCGAAGCCGTGCGGATGCTGGGCGGGTCGCTCGCCCCGGTCGACCTGGCGGTGATCGTGACCGCGGTGATCGTCGCACTGGCCGGACTCGCCGTCCTGGTCGCGCTGTGGTGGAGCGGTCGGCGGATCCTGTCGGCTGCCTCCTGGTGGCTTCGTCTGCCGTACACGACAGGCGGGCGGCAGCGCCGCGCGGGTGGTTGGCTCCGGGCGCGCACCGCGAACTTCGAACCGCGCCTCTTCGTGCGACTCGTCTCCGCAACACTCGCCCTGCTGGTTGCCGTCGGCGGCATCGCCCTGTTCGTCCGTGATCTGGGAGCCGGAGTCACCTCGATGACGGCGGCCTCGGCTGCCGTCGGAGTGATCGCTCTGGCGGCGGGCCTCGGGCAGGTCGGGGGAGTCATGCATCTCGTCTCCGGTTTGTCGGAGGCGGATCCGTTGTGGGTGCGGATCCGATCCGTGTTCGTCCGCCGCTGATCCCGTACGCGCTGGGTGGATGGGGAGTTGTCCCCATCGACGGTGTTCGTGGGTGCCGCGTAGGGTGGGGGTATTCGGGCCGGAGGGGTCCGGTTCTCTCGATTTGCGGAGGTGTGGACGATGGCCGATTTCGGTGCGTCTTATGCGGAGATGGAGCAGGTGGCGGGTTCGCTGTCGCAGGCTCGTGATGACATTCAGGGGCAGTTGGACACGCTGAAGGGTCAGGTCGACACTCTTCTGGGTGATGACTTCAAGACGCAGCATGCGTCGGGGAAGTTCGGTGAGGGGTACACGGAGCTGACGACGGGTCTGAAGACGGCGGTCGATGGCATCAACGACATGTCGGAGTCGCTGCTGGGGATGATGCGGGCGATCCAGGATCTGGATCAGCAGCTCGCCGGCAGCTGACACGCGCTTTCGGGAAGGGGTCGACGGTTCGCCGTCGGCCCCTTCTTCGCGCCTTGTGGTCCGGAGATCACGGGCCGATGGGCAGTTCTCCCCATCGGCGCAGGGCGAGCGTCCGGCTATGGTGGATCGCGGCGGAACCGGGGGGAAGCCATGTCAGACGTCGAGATCGACAAGCGCGCACTCGAAGGCGCCGTCCTGCAGATCAGCTTCTCGATCGGTGACTACGTCATGTACGCCAATGACATCGCCGCGCGCGACACGGGCGTCGGCAATCCCGCGGGGCGCACAGGCCTGCGGGTCATGCTCGAGAACGCGCTGGGGCAGGCGATGCTCGAGGCGCGGGCGCAGCATCTCGCGGGGATCGGCGTCACCGATCGGCTGACGAGCATCAACGAGTCGTTCGAAGAGCTCGACGTCTCGCTGGGCAGCGGATGGGATGCCGACTATGTCGCTGACCTCTCCTAACCGCGGGTGGACGCTCGAGGAGATCGAGTATGACAGCGGGCAGCTCGAAGGGATCCATGCCGACCTCGGAAAGCTCACGGACGCCGGAGGGAACGCGCAGATCGTGCTGCGCAACATCGACGGCGGCCTCGAGGGGCGAGGTCAGAGCATCACTCTGGTGCAGCGTGAATCGGGGCTGCTCGCCAATCGGATGAACCCCACCATCGCCTCACTCGGCCGCATCGCCGACGTCGTGCGGGCCTACGGTGAGGCTGTCGCGACGCACGCCAGAACCGCGAACGATCTGATCGACGACATCGAGACCGCGCATGCGGCGCACGCGGCGGCGGTCGCCGATCTCGAGAGCGCACAGTCCCAGCAGCAGATGTGCACCCCCGACGACGACGCCAGCACGCGCTCGACCGCGGAACAGGACGTCACCGACGCGCAGAGCTCGCTCGCCACGACCCGTAGCGCCCTCGAAGGCCTCTGGGAGAGCTGGGAAGCCGCATACGCGCTCTGGGACGAGGCGTATGGTGCAGCGATCGCCGGACTCGTCCGTTCGGATGGCTCGACCCTCAGCGACTCGACCCTCTCGGCGATCGACGCGCTGGCGAACGCCGACACCCCTGCCGAGGTCACGGAGATCTGGGACGGTCTCACCGATGCACAGCGCGACGCGCTCCGTCTCACGTATCCGGGCTTCATCGGAAACCTCGAAGGCGTGCCCTACCTCGATCGCATGCTCGCCAACAGGGCGGCGTATGAACGAGTGATCGACGCCGGACCCTACGGCGAGCCGTTGGACACGCAGTTCAAGGACCTCGGTATCGAGATCAACCGGTTCCAGGGGCAGCTGCTGATGTTCAACCCGTTCGAGCAGCCGCAAGCCACCGCTGCCGTCATGTACGGCGTGACCATTCAGGATGAGAACGGGAACCCCGTCGACCCGCTCAAAGGTGTCACCAACGTGAACGTGCTCGTCGGCGGGATGTTCTCGGGCCTCGGAGACCTCGAGGCATGGGGGCAGAGCGCACGCGACCTGAACTTCTTCGCCGACGGGTACAACGACGGGACCAGGTCGGCGACGATCGCCTGGTACGGATACGACTCGCCCAACCTTCTCACCGAGCACACGATGGGCAGCGCCACAGAGGGGGCCGCGACTCTGAGCACCACGCTGCGAGGGCTCGACAACGAGGTGTCGTCGAGCGTCACCACCTCCGTCATCGGGCACTCGTACGGCAGCACGACCGCTTTCCTGGCGGTTGGTGGATCCCCAGACAACCTCGGTGTCGACAATCTGATCGCGGTCGGCTCGGCGGGAGTGCCGGACGGCTACCACCAGACGTGGACCGGAGATGATCCGATGGACTATTCCGGCACGCAGATCTACGCGTCGCGGGCTCCCGGCGATCTGGTCGCCCGCTACGGTGAGCACAGCTCCTTCGGACACGGCACCAACCCCGAAGAGCTGCCGGGAGCGATCAGCTTCGAAAGCGACGGCGGCACCGTGCCGAAAGTGGGCGGCGGCACCGAGGACGGCCTCGGAACCCCGGGCCACGCGGCGCACGACGGCGGCAACAGTATCTGGGGCTGGTGGGAAGAAGACAACGGGTACCTCGCTCGCGATTCGGAATCCTTCCGTAACATTGCCTACATCGTGGCTAACGGCCAGGCGTGGAACTGAGCCGTGGTGGCAACGGCAGCAAGGGGCGGGCGGATGGGGAAGCGCTGGCGGATCACCGCGGCGGTGGCGGTGCTCGCGCTCGCCCTCACCGGGTGCACGAATGAAGGAGACGGCATGGCGACCCCGACCGGCGACGAGCTCGTCGCCCAGGCGAAGCAGCACTACCTCGACTATCGGGAGGTCACGAACGGCGTCCAGGCGCTGATCTTCGACGGCCCGTGGGAGGCTCCAGGGGGCTCATTCGGCATGGAGCCTTCGGGGGCGGGATGCCCGGACGGTTCTTACAAGTTCTCTCTCGCCCGATCGACGGAGGTGGACCCGGAGCAGCATGCCGAGCGATCCGTCGCTGTGCAGAAGTACCTCACGGATGCGGGCTACGAGCTCGACGGCATGGATCTGGGGTCGGGCGAGACTCAGTCGAGTGATGTGATCGTGCGCGAGCAGGGTGACTTCTCGTTGTTGACGGTGACGTTCATCACGAACGGCAACGTGCTCGTGACGGCGACGACCAAGTGCTGGCCCGGCGACCGTTACGAGCTCGGGGACCTGCTCTTCGGTGATGCGAACCTTTCCGAGGGGTACCTGCCGCGCGAGGAGTCGCCGAGCGATCCGCTGTTCTTCGGTGTGACACCCGGCGAGCCGGCCTTCGGCCCGACGCCCAAGCCCACGCCGTAGGAATCGTCGCCCGTCAGTGGGCGGCGGCCGCGTCGGCCAGGTGCCGGGCGTCGTGGTTCAGCACTTTGACGATGATGCCGTGCTTGCGCAGCTCGGCGACGGTGCGTGCGCCCTCGTCGGCGTCGAGGCCGAGCGCCTTGATGTTCACGACCACGACGACGTCGCCCGTGCGCAGCGTCGAGATGAGGCGGGCGAGGCGGTCGTTCCAGCTCTCCAGGATGTCGGGTGCCGGGTGGCGGAAACCCTCGATCGGCACGCCGAAGCGGGTGAGGTCATCGCGCTGCTCGACGACCGACGGCATGCCCTCTCGCGACACGACGAGGCCTACCAGCCGTGAGCCGTCTGGCCGTGCCGTCCAGAAGTTGCGGTTCTGCTGCAGCTCGGTGAAGCACTTCGGGCACGCTGCGGCATCATGCGGCAGATGCAGGGGGCTCGTGAGAGCCGCATCGACCGATGCCGTGGTCTTCGTGGGATCAATCGTCTCGCTCATCGCGCACCTCCGGCATCCATTCTGCCCTGTCGTCGTGCGTCGCGGTGACCGGATTCACAAGAGGCCGAGCGCCTGAACGGCCTCACGCTCCTCGACCAGCTCCGCGACGGAGGCATCGATCCTGGTACGTGCCCAGTCCGTCGGTTCCAGCCCTTCGACGATCTGCCACTCGCCGTCGACCGAACGCACCGGGAACGACGAGATCAGGCCTTCGGGAACCCCGTACTCACCGTGGGAGACGACGCCGGCCGAGGTCCAGTCGTCGGTGCCGTGTACCCAGTCGCGCACGTGGTCGATCGTCGCGCTCGCAGCAGACGCCACGGACGAGGATCCCCGCACCTGAATGATCTCGGCTCCACGCTTGGCGACGCGAGGGATGAACGTCTCGTCGAGCCAGGTGGTCACGTCGCCCACGATCTGCTCGAGCGGCTCGAGCACGGGGCGGCCACCGACCGTCGCATGCGAGATGTCGGGGAACTGCGTCGCCGAGTGGTTGCCCCAGATGGGAACCCGCCGAACCGTGTGCACCGGCACGCCGAGGGTCAGCGCGAGCTGGGCCCGCGCGCGGTTCTCGTCGAGGCGCGTCAGAGCCGTGAACCGCTCGGCGGGCACGCCGTCGGCGGAGGCTGCGGCGATCAGGGCGTTGGTGTTGGCGGGGTTGCCGACGACCGTGACCCGGACACCGGAGGCCGCGTTCGCGGCGATGGCTGCACCCTGGGGGCCGAAGATGCCGCCATTGGCGGCGAGCAGATCGGCGCGCTCCATGCCGGGCCCGCGCGGACGTGCGCCGACGAGCAGCGCGAGGTCGGCGCCATCGAAGCCCACCGCCGCGTCATCCGTCACCTCGACGTGTTCGAGCAACCCGAACGCACCGTCCTGCAACTCCAGTGCTGCGCCCTCCGCCGCACCGAGTCCCTGCGGGATCTCCAGCAGTCGCAGCCGCACCTTCTCGTCCGGCCCGAGCAGGTCTCCGGCCGCGATGCGGAAGAGGAGTGCGTAGCCGATCTGTCCGCCCGCGCCGGTGATGGTGATCGTGGTCGTCATGCCCCGAGCCTACGTCCGTTCGACATGCTTCTGCTCGGAGTAATCTCGACGCATGACCTTCAATCCCGATGCCGACATCTCGGGCAACACCACGCGTCGACGCGGCCGCACAGCGGCCATCGCCGGCGGTTCCGGCGTGGGAGTGCTCGCGCTCATCGCGCTCATCGCCGGTCCTCTGCTCGGCATCGACCTCAGCGGGTTGGTCGGCGGCGGCGCTCCGAGCGGAGGCACCGAGCCGGCCGGCGGATCGGCCATCGAGAACTGCGACACGGGGGCCGATGCCAACGCGAACGTCGACTGCCGCATGGCGGGTGCGCAGGTCGCCCTCGATGCCTTCTGGAGCGACAATGTCGAGGGCTACCGCGCGCCGGAGATGATCGTCGTCGACGGGGCGACCTCGACGCAGTGCGGCACCGCCTCCAACGCCGTCGGGCCGTTCTACTGCCCGCCGGAGGAGAAGGTGTACGTCGACCCCACGTTCTTCCAGCTCATGCAGCAGCAGTTCGGAGCTTCGGCCGGTGATCTCGCCCAGCTCTACATCGTGGGCCACGAGTGGGGGCACCACATCCAGAACATCACAGGCGATATGGACCGTTACCCGAACAACGGAACGGGCCCCGGTAGCAACGGAGTGCGCATCGAGCTGCAGGCCGACTGCTACGCCGGCGGCTGGCTCGGGCGGATGACGGAGCAGGAGGACGCCGAAGGCAATCCGTACCTGGAGAAGCCGACGGAGCAGCAGATCGAGGACGCGCTGAACGCGGCAGAGGCCGTGGGCGACGACCACATCCAGGAGCAGTCCGGCTTCTCGAATCCGGAGACTTGGACGCACGGCTCCAGCGAACAGAGGAAGCGATGGTTCGCCGAGGGCTACCAGAACGGTCTGGGTGTGTGCGCGCAGGTGCTGACCCTGCCCGCCGATCAGCTGGATCCGTGATACCGGACAGGTGCGAGAACGTCCGCTACCGTTGACGATGTAGTCAGCACGACCGGCCGGGGGACCGATGATGAAGAAGACGGATGCACTGTATCCACCGATAGAGCCGTACGAGACCGGGGAGCTGCTCGTCGGCGACGGCCACCGCGTCTACTGGGAGGTCAGCGGCAATCCTGACGGCAGGCCCGTGGTCTTCCTCCACGGCGGCCCCGGCAGCGGGACGTCCCCCTGGCAGCGGCGGTTCTTCGACCCGAAGCGCTACCGGATCGTGCTGTTCGACCAGCGCGGCTGCGGACGCAGCACCCCGCATGCGAGTGCTCCCGACGCCGACCTCCGCTACATCACGACGGCCCACCTGATCGCCGACATCGAGCTGCTGCGTAAGAACCTCGGCATCGAGAGGTGGCAGGTGTTCGGAGGATCGTGGGGAAGTGCGCTGGCCCTCGCCTACGCGCAGGCGCACCCCGAAGCCGTGACCGAGCTGGTGCTCCGGGGCATCTTCACGCTGCGTCGCGTCGAGCTCGAGTGGTTCTACGAGGGCGGAGCAGCGGCGCTCTTCCCCGATCTCTGGGAGCAGTTCATCGAGCCCATCCCGGTGCTGGAGCGCTCGCACATGATCGAGGCCTACCACCGCCGACTGTTCGATCCCGACCCCGCTGTGCACGTCCCGGCGGCGATCGCCTGGTCCACCTGGGAAGCGGCGACCGTCACCCTGACGCCGAACGAGGCGCAGATCGAGGCGATGGCCGATCCCGACAAGGCCACGGCATTCGCCCGCATCGAGAACCACTTCTTCGTCCACCGGGGCTGGTGGGAAGAGGGCCAGTTGATCGCCGGAGTCGACGCCATCCGGCACATCCCGACGGTGATCGTGCAGGGGCGCCACGATGTCGCGACGCCGATGATGACCGCGTGGGATCTGCACCGTGCCTGGCCGGAGGCGGAGTTCCGCGTGGTCGACGACGCCGGCCACGCGGCCACGGAACCCGGCACGCAGAAGGCGCTCCGGGCGGCGACGGACCGATTCGCCCGCGCGGAGCGCTGACCGTCAGGCCCGCAGCGCCTTCGTCAGGGTCTTCACGAGTCCGCTGATGCGGCCGTCCACCCGATAGCGGGTCAGCCCTTCGCTCACTGCGGCGCCGGTCCGCGAGGAGACGAACCACGGCGGCTTCGGCAGGATGGTGAGGCGTCCGCCCCCGTTCGCGATCGGGAGCGACCGCGGGAACGGGCGGAAGGGGCCACGCAGCACGGAGCGCTCGACCCCGTCGAGCAAGAGGGCGTTGTGCACGACGCCGATGCCGCTCCCGACGTCGTCGATCGTGCCGCCGGGGAACGCGCCCCAGGTGAGGGTAGGGGTGATGAACCCGAATGCGGTCCAGCCGTTGATCGCGATGGAGCCGTAGTGGAGCGCGGCGATGGCCCGTTCGAAGCCGGTGCCGAGCGACTTCTCGGTCGCGGGGTCGATCAGCAGGTTCGCGCCGAGGGTCCCCTGCAGTCTGTCGTTCGCGTGGGCGACAGCGGCGTCGAGGAACTCCTGGCCCGTGCCGGGCACGGTGACGACGCCCAGCACCGGTGCGAAGTACTCGGTGTTCTCCAGGGCGGTCGGATCGTCGTCGGCATCGATCTCGACGAGCAGTCTGTCGCCGAGCACGAGGGCATCGGGGTAGGCGTCGGTCGCGAGCTCCATCCGCGAGGGTGATCCCGGGTACCAGATCGGGCGCTCGGGGGCGTTCGCATACGCACGTCGCAGGGCTGCGCGGAAGGCGTCGGCCCGGTCCCAGTCGGACGACATGATCACGACCTGGCCCGCGATGCAGTTGTGACCGCAGTTCTGCAGGCGCATCGTCACGATGTGCTCGGCCTGGTAGGTGAGGTCGGCGTCGGTCCACGCGCCAGGCACCACGATGATCGGCGAGACGCCGCCCAGCTCTGCCGTGATCGGCTTCTTCAGCAGTGGACGGTTCTCGCGTCGACGTCGCTTCGTCGCGGATGCGCCGTCACCCTTCGACGGGCCCCAGACGATGGTGTCGAACGTCGCCGCCGAGCCGGTGATGTGCACGTGCACGAGGCCTGGATGACCGGTGAGATACGAGCCGGTGGCGGGCCCGCCGCGGACGATGCGCAGGAAGCCGGGCTCGATGAGGGGCGCGAGCGCGCGCTTGTACACGGGCACCAGCGCGTCCTGCGTGGGGTTCACCTTGAGCAGTGCCGTGCGGTTGTGGGCGAGCAGTTCGTAGAGCACATCGAGCACCGGGATCGAGGTCACGTTCCCCGCGCCGAGCACGAGGCCGACGCCGCCCGACTCGGTGGGCGTGCGCTGCGCGAGGCCGGCTGATGCGCGTGCCGCTCCCGGGGTGATCCCCGGTTCCAGCCAGACCTCGCCCGTGAATCCGGACAGTAGGAACCTGTCGATGCCGGTGAGGGGGAAGGCGTGTACGCGGGTGCGTCCGCCCGGTGCGCGATCGATGGAGATCCCGTCGAGGGGGTTGGCGCCGTTCGCGAGGCGGGAGAGCGTCTCGATGTAGGCGTCGAGAGCGCCGAGCACACTGTAGGGACCGCTCAGCCACTCCTCGCCGCGGAGGGGATGGCGCGCGTCCAGGCCCTTCGAGGACGCGGCCGTGTTCGCCCAGTCCTCCGCCGTCGAGGCCACGCTCGTCCGAACCGCCCGCAGCAGCGTCACCCGCTGGGCGACCGTGAGCGCCGACCACGTGCGCGCTCCGACCTGGAGGGCGTCGACAGCGGTGTCGAGCCGCTCCCGTTCGCCTTCGCCCAGCCCCGGCGCTTCGTTCTTCGGCGCACCCTTCGGCGCACCCTTCGACGTGGCAGCGGCGGCCGCTGGGGAGGTGGCGGTTGTGCTCGCAGAAGTCATCGACGTCTCCTTCGGACGGGATCCCAGCTTAGGCGTCGGAGGTCTCGAGGGCATCGATGTCCGCGCGGCGCAGTCGGTAGCGGCGGAGCGTCACCAGGCTGCCGGCCATCAACACGGCGGGCAGGATGCTGAAGCTGAGGACGATGCCCGTCACCGCGGCCGCCGGTTGCTCGACGGTGGTGCCGGCGACGGTCGAGACGTAGCCGGTCGCTGCAAGGGTCAGGGACACCGCCGTCGCGCCCAGGGCGAACCCCACCGTCTCCCCGGCGGTCCAGATGCCGGTGAACGTGCCGGCCTGCCCTGCCCCGCTCGTACGCTCGTCGTGCGAGATCACATCGGGAAGCATCGCCATCGGCAGCGACTGCAGCCCCGCGTACGCGATGCCGGCGACGGCGACCGAGGCGTAGATCCAGAGGCCGGGCGACCACACGGCCACGACGAGCGATGCGGCAGCAGCCGTGAACAGCGCGCTGGCCATCGCGAAGGCCCGCTCCTTGCCCACGCGTCGGGCGATGACCGTCCACCCCGGGGTCGCGAGCAGCGCCGGGCCCACGAGCGCGACGAACACGAACGTCACCGCATCCTCCGAGCGCAGCACCCACGTGGCGACGTACTGCGCGCCGGCGAGCATCGTCCCGGTCGCGAGGGCCTGCAGGACGAAGGTGCCCAGCAGCGCGCGGAAGGGCTGGCTGCGTCCGAGTGCCCGGAAGCCCGACATGTACTGATCACGCCACGTGGATGCGGCGACGACCGCGCCGGGCGTGACCGCGCCGCGTTCGGCGGCGACGCCCGCTGTGCGGGAGGCGATGAGCATCCCGATGCCGATCACGAGCCCGGAGGCGATGCCCATCAGGAGGTAGCCCATGACGGGGTCGTCACCGGCGTTGCGCAACGCCGGGCCGCCGGCGCCGAACAGCAGGATGGCCGCCGTGAGCACGACCACGCGCCACCCGAGCAGACGTGTGCGCTCGTCGTAACCCCCGGTCAGTTCAGCCGGGAGGGCGACGTACGGCACCTGGAAGAGGCTGAAGGCCGTCGCGGTCGCGAGGAAGGCCAGCAGTACGCTGATCGCTCCGGCGGTCGGACCCCACGACGGCGGTACGGCGAACGTGAGGGCGAAGAAGACGGGGAGTGCGAGCGCGCCGGTGACCATGAAACCGCGACGCGATCCGGTGCGGGCGAGCTGACGATCGGATGCGGCACCGATCAGCGGATCGATCAGCACATCCCAGATCTTCGCGGCCGTCACGATCATCCCCGCAGCGAGCGCGGCGACGCCGAGGTTGTCCGTGAGGAAGTAGGTCAGCACCAGCCCGGGCAACGTGGCATAGCCGCCGGTGCCGAGCGAGCCGATCGCGTACAGCACGATCGTGCGGGCAGACAGGCGGACTGATGCTCGTTCGGGCCGAGCCTCGGTGCTCATCGCGCCAGTGTAGCGGCGCGATGCGGCCGGATCAGATCAGCGAGAGCTCGCGCAGCTTCGACTCGACGTCGGCGTTCGACGGCTCCACGTGGTGCGAGGCATCGGGGTACACGACGACGGGGATGTTGGTACGGCCCGAGATCTCCTTCGCGACGTCTGCGGCCGCGGGCTCGGCGACGAGGTCGACATACGTGTACTCCACCCCGAGCGCGTCGAGCTGCTTCTTGGTGCGGATGCAGTCGCGGCACCAGTCGGCGCCGAACATCGTGATGGTGTCGGAGGCAGGAGAAGTCATGCACCCAGCCTACGGCCGCCCGGAGGGGCTGGCGCTGAGTGGCGGCTGGGCGTTCATCGACCGGTGTCCGCTTCGTCGGGCAGTCTCTCCACCGGCACCACCACGACGTCCTGCATCTTCCAGTCGATGTCGGTGATCCCCTCGGCGACCGCGGTCAGATCATGCAGCGCGACCTTGCGTCGGTGCGGCACGACGAAGGCCTCGATGTGGAAGACCTGACCCTGATCGCGCATGCGCACCCCTGCCTCGGCGATCCACGGGCGACTGCGCAGATACGACACGATGTCGGCGGCGAGGGGATGCGGGTGCTTGCTGTCGTAGGTGCGCGCGCGCTGATCCATCAGATCGACCACGGCCGTCCTCGTGTTGCGGAAGCCGTCCCAGATGATCCCGAGCGAGATGAAGAGCGCCGCCACGCCGTCCAGCCACCAGAGCCCGACACCCACGCCGAGCACCCCGACGATCGATGCCACCGTGGTCTGCCAGTCGGCCTTCGCCATGTCGGCGTCGGCGAAGAGGAGTTTGTTGTGCAGCACGGGGGCGAGCTTCGACTTGGCCGGGCCGTACATGAACACGGGGCCGATGATGACGACGACCATCACGGCGACCATGAGCCAACCCAGCCAGACGGTCTGCCCGAACAACTGCACCGTGCCGATCGTCGGGTGCTCGGCGGCGACCAGTCCGGTGATGGCCTCGACGGCGAGGTTCAGACCGACGGCCAGGAGCGCGACACCCGCGACGAGGTGGCCGACGCCCATGGCGCGATGCAGGCCGTACGGGTGTTTCCCTGTCGGTCGACGCCGCACGAGGAGCAGAGCCGTGAGGAACGCGATCTGCGGGATCAGCGACAGCATGTCCTCGATCCACGCGGTCCGCATCGCCTGCGACTCCCCGACCACGAGAGCGATGACGGCGATCGTGATCGACGTGTAGACGATCGTGAAGATCTCCCACTTCACCGCGCTGCGGATCGCGCGCTGCTGCTTCGGCGGCAGGGTGGTGCGCCCGAACTGCCCGGTCTCGGTCATCCGCCGACCTCCTCGTCGAGGAAGGTCTCGAGCTTCGTCAGGAACGCGTTCTCGCCGAGCGGGACGAGCATGACGATCTCGCGACCGTTCGCCCCCTGGATCTGCGTGTATCCACGGCTCACGCCGGCCTTGTCCACCCACGGGGTGTCTGAGGTGATACCTCCGGCGATGAGGTCGAGCTCGCCGTCCTCGAGCATCGACACCAGCGTCTCCTCCGAGGCGACCGTCCAGTCGGTCTCTGCGTCGATGCTCGAGGCGAACTCATCCACCAGGTCGACGATGCTCCCGCTCGGCACACCCCCGTCGACATGGACGAGGTCGCCGTCCGGCGCGGTTCCGACGCGCAGTTCGCCGCCCGACACGGTGCTCAGCGTTCCGTCCGGGTCGGCGGGCACGGTGACGCCGCAGCCGCTGAGCGAGGTCGCCAGGAGCAGGGCGCCGAGGATCGAGGCCGCCCGCGGCTGGAAGCGTTCGCGGCGTGACGATGGTCTGTTCACGCCAGCAGGATGCTCCCGCTGAGCGTCACGGCGCAGGTGGTTGACGAGGTGAGGGAGAGCGCGCTAGCGCCGAGACGGAGCGCCGCATCGGATCCATCTCTTGTAAGTAAGGGTGCCCTTACTTACACTGGGGGCATGGGCGCATGCGAACACCTGGAAGACCCCGACTGGGACGACATCGAGGGCGCCGTGCTCATCGCCGGCGATGCGGCCGATGCCGGGTTCATCGCACGCATCGCCGCGCGGCTGCCGTGGGACGCCCAGGGGGTCGTCATCCTCGAGGCGGCGGCGCGTATCCAGTTCCGACACATCGACGTCCCCGACGGGGTTTCGGTGCGGTGGCTGGTTCGCGGAGACGGTACCAGGGCCCACACGCGAGGAGAGAGGCTTGCGAACGCGGTGCATGCCTGGTGTGTCGAATGGGCCTGCAGCGAGCCGCCTTCGCAGTGGACGGTCTGGCTCGGGCCGCACACGCCACCGCACGTGGCCCGCATGGCGCGGAGCCTCCTCGGCGTCGCCAATTGAGCTGCGCGAGGGCCAATTGAGGGCTCTTCGGACATCCGGTGGGGTGAGGGTGGCCGGGCGGTGATTCGGCGGTAGGGGTCGAGGTCCCCGAGGATCAGAAGCGCTAACTCTCTGAT
>NZ_JACCCK010000004.1:0-229428 GCF_013410135.1 Microbacterium sp. JAI119
TGGGCCAAATCAAACCGACATGAACACCCCGGCGCGTCGCAACATGGGCCAGACCAAAGCGACATCCCTGGGCCAAATCAGAGTGACAGAGTCACCCGCGAATCCGACGCTCCGCACTCTGATCGCGATCGCGCAAGTTCTCGCTGTCTCCGTGCACGAGCTGATCCCGGACAGCCCGCCCGACATTCGCGCCCGCTGACCATCGTTGCGTCGGGTTATGGATGACCCGCCGCGGTGATCAGTCGGTGCGGGCGATCGACATCAAGTGTTGAAGGTCCGGTGGCAATCGGTGGTGGACGTCCGCGCGCTCCGCCAGCGTGGCAAGGTTGCGGTACCACCGCCGGCGCACCTCGCCCAGAGACTGGTGGGTGAGGGTGGCCACTCGTTTCTCCAATGCGGCGATGTCACCAGGTACGCGAGCTCCGGTGCGGGACCGTGAGGCGGGGAAATCTGTCTCCGGGAGCACTCGGTCGAGCGGGAGTGCCGTCATCTGCTGATCAGTCATCGCGGCGTTGATGGAGAAATAGCAGCCGGCGGCCGCCGCCCGCTGGGCATCCTCGGGCGTCCCCGTGAACCAGTGCAGAATCACGCCCGGGCGAGGGTTCTTCTCCATCGCTTCCACGACCTTTCGCGCTTTTCCCGTGGAGTGCACGGAGATCAACGTTGCCGGTGCCGTGCGGAGAATGGTCTCGAAGATGGTCTGCTGCGTGGCGCTGTCGCCTCGACGATCGAGTCCGACCTCGCCGATCAGGACGGCATCCTTCGCGGCCACGGAGAACCTCCTTTCTGACCATTGCGTGAGAGCTCGGGGAACACCGGGGTGCACTCCGACGCCCCAGAGGAGGCCCGTCTGAGGGTTGGTGCGTGCAGCGTCGAACTCGCCCAGGGTTCGAGTCATGGCGAATACTTGTGCGCCGTTGAGCGTGCGGACCTGGGCCGCCGTCACGTCTGGAGCGATGTGCGCGTGACAGTCAAGGGGCGGGAAGGGGAACACGACTCAACTCTGCCAGTCCGCGCTGGACCAAACTCAGCACCTCGTCAAAATTCGTGCCCGGGGGCCACATCGCCGAACCCAGGATCGCGTCATCTGAGATGCCGGTAGCAGAGGCGTCGCGCAGCGTGATCACATCGCGGCGTCGATGATGCACCAGTGCGGTCAGGTCGTCTCCGCTCAGCACCTCACAGTCATAGGGTGTGGGATCGGTGACTCCTGCCCCGAGGAAGGCGCCGCGGCGTACCGCGCAGGCTACACACAGCCCACAGTTGTGATTGGAGTCCCCGTGGTAGAACTGTGTTCCTCCTTTTGCGCAGGAGAACGATGTCGCCGTCGCGCGCAGGAACCTGGTATCCAGAAGCTCCGGGATCGCCGCCGCGACGAGTTCGCCCTTGGTGAGGCCTTCGAACGGGTTGCGCATCACCACGTCGACGCCCAGCGACCGCAGCAGCTCTCCCACCAGGTGGAATGTGTATGGGTGTGTGGACCGGGTCGTCAGGGTGCCACCGCGACCGGGGTCGAGTGGTGGATTGATGCTCGTGAACCCGTTCTCCGGCACCCACATCTCACCGGCAGAATGCGCGGCTGCGGTCATTACGCCGAGCGTCATGAACATCAGGGAGCGGGAGCGCGGGCCGTGATTCTTTCGCTGCCCCGCGTCTCGGAGGAACAGCTCGTGCCTGTCGTACGGGGAATCCCCGATCGCTTCAGCAATCGTGTTCTGCGCGTGCCGGACGGCTCGGGACGCATCCCGGTGGCCCACGAACCGGACATCGACGCCCGTGTCACGCAGACCGATCACGGCGCCGCACAGAGAATCCAAACCTCCCGAGAGAAGCTGGATGCGTGCAGCGGGCTCAGCGATGGCAAGAGGCAGTGTTGCGTGAGCGGCTTTCAGGCCGAGGGCCCAGGAATCCCCCGTCAGCCAGTGAAGGATGTCGGCAACGGCGGTGAGACCGCCGTGCGTCCACGGCTCCGGGTCCTCGACGTGGACGACCAAGTCGAGGTTGCGGTGCAGAGAGACGGCGGGTTTCGGCGTCGCGGTGTCTGCCAGATACGCGGCGGCCGTGATACGGAACAGGTCCCGTGCAGCCGGCGGTGCTGCTGCGAACTCTTCGAGATCCCACATGAGTGTCGAGGCGATCGTCGTCGCGGGTGAACCGGTGCGCGGCCACTCCATCTGCACACCGACACGACTCGATCGCCCTCCCGCCGGAAGAACCTCGATCTGATGCACGGTCATTGCGGGTCACCTTTCCCGAACACGCGGCATGCTTTCGCTGCCAGATTCGACGCGAAGTCAGCGACCGCCTGCGGCGTGGCGGCCATCAGCTGGCCAGCGATCTGGCGGACTTTGCCGCCGATGTATGTCTTTACCCGCTGCTCCAGCTGAACGAGCGCGTTGCCTGCGACCGATGCTCGACGTTCGCTCGTTGTCAGCTGGACGACGGTGGTCCTCCACGCCAGTTCTGTGACAAATCGGCCAATGGTGTCCGCGAGTGGGCCGCCCGCGCCCTGCGCGTCTGAGCGCATGGTGGCCAGTAGCGCCTGGCGCAATGCGGCATCGTCCGGGTGCGCGGCGGGTCCGAGGATCAGTCCGATTAGCTCGGTGAAGAGTCGGATGCCGCTGAGGCCCTCCAACGAAGAGAAGTCCAGTCCGTACTCGACGAGATGAGGAACTTCGCCGACTTCGATGGAAGCGAGCGCTTCCAGGACCAGCGAACCCCGTGCCGCCTGACGGCTGAAGGGCGCACCGCCCGAATCGCGTCCATCACCCGATGCGGATGACCCCGAGCCGCTGCGCGACGGGAGCAGGTCTCGAACGTTGTAGGACTTTCCTCGCCTGTCTCCCCGCCCCAAGGCTTTCCCCAGGGCCGACATGACCGCGGCCGGCAGCTCAGTCCCGCCGCTGTTGATACCGTCCGCTGCGTCGTAGAGCGAGTCGACCGTGTCCGACCAGGCTCCCGAGCCTCCGAAGGCGCTTGAGGTGCCCATCAGAGAATCACCCCCAAGGATTCCTCGTCGATGGCGGCCAGGAGCTCGCTACTGATCCCTTGCCGGCCCCGAACGGTGGTCAGCACTTCCGGGAACGACCCCGCGAGCCATGGGATGTGTTGGGCCGAGAGTGCGTGGAGGACGAAGTTATCGAGGAGCGCCTCGCTCATCGCGGGCTTCAGGTCGGGGCGCTTCAGCGCGAGCGATTGCAGACTCTCCAACGCCGCCTCCGACCGATCCCCCACGATCGCCGTCGCAAGGTGACGGGCGACATCTTCGTCGCCCGTCGACGGCATGCTCACCATGCGCTCGATAGCCTCTGCGCGAACCAGGCTGCTCGTGTCAGTGAGTTGCGCGAGATGCAGACTCTGCCCGTCGTCCAGCACCGCCGCCGACTGGAGCGTCGCCACCGTTGCCGTCGCAAATGACACATACCGGTCGACCCACACCACGACGTCGGAGGCCCGGGGTGGTTCGCTCGCCCACGCGGCGATCTCCGCAGGCACCGCCCCCGCCCCGGCCTCCCATTCAGACAGAAGCTGACCGCGCTGCTCTTCGCTCACCCCGACAAGATCACGGAAATGGTGCGGATAATTCTGCTCGAGCAACCACAGCTTCATGAGGATATCGACGGGGAAACCCTCGAACTGCGCCCCCAGCATCTCCGCGCGGACGGCGAAGCTATTCAGGAAGCGTTTCAACTGTCGGGGAGTCTCACGCCGCGAACTACTCATACCGCGCACGATCTGATTCGCGAGCCTGATGTGTTCATCCGTCGGCATGGTCTCATGCATGTTCGCGGCCACGTACGGAACCTCACCCTTGACCCGCCGCGCTGATGCGCGCTCAGCGACCGCGACCGCATGCTCGCGCCCCGCCTCCGCCTGAACGAAGAGCGCAGCGAGATACGCGACCGCGTCCGCCGACGACAAGCGAGGCAGAGTGAACGGGAGCTGCACGATCTTCTCGGTGTACCGATCAGCGAAACGCCCCCGACCGCCTCCGTGACGGTCCAGCGCCCCGCGAAGACTCTCCCGGATGAAGTCATCGTCCGCCGCGATGACGAAAGCCATGCCCTTCACGCTAAGGAAAAGCTTGATGGCCTCCAGAGCCCCGAGCACATCGTCCGGGAGCGATCGGTCCAGGTCGTCTATCAGCACCACCACCCGGCAATCGCTCATCCGTGTCAGAAGCTCACCAAAATCTTCCCGAAACCCACGCATCCCCTTCGCGGCAGGTTCCTTTGCCGGTTCGGGCATGAGCGCATCAACGAGCCCTCCAACATCGGGGGTAAGAGTCACCGCCGACTTGATCGCAACCTGCGCCACCTTGCTCCACGAAACCCGCCTACGCAGAGCGTCCAGCGTGGAGATGAGATCCACCGCGGCACTCGCCAGTTTCGCTTTCGTGGTCTCCCCGGGCGCCTCCTCCTCGCGGCGACGACTCAGTTCGATCGAGATTCCCTCCAGCACCCGACTGATCAAGGTGCCTCGCGGGTCGCCCGAATCCACAAACTCCCACGGATCGATTACGACCACGATCACGTCATCGCGCCGCCGAAGCTCGGTCTCGATCAGGTTGAGCGCCGTGCTCTTCCCTCCGCCCCACGGCGAGTTGAGCCCGACCGTGACGGTATCGAACCGCCGATCGACCACAACGTTCGAGATCGCCACCGCGACCGCCCGCAGCCCGGTGAGATCCTGCGTCGCCGGATTGTCATCGAACAGATACCGCGAAGCTCCCATCATCGCCCCCTTTGGCGCCAGTACCGCTACGTCATCCAACACACGTGGCAACAATGCCAGTCAACCGCCAACTTACGGCGGATCTTGCTAAGTCCCCGCGGAACCTACACTCAGTTGTGTAGGTTCCCGCTCGAGATGGCGGAGGATGCCGGGATTCCACGGCAAATGGCAGTGATCTCGAGTTCGAGGTTCCACGCGAAACGGCAGATTCCTACAGTCCTCGATCCGTGGTGGACATCAATCACCTGTCGAGTCGAGATGGCGGGCGAAGAAGCGCGCGGCATCTTCGCTGGCGAATGAGGGGACGCCGGTGTGTCCGCCCATGTTGGCGTAGAGGGTCTTCTCGGTCGATGCGAAGGCATCGAAGAGATCGAGCGCCATCTGTCGATCGTTGCCCTCGTCATCCCATTGCAGCAGCACATGGAGGGGGATCGTGATCCGTCGCGCTTCGTCCATGGTCGATCGCGGCACGTAGCTTCCGGCGAACAGGCCCGCGGCCGCAATGCGCCGATCGGTCGCGGCCAGGCGCACGGCGACCGCGATGACCCCGCCGGAGATGGCGACCCGATCCCCGATCTCCGGAAGCCCAAGCACTGCGTCGAGTGCGGCCTGCCACTCCGGCACTGCCCGCTCCACGATGGGAAGGATGAGCCGGTCGATGATGTCGTCATCGGGACGCTCGCCCACCGAGATCGCGCGCACGAGGTCGGCACGGGCTTGTTCCGCGCCCGGCAGCAGGTGCCGGTCTCCGGCACCTGGCAGTTCGAGAGCAACCGAGGCGAAACCCTGTGCGGCGGCGCTGCGTGCTCGGACCTCCAGACGGGGGTGCATGCGCCGTAGCCCGAGCCCGCCGGGCTGACCCAACAGGATGAGCGGAACGGGGCCGGCCGTCGACGCGGTGGGTGGTGTCCAGAGGATGCCGGGAATGTCGCCGAGGGTGAACTCGCGTTCGATGGGTCCCTGGTCAAGGCGGGTTTCGGAGGTGAAGTGCATGGTCGTGCCTTCCGGGAGTGCTGCAAGGATGCGGCGCTCCCGGGCGACCTATCGCCCGACCGTGACTCCCGTGGGGAGCACCCACGTCGATTCGTTCACGGGTACCACCTCCTCGAAACTCCTGCACGGACCCCTGAAAGCTACCAGCATCCGCGACACCATCGAAATAAATGTGTCGCCGACGCGATCGCTCAGATGCTCGCCATGTCACTGCTCCGCAGTCTCGGCCAGTGGGCGATCCCGACCTATGCGATCGATGGCCCAGGGGCCGAGGACCGTACCGCTCGCGATGACAGCGGAGAACACGAGGTACGCCGGAGCCCACCAGCCACCGGCGATCAACGCGCCTGCAGCGACCACCCCGATCGCGGCGCCGATCGTGTCGGCGTTCGCCTGCAGACTCATCCCGCGGGCGACGCGGTCGCCGCTCGCCTCCGAGACGAGGGTCTTCTGCAGAGGGTAGAGGAGGCCCAACGCGGCACACACGAAGACCCACAGCGCGGCTATGACGATCACTGGAGGGGAGACCGCCAGCGCAGCTGCGCTCCCCGCAGACGCGATGGACGCGGCGGCGTAGCCGGGTTTGCGACCCCATCGCTCGACGAGACCGTGCAGGAGGCGCGGGAGAATCGTGAGCGCGATACCGCCCGGCAGGTAAACGAGCGCGATCTGCCAGACCTGAAGGTTCAGGGCTTGCAGCTGCAGGAGCAGCGCCAGACCCACGCCCGCCTCGGCGGCGGTGACGAAGACACCGAGCGCCAAGAGCGGTGCGAGTCGACGGACATGTCCGCGTGTTCCGCCCGCGAACTCTTCCCTCACGACGAGCGGTTCCTTCGGCACGAACAGAAGGCGCACCGCGGCGGCGATCGCCGCGGCGGCGAGTCCGATGAAGACGGCCGAGTATCCGTAGGATGCAAGGAGAAACATCGCGGGCGCCCAGAAGATCCAGGATCCGAGGGCCTCGGAGGACATCAGCCCTGCAAACGTCCCCGAGTCGTCCGACAGGTATTCGGCGGCGATGGCGCGCAGCGAGATCCAGAACAGGGGGCCGGCGACGCCGCCGACGGCAGCCGCGACGAACGCCATCCCGGGCGTATCCGCGAACGCGTAGAGCACGCAGCTGGCGCTGTAGAGGAACGCTCCGACCGCTGCGACTCGGGTGCGCGGTCGCGAATCGGCGAGATACCCGGCAACCGGTCGCATGAGCACCGATACCACCAGCTCCGCGGCCACCAGCCATCCGACCACAGACGTACTGAGCCCGAGCACCGCGCCCCCCCAGAGCGGAATAAGGAAGTCGAGCAGATCGACGGGGCCACTCAAGAGGGTCGCGGACGCCCCGATCGCGCGGCGGCGTGCGGAGGTCGTCGACATTTGACCACCCTAGGGGGATTCTGCGCTGGTACCCCCGTCGCAGCCGGCCCATTCGCAACTCGATCGATGCTCCGTGCCTCCGAGCCGCGTCGACCTGGGTAGCGCTCGACGCGCACACCGCCTTGAGGTCTCGCAACCAGCCGATGTGGATACCGCGCGGCTGCCGGCCCCTCCGACCACAGCACATAGACGCCTGCAAGCGGATCGTCTATCGGACAAGCGTAGGGACGAAGGTTGCTGCTTACGCTGGCGTCTCGAAGATGATCTCTCGGCCGTCTTCCTCACCCCACTGCTCGCCGTTCTCGACAGACCCGTATCCGTCATCTATGATGTAGGTTCCCGGTCAAGGTGGCGGAGAACTCGGGGATTCCACGCTAATTGGCAGCAGTTTCGTCAGCAGGATTCCGCGCGAAATGGCAGATCCCTACATAAGAGTAGGAAGTCCACTTAGACTTGACGTCCGCCGCCGCCGTCCGATCGCCCGCGCGATCATCCTCCCGTGCTGGGGATGAACGCGCGGTTCATGACTGGTATCCGAGCACCGTGGTCATGCCGGTCTCGGCGTGGTAGATGTTGTGGCAGTGCGCGACCCACTGGCCGGGGTTGTCGGCGTCGAAGTCGACTGTCAGGGTCTGGCCCGGGAGGATGATGGAGGTGTCCTTCCGGGGGCCGCCGTTCGCGTGCTGGTAGGTGTGGCCGTGCAGGTGGAACGGATGCCACATCTCGGTGTCATTGCGGATCCGCAACTGCACCCGCTCCCCCATACTGACCGCGTGCGCGTCCCGCAACGGGTCGTTCATGTCGAACCGGCGCCCATTGATCCCCCAGTCGTACGCCTCCATCCCCCCGGTCAGCGCGAGGTGCACGACCCGGTCGGGGGATGCCTGGTGCAGGGTGACGGAGGCGGTCGCGCTCAGTCCGGCAGCGGTGCCGACCCTGCCGGTGCCGAGCTCGGCGACGGGGACGTCGCTGGCCGGAGCCGTGCCAGCGGCGGTGCGAACGAGCGCGAACGCGCGATCCTGCTTGCCTTCCGCGTCGGCGACGACAGGGAACACCCCATCGTCCAGGGTGACCTGCAGGTCGTAGCGTTCGCCCATCCCGATCAGGACACTGTCGACCTCGACAGGATCCACCGGGAACCCGTCGGTGTGGGTGATCGTCAGGGTGTGGCCGCCGATCGCGAACCGGAACGCGGTGTCGCTGCCGGCGTTGATGACACGGATCCGCACCCGGGCACCAGGAGTGCCGGTGAATTGGGCGGGGTCGGCTTTGGGTTTGCCGTTGATAAGGTACTGCGGGTAGTAGACGTCGCCGGCGTCGCCGCCGAGCAGCTCGGAGGTGGCGCCCATCAGCAGGTTCCCCATCCGCATGAACATGTCGCCCATCCCGCCCATGTCTCCCATGCCCTTCGAGAGGTCGGTGAGGACCTGGTCCGGGGTGGCGGTGACGCCGTCGAGCCAGTCGTCGAGGATCAGCACCCATTCGTCGTCCCACGTCACCTTCTCGTCCGGGTCGTCGATGATGAGCGCACCGTAGAGGCCGTGGTCCAGTTGCGGGCCGACGTGGGGGTGGAACCAGTAGGTGCCCGGATGCGGGGTGACGAACTCGTATGCGAACTGTCCGCCCGGGGCGATGGGGGCTTGGGTTACCGGAGGGACCCCATCCATGTCGTTGCGGAGGGCGAGTCCGTGCCAGTGCACGGAGGTGTCCGCGTCGAGCTGGTTGCGGACGGTCGCTTTCAGCGTGTCGCCTGCGGTGAGCCGGATTACCGGGGCGGGGATACCTCCGAACGCCCAGGTGGCGGCGGCGGTACCGGCCAGGTCGAGCGTGGTGGGGGCGGCGGTGAGGTCGACGGTGGTGACTCGGCCGGTGCCGCCGCGGTTCTTCTCCGTGCCGGACACCGCTGCGCCGGTGGGTGTCACCCATTGCGGCGCGGGGGTGCAGGAGGCGAGCACGGCTGCCGCGACGGCGCCCAGTCCGAGTCCGAGCACACCTCGTCGGGTCAGCAGCATCGGGGAGGACGGTGTGGGAGAGAGCGGACGGTCAGGCATGTTCGGGCTCCTTCTGCATGGTCGTCGCAGCGGGCGCCTGGGCGGGCAGGCGGAGCCGCTTGAGGAGGAGGGCGTTGACGGCGACGATCACGGAGGAACCGGACATCGACAGGGCGGCGATCTCCGGGGACAGCATGATCCCGAACGCCGGATAGAACACGCCAGCGGCGATGGGGAGGGCGGCGGCGTTGTATCCGATGGCCCAGCCCAGGTTCTGCCGCATCTTTCGCAGTGTGCCCTTGCCGATCTTGAGTGCGATCGCAACATCGAGCGGGTCCGAGCGCATCAGGACCACGTCGGCGGTCTCGATGGCGACGTCGGTGCCGGCGCCGATCGCGATGCCGAGGTCGGCCTGGGCGAGGGCGGGGGCGTCGTTGACGCCGTCGCCGACCATCGCGACCTTCTTGCCCGTCTTCTGCAGCTCGGCGACCTTCGCGGACTTGTCCTCGGGGAGCACATCCGCGATCACGGTGTCGATGCCGAGGAGAGCGGCGATCCGGTCGGCGGTGGGCTTGTTGTCCCCGGTGAGCATTGCGACCTCGACGCCCTGCTCGTGGAGAGCGTCGATCGCGGTCTTTGCGGTGTCCCGGGGTGCGTCGGCGAGACCGATGATCCCGGCGACTTGCCCGTCCACGGCGAACAGGATCGCGGTGCGGCCGGACCCAGCCAGGTCCTGCTGAGCGGCCTGCACCCCGCTGATGTCGATCCCCTCCCCGGTGAGAAGGCGCGGGTTGCCGAGGACGACCTGTCGACCGTCGACGGTGGCGATCGCGCCCTGCCCGGTGACGTTTCGGAACGCGGTCGCGGTGCGACGGGGGATGTCGCGGGCGTCGGCGTAATTCACGATCGCTTTCGCCAGAGGATGCTCGGATTCCCGCTCCAACGCGACCGCGAGGGAGAGAGTCTCGAGCTCGTCGCCGCCGACGGGGATGTAGTCGGTGACCTCCGGCTCCCCCTTGGTGAGGGTGCCGGTCTTGTCGAACACGACCGTGTCGATGTGGGCGGCGGTTTCGATCCCGGAGGCGTTCTTGAACAACACGCCCCGTTTCGCGCCGAGCCCGGTGCCGACCATGATCGCCGTCGGGGTGGCGAGGCCGAGCGCGTCGGGGCAGGTGATGACGACGACGGTGATAGCGAACAGGATCGCCATCGGGATTGCAGCGCCGGCGAGCAGCCACACCAGGAAGGTGAGGGTGCCGCCGATCAGGGCGACCAGGACGAGCCAGAACGCTGCCCGGTCGGCGAGGCGCTGCCCGGGGGCTTTGGAGTTCTGCGCCTCCTGCACGAGCTTCACGATCTGCGCCAACGCCGTGTCCGAGCCGACTTTGGTGGCTGTGACGCGGAGGGTGCCGACGGTGTTCACGGTCGCTCCGATCACCTCCGACCCGGGCGCTTTGTCCACCGGCATGGACTCGCCGGTGACCATCGACTCGTCCACCTCGGACTCTCCGGATTCCACGACACCGTCGGTGGGGATCTTGGCCCCCGGCCGCACCAGCATCAGATCCCCCGGGACGACCTCGCTGGTGGGGATCTCGACCTCCTGCCCGTCACGGATCACGACCGCCTGCGAGGGTGCGAGCTCCAGGAGGGTGCGGATGGCGTCGTTCGCGCCGCCGCGGGCGCGCATCTCCACCCAATGCCCCAGCAGCACGAAGGTGGCAAGCACCGTGGCGGCTTCGTAGAACACTTCACCGCCGCCGGTGAGGGTGACCGCGAGGGAGTACAGCCAGCCGGCGCCGACACCGACTGCGACGAGCACCATCATGTCGAGGGTCTTCGCGCGCAGCGCCCGGTAGGCGCCGTCGAAGAAGATCCACGCCGAGTAGAAGATCACCGGCAGCGACAGGATCAGCATGAACACGTCATCGCGCAGCCCGAACGGTGCCGGCACCTCGAATCCGATCACCTCCCGCCCGATCGGAGACCACAGGGTGATCGGGATCGACAGGATCAGCGCGACCAGGAACCGGTTGCGCATGTCGCGGATCATCGCGTCCATCGACATCCCGCCGTGATGCCCACCGTGGCCCATCATCTCCTGCGCACTGTGACCCGACGCTGCACCATGATCGTGCCCACCCGCGGCCGCGGTGTGACCGGCGTGCTCGACGTGGTGACCGGCATGCTCACCGTCATCCGCCGTCGCCGACGGGGCGTGCGTGTGGTCGTGGCCAGCGGCGTGGTCGTGGACGGGGTCGTCGTGATAGCCCGCAGGACCCTTATGGCCCGCGTGGCTGGCGTGACCCGTGGCATCCGTGTGGCCCTCGTGCGCGTCGTGACTCGCGTGCGGTTCTTGTGCGCCCTCAGCTGCGGGGCCGTGGTGGGCGCTGTGGTCGTGCGCACCCTCGTCGTGCGGGTCGTGCGCGGGGTCGCAGATATGGTCGGGGACGGACTGGCCGGCGCAGTGATACCCGCAGTCGATGACCCATTGCTGGAGGTGGGCGACCGAGGTGGTCTCGGGGTCGTAGGTGACGGTCGCGGTCTGTGAGACCGGGTTCGCGTCCACGGCGATCACTCCGGGTTGTCGGCTCAGGTGGGCTTCGGTGACGTTCTTGGAGGTCGCGCGGATCATGCCGCTGACCTGCAGGGTCACGGTTCTGGTGTCGCTCATTTCGGTTCCTTCCCGAGGGTGGGGTCGGTGGTGTCGGGGTGGGGCCATTGCCAGTCGGCGACGGCGGGGATGTCGGTGCCGTGCTCGCGGGTGTGGGCGCGGGCGTGCAGGCGGGCGTCCTGCAGCTCCTGCCGCAGGCCGGCGTGGCGGGCGGCGAGGCCCGGGACGTGGTCGAGGACGTCGATCGCGAGCCGGTACCGGTCGAGGTCGTTGAGCATGACCATGTCGAACGGGGTCGTGGTGGTGCCGCGCTCCTGGAAGCCGTGCACGTGCAGGTTCTGGTGCCCGGCGCGCTTGTAGGTGAGTCGGTGGATCAGCCACGGGTAGCCGTGGTAGGCGAAGATCACCGGCTTGTCGGGAGTGAAGATCGCATCGAACTCCCGGTCCGGGAGACCGTGCGGGTGCTGGTCCTCGGATTGCAGCCGGGTCAGGTCGACCACGTTCACCACCCGCACTCTCAGGTCGGGGATGTGCTCGCGCAGCAGCGCCGCCGCGGCGAGGGTCTCGAGGGTGGGGACGTCGCCGGCGGCGGCGAGCACCACATCCGGCTCGGTGCCTTCGGTTTCGGTGCCCGCCCACGGCAGGATCCCGAGCCCGCGGGTGCAGTGCTCGATCGCCTCGTCCATCGTCAGCCACTGCGGGGCGGGCTGCTTCCCGGCGACGACGACGTTGATGTACCCGGCCGAGCGCAGGCAGTGGTCGTAGGTGGACAGCAGCGTGTTCGCGTCGAACGGCAGGTAGACGCGGACGATGTCGGGGCTCTTGTTCAGGGCGAGGTCGATGAACCCGGGGTCCTGGTGAGAGAACCCGTTGTGGTCCTGCCGCCAGACGTGGCTGGAGAGCAGGTAGTTGAAGCTCGGGATCGGGTCCCGCCACGACACCTCCCGGGCCGCTTCGAGCCATTTGGCGTGCTGGTTGAACATCGAGTCGACGATGTGGGTGAACGCCTCGTAGCAGTTGAACAGCCCATGCCGGCCGGTAAGGACGTAGCCCTCGAGCCAGCCCTGGCACTGGTGCTCGCTGAGCACCTCCATCACCCGCCCAGTCGGGGCCAGGTGCTCGTCGACGGGCTCCACGGCCGCGTTCCACTGCTTGCCGGTGGCCTGGTAGACGGGTGGGGCGAGCCGGTTGGAGGCGGTCTCGTCCGGGCCGAAGATGCGGAAGTTGTCCGGGTTGTCCCGGATCACCCCCGCCAGCCACTCGCCCAGCACGCGGGTCGCTTCCCCGGTTCCCGCACCCCGCTCGGCCGGGTCGACCGGCTGCGCGTGCTTGTGGAAGTCCGGGAGCCGCAGCGGGACGGTGAGTTGTCCGCCGTTGCCGGCCGGGTTCGCGCTCATCCGCCGATCCCCGTCCGGGGCGATCGCGACCGTGGCCGGGCGGGGGGCGCCGGTCACGTCGAACAGCTCGTGCGGGCGGTAGGACGCCAGCCAGTCCTCGAGGATCCGCAGGTGCTCGGGATTGTCGCGGACCTCGGCGAGCGGCACCTGGTGTGCCCGCCAGGTGCCCTCCACCGGCAGACCGTCGATGATCTTCGGGCAGGTCCACCCCTTCGGGCTGCGCAGCACGATCGCCGGCCACGCCGGCCGCCCCTCCAGCGTCCCGGCCGCCGCGGCGGCCTTGATGTCCGCGATCTCATCCAGCACCGCATCCAGGACCGCCGCGAACGTCGCGTGGGACTCCTGCGGGGTCTCGCCATCGAAGCCGACCGTGACGACGTGGGGGTGATGGCCGTAGCCGCGCAGCAGCGCGACCAGCTCTTCCTCGGGGATGCGGGACAGCACGGTCGGGTTGGCGATCTTGTACCCGTTCAGATGCAGGATCGGCAGCACCACCCCGTCATGGGCGGGGTTGAGGAACTTGTTGCCGTGCCACGCGGTCGCCAGCGGCCCGGTCTCCGCCTCCCCGTCACCGATCACGCAGGCGACCAGCAGGTCGGGGTTGTCGAACGCGGCCCCGTAGGCGTGCACGAGGGAGTAGCCCAGCTCCCCGCCCTCGTTGATCGACCCGGGCGTTTCCGGGGACGCGTGCGAGGGGATCCCGCCCGGGAAGGAGAACTGCCGGAACAGCGCCCGCAGCCCCTCTTCGGTGCGGTCGATGCCCGGGTAGCGTTCGGTGTAGGTGCCGTCGAGGTAGGCGTTGGCGACCATGCCGGGTCCGCCGTGCCCGGGCCCGGTCACGTACAGGGTGTTCAGGTCGCGGTCGCGGATGGCGCGGTTCAGGCGGGCGTAGAGGAAGTTCAGGCCCGGGGTGGTGCCCCAATGCCCCAGCAGCCGCGGCTTGATGTCGTCCCGGCTGAGGCGGTGGCGCAGCAGCGGGTTACCCTGCAGGTAGATCTGCCCGATGCTCAGATAGTTCGCCGCCCGCCACCACGCATCCACCGCCGCCAACTGCTCGGCGGTGGCATCAGTGGTGCGGTGCGCCCACGCGGGGGGTGCCGGTGTGGGGGTCATGGTCGGTCTCCTTCCGATCCGCGACCGCTCGGGTCGCGCCAGGTGCGAATGACGGTGGTCATGGTGTTGCCGCCGGGATGAGAACGGTGGCGGTGGTGTCGCGGATCCAGACCACGCCGCGGTCATCGACCAGGACGATCGCACCGTCCCCGGTGACCCCGAGGGCTTGGACGGTTCCCGTGGTGGTGCCGACGTTCTCCCAGCCGGTGCCGACTAGGCGTCGCAACGTCCCGTCGGTGTCCACTCCGACCACCCCACCGGTTGGGTCGGTCTCCACCAGGTACAGCACTGGCGCGTCCGGCGCCGGGGTGAAGGTGGCGCCACCGTCGGTGCTGTGCTGCAGCCCGTCCTGGGTGGCGGCGTACAGGGTGCCGTCGGTCGCGGCGGCCAGGTCGACGGCGGGCAGCTCGGCACCGTCCGCCCAACTCTGCCCGCCGTCGCTGCTGGTGCGCAGCAGCAGCCGGGAGGATCCGATCCCGTACAGGGTGCCGTCGCCGGTGACGGTGAGGACGTGGAAGTCCTCTTCCCCGGTGAACGCGACCGGTTCCCACGAGGCGCCGGCGTCGAGGCTGCGGATGATGCCGAGGTTGGGGGCGCCGAGCTCCGCCGGGGTGGACGGGCCGGGGTGCCCGGACGCGTAGAGGGTGTCACCGGTAGCGGTCAGTCCCATCGCGTCCAGGTCGATGCCACCGACCGGGCCGGTGACGGTGCCGTCCTCGCCCAGCGTGTACAGGCCGGTGTGGGTGCCCAGCAGCACGGTGCTGTCACCGGCGTCGACGATGCCGTGCACATGCCCGAACCCGGCCGCGGTGCCCGCGGGGGCATCGGGCTCCGCAGGGGTGGTGCTGCAGCCCGTGAGCAGCAGCGCGACGGTGACGGTGGCCGTGATCGCCAGTCTGCGGGTGGTGGGAGAGATCATGAACGGAGGTCCTTTCCGTGCGGGTACGCCGGATACCGGTGACCGCACAGGGGTCGAGGGTGGGGCCTCGGACGGGACCGGCATCGGGAGCGCGGGTCCCGTCCGAGGGGTACCGGGTCAGAGGCTGGCGAGGATGTCCTGCATCGTGGTGATCTCGGCGGTCTGCCCGTCGATGATCTGCTGCGCGAGGGCGGCCACGTCCGGGTTCTGTCCGTCGGTGAGCACCGACTGCGCCATCGTCACGGCGCCCTGGTGGTGAGCGATCATGCCGTTCAGGAACAGGCGGGTCGCCTCGACCCCGGTCGCGGCATCCAGAGCGGCCATGTCGTCCTCCGACATCATCCCGCCGCCCATGTCCATGCCGTCCATCCCGGACATGGAGTCGTCGTACGGGACGCCCCACTCCTCCAGCCAGCCCTTCATGGTCTGGATCTCCGGGTCCTGTGCGGCCTTGATCTGCTCGGCGAGGGAGACGACTCGCTCGTCGATGCCGTCTTTCGCGAGGATCTGATCGGCCATCTCGATGGCCTGCTGGTGGTGCGGGATCATCATGGTCACGAACATCTCGTCCGCGGCGTTGAACGCGGCGGCGGACTGGGAGGGGGCGGTGCTGGTCATCCCCCCGGGTCCGTGGTCCATGCCGGGCATGGTGCCGTCGGTGGGGGCGCAGCCGGCGAGCACGAGCACGGTGGCCAGGGCGCCGGCGGTCAGCGTGAGAGTACGAAAACGCATCAGGGGTGTCCTTGTCTATTCAGTCGGTGAGGGTCTGATTCAGTGCCCGGGAGGGCAGGGTGCAGCATCCCCGGCAAGGGTCGCCGGGGTTCAGGCGGAATCAGGTGCGACTGATGGACAGGACAAGCAGTGAAGGCGGGCGGGGATGCGGCAATCCGACCAGCAGAGTCCGGGTATGGGAGCGCGAGCGGGCTACGGCGTATGTGAGAAGGGCACGGGACGTCGGGGCGAGCAGGACGATCACCGCGGCCAGCAGCGCCAGCACGCACACCATCATCAGCATCGAGTGATCCGGCATCCCCGCAGGGCTGCCGCACCCGTCCTGGCAATGCCCTCCAGCGCCCTCCGCCGCAGCTGCGGTCATCGGCGTATCGTCGGCGGCGGCTGGTGCGGAGCCGACCTGGCTGTGCGTGCTCATCGCGCTGGTCTCTGATGCCAGGGCGGGCTGGTGGGAACCGGTCAGGACGTGCATGGACAGCAGCCCGGTGATGATCGCCAGGGCGATCGGAGCGGCCAGCAGGAGCCGTCGCACCCCGGGGGTCAGACGCGCGTGCGAGCGAATCACGTTCACGACCGACCTCCTTCCCGTCCAGGGTAGCGGTGCCTTGCCTCCGCGACACGGTCAGAACACCACGCACGGGAGCGGGTGCCCCCTACCACTCAGCATATACCCATCCGGGGTATCCAGGATGGGTATCGCTTCGGGGATGGCTACCCGCCCGGGGTATGCTGGGCGTGATCGAGGAAGGGGCGTCGACGGTGAACCAGGTGGTGGCGCGACGGCGGGCACTCGGGTCCCGGCGTGCCCTGTGGTTCTACCTGGCCGCGGTGACCGCGATCATCGCGGGGCTGCTTGCGATGCATTCGCTGAGTCTGGAAGAGGACCAGGCGGGCACTGTCGTGTCCGCCTCCGCAGTCGTTGCGGCCCCCGATGCCGCCGCTGATGTCCTGGTCAGCGGGGTGGTGACGCCCTCGTGCGATGAGACGGTCTGCGGGACGTCTCATGCTTTCGCTGCCGTGACGTGTCTGCTCGCGTTGCTGACCCTGCTCATCCTGGTGCTCCCGGCCCGGGACGGGTGGATGTCGCTGCTGGCGTGGCTGCGATCCCTCCCCGGCAGGTCGAGCTCGTTCACGTCCGGGTCGCCTCTTCTGCGGCCCTCCCTGATCGTGCTGTCGATCAGCCGCACCTGATCAGCACCCCGCCCGCGCCCGCCGCCTGAGCCGCCGCCGGCGCGTGATGTCGCCGACGGTCCACGATGTGCGGCCCGCAGGCGAGCGCGACCCGTCTGCGGCAGCGCCATGGGTGATCCGATCCCGGATTCTCGCCGTGCACTCCGGGCCGCGGCTCCCGGTTGGACCGTGTGACGGCGACCGTGCGCACCTTCATCGTCCCCCTCATCCAGGAAAGTCTTGTATGCCCGAACCCGCCCCCTCCACCCCGACTCCCGGTACCGGAACGCGCCGTGCGGCGAGAGCCGCCCTGTCTTCCCCACCCGTCCAGACGCGACGCGATCGACGCCGTCGGCCCACCCGTGCCGCCCGGACACCTCGACACGCGCCGCGCCGCACGCTCACCCGATCCCGGATGCTCGCCGGCGCGGTGATGCTCCCGGTCGCGTCGATCGCCGGACTGCCGTTGCTGATCCCGTTGACGCCGGAGCCGGTGTTCGCCGTCGAGGCGACCCGCACCCCGGTGCGCGCCCAGTCGTTCACCACCCCCGACACCGTCACCGGGACGGTGATGGTGCGCGGGGACTACACGGTGGCGGTGACCGCCCCCGTCGGGACCGAGTCGTACGCGCACACCGCGGACACATTCACCAACGACCCGGCATCGGCGGTGCAGTGGCCGTTCACCGTGGGAGTGCCGATCAGCAGCACGTTCGGGTACCGCACCCCGCCATGCCCGTCCTGCTCAAATTTCCATGCCGGACTGGACATGACCCCCGGGATCGGCACCCCGATCCAGGCGATCGCCGACGGGGTGGTCACCACCGCGACGGAGCAGGGCGGCGCGTACGGGGTGTACGTGGTGATCCGGCACGAGATCGACGGGCAGGTCGTGGAAAGCGCGTACGCGCACATGCGGGAAGGGTCCCTCGCCCTGACCCCGGGACAGACCGTGCGGGTGGGGCAGATGGTCGGCCGGGTCGGGGACAGTGGACGCAGCTTCGGCGCACACCTGCACTTCGAGATCCGCACCGGAGGCGAAGCGGTGGACCCGCTGGCGTGGCTTCCGGCGAGGGTGAGGCCCTGATGGACGCACTCCTCATTGTGGCTCCGGCGCTGATCCCGAGCCCGGGGATCAGCTTCGTTCAGGTCGGTCCGTTCCAGATCCGGTTCTACGCGCTGGCGATCCTGGCCGGGATCGTGCTGGCGGTGCTGATCACCGGCCGTCGGCTGCGGGCGGTCGGGCACCCGGCCGGGGTCGTGGTGGATGTGGCGATGTGGGCGGTGCCGTTCGGGATCCTCGGCGCCCGGATCTACCATGTGCTCACCCATCCCGGCGACTACTTCTTCCCTGGCGCGGACCTGTGGCGGGTGCTCTACATCTGGGAAGGCGGGATCGCAATCTTCGGTGCGATCCTGGGCGGGCTGGTCGGGATTGTGATCGGCACCCGTCGCGCCGGGATCCCGGTGCTGCTGTTCCTGGACGCGCTCGCGCCGGGGATGCTGGTCGCCCAGGCGGTGGGACGGCTGGGGAACTACTTCAACCAGGAGCTGTTCGGCCCGCCCACCACCTTACCGTGGGGGCTGCAGATCGACCCCTCAGCCCCCGCGATCCCGCCGGGGACCCCGGCGGGGACCCTGTTTCATCCGCTGTTCCTGTACGAGCTGCTGTGGAACCTGGCCGGTGCCGCCGTGATCGTGCTGCTCGAGCAGCACCGCCGCCGGCACGGCCGGATCACGCTGGGCGCCGGGCGGAGTCTGGGCGTGTACCTGCTGTGGTACGGGGCGGGGCGGGCGGTGCTGGAGTCCATCCGGCTGGATCCCACCGAGCTGCTCGCCGGCGGGCTGAAAGCGAACGTGCTCACCGCCCTGGTGGCCGCCGTACTGGGGGTCGGGCTGCTCGCCCACGCCTCCTGGCGCGCCCGCCGCCGCGCACCCGTCCGGGGGAGGGGGGATGCGCGTGTCGATCCGCAGTGAGCAGGCCCCGCAGCTGCCCGCCGATCACGTCGACCGGCCGGTGGAGGAGCGCACGAATCCGCGCCTGAGCGTGTCGGGGTGGGCGCGGTGGGCGTGGCGGCAGCTGACCAGCATGCGCACCGCCCTGGTGTTGTTGCTGCTGCTCGCGGTGGCCGCGATCCCCGGGTCGTTGATCCCGCAACGCTCCTCCGACCCGAACGGGGTGATCCAGTTCGACAAGACCAACCCGGGCTGGATGTGGGCGGTGGACCTGCTGCAGCTGCACGACGTGTTCGGGTCGGTGTGGTTCTCCGCGATCTACCTGCTGTTGTTCGCGTCGCTGATCGGCTGCGTCATCCCCCGCATCCGCCACCACCTGACCGCGCTGCTCGCCCCGCCCCCGGCCACCCCCCGCAACCTGTCCCGCCTGCCCGCCCACACCCGCCGCGTCCTCCCCGACACGCCCCCCGGTGCGGTCTTGGACGCGGCCGAGAAGGCGCTGCGTCGGCAGCGGTACCGCACCCGCCGGGTCCGCGGCGACGACGGACGGGACTCGGTCGCAGCCGAGCGCGGCTACCTGCGGGAGACCGGGAACCTGCTGTTCCACGTGGCGCTGCTGGCGGTGCTGGTCGTGGTCGGCGTCGGCGGCGGGTTCCGGTTCACCGGGCAGCGGGTGCTGGTGGAGGGGCAGACGTTCGCGTCCACCCGGATCGCGTACGACTCGTTCACCGCCGGCCGGTTCATCACTGACACGCAGATCCCGGCGTTCTCCCTCACCCTGGACCGGTTCCGCGTCGACTACGTCCTGGACAACGTCAACGCGCTCGGCATGCCGAAGACGTTCGACGCGCAGGTCACGACCACCACTGGCGGCACCCGGCAGGCCTCCAGCATCCGGGTCAACGAGCCGCTGCCGGTGGCTGGCACCGACATCTATCTGCTCGGCAACGGGTACGCCCCCACCCTCACCGTCCGAAACCCGGCCGGGAAGATCGTGTTCCGTGACACGGTCCCGTTCCTGCCGCAGGACGCGAATTTGACCAGCTTGGGCATCGTGAAGGTTCCCGACGGGCTGGCCGAGCAGGTCGGCCTGGTCGGGATGCTGTACCCCACCCGCGCGACCACCGCCTCTGGGGCGTTCGCGTCCAGCTACCCGGACCTGCTGGACCCGGTCGTCACCTTCAACGTGTACGTCGGCGACCTGGGCCTGAACACCGGGGTCCCGGTGTCGGTGTACGCACTGGACACCAGCACCCTCACCCAGATCGCCGGGCGGGGCACCCCCACCCCCGCCCTGCAGTTGGTCCCCGGCACCCCGGTTCCGCTGCCGGACGAGCTGGGCACGATCGAGCTCGGCCCGATCCCCCGATTCGCGTCGCTGGAGATCGCCGCCGACCCCACCCAAACCCCCACTCTGATCGCCGCGGTCGTCGCGATGGCCGGGTTGGCCCTGTCCCTGTTCGTGCCCCGCCGCCGCCTTTGGGTCCGCGCAACCACCGGCCGGGACGGCGGCACGGTGCTTGAGGTCGCCGGGCTCGCCCGCGGCGACGACCCCCGCCTGCAACCCACCGTCGACACCCTCGCCACCCGCCTCACCCCTTCCCCCGCACCCCTTCGAGGAGGCTCTGATGACCCCGTTCCTTGACGCCCTGTCCCTGCTGCTGGTGTACTCGGCGATCGCGATCTACGCCGCCGCATTCGTCGCCTACACCCTTCACCTCGCCCGCCGCGCCAGCACCCCTGCCGTCCCGGTCACCGTCCGGGTGCCGGTCACCGCCGGCGCCACCAGCACCACCGACCCGGACCTGGCAGGCACACCCACCGCCCCCGCCCCCGACACCGCACCCGGTGCCGCCGCTGCCCCGGGGGGCGGACGGGGGGCGGGGAAGGCGGCGCGGGTCGGGTTCGTGTTGACCGTGCTGGGCTGGGTGTTCCATCTTGCCGGGGTGGTGCTGCGCGGGGTCGCCGCGGACCGGGTGCCGTGGGCGAACATGTTCGAGTTCTCCCTCACCGGCACCGCCCTGATCATCGCCACCTTCCTGGCCGTGTCGCTGCGGGTGCGGCTGGCGTACCTGGGCAGCGCCGTGCTCGGGCTGACCGTGCTGCTGCTCGGCGTCGCGACGGTCAGCTTCTACGTCCCCGTCGTCCCCCTGATGCCCGCCCTGCAGTCCGGGTGGCTGGTCATCCACGTGCTGGTCGCGCTGCTGGCGACCGCGTTCTTCGGGCTCGCGTTCCTCGTCTCCCTCACCTACCTGCTCACCACCCGCCGCCGCGGCCTCCCCTCCCGGCTCACCCGGCTGCGGGACAGTCTGCCCGGGCCGGAGGATCTGGACCGACTCGCATACCGGCTGACGATCGTCGGGTTCATCCTGTGGACCTTCACCCTGATCGCCGGGGCGATCTGGGCCGGCCGCGCCTGGGGCAGGTTCTGGGGGTGGGACGTGAAAGAGGTGTGGACGTTCATCATCTGGGTGCTCTACGCCGGATACCTGCACGCCACCGCCACCCGCGGCTGGGCCGGCACCCGCGCCGCCTGGCTGTGCATCGTCGGCTTCGCCGCCGTGCTGTTCAACTTCGGCGTCGTCAACGTCTTCTTCACCGGGCTGCACTCCTACTCCGGACTGTGACCCGCCCCCTGCGAAAGGACCGCTCATGACCCGCACCACCCCCCGCCCCGCCCCAGCTGAGGACCCGCAACGCGCCTGGCGGCGACACCGCCTGCTCGTCCGGGTCGGCCAGGCCCTGATGGCCGCCGGCGCGATCGTCGCGATCATCCACTGGCTCGCGCACCTGGAAGTGTTCGGCCCCGGCCAGCCCTCCGGCTGGCTCGACCTGGTCGCCGGGTACCCGACCGGGGCGCTGCTGCTGATCACCGGCGCCATCCTCGCCGGCCGCCGCCGCCCCACCAGCAAGAGCACGAACACCTGACCGACCGGAGTGATCCCGCATGCGCACCCCCACCACCCTGACACGCCCACCCCGCCGCGCCGTCACCGCCGCCGCGGTCGCCGTGTTCGGCGCGCTCGTCCTGCTTCTGGCCGGGTGCACCGCCCAGACGCCCGGCCTGTTGTCCTCCTCCCCGTCCCCGGGGTATCTGTCCGCGGACGAGACCGTGCGGGAGATCCCCGCCGACCAGCGCGACGACCCGGTCACCTTCACCGGCACCACCGACACCGGGGAGCAGGCGGATTCCACCGCGTGGGCGGGTTCGGTCGTTGTGGTGAACTTCTGGTACGCCGCCTGCCCGCCCTGCCGTGCCGAAGCGCCCGACCTGGAAGCCCTCGCCCAGACCTACCAGCCCGACGGTGTCGTGTTCATCGGCGTCAACGTGCGCGACAGCGCCGACACCGCCGCCGCGTTCGAGAACCAGTTCGGCATCACCTACCCGTCGATCCTGGACGCCACCACCGGCACGGTGCAAGCCGCGTTCGCCGGGAAAGCCGCCCCCGGCGCCGTGCCCACCACAATCGTCCTGGACCGCACCGGCCGGATGGCCGCCCGCATCATCGGGCAACTGCCTACCCGCACCACCCTCGCCGCCCTCATCGACACCGTCCTCGCCGAGACGAGCCCCTGATGGGGGAGATCATCACCGCCGGCAGCATCTGGGCCGCCCTCCCCCTAGCCCTCCTCGCCGGGCTGGTGTCCTTCGCCTCCCCCTGCGTGCTCCCCCTCGTGCCCGGCTACCTCGGCTACCTCACCGGCACCACCACCACCGCGGGGGTCTCCCGGTGGCGGGCGCTGGCCGGGACCGGACTGTTCACCCTCGGCTTCTCCGTCCTGTTCATCGGCTACGGGGCCGCGTTCGGCGCCCTGGGGGCCTGGCTCATCCGCTGGCAAGATCTCCTCACCCGCATCCTCGGGATCGTGGTCCTGCTGATGGGGCTCGTGTTCCTCGGCGTGTTCCGGCTCTTCCAACGCACCGCGAAACCCGCCATCCACCCACCCAGCGGGCTGGCCGGAGCTCCCCTGCTCGGCATCGCGTTCGGGCTCGGCTGGACCCCGTGCCTGGGCCCCACCCTCGCCGCGATCTCCGCCCTCAGCCTCACCACCGGCAACCCCGCCCGCGGCGCCCTCCTCGCCGTCACCTACTGCCTGGGCCTGGGGTTGCCCTTCATCGCCGCCGCCGCCGGCCTGAACTGGGCCACCGGAAGCATCACGTTCCTGCGCCGCCACATCCGCACCATCAACATCACCGGCGGGGTCCTCATGATCGCCACCGGCATCGCGATGATCAGCGGAGCCTGGACACTCCTCACCTCCAGCATCCAGAACCTCATCGGAGCCACCGTGCTCCCCCTCTAACACACCTCTAACACCCCGCTGCCGCCGGGAGCGGGGCCATGGCGTTAGCCGCCAGGGCCGGACCGGCTCCCTGCCGCATCACAGAAAGGACAGACCATGCGACCACACGGCAGCCGTGACCGCGCCCCCATCCCGTCCGAGCCGGACCCGGCCCGCGGTTCCCCGGCGCTGGGGGCAGGGGGCGTCTGGGTCGCCGCAGCGGCCGCGGCCGCCGGGGTTGGGTCGGCGTATTGGGACGACTCCTGGCACACCACCCTCGGCCGGGACAGCACCTTCATCCCTCCGCACCTGCTGCTGTATGCGTCGATCCTCACCGTCGGGGTCGTGATCGCCGGCTGGGGGTGGCGGCGGCTGGCCGCGACACGATCCGTGGCCGCCGTGTTCCGCACTCCCGGGTTCGCCCTCGCGGTCGCTGCGGCGGTCGCGACCGCGGCGGCCGCGCCCGCCGACGCGTTCTGGCACACCGCGTTCGGGCGTGACGCGGTGCTCTGGTCGCCCCCGCACCTGCTGTCGGTGATCGGCACCCTGTGCGTGCTGATCGGCCTGCTCACCGGCACCGACCGGCACGTGCCCGCCCCGCCGCGGATCGCCCTGGCCGCAGGCGTGCTGGGGGCGGCGCTGATCATCGTGATGGAATACGACACCGACGTGCCCCAGTTCACCGAGACCCTGTACCTGCCGCTGCTGCTGGCGACCACGCTCGGCGCGGCATGGGTGATCACCACCCTGGTCCCCGGCCGCACCCGCCTTGTCCTCGTCGTCGCCGTGTACCTGGTGTTCCGGGTGGTGCTGTGGGTGCTGCTCACCACCTCTGGGTGGCTCGCCCCCGACCTGCCGGTCGCGGTGGCCGGTGGCCGCCCTCGCCGTGACCACCCTGCAACTGCTGGCCTCCGGGACCGGGATCAGCAGCGTCCCACCCACCCCCGTCGCCTGGTCCGCCGTCGGCACCACCACGGTGATCATCGTCAGCATGATCGCCCTCACCGTGCGGCCGGGGACTCGCCTCCGATCCGGCGGCGCGGCCGCGGCCCTCACCCTTTGCTGGTCGCCCTCGCCCCGCCCCCACCCGCGCAGGCGCACGACCCCGGCCAGGGCACCGCCTACGGCACCGCACAGATGACCGTCACCGGCGACGGCACCGGGCAGCTGACCGTCACCATCACCGGCATCCGCCTCACCGACGACACCGACCTCACCCCGTCCCGTCTGGTCGCCCGCCGCACCGGAGAGGACCTCACCGCGCCGCTGCGCGCACAACCCGGCACCCCGCCTCCCGGTACCTTCACCGGGGAACTGGCACTGCCGTCACCGGGGCTGTGGTTCGTGTACGCCCAGTTCGCCACCGGCGAACGCACCCTCGAGGTGTGGGTGCCCGTCGATCAGCAACTCACCGGCCCGCAGAGCCAGCAGCGCAACCTCTACCAGCCCGTCACCGCCCTCACCCCGTCACCGGGGCAGATCATCCTCGGCGCCGTGCTCCTCGCCGTCTCGACGGCACTCACGGTCGCCGCGGCCGTCACCGTCGCCCGCCGCCGACGCGTCCTCCCTCCCGCGACCACCTGACCACGGCGAGGTCACCGCGCCCCGTTGCGGGCGGGCGGGCGATCTCGGCCTCCGGCAACCGAAACGGTCGGGCACGATGAGCTGGGCACCCCTGGCATCCGCCTGCTGTGCTGCCGGAGGGCGCGGACGTGACTCGACGCGGCAACGGCGACCACAACGGCGGCGGTTCTTCGGTTCGTGGGGTTATTCGGTGACGTTGATGATCATGGTCAGGCCGCCAGCGCCGTCGGTTTCGACGTTGTTGTTGGTGGTGTGGTGGTTGATGTGGCAGTGGATGAGCCACTGGCCGGGCTCGAGCGCGTTCCAGAGCACGTCGTAGCGTTGTCCCGGCCCGACGTTGATCGTGTCGGCCTGGAACTGCTGCGCCGTGGTGAGGGCCGCCCCGTCGCGGGCGACGACGGTGAACGGGCCGCCGTGGATGTGCATCGGGTGGATGTCGTTGGTGTTCGAGCCGATGAACCGCACCCGGAGGGTCTCCCCCACCTTCATGTCGATGGTCTCGGTGGCCGGGTACGCCTTCCCGTTGATGGTGAAGTAGTTCGGCATGCCCCCTTCCATCGGCATCGCCGGATAGGTCAGCCCCTCCCGGGACAGCCACTCCTGCAGCTGGATCGTGTACTCGCGATCGGCAGGCGGCTGCAGGCCAGGGTCGGCGGGGTCGATGATCAGCGCCCCGTACAGGCCGAGGGCCTGCTGCCGGTCGGCGTGATCGTGGGAGTGGTAGAAGAACGTGCCCCACTGCTTCACCGTGTACTCGTACCGGTAGGTGTCGCCGGGTTGGATGGGATCCTGGGTGATCCCGGCGGGCCCGTCCATCTCGTTGGGCACGTCCAGGCCGTGCCAGTGCACGGTCGTGGACTCGTCGAGCTCGTTGGTCACGTCGATGCGGATCCGGTCGCCCTGGGTGACCTGCAGCCGAGGCCCCGGGATCTGCCCGTTGTACGCGTACGCGTCGACGGTGACGCCGGGGAGGATCTCCCAGCGGATCTGCGACACGGTCAGCTCGAACACCCTCACCCCGTCCTCGACGCGGGCAGGTTCCAGCACCTCATCACCGCGGGTGTCCACGTCGTACGCGGCGGTCGCGGCCCGCGGGTCGACGGCGGCCATGTCCCGCATCGCCTCGGCGGGGGTGTCACGGGTCATGATCATCCCGGGCGGCATGATCAGCCCACCGACGTCGTGCGCGCTGAGAGTCATGTTGACGGCGTTCGCGGGGGCGACCATCCCGACCACGAGCGCGATCGCGGAGAACGCGCCGACCACGGTCAGCTGCGGCACGGTCACCGCTCCGGCGCCAGAAGGCTGGTGCGCCTCATGCCCCGACCCCGGCGACGACGCACCGCCCGCCGCCTGGTCGTGGCCGGCGTGCGCCTCCGGCCGCGGGCTGTGCTGCGCGTGCGCGTCATGCTCCTGGGGGTGGGTGGCGGGCTGGGGGCGGACGGTCATCAGACCGTGCTTGAGGCCCTTCTTCACCATCCACACGTTCACGGGGTAAGCGAGCACGAACCCGACCGCGATCCCGAAACTCATCACCGCCCAGAACAGCAACTCGGTGGGCAGCATGGCCCGCATGTCGCGGCCCATCATCAGCAGCGACATCACCGGCGCCATGCCCGCCATCATCAAGTTCATGCTGATGAACTCGGGCAGGAACGAGCGGCGCACGTTCTGCCAGTAGCTGCCGCCCATCATGTTCTTCATGAACAGGGCCTGGAACACGAACAACCCGAACGCGAACCCGGCGGCGTACTCGATGATCAGATCCAGCCACATCGGCAGGCCCAGCGACGCGACGACGACGGCGGCGACGATGATGCCGGTGGCATCGCCCGCGACGCAGTGGATGGTCGAGCCGATGCCCTGCTTCCACAGCGGCCGGGTGAACTCCTCATGCTCTCCCGGCCGTGGCTCCTTGTCCGCGAGCACATACAGCAGCGCCCCGATCGGCCCCAGGTAGAGGGTGACCAGGATGAAGCCCCACTTCATCACCGCCGGCTCCGGGTTGTGACGGAACTGGTCCACCCCGACCCAGATCGTGCTGATCGCGACCAGCGCGAACCAGGCGACCAGGAAATAGTCGATCGGTTGAATCAACCTCGCCCGCCTCTCCCTCGCACACGACTCCCCCACACCTTATACCCCCTATAGGTATTCTTTCAATCGGCGCCGCCTCGGGTGCCGACGGGTGCACGTGCCCGGTGGGGCGAACCTGACGCAGCCGAGACGATCGCGGCGGAGTTCAGCGACCCGTGCCGTCCTCAACGGCGCCGCCGAAGAAGTCCGCACCGGCAGACTCGACCCCGACGGCGTCACGGCGATCCTGCTGCCCGCCTTGACCGACACCACGGCACCCCGAGGGCACTGATCCTTCCGCTCAGGAGACGGACGTCGTTCGCCGATAATCGAGAACGACGTGCCGGTGGACGCGATGTGGCTGCTCTGTCGGCGAAGGCGTGGAAGGCCTGCGGCCGGGCGAGATCCGGGAGACGCAAAGGTCGGATTGGTACAGTGAGGGACTATGCCCCGCGACCCCCGATCCCGGCCCGACCGGGTCATCGCGGCGGGGTGGTGGTCGGGGCGGCTGCTGACCATCCTGGGCCTGGCACTTGTGCTCATCATCGGCGGCTGGACCACCTCCCACACCACGGCTGACGCGCACGCCGACACCAGTGCGGGCTCCCCCGTCGCGACCGGCTCTACCCCAGACTCGGGGGCACCGGTGGAGGGCCGGACGGCGTCGTCCTCTGCGGGGGTGTCCGTCGATGCGTCCGGGGCGTGGGGGTGCCTGATCGGGGTGGTGTGCACGCTGCTGGTACTGGCGGCCGTGACGGCTTCCCGGCTCCAGGGCCGGCTGCGGATACTGCGGGTATCCCGTCCGGTGCGCGCGCCGCTGCTGGTGCCGGTGCCCGTGTCGCGGCGTCCGGCCGCGCCCTCACTGCTGCTGTTGTCGATTTCCCGAACCTGAGATCCGGCATGCCGCCCACCCATGGGCGGCGTCTTCCCGCCCGCCCGTGTGCGGGCGCTGTGTGATGCCGATTTCTAGGTTTGGAGAATGTCTTGACGACCCGTATCACGGCGGCCCCCTTCGCCGGTCCGGTGCCGACGGCTGCGGCCGGTCACCGCCGCCCACCCGGCCCCGCTCGGCCCCGTCCGGCCCCGTCCCGCCGCGGCGCCGGCGCGATCATCCTCCGTCCATTCCCGCCCCGGCCCTCTTCTGCGGGGAGGGGGTGGTGATGCGGTCGGGGTTGACGCATCGGCGGGCGATCATCGTCGGGGCCGGGCAGGCCGGGCTCGCGGTGGCCGCCGCGCTGATCGGGTTGGGGTTCCGGCCGCAGCAGGAGTTCGTGGTCGTCGACGCCGCCACGGACCGGCAACGCAGTTGGGCGTCCCGGTGGCATTCGATGCGGCTGCTATCCGACGCCCGCCACAGCACGCTGCCAGTCCGGCCTCTACCGGTGGACCCGCACGAGCACCCGCGGGCGGATGAGATCGCGAACTACCTGGACCAGGTGCAGCACACCCTGGGGGTGGACCCGTTCTGGGGGTTGCGTGTGGTCGGGGTGGAACGCGTCGGTCACGGGTCGGTGCTGCAGCTGCAGACCGCAGAGGGCGACGTGCAGACCCGCAACGTGGTGTGCGCGACCGGCGCCGCCACCCACCCCCGCATCCCTGCGTGGGCGCAGCAGCTGCGGGTGCCCGGGGTGGTGGTGCACAGCGCCCACTACCAATTCCCCCGGCAGGTGCCCACCGGGCGGGTGCTGATCGTCGGCGGCGGAAACAGCGGCGTGCAGCTGGCGCGAGAGCTATCCACCTCCCACGAGGTCACCCTCGCGGTCCGCACCCGGCGCCCGCACCGACCCGCCCGTACCTTCCCCGTCCACGCCCGGGCAGGCTCGTCCTGGCTGGGTCGCCCACCCGCCGTGCAGCCGGTGTTCGGCGACAGCTACCATGCGCTGCGTCACGCGGGTGTGGCGGTCGCCCCGGCGGTGACCGGCGCGGACGGCGGGCAGGTCACGTTCGCCGATGGCAGCACCCTCGCCCCGGACTCGGTAATCCTCGCCACCGGGTACGACCCCGGCGAGGACTGGCTCCCCGCCGAGGCGACCGCAGCCCGGTCCCGCCCGGCGATGACCGGGCTGCCGGGCTTGTTCGTCGCCGGGATCCCCGCCCACAGCCGCCCCGGAGCGGACACCCTCGCCGGGGTGTCCCGGGACGCCGCCGTAATCGCCCGCACCATCGCGGACCGGCCATGACCGCCACCCCGACGACCCTCCAGGACCCGCACGGACGCCCCCAACCCACCCCGCCGAACCGCCGCGCCCGGGCGGTGATGCCATTGGCGATGGCGTTGCCGGTCGCGGCAGCCGCGGCGGTGCTGATGGATCTCGCCTACCCGGAGGTGGGATTCTGGCCGGCCGCGTTCGCCGCGACCGGGCTGCTGCTTCTCGCCCTGATCGGCCGGAGCGTGTGGGGGGCGGTGGCGGTCGGGGCGGTGTTCGGGTTGCTGTTCTTCGGGCTGCTGGTGTCCTGGACGACCCGGTATCTCGGGCCGGTGCCGTGGGCGGCACTGACCGTGGTGGAAGGGACCCTGACCGCGGTCGGGATCATCCCGCTGGCACTCGCCTACCGGTGGGTGCCGCGCGCCGCCCCCGGCCCGGTCGGACGCCTGCTCCTGCTGCCGGGCCTGGTGGCCGCGTTGTGGACGGGCCGGGAGGTGCTGCTGGGCGCCTGGCCGTACGGGGGGCTGCCGTGGGCGCGGCTCGGGATCACCCAAGCCGACAGCCCCCTCGTTCAGACGGTGTCCTGGGTCGGGGTGAGCGGGCTCACCTTCCTGATGGTCTTCACCGTCGCCGCCGCGATCGAAGCCATCCGGACCGGCCGGTGGCGTCGCCCGTTCCCCGCCGCCGTACCCGCCGTCACCACCCTGATGCTGGTCCTGGTCCCGGCGTTTCCCACCACACCGGCCGGGACGATGCGGGTCGGGGCGGTGCAAGGCAACGGCCCGTCCGGGTACTTCGACCAGCGCACCGTGGGGGCGATCGCCCGGGCGCAGGGGGACGCGACCGGCCCGGTGCTCGACGCGGGTGTGGATCTGGTGGTGTGGCCGGAAGGGCTGGATGCTGACCCGTTCCAGACCCCGTGGCTGGCCGAGTATCTCACCGGCATCAGCACCCGGGCAGGTGCCCCGCTGCTGGCGAACGCGGCCACCACGGCGGGCGGCAACATCTACAACACGTCGTTCCTGTGGGACCCGGCCACCACCGGTGCCACGCCGCAGCGGGAGCAGGTGCAGACGCACGCGAAACGCCACCCGGTGCCGTTCGGCGAGTACGTGCCCGACCGGGCGTTCTACACCCTGCTCGCCCCCGACCTGGTCGGGCTGCTGCAACGCGACTACGCGCACGGCACGGACGTGCCGCTGGTCACCGTCGGCGGTGTGCCGGTGGGGTTGGCGATCTGCTTCGACGTGATCTACGACGAGGTCATCGCCGAGAGCATCACCGCCGGTGCGGAGCTGCTGGTGTTCCAGACCAACAACGCCGACTTCCGCGGCACGGACGAGAACCTGCAGCAGCTCGCGGTCGCCCGGATCCGCGCGGTAGAGACCGGCCGTACCGTGGTGAACGTCTCCACCGTCGGCACCAGCCAGATCATCCGCCCCGACGGCAGCACCCTCACCGGTCTGCCCGCCGGACAGGCCGGGGCGCTGATCGCCGACACCGACCTGCGCACCGGCATCACCCCCGCCGTCCTCATCGGGCAAGGCGTCTCCGCTGTCACCTTGTGGGGTGGGCTGGGTGGTCTCGCCCTCACCGGCGCGATCGCCTGGCGGCGGCGCACCCCTGCTGTGGCCTGACTAGGCATGCCCGCCAGACAACCCGGGGTTATCCTGCGGGTGGGAGGACGAGGCGGCGGATCTCCGCAGCGATCAGATCTGGTTCTGTGGCGGGGATGTAGTGGCCGGAGCGGGCAGCGACCACGTGCCGGCCCTGCCGGGACTGTGCGGCCCGATACCGCCCGGCGGCGGTCGCGGCATCCCGGACCCGTCGCGGCATCCCGTCCGCGAGACTGCCGGAGATGACGGTGACCGGGACATCGGGCAGCGCCGGCGGGTCGCCCTGCCAGGCGTGCAGCTCGGTGAGGAAGGTGCGCGCTTGCCGACCCTGGGTGACCACCACCGCGGGCCGGAACGCCTCCCGGTGAAGATCGGCCCGCACATCCTCGGGCATCCCCTCCCCGAGGAACCGGAAGAACCGCTCCAGCATCCCCACCCGGGCCAGCACCCACTCCACGGCGATCACGATCTTCTCCCCGACCCGGAACCGCATACCGAACAGGAGGTCCGCTGCCTCATCGGTCGGATCCACCAGCACCAGCCCGGCCACCCGGTCCGGGCGGCGGGACGCGGCCAGCCGCACCATCGGGCCGCCCGCGGAATGCCCCACCTGCACGAACCCGCTGCTCGGCTCGAGGCCGTCCAGCAGATCGTTCAGGTCGTCGGCCATCCGGTCCAGGGTGCGCCCTGCACTATCCGGGACGGACCGACCCAGCCCCGCCCGGTCATACACCACGGCCCGCGTGAACGCGGCGACCCGGGTCTGCACCGACGCCCAGGTGGAGCGGGTCGCCGCCGATCCCGCCTCGAACACCACCGTCGGCACCCGGGGGTCCCGGCCGGGGCGGGCAGCACCATCGTTTACAGGGCGCGCTCGTCACGGGTGCGCACCCACACCGGCTCCCCCTGCGTGTGCACACGCTCCCCCGCCATGACCCGCCCTACCGGTCCGTGCCCTGGCGGGAGGCGCCGGTCGCGGCGCGGTGGGCCTTCTCCCGCAGGGCCAGCAGGGCGAGGGTGTCGTCCTTGATCTGGGTGCGGCCGAGGATGCCCCAGTGCGCGCTCAGGTGGTCTTCGAGGTAGCGCAGCACCCGGGCGAACGGGACGGTGTGCCACGGCGCCCCCGCCCCGGGCGGGGAGGTGGGGTTGCCGAACACGACCGTGCGGATCGTGCGCCCTTCCGGCGCCACCGTCCGTCCCGTTTCCAGCAGTTCGGCGACCAGCCGGGCGGCATCGGTCGGGGCGCAGCACCCGAACCGGGTGAACGCGGCTTCCAGCACGGCCGGGTCCCGCATCGCCGGGTTGGGGTGCGGGCGGCCTTCCTTGACCTCGCCGACGATCATGTCCGCTCCGCCCCCGGCACCCAGGGCCGGGTCCAGCGGTGCGTCGACGGTCCCGGACGCTCCCGGTGCGCGGTGCAGCCGTACGGCGAGGATGTCCAGGTCGGTGATGGTGCGGGGACCGCCGGGACCGGTGGCGTCCAGCACGGGGTATTCGGCGACGGTGAAGTAGCCGTTGACCCGCAGGTACGCCTGCACCAGCCCGACCGCCGTGTCCACCCTCTATCTCCGACCGGGTTATCTGGCCGGTCAGGCGGCGTGCGCGTAGCGGGCCGGGTCGGCGTCGAACAGCGGCCCGCACTCGGCGCAGCAGAACCAGTACCGGCTGCCCTGGTAGTCGCGGAACAGGCCGCGCTGCTCGGCCCAGGCCGGGTCGACCTGGTTGCCGGGCATCACCGGACAGGTCACCAGGTTCGTCGCCCCCGCCGGCGGCTCGTGATGGTGATGCTCGTGCGCACCATGCTCGTGTCCTCCATGGTCGTGCCCGTGCGTGTGGTCGTGCCCGGAGTGGTCGTGGTCGTGGGACATGGTGTGTCTCCTTCTCGAGCGATGGTTAGGCCTGGACGGGCGCGGGCTCTCGGGTGGCGGGGGCGCCGGCACGGGTCGGGGTGGGCAGGGGGCGGAAGCGGCGCAGGCGGAGGCTGTTGGTGACGACGAACACGCTGCTGAACGCCATTGCCGCGGCGGCGAGGATGGGGTTGAGCAGGGCGAGCATCGCGACCGGGATCGCGGCGACGTTGTACGCGAACGCCCAGAACAGGTTCCCCTTGATCGTGCCCAGGGTGCGGCGGGCCAGCCGGATCGCGTCCGGGACCAGCATCAGGTCGCCGGAGACGATGGTCAGGTCCGCGGCGGTGATGGCCGCGTCGGTGCCGGTGCCCATCGCGATCCCGAGGTCGGCGGCGGCGAGGGCTGCGGCGTCGTTGACGCCGTCGCCGACCATCGCGACCACCCGGCCCGCGGCCTGCAGGTCGCGGATGGTGTCGAGCTTGCCCTGCGGGGTGACCCCGGCGCGGACGTCCTCGATCCCGGCCTGGTTGGCGATCGCGCGGGCGGCGCCGGGGTTGTCGCCGGTGAGCAGGATCGGGGTCAACCCGAGCTCCCGGAGCCGTGCGACCGCCTCACGGCTGGTGGGTTTGATGGTGTCGGCGACGCTGATCGCCCCGCGCACCTGCCCGTCCCACGCCACCACCGTCACCGTCGCCCCCGCCGCCTCGTCCGCCGCGATGGTCGCGGCGAGCTCGGCGGGGATGGGGAGCGCCCATTGGGTGGTGATCCAGGAGGCGCGGCCGGCGGCGACCAGGCGGCCGTCGACGATGCCCTGCACGCCTTGACCGGCCTCGGCGGCGAATGACTCCACGGCATCCGTCGGGCCGTCGGCTGCCGCGGTGATGGCGCGGCCGATGGGGTGCTCGGAGCCGTGCTCGAGCGCCGCGGCGAACCGGATCAGCTCCGCCTCATCGGTGCCGGGAGCGGGGTGGATGCCGGTGACGGTCATGGTGCCGGCGGTGATGGTGCCGGTCTTGTCGAGCACGACGGTGTCGATGCGGCGGGTCTGCTCGAGCACCTGGGGTCCGCGGATGAGGATGCCCAGCTGGGCGCCGCGGCCGGTGCCGACCAGCAGAGCGGTCGGCGTCGCCAGCCCCAGCGCGCACGGGCAGGCGATGATCAGGGTGGTCACCGCGGCGGTGAAGGCGACCTCCAAGGGCGCCCCCGCGATCAGCCACCCGGCGAACGCGGCCAGGGCGAGGACGATGACGATGGGGACGAAGACGGCCGACACCCGGTCGGCGAGGCGCTGCACCTGGGCCTTGCCGGTCTGCGCCTCCTCGACCAGCCGCGCCATCCGGGCCAGCTCGGTGTCGGCGCCGACGCGGGTGATCTGCACGAGCAGGCGCCCGCCGGTGTTCACAGTCGCGCCGACCACGCGGGCGCCGGGGGCGACTTCGACCGGCACGGACTCGCCGGTCAGCATCGACTCGTCCACCGCGGACATTCCCTCGGTGACGAGGCCGTCGGCGGGGATCTTCTCACCCGGCCGCACCACCACGACATCACCCGGAACGAGCTGTGCGACGGGGACGCGCTGCTCAGTGCCTTCGCGGAGGATCACTGCGTCCTTGGCGCCGAGCTCCAGCAGGGCGCGCAGGGCCTCGCCGGACTGCCGCTTGGCACGAACCTCGAGGTAGCGGCCGAGGAGGATGAACACGGTCACCAGCGCGGCGACCTCCAGGTACACCTCGTGGCCACCGGCCTGCGGGGTGCCGACGAAGGTGACGCTCATCCGCATTCCCGGCATCCCCGCACCGCCGAAGAACAGCGCGTACAGCGACCAGCCGAACGCGGCCAGCACCCCGACGCTGATCAGAGTGTCCATCGTCGCCGCCCCGTGCCGGGCATTGATCGCCGCGGCGCGGTGGAACGGCCACGCCCCCCACACCACCACCGGCGCGGCCAGGGTGAGCGTGAGCCACTGCCAGTAGGTGAACTGCAGGGCGGGGATCATCGACAGCACCGCGACCGGCACCGCCAGCACCGCCGAGACGATCAGCCGCTGCCGCAGCGACGCCAGCTCATCGTCCCGCGGGATGGTCTGCTCAGCCGTGTCGGGCACAGGCGGGGCTGGGAGGCTCGCTCCGTACCCCGCCTGCTCGACCGCCGCGATCAGCTCCTCCACCGGCACCGGGGCCTCCGAGTGCACGCGGGCCTTCTCGGTGGCGAAGTTGACCGTCGCCTCCACCCCGGGCAGCTTGTTCAGCTTCCGCTCGACCCGCGTCGCGCACGACGCGCAGGTCATCCCGGTGATGTCGAGATCGACGTCCAGCGTGCTCATGAGGCTGCGGCGAGGCTGTACCCGGCCTCCTCCACCGCCGCCCGCACCCGCTCCGCATCCACCGGCGTCGCGCTGGACACCGTCACCGTGGACACGCCACCGGCGTGCAGATCGACCGCGACGTCGGAGACACCGTCGATCGCGGAGACCTCCTCGGTGACGCTACGCACGCAGTGCGCGCAGGTCATCCCCTCCACCAGGAACTGCGCCGACACGGTCTCACCCGCCGCCGTCTGCTGCGCCGGCGCGCCGGTGTCGGTGGCTGCCGTGGCGTGGGAGGTGGGGCTGCAACAGGCGCAGCCACCGCCGGTGCTGGTCGCCTGCAGGCCGAGGTCCTGGACTCCCTGTCCGGTCATGATGTGCTCCCTTCAAGAGCGTTGAACGATGTGAGTGGGGACGACGTTAGGAGCGCACGAGGCGCGCGATCGCGGCGTTCGCCTCGCGGAGCTTCTCCTCCGCGAGCGGGCCGCCTTCGGCGGTCGCCTGCGCGACGCAATGCGCGAGGTGGTCTTCCAGCAGCGACAGCGCGACGGACTCCAGCGCCTTCGTCGCCGCCGACACCTGGGTCAGCACGTCGATGCAGTACACGTCCTCGTCGATCATCCGCGCGATCCCGCGCACCTGACCCTCCGCGCGGCTCAGCCGCGCCAGCAGCGCCGGCTTGTTGTCCACATACCCGTGTGCCATCTCGCACCTCCACCCACAATCTACCATACCCTGTAGGGGTACAGGGTGTAGGGTGAGGTCATGACCGGCATCCAGGAGCCGCGGCCCGCACAGACCACCCGTTGGCCCGTCGTGACGGGCGGTCCCAGCTCGGGCAAGACCACCACGGTCAACCTGCTGCGGGGCCGCGGGTACACGACCACAATCGAGCACGCCCGCCACTACATCGACCTGCAACGGATCACCGGGCGCAGCACCGCGGAGGTGCGGGCACGGCAGAGCGAGTTCCAGCGCGCCGTCGTCGACATGCAGATCGAGCAGGAACGCTCCCTCGACCCGCAACAGACCGTGTTCCTGGACCGTGCTCTGCCGGACTCGCTCGCCTACTACCGCTTCCTCGGCCTCGCCCCCGGCACCGCTCTGCTGGGCGCGCTGGCCGGCGCCCGGTACGCGACGGTGTTCCTGCTTGACCTGCTCCCGCTGGCGTCCGACTACGCGCGCACCGAGGACCCCGCCGCGCAGCGGCGCATCCACGACCTGCTCGGGCTGGTGTACCAGGAGCTGGGCTTTCCCGTCGTCACCGTCCCCGCACTCGCCCCCGACGCGCGCGTCGACTTCATCCTCGAACGAGCATCGGCCGGCACTCCAGCCGAGAGGGGCGTGAGCTGATGGGCGCGGGGAGTAGCCGGTACCGGCAGATCGGGGCCGTGCTGCGCCGGCACGGACTCGGCGTCCTGGCCGGCGTGCTGGGCCTGGGCGGCTTGGTGCCGTTCCACCGCGGCGCCCTCGGACACGCCCGGCAGGAGGACCCCTACACGAACCCCGAGCATGTGCGGGTCGCGTTGGAGGAGCTCGGGCCGACGTTCGTGAAACTGGGCCAGATCCTCTCCACCCGGCACGATCTGCTCCCCGCGGCATGGGTCGCCGAGTTCGCCAAACTGCAGGACGACGTCGCCGCGGCACCGTGGGAGGGCATTCGGGACGTGCTCCGTGAAGAGCTCGGCGCCGACCCAGAGCACGTGTTCGCCCAGTTCGACCCGGTGCCGCTGGCGGCGGCGTCCATCGGGCAGGCGTACGCGGCAACTCTTCACGACGGCACCGAGGTCGTCGTGAAGGTGCGCCGGCCCGGCGTGGTCGCGCAGGTGCATGAAGACCTGGACATTCTCCGCAACCTCGCCGACCGCGCCGACCGGCGCTGGGATGCCATCCGGCAGTACGACCTGCCCGGGCTGGTGGAGGAGTTCTCCCGCACGCTGCGTGCCGAGCTGGACTACCTGCAGGAGGCCCGCAACGCCGAACGGTTCGCGCAGGAGTTCGCCCACGCGGCGCGGGTGCGGATTCCCCGCGTGCACGGGGAGACCACGACCTCGCGCGTGCTGACCCTGGAGCGGATGAGCGGGGTGCGGATCGACGACCTGGAGGGCCTGGACGCCGCCGGCATCGACCGGGTCGCACTCGCGCGGCTGGGTGCCGACATCGTGCTCACGATGGTGTTCGACAACCGGTTCTTCCATGCCGACCCCCATCCCGGGAACATGTTCGTGCAGCCCGACGGCGCGCTCGCGCTGATCGACTTCGGGATGGTCGGGGAGCTCACCGAACAGACCACGGACGGCCTCGCCGGCATCGTGCTCGCCTTCACCCGCGACGACCCGGACACCCTCACCACCGCCCTGATAGAACTCTCCCGGACCGCCGACGTCGTCGACCGGGCAGGGCTGCGGCAGGCGATCACCGCGTTCACGGCCCGCTACCGGGGCCGTTCGCTGTCGGAGATCAGCCTCGCAATCATGCTCCAGCAGCTGCTCGGCATCCTGCAGCAGCACCAGCTGCACCTTCCGCAGGAGACGGCGCTGCTGTTCAAAGTGCTGATGATGGCCGAAGGGACCGCGGCGCGGCTGGATCCGGACTTCCAGATGCTCGACGCCCTGCAGCCCTACGCTGAGCAGCTCACCCGCGCCCAGCTGTCCCTGCCGGCTCTGGCCCGGCGATGGGCGCGCGCGGGAGCCGACACCGGGGCACTGCTCACCGAGCTGCCCGCCACCCTGAGCCGGCTCCGGCATCTCCTCGAAGACGGCGGGTTCGAGGTGCACCTGCGCGCGACGGAGCTGGAACCTCTCGTCGGGCGCGCCGAACGCGTCGGCAACCGTGTCGTCGCGGGAATGATCGCCGCCGCGCTGATCAGCGGGATCGGCACCCTCGTCGGCGGGAACACGAAATGGCGCTCCCGGGAAGGCGTCCTGATCGGCGCCGGGACCGGCACGATCGGCGCCCTCGGCAGCTATCTGCTGTGGACGCTGCGGCGCCGCCGACCCCGCCCCTGACCCGCGCACGGCTCAAGAACACCACGAAAGGAGACGAAGATGGACAGGATCAGAGTCGGCGTCAACGGGTACGGAGTGATCGGCAAGAGGGTCGCCGACGCCGTCCACGCCCAACCCGACATGCACCTGGTGGGCGTCGCGGACATCGTCACCGACTGGCGAATACAATCCGCCGTCCCGCGGCTGCCCGTATTCGCCGCCACCCCCGACGCGCACAGCGGCATGGTGGACACCGGCATCCGCCCCGAGGGAACCCTCGACGATCTCCTCGCGCAGAGCGACGTGATCGTCGATACGACCCCCAAGCACGTCGCCGCCGGAAACCTGCCCCGCTACCAGGCGGCGGGAGTAAAGGTGATCGTGCAGGGCGGGGAAGCGCACTCGACCACCGGGCACTCCTTCGTCGCCCAGGCCAACTACGCCACCGCGCTCGGCCGGGACCTGACCCGGGTGGTGTCCTGCAACACCACCAGCATCGTCCGCGTCCTCGGCGCGCTCGAAAACGCCGGGCTGCTGCTGCGCGCCCGCGGGGTTACTGGTAGGGCCGAATGTCGCAGGGTGCACTATTCATCCTGGGATTAGTTCAGTCAACACTGTATGATCAGTGCATGCTGACCATTGCTCCACGTCTCGACGTCATGAACCGGCTCGGCCGGGCCATGGCGGACCCGACGCGCTCCCGGATACTGATGACCCTGCTCGACGGCCCCAGCTACCCGGCGGTGCTCTCGCGTGAGCTGGAGCTGACCCGCTCGAACGTCTCGAACCACCTGACCTGCCTGCGCGACTGCGGCATCGTGGTCGCCGAGCCGGAAGGGCGGCAGACGCGCTACGAGATCGCGGACCCGCACCTCGCGGCGGCGCTGACCGCGCTGGTGGACGTGACGCTCGCGGTGGACGAGCACGCGCCCTGCATGGACGCTTCGTGCACGGTGCCGGGCTGCTGCGGGACGGGAGCGGGCGCGTGAGCGCGGCGTGCGGCTGCGAGCACGACGAGCCTGAGACCGCAGTCGGCGAAGAGGCCGAGGAGGCGGAGCGCCCCTGGTGGCGGGACCGCGGGATCATGGTCCCGGTCTTCTCCGGTGTGGCGTTCCTCACCGGTCTGGCGCTGGAGTGGTCCGGGATGGAGATCCCTGCGCTGGTGCTGTTCTGGATCGGCCTGCTGCTGGGCGCGTCGACGTTCACGCCGGGCGCGATCCGGAACCTCTTCAAGGGCAAGCTCGGCATCGGGCTGCTGATGACCATCAGCGCGGTCGGCGCGGTGATCCTCGGCTACGTCGAGGAGGCCGCAGCGCTGGCATTCCTGTACTCGATCGCCGAGGCGCTGGAGGACAAGGCGATGGACCGTGCCCGCGGCGGGCTGCGGGCACTGCTCAAGCTCGTCCCGGAGACCGCCACCATCCGCCGCGACGGCGTCTCGGTCGAGGTCGCCGCGAAGGATCTGGCTGTCGGGCAGCTGATGTTGGTGCGGCCGGGTGAGCGGATCGCGACCGACGGCGTCGTCCGCACGGGACGTTCCAGCCTGGACACGTCCGCGATCACCGGGGAGTCGATCCCGGTCGAGGTCGAACCCGGCGATGCCGTCTCCGCCGGCGCAATCAACACCGCCGGGGCACTGGAGGTCGAAACGACCGCGGCAGGCACCGACAACTCACTGACCACGATCGTCGACCTCGTGGAGAAGGCTCAGGCGGAGAAGGGCGACCGCGCCCGCCTCGCCGACCGCATCGCCCGCCCTCTCGTCCCGGGCGTGCTGATCCTCGCCGCCCTGGTCGCGATCATCGGCTCGCTGCTCGGCGACCCGGAGCTGTGGATCACCCGCGCCCTGGTCGTGCTGGTCGCGGCATCGCCCTGCGCACTGGCGATCTCCGTGCCGCTGACCGTGGTCGCGGCGATCGGCTCGGCGAGCAAGTTCGGCGTGATCATCAAGTCCGGTGCCGCGTTCGAGCGGTTCGGCGTGATCCGCCACGTCGCCGTCGACAAGACCGGCACCCTCACCCGCAACGAGCCCGCCGTCACCGCCGTCCTCACCGTGGACGGTGTGAGCGAGGCGGAGGCGCTGGCGTGGGCGGCCGCTCTGGAGCAGCACAGCACCCACCCCCTCGCCGCCGCGATCACCGCCGCAGCGCCGGATGCCCCTGCGGCGGAGGGCGTGACCGAGCAGGCCGGGCACGGCATCGAGGGCGAGCTCGCCGGCGCGCGGATCACCGTCGGCAGCCCGCGCTGGCTCGACGCCGGGACCCTCGGCGACCGGGTCGCGGGGCTGGAGGAGCAGGGCATGACAGTCGTGATCGTCCACCGCGGCGGCGTCCCGGTCGCCGCGATCGGCGTCCGCGACGAGCTGCGCCCCGAGGTCCCTGAAGTGGTCCGCACCCTCGCGACCCAGGGCATCGGGGTGACCATGCTCACCGGCGACAACGCCCGCACCGCCCGCGCCCTCGCTGCGCATGCAGGGATCGATGACGTCCGCGCCGAGCTGCGCCCCGAAGACAAGGCCGCCGCGATCGCAGAGCTCGGTGCGAAGGGGCCGGTCGCGATGATCGGCGACGGCATCAACGACGCCCCTGCGCTGGCCGCCGCGGACATCGGGATCGCGATGGGCGCGACGGGCTCCGACGCCGCGATCGAGTCGGCCGACGTGGCCTTCACCGGTCACGATCTGCGGCTTCTCCCGCGCGCGTTCGCCCATGCCCGTCGGGGGCGGCACATCATCAACCAGAACATCATCCTGTCGCTGCTGATCATCACCGCCCTGCTCCCGCTCGCCCTCTTTGGCGTCCTGGGGCTTGCGGCGGTGGTGCTGGTGCACGAGATCGCCGAGGTGATCGTGATCCTCAACGGCCTGCGCGCCGCGTCGACGCGGAAGGCAAGCACGTGACCGCGCAGGACGTCGCCGCCGCGTGACGGCTTGATCCGGGACCATGCGGATGACCTTTAGATTTCACATCAGAGTTCGCGCGCGTTGATCGGCGACTTGCCTGCTGGCTAGGGGCCTATCGGGCGGGCCGTATGCCGGGGTCTAATGGCCATGATCATTTGGTTCCGGTTTCCCTTCGCCTCGGGTCTGTCTTCGTTATGGTCGGGCGAAGGGGCGGGCAGCAGTCGGGGTCGTTTTCGCGGCGGTGTCGCCTGGCACGCGCTGTCATCACGATGCTTGCAACCACCGCGAGGATCAGGAGTGCGGCACCGCCCGTGATCACCCACGGGTTGCGGAGGAGGGTGCCGATCCCTGTGATCGTGCCTCCGACGACGAGAAGTGGAAGGAGGGCGCAGCAGCCGACCACGAGCAGTGCGGCGACGGCCCCAAGGAGCAGGCCACGGCCGCCTCGCTGGTCGTCCTGGTTGGGAGGCATTGGTGTTCTGTCCTCTCGTGGTGCCGTCTCAGCAGCAGGTCTCGGGACCGCAGCAGCTTCCAGACAGTTCGTCGGCACCGGTCCGGGGGCGCTCGAGCATCTCGGTGATCAGGGTGCTGCCAACCTCGAAGGCATCGGCGACCGTGAGGATTTGGGCCATCGGGTGTTCCGTGAGCCATCCGGCGGCGTCCTCGCGGGAAGCGAAGTAGTGGACCTGGTTGCAGAACGAGGAGCGAATCGAGTGCATGGCCTCGGGGCTGACCAAGGACACCACCGCGGTCGCCGGTTCCACGCTAGTGACACCGGCGGTCGAGTCGACGGTGACGCGGATCGTGTCGCCGCTGGCCGGGGAGATCGATTCGACCCGGGCGGGCCGATCGAGGAGCGGGCGAGGCTCCAGTTTCTGATGGGGTGGATCCGCTGTCTGGCGCGCGGTCAGGCGCAGCAGGACAGCATCGACACATCGGTGGTGAAGGCCTTGGCTACGATCCGGATGCCTTCGGCCGTGGTCAGGTACGGGGCCCACGCGTCGGCGACCTCGGTGATGGTCTTGCCTAGGATGTGGACACCTGCGGCGGCGAGTTCGCCGGCGTCCTTGGCGACCGCGGTCAGGCCGAGGATCTCGCCGGTGTCCGCGTTGGCGACCATCTTGATGAACCCGCGGGTGTCCCGGTTCACCAGCGCGCGGGGCACGTACTCCAGTGGCAGGACACGGCAGTCGCAGCGGATCCCGGCCGCGATGACCTCCTTCTCGGTCATCCCGACCGCGCCGACGGCAGGGCTCGTGAATGTGACCCGCGGCATCCGCGTGTAGTCGACCGACGTGCTGGCGTCAGTGAAGGCGTTCTCGGCGACCAACGTGCCGTGCCGGGCTGCGACGTAGACGAACTCGGGGTGCCCGGTGACATCCCCAGCCGCCCAGACGCGAGGGTTGGAGGACTGCAACTGGTCGGTGACCACGACCTCTCCGGCCGCGCCGGTCTTCACTTGCACGGTCTCGAGGTTGAGCCCGTCGGTGACCGGGGCGCGGCCGAGCGCGACGAGGATCTCGTCGGCACGGAACTCCTGCACGCCGCCCGAGACCTCGGCCGCGGCGACGATCTGGCCGGTGCCCGGGTCGCGGGTGACGCGGGTGGGGATGGCGCGGCGGACCACTCGGATGCCCTCGTCGGCGAAGATTTCCTGCAACGCCTTGGAGACTTCCGGCTCCTCCTTCGACGCCAGCCGGGACCTCACCAGCAGAGTCACCTTCGAGCCGAGCCGGGCGAACAACTGTGCCATCTCCAGCGCCACATAGCCCCCGCCGAGCACCAGCAGCGAGTCAGGCACCTCGGACAGCTCCATCGCCGACGTCGAGGTGAGAAAGTCGACGCCGTCCAGCCCCTCGATGGCAGGAGCCCACGGGCGGGAGCCTGTGGCGATGAGGTAGTGGGCGGCCTCGATGGTTTCGACGGTGCCGTCCGCGGCGGTGACCTCGAGGACCGACGCATCCGGCGTGCCGGCGAACGCCGCCTCGCCCTGGCGGACCGGCCAGCCGTAGGCTTCTGCCACGTCGATGTACTTCTCACTCCGCATCGCCTCGACCAGGTCCTGCTTGCCACCCACCAGCCCGTGCATGTCTACCGGGCCAGCGGTGGCGGCGATCCCCGGGAACCGGGAGCCCGCATCCGCGGCCACGTGGCGGGCCTCGGCGGCCGCGAGCAGCGCCTTGGACGGAACGCACCCCGTGTTCACGCACGTGCCGCCCAACGTGCCGCGCTCGATCATCACCACCGACTTTCCCAGTGTGGTGGCGCGGATCGCCGCGGCGAATGCCGCGCCACCCGACCCAATCACGGCCAGATCAAACCTCGATGGCATCCTTATTCCTCCCTGGACATCTTGGAACATCCCGCTGATACACTCATCATGAACCTTCCACCACAGGGGAAGGTCAAGCACGAAATTTGCGACCAGCGAAAAGGGGGGGCGGGGAATGCGGATCGGAGAGCTCGCCGACGCGGCCGGCACCACGGCGAAGACGTTGCGGTTCTACGAGGACCAGGGGCTCCTGCCGCCGGCCGGGCGCACGCCCAGCGGCTACCGCAACTACACCGCCGAGACCATCGCCCGAATCGACTTCATCCACCGCGGCCAAGCCGCTGGACTCACCCTCGCCCAGATCCAGCAGATCCTCCACATCCGCGACCACGGCCAAGCGCCCTGCAGCCACGTCCGCGACCTCCTCGACGCACGCCTCACCGATATCGACCAGCAGCTCAGGCAGCTCCACGACCTGCGCGACACCCTCGCCGGGCTCCGCGACCAGGCCGAGCACGTCGAGCCCGACACGTGCAGCTCGGATCAGGTCTGCCGCTATCTGTAGCCAAGCCCGGGGGTCTGTCCGATAATTCAGGCAGTCCCACTGGAGGCGCAAGCGTAGCGGGAGGCCATTGGTGCTCAGGTCGAGGTTGAGCGCAGCGCGGGATAGTCGGACCATTCGCCCCCGGAGAGGCGTGCCCAGGCGGCAGCTGATGACGCCGTGATGCCGAGCAGGTCGGACACGATTCGAGGATGCAGTTGTCGGGTGAGGTCCATCAACGCGGTGACACGAGCGCTGCCGGCGAGGAGTCCTTCTTGACGGAGTCGACGGCTGAGCGGCCCGGGGGTGATCGGTCGGCCCGGGTTCCTGCCCGGGAAGAGCCAAGTGTCGGAGCGGTTGCCGTCGAGCAGCTGGACCATTGCTTCGGCGAGGACTTCGGGCAGCTCGATCGGTTCAGTTCCGACCGTCAGCGTCATGGGGCGCGCGGTCGTATCGACTTGTGCGCGGGTGATCGCTGCGATGCGGGTCAGGTGGAGCCCGTAGAACAGGACGAGCAATCCGCTGACTCGCGTCACGGGATCCATGTCGTCTCGCGTGATGAACGCGCGTGCCATCGTCCACCGATGGTCGGCGGCGTAGTCGCGCCCTTCGAGGCGATGGCTGCGGAACTCGACCCGGAGGCGGCTCAGGCGGTGCCGTCGCAGCCACCGGGTGAACGGCGCGAGGGCATCCCGTTGTGAGGGCGAACCGGTGAGGAAGCCGTCGAGAGATCGCTGCGGGTATGTCGTCAGCGTTTCGCCGCTCGCGCGGATCTGCTGCAGGAGGGCCGCGCACCGCTTCAGCGCCGCACGCACCTTCTGATAGGTGGAGCCGGATCGGACGGCCGTAGCTGGTCTGCCCCTGAGTGATCTGCCCGACGGCAGCAGCTCCCAGGTGCAGTACCGCCGTAGGAGGAGCCGGTCCTCGGGATGGGGGACGGTCGGAAGCCACCGTTGGAACCAGTGCTCGAACCTCGCCGCTTGGATGTCGAAATCGGGCAGCACGCCTGAGCGGATGAGGAGCGAGAGCAGGAATGCCACGGACTGGCCGGCGTGCGCTCTGGTCATGATCGCGTCCGCGGTGAGGGGCAGCGTGCCATCGGCGAGCTCACGGAGGACGACCGCACAGCGGCTCTTGTGCAGCCACCGCTCGAGGGAGATCGCACTGCCGTGGTGCGTCACCAGATACTCCGCGAGCGGGTGCAGCTCGGGGCGGATCTCTCCGCTGTCGTCAGCAAGCAGTTGCTGGATGGCGATAGGTCGCCGGCACTCTACGCATAGCCGGTGCTTGCGCACCTCTTCGATCGTCCCGCATCCCGGGCATGCCATCGTCACGGGAGCTCCTGCGCACTCGGCGCAGACCTTGTGCCCATTCATGAAGCCAGTGAGGAACACCTTCCGCCCGCACTCCGGGCACGGCTGGGGGCGTCGCATCGCGTAGTAGCAGCGGGCGCAGACCCGTCGGCCGTCCAGGTGCGTCGCTACGCGGCCCGGCTCCCCGCAGACCTCGCACATCTTGACCGGCGCGGTGTAGCACGCGAGACAGACGAGCGCGGGGCGACGGACGATAATCGTGGCGTTCTGCCCGCATCGCGAGCAGTCGCCGAACGACCGCGGATCGGCTCGCCAGCAGTCCCGGCAGAACCGTTGCCCATCGACGGTGCGCTGCACGGGCTGAACTCGTCCGCATCTGGCACACGCGACCGATCGGGCATTCCGTTCACAGCGCGAGCAGTGGCGACCGCCGGTCTGCGTCTTGTGAGGCATCCGAACGGCACGTCCACAGGAATCGCATGTAGGCAAGACGACCCGCCCGGCACCCTCGTTCACGAGAGCGTGGGCCAGATCCTGCACCGTCACCGGTACGTTCCGGTGTCGCCCTTCGAGGACTCCAGGTTGTTTGAGGAGTGCGAGTTCGAGACGCCGTTGGGTGAGCGGCACGGGTGCGACTTCAGCCACGATCTCAACAAGGCGCTCCACCGGGATCTCCGGCGCGATCGCGTGGACGAGCCCGGCGACCTCAGCAACCCTGGGCTCCTGCGGAGGCTTCGCCACCGCGGCCTACTTCGAGCGCGGGCGACGGATCGTGGCCCGCACGGGCCGCAGATCGCCGATCGCACCCCGCGTCGCCTCTTCACCCACCGCGACCGGGGCCGCAGCCTCCCGGCGGGTGACCTGCACGAGGTCGTCGAGCGAGCACTCCAACGCGTCGCACAGCGCGGCGAGCACGTCGATGCGAACCCGCTGCGGTGCTTGCGTCACCAGTCGGTACACCTGTTCCCGGGACAGGTCGACGCCCCGCTCCTCGAGCAACGGCTTCAGCTTGGAGGTCTGGAAGATCCCGCGCGAGGCCATCACGCTGCGGAGGCTCCATGCGGTCTCGAGCTCAACGGTCATCTGCTTCTCCTTCGATGAGGGCCTTCAATGCGTCCGCGAGTACCCGGTTCTTGAAGTCCGAGCTGACGGAGGCGTAGATCGAGGTCGTCGAAGCATGCATGTGCCCGACCTGCTCCTGGACGAATCGGTCGGCGTAGCCGAACTCGAGCAGGTGCGTCACGTACGAATGCCGGAGGCTGTGCAGAGTCAGGGCCTTTGACAAGCCGGCCTCGTCCCGCAGCTCCGCGAACCGCCGGTCGAGATAGCCGGCCGACAGTCGGGTGCGGCGTTCCGTCACCCACAGCGCGTCAAGACGGTATCCACGCCACCCGCGCAATTGTCGACGGCGGGCTGCGGAGCCGCGTGATCGTACTCACGACGTTCGACTTGGACGAGTACGCCTTCGGGGCACTCCGCGCGGGGGCGAGTGCGTTCCTCGTCAAAACTGCGACACACCAAGAACTCGTGGACGCCGTACGCGTCGTCGCTCGAGGCGATGCCATCGTGACGCCCCGCATCACACGGCAGCTCATCGACGCCTACACCGGCCGCGACCAGCCCGTCCCGGGCGGACAGGGCCTCTCGGTTCTGTCCCCCCGAGAACGCGACGTTTTCAACGCGATCGCGCTCGGCCTCTCCAACGGCGAGATCAGCCAGGCACTGCATCTCTCACCCGCAACGGTGAAGACGCATATCAACCGAATCTTCGCCAAGCTCGGCGTCCGCGACCGCGTGCAGGCTGTGATTCTTGCCCACCAGCTCGGGTAGACCATCGGTGGTCAAGCGAACTGATGCGCGAACGCGACGGGGCTGAGCCCTAGACGCCGCGGTGCCGAAGTGAGACACTTCTCTGTTCTACTTCGGGAGGTCACCATGGGCGACGATGAACCGGCGATCGATTGGGAAGGCGTCATCCGCGAGATGATCACGCGTGCGACCGAGGCGGCGCCCACCGAACCGGGCGTCTACAAGATGCCGTGCGGTGAGTGTGTGGTCGATTTCTTCATCACCGCTGAGGGCGAGGAACGCTGGCTCGTCGCCGGGGACGACCGCTCCTACACTCGTGAGACCGTCGCGATCGCCCGTCACGGAGACCACCCCTGGGAGCGTCTCTACACGCTCGCTGACGCGGCAAGGGAAGTGGCGCGAGTCGCCGCCGCGAACGGCGGCGACATCGACCGAGTACTCGAGGAGCTGGTCGAAGCAATCGACGACCGCGAGGTCGAGCGGGTGGTGCGTGAGCGGGATGGCATGAGCGGTGAACCGCTCGAGGATCTGGCGGCGCGCTTCGGGGTCGACCTCGATGATCTCTAGGAACATCTACACCCGTCTAGCGAAACGATAGATATCCCTAGATTTCTCGAGGGCCACGCTCATCGAAGGAGGCCGGTGTGAGCCAGTATCCGTGGTTTGACTTCGACCAGGTGGACTTCGTCACCTCGGACCAGCACTTCAGCCACGCACGGATCAGCGAACTCGCCGACCGCCCGTTCGCGACCGTGGAAGAGATGAACGCGGAGCTGGTGCGACGGTGGAACGAGGTCGTGGGACCGGACGACATCGTCCTTCATCTCGGTGACCTCGCGCTCGGACCGATCGAGGAATCTGTCGGGCTGACCGAGCACCTGAACGGGCGACGATTTCTCGTGCCCGGCAACCACGACCGAGTTTCGCCGGCAACACAGTCAAGGCGCGCGATCGAACGATTCGCCCCGCTGTACGAGGCGGCCGGGTGGAGCATACTCCCCGAGGTCATCGAGGGCACCCGCCGCGGGTACCGGATCCTGGCATCCCACTATCCCTACAGCGGCGACTCGCACGGCACCGACCGGCATACGACGCACCGCCCACGCGGCGACGAGGGCGTTCCGCTGCTGCACGGTCACACGCATGCCCGCGATCACGGCCCCCACGGGCACGAGTTCCACGTCGGCGTCGACGCCCACGACTTCACGCCCATCCGCTTCACCGTCATCGACGAATGGATCCGCAGCCTGCCGGACATCGAGACACGACTGCAGGCCGCAACTCGGGAAGCGCGCACCGTGCTCGCCGATATCGTCGGCGGCGAAACCCCGGGCTCGGACGCGCTGTTCTACACACAGGGATACAACGAGCTCGTCATCGTTCTCGAGGAGCTTCTCGCCGCGCTCCCTCCCGACGAGGCGGACGGGTAGCCGGGAACAGGTCGCCGTTCGCGGTGGGGCCGGATCGGAGAGTGCGCGTCTCGGTCCGGTAGCGCACCCATCCCTGCCTTCGCCAATGCACCATCACGAGGCTCCGGACTGCGCGTGACGACCACGCCTCCTCGTGGTCGGCGTAGTCGGGGTCTTGTGCGGCGAGCTCGGTGAACAGCTCGCGGAACGTCGGCGGTTCGCCGTGCTCGCGGGTGTACCGGTGGATGATCTTCACAGCGCGACGCGCCCAGCTCGGCGCGCTCTTCGCTGACGTGAGCTCGGTGAACAGCGGCGCCAGGTGAGGTGCCGACCACGGCTTTTCGGTCCACCCGGAGTTGTTCCACTGCATCGTGTCGGGCTGGAGGACCGGCTCGCCATCCTCGGTAGAGCCGGGGCTCACCGCCGCGCCTCGGGGTCGACGGACGCGCGCAGTGAACCAGCGGGCGTGGTCGGCGGGGAGCTGAGCTCAGTCTGTGACCCGGCGTCCTCCGTCACGGCCATCAGCGCCGCGGTGTACTTCTCCCCTGTCACCTTCATGCGCTCCCGTGCTGCCCGTTGCAGACGACTGGAGGTCCGCTTCTTCTCGGTCATGATGCCTTCTTCTCTTCGGTAGGTGATGTGGTCTGGGTATGGGGGTCGGCGGCGAGGGCGCGATGGAGCTCGCGAGCGAGCCGTTCGCCGAGTGGGGTGAGGCGCATCGGCCTGTTGCGTGCCGCGGCAACGAACAGGCCCCCGCCGACGTCGGCGCCGAGGCTTGCGAGCTGGGCGCTCAGTGAGCTTTGGGTCGTGCGGATGGTCGCCGCGGCGGCGCGCACGTTGTCGTGCTGTGTGGCGATGAGGAATCGGCGCGCGCGTTCGATGGGGTGGCGGCCGACGAGGGCGCGCTGGAGGAGCCGTGACCGGCCGGCCAGTGGGTGAGGGGTGCGGTCGTGTGGGCCGGGTCGCATCGTGATGCCTGCCGCTTGGATGCGGTGCGCGATCGTGGGAGCGCTGCAGCCGACGAGCGCCGCGATCTGTCGCAGCGTCATCCCTTCCTTCTCGTACCGCTCGCGCAGCCAAGCCTCGTCGATGACGAACGTGGTGGGCCGTCCGCGGCGGAGGGTGCTGTTGCCGTCGGCGAGCACACGCGACACCGTCTGCCGCGATACTCCCGTCCGCCGTGCGAGCTCATAGGTGGTCGCGCCCTCACCGTATTGGGCGATGAGTTCGCGGCTGCGAGATGGTGTGTCGAGTGCGCCACGGACGGGTCTGGCCGTCGCCCACTCACCGACGGGGTCGCTGCGGACGGCGGGTTCGATGTGCGTCGACAGCGGGGGCCCCCAGCTGAGTGGCTCGTCGATCCCTCGGCGGAGCAGGAAGGCGCGGCCGATATCGTTCAGCTCGCGGCGCACGGTGTCCGGCAGCGTCTTCGTGAACGTCGTGACCGTCCGCGGAGATATCCCGGCCGCGTCCCATGCTTCCGGTGCGCGTCGCATCGAGTTGCCGGTGATGGCCCGGTAGAGGTGGGCGCGCGCATGGCGGTGTCGGGCGCCGGAGCCGGGTTGGACATTCAGTCGGGCGCACAGCTGCTGCCATTCCTCTTCGGGAAGGAGTTCAGTGCAGTCGAGTCTGCGGCGGCGTGCGTAGTCGATCGGTGTCTCGTGGCTGTCGAGGTAGGCGGCGAGGTTGAGGATCGCCGCGAGGGCGGGCGTCTCCGCGCCCGGCCTCCCGAACTCGCGCATCACATGAGTGACCTGACGAATGGGCGCCGTCGAGTCCAGGAGGGCGAGGGCAGCGGAGTGGGTCAGCCGTGTGCCGGTGAACACGACGGCCGCGGCCAGCGCGGAGGCGGCGACGTCGCCGTTGATGCGGCGTGGGGTGAGCGCGTTCGTCCATTCATCCCAGAGTTGTGCGGGCACCTTCCGTGCCCGCTCTTCCGGGTTTACGTCCGAGGCTGGCGCAGCTTGTAGGAACAGCGTCGGTCGTCGGGTGCGTCCGAGGGACGCGGCGATCAGTCGCTGCAGCTGCGGCGTCTGACCGGTGTACGACGTGCTCACCGCGAGGCGCCCAGCCAGCAGCCGAACCGCACGGTCGGGGTCTTCGAGTGCGGCGATCGCGATCGTCGTACCGACCGCGCCGCCGGCCGCTGTGGGCGGTCCCGCCCACGTCCACTCATGCTTGTCTCGAGGCACCGCCGCGAGGAGGTCCGTTTCCAGCTCTGGCATGTCGAGGTCGCCGCCATCGCAGAGCGTAACTCCTGCGGCGCGGGTGAGGAGACGGATGTCTTCGAGGACGGTGATCGCGGGTTGCGGGGCGTCCGCATAGATCCCGAACCGGCCCTCGCCGGTGGAGAGGATCTGCATCATTCGGCGCTGTGCGTGGAGCGCCGGGTCGGGTGCGGCGATGCGTTCGGGATGCGCGGTGAGGTCGCCGCGGCAGCGGCTCGCGATCGGGCCCGTCCCGGCACCGGCGACGGGATTGTGGCAGTGCCCGGGATGTGGGATCCCGGCGAGCGGGTGCCCGGTGTGACGCGGTGGCTTGTGGCACACCGGGCAGTTGTCGGCGAGGATGCGGCGGTGTCTGACGCACGCGAAGGTGAATGGGAACTGCCACGACATCCGCCACCTGCCTCCGGAGTCCGCCAGGCATTCGGGGCAGTACCGTCCCGCCATCCCGCCGACGGGGCAGCGGAAGCTGATCCGTCCCTGCCGGGTGTAGCGGATCGCGTGGCGTGCGAACCGCATCCGCGTCATCTCCTGGAACTGCGCCGCCGGGATCCCCGTCGACCGCTCCAGCCGGGACGCCTGCTCATCGGTGAGCTCGGTCGCCCACTGCGCGGCCATCCACGATGTCGCTGACACCGCCCTGCCGCCCTCCTGCTCCACCAGGCCGAGCGCGCACGCCATCTCCGCGACAGTCGCGCGGTTCGCGGCCGCCGAGGCCTCCAGCCAGGAGTCGAACGGCTCATCCGGCAAGGGGCGGACCCGGAACGGAAGGACGCGCACGGCACCGGCCGTCTCGCTCATCAGGCGGCCTCCTCGCCGGTCTCTTCGGCGCCGTCGCTCTTCAGTCGGCGTCGGCGCCGCTCACGGCGTGCCCGATCCTCTTGGTCGTGCTTGGCCTGCAGCTCGGTGCGCTCCGTTTCTGCTCCCTCGTCGATGCGGATGTCGTCGAGGAGCTTCCGGTCGATCCGCTCGGCGCCGGTGCGGATGGCGCGGGACGCGCCGCGGCGGATGAGGTCCATGAGCGAGCCGATGTTGCCGGTGGTGCGGGCAAACAGGTACCGCGACATGTCGACGAGCATCCCTTCGTGCGCGTCCGCGAGCACGAGGGCCTGTTCGATGTGCCAGAGCAGGCTGTCCCACTCCTGGCGGGTCTGCTTGGTGCGCAGGCTGTACGGGTCGAGGCTGAGCACGGTCCAGCGGCGGAACGTCTGCGCCATCGCCGCTTCCTTCCCGGTCGCGCCCTCGCCGACGAGGCCGCGTTCGCGGAGCGCGACGCCGGCGAACAGGAAGGTGGCGCTGTACTCGTTGGACAGCCACTTCAGCTGGTTCGCGACCTCGACACCGTCGCGGGTGCGCATCTGGATGAAGTGCAGATCGTCGATGATCACGAGGCGGGTGTCGTGCCGTTCGATGCAGTCCGCGGCCGCCCGCGCCAGATCTCGGCCGGCCATCGAACGGTGCAGGATGCCCGCGGTCGCGGGGTGGGCGTAGAACCCGAGGATCATCATGTGCAGGCCCTTGATCGTGAGGCGCCCTGGGACGGTGATGTGGCAGACCGGGAGGTGGAGGATGTCGCGATCCTCGTCGAGGTACTCGCCCACTTCCGCGATCCGCTGACGGTGGAAGTCGCGCCCGAACGTGTTGACCACCGTCGACTTCCCGAGGGCCGGTGGGGCGTCGAGGGCGGCGGCGGATTTGACCCGGTCGGAGTCCTGCAGGTTGCTGTCCAGGATGTCGCCCAGTTGCAGGTGCACCCCGTGCACCTGCCGGGTGCGCAGCAGGATGTTCGCGTGCCACGCCCGCCGGTCCGCGTTGTACCGCGCGAACTCGTCCGGGCCGAGCGATCCGAGCTGCTCGGTCGTTAGCAACGCGGGCTTATCGCGCGGGGGACGTTCGGCGAAGTCCTTCCATCCCTCGTAGGTCGACAGGCTCCGCTGCCGGCGAGGCGCGTCGTGCTCGCCCGGGACTGTGGCGGTCATTGGATCATCTCCATCGGCTCGAAGTGGTAGTCGGATCGGATCGTGGGCTCGTCGATGTCGTCCTCGTCGTCGTCATCGCCCGTTTCGGGAATGTCGACGCGCTTGCGTGGGTCGCGGACCTCGCCGGTGAGCTCCCGTCCGAGATCTGTGGTGGGGTTCAGTTCGGCCTCGAGCATCCGCTGCACGGTGCGCAGCGACCACACCCCGTCAGCCGCGGGATCCTTCTCGTTGAGCTGCGCGGCCATGCGGGAACTCATCCGCCTCTCCGATGGGGTGAGCGCGCGTCCCGCGCCCCAGTCCTCGAGCAGCTGCGCGGCGACGTCGTCGACCTGAGAGGGGCGACCCTGGCGGATCGCGATCTTCTTCGCGTACTCCAGCGCGTCGAGGCTGAACGGTGTGTCGAAGGCTCCCTTGTGCTCCCACTCGAGGGTGTGCCAGGTGCCGTCCTCGGGGTCGTGGAAGTAGATCTGCGTCAAGTCGTCGGGGTTGACCACGAACGGCCACTCCGTGCCCTTGTCTCGGTGGATCGACCGGGCGCGGTTGCGGTACTTCGCGACCGAGTCTCCGGTGTAGCGCAGCTTGTGGATCTCGACGCCGTAGTGATTGAACTGCCGTTTCACCACCGGCAGCAGCTCGAGGAGAACGCTCCGGTCGATCGGCATCCGCAGTTGCCCGGCAACGGCGAGCCCCTGGTCGTATCTCTCGGCGGGGCTGAGCTTGACGCCGGGGAGGCGGGGATCCTCGAGGGAGTCGTGGGGTCGGAGGTGGTAGACCGTCGCGACCCATTCGCGGATGATCTGCTCCAGCTGCGGGACCGTGTAGACCGCGTCGGCTTCGACGTCGTCGCCGCGGCCGCCGACGTCCGCGCCCTTGTAGCCAGGGAGTTCCTGGAGGAACGTGTCGAGGGTGCGGAAGAACCTCTCGACAGGGCTCTTGTCGGTGGGCTGGTAGACGCGGGCCGGCTGGATGGATATGCCCAGGCGTGCGCACGCGCTGGTCACGTGCTCCGAGAGGTACGGTGCGCCGTGGTCGACGATGATCGTGTCGGGCAGGATCCCCGCACGGACGAACCGCGGGACGCGGATGCGCGTCGGGTCGACGAGCACGGAACCGGCGACACCGTGGAAGGGCCATCGTGCGCTCGTGCCCCACTCCGCGGGAGTGTCGAAGGGTTGGCACGCTTCCATGAGCACGCCGGATACGTCGATGGATTTCGTTGAGCCGGGCGTCAGCCGCATGCCGAGAATGCAGCGGGAGTAGAGGTCGATCGCGACCGTGAGGTCTGCGGCGACCCACTTGCCCGTCACCGGGGCCACGGCGAAGACGTTGAGCGGCGTCGTATCGAGGAGAACGTATTGGCCGGGCGCGGTGGCGTGCAGGCGTCCGTACGGAGCGGGCGGCCGGTTCGCGTTGGAGCGCTTGCGCTTGGTGCTCCCGGAGAAGGTCGCGCGGCCACGGGAGAGCTCGTCGAGGATCTTGTATGCGGCGCTTCGAGAAGGGGCGGCGACGATACCTGGCCCGTGGGTGCGGTCGGCTCGGGCGTTGACTCTCGCGATGATGATGCTTTTCGCGACCTTCGACTCCGGCGTCTGCTCATCGATGACCTCACGTGCCGCCGTGACCCAGCGGTCGTCGAAGTTGACGAGCAGATTGCCCGGCTGCGCCTTGCGGTGATCGATCAGTCCGATCTCGCCGGCATCCTTATACCGCGCCACCCACCTCGCGACGGTCCGGCGACCCTTACCGAGCTCGAGCGCCTTCGCCGCGATCCGCTCCTCGATGCGACGCTCCGGATGGTAGGCGAGCTTCGGTTCGCCCTCACGTGCGATCTCGGCCGCCCCCGACCGGTAGCCGGTGAGGACCTCTCGCACATGATCAGCGCGCTCGGCGGACACCGCGCGGGCCGCGTCGCTGGCATCGGCCCAGACGACACCCAGTGGAGCCGCGTCCTCATCGCGACTGTTTCCGGGGATGCGTGTCGTACCTCCCTCAGCGCGGGGGCGCAGGAGGTCGATCATCCGCAGGCGCCGAACCTGCCCAGTTCGGGTACGGACGATGACCGCGCCCTCGCAGATCTCCGCAACGGTGCAGGCATCGCCGTCGTAGACGATGTCCACGCCGGGTTTCAGGGTCCACGTGCTGCTCATCGCTATCTCCTTCAGGTGTTGAGGGGGTGGTATCTCAGGCCCGCGTCACGATGCTCGTGGCGCTCAGAAGTCGAGTCAGGTCGGTGCTCAGCCGGCGAGCCCACAGCAGGTGCAGGACAAGCGCGCGTGCTGCGAGAAGCCCGCCGGCGACGGCCGGAATCGCGCGCACCGCCTCGCCGAACGCCATGGGCGATCTCAGCTCGCCGAGCGCGCCGGTGACGTCGCCGTCGGCGAACTGGAAGGGTCGGCGGTAGCCGGCAAGGAACTCGACGTTGCGTAGCAACACCTCATCCGGCTCGGATTGGACGCGGTACTCCCACCCGTGGGGTTCGATCACGCGCCGCGACCAGCTCAGCGAGTCACGCACCTTCGGGATGGTGAGCTTCGCGGCGGGCTTCACATCCACCACGCAGACGGTTTGGTCCGCGTGGACGATCAGATAGTCGGGAATGTGGCGACGGCGTGTGCCCTTGTCCTCCCCCTCGAGGAGGAACGGCTGAGACAGGATCCAGTCGACGCGAGGGTCGAAGTCGGCCAACAGCAGGTTCGCGTACTCGAGCCGCGACTCGTATCCGACATGCGATTGCATGGTTGCCGACCAGTAGCTGCCCGAGAAATGCCGCTGCCCCCGGTACCAGCGGAAATCACGCCACGGGACGGCGGCGTCGAAGACGCTCAATCGAGCTGACTGCAGCGGAACAACGTCCACCTCGCCACCCGCTTTGCGAACCATCAGCCCGACATCCGCCGGGAACGCTCCGCCCCGCGTCCCGAGTTGCTCGCGCTCCGTCATGAAGCCAGCGTGAGGGTCGAATCGGTCCGGGAGAATGCACGCTGCCGCCATAGATTCGCGAAATACGATTCAGGATCTCGCTCTTGCTATCACGGGTTAATTCGGTATATGCGAGTCACGAATACTAGTGAATGTGACATTCACTGTAGTGGACGTCACATAGATAACAAGTCACCGTCAGGGATACAAATATAGGGACCACAAAATCAACGCCCACAGGCCGGCCTGAAGCCCACGTCGGCCGCGTGTGCGACACTCAAGGACATGACCATGTTGGAGCCCATCGCGCCGGAGGAATCCCGGCTCGTCTTCGGCAACAGCTACATGTACAGCGTCATGGTCGAGATCGCCGGGCTACGCGGCGAGAAGTTCTCATCGAAGACGATCACCGACGCCACGCGGCTCTCCCCTGGCATCGTGCACCCACTGATCCAGAAGCTCCGCCGAGCGAACTTCATCGAGTTCGTCGAGCGCGTGCCCGGAGAGCGGACCATCCTGTACCGGGTCCGCGGGAATCCCTGGTGGAATGCGGCGAGCCAGTACGTGGAGGAGCAGAGCACGGCCGAGGAGCGTTCCGCGTCCTGACGGCGACGGTCACCTACGGGCTAGGCCCGCCCGACCGTCTGCGCGCGGAACCACGCGTCTCACCTCGCGGACTGGATCATTTGTCGAAGCGCGGCGGGGAGCAGGGAATCGACTCCTGTGTCGTCGACCAGCGCGGCGAAGTTCGACCAGACGACAGTACGGACAACCGCGGGCGCGAGGCCGAGCGCCCGCGCTATCCCGGCCTCGACCGGTTCCACCCGGCCTGGTCGGCGTGGGCTTTGGGAGAAACGATCACCGCTGGGATGATCGGTCTCGACAAGTAGACGTTCTCGCGGGATAGCTCGGAGCACGTCGGGCGAGCGGGTCATCGAATAGTTGACCGAGAAGTAGCAGCCCAACGCGACAGCCTCCCGAGTCTCTTCAGGCGTGCCCAACCACCAGTGCAGAACGGCCCCCGCACGCAGGTGAGATGCACGCAACACCTCAAGTACAGCGCTGGTCGCCCGGTAGCTATGAATTGAAGCGATCCGAGGGGAGGTCTCGACCGCCTTAACGATGCGTTCGAACGTCGCCCGCTGGGTGTCGCGTGGAACGCGGGACGCGCCATCGAGTCCCACCTCCGCAACATATGAGGTCGACTGGAGCATGGTCGCAAAGCGATCCGGATCGAATCCACGATCGGCGCCGACGAGACCCGGGTGACACCCCACCCCCCATACGCTGGCGCGATCCGAACGCGACTCCACTTGCGCGTATTCGTCGAGTGACCGGGTAGCGATCAGGACAACCGCGCCCAGCTTTTCAAGCTCGAACGGCGCGATGTCCAACGCGACGTGCGCGTGCGTGTCCAGGGGAGGTAGGCGTCTCATCCCAGATAGTTTTCCAACTCGGCCAAGCCCCGTGCGTATAGGGTCCGCGCGTCGGCGACGGTGAGGGCTGGGGGCAGTGGGGTTGTCATGAGGAAGCTCTCGTCCACGCCCGCATCGACGAAGTCTCGGACCGCGTTTTCGATCGACCGCTGCTCCGCATACTTCGCGAAGCGTCCTCCGCGGTCGGCGAGGTACGGGGTGGCATCGGAAAGATCTGCCGCGGCAAACGCGGCGCGACGAAGGACACAGCCGAAGCACTTTCCGCAGTGCGAACCACTGGCGACCTGACCCAAGTACTGCTGGTCGCTGTGCGAGCAGGAGTTCGTTGCGCTGAGGAATGCCGCGGCACGATCCGCGCCGACCAGCTCGACGACGCGTCGGTACTCATCGCCCTTCGTCAAGGCTTGGAAGGGATTCTCAATTTCGCCGTACCCGCCCAGATCTGTCAACAGTGAGCCCACGCGCCAGAGGAACCAAGGCTGCGTCGTGCGGGTCGACAATGCTCCCACCCGCTCTGGGCCAAGTGGGGGGTTGATGGAGGCGAAGCCGTTCTCGGCGATCCACAGGCCGCGGCCACTCTGGCTTGCCACTGCCAGCCCGAGCGCGAGGAACAGCAACGATCGCGAGCGGCTCGACGGTTCCCGTCGAAATCGTGTGCCGTTGAGGCGATGTGTTCTGCGTTGCAAATGCACCTGGTAATGGTGGATGGTCGTCCCGCTGAACAGCGCCTCCAGGGCGGCGGCGACACGCTGCTGCGGGGCGCTCGCTCCCGCACCCGAGCTTGAGTGGGAGACAAGCCGCTGCCCTTCCCCGGACCGGAGCGATGCCGCGGACACCAGCGCGCCGGATGCGGAGTCCGCGCCGCCGCTGACCAGAACCGTCCGAGCGGCCGTGTCGGGCACCAGCACACCACTCGTCTCGGAGGCGGCGAGTCGGGCGAACTGCAGAGTCCACCGGTCGCCGGTGAGGAACGCGAGCGTGCGTTCCAACTCCGCCGCGACGGCCTGCCACTTCTCCGCGTGGATCACCGGCACGGTCAAGACTAGGTCGCGCTGATTCCAGTTCGATCCACCCCGTTCACGTCTCACCGAATGGTCTGCGACATAGACGGTGAGGGCCACACGAACGAAGTCGGCATTGATCGAAGGAACTGTCCCGAGCTGGCGCAGGTCCGGTCGTAACCCCGTATTGAAGGAATCGCCCGGCGTGCCATCCCACAAAAACACCTCGTCCGCCCCGCTCTTGGCAGCATCCTCCCGGGACAGACACAGAGCGATGCTCGTCATGACTCATCCCCATAGATAGCAAGAAGATCCGTCACGCCTGTTTGGACCGCCGCGCTAATGGACGGGCCATCCAGAGTCACCGCGGCGACATCGAATCGCATCGCCCATGCCTTCGCGGCGAGTCGGATCTCATCCTCTGCGGAACGCCGAAGCGCAGCCCTCGGTTCTTGTCGAATCCGGTCGCCGACCTCCGTCAGGATGGAACGAGCGATCATCAACTCGACCGTGTGGCGCACGATCTGCGCCGGATCCCGCGGAGTCTCCAGCGTCCACGTCACGAGGTCTGCGACGATCAGTCGCGCCTCGCCATCGGCGATTGTACTGTCAGGTTCCGACTCGAACGCGGCCTCGACGATGCGCCGGCGCACCTCGAGCGGATCATCAAGGGCGCGAAGCTCATCGAGGTCGAGCCCGGCCGCCTCCAACGGTGCGCGCTCACCCCGCAAGTACGCGGTCGACAGAGTCGCAGCGCTGCCGGCTGGGCCGGCTACGCGTGCGGCCGAGCGCTGCGCGCCGCCGCTAGAACGGCCGCCACCGGAGCTCCCGGATCCTCCAGCGCGACCCGATCGGCCACCACCCGACGGGCCGGACCACAACCGCAACGCCCCGCCCACACGCTTCGGATCCAGGCGCCCGTCGATCGTCGGGCCGCCAGCTGCGGGAGCCGATGGCGCGGATGCGCTGTCAAGCCAGTCGCTCAGCGCATCCCTCAGTCCGGCAGCCGCTGCACCGCCGCCTCCCTTGTACACACCACTAGTTCCCATCAGGACGCCACCACCGGCCCGAGCAGCGATGTCAGCGCCTTCGAGGTGTCGGTATCGTCGGCACCCACCACGCGCCACCCCTCAAGGACATCGACGTACTGAGCTTCGATGGAACGGAACAGCATCACCGTCGAGGCATTCACATCGGTCGCGCGCAGCCGAGCCAGGGCGACGAGCGCCTCCTGCTGTACCGCCGGATGCAGTCGCGCCAGTGTGATGATCGCGTTCACCGCCGCGAACTGCACGCCCGGCTCGTCCTGGAGGCGTCGGCCGAGATGATCGAGCAGCACCGACACATCTCCCAGAGGCAAGGCCTGTAGCTCGTCCTGAGATACCGCCTCACGTTCGATCTGCGACCTTGACGCCAATGCCGCAGCGATATCCCGCAACTGTTCCGGAAGCCCCTCGTCGACGAGCAGCCGACCATGGAACGCCGCCGCAAGCGTCAAGTACCCGCCAGCCGCAGCCGCGTCGAGGGCAGGCGGAAGCTTGGCCCACCGGATCATGGTTGCCGAGAACGACTCTTCGTCGACACCTTCCCCATCATCTGCGTCCCCGCGATCGGCGGCGGCGCCGGACTCTGCGACCTCGGACAAACGCTCCAGCCGGGGACGCAGCACCCCCGCGCTCAGCCAACCGAGCAGAGTGTCGAAGTCGGTCGGCAACGTGCGCTCCAGCACCATGAGTTTCGCGACCGCATCCGGCGACAATGCAATCCCTCGCCGATCCGCGATCGACTGCCGGACGTTCAAGTCATTCATGAACCGCTTGATTCGACGCGGGTTCGCCTGCAACTTCTCATACAGAATCGGGGTCAACCTCGCCGCGCTCTGCATCGCAGACCGCAACGAACCATCCGCCGGCAGCTCCAGGTCATCGAGGCTCCCGGCAGCGACGCGCAGCTCACCACACGCCCGCACCAGCTCTGCGAACGCATCATCACTGCCGCACTCCTGCTTCGCCAGAAGTAGGAACAAGTATGCCCGCGTGTCGAACGCGCTCAATGCCGGAACTGGCACCGTCGTCTGCACGATCTTGTGGAGATACAAGCTCGCAACACTCTCTCGCCCGTCCCCGACAAGCGGTGTTCCAAGATGCATCCGAATCGCCTCCGCGACCCGCGCCTCATCCGCAGCCACGACGAAGCACATCCCCGGGACCGACAGGAACAAGCGGATCGTCTCGAGAGTCTCGACCACAGTCGGCGGTAGACATCGATCGAGGTCGTCGACCAACACGACGACTCGCGACACATGCGCCAACGCCGGGTCGGCCAGCAGCTTCTGGAACTCCTCCTTGAAAGACGCCATGCCCTTGGGCGAATCGAGTGACTCAGGGTCGTCGCTGACCAAGTCGAAGACGTCGTCCAACGACGGAAGCTGCAAGGTCAAAGCCGTTCGGGCCGCCATCTTCACAGCCTTGGACCAGTTGACACGCTTCACCAGCGCCTTCAGTGCAGTCAGACCCGCCGATCCCACAGGGTCGGACGCGTCAAACTCAGCACTCAACGCACCGAGGATCTCGGCTATCAAACTCTCTTTGGCGCCCACTGCCGGGTCGTACTGCCAAGGGTTCGACCGAACCACGACAACCACTTGACCATCCACGTTCTCCGTGGCGATCCGATTTTCAATCAGATGCAGCACCGTCGTCTTGCCGCTACCCCAAGCGCCCTCAAGACCGAGAGCAACTGGATCCAGCTCACCGTCGAATAGCGCATCGACCACGGTGTCCGCGATCGCATCGAACGACAGCAAGTCTGTCGCCGATGGCTCATCCGACCACAACCGAAAATCTGACCCCACAACAACCCCCAGTGCTTCGCAACTCAACCCAGGCCAGCGTTCCGACCCTACGGACTGGAACCGACTCCCTCCCCAGAACCACACGCCTCAGCCACAAGCGCGTGTCCACGGCACTTGGCAGAGATGCCAAGTGCCTGCCAACTACCCGTGGAATATGTCATTTCGGCGTGGAACCTACAAGTTGAAGTCGCCGCCGGGAGCCATGTCGGCGAAGCGCGAGTAGTGCCCCTGGAACGCGACCGTGATCGTCGCGGTCGGACCGTTACGGTGCTTGGCGACGATCAGGTCGGCTTCACCGGGACGCACGTCCTTGTCGTAGACCGAGTCGCGGTGCAGCAGGATGACCATGTCGGCGTCCTGCTCGATCGAGCCGGACTCTCGCAGGTCGCTGATGGCGGGCTTCTTGTCGGTGCGCTGCTCCGGACCACGGTTCAGTTGAGACAGGGCGATGACCGGAACCTGCAGCTCCTTGGCGATGAGCTTGAGGCTTCGCGAGAACTCCGAGACCTCCTGCTGACGCGACTCGACGCGCTTGCCCGAGGTCATGAGCTGCAGATAATCGATGATGACCATGCGCAGGCCCTCGCGCTGCTTGAGGCGACGGCACTTGGCGCGGATCTCGACGAGCGTCATGTTGGGGCTGTCGTCGATGTAGAGCGGAGCGTCGTTGATGCGTCCTCGCGTGGCGGCGACCGTGGTCCAGTCGCGCGGGTCGAGATTTCCCTTTCGCATGTTCTGCAAGGGGATGGCACCTTCGGCGCTGAGCAGACGCATGGCGATCTCGCTCTTGCCCATCTCGAGCGAGAAGAAGACGGAGGGGAGGTTGTGACCGATGGACGCCGCCCGCGCGAAGTCGAGCGCGAGCGTGGACTTACCCATGGCGGGTCGAGCGGCGACGACGATCATCTGACCACCGTGCAGGCCGTTGGTGAGCTCGTCGAGCTCCTTGAAGCCGGTCGGCACCCCGGTCATCGACCCGTCGCGACCGCTGGCAGCCTCGATCTCTTCGAGCGCGGCATCGACGGCGATCTGCAGCGGCACGTAGTCTTCGGCTGTCTCGGATCCGGTGATCGAGTAGATCTCGGCCTGCGCGTTGTTGACGATGTCGGTCGCATCGCCCTCACCGGCGTAGCCGAGCTGCACGATGCGGGTGCCGGCGTCGACGAGGCGGCGCAGGATGGCGCGCTCCGAGACGATACCGGCGTAGTAGCCGGCGTTCGCGGCCGTGGGGACGATCGACGTCAGCGTGTGCAGGTAGTCGGCGCCGCCGGCGCGACCGAGCTCGCCGGTCTTGATGAGCTCATCGGTGACGGCGACGACGTCGGTGGGCTCGCCGTGCGAATACAGCGACAGGATCGCTTCGAAGATCAGCTCGTGCTTCGGGATGTAGAAGTCGGCGCCCTTGAGGGTCTCGATGACATCCGCGACCGCGTCCTTCGACAGGAGCATTCCGCCCAGGGCGCTCTGCTCGGCGAGGAGATCGTGGGGAGGCGTGCGCTCCGGCGCGCGCTTCGCGCCCATGCGCTCCTCTGAGATGTCGGCGATCGACACAGTCTTCCCTTCGATGCGACGTTTCCGATGCGATGTCGTGGTGCGACGTCCGGGGGCGGGCCCCTCGGGTCTCGGCGCTCACGCCGTCCTGAACAGCAGAACAGAGGCTTCCGACATTCGGTCGCTCGCCCACGCTACGAGCGACTGTTTCCCCATGCAAGACGGCCTGTGGATAACTCTGTGGAGAGCGTGCGAACAAGCCTGGAGTGTCTGTGCACAACGGGTGTGGATAACCCCGTGGAGGAGCGCGTATCCAAACTTTTTTATCGCCTTTGAACAGGCTTTTATCGATTCCCCAGGCTGTGGATGAAAATCAGTTTAAATCGGGCGTTGAAGGTTGCCCTCTGCGCGTTCGGGATGTGTAGAACCTGGGGAAAGTCAAGCCGGGATTTCCTCGGGCGCGTCACGCGCTGACATCCGCAGAAACTCGCGGATAACCCCCTAGACAGATCACCTTCGCGCGAGTATCGTCACCCGCAATCGACGCACCTGCGTCGACAGGCGTTGCCTTCTGAGGGGGAGGCACACGTGCTTGGCCTTCTGAGGGGGAGGTTTACGTGGACGCTCGAGCCACCCGACGCGGCATATCTGCCGGCGTCTTCTGGGGTGGCATCGGCGTGCTCGCGTTGACGACGCTCGCCGTGCTCTTCGCGGGCGGGTCCGCGCACGCGGACGAACAGGAAGACGGCCCCCTCGACGGACTCACCACACTGGTCAGCGAGACGGTGTCCACCGTCACGACCCCCGTGGCTCCGGTGGTCACGCAGGTGGTCGCTCCCGTGGTCACTCAGGTGGTCGCCCCCGTGCAGCAGGCCGCCCCCGCCGTGGTCGCCGCCGTCACGCAGCCGGTCACGAGTGCACCGGTCGTCGGGCCGACAGTGGCACCCGTCGTGAACGCCGTGACCGAGACGGCGGCCACCGTCGTCGCCCCGGTCACCGATACCCTCACCGGAGCACCGGTCTCGCAGATCACCGACCCGGTTCTCGAGGCCGTGTCCGGCATCCCCGTCGTCGGCGGACTCGCCTCCGACCTCGGCCTGATCTCGGCGGTCGGCGACGTGGTCGATGTCGTCGACGACACCACGGCCCTCCTCGGGAACGTGACGAACGAGATCGTCCCTCCCGTACTGGAAGCCATCGACCCGACGAATCCTCCGACGACCCAGGAACCGATCCAGGAACCAGGAGAGGTCTCCGGCGTCATCGCCGAACCCGCGGTCGTGGCGGCCGCCGTCCTCGCGACGCAGCCTGCCGCAGCGACACCATCAGGGACACCGACCTCGGGGTCCGCCCCCGTGGCACCTCCATCGACCCTGCGCTCAGCGATCGAGAGCACCACCGCTGCCCTCGACCACACCACTCCTGTGCCCGCGGGGTCTCCGCCCGGAGGCCCACTCGGCACCGCGGTTCCCGCGTCTTCCTCTGCCGGTTCCGGCGGCGGAAGCGGCACGTCCCCCGCGCGTCTCAGCGACGCGAACGCTTCTCCGCTCCGTGCTGGCGAGCGGACCTCCGGCGCTTCCGACGACGAGGTACCCTCCTCGCCGGTCGCCGACACCGACGTCTCTCCTGACTGACGGATCGTCACGTCGTTCCTTCCGAGGAACGACAGATGCCGTGCTGCACGCGCACTCCGATCGCGTGCACCCATCAGACGATCCACCCAGTCAGGAGAACCATCATGCGTACTTCCTTGAAGCGGGCCCTCTGGGGCACGCTCATCGCCGGGGGCATCACGCTCTTCGGCGCGACGGTCGCGAACGCGGCCGAAACGACCGGAGACGACGGACTGCTCTCCGGAACCCAGGCGGAGACGGCGATCACCGCCCCGGTCTCCGTCGTGAACAACGCCATCTCCGTGGTGAGCGACGCCGTCGTGTCGAGCCCGCCAGCCCCTGCGCCGGCGCCCGCCCCGGCGCTTGCACCCGCTCCGGCACCTGCACCTGCACCCGCTCCGGCACCTGCCGAGACGAGCGGCGAGTCGGGGACGGCGTCCGGTACTCAGGCCGCCGTCACCGTCAACCTTCCCGTGACCGTGTCGAACAACGCCGTGAGCGTGACCGACACGTCGACGACCAGCGCCCCGGCCGGGGCTCCCCAGAGCTCGGCTCCCCAGACCGACACATCGGCCGGGGCGCCTCTCGTGACCACGAACGGCGTGGACGGAGTGCTCTCGGGCACCCAGGCACTGCTCGCGATCAACGCGCCGATCACCGTGACGGGCAATGCCGTGTCGGTTCTCGGCGACACCGAGAGCACGGCTCCGACCGGGCAGGGAGCCGCAGCACCGGCGCCCTCCACCCCGACCGGATCGACGACGTCCGGTGAGGACGGCGTCGGCAGTGGCACACAGGTCATCGCGCCCGTCACGGCACCCGTCACGGTGTCGGGCAACGCGATCTCCCTGCTCGGCGACACGAGCTCGACGGGCGCCGGCACCGCCGGTCCGTCTGGCTCGTCCGCTCCGGCCACGTCGGCGGGCACCTCGGGCGACGACGCGATCCTCGGCGGCACGCAGGCGACCGCGTCCGTCACGGCACCCGTCACGGTGTCGGGCAACGCGATCTCCCTGCTCGGCGACACCTCGTCCACGGGCAGCGGAGCGGCTGCGACCGCATCCCCCGCTCCCGCGACCGGAGGCAACACCACCACCGGAACCGACAGCGTCCTCGGCGGCACCCAGATCACCGCACCCGTCACCGCCCCGATCGGCGTGACCGGCAACGCGATCTCCGTCCTCGATGACGCCACCGTCACCCGCACCGGAACCGGCGGGACCACCACTCCCGCCCGGGCCACCGGAGGCAACACCACCACCGGAACCGACGGCATCCTCGGCGGCACCCAGGTGGCGCTGCCGGTCAACGTGCCGATCACGCTCGGCGGCAACGCCATCTCCGTGATCGGCGGGGCCACGGTGACCGATCCCGGCACGGGAACCGACCCCGGTACGGACCCAGGAACGGACCCAGGCACGGATCCCGGAACGGACCCCGGAACGGATCCCGGCACCAACCCGGGCACCGACCCCGGCACCATCCCGGGCACGAACCCCGCCAGCTCGACCCCCGGCACGTCCGGAGCCGCTTTCGCCTCGGGCGCAGCGACCACCGGCCAGGCCCACGGACTCGCGATGACGGGTGGAGCGCCCGCTGAAGGACTGATCGCCCTCGCCGCGATCCTGCTTCTCCTCGGAGGCGCTGGACTGCTGCGACGCCGCCGGCTGACGGCGTAGCGATGACGCCGGCGGTGCGCTCGTCCTCGGGGGAGGAGACCCGCACCGCCGGTGCGCCGCTGCGTCCACCCCATACGTCGACGGAGTCGTAGCCCCCAGCTCACACCGTCGTTCGACGCCGGCGCAGAAGGGCGGATGCCCCGTGGAATCCCCACCCACGGGGCATCCGTCGCGCCCGGAAGCTGGTTATCGGCGTGCCGGCCGGGAGTGCGGACGGATGCCCGGGCGGTTCATGCGCTCCCGCGCGATGGTTCAGAGCAAGGCGCCCAGGCGACGAGCGAGGACATCGGCCTGCTGCTCGGCGATCTCGTCTGCACCCGGTTCGTCCGGCTCGAAGCCGCTGATACCCGCATGCATGAGCACTCGCGCCTGGGCGGGGCGCCGGAGCTGATCGAACGACATCGGAAGGGCGGTGCAGCGGGAGTCTCCGCTCAGCAGATGCGCGAGTTCGTGGACGACCACATGCAACCGGTACCAGCGCGGGTCGGAAGCCCGGACGGGGATCCTGGCGCGATCACCCTCCACCAACACGTGCCTGGGCGTCGCCTGCCATTCCGCCTCACCGAGAACCTGCACTTCGATATCGATCCCCATCATGGCGGAGACCCGATCCGTGACGCATTGCACGCTCGCCCCGCACTCGACCTCCAACTCATCCATAAGCCGATCCGCTGGGCTTCGACCACTCACGATTTCCCTCACCCCTCGCAATGCCCGGCCCCCTTTCGACCGAGCAACCCTCACACCTGAGAGATGGAACGGGAGGTCGGATCATTACGCCGAACCGGGGAGACTTTCGTCCAGTCTTCGACGACCTTCGACCAGCCCCGACGCGCGCTATGGCACCTGGAGCACACCGCCCTCGTCGATGAGCGCCGCCGTGTCGGGGAAGTCACGCCGACTCCGCTCGTTCATCAGGTCGGTCACCCGACCGGTCGAGTCGGGATGCGGCGCGCCACCGTCGAACTCGAACCGCACGGGTCGCACCCGCCCGGCCACGAGGCTGCCGTCCGCTCGCAGCCGGACGGAGAGATAGGCGCCGTAGCGTGTCTCCTCCTCGGCGCCGAACACTCCCCCGCCCCCGAAGTTGCCCAGGCTGTAGGCGATCAGACACCCGCGGTAGAACTCCGCCCCGCGGAGCACATGCGGGCCATGTCCGATCACCAGATCGGCGCCCGCGTCGACCGCTGCGTGCGCGAACGCGATCGGGTCTCCCCTGTTCTCGCCGTACATGAACTCGGTGCTCGGTGTCACCGCGTCGGCGCCGGGGCCCTCCGCCCCCATGTGCGCATGCACGACCACGATGTCGGCCTGCGCCGCAGCAGCGCGCACCAGCTGCCGCACGTGCCGCAGGTCGGTGATGCGGTTGAAGCCGCTGTAGGGCGCGAATCCGACCATCGCCACCGAGGTGCTCCCGACGCGGGTGACGACGATCTCGTCGCGCTCCCCCACGGCGTCGATCCCCACCGCACGCAGGAGCGTCCTCGTCTCGTCGAAACCCGTCCTCCCGTAGTCGTGGCTGTGGTTGTTGGCCTGGTTGAGCAGGTCGAAGCCCTGCAGGTGGGCGGCGGCATCGGGATCGCTCCGGAACGCCAGGCAGCTCGCGCTGCGGCCGCACTTGTCGTACCCGGTCTCCGCGCTGATCGCCTGTTCGAGGTTCCCCGTGACGATGTCCTCCGTGAACCACGGCCGGACATCGTCGAAGTATGCCCGGCCGCGATCATCCGGCACGGCGTGCTGCACGTCGTAGAGGAGGACGTCCCCGACCGCTCCGATGCTCACCTCCCCCGAGCGCGTCGCAGACGAAGCGCGCGCCTCTGACGTGCGCGCCGGGAACGCCGCCGCCGCGCTCAGCCCGACGGCGATGGCGACCAGCACCAGCACCGCCACCGGAGTGCGCCAGGGGATGCGCGGGCGAGCGGCACCACTCTTCCGGTCGGCCCGCAACCGGGGAAGATCCCAGAGCCAGGACAGCCCATCGCGCTCCGTGAGCCGCGCGAGGAAGACGCAGGCCGCCACGAGTGCACCCGTCAGCAACGGCGGGAGCACCAGCGCGCCCACGAGCTGTGCGGCGCTCCCCGCGTCGGACAGGGGACCCACCAGTGCGGCATCCGCGAGCACCAGGAGCGGCATGTGGAGGAGGTAGACCGGCAGGGTGCGTGCCCCCAGCCATGTCAGCCCTCTCCCCAGCAACGGCACCCCCGGGAGCAGGGTCGCGACGGCGAGACCCATTGTCACTCCGACGAACGACACGATCGGCCAGACGCCGGGCACCTGCTCCGCGCCCGTCACTCGCATCACGGCGTAGGCGGCAAGGTAGGCGAGCAGGAGCACCCCTGCCGCGAGACGCCGCGGCCGTGCCGTGAAACGACCGATCCGCGGCGCGAGATAGGCCCCGACCAGGAAGAACAGCAGGTTGTAGAGGAGCGAGCCTCGATTGCTCACCACGTCGACCACGCCGGCGGCGACTGTGACAGACAGCGCCGATGCGGCGACCAGGAGCGTCCAGTGCGGAAGACGCTGCAGCCCCTTGGCCACGAGGAAGTACAGCGCGAGCGCGTAGAGGTACCAGGTGTTCGGCGGGCTGATCGTCACCCCTTCGACGAACTCGGACACGCTGCGGGGAACGAACGTGGGGAAGTCGGGGAACGCCCACATCGCGAGCATGTGGATGAGGGTCCACACCAGATAGAGGTAGACGAAGCGCACGACCCGAGGTCGCCACACGGCAGCCCATGGCCGCGCCAGTGCACCGGCGGCGAAGTAGCCGGAGACGAGCAGGAACAACGGCATCAGGAACGGCCAGATGAGATCGCTGGCGAGTCCCCAGACACCGGGGATCGGGATGCCGATGCGCCAATCGACCTGCAGGTACGTCTTCAGCACGACGTGCCAGAAGACCACCAGGACGATCAGCAGCCCCTTCGCGGCATCTCCCCACGCCGCCCGCGGTGGCGACGAGACCACGGTCACGCGCGGAGGCCGGTTCGGCGACGAGACGTGGGGTTCACCAGGAGAGCACTCATGCCTTCGAGCCAAGCGCAGCCGATGTTGCGGGAGTGTATGCAGAACCGCATACGTTCCCGCAACCGTGCTCTTCCCGGCCGATCATCGTCCCGCGGGATGACCGGTATCAGCCCTCGGGGGGATGTCCCGGTGCGGCCGAACCGGCAGGCTCGAAGCATCGACCGTGTCGCCGCTGCGCAGTCGCCTCTCATCGATCTGTGCAGGAACCGGGCGGGAACCGGTACGGCCCGACGACTGGCGGCTGCCCGCCGGCCGCACCCGCCGCGCGTCCGCCTGTCCGTCCGTCGCGCCTCACACGAAAGCACGCCACCGCGCCATGTCGTTCCTCACCCGCAGCAGTCTCAAGAACCGCCTCATCCTCTCGCTCGCGACGCTCGCGATCGTCGCCCTCGGGCTGATATCGATGAACTCGCTCAAGCAGGAGCTGATGCCGTCGCTGCAGGCGCCCATGGCTTTCATCTCGGCGCAGTCGCAGGGTCTTGCCCCCGAGGAGATGGCGAGCACCATCACCGAGCCGCTGGAGCAGGCGGTCCGCGCCGTACCCGGCGTGACCAGCGTCACCTCGACGACGGCGACCGGCGACGCGCAGGTCCTCGTCGAGTGGACCTTCGGCGAAGACGACGAGGAGACGTTGCGCACCATCCGCAGCGCGGCGGAGTCCCTGAAGCCCGGCTTCCCCTCCGGCACCGAGGTGAACGTGGCCTCGGGGGGCGCGGGAGACCTGCCCGCGATGGTGCTGAGCGCGGGGACCAGCGGCGACCAGGAGGCCTTCGGGGACGCCCTGCAGCAGACCGTCGTCCCGGCGCTGAAGACCGTCTCAGGTGTTCGCGACATCACGCTCGCCGGTCAGGAGACGCAGCGCATCACGATCGACCTCCGCTCCGCAGACGTCACCCGCCTCAAGGTCGAGCCCTCCACACTCGGACCGCTCCTGGAGGCCCACGGAGCGGCGCTCCCCGCCGGCCAGGCGGATTCGGCCGAGGGCCCGCTCTCGATCACGGTCGGATCCCGGCTGGCGACCCTGGAGGACATCCAGACCCTCTCCGTCCCCACCCCCGACGGCGCGGTCGCGGTGGCCGACTTCGCCGACGTCTCGATCGAGACGGTTCCGGCGCAGACCATCTCGCGCGTCAACGGCAAGCCCTCCCTCACGCTCCAGGTCATCCCCTCTCAGGGCGCCAACGTCGTCGACATCTCGCACGGCGTGAACGCCGAGCTCGACCGGCTCGCACCGATCCTGGACGCCGAGTTCGTCACCATCTTCGACCAGGCGCCCTACATCGAGCAGTCGATCCACGACCTCTCCGTGGAAGGCGGTCTCGGCCTGCTGTTCGCGGTGCTCGTGATCCTGGCCTTCCTGCGCTCATGGCGCTCGACGATCATCGCGGCGGTCTCGATCCCGCTGTCGCTGCTCATCACTCTCGTGGGCCTGTGGTGGAGCGGCAACACTCTCAACATCCTGACCCTCGGCGCGCTCACGATCGCGATCGGACGCGTGGTCGACGACTCGATCGTCGTGATCGAGAACATCTCGCGGCGACGCGGCGATGGTCCGCTCACGATCGACGGCATCGTCGCATCCGTGCGGCAGGTCGCCGGCGCCATCACCGCATCGACGCTCACCACCGTCGCGGTGTTCCTTCCGATCGCGTTCGTCTCGGGTATCGCCGGTCAGCTGTTCCGCCCGTTCGCTGTGACCGTCTCGATCGCCCTGCTCGCGTCGCTCGTGGTGTCGCTCACCATCGTGCCCGTGCTCGCCTCGTGGTTCTTGAACAAGGCACCCCGACACCGGACGTCGACCCCCGAGGGGGCGCAGCCCTCGTCGGCGGAGTCGGTCGAGGACGGCAGTACTGCCGCCGCGGCGACGACGACAGCGGTGACGGCAGCGCTCGGGACGGCCTCCTCCTCCGCCGAACCCGCCCGCGAGAGCGACATCCCGTCGGAGCTCGACGAGATCCACTCCGCTCCGGACCGCCTGCAGCGCACGTTCATGCCGGCCCTCAACGCGACCCGTCGGCACCCGGTGATCACACTCGTGGCCTCCGCGCTGCTGCTGGTCGTGACCCTCGGCATGACCCCGTTCATCCAGACGGACTTCCTGGGGTCGTCCGGCCAGGCGAGCCTCCAAGTCGTGCAGACCCCGCCGAAGGAGGCCACGGCCGATCTGGTCGCCGCGGCGGAACCCGTCGAGAAGACGCTCGGGAAGATCGACGGGATCGCCGACATCACCACGTCGATCCCGGTGCCGACCCCCGGCACACCCACCTCGATCACGTACGACCTCCGCGTGGAGGACGGCGCCGAGGTCGCGGATGTCGAAGCACAGGTGCAGAAGGCCCTCGACGGGCTGCCCGACAGCGGAGAAATCGAGCTCGCCGCGCAGGACGCCTCCCTGGCGGGGGCGAGTGACGGCATCGCCCTCCAGATCCAGGGCAACGACCCCACCGCGCTGCGGACGGCGAGCGACCTGCTCGAGAAGCAGCTGGCCGACGCCGACGGAGTGCGCTCCGTGAAGAGCGAGCTGTCCGGTGAACAGCCGGTGCTGCGCGTGAAGGTCGACGAGCCTCTGGCCACGCGCCTCGGATTCGACCGCTCCATGATCGCCAAGGCCGTTCAGGAGGCGCTGTCCGGAACCACGGTCGGCACCCTCATGTACGAGGGCCAGGAGCGCGACATCGTCGTGCGCACGCCGGGATCGGCACGCACCGCCGACAAGCTCGGTGAGATCATGCTTCCGGTCACGCCCCAGCAGACCGCCGAAGCGCAGAAGGCGGCAGCGGACGCCCTCCAGGCCAAGGCCGATGCGAAGGCGAACGAGGCCAAGGTCAAGGCGGAGAACGAACTCAATTCGCAGATCAACACGGCCACGAAGCAGCGCGCGGAGATGGCCGGCCAGATCGGTGCCCTCAACCGTCAACTGGCCGAGCTGTCGGCAGCACCCATCGTTCCGGCGGACCCGCTGAGCCCCGACGACGAGGCCATGTTCAAGGCCCAGACGGAGCGCGCAGAACAGCTCGCCGCACTCCAGAGTGCGATCGACGGCGCGCAGTCCGGGATCACGGCCGCCGACGAGCAGATCAAGGCCCTGCGTCAGAGCCGCTCCGACGCCGCCGCCCAGCAGGCCGAGGCCGAGGCAGCCGAGGCCGAGCAGAAGGCGGCCGCCGAGGTCACCGGCACCGCGATCCCGCTCGCCGCGATCGCCACGGTCGAGGAGGAGCTCACTGCTCCGACCATCACACGCGCCGATGGTGAGCGCCAGGTCACGCTCACGGTGACGCCGGAGAAGGGCGGGCTGTCCGCCGCCGGACTGGCCATCGACAAGGCCATCGCCGAGACCGACCTGCCGGCAGGGGTCACCTTCGAACAGGGCGGCGCGTCGGCGCAGCAGGACGAGGCGTTCAGCCAGCTCGGTCTGGCGATGCTCGGCGCCATCGTGCTCGTGCTGCTGGTGATGGTGGCGACGTTCCGCAACTTCCGTGGTCCGCTCGTGCTGCTCATCTCGATCCCGTTCGCGGCGACCGGGGCGATCCTCGGGCTGCTCCTCACCGGTACTCCGATGGGCCTGCCCGCGCTGATCGGACTGCTGATGCTGATCGGCATCGTCGTGACGAACGCGATCGTGCTCATGGACCTGGTGAACCGCCTCCGCGAGGCGGGCGCGAGTCTCGACGACGCCGTGGAGCACGGCACGCGTCTGCGACTCCGTCCGATCCTGATGACGGCGGCCGCCACGGTGTTCGCCCTGATCCCGATGTCCCTCGGGCTGACCGGTGGCGGCGTGTTCATCTCGAAGCCCCTCGCGATCGTGGTGATAGGCGGGCTCGTGTCCTCGACGCTGCTCACGCTCGTGCTCGTGCCGATCCTCTACACACTGGTGGAGCGCCGGCGGGACCGCCGCATCGCGAAGCGCGCGGAGCGACGCGCACGGCGCGAGGAACGTCGTGCCGCGGCAGCCGAGACTCCGACCGACATCTTCGAGGTCGCAGGCGAGCGCGAGTAGCGCTCCGACTCGATCAGCTGGTCCGGGCGGCCGCCGCCCGGACCAGCTCGGCGAGGTCGCCCGGCCGGCTCCACATGGGCCAGTGCCCCGTGGGGAGGTCGATCATGTCGACGTCCATCAGATGGGCGACCTCCGCGAACATCGGATGACCCGCTTGCGCCAGCTCCCGCACCTGCCCGCTCCGGATCGAGCAGCACACCAGGGTGGTGGGTACGGCACGACGGTCGTCGTTCACGAGCTCGACGGACTGGCGCAGCACGGGGCCCGGCTCGGGGACGGCCTGTTCACGGAAGCGGGCGAGCATCTCTGGGCTCAGGCCTTCCAGGCTCGCCTGCTGCCCGAGCACGTCGAAGGGCAGAAGGGGAAGCTCGTCCACGTCGTGCGGCAGGTCGGGCGCGAACACACTCCCGGATGCGACCGGTCCCGAATCGACCCAGACGACGCGTGCCACCAGCTCAGGGTGCCGATCGAGGATCAGGCTGACCGGAGCATTCGCACCGCTGTGCGCGACGATCACTGCGCGCCGTTCCGCCGAAGCCCCGAGTCGGACGAGCTCTTCGCGGATACCCTCCGTCTGGTCGTCGAGGGTCCTCGCGGCGCGGTCGGGGTCGTCCGCGTCGAGGCCGGGCAGCGTCATCGCGGACGCGCGAGTGCCGTCATCGTCCAGGTGCGGGAGGACCTCGTCCCACGCCCACGCCCCCAGCCAATGTCCGGCGATGAGAAGGATGGTCGGGCTGCTCTTCGTGTGTGTCATGCCACCAGCCTGCGCTGCACGGCAGACAGGTGTGTGTCACTATCTATGTCATGAATTCCGTGATGGTCCGCCCGTGAAACGTGCGGAGCGACTGCATGCCCTGTCGGAGATGCTGCGCCGCAGCGGTTCGCGGGGCGTGTCGGCCGAGCGTCTGGCGCGCGAGTTCGAGGTCTCCGTGCGCACCGTCAAGCGCGACCTGGCCGCTCTCGGGCGCAGCGGCGCGCCGCTGTGGTCACGCCCCGGCCCGGGTGGGGGCTACGGGCTGGCGGCGGGCGCATCCCTGCCACCCGTGACGCTCTCGCCCGCGCAGGCCGTAGCCCTGATGGCGGCCGTATCGGCGAGCCCGGATGCCCCGTACGGCGATCTGGCCGCAGCCGCCGTGAGCAAGATCATCGACGTCCTCGACCCGCGCACCCGCGCCGGTGCGGACGAGCTCGCCCGCCGCGTCTGGGTCGACGCACCCCCGTCGCCGTCGCGCGCGGTCCGGTCGGCGCTGGAGGAGGCTATGTCGGAGCAGCGCGTCGTGCGCATCCGCTACACCTCGGGAGACGGCGTCGCGACCACCCGAGACGTCGAACCCGTGTTGTTCGCCTCCACAGGTGGGCAGTGGTACCTGGTCGGCTGGTGTCGACTGCGCGATGCCATCCGGTGGTTCGCCGTCTCGCGCGTCGAACGAGCCAGCGTGACAGCGGCGGCCTGCACCGGCCACACCGTCGACGAGGTCGGAGATCCCCCGGCGAACGCCAGACCCGTGCACGGCCGCGACCTCTGAGGCGACGTTCCCTCATCCGAGGATGCAGAAAGCCCCCCGTCCCGAAGAACAGGGGGCTTTGCCGCGTGTGCTTACTTGGCGGCGATGACCTGCAGCGTGATGACTGCGGTGACATCGTCGTGCAGACGCACGGTCGCCTCGTGCTCACCGGTCACCTTGATGGGCGACGGGATGTGCACCTTGCGCTTGTCGATCGAACCCAGGCCCGCGGCTGCGACAGCATCCGCGACGTGGTCGGTCTTGACGGAGCCGAAGAGACGACCCTCCTTGCCGGCCTTGACCGTGAGGCGCACCTTGGTGCCCTCGAGAGCGTTCTTCAGTGCGACAGCGTCGTCACGATCGTGGATCGCGCGTGCCTGACGCGCGGCCTGGATCGAAGCGACCTGCTTTTCGCCACCGCGGGTCCACGCCGTAGCGAAGCCCTGCGGGATGAGGAAGTTACGGGCGTACCCGTTCTTGACCTCGACCACGTCACCGGCGCTACCGAGCCCGGCGACCTCGTTCGTGAGAATCAGCTTTGCCATCTCGATACCCCTTACCGGCCGGCGCCAGCGTAGGGCAGGAGCGCCATTTCGCGCGCGTTCTTGATCGCCGTGGCGATCAGACGCTGCTCCTGCACCGAGACACCGGTGATACGACGGGCGCGGATCTTGCCGCGCTCCGAGACGAACTTGCGGAGGGTGGCGACATCCTTGTAATCGATGACACCGACCCGGATGGACTTCGCGGGAGCGGTGGGCTTGCCACCCTTCCGCGGCTTGCGGCGGTCGCCGCTCGACTTTCCAGCCATAGTTTTTCCTTAGTGATGAGCGGCCCTTCGACGAGCTCAGGGACCCAGGGGTCCAGCTCAGGGCCAGAGAAGTGTTTTCAGAACGGGGTGTCGTCGCCGAAGCTGCCCGGAGTGCTCCAGGCATCGGCACTGGTCGACGAGCCGGGCGTGGACCACGGCTCCTCCGACACCTGCTGCTGCGCGGGGCGAGACTGTCCACCGCCACCGCCGCCGGCACCGCCGGTCGAGGCCGCACGGGTGACCTGCGCGGTCGCGTACCGCAGCGAGGGGCCGATCTCGTCGACCTCCAGCTCGATCGCGGTGCGCTGGTTGCCCTCGCGGTCCTGGTAGGAGCGCTGACGCAGACGGCCCTGCGCGATGACGCGCATGCCCTTCGTCAGCGAACCTGCCACGTGCTCGGCGAACTCGCGCCAGACGGATGCACGGAGGAACAGCGCGTCGCCGTCCTTCCACTCATTCGCGGCACGGTCGAAGTTCCGAGGCGTCGATGCGATGGTGAAGTTCGCCACCGGCAGCCCGTTCTGCGTGTAGCGCAGCTCGGGGTCGGCCGTGAGGTTTCCCACCACGGTGATGACGGTTTCGCCGGCCATGAGACTTAGGCCTTCGCAGCCTTGGCGGCCTTGCGGGCAGCCTTCTCTTCGGAGCGCTTGGCCTCGGAAGCGATCATCGCCTGAGCCTCTTCAGCGCGGAGAACCTTGGTGCGCATGATCTGCTCGTTCAGCTTCAGCTGACGGTCGAGCTCCTGCGTGGCGGCGCTGGTCGCGGTGAAGTTGACGACGGCGTAGATGCCCTCGGTCTTCTTCTGGATCTCGTAGGCGAGACGGCGCTTGCCCCAGATGTCGACGTTCTCGATAGAGCCACCATCGTTGGTGATGACCTTCAGGAACTTGTCGAGCGTAGGTGCGACCTGGCGCTCGTCGATCTCGGGGGTCAGAATGACCATGAGTTCGTACTGGTGCGTCACTTACCCACCTCCTTCGGACTAGAACGGCTCTCGGGAATTTCCCGGGAGCAGGAGGGTGTGTGCACGTGCCCGCCTCTGGAATCCCGAATGGACGCCGCAAGGCAGACAACCTCGACAGTCTAGCGGAAGAGCGGTGCGGGCGCGAACAAGACCCCGACACAGCGGTCGGTGGTGACGGGAACTCCTGGGGTGTTTGGCATGCTGGAAAGAGTGCCCGATGACGGTCATCGGGCGTTCGACCAGAGGGGGGACGCGATGCGCGTCAACAAATGGGGGGTCGGCGTCGTGCTCGCCGCCGCCGTGCTGCTCACCGGATGCACCGGAAGCGGATCGGACTCGACCGCCGAGAAGAAGCCCAGTGCCGGAGCCTCGCAGGAGGCGGAAGCACCGCAGGCGGACTGCCCCGAGTTGAAGGAGGGCACGACCATCGACGGTGCCACCCTCGCGGAGTGCGTCACGGCCGCCATGACCGACACCGCCGGCTTCTCCGCGAAGATGACGACCCTGGGCATGGAGTCGACCACGCGCTACAACCCGGCCGACGACGCGGTCGAGACCACCACCACGTTCGGGTCGGTCATCGTGATCGGCGATGACGCGTGGGTCAAGTCCGCGACGGGCGAGTGGCAGGTCGCCGACGAGAACTCGACCGACCAGGAGATCAGCACGCTCAGCACGGCCGCGAAGGCCGTCGACGCGTCCGACCCGATGGGCGTGGCCGACACGCTGTCCGGCGAGTACACCGTCACCGGTAAAGGCACGCGTCTGGGCCAGGACGTGTTCCTCCTCACCGGCACCTCGGAGGCGCAGGGCACCAGCGTCGCGATGGTCTTCGAGGTCACGAGCGATTACGCGGTGCTCGCCGCCAACGCCTCCACCGAGGTCGAGGGCCAGAAGATCGAGAGCATCCAGGAAGTCACCGAGTGGGACGTGAAGCAGGACATCGTCGCACCACTCTGACATCCGCGCGCTCTGCTTCCGCAGGAGCTGCATCCGCAGGGCCGCAGGCGAAAACGGAGACGATCCCTTCTCAGCGCGGAGTGTCGCACCTCGACACTCCGCCCAAGGGAGGGGTCGTCTCCGTTTTCGCAGGAGGCACCGCGGGTCAGTACGCGACCGGGGGAACCTCCACCCACACGGTGCGGTCGTCGACCGTGGGGGCGGCGGGGATGCGCCCGGCGCCGTCGGGCTCGGGGATCGCCGCCAGGAGCGCCTGCGTATAAGGATGCCTCGGCGCGGCCCAGAGCTGATCCGTCGGACCCGACTCGAGCACGCGACCGCCGAACATCACGAACGTGCGGTCGGCGATGCGGCGCACCACGGCGAGGTCGTGCGAGATGAACAGCATGCCCGCGCCGGACTCGGCCACCAGGTCGCGCATCAGGCCGGCGACACTCGTCTGGGTCGACGCGTCGAGCGCCGAGATCGGCTCATCGGCCACGAGCAGCGAAGGCCGAGCCGCCAGCGCCCTCGCGATCGCGATGCGCTGCTTCTGCCCGCCCGAGAACTGGTGCGGGAAGCGGGTGCTCACATTCGTCGGCAGCCCGACGCGCTCGAGCCACTCCTCGACCGTGGACCCTTCGGCACCCCGCGCCTTGGCGGTGGCGATCCCGTCGGCGATCTGGTCACCGACCCGGCGCCGGGGGTTCAGCGAGGTCGCCGGGTCCTGGAACACCATCTGGATGCCGGTGAGCGCGAGCCCCCGCCGCCGGATGCCGAGCGGGGCGACCGGAGCATCCCGGAAGAGCACGGTCCCCGCGGCGATCTTCTCGATGCCGACCACGGCACGGGCGAGGCTGGACTTGCCGCTGCCGGACTCACCGACGAGGGCGACGGTCTCCCCCGCAGCCACACGGATCGACACGCCGTTCACGGCGATCACCGGCGGGTTGCCCGGGTAGCGCACGACCACGTCCTGCGCGTCGAGGACTGCGACCTCACTCATCTGCGGCCTGCCCTTCCGGTGCCTCATCGATGCGCGAACCCGGGAGGGCCGCGAGCAGCATGCGCGTGTACTCGTGCTGCGGATCGCGGAACAGGGTCTCGCGATCGGCGAGCTCCACGATCCGGCCGTCCTTCATCACGGCCACCGTGTCGGCGATCGCGCTCATCACGCCGAGGTCGTGCGTCACGAGGAGCACTGCCAGGTTCCGCTCCACGGCGAGGTCTCGCAGCAGCTGGAGGATCCCCGCCTGCACGGTCACGTCGAGCGCGGTGGTGGGCTCATCCGCCAGCAGCACCTCGGGGTCACAGGCGAGGGCGCAGGCGATCGCGATGCGCTGACGCTGGCCGCCGGAGAACTGGTGCGGATACCGTTTCAGCGCCTCCGTCGGATTGGGCACCTGCACGGTCTCGAGCAGTTCGACGGCGCGTGCCCGCGCCGCAGCACCCTTGAGCCCGAGGTGCACGCGCATGTGGTCGGTGAGTTGACGACCGACGGGCAGCTGCGGGTGCAGCGACGCCGACGGATCCTGAAACACCATGGCGATCCGCTTACCACGCACCGTGTTGAGGGAGCGGCGCTTCAGGCCCACCAGCTCCTCCCCCGCGAGCAGGATCGATCCCCCGACGCGCGCCTGACGCGGCAGCAGCCCGAGCACGGCGAGCGAGGTGAGGGTCTTGCCGGAACCGGACTCCCCGGCGAGGCCGTGGATGCGGCCGGCCTCGAGCTCGAGCGAGACGCCCTTCACGAGCGGGCGCCCGATGTCGATGGTCAGGTCACGGATGCTGAGGGACGAGTTTCCCTGCGCCGAGGTCATGCGGCCACTCCCGTCGCCGACGCCTTGTGCTCCGCCGCCTTCTCGTGCGTGATCTCGGCGGTCGGGTCGAGCACGTCGCGCATCGCATCTCCGAGGAAGTTGAACGCCAGCACCACCGTGAGGATCGCGAGGCCGGGGAAGACTCCGAGCCACCAGGCGTCGAAGTTCTGCATCGCTCCGGAGATCATCGACCCCCACTCGGCCGTCGGCGGTTGGGCGCCGAGGCCCAGGAAGGAGAGTCCCGAGAGGAGCAGGATCGCCGCACCGATGTCGAGCGTCGCGAGCACGAGAACCGGACCGGCGATGTTCGGGAGGATGTCGACGAACAGCGTGCGAGCCGGCGAGTGGCCGAGCAGGCGACCGGCGATCACGTAGTTCTGCCCGCGCAGGCCCAGCACGATGCTGCGGGTGACGCGGGAGTACTGCGGCCACGACACCACGATCGCCGCGATCACGGCGTTGAACAGCGACGGCCCGAGGGAGGCGGCCACCACCATCGCGAGGATCACGGTCGGGAACGCCATGAACAGATCGGTGATGCGCATGAGGGTCTCGTCGACCCAGCCGCCGAAGTATCCGGCGAGCGCACCGATGAGCGTGCCGATGATCATGGCCGCGATCACGAGCATGAGCGCGAGCGGCAGGCTCACGGTCGCACCGGTCATCAGACGCGAGAAGATGTCGCGGCCGTTGCCGTCGGTGCCGAGAAGCGTGTCGATGCCCGGCGCCTGCAGTCGAGGGAGCACCTGCGCGTTCGGCGGGTACGGCACCCACCACTGCGCGGTGAAGGCGACGATGATCCACGCACCGGCGATCACGGTGCCGATGATGCCGAGCGGGGTGCGCCAGGCACGCGGCCAGCGGAAACGGAAGCGTCCGGCAGGGGTCGCTGCAGCGATGCGGCTCATGCGATCCTCACTCTCGGGTCGAGCACGCCGTAGAGCAGGTCGACGATGAAGTTGATGAGGAGGTAGATGACGCCGACCACGAGACCGACGCCCATGATGCCGGGCAGGTCGAGGTTCGCGGCGGAGTTGTAGGCGTAGGTTCCCAGGCCCGGCCACGCGAAGACCGACTCGACGAGCACCGTGCCGGAGAGCAGGGCACCGAATGCGACGCCGACAACCGTGAGGATCGGCAGCGAGGCTCCGCGCAGCACATAGTCGAGGATGACGCGCATGGCCGGGAGTCCCTTGGCGCGGGCGGCTCGCACGTAGTCGCTGCCGAGCACCTCGAGCACCGAGGTGCGGATGAAGCGGGTCAGCAGGCCGATGGTCACGAGCGAGAGCACCATGACCGGGAGGGCGAGGTGCGCAAGGGCATCGAAGAAGCCGACCGCGTCGCCGTTCAAGAGGTAGTCGACGGTGTAGAGCCCGGTCACGCGCGGGGGTGGCGTGATCGACGGCGAGATGCGGCCGGAGCCCGGCGCGATGCGCAGCTCGAGGAAGAACACATAGAAGCTGACCAGTGCCAGCCAGAAGGTCGGCACGCTCAGGCCGACGAGCGTCACGACGCGGATGACCTGGTCGGTGACGAGTCCGCGGCGGTAGGCCGCAAGCGTGCCGAGCACGATGCTGACCGCGAGGCTGACGATGATCGCCCCGATCGCGATCTCGATCGTCGCGGGAACGGCGGTGGCGAGGTCGCTGGTGACCGGGCGTCCGGTCACCAGCGACGTGCCGAGGTCCCCGCGAAGCAGGTTCCCCATGTAGATGAAGTACTGCACGAACAGTGGCTGGTCGAGTCCGTTCGCCTTGATGAACGCCTCGCGCGTCGCGGGGTTCTGCGACGCGCCCTCACCGAGCGCTGCCGAGACCGGGTCTCCCGGCACCAGGTTGGTGAGCGCGAAGGTGACGATCGTCACGCCCACCAGCAGGAGCAGGGAGGTGCCGGCCCGCCGCAGCAGGTACCCGACGAGAGGCGAGCGGCGCCGCTGCGCCTGCCTCTGCACGGCCACTGTCGTCATGAGTCGTCCGATCAGCCGGCGGGCGTGATCTCGGCGATGTCCATCTCCCACACGGAGTTGTACACGGCGCCCTTCACGCTGTCGGCAGACGAGATGTTGCGACCGGGGACGATGAGCGGGACGAAGGGACCCTCGGCCTGCATCGCCTCGGCGAACGCGGTGAACGCGGACGTGCGCTGCTCGGAGTCGGTCGCTGCGGCAGCACCGGCGGCGATGCCCGCGATCTCCGGGTTGGCCTCGGCCGCCCAGCCGGCACGGAGGCCGACCTTCAGACCCGGAGCGAAGGGCAGGAAGTTCGCCGAGTCGGCGTAGTCCGGCCCCCAGAACCACAGGCCGAAGCCCTCGGTGCCGTTGACGTAGGCGTCGAGCTCGGTCGCGAACGGCGCGGGGGCGAGGTCGACCGTGATGCCGGCGTCTTCGAGCTGGGCCTGCACGCGCTCGGCGAGGGGGGTGAACTCCACGCCGCCGACCGGGTAGTCGTTCGGGAACTGCAGCTTGAGCGTCTGCCCCGTGTATCCGGCCTCGGCGAGTGCGGCCTTGGCCTTGGTGAGGTCCTGCTTCACACCGCTGTCGAGCGCGCCCTCGAACCCGGGAGGGATGACGCCGGTCGCCTGGACGGAGCCGGCACCTGCCAGCTCCAGCAGTGCGTCGTAGTCGAGTGCGTAGCGGATCGCCTCGGCGATCTTGACGTTCGCCAGGTCGCCGCCGGCGGCACCCTGGTTCAGCAGCAGGAAGATGGTCTGACCGGAAGGAACGGAGTCGACGGTGATGTCGTCGCCGAGACCGGCGACCTGGTCGCCGTTCAGGTCCATCGCGACCATCGAGTCGCCGCCCTTGAGGTTGGCGAGCTGCGTCGCGCTCTCGGAGACGTTGCGCACGACGACGCGCTTGTAGTCCGTCGCCTCGTCGCCGTTGTACTCGTCGTTCTTGGTGAGCACGACCTGCGAGCTGAGGTCGAGGGTGTCGAGCACGAACGGTCCGGAGCCGGCGGATGCGCCGTCGAGGAACTTCTGCGCCGAGTCGGTGCCGTCGGTCGCGCCGCCGTTCTCGATCACGACATCGGAGTTGACGATGCCGAGTGCCGGGTTCGCGAGGATCGCGGGCAGCTGCAGCAGCGGGGTCTCGGACGTGAACTGGATCGTCTTGTCGTCGACCTCGGTGATGGTCAGGCCGCCGAGGAGGAAGTTGGGCTTGGCGTCTTCCATGCCCTGGATGCGCTGCAGCGAGAACACGACGTCCTTCGCCTCGATGGGCGAGCCGTCGGAGAAGACGCGGTCACCTTCGAGGGTGAAGGTGAACTCGGTCGCCTCGTCGTTCTGCTCCCACGACGCGAGGCCCGGAACCGGGGTGGAGACGTCGGAGCCCTCGAAGTCGACGAGGGTCTCGTAGAGCGCCTTGGCGATCATGTTGCCGGTCGGGTCGTAGGTGTGACCCGGGTCGGTGGTCTCGATCGAGAACGCGGTGTCGATGACGAGGGAGTCGGAGCTCCCGGAAGACCCGCCGTTGTTCGCCGAGTTCCCTCCCGAGCAACCTGCGAGCGCGAGGAGCGCGACGGCTCCGAGCGCGATGACCGGCGTGATACGGCGTGACGACATGAGGGCCTCCAAGGGCGAGGAGTACATTCGGGTGAGCCGCCACCGATGTGGACGACCGTGGATCAGATTCGCATCATATGCGACGATGTGTCCAGCAAGAGCGGGTCACCTCGGCACGCTCTGTCCAGAACCTCGATTGTGGGTAACAATATGTCCAGCAAGAATGCGGAAGAGTCGAAGCATTCTGGACGAAGTGCCGCGCCCTTGGACGAGACGGCGTACAGAATCCTCGAAGTGCTCCGTGATAACGGTCGTGTCTCGATCGCCGCCCTCGCCGACAAGGTCGGCATCTCTCGCGCGAACGCCTACACCCGCGTCGAGTCGCTCGTGCACGACGGGGTGATCACCGGCTTCAGTGCCCGCGTGGATCAGGCGAAGGCCGGGCTGTCGATCGGGGCGCTCGTGTTCGTCACGGTGATGCCGCAGGCGTGGGCGTCGTTCCGCGAACGCGTGACGGAGATGCCGGACGTCGAATGGTGCGCCATCACGACGGGCGAGCACGATGCGATGCTCCTCATCCGGGCCGTCGATGTCAGCGGCGTGCACGAGTTCTCCACCGGGGTGATCGCCCAGCTGCCCGAGGTGCGTACGGTGGTCAGCGTCGTCGTGCTCGACGAGGTGATCCGCCGCCCCTACCTGCTGCCGGGCGACCTTCCGGAACGGAGCAGCGTCACCGCACCGCTCGGGATGACACGGTGGACGCCGGCTTCCCCTGGTCGCGACGCACTACCGCCGCGCTGAGCTTCGTATCGGTCGCCGGATCTCCTCAGGCGGAGAGCTCCTCGCACACGCTGAGCTGCGGGAGTCCGTGCATCTCATAGTGCTCCACGAGACGGATGCCACCGCCGTCTGTCAGTTCCAGTTCACTCTCGCCGTCGCCAGTCACGACCGTGCCGTCGCTCTTGAGCACATGGACGAACGACACCCAGATCGTGTCGCCGGTGCGGGTGCCGACGAACTTGCCGAAGGTGACCGTGTCACCCTCGTACCCGCCCCAGATCGCACCGTCGCGCTCGAAGTACTCGAAGATGCTCGGGGATTCGGGATCGACCGCAGAGGTCGTGGACGACACCATCCGGAATCGGCGGCCGTCGAGGGATGGGAGGGTTGCAGTCGCAGTCACATCCTCGATTATGGAGGATGCCGTCAGTCGTCGGCCGCCGCGGAGCGCCCGCGCCACTCGTGCTCGAGCAGCGCGTAGACGAGCAGTGTGGTCCATTCGCCCTTGAACCACTCGCTCTCCACCAGCCGTGCCTCGCGGCGGAATCCGAGCCTTTCGGCCACTCGCGCGGATGAGAGGTTGCGCTCGTCCATCCGCGCGACGATACGGTGCAGGCCGAGCCCGTCGAAGCCGAGGGCGAGCAGGGCGCTGACTGCTTCGGTCGCGTAGCCGCGCCCCGCAGCGCGCGGGTCGAAGATGTACCCGACCTCGCCGGCTCGGTCGGCCTCGCTGCGCCAGAACAGCACGACGTCTCCGATGAGCGATCCTGTGTCACGCTCCTCGACCGCGAGACACACGGCATCGCCCTCGGCCGCGAATCGCGTGTTCGCCCAAATGGTGGCGATGCGCTCCTCGACGTCGGCGAACTGCAGCGGCGGGTAGGGCACGTAGCGCACGGCGTCCGGATCCGACTTGTACGCGTGCATCGCGACCGCATCCCCGGGTGTGATCGGGCGGAGGATCAAGCGCTCGGTGACGATCGGGTACCCGGGGTCGTTCCCCACCAGCGGCACGGTCGATCCGGTCGTCATTCGAGGTCCAAGGAGAGTAGACCGGGCACCTGGGCGGTCCTGGCACGCACCACGAACAGCAGGTCGTCGTACTCCGGCACCATCTCCACGCGAGAGGACGCCAGCAGGTGGGTGGTGGTGCCGCCGCCCGTTCGCTGCAGTCGGAGCCTTCTCACCGGATAGGCGGGCGGAGTGAGCCAGACGCGCTCGAGTTGCGCGTACGGGGTGTCGACGTGGTCGATCCGGATGCCCTGGACACCGACCGAGACCTGTGTGGGGATCGAACGCACCACACGTCGGCGCTGCAGCGCTGCGATGCCGAACCCGACGGCGGCGAGCGCGGCGAACGGCGCGAGCAGGATGAGGGCGGAGAGCTCGCCGTCGAGGAATCCGGGAACGGCGGCGAGCAGGCCCACACCGACCGCGACCACGAGGAAGACGACCGCGGCGATCGTGATCCGCGTAGCGAGGCGCCGCTCACCGGTGCCGTCGACGGTGAACTGCGTCGGCAGCTGCGAAACCGCCCGCGCCGCAGCGACCGGATCGTCGAAGACGGGCAACGCGATCGGATTCAGTGTCGCCATGAGCTCGTTGAACATCGTCCGCGAGTACCCCGGCAGCTCGATCGTGATCTCACGGCCGCCCGTCTGCACGATCAGGGCGCGCGTCGTACCGCTCGGGAGTCCGTTGGTCCGATGCTCGGTGATCTTGGAACGGAACTGCGTCGACGCGCGCGCGAACGTCTCGCGGCTGCCGGCTTTCCCGATCTCGACCGCATCGGGGCGCACGACGATCCGGATGTTGCGGAACCAGAAGAACCCGGCGAACACCGCGACCGTCAGGGCGATCGCCACCACGAGCACCACCACGCCACGGGTGGAGATGCTCATGGTGCCCGGCAGGAACTTCGGCAGCACGAAGAGCGTCGCCGCCGACAGTGCAGCGGAGAGCAGGATCGCCCCGACGGCTGAGCGCAGCGGGTCCCGGCGGAACACCCGTTCACCAGACACCGCTTCAACCTGATTCAGCATTTCGAACCCTCCCCCACGGCGGTCACCCCGCCTGGCGCGACTCCTACCGTAGTGGGCAGCAGTACGCCAGGTAGCGTGGTGGCATGGAGTGGATAGCCGATCCCTCGGCGGGGTCATGGCTGCGTGAGCGGCTCGATGCGGGTTACGCGACCATGCACGGCGTGGTGCCTCGCGGGTATCCGGCATATGCGCGCATCTTCCATCCCGCCATCGTCAGATCGCTGCCCGGACGAGCGGTTCCGACGGCCGAAGAGCTGGTGCGCACGCCCGAGTCGGAGCAGCACGCTCTCATGGCCGAATTCGTCGATGAGCAGATCTCGTGGGCTGAGACGGCAGCGGCGTTCGGCACGATCCTGCATCCGCTCGCGCAGTGGCAGCGGCTGGTGCGCACCCCGCCCGACAGCGACTGGCGCACGAGGATGGCCCCCGACGGTCGCGAGTTCACCGCCCCGATGGAGGGCGAGCTGGAACCCGCGCACCTGGCAGCCATCGCCGCGCACCTCGCGGACCACACGCAGACCCCCGACTCCGGTTTCGCCGCGCTGTGGGAAGGACGAGGGGGACTGCTCGGCTTCTTCGGCATCACCCCGTCTCGGTCGTTCCTGACCTTCACGGACGACCCGAACCACCAGGCGATGCTCGATCGCAGCGCACGCGACCCGTTCAACAACGTCTTCCGCAGACCCACCTGGCAGGAGGGCATCCTGTCGAGGGAGATCTCCGAAGGTCCGCGGTTCGAGCTGCCCGGTCGCGATCACGTGCTGTTCTCCGCGCCTCCGCGCGCTTTCGCCGACCCCGAGTGGGTGCTGCACGTGCCGTGGCGTGATCGCCCTGCCGAGGAGCACGGGTTCCCGCCCTCGGCGCAGAGCCCGAGCCTGCTGTGGCCGGAGGACCGCTCCTGGGTCATGGTCAGCGAGGTCGACTTCGACTCCACGATCGTGGCCGGCTCCCCCGCACTGGTCGAGGCGCTCTGCGCAGACGAGCGGCTGGAAGCCCTCCCCATCCCGGAAGGCGCCGACCTCACCTGGGGCGCCGACACGGTGAACAGCTGAGCGCCCGCCGATGAGCTTCGACGCCCGCCCCCTCACCGACCCCGTCGATCCCGCGAAGGTGCGTGCCTTCGCGGCCGAGCTCCGTTCCCGACCCACCGGGGGACCTTCGGCCTCCACGATCATCGGGATCGTCGCCATCGCGATCGCCGCGGTCGTCCTGATCCCGACCCTCGTCGGCGTGGTGCTGAGCCTGGCGTCGTTCGGCGAGTCTCCCGCCGCCGCGGCGATCCCCCTCGTGCTGATCGCGCTGCTCCTGGCCGCGGTCGGGGTGATGATCTGGATGAGCGTCCGCAACGCGCGGGTGCGGCGGTACCGGCTGCACGGCTTCGCCGAGGCGAACGGCATGACCTATGAGCCGAAGGTCGCCGACCCGCCACTGCCCGGCATGATCTTCCACCTGGGGCGCGCACGGCAGGCGACTGATCTGATCAGGAGCGCCAGGCCGCGATTCGTCGAGTTCGGCAACTACCAGTACACGGTGCAGTCGGGGAAGAACTCCACGACCTATCGCTGGGGGTACGTGGCCGTGAAGCTCGATGTGCCGCTGCCCAACATCGTGCTCGACGCCAAGGGCAACAACGGATTCGGATCGAATCTGCCAGCGTCGTTCCAAAAGAGCCAACGGCTGTCGCTCGAAGGCGACTTCGACGAGCACTTCACGCTCTACTGCCCCCGCGGATACGAACGCGATGCGCTGTACCTGTTCACGCCCGACATCATGGCGCGGTTCATCGACAACGCCGCAGAGCTCGACGTGGAGATCGTCGACGACTGGCTGTTCCTGTACACGCAGCGCAAGGTCGCGACCCTCGACCCCGCCACCTGGGCCTGGTTGTTCGGCACCGTCGGAGCACTGCTGACGAAGTTCGATCAGTGGGCGCGGTGGCGCGACGAACGCCTCGCGGCCGAGACAGCGGCCACGGCGCTGCCGTCGACGCCCGCACTCCCGTTCGCCCCGCCTGCGGGCATGCTCACCCCACCACCGGGCGTCGCACCGCAGGGCCGTCGCCTGAAGCGGGGAGGGACGTGGATACCCTTCATCGTCCTGGTCGCGATCGTCGGGTTCTGGATCCTGAGCAGACTGAACTGAGCTATCGCGCCGGAGCGGCGGTGGCGGAGAGCCCGAGTGTGGGGGTGGGTGCCGGCTGGGGACCGAGCTCCCACCCCATCCCCCCTCGGGATCGAAAAGAGATCCGCTCTCCCTCCGCATGACGGCTGAGCCGCCCCGCCCACGGTCAGCTGGGGACTGACGCTGCTGGGCGTATGCCCAAATGGTATACCGGCAGAGGTTGCAATATGTTGCGACTGAGACTCGACGTACCTGGCTCCGAGCTAGCGACGATCGTAGGCGGTCAAGAACAGGTCGACGGCCCTGGTCACCGGCTGCGCAGCGCCCTCCCCACCGAGAAGCCCGGCGTTCAGCGGCGCACCGACGACCAGCCAGGTGAACTCGCTCGCGAGGGCTTCCGCATCGTCGACGACCAGTCCGTGCGTATCGGAGAGTTCGGTCATCGCCTCAGCGAGCTTGCGGATGTTGGTGTCCCAGCTCTGCGCCAGGTAATCTCGCGCGACCTCGGGATGAGCGGGGGCCTCAGCGATCACGAGGCGACGCATCGCCATGACCGGAGCGCTCAGCATTCCGGCGCGCATGGTCTCACCGAGCGTCACGAGCCCCGCCCGGATGTCGGGGTTCGCCTTCAGCGCTTCGAGAGCGGGTCGCATGGCGTCTCGCCCCGCGAGCGCCCAGTGTCGTACGACAGCCGCGTACAGAGCGGACTTCGAGTCGTGCTCCCGGTACAGCGACGCCTTCGAGATGCGCGCTCGCCTCGCCACCTCGTCCATGGACGCCCCGGCGTACCCGAATTCGAGGAAGACATCGCGGGCGGTGTCGAGCAGGGCATCACCGGTGAGACCGGCAGGGCGCCCTGGGGTTCGAGGCGTCGTAGTCACGCCTGAGAGTTTAGTACTTGACAGTTCCGCGCTGCGGATCTACTTTGAGTACCAGCAAGTACTAAAGGAGTCGACATGATCATTCTGGCCGTCGCCCTCGCCACGCTGGCATCGTTCATCGCCAGCGCCGCGCTGTACGCCCTGCCCCCGGTCTCGGCCGCCATCTCACGGACGAGCACACCCCGACCGGGCCTTCCGGTCGTCGCGCAGATGGCATCCGTCGTGCTTCGCAGCCTCATCGCCTCGTGCCTCGTGGCCGGTCTGATGCTCGCGGCCGGGTGGCACGGCATCGGCACCGGGGCCCTCCTCGGGCTGGCTTTGAGCGCGCTCCCCCTCACCCTGCTCATGGGCGGTGTCGTACACGAGGGCACCGCACCCTCTGCGGCGGGCATCCACCTGCTCGATTGGACCCTCAAACTCGTCATCATCGGGGCGATCGTCGGATCGTTCCTCTGATCCAGAAGGAGACTGCCATGCCCACGCCACTCGACATCACGTTCACCGCCACCCTCGGAAAGGTGCGCGAAGGCGATACCTGGACCTGCGTGCAACTCGGCGACTCCGCGACGATCTTCGGCACGCGCGGACTCGTGAAGGTCGCCGGCACCGTCGACGGCGAGCCTTTCCGGGGAGCTTTCATGGCGCTCGGCGACGGGACGCACAAGCTCCCGATCGCGGCCGCGATCCGCAAGCGCATCGGCAAGAGCGACGGCGACGAGGTGACGGTGCATCTCACCGAGCGCCTCAACGGGTGAGGTCTCTCCACTCGCCTCAGATGGCGAGGGTCGCGCGCGCGTCCTTGACAAGGAGGAAGAGCGTGCGCCGGGCCTCCGGGAATGTCGTGAAGCCGAACCTCTCGTAGAACGGCACGATCTCGTCGTTGATCGCGTGCACGAGGATCGCCCGGACGCCGATCGCCTCCGCGGCCTCGAGCGCCCGCATGGTCGCGTGTTGCAGAAGCGAGGAGCCGAGCCCGCGGCCCGCATACTCGAGGTCTACCGCCAGACGCCCGAGCAGCACGATGGGGATCGACGCGGGCATACCTGCGGCGAGTGGCGGCGGTCCGTCTGCGCGGTCGATGGCACTGGAAGACAGGCAGTAGTAGCCAGCCACTCCCCCTTCCCGCGTGGCGGAGACCATTGTGCGCGATGCCCCGCGCTTCTCGTTCGAGCGCGCCCGGCCCCGCAGCCAGATATCGAGGCTCTCCTCGCCGCAACGGAATTCCGACAGCCGGTCACCGGCAGCGAGCGGTCGCGGAGTCAGGAAGTCAGTCAACGAAGACGGTTTCGCGTCGCAGCAGTTCGCGCAGACCATCGATGGAACGCGCAGGACGCTCCATGACTTCGATGAAGGCCTCGAACCGTACAGCGTCGACCTGCGATCGGCGTTCGCGCTCGATGACCTCCTGCGCGCGCTCCACGAGCGCAGACGCGGAGAAGTCCGTCACCGTGCGACCCTCGATCGCGGCCGCTTCCTCGATCGCCGCTTTCTGATCCGCCGTGACGCGGAATTCCAGCCGGGCGCTCTTGAGCGGAGATGCAGATGCGGTCATGGGATCAGTGTACGGCAGATCTCCGTACACTGGGCATCTCCCGCGACCACACCCGCGTTACCCCGAGTGACGTGCCCGACCCCACCGCGTTCTGCATGCAAGAGAATTGAAAGTGATGTCTGAACGCGAAGATCACACCCACTGGCAGGCCGAGCGCCGCACCGCCGTCACGTCCGCGACCGGCAACCTCGCCCTGGTCGAGACCCGTTGGACCGGGGAGCGCCCCGACCTCGACGCCGAACAGCGCGCCGCGGCCGACACGGTCACCGTGACGCCGATCGAGCGCACGAACATCGAGACCGGCGTGGCCGAGCACGGACTGCGCGTCTGGGACGCCGACTCCCCCGCCATCCGCGCCTTCGACCGCATCGACACCTACGAGTACGACCCGGCATGGGTGCTCGAAGGACACTTCACCCCGGTCTCCGGCGAACGCAGGGTGTCGTTCGAGCACATCCGCGACAACGGCGGCACGCGCGACCTGGTCGTCCCCGGCGACATCCGCCTCGAGCTCGACGGCCACGAGTACACCCTCGCCGCCTTCGACGACGGCGGCACGCTGCTGCTCGTGTTCGGCGACCAGACCAACGGATCGGAGACCTACGGATCCGGGCGCTTCCTGTTCGTCGAGCTGCGTGACGACGAAGGCTCCGTCGTCCTCGACTTCAACCGCGCTTTCGTGCCTCCCTGCGGCTTCAGCGCCCAGTACAACTGCCCGCTCCCGCCGGCATCCAACCGCTTCCCCCTGCCTATCCGAGCAGGCGAGAAGAACGTCGTTTTCCGCGACGGCTTCGACATCTACGCGGCGTGACGCCGCACCCGCTCACCCTGGAGTACTCATGAGAAGAACCCGCATCCTCGGCGCGCTCGGCGCCGTCGCCACGCTCGCCCTCGTGGCCGGCTGCGCGTCCGGCGCGAACGACGACGGCACCGCGAGCGAAGACGCCACGATCTTCATCGGTTCGCTGTACGAGCCCACCAACCTCAGCAACACCCAGGGCGGCGGCCAGGGCGTGACCGAAGCGCTGACCGGAAACGTCTACGAAGGCCTGTACCGGCTGACCGACGACGGCGAGGTCGAGCCGCTCCTCGCCGAAGATGCCCAGGTGTCCGACGACGGCCTGACGTACACGATCACCCTGCGCGACGACGTGACCTTCCACTCCGGCGACCCGCTCACCTCCGCCGACGTGAAGTCGAGCATCGAGGCCGTCACCGCCGAGGACTCGGTCTCCGCCCGCAAGTCGAGCTTCAAGACGATCTCCGACATCGCGACCCCCGATGACAAGACGGTCGTGTTCACGCTCTCGCAGCGATCGATCTCGTTCCTGTACAACCTCAGCTACGTCTGGATCGTGAACGACGAGGCCGGCGACATCACGAGCACCGAAGACGGCACCGGCCCCTACACGCTCGACGAGTGGAAGAAGGGCTCGACCCTCACGCTCGAGCGCTGGGACGACTACTGGGGCGACCCGGCCAAGAACGCGGAGGTCGTCTACACGTACTTCACCGACGCGACGGCCGAGAACAACGCCCTCGTCACCGGCGAGATCGACGTCATCACCAGCGTGCAGAGTCCCGATTCGCTCACGCAGTTCGACTCCGACGACTACGTCGTCAGCGAGGGCACCTCCACGACGAAGGAGCTGCTCGCCTTCAACGACCGCGTCGCCCCCTTCGACAACACTCTCGTGCGCAAGGCCATCTACTCCGCGATCGACACGAAGAAGCTCCTCGAGTCGATCTGGGGCGACTACGGCACGTTGATTGGCTCGATGGTGCCGCCCACCGACCCCTGGTACGAGGACCTCACGCAGGTCAACCCGTACGACGTCGAGCTCTCGAAGAAGCTCCTCGCGGAGGCGGGCTACGCCGACGGGTTCACCTTCACCCTCGACACCCCGAGCTACGACCCGCACCCCGCCGTCGCGGAGTTCCTGCAGTCGCAGCTCGCCGAGGTCGGCATCACGGTCGAGATCAACACGATCAGCGCCGACGAGTGGTACACGAAGGTCTTCAAGGAGCAGGACTTCCAGGCGACGCTGCAGGAGCACGTGAACGACCGCGATGTGGTCTGGTACGGCAACCCCGACTTCTACTGGGGCTACAACGACGCCGACGTGCAGAAGTGGGTCGCCGACGCCGAGCAGGCAGCCACGACGGATGAGCAGACCGCCCTGCTCAAGCAGGTCAACGAGAAGATCGCCGCTGATGCCGCGAGCGTATGGTTGTACCTGTACCCGCAGATCGTGGTCGCCTCCAGCGACCTCAGCGGCTACCCCGTCAACGGCCTGAACTCGCAGTTCTTCGCCTACGACATCGTCAAGTCCTGACGTGCGTGGGGGATGCCGCGCGTCGGCATCCCCCACGTCATCCTGAGAAGCCATGCTCGCCTATCTGCTGCGCCGCCTCGCGTTCCTCGCGATCTCGCTCGTCGTCGCGATGATCGCGATCTTCGTGTTGCTGCGCCTGCTCCCCGGTGACCCTGCGAATGCCCTGCTCTCGGTCAATGCGACCCCCGAACAGATCGCGGCCGCGCGAGCCCAGGTCGGCTCCGACCAGCCGCTGCTCCAGCAGTTCACGACGTGGGCGGGCCAACTGCTGCGCTTCGATCTCGGCGAGTCCTTCCTCAGCTCGCGTCCGGTCGGACCGGACATCGCCGATCGCCTTGCCGTGACCCTTCCGCTCACGCTCATCGCCTTCGCGATCGCACTGCTCGTCTCGCTCGTGATCGGCATCACCGCCGCGGTGAAGTCCGACCGCTGGTACGGCATCGTGCTGTCGGGGTTCGCGCAGCTCGGCGTCGCGGTTCCGGTGTTCTGGGTCGGCGTGGTGCTGGTCTGGGTGTTCGCGCTCGGACTGGGCGTGCTGCCCTCCGGCGGCTTCCCCCGCAAGGACTGGGAGGATCCGGCCGACGCGTTGCGCTCACTCGCGCTGCCCGTGATCACGATCGTGATCGTCATGAGCGCCTCCCTCAGCCGCTACGTGCGCTCGGCCACCCTCGATGTGCTCGGCAGCGACTACCTGCGCACCGCCCGAGCCGGAGGTTCCGGCATGGGCGAGGCGCTGCTGCGTCACGGCGTGCGCAACGGCGCGGTGCCGGTCGTCGCGGTGCTCGGCATCGAGCTGTCGACCACCCTGCTGGGCGCGGTGGTCGTCGAGAGCGTCTTCACGCTGCCCGGACTCGGAAGCCTGCTGCTGTCGGCCATCGAGCAGCATGACTTCCAGGTGATCCAGGGTGTCCTCGTCGTCAGCACCCTCTTCGTGCTGCTGGTCGGGTTCGCCGCCGACATCGTGCAGCGCCTGATCGATCCGCGCCTGCGCACGAGCGTCTCGGGGAACCGATGAGCCGCGTCGCCGAACAGCTGGTCACCGCATCCGTACCCGTGCGGCGACGTCCGAAGGCGACGCTGCTGATCGGCATCGTGCTCACGGGTCTCATCGTGCTGATCGCTCTGGTGTCGCTGTTCTGGCTGCCCTATCCGCTCGCCGACACCAGTGGCGGCCGCCTCGAAGGGCCCAGCGCGCTGCACCTGCTCGGCACCGACCGGCTCGGACGCGACCTGTTCTCGCAGCTGATGTGGGGCGCACGCATCGCCCTCATCGTCGGCACCTGTGCCGTCGCGATCGCCGCACTCCTCGGCACGATCATCGGGCTGATCGCCGCCTTCGCCCGCCCCTGGGTCGACGACACGCTCTCGGCGGGACTCGACGTCGTGATCGCCTTCCCCGTGCTGCTGCTCGCGATGCTGGTCGTCGCCGTGCAGGGCGCGTCGCTGTGGTCGGCGGTGCTCGCGATCGGACTCGCGATGTCGGCGGTCGTGGCCCGCCTCACCCGCATCCTGGCGCGCCGCGTGCTGCAGGAGCAGTACATCACCGCCGCGCGCACGAGCGGTACCGGGGTGCTCGGCATCGTGTTCCAGCACGTGCTGCCGAACATCGCCCCCACCCTCGCCGTGAGCCTCGCGCTGCAGTTCGGCGCCGCGGTGCTCGCCGAGGCGAGCCTGTCGTACCTGGGTCTCGGCGCACCGCCGCCCAACGCATCGTGGGGACGGATGCTGCAAGAAGCGCAGGGCACCGTCCTCGTCGCCCCGGTGGGTGCCATCGCTCCCGGTATCGCGATCATCGCGCTGGTGCTCGGTGTGAACTTCCTCGCCGACGGTCTGCGCGACATCGCCGACCCGACCCGCCGGAGGAGTCGATGAGTATTCTCGACGTCACGGGCCTCACAGTCCGCGCTGCTTCCGGGCCGCTGGTGCGCGATGTCTCGTTCTCCCTCGCGGCGGGTGAGCGCCTGGGGCTGATCGGCGAGTCCGGCTCGGGCAAGTCGCTGACCTCGCTCGCGGTGACCGGCCTGCTCCCTGACGCCCTCAGCGCATCGGGCTCGGTGCTGCTCGGCGGGCACCAGGTCGTCGGCGCGCGGGATGCGGAGCTGCGACCGCTGCGCGGTCCCGTCGCTCAGATCGTGTTCCAGGAGCCCCTCACCGCGCTCGATCCGCTGATGCGGGTGGGGCGTCAGATCGCGGAGCCCCTGCGACGCCATCTCGGGCTGCGTGGCGGTGAGCTCGCGAAGGCCGTCGCCACCGCGCTCGGCGAGGTCGCCCTGACCGACACCCGCATCGCCCGCTCCTACCCGCACGAGCTCTCCGGCGGTCAGCGTCAGCGTGTGGCCATCGCCATCGCCCTGGCCGCGCGCCCGCAGCTGCTCATCGCCGACGAGCCGACCACCGCGCTGGATGTGACCGTGCAGGACGGCGTGCTCACGCTGCTCGAACGCCTCGTCGACGAGCGCGGCATGGCGCTGCTGTTCATCAGCCACGATCTGGCCGTGGTGTCTCGCATGGTCGAACGCATCGTCGTGCTGCGCGACGGCCTCGTGGTCGAATCGGGTACGGTCGCGCAGGTGCTGCACGAGCCGGCCGAGCCGTACACGCGGATGCTGGTCGACAGCGCCCGGGCTCTGGACGCATTCCTCGACGCCAAGGAGGGCGGACGATGACGCTCCTCGAACTGCACGGCGCCGGCTTCGCCTACGGATCCCGTCGCGTGCTCGACGACGTCTCTCTGAGCATCGATGAAGGCGACTCGCTCGGCCTGGTCGGTGAGTCGGGTGCGGGAAAGTCCACGATCCTACGACTGCTGCTCGGGCTCGCCACCCCGCTCGGCGGGCAGGTGCTGTTCGAGGGCACCGCCCTGAACCCGCGCGACCGCGCCCAGATGCGTCGCTTCCGCGCGAGCGTGCAACCGATCTTCCAGGACCCGTACTCCTCGCTCGACCCCCGACAGCGCATCGACCGCATCGTCGGCGAACCGCTGCGGTCGCTGGGGCTGGCGTCCGGTGCGGATGCCCAGCGCCGCATCTCTGAGGCCCTCGACGCGGTCGGGCTTCCTGCCGACACCGCACGCCGCTACCCGCACGAGTTCTCGGGAGGCCAGCGTCAGCGCATCGCGATCGCCCGAGCCGTGGTCTCCCGCCCCCGGGTATTGCTCGCCGACGAACCGGTCAGCGCGCTCGATGTGACCACTCGCGTGCAGGTGCTCGAACTGCTCGATCGACTGCGCCGCGAGAACGGCCTCTCGCTCGTGATGGTGTCGCACGACCTCACCGCGATCGCCTCGGCCTGCGACCGAACGGTGGTCTTGAAGGACGGCCGCGTGGTGGAGCAGGGCGCCACGTCCGACGTGCTGCACGCTCCACAGGACCCTTACACGCGGGCGCTCGTCGACGCTGTTCCGCGGCTGCCGCGCTGAGTGCCGCTCCCGTCGCGATATGACAGCTGGATTCGCCGATTCGGCTGTCATATCGCGACCGGAGTAGGTCAGAGCATCCGGGAGCGGATCAGGAATCGCATGCCGGTGGGGCCCTCGACGCTGAAACCCGCACCGCGGCCGGGCACGACGTCGATCGTCAGGTGCGTGTACTTCCAGTACTCGAACTGCGATTCCGACATGTACACCTCGACGGGCCGGTCCAGGCCGACGTCGAGCGCCCCGAGAAGTATGTCGCCCTGCCCGGTGATGAACATGCCGACCGGGTAGCACATGGGTGATGAGCCGTCGCAGCAGCCGCCGGACTGGTGGAACATGAGGGGTCCGTGCTGGGCCGTGAGGTCGCGCACGAGCGATGCCGCTGCTTCCGTCACGGCCACGCGTTCCACGGTCTCGTCGCCGATCACGGTTCATTCCCTTCAGAGAATATGTCCGGGCGGACGCTCGTGCGCCCGCCCGGAGAGGTGACTCAGAAGAAGCCCATCGGGCCTTCGGCGTACGAGACCAGGAGGTTCTTCGTCTGCTGGTAGTGGTCGAGCATCATCTTGTGGTTCTCCCGTCCGACGCCGGACTGCTTGTATCCGCCGAATGCCGCATGCGCCGGGTACTGGTGATACGTGTTGGTCCACACCCGTCCGGCCTCGATCGCCCGTCCCGCGCGGTAGGCCGTGTCGCCGCTGCGGCTCCACACCCCGGCGCCCAGTCCGTACAGGGTGTCGTTGGCGATCGAGATCGCGTCGTCGAAGCCGTCGAACGAGGTGACCGACAGCACCGGGCCGAAGATCTCCTCCTGGAAGATGCGCATGTCGTTCGTGCCCTCGAACACGGTCGGAGCCACGTAGTAGCCCTCGCTGAGATCGCCGCCGAGGTCGACGCGCTCGCCACCGGTCAGCAGCCGCGCACCGCCCTGCTTCCCGATGTCGATGTAGCTGAGGATCTTCTCCAGCTGGTCGTTCGACGCCTGAGCTCCGATCATGGTGGCGGGGTCGAGCGGGTTGCCCTGCACGACCTTGCCCACCCGCTCCAGGCCGTCGGCGAGGAAGCCGTCGTAGATCGAGCGCTGGATGAGGGCGCGAGACGGGCAGGTGCAGACCTCGCCCTGATTGAGCGCGAACATCGTGAACCCCTCGAGCGCCTTGTCGTAGAAGGGGTCGTTCGTCGAGCGGGCGACATCTTCGAAGAACACGTTCGGGCTCTTGCCTCCGAGTTCGAGCGTCACCGGGATGAGGTTCTGCGATGCGTACTGCATGATCAGTCGCCCGGTCGTGGTCTCTCCGGTGAAGGCGACCTTGCGGATGCGCTTGTGCTGTGCGAGCGGAGCACCCGCCTCGATGCCGAAGCCGTTGACGATGTTGACGACGCCGGCGGGCAGAAGGTCGCCGATGATGTCGAACAGGAACAGCAGTGAGGCCGGGGTCTGTTCGGCCGGCTTGATCACCACGCAGTTGCCTGCGGCGAGCGCGGGCGCCAGCTTCCACACCGCCATCAGGATCGGGAAGTTCCACGGGATGATCTGCCCGACCACGCCGAGCGGCTCATGGAAGTGGTACGCCACGGTGTTCTCGTCGAGCTGGCTGATGCCGCCCTCCTGAGCCCGAAGCACTCCGGCGAAGTAGCGGAAGTGATCGACCGCGAGAGGGATGTCGGCCGCGAGCGTCTCCCGCACGGGCTTGCCGTTCTCCCACGTCTCGGCGACCGCGATCTCCTCCAGGTGCTGCTCGATGCGGTCGGCGATGCGGTTGAGGATCACCGACCGCTCGGCTGGGCTCGTCTTGCCCCAGCCGGCGAATGCCTGCCAGGCGACCTCGACCGCCCGGTCGATGTCTTCGCTGGTGCCGCGCCCGACCTCGGTGAAGGGCTTGCCGTTGACGGGGCTGACGTTCTCGAAGTACTGGCCCTTGACGGGTTCCACGAACTCGCCACCGATGTAGTGGCCGTAGCGCGCCCGATAGTTCGCGACGGCTCCGGGCTGCCCGGGGGCGGCGTATGCGGTGGACGATGGGGCGACGGACACGTCTTCTTCGACGATGGTCATGGGGGTCTCCTTCGACGGGTGCGCCGCGCTTCGGTGCTGCGGCTCTTCCCCGAAGCTAGGTCGACCGACGTTGCGACCCGATGCGCAACGTTGCGACCGGTTGCAGAGGCTCAGGCCTCGAGACGCTCGATCCGCGCGACCAGTCCCGCGCGCTTCGGCGACCGGGCGGGGAGCATCTCCAGGGCGAGGCGGAGGGCTTCGGCGTCACCCTGGCCCTCGGGGATCTCCGCATAGGAGAGCAGCACGTCGAGACTCGCCTCGGACAGCATCGCCTCCCGCAGCGCCGCGCGCACCGACTCGCGGAATTCCTCCACACCCGGCGACGTCGACTCGGGCAGCACCGGTCCTCGGTAGGCGGTGAGCGCCACCCTGTGGGCACCTCGGTCCAGCAGCGACAGAACGTCGTGCGCATCGGTGTCGAGGGTGACGGGAAGGCGGTACGGTCGCGACTCCGGCACGAGGTCGGGAGCCGTGCGCTCGAGCACCTTCCGCAGCCGGACCATCTCGGGGCGGAGCGTGTCGGGCGAGACGCCCGGTCCGTACACGAGCTCGCACAGGCGCTCGGCCGAGAGTCCCTGTCGGTGCACGCCGAGCATCAGCAGGATCGCGGCATGACGGGCGCTGAGCTCGATCACGGACTCTTCGTGGTCCGACTCCGTCTCCAATCGGGCACGATCGCGTCCGAGCACGTGAAGTGTCGCCCGCGCCGTTGCCGGCACCCGGGACTTCGCAGCCGACGCACGAGGCCGGTGCGCCTCGCTGCGCGCCCGCAGACGCGCCACCATCAGCTCCGACTCCACGGCGCGGGCTGTCGCATCCACGAGCAGCCGTGCCTGCAGCGAGACGACCTCCGCTCCCCCGGTGATGTCGATGACCCCGAGCACGCGGTGCGTCTCCGGGTCGCGGACGGGAGCCGCGGTGCAGGACCAGGGGTGCACGAGACGGTTGTAGTGCTCCGCGCCGCGGATCTGCACGGACTGTCCGAGCACCAGAGCGGTTCCGGGTGCGCTGGTGCCGACGGCATCCTCCGACCAGTTCGCTCCCGCGACGAAGCCCATGTCGTCGGTGAGCGACCGCAGCTGCCTGTCGCCCTCGATCCACAGCAGACGGCCCGCCTGGTCGCCGACGGCGATGACGACACCGGCATCCTGGGCCTCGCCGGGCAGCAGGAGGGCACGGATCATGTCCATGACGGAGGCGAGCGGATGCGCCAGCCGATAGGCGTCCAGCTCGTCGCTCACGAGATCGAGCGGAGGAGCGCCCTCGGGGCCGACGCGACTGCGCCACGCCCGCTCCCACGACTCCCGGACGAGTGGCCGCACCTCCTGCAGACGCCGGTCTTCGAGGTTCCCGGCGAGCAGCTCCTCGTGCGCACGCTCGATGAGAAGTCGCGATGTCGGGGGAAGCGACTCGCGGGATACCTGCCACGGCGCAGACACAGCGGTCTCCGATCGTCGAGAGCGTGCGTTGCCTCAGTGTACGAGCAGCGCGCCCCCGAGGGAACACCCCGCCGGGTCAGCGGATGAGCCCGGCGACCAGGTCGTCGATGACGTCGTCGGTGGAGGTCTCCTGATCGATGGGCGTCGTGAGCCTGTCGAGCAGGAGTCCATCGATCGCATAGTGGAACAGGGCGATCTCGCGGCGTCCACCCGGGAGTCCCGCCGCGGTGTTGAAAGCCACGTCGGCGTCGAACCCGGCGCGCTGCCACGCACCGAGGACGGCTGCGACCTCGGGCCGCCGACCGCCCTCGAGCCGCAGCTCGAACAGCGCGAGCGTCACGTCCCGATCGTCGGTCAGGCGTCGCACGATGTCGCGGAGGTAGTCGGCGAAGAGCGCGGGTCCCGGGGCGGCCTTCGACCGGCGTTCGAGATCATCGGCGCTCGGTGCGAGACGCTCCCCGATCCGCTCGACCAGTCCTTCGATCAGGGCGTCCCTGCTGCGGAAGTAGTTCGACGTCGTGCCGATCGGGACCTGAGCGGCGACGTCGACGGCTCGGTGCGTGAGCCCCCGTGATCCTTCGCGTGCGAGCACGGCGAGTCCCGCATCCGCGATGGTCCGTCGTCGCGAGTCGTTCTTCACCATGGAAGGAACCCTAGCGCAATCACTACGCCTGTTGTACTGTAACCGCTACAGATGTTGTGATTGGAGAACCATGCGAGAGCTCGTGTACTACGCCGCCGTCAGCCTCGACGGGTACATCGCTGGTCCGAACGGTGAATTCGACGCGTTCCTCATCGAGGGCGACCACATGGACGGCATCAATGCCCGCTTCGCCGACACGCTGCCGACCGTCGCCGCCGAAGCCCTCGGGGTTCCGCAGCGGCGCGAGATGTTCGACACCGTCCTCATGGGGTGGAACACCTACGCCGTGGGCGGGCTGTCGAGTCCCTATCGACACCTCCGCCAGATCGTGTTCAGCAGCACGAGGACAGCGGACGGCGAGAACCTCGAAGTGACAGCGGAGCACCCCGTGTCGGTGGTGCGACGCCTGAAGCAGGAGGAGGGAGCAGCGATCTGGCTGTGCGGCGGCGGCGCACTCGCGGCAACCCTCGCAGACGAGATCGATCGACTCGTGCTGAAGCGGCAGCCGCTGCTCTTCGGGGCGGGCATCCCGCTCTTCCGTGAGCGCTCTTACCGTCCCGAGCGGTTCGATGCGGTGCAGACGGTCGCCTACGACTCGGGCGTCGTCGTCACGGAACTGCAACGCCGCCCCCACGAGAGCTGATATCCCGACGAGACCTGACGCCCGGACGGCGAGGAGAAGGACGCGCCATACCTCCTCCTCGCCGCCCTGGCAACGGTGTTCCCGAAGGGCGGTCTGGTTCCTAGCGTGGGAGCACCCCACGAGTCAGGAGGCGCCATGAACGTCCGAACCCCCACCCCCACTGGCTCTGCCCGCCACGCCTCCGCGCACCCCGCCGACAGACCGGCTCACCGGCCCGCGGTCGAAGCCGTGTGCGAGCGCGTCGGCTTCGACCGCTACGTCGTCAGCCACGATCGTCCCGTCGGCTACATCGACGTCGTGCCACCGCTTTTCGTCTGCTATCTGGGCCACCCGTATCCCCGCTCGGTGGAGGTCGCGCAGGTCTACGATTTCGAGCGTGCAGTGAGTATCGTCGATGCCATGGCAGCCGGCACCCGCAACCACACCGTCGCCGGATGAGCGGCGAGATCTGGCCCGGAACCGCATATCCGCTCGGGGCGACCTTCGACGGTCAGGGGACGAACTTCGCCCTCTTCAGCGAAGGCGCCGAGCGCGTCGAGCTGTGCCTGTTCGATGAGGACGGCACGGAGACCCGCGTGCCCCTCACCGAGGTGGACGCGTTCGTCTGGCACGGCTACCTTCCCACGGTGCAGCCGGGGCAGCTCTACGGCTACCGCGTGCACGGACCGTACGACCCCGCCCAGGGGCAGCGCTTCAACGCGAACAAGCTGCTGCTCGACCCGTACGCCAAGGCCGTCGCCGGGCGGATGGACTGGGGCCAGCCCCTCTTCGGCTACGACTTCGGCGATCCCGACTCGCGCAACGACGACGACTCCGCGGCCGCGATGGTCAAGAGCGTCGTGGTCAATCCCTTCTTCGAATGGGCGGGTGATCGACCGCTGAAGACCCCATATGCCGAGACCGTGATCTACGAGGCGCACGTGAAGGGGCTCACCCAGCGGCATCCCGACATCCCCGAAGAGCTCCGAGGCACCTACGCCGGCATCGCCCACCCCGCCGTCGTCGAGCACCTCCAGCGCCTCGGCATCACGGCGCTGGAGCTCATGCCCGTGCACCAGTTCGTCGACGACTCCGTGCTCGAGGAGAAGGGGCTGTCGAACTACTGGGGCTACAACACCCTGGGGTTCTTCGCCCCGCACAACACCTACTCCGCGACGGGCGAGCACGGCCAGCAGGTGCAGGAGTTCCGGGCGATGGTGCGCACCCTGCACGAGGCCGGGATCGAGGTCATCCTCGACGTGGTCTACAACCACACCGCGGAGGGCAACCACCTCGGCCCGACGCTCTCGATGCGCGGTATCGACAACGAGGCGTACTACCGACTCGAAGAGGACAAGCGCTACTACACGGACTACACCGGCACGGGCAACAGTCTGAACGCGGGCAATCCGCATGCCCTGCAGCTGCTCATGGACTCGCTGCGCTATTGGGTGACCGAGATGCACGTCGACGGGTTCCGCTTCGACCTCGCGGCGACCCTCGCCCGCGAGTTCTACGACGTCGACCGCCTCGCGGCGTTCTTCGAGCTCGTGCAGCAGGACCCGATCGTCTCGCAGGTGAAGCTCATCGCCGAGCCGTGGGACATCGGCCCCGGGGGCTACCAGGTGGGCAACTTCCCGCCGCAGTGGACAGAGTGGAACGGCAAGTACCGAGACACCGTGCGCGATTTCTGGCGCGGTGAGCCGCAGGCACTCGGCGAGTTCGCCTCCCGCCTCACCGGGTCCGCCGACCTGTACGAGCACTCCGGCCGACGACCCGTCGCCTCGATCAACTTCGTCACTGCGCACGACGGCTTCACCCTGCGCGACCTCGTCTCGTACAACGAGAAGCACAACGAGGCGAACGGCGAGGACAACAACGACGGCGAATCCCACAACCGCTCCGACAACATGGGCGCGGAGGGACCGACCGACGACATCGACATCAACCGGCGCCGCGCGCGTCAGCAGCGGAACTTCCTCGCCACGCTGCTGCTCTCGCAGGGCGTGCCGATGATCTCCCACGGCGACGAGCTCGGCCGCACGCAGCACGGCAACAACAACGGCTACGCGCAGGACAACGAGCTCACCTGGATCGACTGGGAGGCGGCCGACCTGCCCCTCGTCGAGTTCACCGCCGCTGTGGCCCGACTCCGCCGTGAGCATCCCACCTTCCGCCGCAGCCGCTTCTTCGACGGTCGCCCCGGCCGCTCCGACGACGACCGCATCCCCGACGTCGTCTGGCTGCGCCCCGATGGCCGACCGATGGCCCCGGAGGACTGGGATTCCGGATTCGGGCGCTCCGTGGGGATGTTCCTCAACGGACAGGGCATCCGCGAGAACGATTCGCGAGGGCGCCCCGTCACCGACGTGAACTTCCTCGTCTACTTCAACAGCGGCGACGAGCCGATCGACCTCGTCATCCCCGACGAGCGCCACGGTGCGCAATGGCGGATCGTCGTCGACACCGCAGGCGAACTGGCCGCGGATCGCGCGCTGGAGCCCGGGAACGGCATCCCGCTCGACGGCAAGGCGACCCTGGTGCTGCAGGAGATCGACGGAGTGCCGGAGGCCGCCGACGACTCGGTCGACGCCTCCCTCCGCGCCCAGAGCGGGCAGGCGGCGTCGTGACCCTGCGTCCGCTCTCCACCTACCGATTGCAGATCACCGCCGATTTCCCCCTCGACTCCGCGGCAGGGGTGACCGATTACCTCGCCGACCTCGGCGTCTCCTGGGCGTACCTCTCCCCCGTGCTCGCGGCGGTCAGCGGCTCGAACCACGGTTACGACGTGGTCGACCACGGACGCGTCGACCCCGAGCGCGGAGGCGAGGAAGGACTCGAGCGCTTCGCCGCCGCCGCTCGGGCCGCAGGGCTCGGGATCCTCGCCGACATCGTGCCCAACCACATGGGAGTCGGTGCCCCACGCCAGAACGCCTGGTGGTGGGAGGTGCTGCGTCTGGGGAGGGAGACCCGTGTCGCGGCGGCCTTCGACATCGACTGGGCGGCCGGCGGTGGGCGTCTGATCCTGCCGATCCTGGGCTCATCACCGGATCGGGCGATCACCGAGCGCCTCTTCGCCGTCGACACGACCCCGGCACCCGACGCGCCCGACGGCGTGCTGACGTACTTCGAGCACGTGCTGCCGCTCGCCCCCGGCACGGCGCAGCTGGCCGACGACCTTCCCGCACTGCTCGCCGCCCAGCATTACGACCTCCGCTACTGGGAGGAGCAGAACACCGATCTCAACTACAGACGGTTCTTCGCCGTCTCCGAGCTCGCCGGCCTCCGAGTCGAGCTGCCGGACGTCTTCGCGGAGTCGCATCGCGAGATCATCCGATGGATCCGCAGCGGGCTCGCGGACGGACTACGTGTCGATCACCCCGACGGGCTCGTCGATCCGACCGGATATCTGGAGCGCCTGGCTGACGCGACGGGGCGGGCGTACACGCTGGTCGAGAAGATCCTCGAACCGGGCGAAGCCCTGCCCGCGTGGTGGCGCACCGATGGAACGACCGGATACGACGCTCTCGCCGACATCGATCGGCTCTTCGTCGACCGTGCGGGAGTCGACGCTCTCGACACTCTCGACGAGAGGCTGCGTGCGGAGACCGGGCTCCCGGCCGCCCCCGCGTGGCCTGACCTGATCCACGACTCCAAGCGCATGATCGCCGACGGGCTGCTGCAGGCGGAGGTGCGCCGGCTCGTGCGCACTCTGCCCCACGGGATCGTGCACGCCGATGACGCCCTGGCTGAACTCGTGGCGTGCTTCCCGGTCTATCGCTCGTACCTCCCCGAGGGGCGCGAGCATCTGCGCGTCGCGTTCACCGAGGCCCGTCGACGCCGCCCCGACCTCTCGGCGGCCTTCGCCGAGCTCGAGCCGCTGCTGTCCGACCCCCGACTCGAGGTCGCGCAGCGCTTTCCTCAGGTAACTGGAGCGGTGATGGCGAAGGGCGTCGAGGACACCGCGTTCTACCGCTTGACCCGACTGGGAACGCTCACCGAGGTGGGCGCCGACCCCGCGATCCCCGCCGTGACGGTCGACGACTTCCATCGGCGGCAGAACGCCAGGCTCGGCGCCTGGCCCCACTCGATGACCACGCTGTCGACGCACGACACGAAGCGCTCGGAGGATGTGCGCGCCCGACTGTCGGTCCTCTCCGAGATCCCCGAGCGCTGGGCCGAGGTGCTGGGTGAGCTCCGCACCATCGCGACCACCGGCCACGGTCCGCTGGATGCCCTGCTCTGGCAGGCGGCGGTCGGTGCGTGGCCCCTCTCCTCCGAGCGTTTCCTCGCCTATGCGACCAAGGCGGCACGCGAGGCCGCGGAGGCCACGACCTGGCAGCATCCGGATGCGCGGTTCGAGGAGGGCCTCGCGACGATCGCGCAGGCGCTCGAGGGCAAAGCCGCCCCGATCCTGGAACGCTTCGTGGACGAGATCCTGGCGGCCGGCCGCTCCAACTCGCTCTCCGCGAAGCTGCTGCAGCTCACCGCGCCCGGCGTCCCCGACGTGTATCAGGGCACGGAGCTGTGGGACCTCTCCCTCGTCGACCCCGACAACCGTCGACCGGTCGACTTCGAGCTGCGGAGGCGGATGCTCGCGGAGCTCGACGCGGAGGTCGCGCGGGGCATCCTCCCCGCCGTCGACGACTCTGCGCGGGCGAAGCTGCTCGTCACGTCGCGAGCACTGCGCGCCCGTCGAGACAACCCCGAGCTGTTCCGGTTCTACCGTCCCGCTGTCGTCGAGGGCGCGGCAGCCGACCACGCTGTCGCGGCTCATCGCGGAGGGATCACCGTCGTGGCCACCCGTCTTCCGATGGGGCTGGCGCGCCGCGGAGGATGGGGCGACACTGTCATGATGCGCCCCGGCCTCCCCGCCACCGACCTGCTGACCGGCCGACGCATCGGACCGGGGCCGGTCCGGCTGGCCGAGCTGCTGGACACGTATCCGGTGGCTCTGCTCGAGCTCGCCCGATGAAATCCGTGTGCTCGATGACGGCACGACGGTGTCGGCGGGTATCGATGACGGCGGGGTGTCGATGACGGCGGGGTATCGATGATCGAGGTCTGGGCACCGAAGGCGAGCAGGGTGCGGCTGAGACGAACCTCTCGACACGGCAGCACGACGCAGACCGATCTCGATCCGACGTCAGGCGGATGGTGGCGAGCCGGCGACGAGCTCGAAACCGGCGAACGCTACGGGTTCGTCTTCGACGACGATCCCGAGCTGCGGCCGGATCCGCGCTCTCGCCGACAGCCCGACGGTGTGCACGCGGCATCCGCGGCGTTCGACGTCGGCGACTTCGCCTGGAGCGATGCGGGATGGGCGGGACGGCAGCTCGCCGGAGGCCTGGTCTACGAACTTCACCTCGGCACGTTCACGCCGGAGGGGACGCTCGACGCCGCGATCACGCGCCTGCCTCACCTGGTGCAGCTGGGGGTGACGCACGTCGAGCTGCTTCCGGTCAACGCCTTCAACGGGCGCTGGAACTGGGGCTACGACGGAGTGCTCTGGTACGCGGTGCACGAGGCGTACGGGGGCCCTGCCGCGTACCAGCGGTTCGTGGATGCCGCGCACGGGCACGGGCTCGCCGTGGTGCAGGACGTGGTCTACAACCACCTCGGTCCGAGCGGCAACTACCTGCCCCTGTTCGGCCCCTACCTGCGCGAGGGCGAGAGCACGGCGTGGGGCGACTCGGTCAACCTCGACGAACCGGCCGTGCGCGACTACATCATCGACAACGCCCTGATGTGGTTGCAGGACTTCCATGTCGACGGGCTGCGTCTCGATGCGGTGCATACTCTGCACGATCAGAGCCCTGTGCACATCCTCCGCGAACTCGCCGAACGCGTCGACGCGCTGTCGGTGCAGCTCGATCGTCCGCTCGCCCTGATCGCCGAGTCCGACCTCAACGATCCGACGCTCATCCTGCCCCGTGAGGCCGGTGGCTACGGCCTGACCGCGCAGTGGTCAGACGACTGGCACCACGCCGTCCATGTGGCCCTCACGGGGGAGACCGGCGGCTACTACGCCGACTTCGCCGCGGAGAATGCCCTGGCGAAGGTGACCGAGCACGGGTTCTTCCATGACGGCACGTTCTCGTCCTTCCGCGGACGTCCCCACGGCGCGCCGATCCCACCCGAAGTGCCGACGTGGCGACTCGTGACCTTCGCGCAGGACCACGATCAGGTGGGCAACCGCGCGGCAGGCGACCGCCTCTCCGCCACCCTCTCTCCGGATCGCCTGGCCGTCGCTGCGGTCCTGACCCTCACCGCCCCCGGCACTCCGATGCTCTTCATGGGCGAGGAGTGGGGTGCGTCCACCCCCTGGCAGTTCTTCACCTCGCACCCCGAACCCGAGCTCGGCCGCGCCGTCGCCGAGGGGCGGACCGCCGAGTTCGCCCGCATGGGGTGGGATCCGGATGCGGTGCCCGACCCACAGGACCCCGACACGTTCGCCCGCTCCCACCTCGACTGGAGCGAGCTCGACGATCCGGAGCACGCGCGGATGCTCGCCCTGTACCGCGACCTCGTGACGCTGCGAAGGGAGTGGCCCGCCCTCACCGACCCCGACTCCACGCACACCGCGGTGGAGGTCCGAGAGACCGACGGCACGCCCGAACGGCGGGTCTACCGCATCGACCGCGGAGACCTCTCCGTGGTGGTCAACCTCGCATCGACGTCGCAGGCGTTCGACGTGGGAGCCCGCACCAGGGTGCTGCTTTCCACGTCGGGGTTCCGTCGGGAGGACTCGCTCGTGACGCTGCCGCCCGACAGTGCAGCGATCGTGACCTCGCCCCTGGTCTGAGCCGCCACAGTGCGGCCACCACAGTGCGGCCACCACAGTGCGGCCACCGAGCGCGGTCACTGTGCGCGGTCACTGTGCGCGGTCAGTCGCGCGCAGCCCACCACTCGCGCAGTCGCTGCTCGGCGACGTCCGCACCGAGCACACCCTCGTCCAGGCGCAGGTCGAGCAGGAACCGATAGGCCTCACCGACCTCGCGGCCCGGTCCGATCCCGAGCACCTGCTGGATGCGGTTGCCGTCGAGCTCCGGGCGGATGGCGTCGAGCTCCTCCTGCTCGCGGAGCGCGGCGATGCGCGACTCGATGTCGTCGTACGCGCTCGCGAGACGGCCGGCCTTGCGCTTGTTCCGTGTGGTCACGTCGGCACGGGTGAGGATGTGCAGGCGTTCCAGCAGGTCGCCGGCGTCGCGCACGTAGCGGCGCACGGCTGCGTCCGTCCACGCCCCCTCGGCGTAGCCGAAGAAGCGCAGGTGCAGCTCGATGAGCGTGGCGACGGCGTTCGTGGTCTCGGTGTCGAAACGCAGCGCCTGCAGCCGCTTGCGCGCCATCCGCGCACCCACGACGTCGTGGTGGTGGAACGTGACGACGCCCCCGGCCTCGAGCTTGCGCGTGCGCGGCTTGCCGATGTCGTGCAGCAGCGCAGCGATGCGCAGCGGCACATCCGGTACGGCTCCGGGATGACGGGAGTGCTCGAGCTCGATGGCCTGGGCGAGCACGGTCAGCGAGTGCTCGTAGACATCCTTGTGGTGGTGGTGCTCGTCGACTTCGAGGCGCAGCTCGGTCACTTCGGGGAGGAACTCGTCGATCAGCCCGGTGTCCACCAGCACGCGGATGCCGCGCACCGGGTCGTCGGTCTGCATGAGGCGCACCAGCTCGGACTGGACGCGCTCGGGGCTGACGATCTTCAGCGTCTCGCGCAGCTCGGTGATCGCCGCGGCCGTCGCCTCCTCGACCTGGAAGCCGAGCTGGGCGCTGAAGCGAGCGGCGCGCAGCATCCGGAGCGGGTCGTCGCCGAACGACACCCGAGGATCCGCCGGCGTGCGCAGGACGCCGGCGATGAGGTCTTCTACCCCGCCGGTCGGGTCGACGAGCTTCACGGACGGCACCTGCAGCGCCATGGCGTTCACGGTGAAGTCGCGGCGCACGAGGTCGCCGTCGATGGTGTCGCCGAACTCCACGGTGGGCTTGCGGGTCACACCGTCGTAGCTGTCCGCGCGATAGGTCGTGATCTCGACCTGTTCACGCTGCACGCGCGCGCCGATCGTGCCGAACGCGCGACCGATGTCCCACTGCGCGGTGGAGATGGGCGTGACGATGGCCAGGATGTCGTCGGGGGACGCGTTCGTCGTGAAATCGAGATCGTGCGTGTCACGGCCGAGCAGGGCATCACGCACCGGACCGCCGACGACCGCGAGGTCGAAGCCCGCCTCCTCGAACGCCGTCGCCAGGGTGCGGACGACCGGGTTCTCGGCGAGCGCACCGAGACGAGCGAGGCCGTCAGCCATGTTGAGCATGGGTTCCAGCGTACCGGGGCGAGCCGTCCGTGCCGGGGCTGCCAACCGCCCCGGCCAAAACCCAGACCAACCGCCCGCGCGCCGGCGCGCCGCCCCTCGACACGCCGCTCCGCGCACAGTTGGTCTCCGTTTCGGCCGGGCGACGGGGCCTTCGGAGAACGACACATCAACGAGCGGTACGTCGGCGCAGATACTGAAAGGCTCAGGGCCACGCGTCAAGATCGAGTTCCTGCCGCGCGAAGTCATCGAGTTCCCGTCTGGTCCAACGGCGCATGGGGAACATCATGCTGACGAAGACAGTCATGAGCAGTGCGAGGATCGGGATCGCGATGCCTTCGGGGACAGCTTGCTCATTGAACGCGAGAAGCATCATCGCGCCCCACGGAAGCAAGAACGCGAGCGAGAACAGCGCCCACCTCACCATGATCCGGCGCCACAACCGCTGCCACGCCGGCCATTTCGTTCGATCTTCCAGTACCGCTGCCGGAGGTGAGGACGGGTCGAGTCGCCAGCGTCGCGGCTTCGCGGGATCGGACATGTGCACATCGTAGTGAGCATCGTTACACGAGCGTCGGTCGCGGAGTTCACCTTGCTGTCGCCAGGAGGTCAGCGCCCGGTCATCCCGCTTCGATGGGGTGGAGGCGCCCCGTGCGGCTGAGCACGGAAACCCCACCTCGAAGGACTGACATGACCTCCCTCACCCCTGCGGTGCGGTGGCGGCGTCGCGGACTGACGTCCGTCGCGCTCCTCGCCCTGCTCGGCGGCGCCGTCGTCGCCCCCGCGGCTCTTGCCGCCCCCGACCCCGAAGTGCCGACGAGCTCGCTGATCACCGGCGACACCGCCTGGCACTACCTCGACGACGGATCCGACCCGTCTCCCGCACCCGCAGCCCTCCGCGACTGGACCTTGCCTGCCTACGACGACAGCGCGTGGAAGACGGCTCCGGGCTCGTTCGGCGCCAAGGGCGGGAAGCTCGCACCGGTCGGCCCGCAGACGCCCAAGACCCTGCTCAACCACTACCTCGACGGCACGGCGGCCCCGACCGTGCCGACCTACTTCTTCCGCACGACGTTCGAGCTCGAGGCAGGCGTCGCCGAGCAGGTCGCCGCCCTGCAGAGCACCATCACCTACGACGACGCCATCATCGTTTGGATCAACGGCCAGGAGGTGGCCCGCTACGTCGACGGCAGGATCACCGACACCACCAGCGTCGAGTACGCGGGCGATGGCAACGGCGACCCGCTCACGAGCACGTTCAGCGCCGAGGGAACCCTGCTGCACGACGGCACCAACACGATCGCGGTGTCGCTGTTCCAGGACCGCGCGACCAGCTCCGACATCTTCTTCGACATGTCCGCGTTGACCCTCGTGAAGGCCTCCGCACCGGGCACCCCCGTCGTCGCGCCGCCGACGCGCGTCATCCTCACCCCGACCGAACAGCCGGCCGTCTCGCAGTCGTTCTCCTGGCTCGCAGGCGACGCCTCACACACGGTCGGACAGGTCGAGATCGCCCCGTCCGCCGGCGGAGAGACCCGCACGGTCGACGCGTACGACGCTGGTGTCGTGAACGGCAACCCGAACAAGCACTTCTCGGCGACGGTGACGGGTCTCACCGCTGCCACCGAGTACCGCTACCGCGTCGGCCTGCCCGGAAGCTGGAGCGACTGGTTCACCTTCCGCACCGCGGATCCGTCCGCGACCGACTTCCAGTTCATCTACTACGGCGACGCCCAGATCGGTCTGGACACCACGTGGCCGAGCGTCGTGAAGCAGGCCGAGGCGCAGGCTCCCCGCTCGATCGGCTCCGTGCACGCGGGTGACCTGATCAACACGTCGAGCAACGAGAACGAGTGGGTCAACTGGTTCAAGGGCATGAAGGATTCGGCCGTCCGTACGAACGTGATGGCCGCCCCCGGCAACCACGAGTACTCCGGCGACAAGCTGCTCACGGCGTGGAAGGCGGCGTTCGAGTACCCGCGCAACAACCCGTCGACCAGCTCCATCGGCGAACTGGCGAACCTGGCGAAGGGCGACTCCGAGGTCGCGCAGCAGTACCGCGCGTTCTTCGACCACTGGAGCTCGTTCGCCGCAGAGACCGCGTACTACACCGACTACCAGGGCGTGCGTTTCATCACCCTGAACGCCACTCGCGACACGACGTTCCTCACCCCGGCCGGCCTCCCGTCGTGCGCGGGGGCGGAGTGCCCCTCGTCGCAGATCGGCACCCTGTGGACGCGCTTCCAGGGTGCATGGCTCGACCTGCTGCTGCAGAACAGCCCGTCGAAGTGGAACGTCGTCACGTTCCACCAGCCCGTGTTCTCGGCCTCGGCCGGGCGCGATGAGCCCATCCTCCGCGCCGAGTGGCTGCCGGTCTTCCAGCGCAACGACATCGACCTGGTTCTCATGGGACACGACCACACGTACGCCCGCGGATACGTGAACACCGACGCGACCGAGACCCCCGGCCTCACCACGGGCCCGGTCTACGTCGTCTCGAACTCGGGCGCGAAGCACTACGACCTGGAGACGCCGGAGAAGAACGTCTGGACCAACAACGGCGCCACCCAGGTGCTGCGCGGTCAGGGCGTGACGACCTACCAGGTGATCGACGTCTCGAAGAATCAGCTGGTCTACCGGTCGTACCTGGCCGAGAAGCAGCCGGACGCCACGACGGACCTCCCCGTCGGTGCCGTCTACGACACGTTCACGGTGACCAAGTCGGATGCGGGCGAGAAGTGGGTGACCGAGGCCGGCGTCACACCTCCGGTCACCCCCGAGCCCGAGGCTCCGGCGAAGGTCGAACTCGGCGCGGCATCCGTGCAGGCCGGTGGCACGGTCACGGTGACGGGCAGCGGCTTCGCAGAGGGCGCTCAGCTGCGGCTCGAGCTGCGTTCCGACCCGGTGCAGCTGGGCACGGCCACCGCCGATGCGGACGGCTCGTTCCAGCGCACGGTGACCGTCCCGGCGAACACTCCGGCCGGTGCGCACACGCTCGCCGTGATCCAGCCCGACGGCACCGAGGTCACTGCAGCTCTGAGCGTCACGGCCGCGTCCGGTGGCGGAGCGACGACACCGGGCAACGGCGGCTCCGCAGGTAACGGCGGTTCCGCGGGCAACGGCGGCTCCGCAGGCGGCGACCTCGCCACCACGGGAGCCGACAGCCTTCCCTACATCGCCGCTGCCGTCGTGCTCCTCGCGGCGGGCCTCGGCCTGTTCGCGATGCGCCGCCGTCGCCGGCATGCCACGGTGGACACGACCGAGGCGGAGTAATCCGAGAGGGGCGTCGCCCGGGCCTCGACCCCGGGCGGCGCCCCTCTACCAGCCGCTGAAGCCGGCGAAAACCCAGATCCATGGGCTTGCACCCGGCGCGTCGCTCCGCGACACGCCCTGCGCTGCTCGGATCGTCTCCGTTTCCGCCCCAGCCGCCCCAGCCACCCAGCCCTCCCCGCCACGCGACGGCACCGCCGACTGAGATAACCTTCCACCGAGTCCCCGGTGAAGGAGAGCACGTGCCCGCGAACGATGTGATGGCCGACGAGACCGATCGGATCGTCGCCGCGGCTCTGCAGGTGAACGGCCGCGCGTCGTGGGGTGAGATCGCCCGCGTGGTCGACCTGCCCGAGCGCACGGTCGCCCGTCGAGGGCAACGGCTGCTCGACCGCGGACTGGTGCGGGTCTCCACATACGTCGACCCCGCCCGAGTGCTGCATGCCCGCGCAGTGCTCTTCCGCATCACGACGGAACCCCACGCGCTGTGGCAGGTCGCGCGCACCCTGGCCCGGCGCGCGGATGCCTCCTCGGTCTCGGTGCTCGAGGGCAGCAGCGACATCGCCGGGATGCTGCTCCCTCACGATGACGCCTCGATCCGCGAGCTGCTGTTCACCGACTTCCCCGAGCTCGAGGGCATCGACTCGATCAATGTCACGACGGTGCTGAAGTTCTTCCGGTCGGGGCACGACTGGCGTGCAGGGGTTCTCAGCGACGAGCAGGCCCGAATGCTCGACGAGTCCTCCGGCTCCGAGGTCGATCCCGCCGACTCCCTGAGTGAGGACGAGGAGGCCCTCATCCGACTGCTGCTCAAGGACGGTCGGATGCCGGTGGCTCAGCTCGCCCGCTCCCTGGGGCTGAACGTGACGACCACGCGGCGTCGCATGGAGTCCTTGAGCCGTCGAGGTCTCATGCATCCGCGCACCGAGGTCGTGCCGAGTCTGTTCGGACTGGGCCTCGAGGCGCTCGTGTGGCTTCGGGTGCCGATGGCGCGCCTCGAGAAGGTCGGCACGGCTCTGGCGGCCGCGCCCGAGGTCAAGTTCATCGCCGCCACCACGGGCACTTCACAGCTGCTCGCGAACGTGCTCGTGAAGGACGCCGATGAGTTCTACGACTTCCTCACGGGCCCGGCGGTGGCCGGTCACGAGGGCCTCGAAGTCGTGGAGTCGCTGGTGGTCATCACTCCGGTGCTGCGCGGATCGCTGATCGTCGATGAGGCACCCGAGGCGCTGGCCAACGATATGCCCACCGGCGCGATCCGCTTGTAGTCTGATTCTGTTACTGACATGTAACAAAATGGCGAGATCGTTCTTAACAGCTTGACCTAGTGGCGAAATAGAGCAAGTATCCTCTCCAGGGCCATCACCCCTGGAGAGGACCACCGTGTTCACGGCTACTGGAGACGATTGGGCGGATCGCGTCGCGACCCTGCCCCTGCGCACGCGCATGTTCATCGACGGCGTGTGGGAGGAGGGCTCGGCTGCACCCCTCATCCCGGTGAGCCCCCGTGACGGTCGTGCCCTTCCGCCGATCAGCACCGCATCCGTCGCCGACGTCGACCGCGCCGTCCGGTCGGCTCGCACGGCCTTCGACTCGGGCGCCTGGTCGCGCATCGCCCCCAGGGAGCGTGGCCAGCTGCTGATCGCCTTCGCGCAGAAGATCCACGACAACGCCGAAGAACTCGCCCTCACGATCTCCCTCGAGATGGGCAAGCCCGTGCGCGAGGCGCTGCAGACCGAGCTCCGCGCCGTCGTCAACTGCTTCCGCTGGTACGGCGAGGCGGCAGACAAGGTGCTCGACGAGCTGCCCGTCACCGCCCCGAACAGCCTCGCGCTCGTCACCCGCGAACCGGCCGGCGTCGTCGCGGCCGTCGTGCCGTGGAACTTCCCCCTGACCATGACCGCCTGGAAGCTCGCCCCGGCACTCGCGGTCGGCAACAGCGTGGTGCTCAAGCCTGCGGAGCACACGACCTTCTCCGCACTCCGGTTGGCCGAGCTCGCCCACGAGGCCGGCATCCCCGCCGGTGTGCTCAACGTCACACCGGGCACCGGGCAGGTCGCCGGTCGCGCACTCGGCGAGCACCACGACGTCGACGTCGTCACCTTCACCGGCTCACCCGAGGTCGGCCGCATGTTCCTCGGCTACTCGGCCGCGTCGAACGGCAAGCGCGTCTGGCCCGAGCTCGGCGGCAAGACCGCGAGCCTGGTGCTGCCGGACGCCGATCTCGAGCGTGCTGTCCGCGCCACCGCGGACGGCTGCTTCTACAACCAGGGCCAGATGTGCACGGCATCCTCTCGGCTGCTCGTACCGCGTTCCCAGCGCGACCTCGCCCTGGAGATCGCCGCCGAGGTCGCCCGCACGAGCCTTCCCGCCGACCCGTTCGACGTGTCCACCTCGATGGGGGCGATCGTGAGCGAGAAGCAGCTCGCGGGCATCGCGGGCTTCGTCGAGCGCGCCCAGGCCGAGGGCGCGGAGCTGGCCGCCGGCAGCGCCGAGCGATTCCAGGCCGTCGACGGCGGCAGCTACTTCGCCCCCGTCGTGCTCGGCGTCACGCCCGCGCACGAGGTGGCCCGGCGCGAGGTCTTCGGACCCGTGCTCTCGGTCATCGCCTACGACGACGTGGAAGACGCGCTCGCCATCGCCAACGGCACCGAGTACGGCCTCGCCGCGGCGCTCTGGAGCAACGATCTGAACGCCGTCCACACCCTCTCTCGGCGGCTCCGGGCTGGCGTGGTCTGGGTCAACTGCTTCGAGGAGGGCGACATGACGATCCCCTTCGGCGGCGTCAAGGGGTCGGGCTTCGGACGGGATAAGAGCCTGCACGCCCTCGAGAAGTTCACCGACCTGAAGACCACGTGGATCGAGCTCTCGTGACCCGCCCGTTCATCGGCATCACCACCTGGCGCCGTTCCATCGACACCGACCTGGGCAGCGGTCGCCCGGCGCACACCCTCGGCACCGAGTACGCCTCTCCCGTCGAGGCGGCCGGCGGTGCGGTCGTGCTGCTGCCTCCCACGGCGGGGGTCGACGAGGTGCTCGACCGCATCGACGGGCTCGTGCTCTCCGGCGGCGAGGACGTGCACCCCTCCCGCTACGGTGCCGAGCCGCAGGAGGGGAAGAACTACGACCCCTCCCGCGACGGCTATGAGATCGCGCTCGCACTCGGTGCTCGGCGCCGGGGGATCCCCGTCCTGGCGATCTGCCGCGGGCTCCAGGTGAGCAACATCGCCTTCGGGGGCACACTCCTCGTCGACATCCCGGCCACCGAGCACCACGAGCCGGTGCGCGGCGCCGACCAGCAGCTCGCGGCGCGGCACCCGGTCCTCCTCGCGGAGGACAGTCGCCTCGCCTCGCTCTACGGCACCCGACAGCGGACCGTGAACACCATCCACCACCAGTCGATCGACGCCCCCGCACCCGGCCTCCGCCCGGTCGCCTGGGCACCGGACGGGATCGTCGAAGCAGTGGAGGCCGACGGCGACTGGCCGTTCTGGGCTGTGCAGTGGCACCCCGAGAAGATGATCGCCCCCGATGAGGCCGCAGAGGAGATGCCGCTGTTCGCGGCGTTCGTCTCGGCCGCCCGTGAAAGAGCAGCGGAACACCCCGCGGCAGAGAAAGGAACACGATGACCAAGCAGGTCTTCCTCGAGTACGAGAACGGCGTCCGCGCCGTCGCCACCCTGTTCGAGGACCTCGCCCCTCGCACGTGCGAGGCCATGTGGGGTGCGCTGGAGAAGCCGGTCACCATGCAGGCGATGCACGCCATGTACGCGGGCCCCGAGGTCATGGTCGGCCTTCCCGAGGAGGCGCAGAACTTCGACCCCGAGAAGGTACCGTTCGAGAACCAGCAGGTCGTGCCGGCGCCGGGTGACCTGCAGTGGTACTGGCAGCGTCCGATGCAGATGGGCGGCCTGCCGTTCGAGTGGTACGAGATCGGCGTCTTCTACGATCGTGGTGCCCGTACTCTCGGCCCGCTCGGATGGACACCCGTCAACATCTGGGGCGGCATCACCGAAGGACTCGCCGAGTTCGCCAAGGAGAGCGCGGCCATCCGCATCGACGGAGCGAAGCAGCTCACCATCGGACGCCTGGTCTAAGGCGTTCACTCAGTGCTGGACCCATCCCGAAGGAGCAGTGCATGAATACCCGAAGAATCCTCACCGCCGGAGCGCTCGTCGCCACCGGTGCCCTCGTCCTCGCCGGATGCTCGACCGGTGACGACACCGCAGCGTCAGGCGGCGACAAGGAGTTCGCCGGCGAGACCATCGTGGTCACGTCGTTCGGCGGCGACTGGGAGAAGGCCTTCATCGAGGCCGTCGTCGATCCCTTCGAGGAGGAGACCGGCGCCAAGGTCGAGCTGATCACGCTGTACAGCGCCGACGCCCTCGCGCAGGTCACCGCCCAGAAGGCGAGCCCGCAGATCGATGTCGTGCACTTCTCCGGCGGGCAGGAATTCACCGCTGCGGAGCAGGGGCTCATCGCCCCGATCGCCGCGGATGACCTCTCCGAGACCGGCGACCTGATCGACCTGGCGACCGCCGGGCTCGAGCGCGGTGAAGGCCCGGTCATCCAGCTCGCACCGATCGGACTCGTCTACAACACCGAGGCCGACGCTCCTGCGCCCACCTCGTGGCTCGACCTGTTCGACGAGGCCTACGCCGGTCACGTCGCACTCACGGACTTCTCGAACACGTACGGCGTGCTCTCGATGCTCCGTGTCGCGGACGCCCTCGGCGGCGGGATCGACGACACCTCGCAGGCGATCACCGACCTGGGTGCGCTGGCGTCGTCGGGTGACGCGATCGTCGTCCCGACCTCGCCCGATCTGCAGACCGCGTTCGCACAGCGCGACACGTGGCTCGCACCGTACGCGATGGACTACGCCGGCACGCTGCAGGACGCGGGCCTTCCGGTGGAGTTCATCGTCCCGGAAGAGGGCGTCACCGCCTCTCTGATCACGGCGAACGTGGTCGAAGGCCGGGACAACCCCGACCTCGCGAAGCTCTTCATCGATTTCGAACTGCGCCCCGAAGCGCAGGCCGTCTTCGCGGAGAACATGCGGTACTCGCCGGTCAACACCAAGACCGAGCTCTCCGACGAAGCCGCTGACAACGTGCTGACGGGCGACGAGCTCGAGACGGTCGTCGTCTACGCTCCCGGCGACGTCGCGGCTTCGCGACCGGCCTGGACCGATGAGTGGAATGCGCTGATCACCAAATGAGTGTGCGAACCCGTAGGGAGCCCTGGCTCCTGCTCCTGCCGGCGATCGTGCTGCTCGCGCTCGCCTTCGTCACCCCGGTGGCCGGCATGCTCCTCATGAGCGTGCAGTCGTCGGCAGGCGGGTTCACCCTCGACAACTTCACCCGGTTGTTCACGAGTGAATATCACCTCCAGGCGGCGCTCCGTTCGCTCCGCCTGGGGGTGATCCAGACGGTGATCACGCTGATCATCGCCATCCCGCTCTCCTACGTCATGGCACGCGCCGGCTCGAAGGTGCGCTCCTTCCTGCTGATCGTCGTCATCCTGCCCCTCATGACCAGCGTCGTGGTCCGCACGTTCGGCTGGGTGGTCCTGATGGGCCCGTCAGGGCTGCTGATGAAGATCCCCGGGGCCGAGTTCCTCGTGGGGGGCACACAGGGCTTCCTCGGCACCGAGACCGGCGTCGTGATCGCGATGGTCCAGGTGCTCCTGCCGTTCGCGGTGCTCAGCATCCTTGGCGTGATCTCGGGTATCCGCCCGCAGCTCGAAGAAGCCGCACGCACCCTCGGCGCCGGGTTCTGGCGCACGCTGTGGCACGTCGTCCTCCCCCTCGCGATCCCCGGCATCGTGGCCGGCGCCTCACTCGTGTTCGTCCTCTCGGTGAGCTCGTTCATCACCCCGCGCTTCATCGGCGGAGCGCAGATCCCGGTGTTCGCCCAGACGATCTACATCGATGCGACCACCAACCTCGACTGGTCGTTCGCGGCCGCGCAGGCCGTGCTGCTGTTCGCCGGGGTCATGCTCGTGCTCGCGGCCACGTCCCGACTCGGGAAGCAGAAGGTGTGACCATGGTCCGTTCCGTTCCTATCCTCGGCAGGGTCCTCGCCATCATCCTCGGCGTCGTCGTGACGCTCTACATGCTCGTGCCGCTCATGGTGGTCGCCGGTGCCTCCATCGGAGAGAACCGCTTCCTGACATTCCCCGGTCAGGGCTTCACCCTCGACTGGTACGTCGAGGCGCTCACCTCCGACACCTACCTCGAGCCGTTCCGGTTGAGCCTGCTGGTCGGCGTCACGGTCGCGATCGTCGCCGCCTCCATCGGCACCGCGGCGGCGCTCGCGCTCACGCGCTTCAAGGTTCCCGGCGGTGCCGCCATCCAGGGTCTGCTGATGTCGCCGCTGACGATCCCCACGATCATCCTCGCGATCGGGGCGCTGTCCATCTCGTCCCTCACGATCGGGGCGCCGAACGTGGGTGTGCTGATCGCGATCCATGTGGTGATCGCCATCCCCTACGTCATGCGCACCGTGACCGGGGTGATGACCCGCGCCGACCACTTCACGGAAGAGGCGGCGCGCACCCTCGGCGCCAGCACCTGGAATCGCTATCGCCTGGTCGTGCTCCCCATCGCCCGTCCCGGTATCGCGGCCGGCGCCTTCTTCGCCTTCAACATCTCGTTCGACGATGCGGTCATCGCCCTCTTCCTGCGCACCCCGCAGCTGGAGACGCTGCCCATCGCCATCTACGGCCAGCTGGAGTTCAGCACGTCGCCCACCGTGGCGGCCGTCTCGACCCTGATGGTCCTGCTCACCGTCGTCCTCATGATCGTGCTCGAACGCATCATCGGCCTGGGAAGGTTGTTCGTCTGATGACAACACTCACCATCACCTCACTCACCAAGGACTTCAAGGGGACCTCGGTGCTCAAGGGCATCGATCTCTCCATGCAGTCCGGAGAGTTCGTTTCCCTGCTCGGCCCCTCGGGGTGCGGGAAGACGACGCTGCTGCGTTGCATCGCGGGCCTCGAGTCGCCGACGAGCGGAACGATCGAGATCGCGGGGCAGGATGTGACCAAGCTCCCGCCCGAGAAGCGGCACCTCGGCATGATGTTCCAGAGCTATGCGCTCTTCCCGCACATGAGCGTCGCCGAGAACGTGCGCTTCGGCCTGCGGATGTCCGGCGAGAAGTCGAAGGCCGAGCAGAAGGAGCTCGCCGTGCGGGCGCTGGAGCGCGTGCAGATGGGCCACCTCGCCGATCGGATGCCTGCGCAGCTCTCGGGCGGACAGCAGCAGCGCGTGGCTCTGGCCCGTGCCATCGCGTTCGAGCCCCGCGTACTGCTGCTCGACGAGCCGCTGTCGAACCTCGACGCCCGTCTGCGTGAGGACATGCAGGTCGAGCTGAAGGAACTGCACCGCACGCTCGGGCTCACGACCGTGTTCGTCACGCACGACCAGGAGGAGGCGATGAGCCTCTCCGACCGCATCGTGCTCATGAACGCGGGCGTGATCGAGCAGGAGGGCGCACCCGCCGAGCTCTACGGTGCTCCCCGCACCCCCTTCGCCGCGGACTTCATCGGCGCGGCGAACCTGCTTCCGGCGACCCGTTCCGGAGCGGTGGCCACCCTCGACGGCACCACGATCCAGGTGCCGATGACCGGCGCCGGTCCCGATGGAGCGGGAGAAGTGGTGCTCCGCCAGGAGGACCTGCGCCTCTCCCCCGTCGTGGGTGCGGATGCCCCGGTGAGCGTCGAGGTCGTCGCGCACGTCTACCGCGGCGCCGACATCGTCTACATCGTGGAGCTTGCGGGTAAGCGGATGCGCGTCGTCCGCCCGCGGCACGAGGAGCCGATCCCTGAGGGTAGGGCCGGTCTGGGCTGGCGCGACGGCGCCGTGCTCTGGATCGCCGCCGCCTAGTCCTCCCTACGGCAACCGTCCCGCGGTCGTAGGATCGCGACATGGCCGAAGAAGAGTCCCCCTCCCCCGATGCTCCCCGCGATGCTTCCCGCCGGGGATTCTTCAAGGTCGGCGGAGCAGCTCTCGCGGGCGCGGTCGTCGGCGGCGCGGGTGGGGCAGCGATCGGCGCGTCGATCGCCGGCAATGCACGTGACGGCTTCGTGGCCGACGCCGACCCCTTCGCCGCCCTCACTCCGCGCAGCGAGCCGGGGTTCGACCATCTCGTGGTCGTGATGGGCGAGAACCGCTCGTTCGACAACCTGCTCGGCTACCTCTACTCGAAGCAGACCCTGCCGCAGGGTGAGACGTTCGAGGGGCTCGACTTCGGCTCGTACAGCAACACCTCGTCCCATGGCACGGTCGTCGATGCACACGTGTACACCGGTGACACCGACCGGATCATGAGCCTCCCCGACCCGGATCCGGGCGAGGAGTATCCGCACGTCAACACGCAGATCTTCGGCACGGTCGACCCGAAGACCAACGCCGACCTCTTCGTCGACGAGATGACCGCCCCCTTCAACGCCCCAACCCACGGCGAGAAGGCGACGATGTCGGGGTTTCTCGAGGACTACATCATCAACTTCCGGCGACTACGCAAGGGCGTCGACCCGAAGCCCGAAGAGGCGGCGCACATCATGGGCTCGTTCTCGCCCGAGATGCTGCCCGTCCTGTCCACGCTTGCCTCGGAGTTCGCGGTGTTCGACCATTGGTATGCCGGCGTTCCCTCCCAGACCTTCTGCAACCGCTCGTTCTTCCACGCCTCCACGTCTCACGGCTTCGTGACCAATCAGGCCGGCGGCGGCTACCGGAAATGGCTGGATGCGCCGGCCGCGCCGACGGTGTTCAATCGGCTCGAGGACGAGAAGGTGAGCTGGAAGATCTACATCGACAAGCTCCAGCTCGTCTCGTTCACGGGGATGCTGCATGCCGCGGTGCTGGAGAAGTACTGGCGTACCGACCATTTCGGCACGATGGAGGACTTCTACGCCGAGGCGAAGGCCGGCACCCTCCCCGCCTACGCCTTCATCGAGCCGCGGATGGTCTACGACCACAACGACTTCCATCCGCCCTTCGGGTCGCCGCGTGAGAGCGAGGTCGACGGCGAGCCCGTGTTCGACAGCGCGATCTCGGATGTGCGGGCGGGCGACAGGCTCATCCACGACATCTACGAGGCGGTGCGCACGAGTGCCTCCCCGAAGGGGTCGAACGCCGTCAACACTCTGCTGCTCATCACGTTCGACGAGCACGGCGGCTGCTACGACCACGTGCCGCCGCCCGCCGTGACGAAGCCCACCCCCGATACCGGGCCGGGCGAGATGGGCTTCACGTTCGATCGACTGGGCTGCCGTGTCCCGGCCATCGCGGTGTCGGCCTACACGAAGCGGGGCAGCATCATCCACGACGAGATGCATCACGGCTCGGTGACCGCCACCCTCTCGCGCCTGCACGGACTCAAGCCGCTCAACGACCGGGACGCGTCGGCGAACACTCTCCTGAACGTGGTGAATCTCGACAAACCCCGGCACCCGTCCGACTGGCCGGTGACCACGCCCGCGTACACGCCTCCGAATCCGGAGGACACGGCACCCCAGCCCGGTGAGAAGGATCAGCTGAAGCCGCTCACTCCGCCCGCACGCGGACTGCTCGGCCTGCTCCTCGCGCGCTACGGGAAACCTGGGGAGCCGGAACCGGAGACCTTCGCCGACGCCTACAAGCTCCTCCACGAGCACGGCGAAGAGCTGTTCGGACCGCCCGAGGGCAGCTGACCACGAAAGCGGGCGCCGCGTTACTTCCGGCCGGCGCGACGGCGGGCGACGACCAGAAGAGTCGCCCCGAGCAGGATCACCGCGGCACCACCTGCCGCCCAGGCGAACGTTTCGGCACCGAGGCCGGTCGCCGGAATGCGACCACTGCCGTTGCTGTTCGAGCTCCCGGTCGACGGCTCGGGTGACGGCGACGGTGACGGTGGGACGACGGCCGCGGCGAGGGTGAAGTCCTGTCCTTCGACGGACTCGCCGACATCGGAGATCATGACGCTGCGGGTTCCCGCCCCGACGATCGTGGTGCCCTCGGGCGCGCGCACGATCAGCTCATAGTTGCCCGGAGGGAGGCTGCCGAGACTGTAGGTGCCGTCGGCACCCGTCGTGAGCTGTGCCGGGACGGGACCGGAGACATCGATCACCACACCTCCGACGGGTTCACCGCCGTCGGTGCGCACCGTGCCGTCGAGCGCCCCCAGCCGGGCGAGGTCGAAGTCCACGCCTGTGACGTCCATCTCCGCGACCGGTGCTGTGCGGCTGAGCGGAGATGTCGCGGCGTAGCCATCGGGCGTCGTCATCGTGACCGTGTAGTTGCCGGCCGGAAGGCGGGGGAACGTGTAGCCTCCATCCGCGCCTGTCACCGTGGTGAGGGTGCCGCCCCCTTGCTGCACGGCCGTGACTGTGACGCCTGGCACACCGCCGCCGTTCCATCGGACGACCCCGCTCAGGCTCGGGTTCGCCTCGATGACGAAGTCGGTGAGTGTGATCAGATCCTCGTTGTCCGCCGGGACCACGAAGCCCGGCGGCGCCGTGTCGACGGCGTACCCGGCTGGAACGGTGATGGTCACCTCCTGCAGCCCATCGAGGACCATGTCGAACAAATATCTGCCGTCGGCGTCGGTGGTCCTGGTCTGTGCGTCGATCGTCACGACGACGCCGGCGATGGGGTTTCCCTCCGTGTCCACCACGCGCCCGGTGACGGGGGACGGCACGATGTCGCGCACCGTGAAGTCGACATCTTCCGCATTGCCGCTGCTGAGGTTCACCGACGTCGTCGTCTCACCGACCGCGATCTTGCCCTGCGGTGCCGTCACACTCACCCGGTAGCCGTCCGTGGCGATGAACCCGGGGAACGAGTAGGTGCCGTCCGGCGCGGTGGTCGTCCTGCCCACAATCGTGCCGTTGCCGTCGGTGAGTGCGAGGGCGACACCGCCCAGCGCCCCGGTGTCCACGTCGACGACCGATCCTCGGATGTCATTCGCAGCCGAGACGAACCACGTCTGGTAGACGGGAAGACCGGATCGCCGGGTGAAGATGAAGCTGAGGGAGCGGATCGGAGTCGACGGCTCGAACCACGCCGCGGATCCGTTGGTGTCGGCAGCTGCCGCGTTCCCGGTGAGGGTGAGGGTCGCGGCATCCCATGTCGGCACGTCGCCGACCGCGCCGGTGCACGCGGGCTTTCCCACGACCCCGGGAGCGCAGTAGTTGAAGAGGTCCCTGAGGCCGATCTCCGCCGCTGTGAGCACGTGCCCGTCAGGAGCGACGGCATGGATCCGCACGCTGTCGGAGTCGATGTCACCCAACGCGAAGGCCCAGCCCGACGTCGGGGTCGGCGCGGCGAACGAATAGGTCGTCGTCGACGGGCTCGTGGCGTTGTCGGCCCTGGGCCGCAAGTTCAGGTACGGCTGATCCCTGCTGGATCCGTACTCGGCTCCGATGGGGGTCCCTTCGGCCAGCCACGTGGATGCACCGGTGATCACGCCGACCTGGCCTGCGCGCGAATCGCTGGTCATGGTGGCGGTGAGTGCAGGGTGGGGTGCCACCTGGACTGTTGTCGTGAAGGCACCTCCAGTGCCCGCGAGCGGTTGCCAAGTGGCCCATGACGTGGTGGCGGCAACAGCGGGGATGGCGCCGACGAGCACGGCGACGAGCCCGATGACTCCGGCGATGATCCCCCTACGACGCAGACGCATGCGGTCAGAGTACTGGTATACCGGATCGTCGAGAAGGGAATTCTCCGCGATCACACGTCGGGGATGAGCCTCTTGCCCAGGTCGACCGTGTCATCGATCTCGTAGCCGAGCCTGCGGTAGAAGTCGACCACCTGCGCGTTGCCGGAACGCACCTGCAGGTTCACCTTCGGGCATCCCAGGTCGCGCAGACGGGCCTCAACGTGGGCCACGAGCTCCCTGCCCACTCCGAGTCCTCGCGCGTCGAGCTGCGTGGCGAGGTAGTTCATCCACCCGCGATGCCCGTCGTAGCCCGCCATGACCGAGCCGAGGATGCGCCCCGTCTCGTCCTCCGCCACGACGAACAGCTCGGGCTGCACCGTCAGCTTCCGGGCGATGTCCTTCCGAGGATCGTTCCACGGCCGCGTGAGCCCCGCCGCCTCCCACAGGGCGACGACGGCATCGGTGTCTTCAGGGTGGAAGGGTCGGATGCGCACCGGTCCAGCCTCCCAGATCCGCCCTGCCGCGCGCGTCAATCCTCTCGGGAGAAGGTGATGTGCGTGACGCCCGACTCCGCGACCTCCGAGGTGACGCGGTAACCGGACTCGAGTCCGCGCAGGTCGTCCCAGAGTCGGAGCCCGTCGCCGATGAGGATCGGGGTGATGCCGACGTGCAGGTCGTCGACCAGCCCCGCGCGCAGATACTCGCGCACGGTCGTGGGTCCTCCACCGATCCGCACGTCCGCTCCGGCGGCCGCCTCGACCGCTTTCTGCAGCGCCTCCTCGGGAGAAGCAGAGAGGAAGTGGAAGCTCGTGCCGTTGGCGAACTCGATCGAAGGCCGCGGGGTGTGGGTCAGCACGAACACCGGGGCGCGGAACGGCGGCTCCTCGCCCCACCAGCCGCGCCAGTCCGGGTCGTCCGGGTTGGCGTGGAGCCCGAACATCCCGGCGCCCATGATCTCGGCGCCGATGTTCTCGAAGTAGTGCGCGGCGTACTTCTCGTCGACGCCTGTCGTTCCCGTCCCGCTGGTGTCGAGGAAGACACGCTCGTGGAACGTGCGCGTGGCCGTGTACGCCGCCGTCAGCCGGCCCCAGTCCTCACCGAAGGGGTTCTCGGGGGTCTGGTCCGTCGTCGTGGCGAAGCCGTCGAGCGAGATGTTGAGATCGACGCGAACACGGGTCATGGTTTGCCTCCGAAGGCATGAAGGGAGGCTGCGTCGATCGGCGCAGCCTCCCCAGCGTCAGTGCTCCAACGCTCCGTGTCAAGCGACTCGTGTCAAGGTCGGCGATCCCGCTCAGACCGGATCGCCCTGGACGGGACCCTCCGTGTTCGGCTTCCACCCGAGCGCCGGAGCCACATGCTTCGCGAACGACTCCAGCACGTGCAGGTTGTACTCGGGTCCGAGCTGGTTCGGGATGGTCAGCATCAGCGTGTCGGCCGCCATCACCGCCTCGTCCTGTCGGAGCTGCTCGATCAGCACGTCGGGTTCTGCCGCGTAGGTCTTGCCGAACGTGGAACGGAATCCGTCGATGATGCCGATCTGATCGGCGTTCTCCTCGCTGCGAAGTCCGAAGTAGGCGCGGTCCATGTCGGACACCAGGGGGAACACGCTGCGGCTGACGGAGACGCGCGGCGTGCCCGTGTGCCCTGCTTCCTTGTAGGCCGAGCGGAAGAGGTCGATCTGCTCGCGCTGCAACTCGTGGAAAGGCTGCCCTGTGGCCTCGGTCACCAGGGTCGAACTCATCATGTTGAGTCCCTTGCGGCCGGTCTCGATCGCCGTCGGGCGTGAACCTGATCCCCACCAGATGTGGTCGCGCAGGGTCGGGGATTGCGGCTCGATCGCGAGGTAGCGGCCGGCACCCACCATGCGGGGATCTCCGGGGGCGATACCTTCGCCGTCGATCGCACGGAGGAACAGGTCGAACTTCTCCCGAGCGATCACGCTGCCCCGCTCGGTGTCCTCCTCGTCGACGTATCCGAAGGTCTCATAGCCGCGCAGAGCCGTCTCGGGTGAACCGCGGCTCACGCCCAGGGCGATGCGGCCGTCGGAGATCAGGTCGAGAGCGGCGGCCTCCTCGGCGAACTGGAACGGGTTCTCGTAGCGCATGTCGATCACGCCCGTCCCGACCTCGATGCGCTTCGTGCGCGCGGCCATGGCGCTCAGCAGGGGCATCGGCGAGGCGGCCTGACGCGCCCAGTGGTGCACGCGCACGTAGGCGCCGTTCACACCGATCTCGTCTGCGCCCTCGGCGATCTCGATGGTCTGCTTCAGCATGTCGCCCGCGGTGCGGGTGGCTGAGCCGGGCACGTCTGCATAGTGCCCGAAGGAGAGGAATCCGAAAGCCTTCATGATCTATTCCAACGCATGTATCCCTCAGCTATTCCCCCGGTACGAGGATGCCGTCCAGCACGAGCGATCTGATGCGGGGCTCGAGTTCGGCCCACAGGTCTGCGAGGGGAACCTCGAAGAGGTCGGCCAGGGCCGAGACGATCTGCACCACGGTGAGGTCGCCGTCGCAGGCCCCGACGAACCCGGCGAGCGCAGGGTCCACGTTCACGGTGCGCGCGAAACCGCCACCCTGTCGCAGTTCGATGACGCTGGGGTCGTCGTTGCCCGGCAGCAGGTGGCGGGCCTCGGTGACATCGGGCGCCGTCAGCAGTGTCGAGGGGATCCCCTCGGCGAGCGCGTCATGCGCGACAAGCCCGGTTCCGAGCGCGGCACCGACGTTCGACACCTGCTGGGAGATCCGCTCCGTGCGCCGGAGTGGAGGGGACGACAGACCTCGACGCATCAGCACGTAACCGAAGCCGATCGAGGTCACGCCGCGGGCGGCGAAATCATCGAGCCAGGCGGTCAGCAACGGAGTGAATGCCGGGTCACGCGGGGTGGTGCCCCCGTCGCGGATCCACAGCTCGGCATACCCCAACGGCGACAGCTCCTCCCGTTCGACGACCCAGAGGTCGAGCTCGCTCGGCACCCAGGCCTCCAGACGGGCGAGACCGGTGACCCCTGCCCGCGACTCCCAGTTGCCGAGCAGCTGCGCGATTCCGTTCCGCGTCAGATGCGCCGGAGCGCTCCGCACGAACTGCTCGACGAGGGCATCGCCCACCAGTCCGCCGTCGCGGTACTCATACGCGGGGACGCCCTCCACCCGCGGTGTGATGACGAACGGCGGATTGGAGACGATCAGATCGAACGCTTCGCCCGCGACGGGGTCGAACATGCTGCCGTGACGGAACTCGATGTTGGTCACCCCGTTGACCCGCGCGTTGAGCTCGGCGAACGCCAGTGCCCTGACCGAGATGTCGGTCGCGACCACCGTGCCGGCACGACGGGCGACGAGGAGCGCCTGGATCCCGCACCCGGTGCCGAGGTCGAGAGCGCGATCGACCTGGATGGGCACGATCGTCTCGGCGAGGGTGCGCGAGGCTCCACCGACGCCGAGCACATGATCGGCGGGGAGAGGGCCGTCGAGGGCGACCTCGTCGAGGTCGCTGGCGATCCACCACTCGCCGACACCCTCGGCATCCACGAAGGACTGCGGACGCAACAGGGCCGTCGGGGTCACCACCTCGGCATCCGCGGTGGCGAGTCCGAGCGCTTGGAGTCCGTCCACTCCGAGGTTCGGCAGCGCGGCGGCGACCGCCGCACGCGGCTGACTCATGCCGAGTACCAGCAGACGGCCGAGGGTGGCCAGGACTCCGGAGTCCTCGGCGATGGCCCGCAGGATCGGCTCGCGCATCCCCCTGGCGAGGGCGTCGTCCGCCTCCTCGCCCCACAGGCGACGGAGAGGTGCGGACCGGAAGTCGGCGGCATCGAGATCAGCGGCCAGCGCGGAGGTGCGAAGAGGGTCTGGGTGAGGTGTGGGGGTGTCGGACACGGCCGTCACTCTACGCGTCTTCAGGGTTCTCCTTCCCTGTGCCTCCTAGAATCAGGAGGTCAGTACTCACGAGCAGCCCCGTTCCGGGCGTTCGAGGAAGACCCTCATGACCGCCATCACCCCCGAGCACGGCCTCCGTGCGCGCCTGCGAAGGCTCGCAGGCGGGACCGCCGTCCTCGCTATCGTGCTGGGCGCCTGCGCGGCCGTCGCACCGAGCACGGCCGTCGCCGCCGGCGGGTCCGCTTCCGACGAGGAAGCGAGCGTCGCCTTCCATGTCTCCGCAGGTCTGCGCGGCCTCGTCGCCCCCGGCTCCTCCACCACGGCGATGCTCACGGTGCAGAACGAGACGGAATCGAAGCTGTCGAGTGGTCAGGTGCAGGTGGAGCTCAGCAGAACTCCCCTGACGGACGAAGCCTCGGTCACGAACTGGCTCGATGAGGGCGAGGCACCGGGCGATTTCGACACGATCGGCTCCGACACGACGGCCGCGCTCGATGCCGGTGCCTCCGGCATGACCACGGTCTTCGTCCCTGCCGAGACCCTCGGCGCCCTCGCCCCCGGTGTCTACCCGCTGCGGGCGGAGCTCACGGGTGCCAAGACGGTGAACACGCCTGAGGATCGTTCGGCGACGGTCGAGGCCACGGCGACCAGCGTGCTCGTCGTCGCCGATTCCCAGACCGCTCAGGTCGGCGTGATGGTCCCGCTCACGGCGACCCCCGACAACGGCGTGCTGTTGAGCGCGGAGGAACTCAGTACTCTCACCGGACCCGAGGGTGCCCTGACCGCTCAGCTCGACGGTGTGGCCGGCACCACTGCGGTGCTCGCCATCGATCCCGCTATTCTCGCCGCAATCCGCGCTCTGGGTTCCGCGGCTCCGGAGACCGCGCGGGACTGGCTCGACCGACTGGAAGCTCTGCCGAACACGCGGTTCGCACTGCAGTTCGGTGATGCGGATGCGACGGCGCAAGCGCAGGCGGGTCTACCCGCATTGCTGCAGCCGACGACGTTGGCGACGTTCCTGAACCCCGCCGACTTTCCGCAGACGCCTGCCACGTCGTCGCCGACGGCGGACTCGACCGCGACACCGGGCCCGACACCCAGCCCGACCGGCACTCCTCAGCTGCCCGACGACGCGGAGCTCACGGCGATCGATGGCGCGCTCCCTCAGATCCTGTGGCCGGACGACGAGCTGCGAGAAGAGGATCTCGACACCTTCGCGAGCTACCTGGGTGAGGGGACGAGCACGATCGTCTCCTCCGCAGCGCTGGGCGGACAGAGCGCCGCGCACGCCACCGTCGGCGGGCACGACCTCCTGGTCACCGACAGCGGCCTGTCGCAGACTCTTTCCCAGGTCGCCGCGGAGGCCGACTCCGTCGATCGTCAACGGCTCCTGGCCGAAGCCGCCGCGCTCCTGACACTGGCTGAGAGCCGCGTCGCGGGTGCCCCGTTGCTGATCGGGCTCGACCGCGACGAGAACCGCAATGCGGACGCGCTGCGCGACGCGATCTCCACGGCCGATTCGATCGGATTCGAACTCTCGGCACTGCGCGCCACCCCGCCCGCATCGGCCGCGCTCACATCGGAAGCCGATCCCGCGCGTGCGGCAGCGGTGACGACCCTCTTGGCCGACGAGGGAACGCTCACCGCCTTCTCGTCGATCCTCGCTGACCCGCAGGTACTGCTGAGCCCTGAACGCATCAGGATCCTCCGGACGCTGTCCGTCGGATCGTCGGCGAAGGCTTTCGCGAAGAAGGTCGAAGAGCACCAGAAGCGCACCTCGGAGACGCTCGCCGCCGTGAGCATCCCCCCGTCGAGCACGATCCAACTGCTCACCGCAAACGCTGATCTGCCGATCGCCGTGCGCAACGACCTGCCGTGGCCGGTGACGGTGCAGTTGTTCGTCTCCCCCACCGACCCTCGACTCGAGGTGAAGCCGGTGACGGAGACGGTCGTCGAGGCGAACTCCACCAAGCGCGTCAAGGTCCCGGTGTCCGCACGGGTCGGCAGCGGCGAGGTCGACCTGCGCCTCAGCCTCTACAGCCCCACCGGCGTGCAGATCCAGGATCAGCAGAAGATCAGGGTAGCTGTACGAGCGGAGTGGGAGACCATCGGCCTCATCGTCTTCGGGGGCCTCGCCGCACTCCTCATCGTGCTCGGCGTGATCCGCACCGTCCGCCGCAAGCGCCGCGAGGCCGCCGAGGAGGCGGCTGTGGAAGCAGAGATCGAGTCATTGGAAGAGGACGCCGTGAACGCCCGACCGGATGGGACACCGAGCAACGGCACGTCATCGGCCCACGACACGTCCTCGACCCCGGATACGAATGAGTAGCCTCGGCCGGGCGAGCGCCATCATCGGCGCCGGCACCCTCGTCTCACGCGTCACCGGGCTCCTGCGCAGCATCGTCCTCGTCGCGGTCATTGGCGCTGTCGGCTCGGGTCCGGCCGACGCCTTCGCTTTCGCGAACACACTTCCGAACAGCGTGTTCTCCCTCATCTCCGTCGGGATCCTCACGGCGGTCATCGTCCCGCAGATCGTCAAAGCCACGGCGGATGCGGATGGCGGGAACGCCTTCATCTCGAAGCTCTTCACCCTGGGCACGGTCGTCCTCGTCGCGGTGACAGCCATCGCGACGGCCGCGGCACCGTGGCTGGTGGCGATCGTGGCCGGCACGGCGCCCCCTTCCGTCCAGGCGATGGCGACAGCGCTCGCGTACTGGTGTCTCCCGCAGATCCTCTTCTACGGCCTGTACGCACTTCTCGGCGAGGCACTCAATGCCCGTCGCATCTTCGGTCCGTTCACGTGGGCCCCCGTCATCAACAACATCGTCTCGATCATCGGGTTCGTTCTCATCGGCGCTCTCTTCGCGCCCGTTCCGACCAGGGCGGCGGACTGGACGCCCGAGATGATCAACGCGCTCGGTGGAATCGCCACCGGTGGAATCGTGCTCCAGGCCGTTGTGCTGCTGCTGTTCTGGCGACGAACGGGCCTCTCACTCAAGCCGGATTTCCAGTGGCGCGGTGTCGGCCTCGGCAACGTCGGGCGTCTGGCTGGATGGACGTTCCTCATGGCCTTCGCGAGCCTCGCAGCGGGGATCGTGCAAGGGCGGATCGTGGCCGCGGCATCTGGCGTAGGCTCTTCCGCGGCCGTGACGGGGAACGCGTGGCTGATCTTCATGCTCCCGTACTCCATCATCGTCCTGTCCATCGGTACGCCGTACTTCACGCAGATCAGCGAGCACGCAGCCGCAGCGCGCCATGACGAGGTGCGCGCTGACATCTCCCGCAGCATCCGCACGCTGCTCTTCTTCATCGTCGCTGCGGTCGCGGCGGTGGCTGCCGCAGCGATCCCCGCGTCCCGCGTGTTCACGAAGACCGCCGGCGATGCACAGGCTGCTGCCCTCGTGCTGTTGTGCTATCTGATCGGGCTCATCCCGCTCACGATCCTCTTCATCGTCCAGCGGACGTTCTACGCGTACGACGACACACGTACGCCGTTCTGGTTCACCATCTTCCAGTGCGCCCTCATCGTCGGGACCGCCCTCGCCGCATGGGCCTTCCTGCAGGCGGGCGCCCTGCAGCTCACCGAGCTCGCCGCGGCTGTGGCGCTCGGGCAATCGATCGCCAGCACTCTGCAGACGATCGTCGCCACGTGGTTGCTTCACAAGAAGATCGGCGGACTCCACGTCGGATCGTGGGTGCTCTCCATCCTGCGGTTCTCGGTCGCCGGCGTCCCCGCAGGCCTCGCGGGATGGGGCACCTTCCTGCTCCTCGGAGGAACGACGGGCTGGGCCACGTCGAGCGTCATCTCAGGAACTCTCGCAACCGCGATCATCGGCCTCGTCGTGGTGGTCGTCTACGTCGCGATCCTCGCCGTGATGCGCGCCCCCGAGCTCAAGGCCGGCACTGCTCTCGTCCGCCGGTTCCTCCCCGGGCGCTGATCCACCCACCCAGACCGCTCCGCGGCCTGCGCCCCACCCTGCGCAGGGAATGCCTCGCAGTTACCATGGGTTGAAGCATTCGAAGGTCATTCGACTGCAGTTTCTAAGACGGAGATCACATGCGTCAGGTCATCATCATCGGCTCCGGCCCCGCCGGATTCACGGCTGCCATCTACGCGGCCAGGGCGAACCTCAAGCCGCTGCTCATCGCGAGCTCCGTCGAGGTCGGCGGAGAGCTGATGAACACCACCGAGGTCGAGAACTACCCCGGCTTCCCCGAAGGGATCCAGGGACCTGAGCTCATGGCCAAGTTCCAGGAGCAGGCGGAGAAGTTCGGCACCGAGGTCGTCTACGACGATGTCACCGAACTCCAGCTCGAGGGGCCCGTCAAGAAGGTCATCCTCGGCAGCGGTGCGGAGCACGAGACGCAGTCCCTCATCTACGCGACCGGCTCGGCGTACCGCAAGCTCGACATCGCCGGCGAAGAGCGCCTCTCCGGCTACGGCGTCTCCTGGTGCGCCACGTGCGACGGATTCTTCTTCCGCGAGAAGACGATCGCCGTCGTCGGCGGTGGCGACTCCGCCATGGAAGAGGCCACGTTCCTCACCCGCTTCGCAGACAAGGTCTACGTGATCCACCGCAAGGACACCCTGCGGGCCTCGAAGATCATGCAGGAGCGCGCCTTCGCGAACGAGAAGATCGAGTTCGTGTGGAACAGCGAGGTCGCCGAGGTCCTCGGAGGCGACTCCGTGACCGGTGTGCAGCTGCGTTCCACGGTCGACGGCACGCTCAGCGACCTCCCGCTCGACGGGCTCTTCATCGCGATCGGCAACGACCCGCGCACGCACCTCGTGCACGACAAGCTCGAGCTCACGCCGGAAGGCACCATCTGGGTCGACGGCCGCTCGTCGAAGACGTCGGTTCCGGGAGTCTTCGCTGCCGGTGACGTGATCGACCCCACCTACCGTCAGGCCATCACGGCGGCCGGCTCCGGCACGGTCGCTGCTCTCGACGCGGAGCACTTCCTGGCCGACCTCGAAGACCCTTCCGTGGAGGTTCCGGCCGCCGAGGCCGCGGAGATCCTCACCGCCACCGCGTAGGGGCGGGAACACTTTTCCCTCGCCCGCTGTTGTAGCAGGCGAACCTCGAATCAAGGAGAACTCTGATGAGTGCAAAGGCTACGAGCCAGGCGACCTGGGAGCAGGACGTTCTGCAGGCCGACGGTCCCGTGCTGGTGGACTTCTGGGCCGAGTGGTGTGGTCCGTGTCGTATGGTCGCACCGGTCCTGGACGAGATCCAGGCGGACAACCCCGACAAGATCACCATCCTCAAGCTCAACGTCGACGAGAACCCTGAGCTGGCGATGAAGTACCAGATCACGTCGATCCCGGCGATGAAGGTCTTCCACGGCGGTGAGGTCAAGACGACCATCATCGGCGCGAAGCCCAAGTTCGCGCTGGAGAAGGACCTGGCCGCGTTCATCGGCTGAGTCCCCCGAGACGAAGGGCCGCACCTCCCGGGGAGGTACGGCCCTTTCTCGTGTCCGCCCCGAGTCGTCCCGCGGACCGCTCTGGTCAGTCTTTGTCGTACACGGAGACCGACGGCAGCCCGCGAGCAGCACGTGCACGGTCGACGAGGAGCTGAACCACCGCGGTCTTCCCCGCGTTGTACGACTCGTCTCCCCTGCGCGAGGCGTCAACCGCAGCGTGCTTCGCCCGCTCGTAGAGCCGGGCATCCTCCGGATTCTGCAACAGCCAGTCGCGAAGGATGCGCTGGTTCACCTGATCCCAATCGGCGGCTTCGAAGAAGTGGGCGATTCGCGTGCGTACACCGTTCTCTTCGATGATCATCACCCGATGGCTTCGCACACTGCTCCCGACCGCCCATCCTGCGGCCTCGAGCCCAGGTCGATGCAGCTCGAGGTCTTCGTCATCGGCGATGCGCACCGCGACGTCGATGATCGGCTTCGCGCTCATCCCGGGGATCGCCGTGGATCCGACGTGTTCGACGAGCCAGTCCGGATTCCCATGCCTGCGCAGTTCCGCCGCGACATGTACGAAGGTCTCCGACCACGTCGGGTCGTGCGGAACGAGCACGACCTCCACGTCAGGAGGCGTCGGCGACGGTCGGGTCCCAGCGGCGATGGCGCTGCTTCTCGTCGAGGAGGCCCCAGACGGCCGATGTGAGCTCCGGGTACTCCAGGGCGATCTGCCGCAGCACCCGGTAGTGCCTGGCCGCATTGGGGCGCACACCGTCGTTCGCATTGATGTTGTCGGCGCGCAGCAGGTAGACGACGAGTTCGTCGACGCTCGGGAGCTCCTCCATGAACTCCCACGGATCCTCTCCGCCGAGAAGCCGCTCCTGGATGAGGACCGCGAGTTCGTCCGACGCTTCGGCGCGCAACACCTCCAGGCTGGCGCGGCGCTGTACGGACTCGGTCATACTCCCAGCCTACGTCGGCTGCGGACCCCGCCGGCGCTCCACCTTCATGTTCTCCGTCATGTCCTCGAGCTCCTTGCCCTTGGTCTCCGGCACCTTGAAGAACACGAAGAAGAACGACAGGAGCGCGAAGAACGCGTAGAACCCGTAGGCGAACGTGAGGCCGATCTCGGCGAAGGCCGGGAAGGTGGTGGAGATGAAGAAGTTGGCGACCCACTGTGCCGCTGCGGCCACCGCGAGGGCTCCGGCTCTGATGGAGTTCGGGAAGATCTCGCCGAGCAGAACCCAGACCAGCGGCCCCCAGCTCGCACCGAAGAACACCACGAATCCGTTCGCACAGACCAGGGCGATCGTGGCCCACGGGTCGGGGAGCGTCGCCGTCCCCTGCGCATCCAGTGTGCCGAACGAGAAGGCCACTGCCATGAGGCCGAGCGTCACGGTCATGCCGACCGAGCCCACCAGCAGCATGATCCGGCGACCGACCTTGTCGACGAGCAGGATCGCCACGATCGTGACCACGATGTTCGTGACCGAGGTGATGACGGAGGTCAGGAGAGCACTGGACTCATCGAAGCCCACCGACTGCCAGAGCGTCGTCGAGTAGTAGAAGATGACGTTGATACCGACGAACTGCTGGAAAACGGACAGCAGGATGCCGATCCAGACGATGGGCTTCAGCCCCAGGCGATTACCACGCAGATCACGCAACGATTCCGAGCGCTCCGTGTTGATCGTGCCGGTGATCTCCTCGATCTTGCCCTGGACATCGACCGTGCCGGTGACGGTCTCCAGCACGTCTGCCGCCCGTTTCAGCTCGCCCTTGCGCACCAGATAGCGCGGAGATTCCGGGAGTCGCAGCGAGACCAGTCCGTAGACCAGCGCAGGGATCGCGGCGACCATGAACATCCAGCGCCAGGCGGTGAGTCCCCACAGCGGCTGGTCCGCCGCGCCGGCGATGCCTGCGAGCAGCGCATCGGAGAGCAGCGCGGCGAAGATACCGGTGACGATCGCCAGCTGCTGCAGCGAGCCCAGGCGACCTCTGATCGCTGCGGGTGACACCTCGGCGATGTACGCCGGCGCGATCACGGAGGCGGCTCCGACACCCAGTCCCCCGATCACCCGCCAGATGATGAGGTCGACGACGCTGAAGGCGAGACCGGATCCGATCGCCGAGATGAAGAACATGGTGGCTGCGACCACCATCACGGGGATGCGTCCGTACTTGTTGGAGACGGGGCCGGCGAACCAGGCGCCCACGGCACATCCGATGAGGGCTGACGACACGGCGAAGCCCTTGAGCGCAGTACCGAGGTCGAATCCGGACACATCGCCCGCGAGCGCGTCGACCGCGCCGTTGATCACAGCCGTGTCGAATCCGAAGAGGAATCCACCTAACGCGGCGGCGATGCTGACCGCGATCACACGGCGTTTGATGGCTGCTGGACCGGCTGTTCTTGACATGACATCCCCCTCGTCGTCACGATGACGCGAGTCTAGGCTAGCGCTGCCGCTGGCGGGACCTCACTTCGACGAGCCGTAACCGCCTTCTCCGAGCTCCTCGAGAATCCGATTGAGATCCTGGATGGAAGCGAAATCGATAGTGACCTGCCCTTTTCGCGCTCCCAGTGCGATCTTCACACGCGTGTTGAGACGGTCGCCGAGCTTGCCGGCCACCTCATCCAGATACGCGCGTCGCGCACCCGGGGTCGGCTTCGCGGACGACCCGGCACGGGGCTGTGCCTTCGCCGCTTCCTCCGTCGCGCGCACCGAGAGGTCTTCATTCACGACCTTGTCCGCAAGGCGCTGCATCGACTCCGGTGTCTCGAGACTCAGGATCGCTCGCGCGTGCCCGGCAGTGAGCACTCCGGCAGCCACCCGCTGCTGCACCGGGACGGGGAGCTTCAGCAGTCGAATCGTGTTGCTGATCTGCGGGCGGGAACGGCCGATGCGCGTGGCCAGTTCCTCCTGGGTGATTCCGAAGTCGTCGAGCAGCTGCTGGTATGCAGAGGCCTCTTCGAGCGGGTTCAGCTCTGAACGGTGGAGGTTCTCCAGCAGGGCGTCGCGCAGCAGATCCTCGTCTGCGGTGTCACGGACGATCGCGGGGATGACGTCGAGGCCGGCCTCGCGCGCGGCGCGCGTGCGGCGCTCCCCCATGATGAGCTCGTACTCGCCATCGGCGTTCTTTCGAACCACGACGGGCTGCAGCACCCCGAACTCGCGGACGCTGTGCACCAGCTCTGCGAGATCCTCGGGGTCGAAGTGCGTCCGAGGCTGACGCGGATTCGCGACGATGCTGTTCGGGTCGACCTGGACCAGATGAATGCCGGGGACATTCTCGAGCTCCGGCGCCTCGGCATCGGCCACGGGAGCCGCCTCGGTGCTCGTCTGTCGCAGGCTCGCGCCCGGGAAGAAGACATCGACGGGACGTTCCGACTGATCCGCCGTGGGGATGAGGGCACCGATGCCCCGGCCCAGTCCAGTGCGCTTCGCCATCATTTCTCCTTGCTCTGCGTCGCTCTGCGCGACGCGATCTCAACAGCGGCCTCACGGTATGCGATCGCGCCGGCGGATTGGGCGTCGTAGGCGATCACGGTCTGGCCGAAACTCGGGGCCTCGGATACCCGTACGGATCGAGGGATCACGGTCTCCAGCACCTGCTCGGGGAAATGCGTCCGCACTTCCTCCGCGACCTGTTGTGCCAGACGGGTACGCCCATCAAACATCGTCAGCAGGATCGTCGAGAGGTGGAGCACCGGGTTCAGGTGCTTCTGGATCATCTGAATGCTGCCGAGCAGTTGGCTCAATCCTTCCAGTGCGTAGTACTCGCACTGGATGGGGATGAAAACCTCTGTCGCGGCGGTGAAGGCGTTGATCGTGAGCAGGCCCAGGGAGGGTGGGCAGTCGATGATGACGAAGTCCATCGGGTGCTCTGCGAGGTACACGTCGAGCGCGCGACGAAGACGATGCTCTCGAGCGACCTGCGCGACCAGCTCGATCTCCGCCCCCGCGAGGTGGATCGTGCTCGGTGCGCAGAAGAGGTTGGGATCCTCCGGGCTCTGCTGCACGATGTCTGCCAGCGGAAGCTCGTCGATCAGCACGTCGTAGACACTGGAGACCTCAGCACTGTGGGGTACTCCCAGGGCTGTGGATGCGTTTCCCTGCGGGTCGAGGTCGATGACCAGCACCTTCCCGCCCATCCCCGCCAGTGCGGAAGCGATGTTCACGGCGGTGGTGGTCTTTCCCACGCCACCCTTCTGGTTCGACACCGTGAGAACGCGGGTTTCGCCGGTGAACTCCACGGCAACCCCTTCGAGTGCGCGCCTGCGGGCGGAGAGGTCAGCGAGTTCCCGCGCAAGCGGCGTGTCCATCCCGAACGATTCGCTCGAGGATGTCTTCTCGGATGGTTTCACGTGAAACATCCACTCCTTTCGGGGCCGCGTTCCACTCTAATCGCAAGCAGAGACGTTCGATGACGAGAGCACTGTCGCAGCTCGAGCGAAGCACGTCGGGGTCCTCGTTCCCGCGGCCAGTCTCCGCCAGACCGGCTTCTCGCGCTCCGCTCCCCGCATCGCTTGGCGGATGTTTCACGTGAAACAGTGCGCACTGTGGCGATGATGACGACAGCTAGCCTGCCGGGCTGCCCTCTCCCGGTGCTGGCGGGTACAGCGCACCCCACTTGCAGGAGTCTCCACAGTAGACGGAGTGTGCCGGGGCCGTCAGATGGAATCGCCGACAGAGTGACGAGCTTCGCTGCGCTCGGCACCGCCACGCCGGTCATGTTTCGGTGTCACCACCCACTGACCCAGACGGGGGTGGTCCTCACGCCTCTGGCCGGCCACGGCGAGGAACTCCCCCCTGCGCTGCGCCACGCATGTGGTTTCAGACGTCCCTGTGTCGGCAGAGCCGGCGGGCGCCGTCCGACTCGCAGCACCAACAACTTCTATCCCCCGGGTGCCTGTGACACTCCGTCTATCCTCAGGCGCTTCCGGCGCACGTCGAGATCTGTTCTCTACTGCACAGAGGATGACTCAGCCCACTCTCTTCGACCAAAGGGCCGTCACACGCGGTCTGGTCTGGATGTTTCACGTGAAACACCGTCGACCGGCGAAACCACGAAGCCGTCGTATGCCATCCGCCGGGCAGCAACCAGGAGCTTCTCACCGCCGGCTGCCTGCGACACTCCGTCTGTTGTCAGGGACCGGACGCGCGACAGAGGATGACTCAGCCCACTCTCCTCGACCAGAGGGCCGGCATAGGTGGTCCGGTCTGCATGTTTCACGTGAAACACCGTCGAGAGGCAAGACCATGAAGCCGTCGTAGGCCATCCACCGAGCAGCCACCAGGAGCTTCTCACCGCCGGCTGCCTGCGACACTCCGTCTAGTCTCAGGGACTTGGGCGCGCGACAGATCTGTTCTCTACCGCGCAGAGCAAGCCCCCTCTTCGACGGAGAGGGCTTCATCAGCGGTCCGATCTGCATGTTTCACGTGAAACACGGTAGAAGAGCAACATTATGAAGCCGCCACCCTTCGATGTCGGGATTCACTTGAACCTAGTCCGGACGATTCCCGGCCACCGAGCTCTCACGTGGACCGCCCCATCATGCGGGGTTAGCGCAACCCGAACGCCCCGGGTCTATGCCAGGGCTTCACGTCAGGGGTGTTGTGCCTCGAATGTCGCGCCGCGGATGTCACGGGGCTACACGCCAAATGTCCGAGTCGACAACTCTCCTCCCAGGACGCCGCGCGCCCGGAACTCCCCCTCTTTGGCGTACCCGTTTCACGTGAAACACCGCGTACGCGGACGGCACCAGAGCCATCACGACGCAGCGCACGAGCATGCCTGGCTAGTGGTGCTCACGAGACGTAGTGCGCAACCATTCGAGCGACATGATGCCGATGGCGATGGCGATGGCGATGGCGATGTGTCCTAACTGGGGAGCTGCGGCGATAGGGCCTCCCCTCCCGGCGAACATCGCGCTGCGTGCGGCGCGCGACTCCGCTTTCAGATGGGCAGTAGGTCTCGTCGAGATCGTGATAGCCCTGGTTGGTCGCGCGCGGAGCGAGGCATTACGGGCGCCAACGCACGGAGACGGTGGATGCCCGAGCGATGAGACCCTGCCGATGAACACGAAGGCGGATGTTTCACGTGAAACATCCGCCTTCGATGAAGACGTGACTAGCGGACGCGCGCGCGAATCACCCGAGTCGTCTCGGGGATGACTCCCTCACCCAGCACCTCGACGCGAACGTCCGAGAGGCGGAACTTCTTGATCTGCTTCTGTGCGGCATCGATCTCGTTCGCTGCATTCATGCCTTTGAGCAGAGTGAGCTCGCCACCGTCACGAACCAGCGGTGCGGTCAGCGGAATCAAGGTACGGAGCGCACTCACCGCACGAGCAGTGACCACATCGAAGCCCTCCGGAGGACGTACGTCCTCCGCGCGAGCTCGCAGCACCACGACGTTGGACAGATCCAGCGCCTCCACCTGCTCGTTGAGCCAGATGACCCGTCGTTCCATCGGCTCGATCAGCGTCCACTGCACATCAGGACGCGCGATCGCGAGCACGAGCCCCGGTAGGCCCGCCCCCGAACCGATATCCGCCACCGAACCGTGGAACAGCGGAGCGGCGATCGCACTGTTGAGGATGTGTCTCGTCCACAGGCGCGGGAGCTCGAGGGGACCGATGAGGCCGCGCTCCTCCCCCTCGCGGGAAAGAGCAGCCGTGAAGGCACGCGCCACGTCGATACGATCCCCGAAGAGGCTGGCAGCGGAGGAGGGCTCCTGCTCGAGATCACTCATGAGCGTCCCCGTTCGACCGATGTTTCACGTGAAACGTCAGCGTCGGCGCAGGACCGTGTGACGGTCAGCACCCTCGCCGTAGGACTCGGAGACCAGGCCCCGCTCGGCGGCGATGTCATGGACGAGCTTGCGCTCATAGCTCGACATCGAGGGCAGAGATGCCTGGGAGGAACCCTCGTCGAGTTTGGCAGCCGCGGCGTCGACCAGGGTCTCCAGCTGGCGACGACGCGTGTCGCGCGAGCCTGCGATGTCGAGGATCAGTCTTGAGAAGGAACCGGTCTTGCTCTGCACCGCGAGACGAGTCAGCTCCTGCAGAGCCTGTACGGTGTCCGGAGCGGAGAGCAACGCCAGCGCATCGCCCTCAGCCTCGACGGAGACGTATGCCCGACCCTGCCGCACATCCAGGTTCAGATCACCATCGATGTCCGCGATGTCGAGAAGCTCCTCGAGGTAGTCCGCCGCGACGTCTCCCTCGTTCTCGAGCTGGGCCACAGTCGGCTCGGTGTTGTCGGTCATGGTCTCGCTCATGAACCGCTCCCCTTCTTCTTCGCACGCTTCTTTCCGACCGGCTGCTGACGCTTCGGTGCTTCTGCCTTCGCCTTCTCGGCCTCTTCGAGCAGACGCTGCTGCTCAGCCTCGTAGGCAGCCATCGGAACGACCTTGCCGGAGGAATCGATCGCCTTGCCCTTGCGTGCAAGACGCTCCTCGCGTGCCTTGGCAGCTTCGGAACCGGGAGTGGGCATCTCGCGGATGACGAGGAACTGCTGACCCATGGTCCAGAGGTTCGAGATGAACCAGTACACGACGACGCCGAGCGGGAAGAAGACACCCGAGAAGATGAAGCCCAGCGGCAACACGTACAGCATGATCTTCTGCATCTGGTACGCCTGGCCGGTCTTGGCCTCGGGCGACAGGTTCTTGGAGATGATCTGCAGCTGCGTGAAGAACTGCGACCCGATCATGAGCACCACGAGCGTGACCAGGATGATGATGGCCGTCGTGTTCTGCGCATCGATCGCGTTACCCAGCGTCTCGTGCAGCGACGCCACACCGAACAGCTTCGCGTCGTAGAACTCCTTCGTCAGCTCCGGGCTGAGGAGACCGACACCACCGATGTTGTCTCGAGCGTGCTTGCTGACATCGCTCAGCACGCTGTAGAGCGAGAAGAAGATCGGCATCTGCACCAGAAGCGGCAGACAGCTCGACATCGGTGTCGTACCGTGCTTCTTGTACAGCGCCATGGTCTCGCGGCTCATGGCCTCACGAGAGAGTTGATCCTTCTTGCCGCGGTACTTCTCCTGAACTTTTCGCAGTTCAGGAGCGATTTCCATCATCTTGCGCTGGCTCTTGATCTGCTTGACGAACAGCGGAATGAGAGCAGCACGGACGACGATCACGAGCCCGACGATCGACAGCACCCAGGTGATGCCGGAGGCCGCGGGCAGACCGACAGCCGTCAGCAGCCAGTGCCAGGCAACGAGGATCAGCTCGACCACCCACTTGAGCGGCCACAGGATGGTGCCGATCAGATCGAAGCCACCCCCCGCCGGTTGAGGGCTGGGAGTCGCGCTGGCGAGCAGAAGGTCAAGACCCACCGATCAGTCCTTTCGGGAAGGGACGACGAAACCGTGTGCGGTCAGGTCGTAACGGAAGTGTTCGTGCGGACGGACGTCATCGACGCCGCCGGTGGTCCAGGGGTTGCAGCGGAGGATGCGCCATGCGGAGAGCGCCGCCCCCTTCACTGCGCCGTGCTGCTGCACCGCACCTACAGCGTAGGCGGAACAGCTGGGGTAGTACGCACAGACATCTCCATACATCGGCGAGATGACCTTGCGGTAGGCGGTGAGGAACCCCAGCACGAGATTCCGCGGGATCACCGGAATGCTCCGCACCAGGTCCTGCGCATGCAGATGTGCGGTCCCGACGGACGACGCCGGAAGGGCGGTCATGCCGACACCGCGGAAGCCGCCGGATCCAGGCGGAGGAGGCACCGATCGACATCGGCTCGGAGCTCCGCGTAAGAGGCGGTCGCAGACGCAGGAAGGGCACGGATGACGACATCCGTGCCCTCAGGAACCCGTGGAAGCGCCTCCGCGCACACGGCCTTGAGCCGACGACGCACGGAGTTGCGCACCACTGCGGTGCCCACCTGCTTGCTGATGATGAATCCGAACCTCGCGGCTCTGTTCTCGCCCGTGGTCAACACCGAGGTGATGACACGCGCCCCGCCACAACGGGATCCGCGACGAACGACCAGACGATAGTCGCTCCCGCGAGTCAGCCGATACGGGCGGGCGAGCACAGCGGACTACGCAGAGAGCTCGGTGCGGCCCTTCGCGCGGCGGGCGGCGAGGATGCCACGGCCGGCACGCGTACGCATGCGGGCGCGGAAGCCGTGCTTCTTGGCGCGACGACGGTTGTTGGGCTGGAAGGTGCGCTTGCTCATGGAATCACTCCGGGAATGCTGCCACCGGGTTCACTTCGACCGGAGACATGGGGTACTGCCAAAAATGGCATAAGTCAACCAAGTAAGGGTACGTCTTACCGGCGCACAGAGCAAATCTGGGCTCTCACAGAGCCGTCGCGCGGTACCGGGTGCACAGCCATTATCCACAACCTCCGGACCTCGCGTCGACGCAACACGCCCGCGTGATTCCAAGGGCAGGTTGCCGTTCACAGCCGGGATGACTACCGTGGCATCCTAAGTTATCCACAGGGGACACGGCACGTAGACCCCGCCTCGATCACCCGTCCGGAGCGTCATGTCCTCACCTGCCCAGCCCGATGTCCCCATCTGGACCACGGTGCAGGAGCTTCTGGTCGACGACGACCGGGTGACACCCCAACTGCAGGGCTTCCTCAGCCTGGCCGTTCCGGCCGGAGTGATGTCGGCCACGCTCTATCTCGAGGTTCCGAACGATCTCACGGCCGCGCAGATCAACAAGCGTCTGCGTCTCCCGATCATGGAGGCCCTCTCGCACATCGGCGAGGAGGTCACCTCCTACCGCGTCGTGGTCAACCACGAGCTCGCCGAGCAGCAGACCGCGCCGATCGCCGTCGGCGACTTCGGTCGTCAGGAGCAGACGCGCAGCGAATCCCCCATGGAGCCTGCGCCCACCCCGATGCGCCATGAGTCGCGCCTCAACCCGAAGTACACCTTCGACAACTTCGTGATCGGACAATCCAACCGCTTCGCCCACGCAGCCGCCGTCGCGGTCGCCGAAGCACCGGCCAAGGCGTACAACCCCCTCTTCATCTACGGCGACTCCGGACTGGGCAAGACCCACCTCCTCCACGCCATCGGCGATTACGCGCAGTCCCTCTACGCGGGGGTGAAGGTCAGATACGTCTCCAGCGAGGAGTTCACGAACGACTTCATCAACTCCATCGCCAACAACCGGGGTGCTGCCTTCCAGGCGCGATACCGGGAAGTCGACATCCTCCTCATCGACGACATCCAGTTCCTGCAGGGGCGGGCCGAGACCCAGGAAGCCTTCTTCCACACGTTCAACACCCTGCACGACCACAACAAGCAGGTGGTCATCACCAGTGACGTGGCTCCCAAGCTCCTCACCGGCTTCGAGGACAGGATGCGCAGCCGCTTCGAGTGGGGTCTCATCACCGACGTCCAGGCGCCCGACCTGGAGACCCGCATCGCCATTCTCCGCAAGAAGGCCCAGAGCGAGTCTCTGCACATCCCCGACGAGGTGCTCGAGTACATCGCCACGGTGGTGTCATCCAACATCCGCGAGCTGGAGGGGGCACTGATCCGCGTCTCCGCGTTCGCGAGCCTCAATCGATCGCCTCTCGACATCGCGCTCGCCCAGACCGTGCTGCGCGACATCATCGACACGGCAGAGGACAACATCATCTCGCCGACCGACATCATCACGGCGACCGCGCAGTACTTCAAGCTCACCGTCGACGACCTGTACGGGTCCAGCCGCTCGCAGCAGATCGCCACCGCTCGACAGATCGCCATGTACCTGTGCCGGGAACGAACGAACCTCTCCCTCCCCAAGATCGGGCAGCTGTTCGGCAACCGCGACCATACGACCGTCATGTACGCGTACAAGAAGATCAGCGAGCTCATGAAGGAGCGTCGCTCCATCTACAACCAGGTCACCGAGATCACGACCCAGCTGGGACGGCGCTGACACGCCGCGTCTCGGAAAAAGGGGAGGTCCGCACCTGATCGGGTGCGGACCTCCCCTTTTTGTCACCCGGACTGGGGTTCTGATCTCTCGATTGATACCTCTATGCACATGTGGATAACTTGTGGATGACCGTGGATTCGATCGGGACGAATGTGGGTCGATCACCCAAACCTGTGGATAACTCCGGGAGGGGCTTCGAGCACCTCACCCCCGCCAACCCGCGGATTCCTCAGGGTTTCCACAACTGACAACTGTGTAGTTCCCTACTCGCTCTTGCTATCCACCGACTTATCCACAGTATCCACAGCTGTTAACACCGTTAAGGAGTTAAGTCATTCAGGGCGCGATCCGATCACCAGACGGTGTGGAGAGCCGACCGTCGAATGACAGGAACCTCGGCGTAGGGATACGCCGGACTGTGGGGCTAGCATGGGAAGCCCTGCACCGGCAGGGCCGACGACAACGCGTCACAGTTCGACGACAAGGGAGCACCCGTGAGGTTTCAGGTCAACCGCGATGTCTTCAGCGAGGCTGTCTCGTTCGTCGTCAAGCTCCTGCCGCAGCGCAACCCACAGCCGATCCTCGCGGGAGTGCTGATCGAGGCGGACGGTTCCGGCCTCACGCTCTCGGCATTCGACTACGAGGCCTCCGCTCGAACCACCATCGAGGCCACGGTGGAGACCCCGGGCACGATCCTGGTCCACGGTCGACTTCTCTCGGACATCGCCAGCCGCCTCCCGAACGCTCCGATCGAGATCGCGGTCGAGGAAGACGGCGGCATCGCGGTGACCTGTGGCTCCGCGCGGTTCACCCTCGCCGCCATGCCGGTTGAGGAATACCCGTCCATCCCCGAGGTCACCGGCTCGTCGGGAGTCGTTCCCGCCGACGACTTCGGCACCGCCATCGCGCAGGTCGGATTCGCGGCTTCACGCGATGACGTCACGCCGGTGCTCACGGGTGTGCAGCTCGAGGTCTCCGGCCAGACCCTGAGTCTTGTCGCCACCGACCGCTACCGCGTCTCGCTCCGAGACGTGCCGTGGGACGGTGAAGCGGTCGAGGCCACCGCGCTGGTTCCCGCGCGCACGCTGCTGGAGGTCGGGAAGACCTTCGGACACGCCGGAACGATCCAGGTCGCGTTCTCCGGAGCCGGCGACCGCGAGATCATCGCGTTCACCGCAGGAAACAAGACCGTCACCTCGCTCCTGATCAAGGGCAACTTCCCGCCGGTGCGTCGTCTGTTCCCCGAGCAGACGGACCACTACGCGGTCGTGAACACCGCCGACCTGGTCGAAGCGGTCCGCCGCGTATCGCTCGTCCTCGATCGCGCCGCTCCGCTGCGTTTCACGTTCTCGAACGACAGCGTCACCATGGACGCCTCCGGCGGAGACCATGCGCGCGCTTCCGAGTCGGTCGACGCGATCCTCTCCGGCGGTGACGAGGTCACGCTCGGACTGAATCCGCAGTACCTGATCGAGGCTCTCGGCGCCGTGAAGAGCGAGTTCGTGCGCGTCACCTTCACATCGAGCGACAACGCCAACAAGCTCAGCCCGGTCCTCATCACGAGTCAGACCTCGGTCGATCAGGCCGGCCTCGACTCGTTCAAGTACCTGCTGCAGCCCAACCTCCTCCTGCGCTGACCCCGCTCGGCGAGAGCAGGGAGCTTAACGCCTCCCCATCCCCGAGATTCACCGACACTGAATCAGGTGTCGGACACCGAAGGTAGGCTGACTCCGTGATTGTGGAGCACCTGAGTCTGGTCGATTTCCGCAATTACGCGACCGCCGAACTCGCTCTCCACCGCGGTCCGAACGTCCTCGTGGGCAGGAACGGCCAGGGCAAGACGAACCTCGCCGAAGCGGTCGTGTTCCTGGCGACTCTGGGGTCCCATCGTGTCTCCTCGGACGCACCGATGGTCCGCGACGGACAGGAGTTCGCCGTCATCAGGGCTCGCCTCTCTCACGGGGAGCGCCGTGTCCTCGCCGAGGTGCAGGTCAACCGGCAGGGATCGAACAAGGCGCGCATCAACGGGTCGCCGTCGAAGCCGAACGAGCTCCCCCGGTATGCACACGTCGTGCTGTTCGCTCCGGAGGACCTGCAGATCGTGAGAGGCGATCCCTCGGCTCGTCGTCGGTTCACCGATCAGCTCCTCATCCAGCGCACTCCGAGACTCGCCGCCGTCCTCGCCGACTACGACCGTGTGCTCAAGCAACGGAACGCGCTCCTGAAGTCGGCCAGGGCCAGGGGAATCCGCGGCGAGGCGCTGAGCACTCTCGATGTGTGGGACGACAAGCTCGTCTCCCTCGGTTCGGAGATCATCACCGCTCGACAGCGGCTGGCCGTGGATCTGCAGCAGCCGGTCGCCGATGCGTACGAGGCGATCGCCGGGGCCGACCACCGCCCGCAGCTGGAATGGGCCCTCTCGGTCGGCGGAGGAGATCCCGAAGAGGGCGAAGATGCCGCGGACGGAGGAAACGCCGGATCATCGGTCGACCGGCTCGGAGATCCCGGGCACATCGCCGAGTTGTTCCGCGCCTCGCTCGCGGCGAAGCGGTCGAACGAACTCGACCGCGGACTCACCCTCACCGGTCCGCATCGCGATGACCTCGTGCTGCGTGTTCGCGACCTCCCTGTGAAGGGCTATGCATCGCATGGCGAGTCGTGGTCTGTGGCCCTCGCGCTGAGGCTGGCCTCGGCCGAGCTTTTGCGCAGCGAGTCCCCGGCCGGAGATCCCGTCCTCATCCTCGACGACGTCTTCGCGGAACTCGATGCCGATCGTCGACAGCGCCTCGCCGCCCTGACGGCAGGATACGAACAGGTGGTGGTGACGGCAGCGGTGGAGGAGGATATCCCCGAGGTGCTGCACGCGCACGTGGTGCGGATCAGCGCTGGAACGATCAGCGACGAGAGGGGGAAGGATGACTGACGCGGCATCGACTCCCCCGGTCTCCACTCCGCCGGCTGACGTCCCGGAGACGATCGGCACGTACCTGCGACTGCGCGGCCTGCAGCCGAGCTCGAAGAGCTGGAAGCGCAAACGGCGCATCACCACGGACGACGACAACGCTCCGTTCACGCCGGGGCGTGATCCCGGCCCGCTCGGCGCCGTGCTCGACAAGCTGAGTCGGGACTCGGGATGGCAGATCACCCTCGCCCGGGAAGACCTCGTTCGGCAGTGGGCCGACCTCGCTGGGGCCGACACCGCGAAGCACTCGGAGCCGGTGTCTCTGGAGCGCGGTCTGCTCACCGTCAAGTGCGATTCGACGGCGTGGGCGAAGAACCTGCAGTTCATGCGGGCGACGATCCTCACGGAGATCGGTCGACGGTATCCGGATGCGGGCGTGGAGAACCTTCGGTTCATCGGACCGGACGTCCCCTCGTGGAAATGGGGTCCCAGAGCCGTTCCAGGACGGGGCCCACGCGATACCTACGGGTAGGGCACCATCCGAGGGGGTCGAAACGCTCAGAGGCCCACACACGGCCGTTGAGCGGCATTTCTCGACGAAACTCCGCTAGAATGGGAGTTCGTGATATCGATGTGGAGAATGCCCTCTGATGACGCCTGAATCCCCTGCTGACGAGACGGAATCGAACACCGGGGGAACCCCCGCCCCTTCGACTGGCTCAGGGACCCAGACTCCACAGCCCGCACCCAAGGCGAAGCAGCCCGGAGAGTACGGCGCGGATTCGATCCAGATCCTCGAGGGCCTCGAGGCTGTGCGCAAGCGCCCCGGCATGTACATCGGGTCGACCGGTCCCCGAGGCCTGCACCACCTGGTCTACGAGATCGTCGACAACTCGGTCGATGAGGCGCTGGCCGGCTACGCCGACACGATCCTGGTGACGATGCTCGCTGACGGCGGCGTGCGCGTCGTCGACAACGGCCGAGGAATCCCGGTCGACCCGCACTCGTCGGACCCGAACAAGTCGACGGTCGAGGTCGTCCTCACGATCCTGCACGCCGGCGGAAAGTTCGGCGGCGGCGCGTACGCCGTCTCCGGTGGACTGCACGGCGTCGGCTCCTCCGTCGTGAACGCCCTTTCGACGCGGTTCGACGTGGAGGTCAAGCAGAAGGGCTTCGTCTGGCGGCACAGCTTCGCCGACGGCGGTGTCCCCCAGCAGAAGCTCGAGAAGGGCGAGGCGACCGACGAGACCGGGACGAGCATCACGTTCTGGCCAGACGCGGAGATCTTCCAGGAGACGACCGAGTTCGACTACGACACCCTCCGCACGCGGTTCCAGCAGATGGCGTTCCTCAACAAGGGGCTGCGCATCGAGCTGCGCGACGAGCGCGAGTCGTCGGCCTACGAGGTCGAGGAGGACGGCGCGACCGTCACCAAGCAGCCCGGCGATGTGTTCTTCTACGAGCGCGGTCTGGTGGACTACGTCGAGTACCTCAACAAGGTGCGCCACGCCGAAGTGGTCAACGACGAGATCATCGCCTTCGAGTCGGAGGACACCGAGCGCAAGATCTCGCTCGAGGTCGCGATGCAGTGGACGACCTCGTACACCGAGAACGTGTTCACCTATGCCAACACCATCAACACCCACGAGGGTGGAACGCACGAGGAAGGCTTCCGTGCGGCACTGACGACCCTGGTCAACAAATACGCGCGAGCGAACAACCTCCTCAAGGAGAAGGACGACAACCTCTCCGGCGACGACGTGCGCGAGGGACTGACCGCAGTCATCTCGATCAAGCTCGGCGAGCCCCAGTTCGAGGGGCAGACCAAGACGAAGCTCGGCAACACCGAGGCGAAGGCGTTCGTGCAGAAAGTGGTCGGCGATCAGCTCGGCGACTGGTTGGAGCGCAATCCGAACCAGGCGAAGAACATCATCCGCAAGGCGATCGATGCGGCCACGGCTCGTCTCGCCGCGCGGAAGGCCCGTGAGACGGCGCGTCGCAAGAGCGTCTTCGAGTCGGCGGCCATGCCGGACAAGCTCAAGGACTGCACGAGCAAGGATCCGTCGATCAGCGAGATCTTCCTCGTGGAGGGTGACTCGGCCGGTGGTTCCGCCGTGCAGGGTCGAGACCCTCACACCCAGGCGATCCTGGCCCTCCGAGGAAAGATCCTCAACGTGGAGCGCGCGCGTCTCGACAAGGCGCTCGGCAACAAGGAAGTCCAGGCGATGATCCAGGCCTTCGGCACCGGCATCGGCGAAGAGTTCGACATCGAGAAGGCGCGCTATCACAAGATCGTGCTGATGGCGGATGCCGACGTGGACGGTCAGCACATCACCACCCTGCTGCTGACGCTCCTCTTCCGCTACATGCGCGGGCTCATCGAGGCCGGTTTCGTGTACCTCGCCATGCCGCCGCTCTACCGGCTCAAGTGGTCGAACTCGGCTCACGAGTACGTGTTCAGCGACGCCGAGCGCGACGCCCTGCTGAAGCACGGCATCGAGAACGGCAAGCGCATCCCGAAGGATGCCGGCATCCAGCGCTACAAGGGTCTCGGTGAGATGAACCCGAAGGAGCTGTGGGAGACGACGATGGATCACACCACTCGCACCCTGCAGCAGATCACCATCGAAGACGCGGCCGCGGCCGACGAGATCTTCAGTGTGCTGATGGGCGAAGACGTCGAGTCCCGACGCAGCTTCATCCAGCGCAACGCCAAGGACGTCCGCTTCCTCGACATCTGATGCCCGCGGGCTCAGACCAGATGTGTGACAGAGAGATTGATTGATGACTGACGAAGAACGCACCGAGCCGGAACACGACCACGGCAAGATCGATCAGGTAGACCTGCAGTCGGAGATGCAGCGCAGCTACCTCGACTACGCCATGGCCGTCATCGTGGGGCGTGCGCTCCCCGATGTGCGCGACGGCCTCAAGCCGGTGCACCGGCGTGTCATCTACGGCATGTACGACGGCGGATTCCGTCCTGACAAGTCGTTCTCGAAGTGCGCCCGTGTGGTCGGCGAAGTCATGGGTCAGTACCACCCGCACGGTGACTCGGCGATCTACGACGCCCTCGTGCGACTGGTGCAGCCGTGGTCGCTGCGGTATCCGCTGGCCCTCGGGCAGGGCAACTTCGGCTCCCCCGGCAACATGGGTGCCGCGGCTCCGCGATACACCGAGACCAAGATGGCTCCGCTCGCGCTCGAGATGGTGCGCGACATCGAAGAAGACACCGTCGACTTCACCGACAACTACGACGGCCAGACGCAGGAGCCGACGGTCCTGCCCGCCCGTTTCCCGAACCTGCTCGTCAACGGCTCGGTCGGCATCGCGGTCGGAATGGCCACCAACATCCCGCCGCACAACCTGCGCGAGGTGTCCGACGCGGCGCTCTGGGCACTCGACAACCCCGGCATCTCCCGCGAGGAACTGCTCGAAGGCCTGATCCAACGCATCCCGGGCCCGGACTTCCCGACTGGCGCGCAGATCCTCGGCACCAAGGGCATCCACGAGGCTTACCGCACCGGCCGCGGCTCGATCACCATGCGCGCGGTCGTCAATGTGGAGGAGATCCAGGGTCGTACCTGCCTCGTCATCACCGAGCTGCCGTACCAGGTCAACCCGGACAACGTGGCGGTGAAGATCGGCGACCTCGCCCGTGACGGCAAGATCACCGGCATCGCCGACATCCGTGACGAGTCGTCGGACCGCACGGGTCAGCGCCTGGTCGTGGTGCTCAAGCGCGACGCGGTCGCCAAGGTCGTGCTGAACAACCTGTACAAGCACACGCAGCTGCAGGAGAACTTCGGCGCGAACATGCTCGCGATCGTCGACGGCGTCCCCCGGACGCTCGCGATCGACGGGTTCATCTCGAACTGGATCTCCCACCAGATCGACGTGATCGTGCGACGGACCGAGTTCCGCCTTCGCGAGGCCGAGAAGCGCATGCACATCCTGCGCGGGTACCTGAAGGCGCTCGATGCGCTCGACGAGGTCATCGCGCTGATCCGTCGTTCGCAGACAACAGCCGACGCCAACGAGGGCCTGCAGAAGCTTCTCGACATCGACGAGATCCAGGCCGATGCGATCCTGCAGATGCAGCTGCGCCGGCTCGCAGCCCTCGAGCGTCAGAAGATCATCGATCAGGCGAACGAGCTCGAGGCGCAGATCACCGACTACAAGGCGATCCTGGCCGACGAGGGCCGTCAGCGGACCATCATCCGGGAAGAGCTGACCGGCATCGTCGAGCGTTTCGGCGACGAGCGCCGCACCCACATCCTGCACGGCTTCGACGGCGACGTCTCGATGGAGGACCTCATCGCCGAAGAGGAGATGGTGGTCACCGTCACGCGCGAGGGCTACATCAAGCGCACGCGCAGCGACAACTACCGTTCGCAGCACCGCGGCGGCAAGGGCGTCAAGGGTGCCCAGCTGCGGGCGAACGACATCGTCGAGCACTTCTTCGTGACGACCACGCACCACTGGCTGCTGTTCTTCACCGACAAGGGTCGCGTCTATCGCGCGAAGACGTACGAGGTGCCGGAGGCCGGTCGCGACGCCAAGGGCATGCACGTGGCGAACCTGCTCGCCCTGCAGCCCGACGAGAACATCGCCCAGGTGCTCGACATTCGCGACTACCAGGTGGCGGACTATCTGGTGCTCGCGACGCGTGACGGACTGGTCAAGAAGACCCGTCTCGACAACTACGACACCAACCGTCAGGGCGGTGTCATCGCGATCCGTCTGAACGAGGAGGACGAGCTCGTCAGCGCGCTGCTCGTGAACGCCGAGGACGACATCCTCCTCATCAGCCGTCGAGGCATGTCGGTGCGCTTCGAGGCGACAGATGAAGCCCTGCGCCCGATGGGCCGGGCGACGGCCGGTGTCCGCGGAATGAAGTTCAAGATCGATGAGGACTGCCTGCTCTCGGCATCCGTCGCCGCGCCGGGGAAGTTCGTCTTCGTGGTCACCGACGGCGGCTATGCGAAGCGCACCGCGGTGGAGGAGTACCGGGTTCAGGGTCGCGGCGGAACGGGCATCAAGGTCGCCAAACTCAACGATGATCGGGGCACTCTCGCGGGTGGTCTGATCGTCTCCGAGGACGACGAGGTCTTGGTGGTTCTGTCCAGCGGCAAGGTGGTACGCTCTGCCGTGGCCGAGGTCCCCGCCAAGGGTCGAGACACCATGGGAGTGGTGTTCGCCCGTACGACGGAGGCCGACCGCATCCTCGCCATCGCCCGTAACGGTGAGCGCGGCCTCGCCGAAGAAGAGGCCGATGCGGAGGACGCAGAGACCCAGGCCCCCGAGACGACCCAGACCCCTGAGGATACAGACGCATGAGCACAGTGGCCGACAAGCTGGCGAAGAAGTCGACCCGCAAGACCAGCGGAAAGCAGGTACGCCTCCGACTGGTCTACGTGGACTTCTGGTCGGCCGTGAAGCTCTCGTTCCTCGGAGCCGTGGCCCTCGCGGTCGTCACGATGGTCTCGTTCTTCCTCATCTTCCTCGTGTTCCAGGCGACGGGGATCATGACGACGGCGGAGAGCTTCCTGCTCGGCATCACCGACAACACGTTCGTGCTGTCCGAGGTCGTGGGACTGCCGCAGGTGATGGCCTTCGCCGCCGTGGTGGCGATCCTGAACCTGATCGTCTTCACGGTGCTCGGCGCCGTGGTCGCCGGAATCTACAACCTCGCGGTGAAGGTGACCGGCGGACTGCTGGTCGGCTTCATGTCGAACTGATCCTCGGTACGGATCCACGAAGGGCGGGTGCTGCGGCACCCGCCCTTCGTCGTTGCTCGGCGCGGGATCGCTAGACCACGCCGGTCGTACCGAGGAGGGTGCCGATGAGCCAGGTCGCCGCCAGTGCGAGTCCGCCGCCGACGACCAGCCGTATGGATGCGCGCATCGGAGCGGAGCCGCCGATCTTCGCCGACAGGGTTCCCGTCACCGCGAGCGCGAGAAGCACTGCGACGAACGTCACGGGCACGCGCCATTCCGGAGGGGGAAGGAGGATGGCCAGCAACGGCAGCAGTGCTCCGAGAGTGAACGCCACCGCGGAGGAGAGCGCCGCGTGCCACGGGTTCACGAGGTCATCCTGATCGATGCCCAGTTCCACTTCCAGATGGGCGGAGAGGGCGTCGTGCGCGGTGAGCTCCTCGGCCACCTGGCGCGCTGTCTCCGGCGAGAGCCCGCGGTCGCGATAGAGCTGGGTGAGTTCGTCGAGCTCCACGGCCGGCATCGTACGGAGCTCCTCGCGCTCCTTCGCGATCAGTGCCCTCTCACTGTCACGCTGACTGCTCACCGACACGTACTCGCCGAGGGCCATCGAGATCGCGCCTCCGACGAGGCCGGCGATTCCCGCTGTGAGAAGTGCGGCGTTGTCGGTCGTGGCGCCGGCCACCCCGACGACGAGTGAGGCGACCGAGACGATGCCGTCGTTCGCGCCGAGCACTCCTGCGCGCAGCCAGTTCAGCCGCTGACCGAGACCGGTGCCGTGCGGTTCCCTCTCATGCGTACTCATGCCCCCAGTGAAGCAGAACCGTCGTGGTCGAACCGCGACGATCACGGGAACTCTTACGGAAAACCCGAATCGGAGTGTCCGGTTGGCTCGCTGTCGTGGCCTCCCCCACCGCCGTACCTTGGAACCATGACCACTCAGACTGCGACCCCGGCTTCCGCAACAGCGGTGAAGCCGCCGTTGCGCATCTTCCTCACGATCCTGCATCTGGCAGGCGTCGGCGTCCTGGGCGGCGCCATCTTCGGCACGCTCGGAGGCCTCCTCGGTACCGGACTCGGACTCCTCTTCGTCGCCGGTATCGGTCTGGTCCTGCTCGTCGGCTTGGTCTATGCCCTCTACGGTCTCGGCTGGTTCGAGATCGCTCGGGTCGGGTCGCTGTACCGGACTCCGGTCGGCCCCCTGCGGCTGCAGCCACGCGACCGCCCCGGCTTCGTCGGATGGCTGCGCGCATTGGGCCGGCAGGCGATCGATGGACGCATGTGGCGCGCTGTCGCCAACTTCGCCATCTCCGCCGTGCTCGGGTGGGTCGTGCTTCGGCTGTTCTGGGGCCTGATCTGGTCGATCGTCGTCTCGTTCGCACCGCTCACCGGAGTCGACTCCGTGATGGGACCGTTCGGCGGCGGGGGCATTCCTGCCGAGTGGGCCCCGCTCATCGGGATCCTGGGCATCGCAGCCTGCGTCGTCGGGATCATCGGCCTCGCACTGCTGCATCGCACCCTGTCGCTCGCGATCGTCATCCGCAGCAGGGAGACGGAGCTCACCGAGCGTGTCCGCACCTCGACGGCCCAGCGCGAGGGGGCCGTGCGCGCCGCCGATGTCGAGCGCACCCGCATCGAGCGCGATCTGCACGACGGAGTCCAGCCCCGTCTCGTCTCCGTGGGGATGACGCTCGGGCTCGCTCAGCAGAAGATCGACAGCGATCCCGGTGCGGCGAAGGAACTCATCAACGAGGCTCACACCTCGACGAAGGCGGCCATCACCGAGCTGCGTCAGCTCGCACGCGGCATACATGCCTCCGTGCTGGACGACCGGGGGCTCGACGCCGCACTGTCGGCACTCGCGGGACGCTCCCACATCCCCGTGCACCTCGACGTGCGGATGGACGGTCGGTGCAGTCGCGAGGCCGAGGCCGCCGTGTACTTCTCGATCGCCGAGTCCCTGACCAACGCGGCGAAGCACTCCCGAGCCAGCGAGGCCCGTGTGGTCGTGCGGCTGCGTGACGGCAACACGCTGTGGGCGCGGGTCGAGGACAACGGCATCGGAGGAGCGCAGGTGCAGCCGGGCGGCGGCCTCGACGGCATCGCGAACCGCATCCTCGCCGCCGGCGGAACCTTCCGCCTCGACAGTCCGCAGGGCGGCCCGACCAGCCTGGAGGTGAGCGTCCCGTGCGCATCCTGATCTGCGAGGACTCGGTCCTGCTGCGCGAGGGCCTGGTCCGTCTGCTCGAAGACGCCGGTCACCAGGTGGTCGCCGCTCTTCCCGACATCGAGGGTCTCGACCAGGCCGTCGTCACGGAGGCACCCGATCTGTGCATCCTGGATGTGCGTCTCCCTCCGACCTTCACAGACGAGGGGATCCGGGCCGCTCTCGGTCTGCGGTCGACCCACCCGTCGCTCGCGATCCTCGTGCTCTCCCAGTACGTCGAGGAGCGTTACGCCTCCGACCTGATCGCGGCGCAGGGTGGCCCTCTCGGCTACCTGTTGAAGGATCGGGTCGCCGACGTCTCGGAGTTCCTCGCCTCCGTGCAGCGGATATCCGAGGGAGCCACCGTGCTCGACCCCGAGGTCGTCGCCCAGCTGCTGACACGGCGTAACCGTGATGATCGGATGCTGCGGCTCACCGAGCGCGAGCGCACCGTGCTCGCACTGATCGCCGAGGGCAAGTCGAATCAGGCGATCGCCGGACTGCTGTTCCTCTCCGAAGCCAGCGTCGAGAAGCACATCACCTCCATCTTCCAGAAACTGGGCTTCGAACAGGACGAGTCGGGCAACCGCCGTGTGCTCGCCGCCCTCGCCCACATCGAGAACACCGGTGGCACGACGCCGCCGACCGGCCAGACAGGAGTGGCACGATGACCACCGACAACAACGGGGACCAGGGCGGACACACCCCGCTCACCCCGCCACCCGCCTCCGTTCCGCAGTCTGACGCTCCGCACGCGGCTCCGACCCCTCCTCCCGCCGGCCGCTCGTCCGGTGCGACCGCGGTCATGGTCGTGACGGCGGTGGTCGGTGGGCTCGCACTTCTCGGCGCCGGCGGAACAGCAGCCGCGGCAGCCGTCGGCACCATCGCCACTTCGAACCGTGCCGACTCCGTGCAGAGCGTGGGTGTCGCCGGGCTGGAGAGCATCGACCTCTCCGCCGACGCCAGCAGCATGCGGGTCGAGTTCGGCGACGTCGACGAGGCCACACTCGCCATCACGAACGGACGCGGTACCCCGTGGAGATTCGAACGTGACGGCGACGAGCTGGTCGTGCGGAGCCCGCAGGGGGTCTTCGGATGGTGGATCGGCGGCTGGTTCGGTGAGGAGGAGGTCGCTGTGCTCACGCTCCCGGAGAGCCTTCGCGACGCGGGACTCGATGCCGACCTGAACCTCAATGCGGGCAGCCTCGATGTGGCCGGAGACTTCGGGATCCTCGATGTCAGTGTGAACGCGGGTGCTCTCGACATCCAAGGAGCCGCGAAAGAGCTCGACGTGCAGATGAGCGCCGGTCGTGCCGACATCCTGCTCGACGGCATCGCCCAGGCCGACCTCGGTGTCTCCGCGGGTGATCTCACCGTGGAGCTGACGGGAACGCCTCCCGCGCTGACATCCATCGACGTCAGTGCCGGCACCCTCGATCTGACCGTTCCCGACGTCGAGTACGCGATCTCCCAGGAGATCAGCGCGGGCACGCTGAACGCCGAAGTGGATGAGGCGTCGAGCTCGCGGAGGACGATCGACGTCTCCCTCTCGGCCGGCACCGCGACCATCCGACCGGGTCGCTGAAGACGATCGAGGGGGAGACACTCCCGGGCGCTCCCCCTCGATTCGGATTTTCCGTCTTTCTCCGGTAAAGTCTTGGAGGTTGACGGGGCTATAGCTCAGGCGGTTAGAGCGCTTCACTGATAATGAAGAGGTCCCAGGTTCAAGTCCTGGTAGCCCCACTCCTTAACTCAAGAAATCCCTCACGGGGCCTTAGCTCAGTTGGTAGAGCGCCTGCTTTGCAAGCAGGATGTCAGGAGTTCGAATCTCCTAGGCTCCACAAAGTAACCAAGAACCGCGAGAAATCAACGATCTGACCTCGCTGGAGCGGTACATCTCGTTACACTTCCCGTTACACTTGCCGCCATGCGTGATCTGACCGGCGGCTCTGTCTCGTTCACGACCCACAACGGCGAACCTCGATACGTCGCGCAAGTGTCGTACACCGACGATGACGGCCGCCGTCGATTCATCCGTGGCGTGGGCATGACCGAACGTGATGCGATCCGACGACGCCAGCAGAACATCGCCAAACGTCTCGCCTCCCCGCCCGTGCGCGACTCCGCTCCCGCGCTGACCGTGCGTGACGTGTTCACCCGCTGGATCGACTCGTACGGCCCGAACGACATTTCCACCGAAGTGCGACGCAAACACCGCCGTCAGGGGGAGTTGCACATCCTGCCGTTCCTCGCTGACGTGCCGATCGCTGACCTTGACCGCGAACGTGTGCAACGCTTCCTGTCGCATGACATCGCTGCGCTGCCGGACGGCGCGTGGCGCAACACGTACAAGGTCGTGAAGACGATGCTCACGTGGGCGACGAACAACGACCTCATCGCACGCAATCCGATCACCGGCGTGAAGCAACGCACGTACAAGGCCGCCGTGCATGACGACGACATCCAGCTGATCGACAAACGAACGACCATCGCGCTCGATCTGCTCCGTTGGCTGAAGGACGAACAGCACAAGCACTACGTGTTGATCCTGTTCATGTTCCTCGGCCTGCGTCGATCCGAACTGTTGGGCCTGACGTGGAACTGCATCGATGATGACGACACCGACGTGGGGGCGCGTATTCATGTGCGTCAGCAGTTGTCGCGTGCGAAGGGGCAGGGGTGGTTCATCGATCCCCGCACGAAGAACAACAAGTCCCGCATCGTGTACATGCCACACGAATGGTGGGTCGACTTGACGTGGCACAAGATGACCACGTACCCCGACATCGGGGACTGGCGCGATGACCTTGTGTTCCGCCGCGACGATGGCATGCACATCAACTACACCGACGTGCAGAAAATCTGGGACGACGTGCTCGATGCGTACTTCGCTGCCCGCGAGACGAAACCCGAAAAATGGCGTCTGCACTACAACCGTCATTTGACTGCGTCGATGATGTTCCGTGCCGGCCAGAACTTGCAATACGTGCAGGAACTCCTCGGCCATTCCGATGCGACGATGACGCTCTACTACACGCATTTCTCCGCACAGGCGAAGAAGGATGCGATCACCGCGTACGGCGACGCGCTCGAAAAGGGCGATTGGGGACGACTCGCGAAGATCAACGAGGCAAATCCCGTCAGCGAATGATCGTCGTCAAAAAGTCGTGTTTCGTCTCCGCGAAAGTCGCGTTTCGCTCCTGACGCTCTGCTGATCGAAAACATGCGCTTCTACCGCACCTTTTGCCCGATCCGACTTTCACCTCTCCGTCCCCGCCTGATCTGACTTTCCCTTTTCCCAATCCATCTTCATATATATTGTCAAGAAGTCGCGACCCGCTCGCTGCGCTCGCGCTCCGCGCCTTTGCGTTATTGCGCTGACACATAGCTGCGGAATGTGCCGTCACATCTCCCGCGTCTCGCTGTGCTCCGCCCCGACGCGCTCCCGCTGACGCTCCCGCGCTGCCGTGACGTGCTCGCGTCCGCGCACCGACGTGACGCACAACCTTGCGACGTGTCACACAAACCGCGCCGCCGCGCCGCCCTGCTTTCGTGCCCGTGCGCCTTCGTGTCCATACCCCCGTGGATCGTCACTGCTCGCGATCTGGCGTCGTTTCATCTGTCCGACGTATGTCCGTCGTGTTCTGCTCCGTGCCGCTGTCTGGCGCGTTTCAGCGTTCGCCGCAACCGATCTGCTCCCGCGACCACCGCCGACGCCTCCATGCCCTCGAACGCCGCTTCGTATCCGATGCGTGCCAACCGTGCCGCCTCCTCCAACTCCGCCTGCTGCACCGTGCTCGACCCCGTGCCCGCGAACCGTGACCGCTGTGCCCGCAACTCTCCGAACGTCAACGCCGCGAACGACCATCCCTTGCTCTTCGTCAGCATCTGCCCTGCGTAACCGTGCGTCCTGTGCATCCGTCCGTCGCACACTCGCTTGCCCGCGCATCCTCTGCGATTGCACACGAGATTCTGCGCGTGTTTGTCCAACCGTTCATAGAACGCTGCGACCTGCTCCGACAATGCCCCGCGATCACCGCTCTGATGCTTCGCTGTGTATGCGACGACCTTGCTCATGTACCGAACGACGCTCCCGCGATCATCCCCGCCGACGCTCTGAATGTTCATCTGCCGACCCCATGCGATCCCCTGCGACTGCACCGCCCGTAACGCCTTCAACTCGCCCCACGCGTCCGATGAACTCACCCACTGCGGCACACGAACGATCCCGTGGAAGTGAATCGCCCCCCGTCTCTGCCACTCCCGTACGAACACCCACTCCGCATCCGGCAAACGACGTGCCAGCGCATCCGTTGTCGCGTGAAACAGGTCTCTGCTCCGTTGATTCCATGCGACCTGCTGCCGATACTCGTACCGTTTCGCATCGACCGGCACACCGTCCCTGATTCTGCCGAACGACGGCGCGGTGAACGTCACGAAGAAGAATCGATACGCCTGCAACGTCTCCCATGTGATCCCGTCGAGCTCGCTCGCGTTGCATCCTGACCCGATGATGCGTTTCTTGTCGAGGGAACGAATCGACGCGCACTTGCGACACACCGACGGATCGCCGCTCCCGCATCGAACGTAGCGATTGATCCTGCGCACGAAATAGGGGCGTTCACAGTGTTTCTCGATGAATGCCAGGGAGCGAACATCCAGAGCACCGTGAACGCCCTTGCGTGAAATATCGACAACGCTCATGATTCAACCTCGAACGGCAGATCACCGTCCTGCGTGAACAGCATCAACTCCTGCTTTGCCCGTGTCGCCGCGACGTAGAACAACCGTGCTTCCTCCGGCGATGGATCGAACGTGCCGAATGAACGTCCGTTGAGACCGATGACCGCGACCGCTTCCCACTCCAATCCCTTCGCCGCGTGAATCGTGCTCAACACCGTCGGCCGTGCCTTCTGCGTCGGCATCGCGCCGTGCGTGTCAAATGCTGTCCATGAGAACGCCTTGCCCTCCCGTGTGAACGCTCGACCGATCCCCTCCAACTCCGCGTGCGTGCGCGCCAGAATCGCATCGTTTCCGTGGCTCCACAGCAGCAAATCCCCGACCGTCTCCAACTCGTCCCGTGTGCGTACGTCTACGCGACCGCCGACGAAATCCGATGCGATCCGATCCGGCACCAACTGATTCGCGATCCTCAGAACGTCCACCGTCGAACGAAACGACCTGCTCAACGTGTACTGCGCCCACTCGCTGCGCTTCCTGAACAAATCCGCGTCCACACCCGTGAATCCGTAGATCGACTGCCACCGATCACCGACCCATGTCATGCTCGTGTCGTCGCTCGTCAACGCGTCCAGCAATCGCAACTGCAGGTTTGAGAGATCCTGTGCCTCGTCAACCACAATCTCGCCTTGCCACGGCCTCACGATCTCCGTTGCCATCGAGATCAGGTCATCGAAATCGACCGTGTTCGTGCGCTCTTTCTCGACCGCGTATGCCTCGACCATCGTTCGCGCTGCTTTGCCGTCGAACTCGCTGCTCTGCGGGAAACCACCCATGCCGTTTGCGATGAACGTCGATGCCTGTCTGATCGCGTTGACGTTCGCGCTCGTCGGCGTGAACCCGTGACGCATGATGACCCGACGCACCAGGAAATCCGTTGCCAAGGACGGCATGACTGCGCCGTTCTTCTCGTGCCACCGTGCAACGAACTCGTGTGCGAAGGAATGCAACGTCTTCACCGTCGCCCTGACGCCCATCGCCTCCAATCGCGATGACAACTGCTGCTGCGCTGCACGTGTGAAACACAGCAACAACACCCGCTTACCGTCCTTGCGTAACCGTGCAACCCTGTGCGCCGTCGTCTCCGTCTTGCCCGTGCCTGCGTACGCGTTCACCAACATGCGTGACTCGTTCGCTGCGATGACTGCCTGCTGTTCGTCCGTGACTCTCATGCTTGCCACCGCTCGCCACACACGCCGCACCTGTACCAATCGCCTGCGACGATCCCGCGTGCATCATGCTCGCCACCGCGGAAACACGCTTCGTTGATCGCTACGCCACATACGCCGCAATATCCGACGACCGGCCAATCACGCTCCTGCGGAACGTACTGTGTGCCTCGCGTTCTCATCGCACGACCTCGCCCGTTGCTTGATCGAATACGACGTATTCACCGATGACCGGAGCCGGCAATGAATCACAGAAGCGCATCCAGCCGTCACGGTCGTTGCGATGACTGTACGGAACGTACGCCTTGCACTCGCCCACGATCTTCGCGTGTGACGCCGCTGCGTTGGTCTTCGCTTCCTGCCATGCCGGAACGCGTGGCAACCATGCGTACTGGTACACGACATCGATTGCATCCGTTGCCGCTGGCGGCGATGCCTGCGCTTCGTCCGTGACGACTGTGCCACCGATGACCAATGCCACCGCGACCGCGATGAACCCCAAACCGAACCAACGTCTCATGCTCGTTCACCTCCCCCCGCGTCCTTGAATGCCCGCCAGTCCGCGTTCAAATCCCATGGCGATGCTTCTGCGCTGGTCCGCGCCTGCTGTGCTTCGCCGTGACCCTGCGCCGTTGCGACTTCGTCGCTTGCTTGTAACCCCAAACCCTTGTGCGCTGCGTCCTGCTGATCGCCGTGCTGTGCTTCGCCGTGACGCTGCACCTGCTCCCGCGCCCATGACTCCCATGCACCGTGTGCGATGCGACGTGATCGACTGAATACCAACGCCACTGCGTCAATGAATCTCATTTCATGCTCCCTGTGTCCGTGAAACCGCGAACGGGGATGACTACGCCTCGAGAAACGCAACCACCCCCGCCCATGACGATTACTTCTGTTCGTTGCCCTTCACCGGCACGACGGAATCCGCGATGATCGAAAGACCCTGACGGTTGTTGTTCGTCACGTACGGAGTGACGCGAATAGTGCCCACGAGCTTGTAATCGACGTTGCGGAGAATGTCGACCTTGCTGAGAATCGCGACCGTGATGCCCTGATCCTCACGAATGACGTTGCCCTGCTCGTCGAGAATCAACCCCGACAGACCGGTACGCCACTGTGCCTTGCCGTCCGTCAACTTGTTTGCGCCGTCACCGTCCGTGCGTGCGCGCAAATCCTCCGCCTTGACGCCGACCTGCGATGCGAAAACGTGACCGCTGAATGAGTCCGAACTGACGATAAAAGTTGCCATGATGACTACTCCCTGTGTATTTCGTCCCGCGATTTACGGGAACACAGGGAATATCAACATTGAATGTAACGACTTTGTCACGAACCGGTGATCGACCCATTTTTGTCGATAGAACGCACGCGGGGGGCGATGACGACGACATCGCTCCAGACGACATCGCGACTCTGTGAACCGACGAACTCGTTACACTTTTCGTTACACTTTCACGGTCCTGTACCCCTCAAACCGCGAGATTACGCGGGAGAATGACGAGGGATACGATGCTCCTAGGCTCCACAGGATGAAGAAGCCCCTGGCACCTGCCGGGGGCTTCTTTCCTTCGGTCACCGTTTCAGTCGAGATCGATCTCGTAGTGGATCATGCCCGACCGCGACGCGACACGATCGTAGAGGCCCCGCGCCGTGGTGTTCGACTCCGCCGTGAGCCAGTAGAGCTTGGACGACCCGTGCTGCTCCGCCCATGCGCGCACGTGAGTGATCAGCGCCCTGCCGACACCACCGCCGCGCACGTCTGGCGCGACGAAGAGATCTTCCAGATAGCAGTAGTCCGTGATCGTCCAGGTGCCGGCGTGCGTCAGCCAGTGGACGATGCCGACCGCGACGCCGTTGTCATCGCGGGCGATCGCACCACGGATCCCCGATCCGCGGTCGACGAGTCTCCTGAAGGTCGCCGCCGTGGTCGCGTCATCGAGGTCGGTCTCATAGAAGGACAGGTACCCCTTCCAGAGCACCTCCCATTCGGGGCGGTCCTCGGCAGTGATCGCAGCGATCGTCGTCATGAGTCGAGAGTAGCGAGTGCGCACACCGGCTTCATTCGGCGGGTCGAAGCCCCCGGAGGATCGTGGCGTGCCGCACGAGGAATGTCCTTTCGTCGAGCTTCTTGCGGCGCAGCCAGCCCGTGACCTCGTCATTGTGCTTGCTCGCATTGCAGGAGGCGCACGCCGGAACCACGTTCTCGAGCGTGTAGCGGCCGCCGCGGGACACGGGTTGGATGCAGTCGCGCTGCAGAGCGGCGCCGTCTCCCCCGCAGTACGCGCACCCGCCCCAGGCGTCCATCAGGGCGTACCACTGCTCATCGGTGAGGTCGTTGTCCACGCGCGCGAGGCGATTCTGTCGACGTCGGGCGTAGCGCGCGCGGGTCGCCGGCGACGCATTGGCGGACGATACCTTGCGACGGCGCTGCATATCCGGGTGCGTCTCAGTCGGAGCCGACCGAAGTCAGTCCGTGCGGTGCGACGTTCAGTCGCTGGCCACCCTCGGCCGTCACGACGACGATGTCCTCGATGCGGGCACCCCATTCGCCGGCGAAGTAGATACCAGGTTCGATGCTGAAGGCCATGCCCTCGCGGAGCACCAGACCGTTGCCAGGGGCGATGTACGGCTCTTCGTGCACCGAGACTCCGATTCCGTGGCCGGTGCGGTGCAGGAACGCCTCCCCGAGGCCCGCCTCGTCGAGAACGGTTCGCGCTGCGGCATCCACTTCGGAGGCGGTGGCTCCGGGGCGCACGGCATCGACCGCAGCCTGCTGCGCGCGCACCAGCACTCCGATGCGCTCAGCTGCGGCGGGGTCGGGGGTTCCGACCACGTATGTCCTGGTGCTATCGGAGTTGTAGCCGCTCGGGACAGCCCCACCGATGTCGACCACGACCACGTCGCCTTCTTCGATCACGCGGTCCGAGACCTCGTGGTGAGGGTCCGCACCATTCGGGCCCGATCCGACGATCACGAACTCCACCGTGCGGTGCCCTTCGGCGACGATCGCCTCGGCGATGTCGGCAGCCACCTCGCGTTCGGTGCGTCCGGCACGAAGCCACTCAGGCACGCGCCGGTGCACCGCGTCGATGGCGTCTCCGGCATGGCGCAGCTCTCTGATCTCCTCGGCATCCTTGATCATGCGGCTCTCGCGCAGCACCGGTGTGGCGAGCTCGAGGCGCACACCCAGGCGCTCACCGATCGGGATGACGTGCAGGGCGGGGAGGGCGTCGGACACACCGACGCGTGCCACCGCACCCGCTGCCTCGCCGACCAGCGCGTAGGGATCCTCTCCGTCCACCCAGTCCGCGACGCGGAGGCCGAGCTCACCGGCGGCCGTGGTTCGCAGCTTGGCGAGTTCCATCCGCGGCACCACCACCGTGGGCGTGACTCCGGGACCGAGAACGAGTGCGGTGAGCCGCTCGATGGTGTCGCCCTCCACGCCCAGCAGGTACTGCAGGTCGGGTCCGGGACCCACGATGACGGCATCGATTCCCGCTTCAGCCGCGAGCGTTGCGGCGTCGGCGAGGCGGGCAGCGTACACGGATGCGGGGAAGGGCAGAGTGCTCACGGCTCAACGGTACTGCCCGAGCGGCCTCGGGGCAGCAGGGTGTCGTCAGCTGATCGCCAGTCGGATGCGTTCGCCCAGGAACTCGAGGTCGGCCTTCGTGAGGTCGGTCACGGCATAGGCGGTCGGCCACACGGTTCCGTCGTCGAGGTTCGAGATCGGTTCGAACCCGAACGTTCCGTAGCGGACCTTGAACTTGCTGGCCGGCTGGAAGAAGCAGAGCACCTTGCCGTCGCGACCCCACGCCGGCATCCCGTAGTAGGTGCGGGGGACCAGGTCGGGGGCGACCTCGGAGACCAGGTCATGCAGCTTCTTCGCCAGGGCCTGGTCTTCGGGTGTGAGCTTCTCGATCGCCTCCTTGATGTCGGCCTCCCCCGCGGCGCGGAGCTCCTCCGGGGACTTCTTCGCCCTGGAGCGGCGCGTGCGCGCTTCCTTCGCGGTAGCCTGCATGGCCTCGCGTTCCTCGGCGCTGAAGTTCTTCTCTTTCTCGGCCATGATCGGTCCTCTCCTGGTGCTGTCCGTTGTGGAGATCACATTACGGAGGCCGGAGGACAGAGCGCTTCTCGATTCCTGATCGATCGGAGCGGACCGTCGGTTTCCGGAGAGTGACGCACGGTCATCGACCCCCTTCGCTGACGGATAGGGTGTGTCCATGGACCTGCGTGTCGCGGCGTACGCGGTCGTCACCGATGACGACGGACGGCTGCTGTTGGCGCGCTGGACGGAGGGTCGTCGCGTCGCGTGGACGATGCCCGGGGGTGGGCTCGAGCCGGGTGAATCTCCGGAAGACGCCGTACGTCGAGAGCTCCGCGAGGAGACCGGCTACACGGTCAAGGTCGGCGAGCTCCTCGGCATCCATTCCCGTGTGATTCCCGCGGGTCGTCGAGTGCAGAAGGCAGCAGAACCGCTGCACACGCTGCGCATCGTCTACCGAGCCGAGGTCACCGGTGGCAAGCTGCGATTCGAGACCGGCGGTTCGACCGACATGGCCGAGTGGTTTCCGATGAAGGCGGTGGCCGAGCTGCAGCGGGTGCGGCTGGTCGACATCGCCATGCGGATGGCCGGGATCCTCTGAACCGACCGAGTCCCGGCCGGGGTCAACGCTCTTCGGGAACGGAGATGTCTGCGACGGTCGCCCCGTAGGCGGCGATCAGGTCGTCTGCGTCGACGAACAGACTGTATCCGTGGGCCCCCGCACCCATGGCGATGCGCTGACCGACGATGGACTCGTCGGCGTAGATCGGCCAGTCGGTGGTGCTGCCGATCGGGACGATGGTGCCGCGCTCGTAGCCTGTCGCCGCGAGAGCCAACTCCGCTTCCGGAAGCCGAAGCTTGTTCACTCCGACCAGGGCGCGGAGCTTCGGCCAGGAGATCGAGCGTCCGCCCGGTATCAGCGCGAACAGGAACGTGTCGTCGGAGCGCTTCACGACGAGTGTCTTGACGATGCCCGACGGCGGGATGCCGAGGAGCTCGGCTGCCTCGAACAGGCTGCCTGCCGCCGGGCGCTCACGGATCTCGATCTCGAGACCGCGGGCTGCGGCCGCTTCACGCACCCGCGCATGCCGATCGCCTCCGTCACCCGGGGCGACGGAGGCGATATCGGACGGGGTCACGCGTCGGGTGCGGCGAGCGGGTCGTCCGCGACCCAGAGCTCGTCGTCGGCGCGCAGTGCCTGCCAAGCGGCGTAGAGAACGCCGACGGCCGCGGCCGCGCCGAGGACGATAGCGATGACGGAGCCGAGACCCGGGCCCGACTTCTGCTTCTTCCCGAAAGCACCGCGGGGTGCCGGGACGGCCACACCGTGACGCTTCGCGTTGGCGACATCCCACGCGGTGAGGGCGGAACCGACGACTCCGCCCACGATCGGGACGACCTTGTCGTCGACGACGTGCTTGCCGATCTTGACGCCACGGTCGACGACCGGGGCGACGCGACGGTTGTACGTGTCCTGGATGACCGGGACGACCTGCTCACGATTGAGGCTGCCGAGCTGACGTCCGGCCTCCCGGGCGACATCGGCGGCGTGACCGACGAGCACCTGCTGGTTCTCCCAGAGCTGGTTCGCTTCCTTCTGAAGACGACGCAGTTCCTTCTTCCGCTTGCGGCTGAGGCTCACGATGCTCTCCTGTCCATTGGAGTACGGGTTCCCCATCTTGCCACGACAGGCTGGAAGCCGGGAGGGAATCGCCCGACCCTTGCTTCTTCGCCTGATCAGGGGTACAGGCCTCGGCCAACTCACCGGAAGCTCTGCGAGAATGAAGGCATGGCTCACGCTTCTCATGTCGCAACCCTGCACACCAACCACGGTGACATCGTCATCAACCTCTTCGGCGATCACGCACCGAAGACGGTCAAGAACTTCGTCGGCCTCGCCGACGGCACCCAGGAGTGGACCGACCCCGCCACCGGCAAGCCCGGCGACGGACCCCTCTACAAGGACGTCATCTTCCACCGCATCATCCCGAACTTCATGATCCAGGGCGGCGACCCGCTCGGACAGGGCGTCGGCGGCCCCGGCTACAACTTCGACGATGAGATCAACATGGAGCTCGACTTCAACAAGCCGTACATCCTCGCGATGGCCAACGCCGGCCTGCGTCGCAACGCCATCACCGGCAAGCCCGAGGGCACCAACGGTTCGCAGTTCTTCATCACGACGGACCCCACCCCGTGGCTGCAGGGCAAGCACACGATCTTCGGCGAGGTCGCCGATGACGCTTCCCGCGCAGTCGTCGACGCGATCGGCGCCGTGCAGACCGGCCCGGGCGACCGTCCGGTCGAGCCTGTCGTGCTGCAGTCGATCGACATCGTCGCGGCCTGACGACAGCTGCGGCCGATCCGGATGACCACGCCAGAGCTCACGAGCAATCGCGACAACTTCTGTTACCGCCATCCGGATCGGCAGAGCTTCGTGCTCTGCCAGCGGTGCATGCGCACCATCTGCCCCGAGTGCCAGACGCAGGCGGCTGTCGGCGTCATCTGTCCCGAGTGCATGAACGCGGACAAGAAGAACCGCACCCCCGCTCAGAAGAAGGCGGCTCGGCGCTGGGGCGGCAGCGGCGCGACCATGGCGATGGCCCGCAGCGGCAAGCCGGTCGTCACCTACGCTCTCCTCGCCGTCACGTCGTTCATCGGACTGGTTCAGCTGATCCCCGGCATCGGCGAGCAGATCACCGGGCAGATGCTCTTCGCGGCCCCGTATCTGTACCCGAACCTCTCGCCGCTGCCATTCGAGCCCTGGCGACTGCTCACCGCCGTCTTCGCCCACGGCAGCTTCATCCACCTCGCCCTCAACATGCTCGCGTTGTGGATGCTCGGACAGAGCCTCGAGCCCATGCTCGGCCGCGTCCGGTTCCTCGCCCTCTACCTCATCAGCGGTCTTGGCGGCTCGGTCATGGTGGCGGTGCTCGCCCCGCTGACCTCCACGGTCGGGGCCTCGGGAGCGATCTTCGGCATGATGGCCGCTCTGCTCATCGTCGGCCGGCACCTCGGCGCCAATGTCACCGGGCTTCTCGTCATCCTCGGCATCAACTTCGTCTACGGGCTGGTCTTCGGGGGTGGACGGATCTCCTGGCAGGCGCACCTCGGCGGAGTCGTCATCGGCGCGCTGGTGGCCTTCATCTATGTCAAGACGAAGCGCCGAGACCAGCGAACCCTGCAGATCGTTCTGCTGTCCGCGCTGGTCGTCCTGTTGATCGTCGTCGTCGCCTTCGTGCCGCCGCTCATCCTTTTGTCCTGATCCCGAGTTGTTAACAGGGTTGTTAACCCCTGTGAATAACACCGGTGTAATTCTCCCCAGGCTGTGGATGGACCTGTGGATAACTTTCGCTCTGGGTGGACTTGTGGGCGGGCATCTCCGGGGGACGGTCGTAGGCGGATTCCCTTCGTTCGCAGAACGGGCTCCCTCCCGCTTCGCGGGTCCCTCCCGATGCTCACTCCGGGAACCCGCCTACGACCTTCGGTGGCGTTGCCGCTGTACACCGGAGCGGAGTGGAATCCGGGATGGGTATGAGAAAGGCCCCCTCGCGATGCGAGGGGGCCTTTCTGGAAGAAGTGGAGGCGTCAGCGCCAGCGAGTGGTCATCAGGAAGCCGATCAGCGCGATGCCGAGGCCGATCGCCAGGTTCCAGTTCGACAGCCCCGGGATCGGGTACTGCATGCCGGAGATGTAGAAGACAAGGATCCACACGAGCCCCAGGAGCATGAAGCCGATCATCACCGGCTTGAACCACACGGCGTTGGGAGCGGCGTCGCCTTCGGCGCGCTCGACGGCGGGTTCTTCAGTCTTGCGGTCACGTGCCATTCCGTCATTGTACCCATGAGACCTGTCCTCCGCCGAGGCCAGGATGCCGCCGCAGACGGAGAGGCCACGGCGCGCGCTCAGCGTTCCCGGATATGATCACCGCATGACTGCATCCGTCGTGCCTGGGGGGCGGCGTCCGCGGCGACAGCGGCCGCGCTCGCGCGCGACGTTCGCGAGCGTGCTCGGAGAGCTGCTCCTCACCGCCGGCGTGATCGTCCTGCTCTTCGTCGCGTGGCAGATGTGGATCGGCGACATCATCATCAGCGCCCAGAAGAACGACGAGGGTGCAGCCGTGTCTCAGGCGCTGGCACAGGCCGAGCCCCCGGCGCTCCCGCCCGTCGTCGAGGAAGACGACGGAACCACGGCATACGTGCCCCCCGTGCCCGCGGCCCCGGCCGATGCGCAGTGGTTCGGACAGATGCACATCCCGCGTTTCGGCGCGGACTACAACTTCGGGATCTTCGGCGGGACGAGCCGTGCCCGCACGCTCGACCAGCAGGGGATCGGGGTCTACACCAACTCGAAGATGCCGGGCGAGGTCGGCAACTTCTCGCTGGCCGGGCATCGGACCACGTGGGGAAAGCCGTTCAACCAGCTCGACAAGCTGCAGTTGAACGACGCGATCGTCGTGGAGACACCTGACGGCTGGTACACCTACCGGTTCCGCACGCTCGAGTACGTGAAGCCCAGCCAGACCGATGTGCTCGCCGACGTGCCGCAGATGCCCGAGCAGCAGACCGGGGAGCAGTACATCACGCTCACGGCCTGCTCTCCGCTGTACTCCTTGGCCGAGCGCATCGTCGCCTACGGGGTGTTCGAGAGCTTCCAGCCACGCGCCGAGGGTCCGCCGACCGCTCTGACCGATCCGCCGCCTCCGCCGGCCGCACCCTCGGTGTGATCATGGACATCCGAAAGGGAGAAGCCTGATGTACGCCGCCCTCTGGCGCCTGCTGCCCGGCCCGTGGTGGCTGCGGGTCCTCATCCTCGTGATCGTCATCGCCGCCGTGCTCTACGGACTGTTCTGGTACGTGTTCCCCTGGGTGAGCCCGATCATCGCCCCCGGCGAGGTCGACGTCGAATGACGCGAGTGCTCGTGGTCGACAACCACGACAGCTTCGTGCACACCCTGGTCGGATACCTGCAGGAGCTCGGCGCAGACGCCGACATGATCGAAGCGGATGCGACGGATGCCGCCCGACTCGAGAAGCTGGTGCCGGCGTACGACGCGGTGATGCTCTCTCCGGGCCCAGGTGCACCTGCCGATGCTGGAGCGTCGATCGATGCCGTGCGCGTCGCCACGCGGCTGCGGGTGCCGACGCTCGGTGTGTGTCTCGGACACCAGGCGATCGGAGAGGCCTTCGGGACTCCCGTCACCGCGGCGCCCGAACTCATGCACGGGATGGTCTCGTCGGTCACGCACGACGCTTCTCCCCTGTTCGCAGGAATCCCCTCGCCGTTCGATGCAGGGCGGTATCACTCGCTCGCGCTCGCGGCCTCCGACCTGCCACCCGAGGTCATGGTGACGGCCTGGACAGAGGAGGGGACGGTCATGGCGCTGGCCCACCGCGACCTGCCGGTGTGGGGCGTGCAGTTCCACCCGGAGAGCGTGCTCACAGAGGGAGGCTACCGACTCCTGGCGAACTGGCTGGAACTGTGCGGCGACGACGGAGCGGTCGCGCGCGCCGAGACGCTGCACCCCCTGTCACGCTGAAGGTACGGTCCGGCTCACCGGGACCTGCGCGTCAACCGGTGCAGAAGAAGATCTGGACGGACGAGCCGACCGGGACGTCACCGGGTGCGACCGACATGGAGTGCACGGTCGGCGGCTCCGTGGCCGGGCACTCGGCCGTCTCCGTCGGCACGGCCACCAGGCCGAGATCGGTGAGGTTGGCCGTGGCGGCGTCGACGGTCCAGCCGGCGAGGTCGGTGAGCGTCACCGTGCCGCTGGCCACGACCAGGTTGACGACGGTACCCGGATCGAGCTCGGCGTCGGCCTTCTCACTGGCGGAGATGACCGTGTTCGCGGCCAACGCCTTGTCGTTGCGTTGGATGACCGTTCCGAGTTCGAGCCCGGCCGCCTTCAGCGCGTTCGTGGCGTCGTCGAGTGCCATGCCCTCGATCTTGGGCATCACGACCGTCTCCTCGCCCTTGGAGACGTACAGCGTGACCGTGGAGCCCTCCTCGACCGACACCCCCGCCTCGGGGTCGGTGCGGATCACGTTTCCCTCGGAGACCTCGGAGCTCGTCTCGATCACGATCTTCGACGAGAGGTCGAGGTTCGCGAGGTCGTCCTGTGCGCGCTCGGATGACACGTTGACGAGGTTCGGGATCGTTCGCGACGTGCTCGACACCTCGGGAGGGCGCATGCTGATCGTGACGACCCAGAACAGCACCGATGCCAGCAGCACCGCGAGCAGTGCCACTCCGGCCCAGATCCAGGCGACCGGTGGTCCGGACTGGGTTCGGGTCATGGTGGTGTCCGCACTCAACTGCCGCAGCGACCGCGCGGTCTCCTGCGCCTGCCGCGGGCTCGCGCCGTACAGCTCGCTGGTCAGTGCTCCCAGTTCCTTGCGCGTCGGGGCATTGCCGGTCATGGCGGAATCCAGGGCGGCGCGGAAGTGAGCGGCGTCCGGATACCGCTGGTAGGGATCCTTCGCGAGTGCGCGCAGCACGATCGGGTCGAGCGTTGGAGGAGCGTCCTCGTTGACCTCTGTCGGAGGGACCGGTGTCTCACTCACATGCTGGTAGGCGACAGCCACCGGCGACTCGCCACGGAACGGCTGGCGTCCGGTGAGCAGCTCGTACAGGACGACACCCGTGGAGTAGAGGTCGGCTCGCGCATCGACGGGTTCGCCCTTGGCCTGTTCCGGCGAGAAGTAGGCGGCGGTGCCGATGATCTGGGTCGTCTCGGCCACCGTGGAGGACGAGTCGGAGACGGCACGGGCGATGCCGAAGTCCATCACCTTGACCTGACCCTTGTCGGTCACCATCACGTTGCCCGGCTTGATGTCGCGGTGCACCACGCCTGCGCGGTGCGAGTAGTCGAGCGCCTCGAGGATGCCGTCGACATAGCGCACGGCGTCGGCCGCCGGCACCGGTCCCGCCGCGATGATGTCCTTGAGGAGGGTGCCCTTGACGAGCTCCATCACGATATAGGGCGGCTCGTCGGAACCGATGTCGCTCGTCGAGGGGTCGCCGGCATCGAACACGCGGACGATCGAAGGGTGAGACATCCGTGACGCGGCCTGGGCCTCGAGCCGGAATCGATTGCGGAACGTGGTGTCCCGTGCCAGATCGGCGTCGAGGATCTTGATCGCGACGTCTCGACCGAGCGTCAGATCGTACCCGCGGTAGACCTTCGCCATACCGCCATGCCCGATGAGCTCGTCGACGCGGTACCGGCCCGCGACGATTCGTGGCTCTGTGGACACGGATGACCCCCTGGAAAACTACGCTTGCTGAACTGAACTACAGGTTACCCGTCGGTGTCGGTGTCCCCGTCGCCGGGGGCCGCCGTGATCGTCACCGAGAGCGGGGGCGATGCCGCGGAAGTGCGCTGATCGCCACCGGAGCACATGCCCTGGTATGTGACGATGAGCTGCTGCCCCTCGGCGTCGGCGATCTTCACCTGCGTGTTGCGCTGCGTCGGCTGGAAGTTCGGCCCACCGGAGACGAAGCTGCCGTTCTGCACCGACACGACGTAGCCGGAAAGCGTCGTTCCGCTCGGGCACGTGAATCCGGTTCCCCAGGAGATGGTCACCGTCGAACCCGCGACTGGGTTTCCGGTGATCGTCGGCGCGTCGGTCGGCGTCGGGATGCCCGCACGAGCCGCGTAGACCGTGAGAGTCATGGCCTGCGTCGTCTCGACGTTGCCGGTCGGTGCGACGCGGTAGACCTTGCCGACGTCCGCATCGGTCGGCGCAGGATCGCCGTCGACACAGGTGATCTCGCTGTTGAAGCCCGCCTCCTTGAGAGTGGAGGTGGCGGCGCCGCAGTCCATGCCGTTCAGGTTCAGGGCTGTCACGTCCACACGGGTCACTTCCGGCGTCGGAGTGGTCGGCGGCGGTGTCGTCTGCGTCTGGGTCTGGGGCGGCGTGTTGCTCGGCGAACCCGTGGGATCGGCATCGCCGCCCTGGTTCGCCAGCATCGCCCACAACGTGCCGCCGAGCACGATCACCAGCAGAGCGATCAGAGCGATCAGCGGCCAGGTCCAGGGGCTGCGCTTCTTCTTCTCCTTCTCCTCCTCGGCTGCAGCCTCGGTGGGAAGCTGAGCCGTGGTGGGAAGGATGCGCGTGGTGCCGTCGTCTCCCGATGCCGTCAGGATCCGTGTCGCGTCGTCTCCGCCTGCGATGCCGCCGGTCGCGATCGCGGGCACGGCGATGGCCGCGGAGTTGAGGTCGCCTCGGCGAAGAGCCTGAGCCGCGCGCGCCACCGTCGCAGAAGACGAGGGGCGATCGCTGGGCTTCTTGGCGATCATGGCCATGACGAGGTTCTGGACGGGGATCGGCACGGTCGGGGGCAGCGGCGGGGGCTGCTCGTTGATCTGCGCCATGGCGATGGCCACCTGCGACTCACCCGTGAACGGACGCTTGCCCGCCAGGCATTCGTAGGCGACGATGCCGAGCGAGTAGGTGTCGGTGGCGGGGGAGGCCGGGTGACCGGACGCCTGCTCGGGCGACAGGTACTGCACCGTGCCCATGACCTGGCCGGTCGCGGTGAGCGGTACCTGGTCGGCGATACGGGCGATGCCGAAATCGGTGATCTTGACGCGGCCGTCGGGCGTGATCAGCAGGTTTCCCGGCTTGATGTCGCGGTGCACGAGACCCGCCGCGTGAGCGGCCTGCAGAGCGGACGCGGTCTGGGCGACGATGTCGAGGGTCTTGTCGGCGCTGAGTGCTCCATCGCGCTCGAGCACGGTCGAGAGAGCCTCGCCGGGCACCAGCTCCATGACGAGGTAGGCGCTGCCGTTCTCCTCGCCATAGTCGAAGACACTGGCGATGCCCTCATGGTTGACGAGTGCGGCGTGCCGAGCCTCGGCTCGGAAGCGCTCGAGGAACCCGGGGTCCCCCATGTACTCGTCCTTGAGGATCTTGATCGCGACGGTACGTCCGATGACGTGATCCGTCGCTTCCCACACCTCGCCCATGCCACCGATCGCGATACGCGACTGCAGCTCGTAACGACCACCGAACGACACACCCTGCGTCGGCCTCATCTGCCCAGCACCGCCTCTATGACCTTCTTCGCAATCGGAGCGGCGATGGTGTCGCCGCTGCCTGATTGTCCCTGTCCGCCGCCGTCTTCGACGACGACCGCTACTGCGACCGCTGGATCGTTCGCCGGCGCGAAGCCGGTGAACCACAACGTATGCGGCCTGTTTCCGTTCTCTGCGGTGCCCGTCTTACCGGCCACGTCGATCCCGTCTATTCTTGCACCCTGGGCCGCTCCCGTTGCGACGCTCGCGACCATCGCGGCGGTCACGTCGTTCGCCACATCGGCCTCCATCGCACGTCCGAACTCGCTGTCCTGGAACGCCTTGATGACCGAGAGGTCGTTGCCGATCACGGCGTCGACCATCCGCGGATTCATCACGACACCGTCGTTCGCGAGTCCGGCGGAGACCATGGCCATCTGCAGCGGAGTGGCGGTGACCTTTCCCTGGCCGAAACCGGTCAGAGCGGTCTGTGCGTCGTCGAGGGCCCGCGGGTAGCTGGAGGGTGTCGACGTCAGGGGCGTGTCGAACGATCGATTGAACCCGAGCTTGTCGGCCATCTCGCGGATCGCGTCGTCGCCGAGTTCGACCGCGAGCTCGGCCATGGGGATGTTGCAGCTGAGGCGGATCGCCTCGGCGATCGTGACGGTCTCTCCGGGGCCGCAGGTGCCGCCCCACGCGTTGGAGACGCGGTTGGACGACCCGGGAAGGGTGTAGACGGCCGGGTTGGGCAGCGTCGACTCCGGGGTCCACTTGCCGCTCGCATAGGCCGCAGCGGCGACCACGACCTTGAACGTGGAACCGGGAGGATTCAGGTCGCCGGCGATGGCGCGGTTGGACAGCGGCTTGTTGGCGTCGGCGACGAGCTGGTCGTAGGTGGCGTTCGCGGCATCGGCATCGTGCGTGGCCATCAGGTTCGTGTCGAAGCCGGGCGTGGAGACCATGGCCAGGATCCGTCCGGTCTTCGGATCCATCGCCACGACAGCACCCTTGAGGCCGCCGAGGGCCTCGTAGGCCGCTCGCTGCGCCGCGGTGTTCAGTGAGAGCTCGACGCTGTACCCGCGCTGCGGTTGGCCTGAGAGGATGCGCTCGACCTCGCCGAGGAAGGCATTCGACCCCGTGCCGGATAGCTCGGCGTTCATGGCCTTCTCGATGCCCGTGCTCGAGCCCAGAGCCGGGTTGAAGTATCCCGTTACCGGCTCCCAGATGGGAGCATCCGCGTAGGTGCGCTGGAACTGGTAGCGGTCATCACTCGGCACCGAGCTCGCGATCGCGACGCCGTCGACGATGATCGATCCGCGCTGGATCTCATAGCTGTCGAGCCGGGTGCGCTTGTTGTTGCTGTTCTGGGCCAGCGCATCCGCTTCGACGACCTGGATCCAACTGGTCGCGGCGAACAGCGCGATGAACATGAACAGCATGATGATGCTGAGGCGGCGGAGTTCCTTCGTCATGTCAGCCGATCACCACCCGGGGTTGGCGCCGCACACCGTCGGAGATGCGCAGCAGCAGAGCCACGATGAGCCAGTTGGCCACGAGGGAGGATCCACCCGCCGCGAGGAACGGCGTGGTCAGGCCGGTCAGCGGGATGAGGCGCGTGACACCCCCGACCATGATGAACACCTGCAGGGCGATCGTGAACGAGAGACCCGTCGCGAGCAGCTTGCCGAAGTCGTCCTGACCGGCGAGGCCGATGCGCATGCCGCGGCTGACGAACACCATGTAGAGGCAGAGGATCGCGAACAGTCCGATCAGCCCGAGTTCTTCGCCGAGGCTCGTGATGATGTAGTCGCTGTGGGCCAGCGGAGTGACCTCGGGGCGTCCCTGGCCCCAACCCGTGCCCATCAGACCGCCGCGGGCGAGGCCGAAGAGCCCTTGCATGGGCTGGTACCCGGCGCCGTCCGGGTCGACCTGGTTGGCGTCGAAGAGGAAGAGCCAGTTGATGAAGCGACCCTGCACGTAGCTGAGGATCTGCGTCGCGAGCGCGACGCCGGCGACCACGAGGGTCAGGCCGATGAGCACCCAGCTGGTCTTCCCCGTCGCGACGTAGAGCATCGCGACGAACATCCCGAAGATCAGGGTTCCGGTTCCGAGGTCGCGCTGGAAGACGATGATCCCGAGCGAGATCAGCCAGACGACCAGCACGGGTCCGAGCTCGCGCATGCGTGGCCAGGTGATGCCAAGGACCCGCTTGCCGACCGACGTCAGGCTCTCACGGGTGCGCACGAGGTATCCCGCGAAGAAGATGGCCAGGCAGATCTTGGCGAGCTCGCCCGGCTGGAAGGCGAAGGCGCCGCCGAGCGACACCCACACCGCAGCGTTCGCGTCGGGGATGCGCAGCCCGGGGACGAAGGGCAGCAGCAGGAGCAGGATTCCGGCGAGTCCGAAGATGTAGGTGTATCGGAAGAGGATCCGGTAGTTGCGCAGCAGGATCACGACCACGATCGCACCGGCCAGCGAGATGGCGGTCCACGCGAGCTGCTTGGTCGAGTAGGCGTTCCAGCCGGTGTTCTTGAAGGCGATGTCGATGCGGTAGATCATCGCGATGCCGAGTCCGGTGAGCAGGGTCGCGATCGGTACGACGAACGGGTCGGCGTCGGATGCCACGAAGCGCAACACGATGTGCAGCGCGAACGCGAGGGCGGCGAGGCCACCGCCGATCGCCAGGATCATCGGGTCGATCACCCCGAGCGCGCCCAGCTGGACGAGCGTGAGCGCGGCACCGCTGATCGCACACGCGAAGAGCAGCAGCCAGAACTCGCGGTTGCGCTGGCTCTGGGGCATGCGGATGCGCTTGAGGGCCTTGATGACGCTGGTGTCGGCTGTGACGTCGGTGGTCATCCGTCACCCCCGGCCGGAGTCTCGACAGGGGTCGGCATGGGCGTGGGCAGCGGCGTCTGCTCGATCGTGTTCGCGTCGGCACCCGCCTTGAGCCGGTCCACGATCGCCATCGCGTCGGACAGCGAGCGCGCGGTGATCGTGCGCTCGACCGATGCCCGCTGATACGGAGGTAGGTTCGCGAGGAGGATGTCGGTGTCCTGGATCGGGGTGGACAGCGTGATCGGACCGATGTTCTGCTGCACGCCCTGGAAGATCACGACGCTGTCCTCATCGGCGCCGATGAAGTACCGGGTCTGGGTCCAGCTGTAGGCAGCGAAGGCCGCGACGCCGAGCATCACGATCACCACGAGAGCGCCGGCGATCCACCCGAGGCGCCGGCGCTTGGCGCGACGACGGTCCTCTTCGATGAGCTCCTCGAGGTACTCGGGCGCCGGCTCGAAGTGGCTGGGCTCGTTCGCGGCCTGTCGCACCGGGTGCAGCCAGTTGCCGCGGGGAGCCCGCACGGGAGGAACGTACACGCCGTCGGGGTTCGACGCTGAGCCGACGATCGTGGGGGTTCCCGAATGGATCGGGTGCTGTCCGCCGACGTCGACCAGGACCATCGTGACGTTGTCGGGCGCGCCGCCGTCGAGTGCCTGCTTGAGCAGGATGTCGGCCGTACGTCCGGGGGCGAGACCGAGCTGCATGGCCTTGAGGATGTGCGGCTCGTCGACCACGCCGGAGAGTCCGTCGGAGCAGAGCAGCCAGCGGTCGCCGGGCTGCGTGTGCATGACGAACATGTCGAGCTCGGGGTCGGAGTCCATGTCGCTGAGCACACGCATCAGCACGGATCGGCGCGGGTGGTAGCGCGCCTCCTCCGGGGTGATGCGGCCCGAGTCGACCAGACGCTGCACGAACGTGTGGTCGGCGGTGATCTGCGTCAGGGCATCGTCGCGATAGAGGTAGATGCGCGAGTCGCCGATGTGGCCGATGACCGCGTACTCGTCGACCATGATGATCGCGCTGAGGGTGGTGCCGAGACCCGCCAGCTCTGGACGGTCCTTCGCGGCACGGATGAGGTCGCCCGCGGCCGTGGTCGCCGCCGCCTGCAGCGAGGCCTGTGCGTCTTCCGTCGTCGCATACGCCTGATCGAGCGGCTCGAGGCGCTGGATCGCGATGCTGGATGCGACGTCACCGCCGGCGTGACCGCCCATGCCGTCGGCGACGACGAAGAGGTTCGCTCCGGAGTAGCCGGAATCCTGGTTGTTGGAGCGGACCTTCCCGGTGTGGGAGATCGCGACGCTCGAGCCCTCGAAGACCATGCCGGCGTCAGGCTCGCAGCTCGAAGGTCGTGGCGCCCACCTTGATGGGGGTGCCGAGCGAGAGGGCGACCGGCGAGCCGGAGACGCGCTGGCCTGCGACGAAGGTGCCGTTGGTGGAGTCGAGGTCCTGGATCGCCCAGGCGTCGCCGCGCAGCATCAGGCGCGCATGGTGGCTGGACGTGTAGTCGTCGCGGATCACGAGAGCGGATTCGCTGGAGCGGCCGATCGTGAGGGAGTCGGCGCTGAGCGGCAGCTCCAGGCCTGCCTTCGGGCCGGAGGTGATCACGAGCCGCTTGGCTGTCGCGACCGTCGCCGGGCCCGTGGAGGGGCGGGCGGAAGCCGGCTTCGCGACGGGTGCCGCGGGCGCAGCCGCCTGTGCGGGGGCTCCGGCGGTCGCCTCGGCGGGCAGCTTGCGCACGCGCACTCCGAACAGGTCTGCCCGGAGCGAGTACACCACCCCGAACACGAAGAACCACATCAGGAGAAGGAACCCGATGCGGAGCAGAAGGAGGATCAGTTCACTCACCCGAGGGCTCCGAACGCTCGGGTGGCGTCGTCGCCTCGGGACGTCGGCCGCGAGGGGGTGGCCACGGGGACGATGCGGAACACCAGGTCGGTGCGTCCGATCGTGATCGTGGTGTCGGTGGGGAGCGCGGCTTCGCGCAGCTTCTGGCCATTCACCTTCGTGCCGTTGGTGGATCCCAGGTCGCGCATCATGGCGCGCTCGCCGTCCCACAGGATCTCGACGTGCTTGCGGCTCGAACCGGCGTCGGCGATCGTGATGTCGGCATCCGAACCGCGTCCGATCACCGTGCGAGCGCGCGAGATCGAGTGGCGGCGGCCGTCGACGTCGACCACGGCCTGCCAGCTGACGCGGCCCTCGACCGTTCCGGAGCTGACGCGCACCGTGCCGGTGGCGACCTTCTCGTCGGCCTCGAGGGTGATCGAGAGCGGGCCGGCGAAGCTGTACCCCTGCGACGTGGCGTGCTTGGTGAGGAGGGCATGCAGCTCATCGGTGAGAGCGCCACCGAGCCCGCGCATCCGCTCCGCATCGTCGTCGCTGAGGCGAACGATGTAGCTGTTGGGCGCGATGATGCGGTCGCGGCTCACGACAGCGGCCTTCGTGTCGGCTTCACGCCGCAGCGCCGAAGCGATCTCCACGGGCTGGATGCCGCTGCGGAAGGTCTTGGCGAACGCGCTGTTCACTGCGCGCTCGAGACCTTTCTCAAAGCTGTCAAGTAGTCCCACTGGGCTCCTCTGGCATGCCGGCTGGTAGGGACATCGTAGCCAGGTGTCCTGGGGGAACGCCGCCGAAGACCCCCGTCGAGTGTGCAACGAGCCCGAAAACGCATGATATCTTTGGGAAGTTGAGTTCTTCGGAACGAGACCACTCGCGCGAGTGGCGGAATGGTAGACGCGCTGGCTTCAGGTGCCAGTGTCCGTAAGGACGTGGGGGTTCAAGTCCCCCCTCGCGCACAGTTCAAGATGGCCCGGTTCCTTTCGAGGAAGCCGGGCCTTCTTCTTTCCGCATGCTTCGGGTCGTCGATGACGGTGGTGGTGCGGCGCGAATCGACCGCTAGTGTCTGGTCATGAAACGCAGCGAGTACCGCACTTCTTTGATGGGATGGCGAGCCGCGCTCATCACGCTCGCCGCCTCGATCATCGGCTTCGCGGCGGTGGTGATCCCGCTGCTGAACACTGTCGTGGATCGGGATGGGACCATCACGGCCCGCGATCAGAAGATCGATGAACTCGAGCAGGAACTGGATTCCGCGAACGCGAAACTCGAGGTCCGGCAGGAAGCGATCGCAGAACTGCGCGATGAGAACAGGGAGCTCCGCGCGGCGTTGCCGTACACGGTCGCGCCGGAAGACGTTCACGACATCCGTGCGACGGCCACTCTGACGCTCGCCAAGCGGGGGGACACGCTCGACTTGAACTCGGCGCTCCCGAACTTCGGTGCCGCGGACTTCGTCTACTCGGACACTCTTTCTTACAGCGGTGACAGGTTGGTCCTGGGGTACGGCGCCTCCACCGTGGTCTTGGGTTCGGGTAACGCGGACTACGCGACGTGTGCCGCGGCGACCGGGTGGTCGCGCGGGTCGTCCCTCGACCCCCACCAGCTGGAGGCACCCACGACGTGCGTCCGGCTCCAATCTGATCGGTACGCAGCGATCCAGGTGCTTCGCTACGACGCGAACTCCGTCGACGTGACCATCACGGTCTGGGAGTAGCGCGTCGGAGCCTTCTCCCGTCACCGCACCGGCAGGTACCGACTCAGGTGCTCGAACGGCGGCTGCGATGAGAGGTGCGACACGGCCGCAGACCCCACGGCGCACGCGGCTTCGAGAGCGTCGGCAGGCGCGTGCCCTGCGCGCAGCGCGAGCACGAGTGCCGCGCAGAACGCATCCCCCGCGCCGACCGTGTTCACGGCCTCGGCGGGGATGCCGTCAGCCCGGGTGATCTCCTCGCCACGGCGATACAGGGCGGCGCCGGCCGCGCCGTAGGTGACCGCGACGAGTTCGGCCTCGGCGAGCTCGGGCATGAGCTCGCGCTCGGTCTCGTTCACGATGAACAGATCGACGCGACTCAGCAGCGCTTCGGGTAGCGGCTGGGCGGGAGCGGCGTTGACGGCGATGAAGCCGGGCGCCGTTGCGGCGACCTCTTCGACGATGCTGAGCGCGATCTCCAGTTGCATGAGCACCGCCTCCTCCTCTCGGAAGGTCACGCCGTCGAGACTCACCCGATCATTCGCTCCCGGGCACACCGCGATCTGGTTCTCGGCGTCGGAATCCACGACGATCAGTGCCGTTCCGGTCGGGGCATCGACGGTGCGGAGGTCGGTGGTGTCCACCCCGGCCCGATCCATCTCGTCTCGGGTCCAGGCCCCGTCGGCGTCATCCCCGACGGCGCCGATCATGCGGACTCTCCCGCCGAGCTTGGCGGCGGCGACGGCCTGATTCGCGCCCTTCCCTCCCAGGTCTCGGGACAGCCTTCCGCCGGCGACGGTCTCACCTGCGGTGGGGAGGCGATCGACGAACGCGGTGACGTCGACGTTCGCGCTGCCGACGACGACGAGTGAGGGAGAGACAGGAGTGATCATGGCGGCGGCTTTCGGATCGCGGGACGGGGCAGGCAACGACGCCGGTGTGCACCCGACTTGACGTTCCTGCAAGAAAGTGTAAACGTTTACGCACGAACATCTGCAAAGGAGCACCATGACCACTCCCGTCCTTCTCGACTGCGATCCGGGCCACGACGATGTCTTCGCGATCTGGCTCGCGGCCGGAAACGACGCCATCGACCTGCGCGGTGTGACGACCGTCGGCGGCAACGGCTACCTCGAGCACACGACCCGCAACGCACGGATCGCCCTCACGGTCGCCGGGGTCACGAACGTGCCGGTCGCCGCCGGTGCCGACAAGCCCCTTACGCGTGAACTCACCCCTGGTGCGTGGATCCACGGCGAGAACGCGCTGGGCGGTCCGGTGCTCCCCGAACCCACGGTGCCGCTCGACCCCCGCCACGCCGTCGACTTCCTCGCCGACACGCTCGCCGCTTCATCGGAGCCGATCACGCTGATCCCGACCGGTCCGCTGACGAACATCGCGCTCCTGCTGCAGCAGCGCCCCGAGGTCACGTCGCAGATCAAGGAGATCATCTGGATGGGCGGCTCGACCGGGCGCGGCAACGTGGGCGCGTACCCGGAGTTCAATGCCTGGGCCGACCCCGAAGCCGCAGCCGTCGTGTTCGCCTCCGGACTGCCGCTGACGATGGTCGGGCTCAACATCTCCCACCAGGCCCTCATCACCGAAGAGGTCATCCAGCGCATCGGTGCGGTCGGCAACGACACCGCAGCCTTCGGGGTCGAGCTGCTCCGGTTCTTCTGCAGCACCTACGAGAAGGCGGAGGGCATGCCCGAGGGGCCTCTGCACGACCCCATCACCGTGGCCATCGCGATCGACCGCGCCGTCGCCTCCGTGCAGCGCTGCCATGTGGACATCGAGACCACGGGCGAGTTCACAGCCGGTGCGACCTGCGTCGATCTCCACGACATGCTCGGCAAGGAGCCGAACACCGACGTCGCGATCACCCTCGACGTGCCGAAGTTCTGGAACCTGGTCACCGACGCCGTCGGCGCGCTGGCATGAGGTTCAGTGCTTAGCGGCGGGCGTCGTCGACTCGGCCACGCGCAGACTCGGCGCGAGGCGACGGAGCACGTACGGGGCCTCGGGGTCTTCCATCCGTCGCACCAGGGCCTCGGTCGCCTCCTGGGCGAGCCCGTCGAACGGCTGCACGACGGTCGTCAGCCGCGGTTCGCAGACGTCGGCGAGCATCGTCCCGTCGAAGCCCGTCACCTGCACATCGGAGGGAACGCTCCTGCCCGCGCGCTTCAACGCCGCGATGGCGCCGGCCGCGACGAGGTCGTCTCCGGCGATGATCGCGTCGGGAAGAGGCCCGCGGGCGAGCAGCTCTTCCGCGGCCCGCTCTCCGAAGGCGAGCAGGTACTCGCCGAAGATGTTGTCCTCGCGGGACAGCGACCGGGTGCGGACCGTGGCCTCGAACGCGGCCCGTCGCTCACGGCCCACCGAGGTGACGTCGTTGCCCGAGACGAGCACGACCCGACGCGCTCCGCGGGAGGTGACGTGGTCGACGGCGAGATCGATGCCGGCGTCGTTGTCCACTCCCACGAAGTCGGCGGACAGATCGATCACGCGGCGGTCGAGCTGCACCAGCGGCACTCTGCGGGCGGTGTCCGCGACGGCGTCGTGCGAGAGCTCGGCATCGGACGGCACGACGAAGATCCCCTCGACGCGGCGTTCGACCAGCATGCGGAGGCGGTCGCGTTCGCGGTCGACCTCACCGTGCGAGTCGGCGATGACGAGATCGAAGCCGCGGCGCTGCAGATGGTCTTCGAGGCGGTGGATGAGCTCGCCGTAGAAAGGGTTGCTGATCACCGGGACCACGACGCCGATCGTGGCACCGCTGCCCGCCCGCAGTCCGCGACCGATGAGATTGACGCGATAGCCGAGACGCTCGGCGACCTCGGCCACGTGCTCGGCGGTGCGGCCGGAGACGCGGTCCTTCCCGTTGAGGGCCCGCGAGACGGTCGCGATGGACACCCCGGCGGCTGCCGCCACCTCGTGCAGCGTGACCGACGCCTTCTTCACCACGACCCGACCCCCCATCGGTGCCGCCGTCGACACCATCAGTCAAAGATATGGCGTGCGTAAAGGATTACGCACGCGATCAGCCCCTGATCAACCACCGACAAGCCCCCCACCAGACACGAAGAAGTGAGCAATGACCAACCACACAGAAGCTGTTCGCACCCGGACGAACGTGGTGGCGCTGATGATCGCCCTCCTCGCCGCCTGCCTCGCGTTCCAGCTCAACGCCAGCATGCTGAGCCCCGCGCTGGTGACGATGGAGCGCGAACTCGACGCCACCTCCACCGAGATCGCCGCGACCCAGACGGTGTTCTTCACAGCTGCCGCGCTGTTCACCCTGTTCCTGCCCCGCCTGGGTGATCTGATCGGACGTCGACGGGTTCTCGTCGGCATGCTCGTGGTGATGGCCGTGGGCTGCGTCGTGGCGGCGCTGGCCACGAACGTCCCGATGCTGTTCGTCGGCCGGCTGATCCAGGGCGTGTCGGGACCGGTCGTTCCGCTCTGCCTGATCATGCTGCGAGCCGCGGTGAAGGATCCGAAGGCGTACGGCACCCTCCTCGGTGTCGTCACCGCCGTCAACGGAGGGATCGCCGGAGGTGACGCTCTGCTCGGCGGATATCTGGCGACGAACCACGGCTTCGCGTCGATCTTCTGGACCATGGCGGGTGTGGCGATCGTCGCCGCCCTGACCGTGCGCCTGCTCGCCCCGGAGACCATGGCCGATGACCGTCCCCGCATGGACTGGTGGGGGTCGCTGCTGCTCGTCGTCTCGGTGGGATCGATGCTCGTCGCGCTCAACGAGCTCGGCAAGCTCGCCGGCGCGGACCTGCTGCTCGTCGTCGTCCTCGGCATCGTCGCGGTTGCATCCTTCGCCGCCTTCTGGAAGCTCGAGGGACGGATCGCGGATCCGCTCGTGTCGATCCCCCAGCTGAAGCAGAGGGCTACCTGGGCACTGAGCGCGACCTCGCTCCTGACCCTGTCGGGGATCTTCGCGATCATGAACGGCGTGGTCCCCGCACTCGCGCAGGACACCGCGATGAACCTCTCGATGAGTGCGGAGGAGGTGTCGCTGTGGATCCTGATGCCCTACGCCCTCGCCGGGCTCCTGATGGGTCCGCTCAGCGGTCGGCTCGCAGCCACGGTCGGATACCGCACGATGCTGCGCATCGGGCTGGGCGGAACCGTGCTCGTGCTCGGACTCATGGTCGCCAACGTGGAGACCTCATCGCGATTCGTGCTGCTCCTCCTCTCGATCGCGGTCGGGATCACCTACGCGGGAATCGGCAACATCATGCTCAACGGTCTGGGTGTCGTGCTCTCGCCGAAGGATCGCCCCGGTTCACTCCCCGGCCTGAACACCGGCGCCATCAATCTCGGCGCCGGGCTGAGCTTCGTCGTCATCTATGCGGCGCAGACCTCCTTCGCCTCGAGCGAGGTGCCGGCGGGCGGGTATGTCGCGGCGCTGATCACCGGGGCCGTCGTCCTCGTCGGCGCGCTGGTGTTCTCGATGTTCATCCCGAAGCCGGTGAGCGCGGAACTGGTGCGCCGGTAGGTTGCGTAGCGCTCGGACCCCTGCCCTCATCCGGGCGGGGGTCCGAGGTGGTTCCGAGGCGTGGGTCGTGAAACATCCGTCTGCAGGACGACATCGTCCCTACCTTCGGCGGATGCCGTACGCCGTCGTCGGCGCGACGATGGAAGTTCCCGTCCTCAGGGAAGGCATCCCGTGACCTCACGCACCCCCAGTCCTCGCTTCGCTCTCGCGCTCGCCGCCGTCGGACTCAGCACCTCGGCGCTCGAACTCGCGGCCTGCGCTTCACTCGCCCCCTCTACGACGTCCTCCACGAGCATGGGGTCCCTCCCCGACGACACCGATGCCGATGCCGATGCCGAGGCCGACACCGTCGCCTGACCGAGGGCACCGGAACCACGCGGAGAATCGACCCGGCATGCGGGAGCGAGGAGTCAGCCCAGCGGACCTTCGAGAACCGTGAGGACGTCGACCTCGGTGAAGCCGACCGATCGGTTGAGGGCGAGCATCGGCGCATTCGTCGGCGCCGTGTAGGTCTGCAGGAATCGTGACGCCGAGCTCTCCGGGAGGGTCATGAGCAGTCGTAGATTGGCGACCTTCAGGGCCCGCCCGATGCCGCGACCTCGCACCCGCTCCTCGACGAAGGTGTCGTCCTGCAGCACGATCGTCGGGTCGGGCCGGGAGAGCAGGATCTCCGTGTAGCCGACGGCGTTCCCCTCGATTCGTGCGACGCTCCGCACGAGCGCATAGCCCTGCTGCGACATGCGCTGCTCGTTCCGGCGAACCGCTGCGACGTCGGCAGCTGCTGCAGTTCGGGTGAGGTCGCCCATCGGCACGTCGTCCGACATGTGCGTGCGAAGCCGCGCCCAGTCGGCGAGCAGCTCGTCCGGACACGCGCCGACCCACGAGACGACCTCGATATCCGGGTGCGCAGCGGGCAGGCTTTCGAGCGTTCCCGCAGGCAGAGGCAGGTCGACCACCTGCCGGCTCTCGCGCATACCGACCCGCAGCCCCTCCGACTGCGCGAACGAGACCCCCGCTTCGGAGTACGTCTCGGTGCGCACGAGTGTGGCGGTGCCGCGCACTGCGTCGCGGACAGCGCGGAGCAGGGCGCGGGCGATTCCGCGGCGACGGAAGCGATCGAGAACGGCGATCTCGACGTCGGCCGGATCTCCGGGGTGCACGTGGGCCTCTGCGGCACCCACCGGCACTCCGCCGATCTCCGCGAGCAACAGCACTGACCTGCGGGTCGGATGCGGGTTCTGGAACTGCCGACGCGTCGCCTCATCGCTGCGAGACCACACCTTCCGGCGTCCGGCCGCGTATCCGCCGCTGAGGATGCCGTTCCACTGGTTCAGCAGCGCGGTGTTCTGCGGGTCGACATGCGTGATGCGGATATCCATCGAAGGTCGTGACGCTCTCGGCTCGGGGTCGGACGGTGCCTCATCCAGGTTGCCACGCGGTTGGGCCGATCGCTCGACTCGTGGGCTCCCCGCGGTATCTGACAGGGTGGGTGCAGGACCTGTCCCCGACGATGAAGTGGTGAGCGATGAGTGGATCTGAGACCTCGGGGGTGACGGTCGAGGGCGTGTCATCGCGGTGGTCGCCCTGGTGGCTGGCATCCGGCGGGCTGTTCGTCGTCTCAGCTCTGCTGGCAGCTTTCCGCAGTCTTCCCGGGTCCCTCGATGTCGAAGCTCTCGTCGGGATGTCGACAGCGGCCACCCTCGCCTTCAGCCTCGCGCTCGTCGCCGCCGGGATCGGAGCTGCGCGCCGTGACGACACCCCGCGGTTGCCGAGGGCTGCGGTCGTCTCCCTCTTTCTTCTCGCGGGCTGGCTGCCCATCGGTCCGCTGTTGCTGACGGCATCGTTCGACTTCAGCTCCGCCGTGCCGATCTACGTGAACGCCCTCGTGGAACTGGCGCTGTCGGGGACGATCGTCGCCGGAGTCCTGCGCAGCACGCTGGTGACACCCTGGAGGCTCATCCCGGCGATCGCGCTCGCCGCGGTGGTGCTGGGCTCGCTGATGGAGGTCGCCGTCATGTCGGGCGGCGTATCCGACCAGAACGCGATGATCACGGTGTCCAACGTGCTGATCTTGACGCGCATCCTCGCCACCGGAGCCCTGGCCGCCGTGGCGCTCCGGGCCGCGCGTGCTCGGCCCGGAGCGGTGGTCGTGTTCGGCGGTTGACCCGTCAGGCGGTGATCGTCACGCAGCGATCGTCAGGCAGCCGAGACGTACCCCTTCGAGGAGTCGTCGTCGACCAGTACGTAGGTGAGCACGCCATCCGCGTGCTCACCCGCCTGCCTCCACACCCTTTCGTGTGCTCCGGTGGCGTAGTCGAGCACGATCCAATCCGGGGCGTGCGGGTCGCGACGTCCGACCACATAGGAGGTGCTGCCGAGACCGACGGACCCGAGTCGGGCGATGAACTGGTCCCCGTTCAGTGTTTCGGGTGGAGTGCGGCACAGCTCGGTCGGGCGGATGCGCATCGTCAGGTCGGCCTTGCCGGCCCTCCCCCTCATGCGACGTCTCCGGCGCGGACACCGAGCTCGCTGGTGTCGTCGAGACCGTGCGCGTCGAGATAGGCGCGGATCGTGTCATGGACGATGCGGATCTGGGCCTCGTTCCCCATCGCGGCCTGCATCGTTCCCATCGTGGGGGCGGGCTTGCCGTTGACCCGGTCGAGAGCCTCCCAGACGATGTCTTCGCGGGAGCCTCGGCCCATCGAATGCGGCATCGAACTGAACACCGGGTTCGGCTTCCAGCGGTCTCGGGTCTCCTTCATCAGTGCTTCCTCTCGTCTCGCCGGGCGCCGTCGGATGCGGGCGCGCTCGGTCCTGTGCGCGGGCGCGCCGAAGCCACCCTGGGGCGATGCGCCCCCGATGGACGGCATGCTCGTCCTGCGGCCAGGTGCCTTCCCGAAGAGCTGTCGGATGTCGATGAAGGGAAAGACGATCTGGCCGTCCGGTTCCCTCCGACAGTATCACGTTATTTTTAGTCATTCAAAATAACCGCGGGGGACGCCGCGTGATGGATACGACGAGAAGGCCCGATCCGTGAACCGGATCGGGCCTTCTCGTCTGGCAGGGATCAGTCGCGCGGTGCGTCGTTCCAGGACCAGATGTCGTCGCCGCGCAGCACGGCATCGGCGCCGCCGTCGCAGTAGATGGTCTGGCCCGCCATGTGGGTGTTGGCCGGGCTCGTCAGCCACACGAGCAGCTCGGCGATCGAGGATGCGGGCTGGTGGTAGTTCAGCGGCATCGGCACGGCGGCGTCGACCTGCGCCAGTCCCTCAGGGCTCGCGAGCAATCCGGCGGTCATCGCCGTGATGACGGTTCCCGGTGCGACGGCGTTCAGGGGGATGCCGGCGCCGGCCCACTCCTCCGAGACGGACGCGCGGCGGACCCACCGCGACAGCGCGCGCTTGCTCGAGGAGTAGTTCAGGAACCCGCCCTCCGCCGTGGCGGCGAGCTGGTCCCCGATCTCGAGCGCGCGGTTCTCGTCGCCGCTCAGTGCTGCATCGACGAGATCAGCCGAGACGGGCTGCAACGAGGCCATCGAGGAGACCACCGCGGCACGAGGCTGGTCCGCCAGGCTCAGGCTCGGCAGCAGGGCAGTCAGGAACTCGGTCACGCCGAAGTAGTTGATGGCCATGGTCTTGGCGATGGGCGCCGAAATCCCGGCGCATGCGATGACCGCGTCGATGCCTCCGTCGGCAGCCGCGATCACCGCGTCCGCGGCGGCGAGGCGGCCTGCGGGCGTCGACAGGTCGCCCGTGACCTCCACTCCGGCCAGATCGACGCCGATGACGGAGTGTCCCTGCGTGCGCAGCAACTCGGCGGTGGCGGCGCCGATACCGGATGCGGCGCCGGTGATGACATACGTGCGGGTCATTTTTCCTCCAGGGGTGATGGGACGAGATCGGACGACCGGGATGTGGTCGCGAGCGTCGCCCCGGGGAGGGCGGCGACGAATCGGCTGAGGTGAGCCTGGAACTGGGTGATCTCCTGCACGGACCACCCTGCGAGAGCTCCGCCGACCATCTGCTGCCCGGCGTCGACGAGGCGCGCATACGCCACCTGGCCGGCATCCGTCAGCCGTACATCGACCGTGCGTCCTGATCGGATCCGGTCGAAGAATCCTCGAGCCGACATGCGCGAGACCAGCTTCGAGGTGGTGGGACGTGACAGTGCCGCCCGATCGGCCAGGCGGCCGAATCCGAGGGAGCCTCCGCTCATGCCGACCAGATACAGGGCCCGCACCTCGAGAGCGTCGAGGGAGTCGTCGACGCTCTCGGCGATCCGCACCTGCAGCTCGCTCTGCGTCCACTCCGCGACCACTCGGACCAGCGCGTCACGGATGTCATCGAGCTCGTCGTGGACAGCCATGTCTCAATGGTAACAGCTCAGTTGCGTGCGGCAACTATTGGCTTCCGTGGCCTCTCGTCCTCACCCCGGCAGGGTGAGGACCTGAAGAATCCCCCTAGAACGACGCGGACTCGCGCTCCTATACTCGCCAGAACATGAACACGTGGTCTCCGACCCGGCCTCATCACTGATCCATCGACCTGTCGGCGGCCTGCACTCCTTCGTTGCCCTTGTGGCTTCCCCACGAAACGAGCACCATGTCGACGACGTCACAGCCCATTGAGGGTCGACTGCGGAAATTCCTCCTCTCCCTCGTCGCGGTCTTCGCCCTGGTCGGCGCGGGCCTCGTCGTTCCCCTCGCAGCCCAGGCGGCCGAGTCCTCGCTCCGCATCGACAAGCGCGTCGACGGGCTGGATACGCAGGACACCCTCGGCCCTGGAGATGAGTTCACCTACACGGTCGACCTGGTCTGCGACGACGTCGACTGTCTCAACGTCGTGCTCACCGACACGCTGCCCGCGGAGTTCGCGGGGTTCCAGTTCGTCGGATCCTCCTATACGCCGTCTGACCTGCCGCTCACCGCGACCACCACGGGGTGCGTCGAGGAGAACGGCGTCCCCGTCGAGGTCAGCGACGACTGCACCGTCCGCGTGGTCTTCCAGCAGCCGGTCGATGGCGGCATCGGGCTGGAAGCGGGCGGGACCCTCAAACTCAGCGTGGTGCTCCGGGCACCCCTCGATCTGCCCGCGGACTGGCAGCACAACGGCGACACCGTCACGAACACGGCATCGGCCGACTGGGACAACGGTCCAGGCGACCTGCCGGCGACGATCACGGACTCCGCGGATGCGGTCGTCACGGTCGACACCGTCATCGGGGTCGAGGCGAGCAAGAGCTGGACGCCCGCGTCCCAGCAATTCGATCCGGGCGAGACGTCGGAGATCACGCTCGGCGCGCAGAACCAGTCGAACATCGGTGCGGAGACGCTCGTCATCCAGGAGCCGACGACGGCAGCCGACGGCGCGACGGCGCTGGCGTCCGACAACCCGTTCCGCGTCGTCGACTTCCAGGGATTCGGGGCGACGACCCTGCCTCCGGCAGCGACAGCCGTGCAGGTCGACGCCTATGTCTACGACGAGGGATCCGGCACATGGAGCTGGCAGGCGGGCACGCCAGGGGCCACCCCGGCTCTTCCCACCGGTGTCGACCCGGCAGACGTCGGGGGCATCCGGCTGACGTACTCGGGCGGCACGATCGGCTCCGATGCGACCGCGTCCACGGCGTTCTCCGTCGGTCAACGCGCCACGGATCGCAACGACGGCAGCACGCTCGCGACCGGCGACTCCGTCACCAACAGCATCACCTCGACCGTCAACGCCCCGGGCGGAGCGACGGCGAGCGACGACGCCACCGCGCCCTACGAGATCGGACCGCTGACGATCGGGGTGCTCGCGGGCAAGACGATCACCCCCGCCGAGCTCGCGGCAGGGGGCGAGGCGACCGCCGAGCTCACGGCGACCAACACCTCGAACGGTCCCGTGGACAGCCTCACCATCTCGGATCTGGGCTTCTTCGACGCGGACATGGTGTTCGGCGGATTCCCGTCCGGCATCGACTACCCCGCGGGAGCGACAGCGGGAACCATCACCTGGTACATCGACGGAGTCGCCCAGGCGCCTGTGCCGTTCGCCGACTCCGCGTCTCCGGCTCCGCCGTCGGGGACCGTCACCGGGTTCGTCATCGAGTTCACGGGGGAGATCCCCGCGAACGCGGCCGCCACGATCGACGTCGCGATCGACCCTTCCCTCTCGTTGGTGAGTACCGAGGCGCCGACCCATCAGCGCACGAACACGATCGACGTCACGGCTACGAACGACGTGGGAACGGCAGATGACTCCGCCTCCGCCGACATCGCGGTCTACTTCCCGCAGATCGATGTCGCGCTCGACAAGCGGATCAGCCCGAGGGGTGCGGTCGAGCCGGGGAACAGCGTCGTCGCAAGTCTGACCGCCACGACGGCGACAGGTGTGGCGCAGGTCGATCCGACGCAGATCGTCGTCGAAGACACCTGGCGTGAAGACCAGGTCGACGACTTCTGGAACGCGTTCGACCTCGTGGGCATCGCCCCGACACAGGTGCCGCCGAACACCACGGCGACCGCCGAGTACCAGCGCCCGGACGGCACTTGGGTCACGCTCGCCACGGTGAGCACCGGAGCGACGGCGCAGACATTCCAGATGAGCCGCGCGGAGTTCGCAGCCGCCCTCACACCTCCGGACACGCCCGCAGACGTCACCGGCGTCCGCTTCACGTTCGACAATCCGGACGGCTTCGCCCAGGGCTTCAGCGTCGAGCCGAACCTCGTCTTCGAGGCGCGGACGGACCTGCGCGACGGATCGGGCCCCACCGACCCGCGTGACGATCCCGAAGACGAGCAGTCGGCACAGCGACCCACCGTGTACGAGAACGAGGCCACGGCGCAGAGCCACGGCGATGTCGACGGCCTCCCCGACGGCATCGACAGCGCCGTGGTCACCGATCAGGACACGATCGGCGTCCAGACGCCGGCGACCGGCGAGGGCGCGGGAGTCGACGCCGAGAAGCGCTGGGTCGAAACCGGAGACAAGACCACCGACGTCGACTTCGTCGATGCGCAGTCCGGCGCCATCGTGTCCACCCGCAACGAGTGGCGGACGGGGACCCCGGGGATCGACGTCCTCAACCTGACGGATCCCGCGACCGCCCCGGACACCGATCCCGCCGGCGCGGCGACGACTGTCTTCCAGGCGTTCGATCTGCTGAGCATCGACCCCGTCACCCTCGCCGACGATCCGCTGCTGGCCTGGGATGACATCACCGAGGTCTGGCTGTTCGTCGACGGCGCGTGGACACCCATCTCTGCGCCCGGCGGTTCGTGGATGGGAGCGGACGGGTTCATCGGCTACACCCTCACCCCGGAGCAGACCGCCGGAACCACCGGTGTGCGGCTCGTCTACCGTCCGGATGACGCCGCCCGCACCGCCAGCTCCGACCCGACCAGGCCGGAACCCGGCTCCGGGCTCGCCACCTCCGCCGTCGGACAGTACCGACCGACATTCCTCACGTGGGAGCTGCGCAACGTCGTTCGTGACGACAGTGCCACCGCCGACCGCTGGGTGAGCGCCGACCAGACCTTCAACGACGCCGACCCCGGAGTCGTGTGGAACACGCTGCGCGGGGATTGGACCTCGGCGGCAGGGAACGGCAGCGACACGGAGCGCGACAACATCACGCTGATCGATCAGCCGCCGCTCGTGTCCGTCGACAAGACTGCCACGCCGGCGACCGTGACGATCCCGGAGTCGGCTGATGTGGACCCCGCGAACTATCCGACCGTGATGTTCGACATCGCCGCCAGGAACGACAGCACGGCCCGCGCATCGTACGTGCGCGTGACCGATCCGATCCCGTGCACGCCCGGAGCGGCGGACCAGTGTGTGAGCGCAGCCGATGCCTGGGCGGATGACCCCTTCGACGGGGCCGACTACGACGCGGGGACGAACCCCTACGAACGGCTCGACGTGCTGTCGCTCGCGTTCAGCTACCCTGCCGATCAGGTCGACCCGGCGACCTCCACCGTCACGCTGTGGGATCGCGCCGACGGCACCCTGAGCACGCGCACGATGTCCGTCACGGCAGCGTCAGCGCTCGCCGAAGCCGACCTCGCGACCGTGGTCGGTGTCAGTGTCGTCTTCCACGGCATCGACCCCGAGACCGACGGTGGAAGCATCCGTGCCGGAGAGGCTCTCGAGGTGCAGATCGAGACGCGCGTGCGACAGTACGAGCGCTCGGATGCCGGCCAGCTCGTGGAACCGGGCACCGTCGCCAATGACGTGATCGCCCAGTCCTATGATCCGGTGCTCACCCCGTCCGGCTCTGCGTCCAGGCCCAACGACACGGCCAGGGACACGGTCGAGTTGATCGGTGCGCTCCTCGATGTGACTCTCGCGAAGATCATCACCCCGGACGCGATCCTCGAGACCGAGTTGGCGAACCCGGTCACCGTGACGCTCGATGCGACGGACGGCGTCTCGACGGCCGCCACGCAGCAGGTCACGATCACCGATGCGGACGCCGACTTCTGGAACACCGTGCGCCTCGCCCCCGATCCGGCGCTGAGCGTGGTCCTCCCCGCCGGCGCCGATCAGGTGCGCATCGACGTCCTCGTCGGGACGACCTGGGCGGAGGGAGTCTTCGCTGCGACGGCCGCTTTCCCCGCCGGAATCGATCCGGCGACGGTGGTCGGGGTGAGGGCTGTGTTCCGCAACGCCGCGGGCGACGTGTTCTCCCGCAACGCGCCACCGGACGACTGGACTGCTCAGCTCTCCTTCGACGTCGTGGTGCTCACCACGCAGCGAGACGGTTCGCCCCTGGTGCTGCCCGCCACCGTCCCGAACGCGGCGACCGCGGAGAGCGCGAGACTCGACGGCCTCTACCCTGCGGCAGAAGACCAAGGCGACGCCGAGCTCGCCATCGACCCGGGGACCCACCAGCTCGACGTCGTGAAGTCGCAGCCGGGAACGAGTCATGTGGTGTCCATCGGCGCGAGCCTGCCCTGGACGCTGCAGTTCACCAACACGGGAACGGGCTTCGTCACGATCGACCAGCTCACCGATCAGCTGCCGGAGTACCTCGACTGGGACTTCTCACCGCCCACCTATCAGACCTCTGCGGGAGGAACGCTCTCCACCGACGTGTCGGGTCTGATCGACGACACGGGCAAGAACGTGACGTTCACCTGGCCCGAGGGCGGTGACCGCATGTCTCCCGGCGAGGTCTTCACGATCACGGTGAACCTGGTGCTGGCTCCGGGGCTCGCTCTCGATCAGTTCACGACCAACAGCTTCGTCGTCACCACCGCTGAGGACCTCGACTCCTGCACCAATGCCTCCGGCAACGGCGAGGGCACGGTTCCGGATCTCGCCGCCGACCAGTGCGGGACGACGAACTACGTGCAGCCATCGCCCGGTGGCGCGCTCGCCGCATACAAGTACGTCAAGGGTGAGATCGACGGCGATCTGGTCGATGGGCAGGTCAACCTGAACAATCCGGACGCTGCCTGCCCGCTCGACCCCGATGGGTACACGCGCACCCCCTGCGCCGCGTACACGGCCGTGGGTGCGACCGACGACTGGCGGCTGTCCGTCGTGAACGGGGGCACCGTCGGGTTCCCGACCGTGTCGATCGTGGATCCCCTGCCGAGGATCGGTGATCGTCTGCTCGCGACCGGCACGGCGCGCAACAGCACCTACGCGCCGGTGCTCCTGCCCGACTCGCTCACCGCGAACGTGCTGCCCAGCGGTGCGGTGTTCACTCTCGACGTCACCACCTCCGCTTCCCCGTGTGTGGGCACCGGACCCACCTCTGCGTGGTTCGACGACCTGCTCTGCGACACCACGGCAACCTGGACTCCGGCCGACTCTTACGGCGGAGCGTGGGAGGACGTCACCGGCATCCGCGTCATGATCGACTTCACGGGTACCGCCACCGGTTCGTTCGGCCCCGGCGACGTGCTGTCTTTGCACTACGAGACGCAGAACGTGCCCGAGTCCACCACCTACCCCGACCTCGCCCCGATCGCCGTCCCCGACGCGGGCGGCATCGCATGGAACCAGATGGGCGCCGTGGGGACCGACGCCGGGGGCCGGGAGTACTCGGTAGCCCCTGTGCAGGCCGGGGTCCTGCTGCAGGACGGCGATCTCGCGGTGCAGAAGGTCGTGGTCGGCGACACAGGGCGGGCGCCCACCACCTTCGACTTCCGACTCGAATGCTCGGTCGCGGGAGTTCCCTTGGCGCTCCCCGCCGACGGGATCATCACCGTCTCGGAGCAGAGCCAGCTGAAGGGGCGGCTCGACGCTCTGCCACTGGGCTCGACCTGTGTGGTCTCGGAGGTCGGAGACGTCGGAGCCCACGGCGAGCAGTCCCGACTCGGAGACGGTCAGACCGTGACGATCACGACACCCTCGGTGGCGGACGCAGAGCCGCCGACGACCCAGACGGCGTCCATCACCAATGTGTACCCGATCCTGCCCCCCGACCCGGTCGTGCCCCCCGGCCCGCTACCGGACGGTGGCGGCGGGCTCCCGACGACAGGGGTGGACGGAGCCTCCGCGTCGCTGCTGGCCGGTATCGGGGTGCTGCTGCTCCTCGCGGGAGCGGTCCTGATCCGTCGTCGGCGAGGTGCCGTGAGCTAGCCCCGGGCGTCAGGTGCACGAACCGTCGACGTCGCAGGACTCCCCGGTCCGCTCCGCCCCGCCCGAGATCGACGGGGCGGAGTATGGAGTCTGCTCGGCGAGGAGTCGCCCCAGATACGTCCCGAGCGCCAGCTCGTCCACGGCGCCGAACGCGATCTGCCGCACGCGCCCCTCCCTGTCGACGATCATCATCGACGGCGTTCCTCTGAGGCCGTAGTGCTGCATGGTGGCGGGGATGGCCTGACCGTCGATCGGGCGGTCGATCGCCACGGGGAACTCGATACGGTACTCCGACAGGAACACCTCGAGCGCCTCCCTTCCCATGACCTCGTGATGCTCGAACACGGTGTGAAGCCCCAGGACCACGAGCTCGCTGCGGTCGAACATGCCGTGGAGGCGCTGAGCGAGGGGAAGTCCGTGGCTCACGCATCCGGGACACAGCATCTGGAAGGCCTCGACCACCACCACCCGTCCGTGGAGCGATTCCGGGCTGACCGGAGCGCTGTTCACCCATTCCGACACGTCGAGGGTGAACGCCGCCGTGTCGATGGTCGACTCAGGCACGCGCGTCCTCCTCGCGTGCCGGCAGCCGCTCGGCGACATACTCGGTGAGGTCTGCCAGGCGGTTCGAGTACCCCCACTCGTTGTCGTACCAGGCCGAGACCTTCACCTGATCGCCGATGACCCGGATGAGTCCGGCGTCGAGGATCGACGAGTGCGGGTCGGCGACGATGTCGGCGGAGACGATCTCCTCCTCGGTGTAACGGAGGATCCCTTTGAGCGGGCCTTCGGCGGCGGCGCGGTACGCGGCCTTCACCTCATCCACAGTCACGGACCGCGAGGCGGTGACCGTGAGGTCGGTGATGGATCCCGTGAGCACCGGCACCCGCAGCGCGAAGCCGTCGAGCTTGCCCTCCAACTCGGGGATGACACGGCCGATCGCCTTGGCCGCCCCGGTGCTGGTCGGCACGATGTTGACACCGGCTGCGCGCGCGCGCCGCAGGTCGGAGTGCGGGCCGTCCTGAAGGTTCTGGTCGGCGGTGTACGCGTGCACGGTCGTCATCAGTCCGGCCTCGATCCCGAACGCTTCGTGGAACACCTTGGCCACAGGGGCGAGGCAGTTCGTCGTGCAGGAGGCGTTCGAGATGATGTGGTGCCGTTCGGGATCGTAGGTGTGCTCGTTCACGCCCAGGACGAAGGTTCCGTCGTCACCGGTGGCCGGGGCCGAGATGATCACCTTCCGGGCTCCTGCCTCCACGTGCTTCGCGGCGAGTTCCGCCTTCGTGAAGAGCCCGGTGGACTCGATCACGATGTCGACACCGAGCTCGGCCCAGGGCAGGCGGAGCGGATCGCGCTCCGAGAACACGCGGATCGCCTGTCCGTTGACGAAGAGGTGCGCCTCATCATGCTGCACGGGTCCGGCCAGGGTGCCGTTCGCCGCGTCGTACTTGAGCAGGTGCGCGAGCGTGCGCGTGTCGGTGAGGTCGTTGACGGCGACCACCTCGAGATCCGATTGCTTCGCGAGCAGGGCTCGAAAGTAGTTCCGTCCGATGCGACCGAAGCCGTTGATGGCGATCTTCGTGGACATAGTGCTCCCTCCTGTGCCGATTCCGGCGTGATGATATTTTTGGCCTATGCCAAAAATATCACGGCCGGAAGACGTCGGCACGGATCCGTGCACTCGCGAGCGGAGACGACCGCGAGATCCAATGCCGGAATACCGAGGGGTGGGGACGATCCGAGAGCCGATGATGATGATCGATCGTCAGAGCAGGGGAAAGGGACGTTCATGACCAGGAGCCGAGGTTCCATCGACAGCATCGTGCGCTATCCGGTGAAGGGACTCTCCGGCGTGCCGGCACGCGACCCCGTTCGTCTCGATCCCGGTCGTGGTCTGCGCGGGGACCGGGCATTCGCGATAGCCCGCCGCGACTCGACTCCGAGCTCCACGGGATGGCTCTCTCGCGAGCACTTCTTCCACCTCGCCCGCCACGAGCACCTCGCCCGCATCTCACTCGGCCTCGTCGAGGACGGCTCCGACTCCCCCGCCCTGGTCGTCGAGACAGCGGAGGGTATGGCGCGAGGAAAGCGAGGGTCGTCGCTCGCCGGCGAGGTCGGGGCGTTCGATTCGGCCGCCATCGACGACCTCCTGCGTCGAACCCTCGGAGCGGATCATGGCGAGCCCCGCCTGGTCGAGGCCGCCTCCGATGGACTCTGGGATTGGGAGGACGCGCATCTGTCGATCATCAACCTCGCGACCCTCGAGGAGCTGGAGAGGGAGACCGGTGTTCCCGTCGATCGTCGCCGCTTCCGGGCCAACCTCTACCTCACCGGGCTGGCCCCGTTCGAGGAGTTCGAGCTCGTGGGAGCGCGCATCCGCGTCGGGGAGGCCGAGCTCGAGGTGTTCCAGCCGACCGACCGCTGTCGCGCCACCACCATCCGCCCGGTCGAAGGGGTGTCCGACCTCAATGTGCCCGCGCTGCTGGCCAGCCGCTACGGCTACGCATTCTGCGGCGTCTACGCTCGGGTCATCGGCGGAGGCACCGTGCGTGTGGGTGACGCGGTCCGCGAGGAGCCCGGCGCCGTCGCACGTCTGGAGGGCAAGTCCGGGTGGCCGCGCGCTGCCCGGGTGCTGGCCAGAGAGCACGAGTCCGACGACGTCGTCAGCCTCTGGCTTTCGGACCCCCTCGACCTGCTCACGACCGCTCCTCCGGGAACCCACGTGCGGGTGCACCTTCCGGACGCTCCGACTCCCAACTGGCGGTCGTACACGATCTCAGGAACCGCACCGGGGCGGTTCCGCATCAGCGTGAAGCGGGACGGGCGCGTTTCGACGATGCTGCACGATGTCCGTGAGGTCGGCGAGACGATACTCGTCTCGGGGCCCCACGGCGTCGGGGGCGACGATGCATCGAGAGATCTCTGCTGGTCAGCGGAGGAATCGGTATCACTCCCAGCGTGGCTCTGCTGCGCTCGCGCGTCGCGCGACGCGGAGCAGGACGCATACGAGTCGTGCACAGCGCGCGTAGTTCGACGTCCCTGCCGTTGTGGGCGGAGGCATGCAGGGCGGTCGCCGAGCTCACGGACGCTACGGCACAGCTCCATGTCACCGACACGCCGGCGCCGGAGAGCTGCGAGGGTTTCACGGCCATCGAGGGGCTGATCGATGCCACGGCCCTGGCGTCCATCGTGGCCGACCTGGATCTCGAGCAAGCGGATGCCTCGGTATGCGGTCCGCCGACTTTCGCTGCCGCCATGCGCGCCCTGCTCGTGCAGTCGGGGTTCGCTCCTGAGCGCGTCCACGTCGACCTCTTCTCCTCTCCGGCGAGTTCGGAGTGGGGGCCGCCGCGCGTGCCTCGCGCCGACGTCCCGTTGCGCGTCGATTCGGCTGCGGGCTCCTTCGTGTGGGAGCCCGCGGCGGGAAGCCTGTTGAACGCCGCCGAGAGTGCGGGTCTCGACTGGCCGAGTGAATGCCGTGTCGGAGTGTGCGGTACTTGCGTGCGTACCGTCACACACGGTGAGTTCGAGTACCTCAACGAGCCGTTGTGCGAGCCGGGGCCAGGGCGCGTCGCCGTCTGCAGTGCCGCGCCGCTGACCCCTCTGCGCCTGGACGGCGCGGCTCCCGGAACGTGACTCCGGGGCACTCCGCTTCGGAGGTCAGCGGAAGAGGACCACGAGGTAGACCCCGAAGGTCACCAGGTGTGCGGCGCCGTGCATCGCCGTCACGCGCTTCGCGGCGAAGGTCGTCACCGACAGCAGCAGTGTGACGCCGAGCATCAAGAGGTTCGCCGGAGACTCCGCGAGCACGACCGTCTGGCCGGTGAACATGCCGATGATCAGCACGGCGGGGATCGTGAGTCCGACCGTCGAGACGAGCGCACCGTGGCAGAGGTTGGTGACGCGCTGAGCTTCTCCGCCCAGAGCGGCGCGGACCGCGGTGATCGACTCGGGAAGGAACACGATGCCCGCGATGAGCACGCCGGCGAGGGCGACCGGAGCGCCGAGGCGGCCCAGCCCGTCGTCGAGCAGTGCCGCCATGTCGTGGGACAGGAGCACGATCGGGATGACGGTGACCACCAGCAGGGCGAGCCGCACGAGGACCTCCGTGCGATGCTCGGCGAGAACCTCACGGATCCCGCTGTGCTCCTCCGTGTTCTCCTGGCGCTGCGGACTCTGCAGCAGGCGCGGGTCGACTTCGGTGAAATCGCCCGCCTGCGCGCCCATCTGCCGATAGAGGAAGAACGCGTAGAGCGCGAGGGTGAGCACGATGATCGGGATCTCCTGCGCCACCGTGTAGGACCCGTCCGTGCCGATCAGAGCGGGGAGGCCGAAGGCGAGCGCGACGAGCACGACCAGCATGGACAGGTACGCGGAGGTGCCGGTGCGGTTGTGGGCCATGCCGCGGTGGCGGAGTCCGCCGACGAGGAGGGCGAGCCCGATCACGAGGTTGAGGATGATCATCGCGACGGCCATGACCGAGTCGCGGGCGATGGTCGCATGCTCGCCTGGTCCGAGCATGACGGCCGAGATCAGGATCACCTCGATCATGACGATCGAGAGCGTGAGGACCAGCGAGCCGTAGGGGTCTCCGAGGCGATGCGCGAGGGCTTCCGCCTGCTTCACGACGCCGAACGCGCAGACGAGGATCACCGCGATGATGACCGCGAGCGCGATGACGAGCACCGGGGTGGGCACGGGAGGCTCCAGTACCGGGTGGAGGAGAAGGAGGGCGGCGAAGGCTCCCCATCCCAGGACGACGCGGACGATATCCGTCGGGCCGATCAACGTCTTCAGTTCCGTGCGTGACATCGCCGGACTCCTTCGGGTGGGGCCGTCCCCGAATGATGAACACGACCGGGTCGTCCCGGCCGCGGCGCTGAGTCAGCGCACTGCATCTGATGGTACGCGGTCGGTCGCGGCGGTGGCCTCGCGAACGACGGCGATCTGTCACTCCGGAGCGGAGGACTCGGAGAGCATGCGGATGTAGCGCTCCACGTCGCGGCGGAACGCCGATTCGCGACGTCGACGGCGCTCTACGCATACCCATTGCGCGGTCGCCCACGCGAGGAATCCCGTCGAGAGGAGTAGTTCGAGCCAGATCCCCTGCGGGCCGACGCTGAGGGCCGCAGCGCTGACCATCGCGAACGAAGCGCTGCACAGCACGAGTGTGGCGCGGGCGGTACGGGGTTCGCGGGATGCGATCCAAACCGGCCAGGCGGATGGGTGGTTCACGGGAGACTCCTGTCGGGGTCGTCCCCGGTCTGTCTCACCGTCGGAGGTCGTCCCCCGCCGTCGTGTCCTCTCCAGGGTAGCAAACACGGTACGACGATGGCCGATCCCGTGGAGCCGTCCGTTGTCTGATAGCTTGGCGGCAGGTTCGTTCCTGAACCGGCGGACGAGGGCGCAGTACCCGCACAGCGACAAGACTGACCAGAAGGTCGTCCCGTGTTGCCAGGTGCGTGTGGAACCACCCTGAATCCCGCTCGCCGTCCCCCGTGGACGCCTCTTCGTCGCGCCCGTCGGCGGACGTCTCGCGCTACCGATCGGTCGCGCGCGTTCCTGCATGCGCAGCCTCAGAGCTCCCTGGCCCGCTACCACCGAAGAGGACCGAATCATGTCACGTGAGTCTCCGACTCTGGATCAGACCGCGCAGAAGAAGGAGCCGCCTCTGGGCGGACGCTTCGTCGGTGCCGCATCGAACTACCTCGACGAGCGCACCAGCGTCTCCGGACTCCTGAAGGAGCTGAGCCGAAAGGTCTTCCCCGACCACTGGTCGTTCATGCTCGGCGAGATCGCCCTGTGGGCGTTCGTCGTGGTGTTCATCTCCGGCACGTTCCTCACGTTCTTCTTCCAGGCGTCGATGGTGCCGACCCACTACACCGGCGCCTACGCACCGATGCGCGGGATGGAGATGACGGCGGCCTTCGACTCGGCGCTGCGCATCTCGTTCGACATCCGCGGAGGACTCCTGGTGCGGCAGATCCACCACTGGGCAGCGCTCGTCTTCGTGGCAGGCATCGGTCTTCACATGCTCCGAGTGTTCTTCACGGGCGCATTCCGCAAGCCGCGCGAGCTCAACTGGGTGATCGGATTCGTGTTGTTCATCCTCGCGATGGCGGAGGGCTTCACGGGCTACTCGCTCCCTGACGATCTTCTCTCCGGCAACGGACTGCGCATCATCGACGGCATGATCAAGGGCCTCCCCCTGATCGGCACCTGGACCTCCTTCATGCTGTTCGGCGGCGAGTTCCCGGGGACCGACATCATCGGCCGTCTCTACACGCTGCACATCCTCATCCTTCCGATGCTGGTGATCGCCTTGATCGTGGTGCACCTGATGCTCATGATCATCAACAAGCACACGCAGTTCGCCGGCCCCGGCCGCACGAACGACAACGTCGTTGGTTACCCGATGATGCCGGTGTACGCGGCGAAGATGAGTGGCTTCTTCTTCATCGTGTTCGGGGTGATCGTGGTGCTCGGCACGTTCTTCCAGATCTTGCCGTTCTGGATCTACGGTCCCTACGACCCCTCGCCGATCTCGGCCGGCACGCAGCCGGACTGGTACATCGGGTTCGCCGACGGTGCGCTTCGGCTCGCACCCCCCAACTGGGATGTCGTGATGTTCGATCGCACCTGGTCGTTCGGCATCATCGTCCCGGTCGTCATCATGGGGTTGTTCATCGTCACGGTCGCGATCTACCCGTTCATCGAGGCGTGGGTCACCGGCGACAAGCGCGAGCACCACATCGCACAGCGCCCCCGCAACGCGGCCACCCGCACCGCGATCGGCGTCGCAGGCGTCATCTTCTACGCCGTGCTGTGGGCCGCTGCATCGTCCGACCTCATCGCGACGCACTTCATGCTCACGATGGAAGGCGTCATCCACACCCTGCAGGCGCTGCTGTTCCTCGGACCTATCCTCGGCTACTTCATCACCAAGCGCATCTGCATCGCGCTGCAGAAGAAGGACCGCGAGATCGTCCTGCACGGTTACGAGTCGGGCCGTATCGTCCGCCTCCCCGGCGGCGAGTTCGTCGAGGTGCACCAGCCCGTCGACGAGTACGACCGCTGGAAGCTCATCGACGTCGACACCTACGAGCCGCTCGTGGTGCGTCCGAACGCGAAGGGTCGCATCCCGTGGACCGAGAACCTCCGTTCTTCGATCTCGCGCTGGTTCTTCGAGGACCGTCTGGTGCCGCTCACGCAGGCAGATATAGACGCGGTCGACGCGGGGCACGGGCACTACGGGGAGCCGGAGAAGACCGTTGATGAACGATCCGAGCACGAGGCCGTGGACAGCGGGAATGCCGACTCCCGAGAAGGCTGACCGCTGGCGTCCGAGCGCGGCGCACGCACTCGCCGCGCTCGGCGTCGCGCTCGGCTTCCTGTCGGGCGGTTTTCCGGGAGCGTTCGGGGCCTTTGTTGTCGTCGTCGGCATCGCCGCGGTGCGACGTGCACGGCGGCAGCATGCTTCCATTCCGAGATCGGAATGCACCTTCCTCGTTCTGGATGGAGTCGGGGTCGCGATCGCTGCGATGCGCTTCCGGATGGGCGACGGGGATCCGGAGCGTATGACGGAGCATCTGCGTGAGCGCGGATGGAGCCTCCTCGAGCCACCTCTCGATGGGCCGCTCGGGGCGTTCGATCGTGTCGGCGTCGCTTTCCAAGGCGACCGGAGTCTGATGGTGCGTGACCTTCACGGTTTCGGTGTTGGGCCGACCCTCCTCGCCGATCGCATCAGCGACCTGCCACGGGGATGGGGGCGGGCGGCGCAGGAGTCGGGCTACGTCCTCCTTCTCCTCGACGACGGCGCAGAGCCGGGTGCGGCGCCGGTGCTCGGAACCTATGCGGTTCTCGAAGGACTGGGCCGCACTGGCGGTCAGTGATGGAAATTTCCCGGTCAAAAGGAAATTTGACTTCCCCTGGATTCTCACTATGGTCGGAGGTTACGCCAGCCACTGAAGGGGAAGCGAGACACCATGTCCGGAAAGACCAAGAAGGCACCGCAGCTCACACTCAAGGAGAAGCGAGCCGCGAAGCGCGAGAAGAACGCGCCGGCCGAGTTCATCAAGCCCCGCAAGGGCGCGAAGGGCTGAGCGGACTCGACCCGGTGGGCGCATCGGCGAGTTCTGCGCGATGCGCCCACCCGGGGTTTCAGCGGAACACGCGCGTGATGCCGCTCTCGGTCTGGGTGAGCTGGAAGTAGGTGAGGACGTGCGCGATCGGCCGCCGGACGGGGCGGAGCACGCGACGCCGGATGCTGTGCAGAATTCCTCGTCGGGGTCCCCTGACCTCCCACGTGAGCGTCACCTGGATCTGTATTCCCCCAGCGGCATGTTCGAGCGCGAATGCGAGCACCCGTGACGTGTCGACACTCGCGTCCGGATAGGTGAAGCGCCAGGTTACGAATGCGCGGTCCTCGAACCGGTCCAGGAAGATCCGCTGACGTACGTAGGTGTCTTTGACGGACACGTTCTTGCCGTTGCGGACGGTGATCGTCCGTGCCTCCCAAGGGCCGGTGGGTGCGATCGCTGAGCCCACCTCGCCCACCCCGTGATCCCACTCGGGAATGCGGGAGGCCGACGACAGCAACTCCCACACGTCCTCGATGGGGGCGGGGACGAAGATCGAACGCTTAGCGGAGAAGCTGTTCTCATCGATCCTGTCTGTTCGCGCGGGATCGACGACCCGCGTGTCGTCGAGGCGAGATCTCAGCGCGTCCGGGTCCACATCGAGTCGTCGCAGGATCTCTTCGACGAGACCGCTCGGCTCATCCACGAGCGCGCGCAGCACCGCTGCGGAGTCGCCCCGGCGGCCGCCACTCGACGCCGCGGTCCACACCGCGAGCGCCCGGTCCGTCCACTCGTACCCCGAGGTCTCGTGGAAGACGATGCGGCCTGGCTCGTCCACACCTGTGGCGACGCCCACGGATTCGAGCTGAGCGGCGTGCTGAGCCGCGACGGCCGCGCGGGCCGTGTCGAGCCCGGCACCCATGCCGCGCAGGATCTGACCACCCGTGTCGGGGTCGATTGTCAGAGCGAGCAGAAGATGATCGATGTCGGTATCACGCACCCCGAAGCGTGAGGCCTCTTCCATAGAGGCCAGCGACAAGGTGTGCATCGTGGCAGCCGCCTGCACCAATCGGCTCATCATCCCCTCCGCGGAATCTCGATGGACGGATCGATCCGCTTCGAGTGCTTCTTGTGCACGGCCTGGCGGGTCACTCCCAGGGCGTCGGCGATGGACTGCCAGCTCATGCCGGACCGCAGCGCGGCTTCGACTTGCCGCAGTTCGAGCGCATCCGCGAGTCGGCGCAGAGATGCGACCGCGCGCAGCCCTGCTCGGGGATCGGTGGTGTCTGCAGCGATCTGTGCGACCTCGAGGGATTCCATGCTGTCAACCTACGTTGCTCATCCCCGCGCTGTCAACCAAGGTTGCTCACGTTCTCCGTGTTCGGGATTAGTCGCCCGTCGTCCGGGTGTCAACGGTCCTGCGGACCCGCGGATTCCGTTCCACCCTGGTCCTCCCGACGAGAGGAGTGCAGGATGTCGAATCCCGACGTGTATCCCACCGAAGGCGAGCAGCCGGAGACGCAGGGCGAAGACCCGATCGAGGCGGAGCTGGGCGAAGAGGGCCAGGGTGACCTCACTCCGGAAGACGAGGGCGCGGGCCACAGCGGTGACGCTCCCACCGACCTCAGGGACGGCACCGAATGAGCGGGAGCGAGGGAACGCGTCCGGAGGCGGCGACCTCGCCGGTCGAGGGCGACGCCGAATCCCGGATCGCCCAGCACCTCGCCGAGCGCGGGGGCGACCGGCCAGCGGACCCGGGTGACGTACCGGCCGGAGGAGCGGGTGCCGACTCCGGTGCCGCGTCGGCGGTCGGGGTCGAACCCGGATCCCGCTCGACGGTGCCTGACGAGTCGACACACAACGACGACCCGGGTATCGGCACCCGTCGACCCGATGTCGACGAGGGGAATCGCGAAGACGGAGACCCCGGCCGCCGGGCCTGAGGTCTCCGTCCCACGATTGACAGCCGCGTCTGTCAATCGCGGCTGTCAGGCTCGCGTCACACCGTCGACGGGCGCAGCACCACCTTGATGCAGCCGTCTTCCTTCTTCTGGAAGGTGCGGTACAGCTCAGGCGCGTCGTCGAGGGGCGCACTGTGCGTGGTGAGGTCCATCACACCGAGCGGGTCGGCGATGTCCTCGACCAGGGGCACCAGCTCATCCACCCAGTTCTTCACGTTGCACTGCCCCATGCGCAGGGTGATCTGCTTGTCGAACAGCGTCTTCATCGGCATGATGTCGGCGTCGCCCGCGTAAACTCCGCTCAGCGATACGGTCCCTCCGCGGCGAACGGTGTCGATGGAGGCGTAGACGGCGGCCAGACGATCGACACCCGCCTTGTCGAGCAGCTGTCGTGCCGCCGGATCCGGGAGTACGCCCACCGCCTTCTGCACGAACTCGACGCCCGCGTTGCCGTGAGCCTCGAGCCCGACGGCATCCACCACCGAATCGGCGCCGCGCCCGTCGGTCAGGTCCCGCAGCTCATCCACGATCGTGTCGGTGAGGTCGAACGTCTCGATGCCGTGGCGTTCCGCCATGGCGCGACGCTCCGGCACCGGATCGACCGCGAGCACCCGGTGCCCCCGGTGCCGTCCGATGCGGGAGACGAACTGTCCGACCGGACCGAGCCCCATCACCACGAGGGTTCCGTCGTCCGGCACCTGTGCATACTCCACTCCCTGCCACGCCGTGGGAAGGATGTCGCTGAGGAACAGATACCGCTCATCGGGCAGGTCGCTCGCGATGGGGATGTGGTTGTAGTCGGCGAGGGGCACCCGCAGATACTCCGCCTGCCCGCCGGGGACCTGCCCGTACAGCTTCGTGTACCCGAAGAGGGCGGCTCCGCTGCCGTACTCGCGCACCTGGGTGGTCTCGCACTGCGACTGGAAGCCGCGTCGACACAGGTAGCATTCTCCGCACGCGATGTTGAACGGGATGACGACACGGTCTCCCACGGCGAGCGTCTTCACGTCCGCACCCACCTCGACGACGACTCCCATCGGCTCGTGGCCCAGGATGTCGCCGCGATCGAGGAACGGGCCCAGCAGCTCGTACAGATGCAGGTCGGAACCGCAGATTGCCGAGGACGTGACCCGGATGATCGCATCCTCCGGCTGCTGGATGACCGGATCGGGAACCTCCTCCACCGTCACCGTGCGCTTGCCCTGCCAGGTCAATGCCTTCATGATGTCCTCCGATCCTTGGTCTTCGTTCGTCCGCGCCACGCTCGTCGCTCCCAGGGCGACCGGCCACCGGGTTGACAGCTGCCTCTTGACGTGCGGACGCGCGTCTCAGTGGAACGGACAGCCGCGGGTCGATCCGCTCTTGCGCACCGCTCCGCCCGATGCGGGTCTGGTCGGCAGTCGTCGCCGGTTCACCTCGAGTCCGGTGTCGAGGATGTCGAGACGCGGATCACTCAGCACGGCGATCGCCGCAGAGAGACCGGCGATCACGAGCTTCTCGCCGGGGCAGCGGTGCCCGGTGGCGACGTCGGCACCGCCCTGCGGGATGAAGGTGCGGATCGACTCGTGATTTTCGACGTCGGTGAACCGCTCGGGTGCGAATCGATGCGGGTGGGCCCACGATTGCTCGTCGGTGTCGGTGCCGAGGATGTCGAGCACCACGCGCCCGCCTGCCGGCACCCGCACGTCGCCGATCTCGATGTCGACGATCGCGCGCCCGGGCAGCATGGGCACGAACAGAGCGGTGCGCCGCACCTCCTGCGCGAACATCACGGCCAGAGGCCCGCTCACCAGCGCATTCCGTTCGACGGTCTCGGCGGCGATCCGCTCGCGCCATTCGGGCCTGTCGTGCAGTTCCTTGGCCGCGAAGGCCACGAAACGCGCCGCGGCGATCATCGGGCGGATGCTGTTCTGCAGTTCGATGCCGGCGAGGCGGGCAGGGAGCAACGAGCCGTCCTGATCGCGGTGGTCGGCCCACTCGGCCAGGGCTGTGCCTTCTTCGGCGTGCAGTGAGCCAGATCGGACGGCATCGATGAGTCGCTCCGCATGCCGATCGGACCACATCCTGTTCACGAAGGCGGCCACGTACTCGGGTGAGTAGGGAACACCGAAGCCGTCGACGATCTGCGCCAGCCGAGCCGCCCATCGGGTCTTCGCTGCCGGTGTACCCGGCAGCCCGGCCCAGCCCATGATCGCGCGGCCGAAGGCGCCGACCGCCGCGTCGTACGCACTGCGGGTTCCCCCATCGAGCCAGGCGTCCTCCTCCACTCTCCACTCGCGCTCCAGCCAGGGAGTCAGGCGCGCGACCTGCGCATCCTCATAGGCCACCTCCACGAACGTCGCTTTGCGGTGTCGGTGCGCCGACCCGTCCAGGCTGTGCACGGACCCGTGTCCGAACAGCGTCTCCTGGACGATCTTCGGCATGGCGCCGTGGCGGGCGATGCGCGACTCGTCATAGAACAGGTCGATGCCCTCGACTCCCCGCACGAACACCGCGTCGTCTCCGAGCAGTCGCATCGGAGCCGACCGTGCACCGGGCTCCGCACGCCGCCAGATGCGTGCGCCGAAGTCGTAGCCCCGGGTGAGGAGCGAGGGCGAATCGTCGTGGACGACCGCGGTGACGGCCTGCACCACGCGTGAGCTCAGTCTTTGCAACATGCTCCGACGGTGCCAGGCGCCGCCTGATCCCTCCAGGGGGGAGCGCTCCGGATCGGAGTGTGCTATCTCCGTCGGATCCGCGATGTCAAGCGGGTCCCCTTGGCGCCTGGATGCCGCGCAGGATGACTCCGCAGGAGCAGACGGCGCTGCAAACAGACGGTGCTGCAAATGGACGGCGCTGCAAGGAGGAGACATGGCGACGAACACCCGTGACCTGGCGTGCACGACGGATGACGTGTTCCGCGTGCTCGCGAACGGCTGGCTCTACCCCGCATGGGTGGTCGGAGCTTCCCGCATGAGAGACGTCGACGAGACCTGGCCGGCGGTGGCGGCGCAGTTGCATCACTCCGTCGGGGTCTGGCCCGTGCTGCTCGACGACACGACCGAGGTGCGCGAGTGGGATCCGCCGCGGCGGGTCGTGCTCAGGGCGCGCGGCTGGCCGATGGGCGAGGCGACGGTCACGCTGCGAGCACGCACGACCCCCTCCGGTTGTCAGGTGCGCATCGACGAGGAGCCCGTCGCAGGGCCCGCGGCGCTGATCCCGCGGTTCCTGACCGCCCCGATCCTGCGCTGGCGCAATGCCGAGACGCTCCACCGCCTGTCATACCTCGCGGAGGGGCAAACCGACTGAGTCCGCTCGATCGGCCGCGGCGTCGCCGCCGAGAGCGAGGGCGACCGCGGCATCCACATGCAGCGCCGTCGTCGGGAACACGGGCACCGGTGCATCGCCGGAGGAGATGAGCAGCTCGATCTCGGTGCAGCCGAGGACGATCCCCTCTGCGCCGTCGCCCACCAGGCGCTCGATCACCTCCGCGTAACGTCGACGGGACTCGTCGCGGATGACACCGTGCACGAGCTCGTCGTAGATGACGGCGTGCACAAGCGCGCGATCGTCGGCGCCGGGGACGAGTGTGCGGACACCGTGCCGCGCGAGCCGTTCTGCGTAGAACGGCTGCTCCATCGTGAAGGCCGTGCCCAGAAGCCCGACGGTCCGCAGGCCCGCGGCGGTGATCGCCTCACCTGCGGGATCGGCGATGTGCAGGAACGGGATGCCGACCGCCGCTCGGATGCGGTCGGCGACCAGATGCATCGTGTTGGTGGCGAGCACGAGAAGCTCCGCACCGGCACCCTCCAGCGCTGCGGCGCGCGACGCCAGCAGATCACCCGCGGCGTCCCAGTCGCCACGCGCCTGCATCGCCTCGATCTCCGCGAAGTCGAGCGAGTCCAAAAGGATGCGAGCGGAGTGGTGGCCACCGCGCTGCGCGCGCACCCGTTCGTTCGCCAGCCGGTACCACTCCAGTGACGACTCCCAGCTCATGCCGCCCAGGACACCGATCGTCTTCATCGACGCACCACTCCCCTCTTCGCCGTCAGGCGTTCCCTGCGCGCATGAACTCCTCGGCATCGCGCACCTGCTCGGCGGACGGTCGGATGCCGGTGTAGAGCACGAACTGCTCCAATGCCTGCAGTGTCGCGACCTCTGCTCCTGTGATCAGGGTCTTCCCCGCTGTGCGAGCCGCGGCGATCAGCGGAGTCTCGGCGGGAAGCGCGACCACGTCGAAGACCACGGACGCGCGTGCGATCGTCTCCTCGGGGAACGCGAGCGCGTGCTCCTCCGCGCCCCCGGCCATGCCGATCGGGGTCACGTTGACCAACACGTCGGCCGTGGCCTCGCCGACCTCCGCCGACCAGTCGAATCCGTACAGGTCCGCCAGCGCACGTCCGCTCTCCTCGTTCCTGGCGACGATGGTCACGCGCGAGAAGCCGGCGTCCCGGAATGCTGCCGCGGTCGCCTTGGCCATGCCGCCCGACCCACGCAGCAGCACCGAGCTCGCAGGATCCAGGTGCTCGCGTTCGATGAGCTGAGCGATCGCCGAGTAGTCGGTGTTGTGGGCGGTGAGCACACCGTCGTCGTTGACGATGGTGTTGACCGAGTCGATCGCGCTCGCCGAGGGATCCATCCGGTCGACCAGGGCGATGACGTCTTCCTTGTAGGGCATCGAGACCGCGCAGCCGCGGATGCCGAGCCCGCGGACGCCCGCGATGGCCTGCGTGAGATCGGTGGGGGCGAACGCCTTGTAGATCCAGTTGAGCCCGAGCGCTTCATAGAGGTGGTTGTGGAAGCGCGTGCCGTTGTTGCTGGGCCGTGCGGAGAGCGAGATGCACAGCGTCATGTCCTTGTTGAGCAGAGTCACCGCATCAGGCTACTCGCGAGTGACGGAGCCCGCGGATTCGGGGGAGAGAGGACGACGGAGGTGCCTCCGTGCTGTGAGTCCCGTCTCCGCCCGAAACCTGCGATCCCTGCGGGATCAGTACCCTGACCTTCTCCGATATCGCGTGGACGAGAGTCCGTGGCGACATCGTGCATCCTCCCCTATGGTGAAGGTGCATGCACACGGGGATTGATCGTCTCCGTCTCTCCCCAGGAGACGGCGGCCCTCCCCAGGGGCAGACGATCCGTGCATGCGATTGGGCCCTCTCGAGTAGTTCAGTCCCCAATGGGCTACTCGAGGGGGCCGCTATCGTCCAGTCTCGCACCGAAGTTCAGATTTGTCCCCCAAAAGGGGGACAAGAGCGTCGAAAAGGAGCTAAGCTGTTCCTGACGCACCCTCCGGTCGTCTTCGGCCCTCATCGCTCCCCCCGCGGTGAGGGCCACACCATTTTCGGGGCGCCTCAGGCGCCGTGCGGGTCGCGAAGCGACGCATGACGGGCGGATGCCGCTCGTGCAACATTTGGATTACCTTCTTGCAGCGGCTATTCCGCTCGGGGCCTCCTCCACTAGCGTTAGCGATGTCGGGGCATCCCTGCGTCGGCTTCTTCATCAGCAGAACAGGCAGTACATGAGCACCCAGGGCACGGTCAAGTGGTTCAACTCGGAGAAGGGCTTCGGCTTCATCTCCCCCGACGACGGAGGCGCTGACGTCTTCGCGCACTACTCCGCCATCCAGTCATCCGGCTACCGGTCTCTCGAAGAGAACCAGCGAGTCGAGTTCGATGTGGCACAGGGTCCGAAGGGCCTGCAGGCAGAGAACATCCGCCCCGTCTGAGACGGGCGCGACACAGAACTCCCCACCGGATCGCGTCCCCGATGCGTCATCCGGCGGGGAGTTCTGTGCTTTCTGAGGTCCTCAGCGCCGCTTCGGCTGATACCCGTCAGCGGGAGGAGGCGGGGTCAGCTCAGCAGCAGCGCGCGCAATTCTGCGACCGAGGCCGCTCGGAACGCGGCGTCATCGCCTTCGTGCCTGTCGCTGAAGCCCCACTCGACGAAGATGACGGGGACGTCGTTGGCGTTCCCGCCTTCCACGTCGTGATGGCGGTCACCGACCAGAACCGGTCGTGACGTGTCGGCGCCGAGCGCGCGCAGCCGACGAAGCGCCTCGGCGACGATGTCGGTCTTCGAGGCGAGAGTCGACTCGTCGGGGGTCGCGCCGACTGTGGTCAGGAACGCGGGGCGCAGGCCGAAGTGATCGACGAGGGCATCGACCTGGTTCTCGGGCTTCGAGCTGGCGGTCGCCTGCGGCACCCCGGCGGCGTGCAGCTCGTTGATGAGCTCGACGACGCCCGGATAGGTCGCGACATCGGTCGTGTAGCCGTCGGCCTTCCCGAGCGTGCGGTAGAAGGCCACGGCCTCGGCGGACTGCTCCGGGGTCATTCCCGCCTGGTCCTGGAAGGACTGGAACATGGGCGGACCGATCCAGTGCACCAGCTGCTCACGCGTGGGCGCGGGGTGGCCGAAGTGCGTGAGCGCGATGTCGAGCCGGCGAAGGATGCCGACGGACGCGTCGACGATGGTGCCGTCGACGTCCCACAGCACGCAGGAGTAAGGGGAGTGAGGCACCCCTCCACCCTATGGCCCGGAAGAGGACGGTCGCCTTTCCTGCACAGGTGTGCACGAACAGGGCTTATCCACGTCTCATGTGAGCACTCTATGTCCCCATATAAGGTCGTGACAACGGCGGATGTGCGAGTCAGAATGGGGGTATGTACGTGTCGGTGGAGATCATCACGATGTTGGCCACGGCCGCGACGCTGCTGGTGGCGATCATCGGCGGATTCGGCTGGACGATCAACCGGATGGATGCGCGTTTCGCGGCGCAGGACGCACGACTCGATGCACGGTTCGATGCGCAGGACGCGAAGTTCGATGCGCGGTTCGATGCGCGTTTCGCGGCGCAGGACGCACGACTCGACGCACGGTTCGATGCGCAGGACGCGAAGCAGGACGCGCAGGACGCGAAGCTCGATGCGCACGATGCGAAGTTCAGCGCACGGTTCGCGAGTCTCGAATCGCGATTCGACCGCGTGGATGCGCGATTCGATCGAGTCGAGCAGGAGATCTTCGAGGTGAAGATCGCGATCGCGCGTCTGGAGGGGCCGACGCCGCGGCTCATCCCCGTCCGTTGAGGCCGTCTGCTCAGAACAGGCGGGGGATGCCCGACTCGATGCCCTTCATGTCGTCGTAGTCGAGCACCAGACAGCGGATGCCCCGATCCTCGGCGAGTACACGCGCCTGCGGCTTGATCTCCTGGGCGGCGAAGACACCCTGGACGGGGGAGAGATGTGGATCGCGGCCGAGCAGCTCGAGGTAGCGGGTCAGCTGCTCCACGCCGTCGATGTCGCCGCGGCGCTTGATCTCGACGGCGATCGCCGCGCCGTCGGCATCGCGCACCAGCAGGTCGACCGGCCCGATCGCCGTCGGGTACTCGCGGCGCACGAGCGTCGCACCCTCGGAGATGCGCTCGACCTGCTCCGCGAGAAGTCGCTGAAGGTCTGCCTCGACGCCGTCCTTCTGCAGTCCGGGATCGATGCCCAACTCGTGCGAGGTGTCATGGATGATCTCGTAGATCTGCACGCGCAACGCGTCACCGGTCTTCTTGTGGGTGACCCGCCAGACCTCGACGACGCCGGCGCTCGCCTCTTCCTCACCCGGAGTCTCGTTCGAGAGAGAACACGGGGGACTCATCCAGTTCAGCGGCTTGTAGCTGCCGCCGTCGGAGTGCACGAGCAGACTCCCGTCGCCCTTGTGCACGAGCAGACGCGTGGCGAGCGGAAGATGGGCATTGAGCCGACCGGTGTAGTCGACCGAGCAGCGGGCGATGACGAGACGCACCCGTCGAGCCTACTTCGTCGGGAGCGCTGCGCGGTCGCACCCGGAGGGTGTGCCGGTCACCGGTCGAGGAACGAACCGATCGCCTCGAAGAGGCCGAGTTCGGTGGCGGCGGAACGGGCGATGAGGAACCCGATGATGCCGATGATCCAGGCGGTGTTCTCCGCCCCGGTGCGCTCCATCCAGGCGGCGAAGCGTTCGAGCGGCCGTTGCACGAGTGGAGCGGCCACCATCCGCAGCACGAGCAGCACGACCGCGGGCAGGATCATCAGCGCACAGTATCCCGCGAGCGAGAGCACACGCAGCGGCGTGTCGATGCCGGCATCCGCGAGCATGGTCATCGCCACGATGTACGGCAGCATGGTGGCGATCTCGACGAGCCCTGCGGCGATGGCGACGGCCATCACTGCGGTGCCGCGGGTGCGCGGGTCGAGGAGCCGCTCCCGCCACCGCGTGATGCGTCCGGGACGAGGAGCAGGATCGGTCGCGATCGCGGACGCGGCATCCGGGGGAGCCAGGCGGGAGCCGTTCGCATCCTGCGCGCCCGGTGTCCCTCCCCGAAGCGGCACCGGAGGCGCGGATGCTGTCTGCGGTGCGGGCGCCGGTGCGTTCTTCTCTTTCTTGCCGCCGGTCGGCATCACGAATGCCGTGATGAGGAGCGCTGCTCCGACGACGAGCCGGACGATCAGTCCCGCGGGCGACGCGAGGAAGTCGGACGCGACGTCGACGAGGTTCACCAGGCCCCACAGGAACAGGAGGCCGACGACCAGATAGAACGCGGCGATGGTTCCCAGATACAGCAGGATCCGCCCGGCGCGCACCCGCCCCGGGTGCAGCAGCAGGAAGACCGGGATGAGGAGTGTGCCGACGCTCAGCCCGTCGATCAACGCCAGGAGCGCGAGCGACAGGGGGAGCGGCAGTCCGCCGAAGAGTTCCATGCCACCACGTTCACGGACACTCCACCGATCCGGATCGGGCGAAAGTACCGTCTCCGCAGAGCCACTCATCCCTTCGTCGGATGCGCGGCGGCGGCCGTCGTGGTTGCATGAGGGCATGCACGAGCAGGTCGAAGGCGGATTCGGCGCCTGGTACCGCCGGCACCGTTGGTGGGCGGACCCGCTGGGCATGGCGATCTTCGCCGTGGTGATGGCGGCCTTCGGATTCCGGGGTATCTGGGGGCCGTTCTCGCTCCTGCAGGAGCCCCTGTCTCCGTGGTGGGCGCTGGTGCTCGCCCTTCCCGCCTGTGCGATCGCCCTCTTCAAGCGGCGCATGCCGGTGACCGTGCTCGTGCTCGTCTCCCTGCTGTTCGTCGCTGACCTGCTCACCGTGGGGGGCCTCGGGACCCTCGTGGTGCTCCTGGACGTCCTGTGGACGGCCGCTTTCCTGGCGGATTCCCGCGGGCGAAGGATGCTGCTGGTGCTGCTGGGGGCGGCGACCGTCGTCCTCTTCCTCTGCGCCTGGCTGCTCACCGATGTGTCGTTCCCGGTCGCGTTCCTCATCGGAGTGCAGTTCGGAGCGATCTTCGGCACCGACTACTGGTGGGCCGTGGCGGTATCCCAAGCGCACGAGCTCGCGGAGCTGCACCGTCAGCGGGCGGAGCATGCCGCAGCCGTCGCCGAGCGCGACCGAGTGGAGGCGGTGCAACGGGAGCGCGAGACCATGGCGCGCGAGCTGCACGACGTGGTGGCCGGCCATGTGATGGCGATGGCGATCCGCGCGGAGGCCGCCCTGTCGACGCCGCCCGATCCTCCGCGGGACCGCGAAGCGCTGCAGGCCGTGCGTGATGCAGGTCTCGATGCCCATGCGGCGCTGCGATCGATGATCTCCGTGCTCCGGCGCGGTGAGGGTAGTCCCGCGTCCTCGCCGCGGTGGGGGGACCTCGAGGGGATCGTGCAGGAGGCGGAACGCGCGGGACTCACGGTGCGACTCGTCGCCGATCACGTGGGTGATGTCGGTTCCGCGCTCGAGCAGGCCGTCATCCGCATCGTGCGGGAGGCACTGAACAACTGCATCCGTCACGCCAGCGGCGCCGAGGTCGACGTCATCATCCGCAGGAGCGGACCCGAGGTGCGGGTCGAGGTGCGTTCGAGGGGTGGCTCGCCGAGCGGGGCGTCCACGTCAGCGGATGGGGGCTGGGGGTTGCAGATGCTCAGGGAACGGGTCGCCGCGCTGGGGGGCGCCTTCATTGCCGGGCCGGTCGCCGGCGGGTGGTCGGTGGAAGGTCGCATCCCGACGGAGGCAGCGGCATGAGCGAGCCGACGGTGCTGCTGGCGGACGACCACGGCGCGATCAGGGCGGGGCTGCGCATCATGCTCGAGGCGCAGGGGATCACGGTGGTCGGGGAAGCGGCGGACGGCGATGTCGCCGTCCGCAACGCCGCGGCGCTGCGTCCCGACGTGGTCCTGATGGATCTGCGGATGCCGGGACGCGACGGGATATCGGCGACGGCGGAGATCGTCGAGCGCCACTTGAGCGACGTGCTGGTCCTCACGAGCTTCGACGAGGACGACCTGGTGTTCGGGGCGATCCGCGCAGGCGCCGTCGGCTTCCTCCTCAAGACGGTGGACGCTCCCACGCTCGGCGGGGCCGTGCGGGCGATCGCGGCGGGCGAAGGCGCGCTCGATCCGCGGGTGACGCGCCGAGCGCTCGCCGCCGTCGCCGAGAGCGCCGCCGTGCCGGCACAGGTCAGGCGCCGCGAGGGGATGGTCGAGCTGACGGCCAGGGAGCAGGACGTCCTCGACGGGATCCTGCAGGGGTGGTCGAACGCCCAGCTCGCCGCGCGACTGCGCATCTCGGTCCCCACGGTCAAGACGCACGTCTCGAACGTGCTCACCAAGCTCGGCGCACGCAGTCGGTCGCATGCGGCCGCGCTCGTACGCGGCCGCGACGACTGACGCTCAGCCCTGTGCGACCGTCGCGACCGAGCTCTTCTCGTCGTCGCGGAGCGGACGCGCAGCACCCGAGAACAGCCCGGACATCACGACCAGCGCGACCAGGATGAACAGCGTGTTGAGCAGACCGATGTGCTCGCTGATGATTCCGAGCACCGGCGGGCCGCCGAGGAAGGCGATGTAGCCGATCGTGGCGGCCGCGCTCACCCTGGCCGCGGCCTTGGCGGGGTCGTCTGCCGCCGCCGACATGCCCAGCGGGAAGCCGAGCGATGCGCCGATTCCCCACAGCGCGGCTCCGACCAGCACGAGCGGGAAGGTGGGGGCGAGGATGAACAGCAGGATGCCCGACGCTGCGGTCGCTGCGAGGATGCGCAGGACCAGGACGCGGCCGAAGCGATCCACGAGGGGACCGCCGAACAGGCGCACGACGGTCATGCCGACCGAGAACACGGCCAGGGATACGGCTCCGGTGCCCTCGGCGAAGCCGTGACCCTGTTCGGTGCCCAGGGCGATCCAGTCGTTGGCCCCGCCCTCGGCGAAAGACATGCCGAGCATGACCACACCGATGAGGTAGGTGCGGGGCTCGCGCCACGCTTCGAGCGCCGTGTGCATGCGGACGCGGAAGGCCGGCTTCTCATGCGCCGCGGGATCGAGGGCGGCCTCGCGCACCGGGACCTGGAAGAAGCAGACGATCGCGATCACGGCGATCAGCCCGCCCATGATCGCGGCGTGGGTCGCGACGTCGACGGCGAGCTGCGCGGCGAGAGCGCCGATCCCCGCACCGATGACGGTGCCGAAGCTGAAGAAGGCATGGAAGACCGGCAGGATCGTCTTGCCCATCTGCTGTTCGATCGCGGTCGCCTCGACGTTCATCATCACGTCGACCGACCCGTTGCCGAAGCCGAACAGCACCATGCCCACGATGACGACGGGGACGGAACCGAACACGTTCGCGCCCAGGCCGACCAGCACGATGCCGAGCGCGAACGTCAGCATCGTGAGGAGCATCCCGCGCCGGGCGCCCAGACGTGCCATCACCGCGGGGCCTGTCGAGATGCCGAGGATGGACGAGATGCCCATGCCGAGCAGGATCAGACCGACCTGCGCGTTGTCGAGTCCCAGCGCCTCCTTGATCCCGGGCACGCGCGACGCCCAGGTCGCGATCGAGAGGCCGCTCGCGAGGAAGATGGCGAAGATCGCCGCGCGCCAGCGCACGAACTGCGAACGAGAGAGGGCTGTTTCCATGCCGGACAGCCTATCGAATCGATTCGACCGTAGGGAAGCGCGGGGAGCTATCCTCGAAGTATGAGCAGCCAGGAGACGCCGCGTCGGCCCACGATCGCCGACGTCGCACGTGAGGCGGGCGTGGCGACCTCCACCGCATCCGTCGTCTTCAGCGGCAAGGCGAACGTGGCCGCCGCCACGAGGGAGCGCGTCCTCGCCGCCGCAGCCGATCTCGGCTATGCGGGGCCGGACCCTCGTGCGGCCTCGCTGCGACGTGGACGCAGTGGCATCGTCGCCGTGGTGCTCGAAGGGCATCTGCGTGCAGCATTCCTCGATCCCGTGACGACCGCCATGATGGACGGCCTCACCGACGGGCTCGCCGACCTGAGCGCCGGCATCCTCCTCATGCGCGACGAGCCGGGGGAGGAGGGTGCAGCCATCACCAACGCCCCCGTCGACGCCTTCGTGCTCATCGGCTGTTCCGGGCGCACGAAGGCCTCGCTCGAAGTGGTCCTCGGCCGCGGACTGCCCGTGGTCGTCATCGAAGGCGACGCCGGAGAGGGCATCCCGCGCATCACCCTCGACAACGTCGCAGCCTCCGCTGACGTCGCCCAGCACGTCTACGACCTCGGGCACCGCGACGTGGCGCTGGTCACCCTCTCGCTCGACAGCGAGCGCGAGCGCGCGCTGGTGACGCCCGAACGGGTCGAGAAAGCGACCGTCGACGTCTCAGTGCACCGTCTCGAGGGGATGCGTCAGGTCTTCCCGGACGCGCCGGCGATCTCGGCGTCCGGCAGCTTCATCGATGAGGGCGTGCTGGTCGGCCGCATGCTCCTGACCGACCCGGCCACTCGACCGACGGCCGTGCTCGCGCAGAGCGATCTGCTTGCGGTCGGCGTCATCCGCGCAGCCGAGGAGCTGGGTCTCCGCGTGCCCGAAGATATCTCCGTCGCGGGCTTCGACGGCATCGAGGTCGACGGGCTCGGCGATCTCACGCTCACGACCAGCGTGCAGCCCGCGGTCGAGAAGGGGCGCGCTGCCGGGGAGCAGATCGCCCGCATGCTGCGTGGCGAACCCGGGATCACGCAGCACCTCACCTGCGTGTTCCGAGCCGGCACCACGACGGGCCCCGTCCCGCGCTAGCGGCGTCCTCGCCGAGTGCTCAGCTGTGCTGTGAGCCGAGCGGCAGAACGCGTTCGCCGAAGTCGAGGATGCGATATCGCCCGCACTCGACGACATCGTCGGGTATCGCCGGTGTGGAGAGCTGCCACGCGACGGTCTGGGAGTCCTCGACGAGGAACGAGACTCCGTCGACGTCGAAGTCCTCGCGGTTCACCAACCATGCGTACGCGTTGAGCTCGTGATCGACCTGCACGAGGTGGCGGGGATCGGCGACATGCAGCTTCGGCAGCCGCACGGTCCAGAACTGTCCGCCGCCGATGCGGCCCGAGGCATCGACCCAGTCGGTCACGCAGGTGAGATCGGGGTCGGGCGTCGTGCTCGCCGCGACGAGCCGAGGCACGCTCAGCGCCCCGCCCACGAGCAGGAGCACGGCCGCGGTGGCCGTGAGGGCACGGGGTGCCCGGGCGGGCATCCGCGGGATATGGGGAGCGGCCACGATCACGAGCACGGGTCCGAACGCGAGCGGCTGCAGGTAACGGGCGGCGTGGGTCCCGAGGGCGATCGCCCCGACCAGGACGAGAGCGGGCATGGCCCACGCGACCGTGGCGACGAAACGGGAGCCGGTGTCTCCGACGCGTGCCGTGTTCGCGATCGCCCAGCCGACCAGAGCCCCCACGACCACGACTCCGAAGATCCCTGCGGGCGTCGCAAGGCGGTCGAGGAGAAGGCCCCCGTAGTAGCCCGCGGATTCCGTCCAGAGTTCGGGCTGGATGTAGCCGGTACCGGTGTTGGCGATCCATGCCCGAAGCGGAATGCGTCCGAGGAAGCCCAGCGCGGTGCCGATGACCAGCACGACGAGGATCGTTGCGGTGCGTGTTCGTCGTGGCGGGCGAAGGAGCATCACGAGGAGCAGCAGCGAGAGCGGAACCGTGGCCCAGGCGGCGAAGAGGGGATTCGAGAGCGTCGACACGGCGGCGATCGCCCCGAGCGCGATCAGTGCGCCGATACCCCCTGCGCTTCGGTCGAGCACGCGACGGACCAGTCCCACACAGAGGACGACGGCGACCACGGTGGCGGCGTAGTACGTGGTCGTCAGCAGCAGTGAGGCCAGCTCCAGGGCGTCTCGGGACCCCGAGAGATCGGTCATGGCGAGGATCGCGAAGGTGCCCATCCCGAGCAGCGCCCATGCGACGGGGGCTGTCCTGTCCCGCCGACGCCCTACGGCGACGCGGAGTGCACCGTAGAGGGCCAGCATGTTGACCACGGCATTCACCGTGAGCAATCCGTTCACATCGAGCCCGAGCGCGGCGTCCAGCCCGGAGAACACCGCGGACTCGGGCAGGAAGAGTACGCTCGACATCGCCCAGTCGAGGGGTGCGCCGGAGAGCAGCGACCGAGCGAACATGCCCACGACCAGGGAATCTCCGTCTCGGAACAGCAGCTCAGCGCGGGCGGATGAAGCCACCTGAGCGACGGTGATGACCGCCACGACCAGTGCTCCCGACCAGCCCGCGAGCTCTCGCACCCAGACCCGCCGCATGGGCCAACTCTCGCACGGTCGTGCAACTGTGGACCGCAGGAACCTCTCGCGCCGGTAAACTGGTCTGACACCCGCCCGCCTGTGCCGAAATGGCCGACGAGCCCTGAGGGAGCCGCGTATATGCTGATGCTCCTCGCTGTGTTCCTCCTCGGGTCGCTGCTGATGCCCGTTCTGGTGCGCTGGCTCGGAGCTCAGGCCTTCGCCATCGCCGCCCTCGTTCCGGCAGCCGCCTTCGTGCACGCGCTCGTCATGACGCCGCGGGTGCTCGACGGCCCCGTCCCGTTCGAATCGGTCGAGTGGATCCCGCAGCTGGGACTCAACCTCTCCATGGACATGGACGTGCTCGGCTGGGTGCTCACGCTGATCGTCACCGGCGTCGGCGCGCTCGTGCTCCTCTACTGCCGCTGGTACTTCTACGAGGACTCCGCGGGGGTCGGCCAGTTCGCCGGTGTCCTGCTCGGCTTCGCCGGGGCGATGTACGGGCTCGTGCTCACCGACGACCTCGTGATGCTCGTCATGTTCTGGGAAGTCACGAGCATCCTCTCCTACCTCCTCATCGGCCATTACCGTCGGCGCGCTGCCAGCCGTCGTGCCGCACTGCAGGCGCTGCTCGTGACCACGCTCGGCGGTCTCGTGATGTTCGTCGGCGTCGTGCTGCTCGTCGTCGACACGGGCACCTCGAGCATCCGCGAGATCCTCGAGCTCGCGCCCAGTGGGCCGCTCATCGATGCCGCGATCGTGATGCTCCTGATCGGGGCCATCAGCAAGTCGGCGCTGTTCCCCTTCCACTTCTGGCTTCCGGGTGCCATGGCGGCTCCCACCCCGGTCAGCGCCTACCTGCATGCGGCCGCGATGGTGAAAGCCGGCATCTACCTGATCGCCCGCTTCGCCCCGATCTTCGCGTTCAGCACGACATGGCGACCGATCGTCATCACGCTCGGCATCGTCACGATGCTGCTCGGCGGAATCCAGGCGCTTCGGGAGACCGACCTCAAGCGCATCCTCGCCTTCGGCACCGTGAGCCAGCTCGGCTTCTTCGCGATCGTCGTCGGCTACGGCACGCAGGCGACCGCCCTCGCCGGTCTCGCCCTGGTCATCGGCCACGCGCTGTTCAAGTCGGCGCTGTTCCTCATCGTCGGTGTGATCGACCGCCAACTGTCGACCCGTGACATCAGCGAGCTCTCCGGTGTCGGTCGGCAGGCGCCCGTCATGGCCACAGCGGCATTCATCTCCGTCGCCTCCATGGCGGGTATCGCGCCGACCATCGGCTTCGTCGCCAAGGAATCGACGCTCACCGCGCTCCTCGACGACGCGCAGGGCGGCTCCGCCTGGGGTCTCGTCGCGCTGATCGGGATCGTCCTCGGCTCCATGCTGACTGCGGCATATGGCGTGCGCTTCCTCTGGGGTGCGTTCTGGAAGAAGCGCGACGACCAGGGCCAGCAGCTTCCCGACACCGCATGGCCCGATCCGCCGGTGGGCTTCCTGTCCGCGCCGATCATCCTCGCGGGGGTCACCCTCGCCACCGGCATCGGCGCTCCCGCCCTGGACACCGCTCTGCAGGGATACGCCCTCACGGCGACTCCCGGCCTCGATCACTCCGGGGAAGCCGTCGAGGGCCCTGGCCACTTGGCGCTCTGGCACGGCTTCGAACCGGCGCTGGGCATCTCGATCCTGTCGATCCTGCTCGGCATCGGGCTGTTCCTGCTCACCCGCAGGACCGCCTGGGACCGCAAGGCTCGCATCCTGCGCTTCACCGCGGCCGACGTGTACTACTTCGTCATGCGCGGCGTCGACCGTCTCTCGGTGCTCAGCACGACGCTCACGCAGCGCGGCTCGCTGCCCGTGTACGTCGGCACCATCTTCGTGGTGTTCGTCGCCGCCGAGGTCACGGCGCTGATCGCGAGCGACATCGATCGGTACAACCTGTCCCTCTGGCACACCCCGGCGCAGATCGCCGTCGCGCCGATCATGGCGATCGCCGGCATCTTCGCGGTCCGTGCGCGCAAGCGCTACACCGGCGTGGTGCTGGTCTCGGTCACTGGACTCGGAATGGTCGTGCTCTTCGCGACGAGCGGCGCTCCCGACCTCGCGCTCACGCAGATCCTGGTCGAGACGGTCACGATGGTCACTTTCGCCCTCGTGCTGCGTCGTCTTCCCGCGCGCATGGGCGAGCACAACGCCTCGGTCGGGCGCATCCCCCGCGCCCTGCTGGCCATCGGCGTGGGCGTCACGATGGCCTTCGTGGCCGTCGTCGCCACCCAGTCCCGCGTCGCCGACCCGATCTCGGAGGCGTTCCCGAAGCTCGCGTACGAGATCGGCCACGGCAAGAACGTCGTCAACGTGGCACTCGTCGATCTGCGTGGCTGGGACACCATGGGCGAGCTCTCGGTGCTCGTGCTCGCCGCGACGGGCGTCGCCTCCCTCGTGTTCGTCACGCACCGCGCCGATCTGCTGGCCGCCACCAAGAACCTGCCGCGAGCCACGCGCAAGGCCGCGCGCAGCCGCCCCCTCGTCGAGACGACCGAGGGCATCCGCTTCCAGACGTCCGAGAACGAGAGCAGCCCGCGGGCATGGCTCGTCGGCGGCCAGAAGATGAAGCCCGAGAACAGGTCGATCCTGCTCGAGGTGATCGTCCGCATTCTGTTCCACACGATCATCGTGGTGTCGATCTTCCTGCTGTTCTCCGGGCACAACCTGCCGGGTGGCGGGTTCGCCGGCGGTCTCGTCGCGGGTATGGCGCTGGTGATGCGCTACATCGCCGGCGGTCGCTGGGAGCTGGGAGCCGCGGCCCCGACGGACGCGGGGCGCCTCCTCGGCACCGGCCTCATCCTGGCCGTCGGCACGGCCGTGGTGCCCCTGTTCTTCGGCCTCGCCCCGTTGACCAGCACGTTCTGGGAGTGGGAGATCCCGCTCATCGGACACATGGAGTTCGTCACGTCGACCATCTTCGATGTGGGCGTCTATCTCGTCGTGATCGGACTCGTGCTCGACGTGCTCCGCAGCCTCGGGGCCGAGGTCGACCGTCAGGCCGCGCTGCGCACCACGCCCGGTCCTGAAGGATTCCTCTCGCGGGGCGGGAGGAGCAGCTGATGGATGTCTCCCTCACCCTGATCGTCATCATGGCCATCCTCTTCGCATGCGGTGTCTACGCGATGCTGGAGCGCAGCCTGACCCGCGTGCTGATCGGCTTCCTGCTGCTCGGCAACGCCACCAATCTGCTGCTGCTGATCGTGATGGGCGTGCCGGGCAACGCCCCGTTCTTCGGTACCGAGGGCGAGATGAGCGACCCCCTCCCGCAGGCGCTCACCCTCACGGCCATCGTGATCACGTTCGCGGTCTCGGCCTTCCTCCTCGCACTGATCTATCGCTCCTGGCAGCTCGGACAGGCCGACACGGTCGAGGACGACGAGGCAGACATCGCCCTGCGCGAGCGCACCGATGCCGACGAAGACCTCATGGACGACGAATCCGAGACGGACGACGACGAGGCGACCACGGACTTCGTCGGCGTGCAGACCGCGCCGATCACGGTGCTGCACATGCGGGACCACCCCTCCATCCACGACGATGCGCCGTATGACGCTCCGACCGGTTGGGGGAGCGAACCCTCTGCTGCGGACGAGGGTCGAGAACCGCGCCCCGACGAACCCGATGACCACGACGAGAACGAGGAGGGCAGGCCATGACCGCCCTCGTCCCCCTCCTCGTCGCACTGCCACTGCTCGGTGCCGCCGTCACTCTCGTGTTCGGCCGGAACGCGCGCCTCCAGGTCGTCGTCACCGTCGCCACCCTCGCCGCCGTCTCGATCATCGCCGCCGTGCTCCTGGTCGTCGTCGATTCGGGTGCTCCGCTCGCGGTGTCGGTCGGCGGATGGCCCGTTCCGTTCGGCATCGTGCTCTATGTCGACCGGCTCGCCGCGCTCCTGGTGCTGATCTCCAGCATCGTGCTGCTCGCGGTGCTGCTCTTCTCCATCGGCCAAGGTGCGGCGGACGGCACCGACGAGACGCCGATCTCCATCTTCAACCCGTCGTACCTGATCCTCGCGGCCGGTATCTTCAACGCCTTCATCGCCGGGGACCTGTTCAACCTGTACGTCGGATTCGAGATCCTGCTCGTCGCCTCCTACGTGCTGATCACGCTGGGCAGCACCGAGTCCCGTATCCGCACCGGCGCGGTCTACATCGTCGTCTCGCTGGTCTCGTCGATCCTGTTCCTCGCCTCGATCGCCATGATCTACGGCGCGCTCGGCACGGTCAACATGGCCCAGATCGCCGAGCGGATGTCGGAGCTCCCCCAGGAGACGCAGCTGGTGCTGCACCTGATGCTCGTGGTGGCCTTCGGCATCAAGGCTGCCATCTTCCCGGTGTCGTTCTGGTTGCCCGACTCGTACCCGACCGCTCCGGCCCCGGTCACCGCCGTGTTCGCCGGCTTGCTGACGAAGGTCGGCGTGTATGCGCTGATCCGCACCGAGACGCAGCTCTTCGCCTCGAACAGCATCGACACCCTGCTGCTGATCATCGCGCTCGCGACCATGATCGTCGGAGTGCTCGGCGCCGTGGCGCAGGCAGAGCTCAAACGAATCCTGTCGTTCACGCTGGTCAGCCACGTGGGCTACATGATCTTCGGGCTCGCGATAGCGACGCCCGCCGCTATCGGCGCGACGGTGTACTACATCGTTCACCACATCGTCGTGCAGACGACGCTGTTCCTCGCCGTCGGGCTCGTGGAACGCCGAGCGGGAAGCACGTCGATCCTGCGGGTCAAGGGGCTGCTGAAGGTCGCCCCGGTCATCGCGGTGCTGTACTTCGTTCCCGCGATCAACCTCGGCGGCCTGCCACCCTTCTCGGGGTTCATCGGCAAGTTCGCGCTGTTCGAAGCTGCGGCCTCCGTCGGAACTCCGATCATGATCGTGCTGATCTTCGGCGGTATCATCACCTCGCTGCTGACGCTGTACGCGCTGATGCGCGCCTGGAACCTCGCCTTCTGGCGCGAGGAGGAGGACTCCACCGAGACCGAGGGCCGCATCTCCTACCTGGGTAACGCCCCCGCCGCCGACGAGCAGCAGGAGCGTCGCCGCATCCCGAAGATCATGACCCTCGCGACCGGAGGCATGGTCGCTGTGACCCTCGCTCTGACCGTGTTCGCCGGTCCCCTGTACGCCCTCTGCGACCGCATCGGCGCCGGACTGCTGCAGCCCGTGAGCCTCGTGCAACTGGAAGACGAGGTGGGCTGATGGCGCGTGACACCCGGCGTCACCTGTGGCGCGACATCCGCGTGCAGCTGCCGTTCCTCGCGTGGCTCGTCGTGCTCTGGATGCTGTTGTGGGCGCAGTTCACGGTGCTGTCGTTCCTCACGGGACTCGTCGTCGCGATCTTCGTCACCCGCGTGTTCCGCCTGCCGACCGTCGCGCTCTCCGGCCGGATCAACCTCTGGTACGCGGCGCTCTTCGTGGTGCAGTTCCTGTTCGCCGTGCTGAGCGGCGCCCTCTCGGTCACCGTGCAGGTCTTCGACTTCCGCCGACAGCCGGGGACGGCCATCATCGCGGTGCCGCTGCGCTACGCGGACGACCTCGTCATGACGCACGTCGCTGTCGTGTCGTCTCTGATCCCCGGGTCGCTGGTCGTGGAGACCGACCGCGACCGCCGGATCCTGTACCTGCACGTGATCGGCGTCCGGAACCTCGACGACGTGGAGAAGCAGCGTGCGGGCGTGCTGCGCTGGGAGCAGCGGGTCGTGCGTGCGCTCGGAGACCCCGCTCAGTATCGTGCCCTCAAGGCCGACGAGCGTGCGGGCCTCGGACCGACGAAGGGCGGTGCCCGATGAACATCCTCCTGCTGTTGATCATGGTGGTGTTCGGCATCGCCGCCGTGCTCGCCCTGATCCGGATCGTGCGCGGGCCGTCGATCCTCGACAGGGCCGTGGCCTCCGACGTGCTCCTCACCGAGGTGATGTGCGTGATCGGTGCGGAGATGGCCATCAACGGTCACACCCGCAACATCCCGGTGCTCCTGATCATCGCGGCCATCGGGGTGTTCGGCTCGATCGCCGTCGCCCGCTTCGTCGCGAGAAGGGACAACACGACACCATGAACGTGTTCGGTCTCATGATCCCCGACGCCGTCATCGACGTGGCGGTGCTCGTGCTCATCCTGCTCGGCGCCGTGCTGTGCCTGTCGGCTGCGGTCGGGCTGCTGCACTTCCGCGATGTGCCTTCGCGACTGCACGCGGCGACCAAGCCGCAGGTTCTCGGTCTGCTCCTCATCTGCATCGCCATCGCACTGTCGCAGCGCTCGATCGGCGGCATCCTGCTCGGGTTCGTGCTGGTCGCCCCGGTGGTGCTCATGCAGTTCGCGACCGCTCCGCTCTCGGCGCACATGGTCGGACGGCAGGCGTACCGCAACGGCACCATCGAGCAGCGCGGTCTCGTGGTCGACGAACTCGCCGAGTCGAAGCAGACCCCGCCCGCCGCCGGCTGACCTCGAGGTCTGATCCCGGGAGCCGCGCGACGGAAGGCCCGCGGGCGTCAGATACGGGCGGCGAACTCGTGGATCAGGCGTGCCGCGGGCTCGGAGTCGCTGATCAGGGTGCCGTGACCGTGGTCGGGGATCACCTCGAGGTCGGCTCCGGGGATCGCGTCGATGATCTCGCGGCACCAGCTCATCGGTGCCAGCGGGTCGCTCTCTCCGCGCAGCACCAGCACCGGGCACTCGATGCGCACGAAGGCGTCTTCCGGCTCGTGCACGATCGTTGCGCGCATCTTGCGGAAGAGGTGTGGTCCGCCGCGGAGGTACTCGCGGGCTCCACGCCAGATGACCAGCGGCCGCTCGCCGATGAGGTCGGTCAGCAGGTAGCGGGCCTGCGCTCCGATGTTGCGTGCCGCCTTGTTCACGGTGGGACCGGCGAGCACCACTCCTTCGACGAGGGACGGATGGCGTGCGGCGAGCTCGGCAGCGATCTGGCTCCCCATGGAGTGGCCGATCACGAGAACGGGACCGGAGTCCACGTGCTGGAGGTAGGCCGCGACCAGGTCGGCGTGCCGCTCCATCGTGAGGGTGCGCGTGGGCTCTGGCGCCTCCCCGAAGCCCGGCAGATCGACCGCGATGACTCGTCCATCGAGCCGCTGCACCACGTCGAGGTAGACGCTGCGCCCCATGCCGATACCGTGCAGGAGCAGGTAGGTGTGCGGTCCTTCTCCGAACGTCTCGGCGATGAGGGTCGCGCCTCCGTGCTCGAACTCCAGGAGCGTGACGGGGGTGCCCTTGGGGGCGAGGTAGCTGGTTGGCACCCATCCACGCTAGCCGAGCATCCTGGGGCAGTGCTCGGATACTCCGACCCTCGGGTTCAGTCGGCCGGGCTGAGCACCAGCGTGTCGACGGCTGCGGACTTCACCGCCTGCGTCGAGTACGCCCACGGCTTCTGGGCGCCTACCGCCCAGTCGGCGGTCTGATCGGTGTAGTGCTCGTGGAACGCGTGTCCGGAGGCACCGGTCAGGTGGTTCCAGGTCGAGGCGTCGAAGTCGGAGAGATCGACCACCATCCGCATCGACGGCACCGTCGTCGTCGCATACGAGACGCCGAGCTCCCATCCGGTCGCGTTCACGACGGACGCTCCTCCGCTCACGGGGAACGGCCCGCGATTGAACAGTGCTTCGATCGGGGCGATCCCCGACGAGCCGAGCGTGTCGCTGGTGAGGGTGATCGCGTGCAGGTCACCCCAGTTCCATCGCGAGATCGTGGTCCCCTGCAGGGCTGCGAGCTCGTCGTAGGCCTCCTCCGCCGACAGCGCGAGCATCTGCTCCATCCCGTCGACGTCGAGCTGCTCGTTGGTCCAGAGCGGGTCGGACGGATCGGTCAGCATGGCGGAGACGACCGTGAACAGGCGCCCCTGACCATCGATCGGGAGGGGCTGCTCGCGCTCGGCGAAGATGTTCTGCACCAGGTTCGACCACAGCACGTTCGCATAGGCGGCGGCCGCCGACGATGCGCTGTTCTGACCGTCCCAGGCCTCCAAGAGGTCGACGGCATCGGACGCGCCTGCCCCGGAGACGTCGACCTCGGCCATGGCGGTCGCCAGCTGCGTTCCGATCCACATCTCGTTGTCCATCTGGATGTCGCGCATGTCGTCGGGGGTCAGCGGGGCGACCGCCGTCCGCCGTTCGATGAGGTGGGCGATCCGCGCCGCCCGGTAGCCGTAGTCCCAGTCGCGGGAGAGGAAGTAGGCGTAGTCGTCCGTCACGATCGCGTTGTTCGCGGTGACGATGTACCCCGAGTTCGGGTTGTACGACACCGGCAGCTCCTCGAACGGGATGAAGCCCGTCCAGTCGTAGCTGCTGTCCCATCCGGGCTGGGGCATCCATCCGTCGCCAGCACCGCGGATGGGGAGGCGGCCGGGGGCCTGGTATCCGATGTTGCCCTCGGTGTCGGCGTAGATGAGGTTCTGCGCCGGCACGTCGAAGAGCGACGCGGCGTAGCGGAAGTCATCGAAGTCCTGCGCGGTGGAGAGGGCGAAGATCGCCGTCGCGGCCGTCCCGGGATCGAGCGCCGTCCACCGCAGGCTCACGGCGTACTCGGCGTCCTCCGACCCGGGGACGGGAGTGGTCGGCGCGGAGGCCTCGACGCCCAGCGCGGGCTCTGGGTCATCGGCGATCTCCGTGAAGTCGTCCGTGAGTCCGGAGATGATCGGGCCGTGCACGGTGGAGCGGATGGTCAGATCGATGTCATCGCCGCCGGCGACCTTGATCGTCTCCGTGCTCTCCTCCAGCGGCACCAGGGCTCCGTCGCGCCAGTACTGGTCGCCCTCGACCCGCTCGACGTAGAGGTCGGTGACGTCGGTGGTGAGGTTCGTGAACCCCCACGCGACCTTCTGGTTGTGGCCGATCACGATGCCGGGCAGCCCGGAGAACGAGAAGCCGCCCACATCGAACGGGCACTCCTCGTCCACGGTCGAGCACTTCAATTGCACCTGGTACCAGACCGAGGGGAGGGAGGCTCCGAGGTGCGGGTCGTTCGCGAGCAGCGGCATCCCCGTCTCGGTGAGGTCTCCGGAGACGACCCACGAGTTCGAGCCGATGCCCTCGCCCACGTCGCCGACCAGCACGCTGGCGGCCTCGATGACGTTCGAGGTCTCCTCCCAGTCGATGGTGGTCGACGCCTGCTGCGCCTCACCCTCGGTCTCGCCGGGGGTGAAGGCTGCGGGTTCCGCTCCCGTGCCGAGCGCCGGAACGGTCGAGATCTTCGGGACGATCACCGGGTTCTCAGCGAACGGGTACTCGGGGTAGAGCTTCGCCAGCATGTCCGCGGTGGTCGCGGCATCCGGGGCATTGCCGTCGGTAGCGGTGCTCAGCTCGGCGGCGAGGAGCGATCGCTCGGTCTCGTCCTCGATGTTGCCGCGGAGATCCCAGGCCATGGCCTTGAGCCAGGCCACGGAATCGGCAGGTTCCCAGGGCTCTGGGGCGTAGTCGGGGTTCTGCAGTCCGATCACGGCGTACTCGAGCGAGAGCTCGGCACCCGAACGCGAGGCCAGGTAGGCATTCACCCCATCCGCATACGCCTCGTAGTAGCCGCGGGTGGTGTCGTCCATGGCCTCGACCTCGGCCTCGGCGACCTTGCGCCAGCCGAGGGTGCGGAGGAAGGCGTCGGTTCCGGCCTGCGACTCCCCGAACATCTCGGCGACCCGTCCGGACGTCACGTGGCGGCGGAAGTCCATCTCGAAGAAGCGGTCCTGCGCGTGCACGAAGCCCTGGGCGTAGAACAGATCGTCCGTGGAGTCGGCGGTGATCGTCGGGATGCCGCGGTCGTCGCGCTGCACGGTGACCTCGGCCTGGAGGCCGTCGAGCTCGATGGATCCGTCGGTCTGCGGGAAAGAGCGCTGGATCGTCCAGGTCACGAAGAACGCGGCAGCCACGGCCACCACGACGATCGCGGCCACAACGAGGAACGCGACGCGTCCGATGCGGACACCCAGCGAGGGGCGTGAGGGTGCGGCGGGCTCCTGCGAATCGGTCATCATCGTCGAGAACTCTTTCGGGTAGACAGGTGGAACTCAGTCCCACCGAGCCCCGGTGCGCGTGTCAGGGTCGCGCCTTCGCATCATATCCACCTCCGCGCTCGCCGCGAGGTGTTCCGCCGCGAGCGCCCGACCGATCACCCGATCAGGCTCGGCTGCAGATCCCGCAGCGTGCGGCGGTGCGTCATCCGGGTCACCCCGATCATCGCGAGCAGCAGCGCACCGACGAGCCAGACTCCGAGCACTGCCAGATCCCACCCGGCCCGCGCGTAGTCACCGCCGTACATCAGCTGGCGCATCGCATCGACCACGTATCCGGCTCTTCGGACATCCGGTGGGGTGAGGGTGGCCGGGCGGTGATTCGGCGGTAGGGGTCGAGGTCCCCGAGGATCAGAAGCGCTAACTCTCTGAT
>NZ_JACCCK010000005.1:0-270 GCF_013410135.1 Microbacterium sp. JAI119
GGTTACATTCCGAACCCGGAAGCTAAGCCTCACAGCGCCGATGGTACTGCAGGGGGGACCCTGTGGGAGAGTAGGACACCGCCGGACTCCTTTTAGACAAAATGGCCACCCATCGTTGGGTGGCCATTTTGCGTTTACACGAAGAGAACAGGGAGCATCATGCCAGAAGAGGAAGAGCGCCGTCCGCGTCGCAACGACGACAACGGACCGCGCGGGAACCGCGCTTCTGGCGGACGCCCCAACTACAGCAGCCGCGATGGTGGCGCTCCT
>NZ_JACCCK010000005.1:367-221604 GCF_013410135.1 Microbacterium sp. JAI119
CCTCGTCGTGAGGGCGGCTACAACCGCGATGGCGGTGCTCCCCGTCGTGACGGTGGTGCGCCTCGTCGTGAGGGCGGCTACAACCGCGATGGCGGTGCTCCCCGTCGTGACGGTGGTGCGCCTCGTCGTGAGGGCGGCTACAACCGCGATGGCGGTGCTCCCCGTCGTGACGGTGGTGCGCCTCGTCGTGAGGGCGGCTACAACCGCGATGGCGGTGTTCCCCGTCGTGACGGTGGTGCGCCTCGTCGTGAGGGCGGCTACAACCGCGATGGCGGTGCGCCTCGTCGTGAAGGCGGCTACAACCGTGACGGTGGTGCGCCCCGTCGTGAAGGCGGCTACAACCGCGAGGGCGGCGACCGCTCCGCTGGGCGTTCCTTCCCGCAGCGCGGGGGCGCGGGTCGGGAGCGGCCGGCGCAGGCCGCCAACGAGCGTCCGCGGTTCGATGAGCCCCACATCCCCGACGATGTCACCGCGCGTGACCTCAACGGGGCGGCGCGCAACGAACTCAAGACGCTGAGCAAGGAGAATGCCGAGCACGTCGCCCGTCACCTCGCGATGGCGTCACGGCTCATCGATGAGGATCCTGCGCTCGCCCACCAGCACGCACTGGCCGCCTCCCGACGCGCCGGTCGCATCGCGATCGTCCGGGAGACCCTCGGCATCACCGCGTACGCCACGGAGGACTTCGCTCTCGCGCTGCGCGAACTGCGCACCTACCGTCGCATCTCCGGTAAGGACGATCAGATCGCTCTGATGGTTGACAGTGAGCGGGGTATCGGTCGCTCTGACCGGGCGCTCGAGACCGGGCGTGCAGTGGAGCGCTCTGCCCTCGAAACGCCTGTCCGCGTCGCACTCGCCATCGCCATGTCGGGAGCCCGGCTGGATCAGGGCGATCTCGAGCTCGCGCTCGGTGAGCTGGAGATCCCCGAGCTCGACCCCGATCGCGCGTTCGAATGGAGCCCCGCTCTGTTCGCTGCCCGTGCCGCCGTGCTCGAAGACCTCGGGCGCACCGACGAGGCGGAGTTCTGGGCGCACCGTGCCGAGGTCGCCGCGGAAGCACTCGGGATCGACGAAGCGGGCGACGAAGAGATCTTCATCGAGGACAGCCTCATCGAGGGCGAGTTCCCCGACGAGGACGACGCCTCGGCCGAGGCGTCCCAGGCGGACGCCGATGCAGCTGAGTCTGAAGCAGCTGAGTCCGATGCGGCTGAGTCCGATTCATCTGAGTCCGACGCATCAGACGAGGAAGAGCCCTCGGTCGAAGACGAGGTGCGCGAGCTGCTCGGCGAGGATCAGGACGAAGATCAGGACGCCGACGAGTCGGAGCCGGAGGCGTAGTGGCGCTGTTCTCTCGGAAGCGGTCGGCACCTACTCCGCTCGACGGTGTCGACACTGTCCTCGCCGACCTCGACGGGGTGGTCTATGCCGGTCCCGGGGCACTGCCGTTCGCGGTCGAGAGTCTCAACGAGGCGGCGAAGTCCGCTCGGCTCGGATACATCACCAACAACGCTGCGCGGACCGACGCGTCCGTGGCTGAGCACTTGAGCAGCCTCGGGCTCCACGTCCAGGCGACGGATGTCGTCACCAGCCCGCAGGCCGCGATGCGTCTGATGGCCCAGATCGTGCCCGCACCGGCGACGATCCTGGTCATCGGCGGTGACGGGCTCGTCGACGAGGTGCAGAAGGCGGGTTACACGGTCACCCGCAGCGCGGACGATGCACCCAGCGCCGTGGTGCAGGGCTTCGCGCCCGAGGTCGCCTGGACCGATCTCGCTGAGGCGGCCTTCGCATTGAAGCTCCCGGAGGACGAGGGCGGGATCCCGTGGATCGCCACCAATACGGACTGGACGATTCCTCGGGAGCGTGGCGTCGCGCCGGGGAACGGAACGCTCGTCTCCGCTGTCCACACCGCGATCGGCCGGCTCGCGACCGTCGCGGGGAAGCCGGAGGAGCCGATCTTCCAGGAGGCGCTCGCACGCTTCGGTGCGACGAAGGCGCTCTTCATCGGTGACCGTCTGGACACCGACATCATGGGCGCCAGCCGGGCGGGCATCGACTCCGCTCTGGTGCTCACGGGCATCGATCGGCCGAAGCATGTGCTGGCGGCACCGGAGGGGTCGCGTCCTACGTACATCCTCGGCGACCTGCGCGAGCTGCATCTTCCGTACCCTGAAGTGACTCAGCAGGACGGCGTCTTCCGTGTCAACGGCGCCGCCGTGCGTGTCACCGGTGCCGATGTCGAGATCGTGGCGGAGTCCGCAGAGCAGATCGATCTCCTGCGGGCGGGCGCTGCCGCCATCTGGGCCTCGGGAACGCCCGTGTTCGTGCTGCGGGTTCCCGAGCGTCTCTACGAGGATCCGTTCCACCGCCCCTGACGCCGTCGCGTGGCGCCCTCCTGCGTCGGAGGGGCCGCGTACAGTAGAACCGTGAGCGATGAGACGACGAGCGCACCGACCGATGGTCTGTGGAGTCGGCTGCGCCTGATCGAGGGTCAGCCGCTTCCTGCCCGTGCCGACGCGTATTCTGCGCTGCACGACGCGCTCTCCCGTCGCCTCGAGACCGGTGCGAAGGTCGAGCAGCGGGAGACGTCGGGATCCCGATGACGCGACTCGACGCCGCCCTCGCCTCCCGAGGACTCGCCCGTTCGCGCACCCACGCGGCGACCCTCATCTCAGAGGGGCTCGTCAGTGTCGATGGCCGACCGGTCGTGAAGGCGTCGACGTCGGTCGGCGAGGGGGCCGAGATCACGATCGCCGGAGCCGACCACTACGTCGGCAGGGCCGCGCACAAGCTCATCGCGGCTCTCGACGGCTTCGCCGTCCCGGTGCAGGGGCGTCTCGCGCTCGACATGGGCGCATCCACCGGCGGATTCACGCAGGTGCTGCGCGAACTCGGCGCGCGCACGGTCCTCGCTGTCGACGTCGGGCACGGGCAACTCGCTCCGTCCATCGCCGCCGACCCCGGCGTCATCGCCGTCGAGGGCTACAACGTCCGTCACATGACACGCGAGAACCTCACCGCGGCGACCGGCGAGACGGCGGCACCCGATCTCATCGTCGGCGACCTCTCGTTCATCTCCCTCGAACTCGTGCTTCCGGCCGTCGCCGCCGTGGCAGTGCCGGAGTCGGACATCCTCCTGCTCGTGAAACCCCAGTTCGAAGTCGGGCGCACAGCCGTCCGCGGCGGTCTGGTCACCGACCCCGCAACGCGCGCCGACGCCGTCGCCAGAACGGTGTGGAGCGCGTGGGATCTGGGACTCGGCATGCTCGGGATCCTTCCCTCCCCGATTCTCGGTACGCACGGGAACGCGGAGTATCTCGTGCACCTCGCCCCGGGGCGGGGCAGCAATCCGACAGAATGGCTGGACACCATCAACCGACTGGCAGGAGGACGATGAACGAGCGCTGCATCCTGGTCGTCGCTCACGCGGGCCGTGTCGACACCGTCGAGGCCGCCCGTCGGGTGATCGACGCTCTTCGAGAGGCCGGAGCGCGACCCGTTCTGGCCGTCGACGATCACGAGGACCTCGCGGCCGTCGACCCGTTCTTCGTCGACACCGACGTGCTCGGGCGTTCCGTCGACCCGGCCGACCTCGAGCTGGCGATCGTGCTGGGCGGGGACGGGACGATCCTGCGAGCCGCGGAACTGGTGCGGGACAGCGGCGCACCCGTGCTCGGCATCAACATGGGGCATGTGGGCTTCCTCGCGGAGATCGACCGCGATGACATGGACAAAGCGGTGCGCCGTGTGATCGATCGCGACTACGAGGTCGAAGAACGGCTCGCGCTGTCGGTGCGGGTCAAAGATGTCGATGGCACGGTCGTCTACGAGACCTGGGCGCTCAACGAGGCGACGGTCGAGAAGGCCAGCCGTGAGCGGATGATCGAGATCGTGCTGGAGATCGATGGACGCCCCCTGTCGAGCTTCGGCTGCGATGGCATGGTCGTGTCCACTCCGACCGGATCGACCGCCTACAACTTCTCGGCGGGAGGCCCCGTGATCTGGCCCAGTGTGGAGGCGATCGCCGTGGTGCCGCTGTCTGCGCACGCGCTGTTCGCCAAGCCGTTGGTGGTCAGCCCGGACGCGTCGGTCGCGATCGAGATGCTCGAGCGCACGGACGGCTCCGGCATTCTGTGGTGCGACGGACGCCGTTCGCACGAACTGCCGCCGGGCGCTCGTGTGGTGGTGCGTCGTTCTTCACGTCCCGTGCGGCTCGCGCGCCTGCACCCCACGGCCTTCACGGACCGTCTCGTGCGCAAGTTCCAGCTGCCCGTCGCCGGGTGGCGTGGCCAGGCGACGGAAGCGACGTCGTGAGCGAGAGGTCGTCATGATCGAGGAGATGCGGATGCAGGGGCTCGGCGTCATCGCCGATGCCGTTCTGCCGCTGGGCCCCGGCTTCACCGCGGTCACGGGTGAGACCGGTGCGGGCAAGACCATGGTCGTCACCGGACTCGGGCTGCTCCTCGGCCAGCGCGCCGATTCCGGGGCGGTGCGCGCCGGTGCGTCGCAGGCATCGGTCGCCGGCGTGTGGATCGTCCCCGAAGAGGGCAGCGTCGCAGAGATCGTCGCCGACGCCGGCGGAGAGCTGGAGCCCGCGGGTGGCGGCAGCGCCGAACTCTACGTGTCGCGCACGCTGAGCGCGGAAGGGCGCTCCCGCGCGAGTGTGGGTGGCCGCGCCGCTCCGGCGGGAGTACTCTCTTCGCTCGCGGAAGAGCTTGTCGTGGTCCACGGCCAGTCCGAGCAGCTGCGGCTGCGATCAGCGACCGCCCAGCGCGATGCGCTCGATCGTTTCGGTGGTGCTCCGATCGCGGAAGCCGTGAACACCTATGCGGCCGCTTTCGCTCGTTGGCGTGCGCTCGACGCCGAGATCTCGGAGATCACCGAGAACCGGGATCGGCGGGCCGAAGAAGCCACGCGACTGCGGGAGGCCATCGCACTGATCGAGGCGACCGCGCCGGAGCCGGGGGAGGACCAGGAGCTCACCGAGCGCTCCGAGCGTCTCGCCAACGCCGAGGAGCTGCGTCTCGCAGCATCTCTCGCCCACGCCGCGCTGTCGAGCGAAGACGGCGAGCCCGATGCCGCGGCGCTCGTCGCGGAGGCACGTCGCGTGCTCGAACGAGCCTCTGATGCCAAGTTGACCGAGATCGGGGAGAACCTCGCCGACATCGGCTACCGGATCGCCGACACGGCGGGGCTCCTCTCCGCCTATCTCGCCGACCTCGACGAGACCGGTCCGCATGAGCTCGCGGCGGTCGAAGAGCGGCGTGCGGCTCTCGGGACCCTGATCCGTGCCCACGGCTCGCTCGATGAGGCTCTGACTCTCTGGCAGACCGGATCCGCGCGGCTGGCCGAGCTCGACGACGACGGTGACCGCATCGAAAGGCTGATCGCCGAGCGCGATGCGGCCCGGGTCGAGCTCGACGCGCACGCCGATGCACTGACTGCGGTGCGCACCGAGGCGGCTTCTCGCCTGGGCGCCGCTGTGACGGAGGAGCTCCACGCTCTCGCCATGCCGGACGCCCGCCTCGAAGTCGCGGTCTCCGAGGGCACCGAGAGCGCCCACGGCCGAGATGATGTCGCGATCCTCCTCGCGCCCCACCCCGGCGCCGAGCCGCGATCGGTCTCGAAGGGAGCCTCTGGCGGCGAGCTCTCCCGTGTGATGCTGGCCATCGAGGTCGTGATCGCCGCGACCGACCCGGTTCCGACGTTTGTGTTCGACGAGGTCGACGCGGGCATCGGCGGCGCTGCGGCCATCGAGGTCGGACGCCGACTCGCCCGACTCGCCGAGAAGTCGCAGGTCATCGCGGTCACACATCTCGCGCAGGTCGCAGCTTTCGCCAACAACCACCTGTCGGTCGTGAAGGCCAATGACGGCGCGGTCACGGCCTCCAGCGTGCGGCGTCTGGAGGGGGAGGAGCGCGAAGCCGAGATGGCACGTCTGCTGTCGGGGCTCACCGATTCCGACGCCGCTCTGACCCACGCGCGTGAACTTCTCAGCCTCCGAGTGCCCACCGCCTGATAGGATCGAAGCCCGTGATGAACTCTTCTTCTGCGGGACCCAAGAACGACACGACCAAGCACATCTTCGTGACTGGTGGTGTCGTTTCGTCTTTGGGCAAGGGACTGACGGCGGCCAGCCTCGGAAACCTCCTCACGGCCCGCGGCCTGCGCGTCGTGATGCAGAAGCTCGACCCGTACCTGAACGTCGATCCGGGCACGATGAACCCGTTCCAGCACGGCGAGGTGTTCGTGACGGACGACGGCGCCGAGACCGATCTCGACATCGGCCACTACGAGCGCTTCCTCGACATCAACCTGTCGGAGGCGGCCAACGTCACCACTGGCCAGATCTACTCGCAGGTGATCGCCCGCGAGCGTCGCGGCGAGTACCTCGGCGACACGGTGCAGGTCATTCCGCACATCACGGACGAGATCAAGCGCCGGATGCGCCTGCAGGCGTCGGAAGACCCGCGTCCCGACGTGATCATCACCGAGGTCGGCGGCACCGTCGGCGACATCGAGTCGCAGCCGTTCCTCGAGTCCGCGCGCCAGCTGCGTCACGAGCTCGGCCGCGACAGCGTGTTCTTCGTGCACGTGTCGCTCGTGCCCTTCATGGGCGCCTCGGGGGAGCAGAAGACCAAGCCGACGCAGCATTCCGTGGCGGCCCTGCGCCAGGTCGGCATCCAGCCGGACGCCCTGGTGCTCCGCAGCGACCGCCCGGTCAGCGCGAGCAACCGCAACAAGATCGCGCTGATGTGCGACGTCGATGTCGAGGGCGTCATCAACACCGTCGACCTGCCGAGCATCTACGACATCCCCTCGACGCTGAACGAGCAGGGTCTCGACTCGTACATCGTGCGCCGCCTCGGCCTCGACCAGAAGGCGGCCGACGTCGACTGGACACGCTGGAACAAGGTGCTGCACGCGGTGCACAACCCCAAGCACGAGGTGACGATCGGCCTGGTGGGCAAGTACATCGACCTCCCCGATGCCTATCTCTCGGTGACCGAGGCTCTCAAGGCCGGAGGCTTCGCACAGGAGACCAAGGTCAACATCCGCTGGATCCCCTCCGACCTCTGCGAGACCCCGGAGGGCGCCAGGGAGCAGCTGGCCCAGCTCGACGGCATCTGCGTGCCGGGAGGCTTCGGCATCCGCGGCATCGAAGGCAAGCTCGGCGCGCTGAAGTTCGCGCGTGAGCAGGGCATCCCGACGCTCGGCCTGTGCCTCGGCCTGCAGTGCATGGTCATCGAGTACGCACGCGACGTCGCCGGCATCGAAGGCGCGTCCTCGAGCGAGTTCGACCCGGAGACGGCGGAGCCCGTCATCGCCACGATGGCCGAGCAGGTCGACATCCTCGACGGAGGCGACCTCGGGGGCACCATGCGCCTCGGTCTGTACCAGGCCGCCCTCGCCGAAGGATCGCTCGCCCGTGAACTGTACGGTGCGCCCGAAGCCTCCGAGCGCCACCGTCACCGCTACGAGGTGAACAACGCCTACCGTGACCGTCTCTCGGAGGCCGGACTGGTGTTCTCCGGTCTCAACCCGGAGCTCGACCTCGTCGAGTACGTCGAGCTTCCCCGCGACGTGCACCCGTACTACATCGCCACTCAGGCGCACCCCGAGCTGCGCTCGCGTCCGACCGCTCCGCACCCGCTGTTCCGCGGACTGGTCGGCGCAGCGATCGAGCGGAACCGCGCGAGCGAGCTGTTCGACGTCAGTGCGGATGACTGAGTCGCCGCAGGACCTCCGCGACGAGCCGTTCGAACCGGAGGTCCTTCACAGCGACCTCGTATACCGCGGCAGGGTCTGGGACGTCCGCTCCGACCGTGTGCGCTACGGAGACGGTGAGATCGTCCGACAGTACGTCGATCACACCGGCGCGGTGGCGATCGTCGCCCTGGACGATGAGGGGCGCGTCCTGCTGATCCAGCAGTACCGTCACCCGATTCGGCATCGGGATTGGGAGCTCCCTGCAGGACTGCTGGATGTGGAGGGGGAGGAGCCTCTTGCCGCAGCCCGGCGGGAGCTCGCCGAAGAGGCCGACCTCGTCGCCGAGCGCTGGGAACCCCTGGTCTCCTCCTGGACGACTCCGGGCGGGAACGACGAGATCATCCACGTGTTCCTCGCGACCGGGGTCTCCTCGGCTGACGCGGCACACGACCGGGAGGACGAGGAGGCGGACATCCGGGTGGCGTGGGTGCCGCTTTCGGACGCCGTCTCGGCGGTGCTCGAGGGGCGGATGCGCAACGGCATCCTCGCCATCGGGGTGCTCGCGGCATCGCAGAGGCTGCGCGACCGGGACTGACGATGCAGCTCGAGCGCGCCCTGGACGCCTACCTGCGTCATGTCACGGTCGAGCGGGGCCTGAGTGCCCACACGGTCGCGGCGTACCGGCGTGACCTCGGCGTCTATCAGGAGTGGTTGGTCGCAGAAGGGATCGCCGGCACGGCTGAAGTGACCCCTGCCGTGATCGACCGGTTCATCGCGGAGCGGGCATCTGCCCAGCCGCCGCCCGCCTCGACGAGCCTCGCGCGCCTGCAGTCGTCGGTCCGGGGCTGGCACCGTTTCCTGGCACGCGAGGGCATCGAGGCTGACGACCCCAGCGGCCGGCTCCGCCCGCCCAAGGCGCCGCGACGGCTCCCCAAGGCCCTGACCATCGAGCAGGTCGAGCGCCTTCTCGCCGCGCCATCGCCCGAGGACCCGCTCGGCATCCGCGATCGCGCGCTGCTCGAACTCCTGTATGCGACCGGAGCCCGGGTGTCGGAGGCCATCGACCTCGACGTGGACGACCTGGCGCACGGCGACGTGCTGCGACTGCGGGGGAAGGGGGCCAAGGAGCGCATCGTGCCGGTGGGCTCCTACGCGCGCGCCGCCGTGGACGCGTACCTGACGCGCGTGCGTCCGGGACTGGCGGCCAAGGGACGTGCCTCTGCCCGACTGTTCCTCGGCGCTCGGGGCGCCCCGCTCTCACGCCAGAGCGCCTGGCTCGTCATCCGCGCTGCCGCCGAGAGAGCGGAGATCACGGTCGACGTCTCCCCGCACACCCTGCGGCACTCGTTCGCGACGCACCTCCTGCAGGGCGGGGCGGATGTGCGCGTGGTCCAGGAGCTCCTCGGGCATTCGTCGGTCGCGACGACGCAGATCTACACCCACGTCTCCGTCGACGCGCTCCGCGACATCTACGCGACGTCGCACCCGCGCGCCCGATAAGAGTTGCCGCGCCCGCTCGGGTCGCCTGCCGCGTGTCGGTGGCGCTGCCGCGCGCCGATCGCTCTGCCGCGTGCCGAGGCGGCCGGAGAACCGCATGGCCGGTACAATCGACCAAGCACGACGGAGCAGGAGAACGGGTGGCTGAGAAAGTGGCGAAGTCCAGGGCGAAGGCGCAGAAGGCCGACGAGACCCCCATGGGACCCACCGGCCGTCCGTATCACGGCTTCCCGATCCCCGAGCCGCTGAAGTCCCACGGCCCTGCACGCATCATCGCGCTGTGCAACCAGAAGGGCGGCGTCGGAAAGACGACCACGTCGATCAACCTCGCCGCGTCGCTGGCCGAATACGGCCGGAAGGTGCTGGCGGTCGACTTCGATCCCCAGGGTGCGCTCTCTGCGGGCCTCGGTATCCCCACCCACGACGTGCCGACGATCTACGACCTGCTGTTGGACACCAAGCGCGACGCCCACGATGCGATCGTGCACTCGAGTGTCGAGGGCCTCGATGTCATGCCGGCGAACATCGATCTCTCCGCTGCCGAGGTGCACCTCGTCAACGAGGTCGCGCGAGAGACGATCCTCGCCCGCGTCCTGCGCCAGGTGGCGGGGGAGTACGACGTCATCCTGATCGACTGCCAGCCTTCGCTCGGCATCCTCACCGTGAACGCGCTGACGGCGGCCCACGGCGTGATCATCCCGCTCGAGTGCGAGTTCTTCGCCTTGCGCGGGGTCGCGCTGCTGATCGAGACGATCGACAAGGTCCGCGACCGGCTCAACCCTTCGATCACGATGGACGGCCTGCTGGCGACGATGTACGACCCGCGCACGCTGCACTCCCGTGAGGTGCTCGAGCGTGTGGTCGAGGCATTCGGCGACGATGTGCTGGAAACCGTGATCGGCCGCACCGTGAAGTTCCCTGACGCCTCCGTGTCGGGCGTGCCGATCACCGAGTTCGCCCCCGAGCATGCCGCCGCTCAGGCGTATCTGCGGCTGGCGCGGGAGCTGGTCGCCCGTGGCGCCGTCGCCTGACGAAGCACCCGTCGACCCGTCGCTCCAGGAGAGCGCAGACGAAGGAGCGTCCGCCGAAGCCAGCGGCTTCACGGTCTCGCTGTCGAACTTCGACGGCCCCTTCGACCTGTTGCTGAACCTCATCTCGAAGCACGAGATGGACATCACCGAGGTATCGCTGAGCGCGGTCACCAACGAGTTCATCGCGTACCTCGGCCAACTTGACGACGACGAGGACCTCGATCAGGCGTCCGAGTTCCTGGTCGTGGCCGCGACCCTGCTCGACATGAAGGTCGCCGGTCTTCTCCCTCAGGGCGAGCTGGTCGATGCCGAGGCGGTGGCTCTGCTCGAGGCGCGCGACCTGTTGTTCGCACGCCTGCTGCAGTATCGGGCCTTCAAGGAGGTCTCGACCTGGTTCGCCCGCTGTCTGCAGCGCGAAGACCGTCGTCACGTGCGCGCTGTCCGTCTGGAGGAGAAGCACCGACGTCAGACGCCGGAGCTCGTGTGGTCCTTGAGTGTCGACGACTTCGCCGCTCTCGCCCTCCTGGCCTTCGCCCCGAAGGAGATCCCGCACGTCGGGCTCGATCACCTGCACGCGCCCCTGGTCAGCATCCGCGAGCAGGCGGCGATCGTGGTGACGCTGCTGCGCGGCACCGAGTCGGTGAGTTTCCGTGAACTCGTGGCCGGCGTGACCGAGCCGGGCATCGTCGTGGCACGGTTCATCTCGGTGCTGGAGCTCTACCGGCACGCGGCGCTGTCGTTCGAACAACTGGAACCGCTCGGCGAGCTGACGCTGCGCTGGGCAGCCGACTCCTGGTCGGATGAGACGCTGGCGACCCTGGGAGCCGACTATGACCGATGATGTGACGGACGAGACGAACGCCGACCTGGCCGGTGCCGAGGAGATTCCTCTGACCGAGCGGATCGAGGCGATCCTCTTCATCGTGGATGAGCCGATCGGTCTCGTCGCCCTGGCCGCCGCGGTCGGCTCGCCGGTTCCTGCCGTGCGCCAGACCCTGGAGATGCTGGTCGAGGACTACGACGGGCGCGGGAAGGGACCGCGACGCGGTTTCGAGCTTCGGGAGGTCGGCGGCGGGTGGCGTCTCTACGTCAGGGAAGAGCTCGACGACGTGGTGGCGGCATTCATCGGCGGTCAGGCTCCCGCACGTCTCTCGCAGGCCGCCCTGGAGACCCTTGCCGTCATCGCCTACAAGCAGCCGGTCACGCGCAGCCAGGTCGCCTCCATCCGCGCGGTGAACGTAGACTCCGTCGTCCGTACGCTCGTCGCTCGTGGACTGATCACCGAATTGTTCGCAGACTCCGAGACCGGTGCGATCAACTACGGCACCACCGACGCGCTCCTCCAGCATCTGGGCATCAACTCCCTCGACGAGCTGCCCCCGATCTCCCCGCTGCTCGACGATGGCGCAGACGGATTCGACGAAGGGACCATCCGATGACCGGCCACGACGCCATGAACGACGCCTCGAACGCAGCCTCGAACACCGCCTCGAACGATTCCGGGGCTGCACCCGAAGGCGTGCGCCTGCAGAAGGTTCTCGCCGCTGCAGGAGTCGCTTCACGCCGCGTGGTCGAGCAGTACATCACCGAAGGCCGCATCCGCGTCAACGGCATCGTGGTCTCCGAACTCGGGAGACGGATCGACCCGGAGAACGACCTCGTCGACGTTGACGGCACCGCCGTGCAGCTCGACGTCTCGAAGCGCTACGTCATGCTCAACAAGCCCACCGGTGTCGTGAGCAGCATGAAGGACGAGAATGGCCGCCCCGATCTGCGCCGGTTCACCGCCGACTACGAGGAGCGGCTGTACAACGTCGGACGGCTGGATGCCGAGACGAGCGGTCTGCTCATCCTGACCAACGACGGCGCGCTCGCTCATGTGCTGGCGCACCCGTCGTTCGGCGTGACCAAGGTGTACATCGCGAAGGTCGAGGGAACGGTGCTGCCACAGACGATCTCGAAGCTCACCAAGGGCATCGAGCTGGAGGACGGACCGATCGCCGCCGACAAGGCGCGGCTCCTGGACACCTCACGAGGGTCGAGCCTGGTGGAGTTGACACTGCACTCCGGTCGCAACCGCATCGTCCGTCGGATGCTCGCGGCCGTCGGCCACCCGGTCACGGAACTGGTCCGTCGACAGTTCGGTCCGCTCCACCTGGGAACCCTCCCGGCCGGAAAGACGCGGGAACTGAGTAAAATCGAACTCGGCGCGCTTTTGACCCTGTCGCGCCGTGATTCCGGTGTCGCCGAGGCGCCAGGCGAGCAGGAGAGCGAATGACCGATACGACGAGTGCGCCCGCGGGGCGGAGAGCGGGCTTCGTCGCGCCGCGTCTCTCCGGGACCGTCCGCATCGTCGGCGCGGGCCTCCTCGGCGCGAGCATCGGTCATGCCCTCCGTGCGAAGGGCGTCGACGTGGTGCTGTCCGACGCCTCGCCGGCCCAACTGCGCCTCGCGGTCGACTACGGCGCCGGCCGGATCGCGGCGGAGGACGACGCCCCCTCTCTCGTGGTGGTCGCCGTTCCGCCCGATGTCACGGCAGACGTGATCCAGGCCGAGCTCGAGCGGTTCCCGCAGGCGGTGGTCACCGATGTCGCCAGTGTGAAGCTCGAGCCGTTCCGCACTCTTCAGACGCGCGGCGTGGACCTCGCCCGCTACATCGGCTCGCATCCCCTCGCCGGCCGTGAGCGCGGTGGGGCGATCTCTGCTCGCGCTGACCTCTTCATCGGACGCCCCTGGGTCGTGTGCCGAGACGCGGAGACGAAAGCTTCCGATCTCGCGCTCGTCGAGGCCCTCGCCCTCGATGTGGGAGCGACGCCGCTCGAGATGACCCCGGAGGAGCACGACCGTTCTGTCGCGCTGATCTCGCATGTGCCGCAGGTGGTGGCGAGTCTGCTCGCCGGTCGCCTCGCAGAGGCCGAGGAAGGGGCGCTCCGTCTCGCGGGCCAGGGCGTCCGCGACACGACGCGCATCGCTGCGTCGGCACCGGAACTCTGGGTGCAGATCCTCGGGGCGAACGCCGAACCGGTGGTCGAGATCCTCGATGCCCTCGCTTCCGACCTCGGTGAGATCTCCGACGCCCTGCGCGATCCGGCCGCCCCCGGCGCCCGCCGCACGGTAGCCGAGACCATCCGCCAGGGCAACGACGGGGTCGAGCGTCTTCCCGGCAAGCATGGACAGAACCAGCGCTTCGACACCCTCGTCGTCATGATCGACGACACCGCCGGGCAACTCGGGCGGCTCTTCGGCGAGCTGGGTGAACTCGGAGTCAACGTCGAGGACCTGCGCCTCGAGCATTCGCCGGGAGCGCAGTTCGGCCTCGCCGAGATCAGCGTCGACCCGGCGGCTCTGCACGGCGCGATCACCGGGCTCCAGGAACGCGGCTGGCGTATCGCGGGGAGCACCAATGACTGACATCTCATTCTCCGCCGCGGAGGCGCACGTGACCGACGCACAAAAGTTCATCGCGATCGACGGCCCCGCCGGCTCCGGCAAGTCCAGCGTTTCCAAGGCTGTGGCGCGCAAGCTCGGCTTCGGGTACCTCGACACCGGGTCCGCCTACCGTGCGCTCGCTTGGCATGTGCTCGACCGCGGGGCCGACACGGACGACTCCGAGGCCGTCCTCGCTGCGGCGACCGACTTCCCCGTGCGACTGGGCCTCGACCCCGACGACCGCACGGTGCTCGTCGGAGACGTGGAGGTCACCGAGGCCATCCGCGACCCGCGAGTCTCCGGAGCGGTGAGCGGCGTGGCGCGCGTGCCCGAGGTGCGAGCACAGGTCAACGAGCTCTTCCGCCGGCTGGTAGCCGAGTCGTCGTATCCCGCCGTCGTGGTGGAGGGACGTGACATCACGACCGTGGTGGCACCGGACGCCCCTGTACGGATCCTTCTCACCGCAGCCCCCGAAGTGCGGGCTGCGCGACGTGCCGGTGAACTCGCCGGCGAGAATGCGGCTGCTGTCGCCGCGGCATTGCACAAGCGCGATGCCTCAGACAGTGCCGTCGTCGACTTCCTGAACGCTGCAGAAGGCGTCGAGGTCGTCGATTCGACGGAGCTCGATTTCCCCCAGACCATCGACGCCGTCCTCACGGTGATCGAACGAATCCAAGGAGCACCCCGTGGCTGACGACGAATACGAAGGCGGCCCCGACCAGCTCGCCGAGAAGATGGACCAGCTCGACGAGCATCTCGCCGAGCAGCGTGCGGAGACCCTCCGCGCCGGCCTCTCCGACTACGAGCTCGACGACGAGGACGCGGAGCTCCTCGCGGGCATCACGCTCGGCGAGGACGGCATCCACTACAGTCCCGCACTTCCCGTGGTGGCGATCGTCGGACGGCCGAACGTGGGCAAGTCCGCGCTCGTGAACCGCATCCTCGGTCGCCGTGAGGCCGTCGTGGAGGACACCCCCGGTGTGACCCGCGACCGCGTGACGTACAAGGCGGAGTGGGGAGACCGTCGCTTCTCGCTCGTCGACACAGGCGGGTGGGAGCCGGACGCCCGCGGCATCGACCGCTCTGTCGCGATGCAGGCGGAGGTGGCGATCGACCTCGCCGACCTGGTGCTGTTCGTCGTCGACGCCATGGTGGGTGCGACCTCCACCGATGAGCACGTGGTGAAGCTGCTGCGCAAGAGCGGCAAGCCTGTGTTCCTGGTCGCCAACAAGATCGATGACGCCCGGCAGGAGCCGGAGACCGCAGCTCTGTGGAGCCTCGGTCTCGGCGAACCGCACCCGGTGTCCGCCATCCACGGACGCGGTGTCGCCGATCTGCTCGACGCCGTGATGAAGAAGCTTCCCGAGGTCTCGGCGGTCGCCAAGCAGGAGATCGGCGGACCCCGCCGGGTCGCCATCCTCGGTCGCCCGAATGTCGGCAAGTCGTCGCTGCTGAACAAGGCGGCCGGCGAGGAGCGCGTGGTCGTCAACGATCTCGCCGGCACCACGCGCGATCCGGTCGACGAGGTCGTGGAGCTGGGTGGCAAGATGTGGCGTCTGGTCGACACCGCCGGCATCCGTCGTCGCGTGCACATGGCGCAGGGCGCGGACTTCTACGCGTCGCTGCGCACCTCCGCTGCGCTGGAGAAGGCGGAGGTCGCTGTCGTCGTGCTCGACGTCTCCGAGTCGATCAGTGAGCAGGACGTGCGCATCATCGACCTGGTGCTGGAGTCGGGTCGTGCACTGGTCCTCGCGTTCAACAAGTGGGACCGCCTCAACGACGACGACCTCGAGAACGCCGATCGCCGTCGCTACCTCGAGCGGGAGATCGAGCAGGACCTCGCACACGTCGCCTGGGCCCCGCGCGTGAACATCTCCGCGAAGACCGGGCGTCACCTCGACAAGCTCGTTCCCGCCTTGGAGACCGCGCTGGAGAACTGGGACCGTCGTATTCCGACGGGCAAGTTCAACGCGTTCCTCGCGGAACTCGTGGCGGAGCACCCGCACCCGCTGCGTGGAGGCAAGCAGCCGCGCATCCTGTTCGGTACGCAGGCATCGACGCGCCCGCCGACGTTCGTGCTGTTCACGACCGGTTTCCTCGACCCCGGGTACCGCCGGTTCATCCAGCGGCGTCTGCGCGAGCTCTACTCGTTCGAGGGCACGCCGATCGTGATCAACATGCGCGTGCGCGAGAAGCGTCAGCGCTGATCTGTTCCGGCGCATGTCGCGCCGTGGTGCCGTCGCCCCGATGCTGTGAAAGGCTGAGTGTGTGACTGTCGTACCTCCTGCTTCCGGTGAGCCGCGTCGCCCCGAGGGGCCGCGGAATCCCGGCGATGCCTGGGTGATCTCGGAGTCGGGGGGAAAGTACTGGGGGCGCTTCGGCGCCGCCGGTCTTCTCGCCTACGATCCCGCGCGCGGGATCCTGCTGCAGCACCGCGTCTCCTGGAGCCACTTCGGGGGGACGTGGGGGCTTCCCGGCGGGGCGCTGCACGAGGGGGAGAGCGCGATCGACGGAGCCGTCCGCGAAGCCCAGGAAGAGGCCGGCGTGCCCGACGGTGCTGTGCGCGCCCGGTTCACGAGCGTGCTCGACCTCGGGATCTGGTCGTACACGACCGTCATCGCCGACGTGCAGGTGCCGTTCGAGCCGGTGATCAGCGACCCCGAGAGCGTCGCCCTGGAATGGGTGCCGGTGGATGAGGTCGACGCCCGCCCTTTGCACCCGGGGTTCGGGGCGTCGTGGCCTGCGCTGCGGGCGCTGCTCGGGACGCGTCCTGCGATCGTGGTGGATGCGGCGAACGTCGTCGGTTCGGTCCCGGACGGCTGGTGGAAGGACCGTGCCGGAGCGGCGGCTCGACTTCGCAGCCGTCTCGAACGCTTGGCTGTTCCCGCCGAGGAGCTGGAGCTCGGGGGAGATGTGTGGTTCCCCGAGGTCTCGCTGGTGGTCGAGGGACAGGCGCGAGGCATCCCCGACGAACCGGGACCCGTCCGCCTGGTACGTGCCGAGGCTGAGGGCGACGACGCGATCGTCGCTGAGATCGAGCGTCGGGTCGCGGGCGAGGAATCCGTCGTCGCCGTCACCAGCGACCGCGGCCTTCGGGAACGGGCCGATCACGCGGGCGCCGCGCACATCAGGTCGGCGGGATGGCTGCTCGAGTTGCTCGACGCGCAGGGCTGACGTCGAATCCCTGCGTCGCGGTCCGGTCGCCGTCGCCCCCGGAAGCCCGGAGTCAGACGAACATCACCCTTCGAGGAGGCGAGTCGGCGTAGTCCCGGCCCAGTGGGCTGTGCCAGGTGACGCTGCCGTCTCTCTCCTGCTGAGCGGTCCACCGATGCGCCTCCGGAATGTCGGGGTGCTTGAGCGTGTGGTGATTCCGGCAGAAGTGCGCGAGATTGTCGAGCGCGGTCGTGCCGCCCTTCGCATGATCGTGGTTGTGGTCGATCTCGCAGCGGTGCACCGGCGGCTCCAGCCCGTGTTGCGCGCTGCGAGCTCGCGCGCGACGTCGGGGTGCAGCGCTCCGTGCCCGTCGAGCTCCGCCGGGTCGTCGTCAGCGCCGGTGAGGGTGCTGGCCGCGATCGTCACCTGCACGCGGGCCTGGATGCCGTCGAGGCCGTCCCCGTGTGCGGCGCTCGGGTCTGCCGTGAGGAGCAGATCAGCGAAGAGGTCGGCCTGGGTCTGTGCCCACGTACGGGTGTCCGCCGGGAAGCGCACGACGTCGGGGTCGGTCGTGAACGTGCTCTCGTCGATGCCACGGATCACACGGTCATCGAGGAGGTCGAACACCGGATCGTCGAGGGAGATGTCCTCGGGGCTGATGCCCTCACGCCCGTCGTCGAACCACCAGGGCGGAGGAACGACATCGCTGTCATCCCGGGCGCGTACGACCGCTCGTGTCATCTGATTCAGTCGGTCGGCGATGGCGGTGGCGATCCACTCGGGCAGCACGGCGGTGAGCAGCGCGAGCCCGTCGTCGAGCGACTTCACCGTCACGCACCGTTCCTCGGCCGCACGTCGGTGTCTGTCGACGAGCGTCTCGCCGACGAGGGCGGCGACGACCTGTCGAGCGTGCGCCTTGGTGCGCGCTGCGGTGTCCTGCTCGGCGACCACCAGCACCGCCGTCTCGAACAGCTCCATGACTGCCGGATCGATCTTGCGGTTGCGGATGGCCTCGGCCACGCTGGCGCTGGCCCTGGCGATCTCGCGAACGTGTCCAGCGCTGACAGTGCCGCGCGAGAACGAAGCGCGGGTCGCGGGGAGATGACCGACCAGGGCCTGGGCGTCTGCGAAGGCGAACTCCATGGACCCCTTCGGCAGGCGGCCGGCAGCCGAGAACTCCGCGACCATCGACCGGTAGATCGCATCGCGGTGGAACGGGCTTGAGGCGACATCGGCATCGTGGATGGCGATCTGCTCCGTGAGCAACTCGGCTGCCTCGGCCTCGAGTGCGGCGATGCGGCGACGGGTCGCGACCCAGGCGTCGAGAACTCGACGACGTTCCTCGAGATCGAGATCGAGGTAGAGGTCGGGTTTCTTATCGTTCGCCATGAACTCAGTTTAGAACAAAGCTTCGAAAGCGAGAAGGTGCGGCCACGATGCATGCCGAGATATCAGCTCGGGAGATCGTCGTTGCGGCCGCGCAACCGATCGATGTCGCGTCGTTCGCGTTTGGTCGGTCGCCCCGCTCCGCGGTCGCGCACGCCCAGTGCTGCCTGAGGCTCTCGTTCGGGCGTCCGGTCGTCGTAGGCGAGAGCGGCGACGGGAGCGCCGACACGCTTGACGAGCAGCTGGCGGACGAAGAGGATTCGATCGAACCCGGCGATCCTGATGCGGACCTCGTCGCCCACCCGGATCTGCTGCGCGGCCTTCACCCTGTCTCCGTTCACGCGCACATGCCCCGCGCGGCATGCCGTCGTCGCCGCCGAGCGCGTCTTGTAGACACGGATAGCCCAGAGCCAGCTGTCGATGCGTGCGGCATCCATCAGGAACTGCTCTTCCTCAGTGCCACGAGAGCGCCGGCGACGATCAGTCCCTGCCCGATCGTGTAGGTGAGCATCACGGCGGGGCTGCTCCAGGGCGGCAGGGAATCGGGGAGGAAGAGTCGGAAAGCGAGGATCGTGTCGCTCGCGAGGAAGAACGACCCTCCGACGGCGATGACGGGATGGCAGCGCGCGGAGAAGGCGGCGGTCCCCGCGAGCACCAGTCCGTAGAGAGCGACGGCGACGAGAAGGCCACCGGTGTGCGGACCGAGCACGGCGATCATGGCGACCCACCAGCCGGCGTACACGAGAGCCCACCAGGGCATGCGCCGGGTCGACAGGTGACGTGCGAAGAGCAGGATGTAGGCCACGTGGGCGATGCCGAAGAACAGCAGCATCAGGGGCAGTTCGGGGCCGCCGGGGAAGAATGTCCCGGCTCCGTCGCCGAGCCAGGAGAAGAACACGGCAGCGAGCAGCAGGATCAGCGCGGAGCGCGGAACGAGGCGTCGCGCAGAGACCACGACCGGAACAGCCAGCAGCGGCATCAGGAGCAGTTTGGTGGGCGCGGCGAGCGGGCTGTCGACCGCCAACAGGACGACGTGGAGGAGAGACACGACGGTGTAGGGGAGGAACGTGGAGGCGAAGAGCACGCGGCGCCGCTGGAGCTCGTCGTCGTGTCGCGGCACCGACGGGGCCTGCGACCCGTCCCTCATGGCGCTGCTGTTCACGATTCGACGGTGACCTCGACGACGCTGTCGTCGACACCGAGATGCACAGCCGGCCAGTATCCCTCGGGGAAGTGCTCGCCGCAGCCGTCGGTCAGATGGAGAACGACCGTGCCGTCGGCGGCCGCTTCGATGGCCTCGACGGCGAGGTCTGTGCTGGCCTCGTCGAGCTCGAGACTTCCCGGTTCGCCCGCGCTGAACTTCGTGACGACGGCATCCGTGGCGATGCGTCGCACGATTTCGAGTCGCTTCACCGTGTCGCGCAGTCGGGGGAGCAGAGGCTCGACCTCGTCGGGGGCCGTGCCTTCCAGCATCAGTTCGAGCTCGGTGCCGTGGACCGAGACCGTGCCGACGAACCAATCGTGTGTCAGCACCGTTCCATCCGTGAGTTCCGAGCGTGCGCGCGTGAACGTGCCGAGCTCAGGATCGTCGATGGTCGGAGTCTCGTTGCTCATGACTTCACGCTAGCGGCTTCTCGTCGGTGGCGATCATCCGACGTGATCGAAGGAGAGCGCCACGAGCGTGCGACCCGGCTTGAGCTCGGCCTGTTCCATGAAGCCGGCCGCGAGGAACGTTCCGAGCGTGCCGTGGAAGAGGCCGTTGGAGCGCTGCTTCTCGCCGCGGGTGTCGACCGGATACCCCTCGATGAGGCGTGCCCCGGATTCTCGGGCGTACTCCACCGCCGCGCGCAGGAGCTCGAGGTTGAGTCCGCTGCCACGGTGCTCTCGGCGCACCACGAAGCACGTCACCGCCCAGACCGACTCGTCATCGAACGGCTCGGTGCTCGCCGCCGCGATGATGCGTGTGCGAGCGACCCGCGCTTGGCGCGTGCGAGGGCCGATGCGGATCCAACCGGCAGCCTCGCCGTCGACGGAGGCGACGATTCCCGGAGGCGGTCCCTCATCGATCTCGGCGCGGAACATCTCCGTGCGCTGCGGCGTCGTGGTCGTGTTCCAGTCTTTGTTGCTCAGCACGGGCCAGATGCACTGGCAACTGGCGCCGTCTCCGCCACCCGTGAGCGCGTGCTGGACATCGTCCCAGCGCGCCATCGTCGCCAGCTCGGTCGTGATCGTCGCCATGACGCGACGCTACGCGGGGCATCCGACACTCGCAACGCCTCGGTTCGCGGAGGGGGTGCGGATACGGCTAAGATAGGGGAGTTGCCTGCGCGAGAGTGCAGAACAACGGGCTGTGGCGCAGCTTGGTAGCGCACTTGACTGGGGGTCAAGGGGTCGCAGGTTCAAATCCTGTCAGCCCGACCATAAAAGCCCCGGAGAACCGCTGAAAAACGCGGAACTCCGGGGCTTTTTCCGTCTCCGGCGCCGTGCGGAGGGCTCCCACCGAGCACTCGGCATGGTGGGAGCCTTCCGTCACGCGCTCGCGACTACGCCGTCGGCGCCCCGATATAGCCGGCGAGGAAGGTGAAGGTGTCCCAGGAAACTCCGGGCACCTTCGAGAGCTCGGGCAGAGGCATGAGATCGGTTGCTCCGAGGCTGCGCAGGGTGTCGACCTGCATGCGGAAGTCGTTGTACTGCTGCTGGCTGGCGAAGTCGGTCTTCCCGCCGTACCTGAGGTGAACCACGGCTCCGGTCGGGACCTTCACGATTGCTTCCATTGCTGTCTCCTGTTGAGGTGTCGTCGGTCCGCTCCCTGCGAGCGGCGCGTCGTCGATGTAGGGATCGGGGTTGAGTGCCACGCCGTTGCGCTGGACTTCGATGTGCAGGTGCGGACCGGTGGACTGGCCGGTGTTGCCGACTCTGCCGATGAACTGCCCGCGTGAAACCGGCCCTGTGCCGATGCGCGTGCCCTCGAGCATGTGCGCATAGACGGTGCGATAGCCGTCGGCGTGCTGAATGTGAATGCTCTCGCCGTAGGCGCCCTTGTTCCCGGTGATACTGCTGATGACGATCGTCCCATCGGCGACTGCGTGGATCGGCGTCCCCAAACCCGGGGTGTAGTCGATTCCGGCGTGCGCCGGGTACTGTCCGACGAAGCCGCGCGAGCGCCCGGAACGGAACGTGAACGGGTAACCCCAGGTCACGGCCGCGGCCGCTGATTGCGGGCGACCGACCGCGCCCACGCCGGCAGCAGTGACCGCCGCCGTGATCGCAGCGGCCGTCATGAACGTTCTGCGACCTACTCCGGGCAGCACTGATGGGGGTTTCGGTTCGTTGGGGTGCATGTCAATGACAGTAGCGGGCTGTCCCCAGATCAACGTGCCGTGGTCCGATAGACGCTCGGGCGAGGTAGACCGCTGAACAGTACATGCAGATCGTCCGGCCCCCGAAGGCGGGCCGGACGATCTGACGGTCATCGCGTCTGGAAGCGGGACCGTAACAGCAGGGGCGGCGTCACGCCGGCCAGTAGTTCTTCTTGACCGTGACTTCTTCGATCTTCGCGGTGCCGCCGACCGACCGCACATGCGCGTAGAGCCGGACCGGACCGACCAGGGTGTACGGCATCACGTACTGCGCGTGGGTGATCCCGTCACTGGAGACGGTCTTCGGGATCTCGACGGTGGGCTGCACGAACGACTGTGCGACGGCGCCAGCGGAGTTCAGAGCCTCCGCGACCACACGGAGCTGGAGGGCGGAAGCGACGCCGGATGCCCGCAGGTTGACGACGACGTCTCCGGTCTCACGCCGTCCGGCGGCGAGTACCGCGAGATAGAACTCGGTTGCCCCGACGCGCACGGGCATCCAGGAGTTCGCAGGGATGACGGTGTTCCATGCGTAGGTGGTGGACTGATGGGTGGGCACGGGATCCTCCGAGGCGGGGGGTTGACTGGGTGAGTTGTCGATGACGTAGTTCTCGAAGTCGACGGTGTTCCTGAATCCGAGCTGGTTCGGTGAGCCGCCGATCCAGAGTGAGACGTGGACGTGTGCTCCGTAGCCGGTCTCGCTGTCGAAACCGGACGCTCCCGAGTAGGCGATGACCGTTCCCTGCGTCACGCGCGTGCCCACTCGGACCACACTCGAGTCGAGGTGCAGATAACGGATGTAGTTGCCGTCGTCCCCGCGGAGCGCCAGGTAGCGGCCCGTCGCCGTGGACGTGGTGTCCTTGCGATCGACGATGAGGCCATTCGTCACGGCCATGACGGGCATGCCCCTCGGCACGGAGTAGTCGGTGCCCGGCTCCGCGGAGTTGCGGTTGCGGTGCCCCTGCCAGGAGTCGGAGATCGGTGCGTAGCCACACGGCCGGATGTACGTCCCGGCTGCAGCCGCTCTTTCTCCGGGGGCCACGACGTTCAGCCCGAACATCGCGGCGCCACCTGCGACTCCGGAGGCGATCAGGGCCGATCTTCGAGAGAGAAGGGGAGGCGCCGGCGGGCTCGACGACTCCACCGTCGGTTCTGAGCCGCACATCAGCGGTCGCCGCCCTCGTTCTTCCCGTCGATCAACTTCTGGATCTGATCCTCGGGGAGGCGCTCGATCGACGCGGACGACAGCCCGATGTCCGGATTCGACGGAGAACCACCGATCGTGCACTGCGCCTCTCCTTGGAAGCCGGAGGTCTGCGCCGGGACGATCACGAGCCACTCCGGGGTCACGCTGCGGTGCTCGATGCGGCTGGCGGCCGAGTCGAACTGCACGTCGCCGGCGAAACCCGATCGCGTCGAGTCGACGCAGATCTCGACCAGCTGGGTGGCGGTGAAGTCCCCGAAGTCTCCGGAGCTGGAGCTGGGGGTCGGAGTGGGGGCAGGTTCCGATGTCGTGCTCGGGCTGACGGAGGGAGCGGGGGTGGAGGTGGGGACAGCGCTGGAGGTGGGGGCTGAGCCGGAGGCACATCCAGCGAGGGTGACTGCTCCGAGAGCCAACGCGGCTCCCAGGGCGAAGCGTTCGAGGCGGGGAGATCTCATGGTCCGAAAATAGCAGCGGCATCGCGCGGTGCCGGGGTGCCTCGACGGCCTGAGGCGAATCCGGGCGAAGAATCGCGGGCTCTGTTCCGCGTGCTCAAGCCTCGGTGCACGGGCGGCGAGGCAATGGAAGGGGCTTGCTATGCCGGGACACGGGGCTAGCCTGAACGCGAACACGTCCGACAAGCACATCCGAACAAGCAAGGGAGTATCCGCATGGCACACCGGATCGGCTACCTCATCGGAAGCCTCGCCCATGACTCGATCAACCGCGTCGTCGCGACCGCGCTCGTGAAGCTGGCCCCGCCCAGCCTGGAGATGGTCGAGATCCCGATCCGCGATCTGCCGCTGTACAACCGTGACGACGAGCTCGATCCGGTCGCCGCCGTGACCACGTTCAAGCACGCGGTCGAGCGCGCCGAAGGCCTCCTGATCGTGTCGCCGGAGTACAACCGCTCGATCCCCGGCGCCCTGAAGAACGCGATCGACTGGGGGTCGCGGCCGTGGGGTCACAACTCGTTCGCCCGCAAGCCCACCGGCATCATCGGAGCCTCCACCGGCGCCATCGGCACCGCGGTGATGCAGTCCTCGATGCGCAGTGTGCTGAGCTTCCTCAACGCCCCTCAGCTGAACGCCCCCGAGGCGTATCTGACCTACCGTCCTGAGATGTTCGGCCCCGACGGCACGGTCGAGGATGCCGGCACGAAGAAGTTCCTCGAGCACTACATGGAGGAGTACGCCGCCTTCGTCGAACGCGTGCTCTCCCTCACGGCACCCGGGCACGTCGGCGACCAGGACTGAACTTCTAGGCGGGAGTCAGCTTCCAGAGCGGGCGACCGCCGCCGCCATGAATGCGGACAGACTCGCGGAGAGTACGGATCGTCCGCGGCCGGCCGACCACGAGCTCCCCGCCGCGGTGCGGTGTTCGAGGAGCGTCAGAGCATCGCTCTCCGCCCCCGATCCGACGCTCGTCTGGTGGAGCCCGACGATGTCCACGCGCACGCCATGGGCGGAGAGTGCCGCAGAGAGAGCCTCGATAGGGCCCCCTTCACGGTGGACCGTCGTGTACTCGCGGCCCTCGACCTGGAGTGTGATGCGCGTGCGTGGGTTCCCCTCGCCGTCGGCGGAGTCGTAGGAGACGAGACGGGTCCCGGAATCACTGCCCGAAACGGCGCGGAGATAGACCGCTTCGAAGACATCCCACAGCACTGCCGCCGTGACCTCGGCTCCGGTCGCGTCGGTGTGCCGCTGCACGTGTCGGGCGAAGTCGATCTGCAGGCGCCGAGGCAGTTCGACCCCGTACTCGCTCTCCAGCAGATATGCGATACCTCCCTTGCCCGACTGCGAGTTGACGCGGATCACGGCGTCGTAGTCGCGACCGATGTCCGCGGGGTCGATCGGCAGATAGGGGACCCGCCACTCGATCTCCCTCTCATCGCGGTCCTCCGCGGCGGCGCGGGCGCGGTGCTCGGCGAAGCCCTTCTTGATCGCATCCTGGTGCGTGCCGCTGAACGCCGTGTGCACCAGATCGCCGACGTAGGGATGGCGGGCGTGCACCTCGATCCGGTTGCAGTGCTCGACGGTGCGGCGGATCTCGTCGATGTCGGAGAAGTCGATCATGGGATCCACCCCCTGCGCGTGGAGGTTCAGCGCGAGCGTCGCGATGTCGACGTTGCCCGTGCGCTCGCCGTTTCCGAAGATGCAGCCCTCCACCCGCTGCGCTCCGGCCAGTACCGCGAGCTCGGCGCAGGCGATACCCGTCCCGCGGTCGTTGTGGGGATGCACGGAGAGGACCACGCAGTCACGGCGTGCGAGGTTCTTGTGCATGTACTCGATCTGATCCGCGTACACGTTCGGGGTGGCGATCTCGACCGTCGCCGGCAGATTGAGGATCACCGGCCGCTCGGGGGTGGCCTGCCACAGCTCGGTCATCGCATCGCAGATGTCGATCACGTAGTCGGGTTCGGTCAGGTTGAACACCTCGGGGGAGAACTCGAAGCGCACGTTCGGCAGATGCCCGGCGAGCTCCCACAGGTCGCGGCCGCCGGAGAGGATGAGCTGCTTCAGCTCCTCGCGCTCGTGCCCCAGCACCAGGCTGCGCCACGCGGGGGCTGTCGCGGTGTACATGTGGATCACGACCTGGTTGGCGATGCCGCGGACGGACTCCACCGTCCGTTCGATGAGATCGCGGCGCGCGGGGGTGAACACCACGATCGTCACGTCCTCCGGTGCGATGTCGCTGTCCGCGATCAGCCGCACGAAGTCGTAGTCGGTCTGCGACGCCGACGGGTATCCCACTTCGATCTCCTTGTACCCCATCCGCACCATCAGCTCGAAGAACCGGTGCTTGCGGGCTGGATCCATCGGCTCGGCGAGAGCCTGGTTGCCGTCGCGCAGGTCGACCGGCACCCACAGCGGGGCGGCCGTGAGTCGATGGGTGGGCCAGTCCCGCTCGGTGAGCGGCACCTCGACGCGTGAGTAGACGTCGCGGTAGCGGTGCGAGGGCATCGGCGAGTTCTTCTGCCGGTTCCAGGCGGGAGCGTCGTCGATGCCGGCGGCGGCGGAGTCATGGATGGGCGATGTCGTGGTCATGGTGATGCGGCGTCCTTCTCGGAGAGGGGAGACCGGCACACTCGACCCCACGGCGGGGTGCCGGTCCGGCTACGCCCCGCCGTGGCGGCGAAGAAGGAGGTGCTCTGACGAGAACATGGCTAGACTGTAGCAGAACTCCTCAGACAAGTAGACGAGAGGCCGCGCGAATGGCACAGGTGAGACGGGCGCCGCTGGCGGACCAGGCGGCCGAGCTGCTGTGGCAACGCATCACGGCCGGGGAATGGGCGCTGGGGGAGAAGCTCCCCGGCGAGACGACGCTCGCCCTGCAGCTCGGTGTCGGTCGATCCACCGTGCGCGAGGCGATCCGGCAGCTCGCCGGGCGCGGAGTGCTGGCTTCGCGGCAGGGGGCTGGAGTCTATGTGACCGCGCTCGAAGCCCCGGAGGACTGGGATGCCGTCCTGCGCAAGGCCGACATCGTCGCGGTGATCGAGGCACGCATCGCGATCGAGACGGAGGCCGCCGCGCTCGCCGCCGCGAGACGCACTCCCGCGGATCTGCGCAGCATCCGCCGTGCTCTCGCCGATCGCGCCGCGCACCGCTCCCATATCGAGGCACACGTCGACGCCGACACCGCGTTTCATCGGACGATCGTGGCCGCCGCGCACAACCCGGTGCTCCTCGACCTGTTCGACAGCTTCACCCCGCGGTTGCGTGAAGCCATGGTCGAGATGCTCCGCATTCGGCGGTCGTTCGGGGACGACACCGACCAGGACGCGCACGCCGAGCAGGTGGAAGCCATCGCCGACCACGACGAAGCTGCCGCAGCCGAACGCAGTCGGGCTCATCTCCTCACCCTTCGCGAGGCGCTGTCGTGATGTCGGCGAAGGGTCTCGACGGCTCCGTCCCCCGCGACGTCCTCGCGCTGAGGGGCGTCGACGTCGTCCGCAACGCGCGGCAGATCCTGACCGGCATCGACCTCACCGTCAGGCAGGGCGAGCACTGGGCCGTCATCGGGCCGAACGGAGCGGGCAAGAGCACGATCCTGAGCATGTGCGGTGCGCAGGCGCACCCGACCAGAGGCTCTGTCCACGTGCTCGGACAGCAGCTCGGACGCGTCGAGATCAGACAGCTGCGGGAGTCCATCGGTCACGTGAATCCGCGTCACCCACTGCGCTCGCCGCTGACGGTGCGAGAGGTCGTGCTCACCGGAGCAACGGGGACCACGGAGATGATGAACAGATGGGAGCCCTCCCCGGCGATCCTGGCGCGCGTCGAGCACCTCATGGCGCTGCTGGGTCTCGAGGCGATCGAGGCCGCAACGTGGCCCACCATGTCCCAGGGAGAGCGCGGAAGAGCCCTCATCGCTCGCGCGTTGCTGCCCGACCCCGCGCTCCTTCTCCTCGACGAGCCCTCGACGGGTCTGGACGTCGCGGCGAGGGAGCAGTTCCTCGAGACGCTCGATCTGCTGCACAGCACGCAGCCCGAACTCGCCACCGTCCTCGTGACGCATCACCTGGAGGAGCTGCCCCGGTCGACCACGCATGCGGCACTGATCGCGAAGGGGGAGATCGTTGCCAAGGGGCAGGCCGACGCCGTGCTCACGACACCCCTGGTGACGGCGGCGTTCGCATACCCCATACGGATCGAGCGGCGCGAGGAGCGCTGGCAGGCCCTCACCGGTCGCGTCCTCGTCGGGTGACGTCGCGAGCGTCGCTTCACCGGAGCACGATGAGCTCGCTGGTGGATCGGGTCATGGACACGTAGCGGTCCACGGCGCCGGTCACGTCATGTCCGAACTGATCGGGATGGACCAGCACGACCAGGTCGAACTCCAGGCCCTTCGCACCCTCGGGCGTCAGGGATCGCACGCGCGCGGTCGGGGCGAAGTCGGGGGCGCCGATCACGCACGCCACGCCGTCCGGATGCGCGTCGACCCAAGCCTCCAGCAGGCGCGGGAGTGCGGCGACGACGTCATGACGCACCGGCATTCCGCTCTCGCGCACCGAGGACGGGACGTTCGCATCGGGGATCGCCGCGAGGATCTCTGGAGCAGCGGCCTCCATCACCTCCGTCGGCGTCCGGTAGTTCACCCCCAGATGAGAGATCCTGACGTCGCGGAGTCCGACGCGGGCGAGTCGGGCCTCCCAGCTCTCGGTGAATCCGTGACGTGCCTGCGCGCGGTCTCCCACGATCGTGAAGCTCCTCGAAGGGCAGCGGGCGATGAGCATCCGCCACTCCGCGTCGGTGAGCTCCTGTGCCTCGTCGACGACGATGTGTCCGAACGGTCCGGACAGCTCGTCGGGTCGCAGCGCGGGGGGAGCGTCGACACCGAGCAGCACATTCCGTGCGTCCTGGCCCCGCAGGATCGACATCACCTTCATCTCGCTGTCGTCGTCCTCGATGAGGTGGTCGACCACGTGGGAGATCTGCTCCTGGGCGGAAGCGATCACGGCCTGGCGTCGGTGCTCGTCGCGGACGGTATCGGGGTCGCCGATGCGGCGGCGCGCGGCGTCCAGGAACGGGATGTCCGACACGGTCCATGCCGTCGACCCGTCCCGCTGCAGGAGTGCGATCTCCCCCGGTGAGAGCCCCGGCGCACAGTGCCGCAGGAATTCGGGTGAGCTCCACAGTCGTGCGACGACCGATGTCGGGGACAGCATCGGCCAGGCGCGCATGAACGTCCCGGTGAGTTCCTCGTCCTGACGCAGCCACCTCCGCACCGTGTGGGGCGGCGCATCCTCGTCGTCCACCTGGTCCGTCAGCAGCTCGAGGATCTCCTCCCACACCTCGTCGCGTGCCTCGTTGTGCGAGATGGCAGGGTCCGCGTTCGAGAACAGTTCAGCCCATTCGTCGCGACTCAGCCACAGGTCGGCCCACGGCGATTCCAGACGCATGGCGTGATGCGGCGGGCGCTCGAACCACCTCGCGGCAGCGTCGAGCAGCGAGACGGGGTCGAGCGTGCCCTTCAGCCGCGCCACTCGGGCGTCGTGTTCGGTGCTCCGCTCGTCGGAGGCCGAGGCTCCCTCCGGGACGAGGTCGCGGATGGTCGCCAGTCGCACGGTGTCCTCGCCGAGGCTGGGAAGCACGTCCTCGACGTATGCGAGATAGTGCGCATGAGGGCCGATCAGCAGCATGCCGCCCGCACTCTGCGTGAGGCGCGGCTCCGCGTAGAGGAGTTGGGCGGCGCGGTGCAGTGCCACGACGGTCTTGCCCGTGCCCGGGCCGCCGTCGACGACGAGAGCTCCCCTGGACGAGGTGCGGATGATCGCATCCTGGTCGGCCTGGATGGTCGCGAGCACGTCGCGCATCCTGGCCGTGCGATGAGTTCCGAGGCTGGCGATGAACGCGGATTGATCGTCGAGGGAGGCCGCGCCGTCGAACGCCGCGTCGCTCAGCGCCTCATCCCAGTAGTCACGGATGCGTCCGTCGGTCCAGCGGTAGCGACGTCGGGAGATCACACCGCGCGGATGCTCGAGGGTCGCCGCGAAGTACGGCTCTGCGGCAGGAGTACGCCAGTCGATGAGGAGCCGGGACCCGTCCGCGTCCGCGAGGCCGGTGCGGCCGATGTACCGATGTTCGCCATCGTCGAGGGTCATCCGGCCGAGGCAGATGTCGAGGCCGAAGCGCTCGAGCACGCGAAGGCGTCCGCTCAGTCGGCGGATCTCCAGGTCCCGGTCGACGACGGCATCTCCGAGGTCCGCTTCCCGGCGGCGCGCTTGCGTCAGTCGCGAGATCACGTCTGCGCGCTGCAGCTCGAGAGCGTCGGCGATCCTCCGGAGATGCTCGCGGTCATCGGCGATCAGTTCCGGAGCGGCTTTCGCGCGCAGATCGTCCGCGAGGTGGAACGGGTCGAAAGGCATGGATCTCCTTCACGCCGGGCGTCATTCGCACGAGCGAGGGTCGATTCTGCCCCAGGGTGGGGGCCTTGCGGCAAGCCCCCACCTCGGCGATATCCTGGAAATGCGCAGGAGAGGTGCTCTTCGCGCTAGCTCTCGTACACGGTGCGTCCGGCGATCACGGTCTGCGATATGCGTGTCCCCAGCAGAAGGGCCGGATCGCCCGCGAACGGGTCGGCGTCGAGCACCACGAAGTCAGCGGCGTATCCGACCGCGATGCGGCCGCGCCAGCTGCCGTCGCCGATCGATGCCGCGGCGTCCCTGGTGGCGTGCGCGATGGCCCGTTCCAGCGGAAGTGCCTGAGTCGGGTCGACGGCCGGCACACCCGGAACCAGCGCCGAGGCACGTGTGGCGGCGACGTACATGTTCGCGAGCGCCTCGTAGGGGGCGGTCGGCGCATCGGTCGAGAAGGCGAGGAGTGCTCCTGCTTCGTCGTACTCCGACCACGCGAACGCGCGGGCGACGCGATCGTCGCCGATCTGCGCCGCCCAGTTCGCGAAGATCGCGGGGTCGGCGTGCACGGGCTGCATGGAGGCCGTCACCCCGAGCCGCGCCATCCGCCCGGCGGTTCCCGGCGCGGCGTACTCGAGGTGCTCGATGCGGTGCCGACGCGGGCGGTCGCCGTTCACCGCGACGGCGTGCTCGATCGCATCGAGGGCGAGTGCGCTCGCGGCGTCGCCGATCGCGTGCATCGCGATCTGAAGTCCCGCCGCGTCCGCCGCCGCGACCACCGGCAGCAGCCGCGCGGCCGGCCAGATCGGCTCGGCGTTCGAGCCGTCGGCGTAGGCAGCTCCCATGGCGGCAGTGCACGCGTCGATCGTGCCGTCGAGCACGAGCTTTATCCCGACGACGCGAACACCCGCGGTCGACGCCGATGCGTGCACCGACGCCTGAGCGACCTGCGCGAGGTTCGCCGCATCGTCTCCGCTGTTCGCGACGAACCAGTGCGCGGCGACGCGCAGGGGCAGCTCGCCGCGTTCGGCTGCCCTTTCGAGCGCAGCGAGTCCGAGCTCGTCGAACGCCATGTCGACGGCCCCCGTCACGCCGGCGGAGAGGTAGGCGGACACGACCCGTGCGACTGCCGCATCCCGCTGAGCGTCCGTCGTGGAGGCGTCGCGCTGCGCCCACGCGTACTGCTGTGCGGCGGTCTCATAGAGCATCCCCGTCGGCTCGCCGGACGCGTCGCGGGCGATGCGTCCGCCGAGCGGGTCGGGGGTGTCCCGCGTGATCCCCAGCTCGCGCAGCGCCGCCGTGTTCACCCAACAGGAGTGGTAGTCGTTGGCATCGAGGTAGACGGGGATATCGGCGACGACGGCATCGATCATCGTCGCGGTCGGCTCCCCGTCGGGGATCGCGTCGAACAGCCAGCCGCGTCCGCGCAGTACTCCCGACGTGGTGCGGCGGGCCTCGTCCAACCGGCGTTGGATCTCCTCGAGCGATGCGGCGTCGGTGAGTCCGACCTGTCCGAGCGCCTCGCCCATCATGAGCAGGTGGGTGTGCGCGTCGGTGAACCCCGGAAGGACGACGCGTCCTCCGAGATCGACCTCCGCGTCGGCGTGCGGGGCTTCCGCCTCGGAGCCCACGTGGATGAACTCCTCGCCGTCGACGACGATGGCCTCCGCCCAGCGGGACTCGTCTCCCGTGAAGATCCGGGCGTTGCGATAGAGGGTGCGGGTCATGCGGTGGTCTCCTGAGAGGTCATGCGATCCAGACGCGTCGATAGGAGGGCGATCGCCCCGGCGGGTACGGCGAGGACGAAGCTCGCGATGCCGAGGGCGACCGCGAATCCCTGATAGCCGAGAACGCCGACGAGGGCTGCGCCGATGACGGGGGTGAGGGCCGACCCGACGAGGTACACCGCGAGCAGGGGGCCCGACCAGCGGCCGTCGGCATCCAGGGCCGCCGATGTCGACACGAAGTACATGAAGGCGATCGCGTACACCGAGTTCCAGGCGATGAAGATCACGATGAACGTGGTGGGATCGGTCACGAAGCCCTCCACGATCTTGAGCGCGCCGCCGGCGACGAGCAGGATCACGAGCGGTACCGCGCGCCCGAGACGTGCCCCCACGATCATGAGGAGCAGCGAACCGAGCAGTCCGCCGGCCGTCGCGCCGCTCAGCGCGATGCCGAGTCCCTCCGGCGTCAATCCGGCCTGTTCCGCGCCCATCACGCCCGCCATGGCCCACAGCGAGTCCTCGCTGGCCGCCCACAGCGCGAACACCAGCAGGAGGCCGACGCCGGCCGCGGTGACGGTCCGTGTGCGGGTGGGGGACGTCCTGACTGTCCCGGTCGGCGGCACCTCGATCGGCATCGCCTCGGCGACGGCTGCTCCGGCCTGCGGGGCGACGACGGGGGCGGCGGGCAGCCAGGCGGTGGCGACGAGCCCGATCAGGGAGAACAGGGCGAGCGCGCCGAACACATCGATCGGCGCGAGGCCGATCAGGGGGATGACGGCGAGCACCACGGTGATGACGCCCCGGTTCGCGAGTCCGTTGAAGCCGGCGACCCGGTCCGGGTTGCGGAACGCGGCGAGCGCTGCGCCCGATGCGGCGACCGCTCCGCCCGCTCCGGCGCCGCCGAGGAGGAGGCCGGGGAGCATGGCGGCGGGTGCGAGTGCGGCGGTCGCGAAGCCGACGACGGCGAGACCTAGTCCCGCGCGGGCCACGGTTCGGCGATGCCTGCCGGCGCACAGCGGAGCGATCGCCAGTCCGGTCACGGCGGTGAGCAGGAGTGTCGCGGTCACGAGCCAGCTGGCGGCGAGCACGTCGAGGCCGAGGCCGGTCTGGGCGGCCGTGATCATGTACGGCGACAGGTTGACGCCCAGATACCCGGCGATGCCGATCGCGAAGGTCGCGGCCGCTGTCGGGAAGCGGAGAGGGATTCTGGTGCGGAGATCGAGCGTGGTCATGGAGCTCCAAGGGGAGTCGGCACGGCATTGTGCGCGGGGAGGGGAGACAACGGGTGTGCGTCGGATGGGGCACGAGATCATAAACGAATGGTGTTCGTAAACGAATGGTGTTCATTATTATGCACAGGAGGGGGTTCTTGCGGAACCCCCGAACTCACGACCGGTCCGCCGGAGAAAGCGAGCCCCCGATGCCGAGGCCCTCCACACCGCTCCTGTCTCCGGAGATCATCGGCGCCGCGGGCCTCGCTCTCGCGAGAGGCGGCCGGCCCTTCGGGGTCAATGCCATAGCCCGCGAGCTCGGCGTGCGCCCCTCCTCGCTGTACAACCATGTCGACGGCATGGACGGGATACTCGAACTCATCCGCGGGCAGCTCGTGCAGGGATACCTCGTGCAGTGGGACGGCGAGCCCTGGGATGTCTTCGTGCTCGCGGTGCTGCGAACCCAGCGCCGAATGTATGCCGACCATCCGCAGCTCGTTCCATTGCTCGTGGGGAAGACGATCACGCATCCGGCCGTCATCGCCGCATACGACGACCTCGCCTCGGCGCTCGTCGACGGCGGTTTCCCCGAGGACGAGGTGCTCTCGGTGATCGCCGTCATCGACGCCTTCGCGATCGGCTTCGGTCTCGATCTCGCGTCGCCTGACGAGATCTGGCAGCCGGGGGAGCCGACCCGCACGCTTGGACGCCTCATCGACGGGGCCGAGCGGGGGAGCGCCCGCTCTGATCGCACCTTCGAGCTCGGGGCCGACCTTCTCCTGGAATCCCTGCGCACACGACTTGCGCGCTGATCGCCGGAGGTGCACGATCGCCGAGGCGATGCGAAGGAGCCGTGGATCGAGTCCAGCGCAGTGTAGTGCGGTGGGGAGATTTGCCCTCTCGATGACCCGCCCCAGATGGTGCCGCCGAGAGGGCTCACCGCCCTTCCCGGACGGTAGGGGAGGCGGCGAAGATCTCGCTGCGCTCACGGCTGATTTCCCCAGGTCATCAGCCTCGTAGCCCCCGCTACGAGAGCAGAATATCGCTTAATCGGCTTGTCCGCCATTTGGGGGACAAAGAAATTTTCGAATTCGGGTAGCGGGGACTCGCTGTTGTCTTCCTCTGGTGCTTCTCTAGGGTGGACTCATGGACAGACTGCTCGTGCTCACCGCTCAGGTCGCCATCCCCCACGGCCATCGCATCGACGTGACGGAGCAGGTCGATCCGCTCACCGATGAGCCGGTGGTCCTGGCCATCGTCGACCTCGACACCGGCATCCGCTACCGACGCGAAGAGGACCCGAGTGGCGACTTCTCCCGCTGGATCGGGCGGGTGTTGAGGTGCACGGTCACCATCGGAGGCGCAGGAGCCCACACCACGCTGCTCGTCGATCCCCTCGGTCCCGGGTATACCGGTGCCAAGGTGGCTCTCCACGAAGCCGACGCCGCTGCCGATGCCGCCAAGGCCGAGGCGGACCGGTGGGGCGGAGCCGATCGCCCGCCGGCAGAGGAGCCGGAGCGCTTCTGGTGAACCCGGCGCGCAGCGTCACCGGAAGTCTCTGGAGCGATGGGTGAGACCGGTGCGCAGATCCTCGAACCCATCGGCCAGCACATTGACCACGCCCTCGGCCGATCGTTCCAGGATGCCGCGGATGATGAGCGCCGGTGAGTCTCGGGCCACGCGGCGGTAGCGGTTCCAGACCCCGGCCGAGCAGACGACGTTCACCAGCCCGCTCTCATCCTCGAGGTTCACGAAGGTGATCCCGGAAGCCGTGGCCGGTCGTTGACGATGGGTGACGAGCCCGGCGACCTCGATGCGTCGACCCGCCTCGTGCCTCTGCAATTCGACCGCTGTCAGCACGCCGCGAGCGCGCAGAGCCTCCCGGAAGTGCGTCAGGGGATGGTCGTCGGTCGACACCCCGGTCGCCCACAGGTCGGCGGAGAGCCGCTCGTAGCTGCTCTGATCGGCGAACAGGGGCGGCTGCACCGCGACTGTGGTCCCCGGGAGGAAACGGGAGCGATCCTCGGCGGCGGCTCCCGCCATCCAGATGGCCTCCCGGCGTTCCAGGCCCAGACAGTCGAAGGCCCCGGCGGTGGCGAGCGCCTCCAGCTGGGCGGCTGTGGCATCCGTGCGTCTGACCAGGTCGTTCAGGTCCCGATAGAGGCCGTTCGCTTCGCGCTCGGCGACGATCTTCTCGGCCATCGCCATGCCGATCCCACGGATGCCGCCGAGTCCCAGCCGCACAGCGGACCCGCCGTCTCTGCGGTGCGCGGCGGATTTATCCGCGGCAGACCTGTCGAAGCGCAGCACCGGCGGCTGAGGGACGCTCAGGCACGGATCCTGGCCGGTCGGCCCTCTCGGGGTGTCCGAGGAGAGCGGCTCCAGCAGCTCCATCGCACCGGAGAGATGCAGATCGGGGCGGCGCACCTCCACTCCGTGCCGTCGGGCATCCGCGGTCAGGGTCGCGGCGGAGTAGAAGCCCATGGGCTGCGAGCGCAGGAGTCCCGCGAGGAACGCGGCGGGGTAGTGCAGCTTCAACCAGGAGCTGGCATAGACGAGGAGTGCGAACGACAGCGAGTGCGATTCGGCGAAACCGAAGTTGGAGAACGCCTGGATCTGCGCATAGATACGATCCGCCGCCTCGTCGACGAGCCCGCGCCTCGCCATCCCCGCATAAAGCTTGTCCCTGACCTTCTCGATCCTCTCGAGGCCCCGTTTGGAGCCCATGGCCCGGCGCAGCAGATCGGCTTCGTCCGCTGTGCAGTCGCCCACGGCGGTGGCCATCTGGATGAGCTGTTCCTGGAAGATCGGGATGCCCAGCGTGCGCTTCAGGATGTCCTCCAGATCGCTGTGCGGGTAGGGGATGGTGAACTCCACCGGCGGTTCTCCCCGAGACCCCCGTTCCCGGTTCTCCTCGTCGACGCGGTCCTTCGCCATCTTGCGCCGGACGAACGGGTGCACGGCCCCGCCCTGGATGGGGCCGGGCCGGATGAGGGCGATCTGGATGGCGAGGTCGTAGAAGCTCCGCGGTTGCAGGCGGGGGAGCAGCCCTATCTGAGCACGGGACTCCACCTGGAAGACGCCGATCGAGTCCGCGCGGCAGAGCATGTCGTAGACGCCGGCCTCCTCCTTCGGGATCGTCTCGAGCGTCCACTCCTCACCCGTGGTCTCCCGGATCAGGTCGAAGCAGTGCTGGAGGGCGGCGAGCATCCCGAGTCCCAGCAGATCGAACTTCACCAACCCCATGAAGGCGGCATCGTCCTTGTCCCACTGGATGACCGTGCGGTTCTCCATGCGGGCGTGCTCCACAGGAACGACCTCTCCGACGGGGCGCGCGGTGAGCACCATGCCCCCGGAATGGATGCCGAGATGTCGAGGCGCCTTCAGCAGCTCTCCGGCGTAGGCGAGCACGTTCTCGGGGATGTCGTGCCCCTCTGCGGGTTCCAGTCCCGCTCCCCAGCCGTCGACCTGGCGGGACCAGGCATCCTGCTGGCCCGGGGAGTGGCCGAGAGCCCTGGCCATGTCGCGCACCGCATTCTTGGGGCGGTACTGGATGACGTTCGCCACCTGGGCAGCCCGCTCCCTCCCGTACTCCGCGTACACCCACTGGATGATCTCCTCACGGCGGTCGGAGTCGAAGTCGACGTCGATGTCCGGCTCCTCCGTCCGCGTGGTCGCGAGGAACCGCTCGAAGGGCAGACGGTAGAGGATCGGATCGACCGCGGTGATGCCCAGCAGGTAGCAGACCGCGCTCGCCGCAGCCGACCCCCTGCCCTGGCAGAGGATGCCGCGCCTCCGGGCCTCCGCGACGATGCCGTGCACGATCAGGAAGTACCCCGGGAAGTCCTTCTCCTCGATCACGTCGAGCTCGCGGGCGATCCGGTGCCGGCCGTCATCGTCCAGTCGTGGATACTTCGACGGCACGGCCTCCCACACCAGGTGACGCAGCCAGGTCATCGGAGTGTGCCCCTCCGGAACCTTCTGCTGCGGCAGGGCCGGTCGAGCCAGGCGAAGCGGGAAGGCCGAGGTCGCGGCCAGCTCGAGCCCGTACGAGATCGCCCCGGGGTGCCGCTGGAAGCGCGCCGCCATCTCCGCACCGCTGCGCAGATGCGCCCCTCCGTGCGCGGGCAGCCAGCCGTCGAGCTCGTCCATGCTGCGCACCGCGCGGACCGCGGCCACGGCCTCGGCGAGCGGCGCCTGTGCCGGTGTGGCGTAGTGCACGTTGTTGGTCGCGACCACCGGCAGCCGCATCCGACGCGCCAGGTCGGCGAGAGCGTCGTTGCGTCGAGTGTCGAGGGGGTCGCCGTGATCGAAGAGCTCGACGACGACGTTGTCGCTTCCGAACAGGTCGACGAGCGACCCCAGCGGCGTGCCCGCGTCCCCCGCTTCGAGTCCGCGACGCACGGCGCCCTTCCGACATCCGGTCAGGATCGTCCAGTGCCCGTCCGCGCGTGCCACGAGATCGTCCAGGTCGTAGACCGGGCGCCCCTTCTCACCTCCCCGCAGCTGCGCAGAAGTGATCGCCCCCGAGAGTCGGTGGTATCCCTCCATGCCTCGGGCGAGGACCAGCAGGTGCTCGCCTGCGGGATCCGCGGAACCCCGTTGCGGCGCCGGCAGGTCGAGCGACAGCTCTGCCCCGAACACCGTCTGCAGCGGGCTCTCCATGAGATCGGCCACCTCGGCGAAGCGCGCGGCTCCGTAGAAGCCGTCGTGGTCGGTGAGGGCGAGAGCGGTCAGGCCGAGTCGCTCGGCCTCGGCGAGGAGGTCTTCGGGGGACGACGCCCCGTCGAGGAACGAGTACGACGAATGAGCGTGCAGCTCGGCGTAGGGGACCGCGTCCGCGGGGCGGGGGACGGCGACGGGGGGAGTGCGCTTGCGTCGGCGGCTCACCGGTCCCGGATCCCTCCGCTGCCCTCGGGGCTCGGCGACCGGGGGGCGCGACTCCTCGCCGCTGAGGGTGCGCTCCAGATCGTTCCAGGACAGCGGCGGATTGTGCCAGCCCATCAGCGGTACCTCCCCTCGGCCCACCAGCGCTCGCCGGTGCAGAACACCAACCACGCACGGTCGTCGTCGTCGACGATCTGGAGCCGGTGTCCCCGCTTCCCGCCCCCTGGCGCCCAGCGTCGTTCGTGCACGGGCCAGGGTCCTGCCCAGGCCTGCACGGCGGATCCGTCGATGCGGGCGGGGTCGTTCGAGAGCGAACCCCGCTCATCGACGCTGATGGTGCTCTCGTCCGCAGCGACCACGCCGATGGGTCTCGGCGGTCGGAAGACCTCGGCCGGCAGGGGGTCGGGAAGGCTCCCCGGCCACGGGGAGCCGGGGTCGCGGGGCGGGACGGTGCGCTCTCCCCACGGGGTGAGCACCTGGCGATCCGCGAGCCAGCGACCACCGGCGACGGCGGCGGTGACCACGCCCTGATGGCCCAGCATGGTCTGCACGCGCGAGACCGCATGGTGCAGACGTTCATCCGTGCCGGAGCCGAAGAGCCCCGGCTGGTGGTGCGCGGCATCGTCCACGGCCGCGGGGACGATCCGCACCGCCACGATGCCGCCGAACGCCCGCGCCTCGTCGACCGGCTCCTTCGCGGACTGCGCGGCCAGGGATTCCAGCTGCCAGCGCACCCGGTCGACGAGGTCGGAGGCGTCGAAACAGGTCGGATGCAGCCAGGACCGGGAGAAGACGGCGCCGTTGTCGTCGGTCAGATCGATCCGCACCTCCGTGCAGACGAGGGAGGCGTCGCCCAGAGCGAGCATCACCGCGTCCGCCGTCTGACGCACCGCGAAGGCCACCTGGTCCGTTCCCCCCAGCGGGGAGTCGAACTCGATGGCCCGCACCAGCTCCGGATCGGGCGGGCGCGGCGTCAGCGGACGGGAGTCGGCACCGGCGGCGAGGGCGTGCAAGCGGGCGCCGTGCTCGCCGAAACGGTCGCGCACGTCGAGCGCGGTGAGGGATGCGAATTCACCGAGCGTGCGCACGCCGAGCCTGACGAGGAGTCCGGCGATCTGCTCGTCGCGCAGCACCTGGACGGGATACGGTGCCAGGAACTCTCCGGACGCCCCCTGCGGCACCACAGTGCAGGGTGCGGTGCCGCGCGCCGCGATCTCAGCCGTGAACGGGCCGTCGGCGACGCCGACCCGCACCTCGGGGAACCCTGCATCGGCCAGGACGGCGGTGAGGGCTTCGGCGGCTTCCGCCTCTCCTCCGTGATAGCGGGAGATGCCTCTGGCGCGGAGGATCGCGAGTCCCGGTCGCAGCAGCGTGACCCCTGGCGCATGCTTCTCGATCAGGTGCAGCACCGGCAGGAAGGCCCGCTCGTCGCGGTCGGGGTCGTGGGAGAGCACGCGCAAAGAGGCGAGGTGCCCCTGCGCGATCCTGCGGCGCTGACCGGTGCGCACACCGTGCTCCCTGGCGGACGCGGTGCAGGCGACGATCGTGTTCGCCTGCACCAGGGCGGTGGGCGGGTGCGGGGGAGCGATGCCGAGCGCCGCCCGCATCGGCCAATCGGGGAACCACAGCACCAGCACACGGAGCGGGCTTTTCATCCGGCTTCCGCCCATCGCAGGAGCTCAGGTGGCGGGGATCCGCTCGATATGGCGGTCTCCGGAGCGAGCGCCGGCAGCGCGGTGAGCTCGGCTCCGACGGTCTCGACCGCACCATGTCCTCCTGGCAGCTGCACGCGCACGCTCGACGGACGAGGGCTGTGCCGTGTCCGGGCGGTCACCGTGACCGTGCAGTCCGAGAGCAGTCCCCATCCGGCGCCGAGTCCGTGCCAGTGCGGGTCATGCAGGCGTATGGTTCCTTCGCTCTGTGGCCAGCGCTCCGCCCCCGGTGTCTCGGTGACGAGGAGTGTGCAACCGCGATCGCGCAGACGAGCGCTCAACCGGGCGACATCGGCGTCTCGTGCGCGTGAGCCGGGGGAGACGACGATCAGGGGCACGACCTCGGCCAGAGCGGATGTCGCGGCGAGCCAGCGATCTCCCGGCGTCGGTACGAGGATCAGGCGGGCGAGGTCGATGCCGAATGCGGCTGCGGCTTCCACGCCGAGGGTCGGCATGCCGACCACGGCGCACCACAGCCCCTTCTGCGACGCGGCGCCGAGCAGCGCGAGGACGAGGCTGGGTGAAGGGGACACGGAGTAGGAGGTGCCGGTCTGCAGTCCCCCTTCCGGAAGGAGTGAGGCGAAAGCAGGGTCGAGGGGCAGCAGCGCCTGTTCGCTGCGCCGTCGTTGCATCCGGCTGATCTCGCGACGCAGCCGCAGCACTTCTCCCGCACGGGAGTCGCCCGTGGGGGAGAGCGAGGCGATTGCGTCGAGCCCGATCACCTGCATCCTTTCTCGAAGATATATTCTAATATAACAAGTCGTCTGATCGACGATAGTTCGTACATCGGACATTCGCCAGGGGGTTGTCCACAGGCTGTCGGAGAGTGCTCCCTCGATCTCCTAACCTGCCGGGATGGACATCCGGCTCACGCTCATCGCGCTCGTGCATGCTGCCTTGATCGGTGTCGGAGGCTGGCTCATCGTGATCGACGCCCGCACTCACCGTCTCCCCGATCGGATCGTGATGCCGACGCTCGGTGTCCTCCTGGTGCTCGTGTCGATCGATGCTCTCGCCGCAGGGCAGTGGGCGTCGTCCGTGCGCGCCGCTATCGGCCTTGTGGTCCTCGGTGGTTTCTATGCCGTGCTGCGGATGGTCAGCCGCGCGGGGATGGGCGGGGGAGACGTGAAGCTCGCCGCCGTCATCGGCCTGGTGCTGGGATGGCACGGCTGGCAGGCGCTGATGATCGGGGCGGCCTCGGCATTCGTGCTGGGCGCGCTCTATGCGCTGGTGCTCATCCTGCTGCGCAGAGCCGACGGAGCGACCCGCATCGCCTTCGGGCCCTGGATGATCGCCGGCGCCCTGCTCGGAGTCGCCTTCGGCTGAACCCGCACGCCTCGCCCGCATTCCGCGACGACGGGGCTACCCTGAGCACATGGCACTCGCACGACTTCACGGCGGCCCGCTCGACGGGCAGATCATCCCCCTCGGCGACGCGGACGACAAGCTGATCGTCCCCTACAGCGAGACGCAGGTGGTGTACAACCGCCGCGGCGAACCGCAGAACACCGGAGAGGGCGACGGTCCCACCGAGGTCGACTACTGGTTCGAGGAGTCGCTCGAGGACCTCACCCTCGAGGATGACTGAGCCGTCCCGCACGGTCGAGGTCGAGCGCAAGTACGACGTCGACCTCGAGACCCCGTTGCCCCGGTGGGAGAGGATCCCCGGCGTCGAGGCGGTCAGCACCGGAGAGGTCCGCGCCCTGGACGCCCGGTACTTCGACACCGCTGACGGCACTCTCTCGCGTGCCGGAGTGGCGCTGCGTCGTCGCACCGGCGGCCCCGACGAGGGCTGGCACGTGAAGGGCCCGCGACAGGGAGACGGTCGACTCGAACTCGGCTGGCCGCTGGGAGAGGGCGACACGCTCCCTCCCGCCGTGGCCGAGACCATCTCCGAATGGACGACAGCTCCGCTCACCCCGCTCGCCCGGATCGAGAACGACCGCACCGCCTATCTGCTCAGCGGCCCGCACGGGGTGGTCGCCGAGTTCGTCGACGATCGGGTGCGAGCGACCGATCTGCGCGGGAACGTGACGCGCGAATGGCGTGAATGGGAGATGGAACTCGGTCCAGCCGCGCCCACCGATGAGGCGGGACGCACCGCGTTCTTCGACGCGGTGGAGCAGGCGGTGGCTGCTGCCGGAGGCACGGAGTCGGCGTCGGGGTCGAAGCTCGCCAGAGCTCTCGGCGTCTAGGGCGGACAGCGCTCGGGCGCAACCCCTTCCCCCCGAGCGGTGCGCAGTGCTTGAGTGACACCATGAGCCGAACGCCTGTGCTTCGATCGCTGCAGACGATCGTCCCCGACACCGTTCTCGTGCAGGAGCAGGTGCGTGACGTCTTCGCACAGCAGCCCGACCTGGGAAGACTCGCGCAACGGATCGTCACGACCTCGTTCAACGTCTCGGGCATCGACACCCGCCACACGGTGATCGATGAGCTGTCACCCGATTCGGACGTCACCGACCCCGTCTTCTTCGACCGCCGAACGGGCATGCTGCTCGCTCCGGGCACGAAAGCGCGCAACGACTTCTACACCCGTGAGGCCACCGTGCTCTTCGTCGAGGCCGCGCGGCGGGCGATCGACGCCGACCCCGACCTCCGCCCCGCCGATGTGACACACGTCATCACGGTCTCCTGCACCGGGTTCCACGCCCCTGGTCCCGAGTACGAGATCGTGCGCGCGCTCGGCCTCCCCGATGCCGTGCAGCGCTTCCACTTCGGATTCATGGGCTGCTATGCGTCGATGCCGGCGCTCCGGGCCGCGAGTCAGTTCTGCGCCGCGGACGAGAACGCGGTCGTCCTGGTCGTGAGCGTCGAACTGTGCACCCTTCACCTTCGCACCTCGGAGAACCCCGACACGATCGTCGCGTCTTCGCTGTTCGCCGACGGTGCGGCCGCCGGAATCGTCACGGCACGCGACCTTCCCTCCCCGGTTCCCGCACTGCGCCTGGATCGCTTCCACACCGCGATCGCGCCGGAGGGCGAGAAGGACATGGCCTGGACGATCGGAGACACCGGTTTCGAGATGATCCTCTCCACGGCCGTCCCGCAGATCATCGGCGAGACCATCATCGGTGCGCTCCGGCCGCTGTACAGTCCGGAAGAGGACCTCGGGCAGGCCTTCGAAGGCGGCGGCGTGGGGGAAGCCGTGCAGCATTGGGCCATCCATCCGGGCGGACGCAGCATCCTCGACAAGGTGCAGGAGCGGCTGAACCTCAGCGACGCTCAACTGCACCCGGCCAGGGAGGTGCTGCGGAACAACGGCAACATGTCCAGCGCGACCGTGCTGTTCATCCTGAAACGGATCCTCGAGGAGGAGGGTGCCCGTGCCGGTGACCGCGTCTCCGCGATGGCTTTCGGGCCGGGGCTGACCGCCGAGAGCGCGCTGATGACCGTCGTGGCACCGCCTCGTTCATGACCCGGCCTCTCACGACGCGGGACGTCGACACCCGCGAGTTGATGGACGACCCGGACGCCGATGCACGGATGCTGGCCCGGACCTATGGGCGGTTCGGGTTCGTGAACGCTCTGGTCTCCCGCCCGGGTAGCCTCTACCGGCGTGACGTCCGGCCACGGGCCGCGCACGCCAGGGAGCAGTCGCGCGCCTTGCGTATCCTCGACGTCGGTGCGGGTGGGGGAGATCTCTGTCGGCTGCTCGCCTGGAGACTGCGTCGGGACGGCTTCGATGCAGAGGTCACCGCGCTCGACGCCGACGTGCGGGCGATCCGCTGGGCATCGGCGCACGATCGCGGCGCGGGCATCCGCTACCGTCGTGCCCTCACGACCGAGCTGGTGGCTGCGGGAGAGATCTACGACATGGTGCTGTCCAATCACGTGCTGCATCATCTCGACGATGCCGAGCTGCGGACGGTGCTCGACGACTCCGTGCGGCTCGTCGCTCCCGGCGGGATGGTCTCGCACCGTGACATCGCCCGGAGCCGCACCGCTCATGCGCTGTTCTCCGCGGCCACCTGGACGATCTCGAGCACCCTCCTCGCGGACTCGTTCATCCGTGAGGACGGTCTCATCAGCATCCGCCGCTCGTACACGACGGCCGAGCTCAGGGCGATCGCTCCTCCCGGATGGGTCGTCCGCGGCGGCGTGCCCTCTCGACTGGAGCTGCGGTGGGTGGGAGCGCATGCCCGAACATGACGTCCTGATCGTCGGTGCGGGTCCTGTCGGTCTGCTGCTGGCCTGTCTGTTGGCGCAGGAGGGGCTGCGGGTGACGATCTGCGAGCGGCGGACGGGGACCGACGACCGGACCAGAGCCATCGGCATCCACCGTCCCGGCCTGGATGCCCTGGACGCGGCAGGGGTCGGCGGCGAGGTGCGGGCGGAGGCGCTGCGACTCGCGGGCGGCGAGGTGCGTAGCCGTCGGCGGACTCTGGCGACGCTGACCTTCGACCGCGACCGCCCGGTCCTGGTGCTTCCGCAACCTCACACGGATGCGGTGCTGCGCGCCCGTCTGCGCGCGCTCGCTCCCGACGCTCTGGTCGTCGGCTGCGAGGTGCGCGAGGTGCGCCAGACCAATGACGAGGTCGTCGTCGCGACGGAGACGATCGAAGGATCACGCGAGGTCACCGCATCGATGGTGGTGGTCGCCGACGGGGTGCGGAGCCGACTGCGCGGTGACCTGCGGATCGGCTGGCGTCCTCGGCCGGGGCGCGGGTCGTATTCGATGCTCGACGTGCACGACGAGACTCCGGATGACCGCGCGATCCTGCACTGCGAGCCGGATGGACTCGTCGAGTGCTTCCCGCTGCCGGGTGGGCGGCGCCGATGGGTGGTGAGGGAGGGGGACGAGGGGGTCGGTTCCGCAGCGGGCTTCCGCACGGCCGTCCGGCAGCGCACCGGGATCGACCTCGAGCTCCCGGTGGGCGCGCAACCGGCGTCGTTCGTCGCCGCGCAGCACATGGCCACACGGGTGCATCGGGGGAGGGCCGTGCTCCTGGGCGATGCCGCGCACGAGGTCAGCCCGATCGGAGGGCAGGGGATGAACCTGGGGTGGGCCGACGCCGTGCGCCTCGCCGAGCAGCTCGTCCGTTCCCTCCCGACACGGGTTCCCGACCTCGCCGCCTACGACCATCGCGTGCGCCGGGCTGCCGCCATGGCCGGACGACGCTCGAGGTTCTACATGTCGATGGGCGCGCCGGCGCCGGCTGCGGTCGTGCAGGGCAGGGAGCTGGTGATGCGCGCCCTCGGTTCGGCGCCGTTGCGGGGCTGGACGACGGGTCTGCTCACGATGCGCGGGATCTGACGCCGGCTCCGGGATGCAGAAGGCCCGGTCCGCTGTGCGCGGACCGGGCCTTCTGCGGAGTCTCGATCAGAAGTTGATCATGTGGCCTGCGAGGCCGTGGAAGCCCTCCTGCAGCGCCTCCGACAGCGTCGGGTGCGTGTGCACGTTGCGGGCCAGCTCGAGAGCCGTGAGGTCCCACTTCTGTGCGAGCGTCAGCTCGGGGAGGAGCTCCGACACATCGGGGCCGATCATGTGCGCGCCGATGAGCTCGAGGTGCTCGGCGTCGGCGATCAGCTTGACGAAGCCGACCGGCTCGCCGAGGCCGTGTGCCTTGCCGTTCGCCATGAACGGGAAGGTCGCGACCTTGATCTCGCGTCCCTCGTCCTTGGCCTGCTGCTCGGTGAGGCCGAACGAGGCGACCTGCGGGGAGCAGAACGTCGCACGCGGCATCATGCGGTAGTCGCCCAGCGTCTGGGTCTCGGCGCCGCCGATGGTCTCGGCCGCGACCACACCCTGGGCCTCGGCCACGTGGGCGAGCTGCAGCTTGGCGGTCACATCGCCGATCGCGTAGATGCCCTCCACATTGGTGCGCATGTGGTCGTCGATGTCGATCGCGCCGCGCTCGGTCAGCTTCACGCCGGTCTTCTCCAGGCCGAAGCCCTCGATGTTCGGGGCGAACCCGACCGACATGAGAACCTTGCCGGCCTCGATCGACGACTGCTGTCCGTCCTTGCCGGTGTAGGTGACGGTGACGGACGAGCCGTTGTCGACGACCGACTCGACCTTGGTCGAGGTGAGGATGTCGACGCCGTAGTTCTTGTACTGCTTCGTGATCTCCTTCGACACGTCCGCATCCTCGTTGGGGAGTGCGCGGTCGAGGAACTCGATGATGGTCACCTTGACGCCGTAGTTCGTCAGGACGTAGGCGAACTCCATGCCGATGGCGCCGGCGCCGACGATGACGATCGACTCGGGCAGGTCCCGGGTCATGATCTGCTCTTCGTAGGTGACGACGTTCTCGCTGAGCGTGACGCCGGGGAGCAGACGCACCTTGGAGCCGGTGGCGATGATCACGTTGTCGAACGTGACCTCTTCGGTGGAGCCGTCGGCCTTGGCGACCGAGATCGCCTTGGGGCCGGTGAAGGTGCCGCGACCGTTGTACTCGGTCACCTTGTTCTTCTTCATCAGGAAGTGGATGCCCTTGACGCGACCCTCCGCGACCTCGCGGCTGCGGTCGAACGCCTTGCCGAAGTCGATCGTGAACTCGCCGGAGATCCCGAAGAAGTCGGCCTTGTGGTTCAGGGTGTGCGCGAGCTCCGCGTTCTTCAGGAGCGCCTTGGAGGGGATGCAGCCGACGTTGAGGCAGACACCACCCCAGTACTTCTCCTCGATGATGGCGGTGGAGAGACCGAGCTGCGCGCTGCGAACCGCAGCGACGTATCCGCCAGGACCTGCACCAAGGATGACGACGTCGTAGTGTGGCATGCCTTAAGCCTATCGCTCCGAGGGGGTGTCGGAATCGGTCGCGGCCGCGCCTCGGCGGCGGCTCATGACGATCCAGACGACCACGCCGGCGACCACGAGCACAGCGAGGATCGCGACGATCCAGATCGCCGCCGATCCACCCGCCTCGTCATCCGCGTTCGCGGTCGGCGTGCTCGTCACCTCGGGGGATGCCGTCTGCTCCGCGGTCGGCGCGGCCGTCGTCGGTGCGGCGCTGGGCTCCTCCGTGGCGGCTCCTTCGTCCCCCACGGTCACGGTGAAGGAGTACTCGCCGGAGGTGGGGTGCCCGTCGCTCGACACGACCTTCCAGATCACGTGATAGGCACCGGCCGGTCCCGCGCCCTGCAGGGGCTGCGTGACGATCGCACCGTCGACCGTCGCCGGCCCGTCCGTGATCGGGTTCCCCGCGGGGTCGGTCACGACGACCTCGGTCGCGCCCTCGCCGCCGATCAGCTTCGCGCTGAAGGTGAGGGTCAGCGTGTCGGGGACCGTCTCGACCGACTCGTCGGCTGCCGGTGACGACGAGACGAGCGCGTCGTGCGCCGAGGCCGACAGCGGGGAGAGGAACACGAGGAAGGCGGCGAGCAGGGTCGTGGCGAGGGCGATCGGTGCGGCCGAGCGGCTCAGAGCTTTGGTCTTCACGAGTACAGCCTATGAATCCTCGGTATGGGACGGCTGAGTGTGGATGCGCCCTCCCGCGAGCCCCTCGGCATCCGTTAGTCTGGACAACCAGGAGGGCACAGTGACTGACAGCGACAGCCGACCGGCCGGAGAAGCCGCGATCCACCGTTCCGGTGAGCAGAGACACGACGTGACGCAGACGTTCGGACACGATTCCGATCTGTCCTTCGTGCCGTTCGGTGTGGAGCTCACCGACGTCGAGCAGACGGCCATCGCCGCGCTGCCTGCAGGATCGGCTCTTCTGCTGGTCCGTTCCGGCGCTCTCGCCGGGGCGCGGTACCTCCTCGACACCGATGTGACGACCGTGGGTCGCCACCCCGAGGCCGACATCTTCTTCGACGATGTGACCGTCTCCCGTCGGCATGCGGAGATCACCCGCACGGGATCGACGTTCGAGATCATCGACCAGCGCTCGCTCAACGGCACCTATGTCAACGGTGAGCGCGTCGACCGCAGCACTCTGGCTGACGGCTCCGAACTCCGCGTCGGCAAGTTCCGTCTGAACTTCTTCGCCTCCCCGCAGGACCGCCAGGCGGCGAACGCCTGATGGCGGCCTCTCCCGCCCGCGAACGCTCTGCGTCCGCGGGCCTGCTGAGTATCGGTCAGGTGCTCGCGAGGCTCACCCCGGAGTTTCCCGACCTGACCTCCAGCAAACTGCGGTTCCTCGAGGTGCAGGGCATCGTCAGTCCTTCTCGCACGGACTCCGGCTACCGGAAGTTCTCGGCGTCCGACATCGAGCGTCTCCGTCTCGGGCTCACCCTGCAGCGCGATCACTACCTTCCGTTGAGCGTGATCCGCGAGCAACTCGACGAGGCCGATGCCGCCGGGGACTCGACCCCGCTGCTGCCACCGCCGTCCATCGCCCCGTCGCCCCGTCGCTATCGCCGAGACGAACTCCTCGCCGCGGCGGGAGCGGGACCGCAGCTTCTCAACGACGCGATCAGCACAGGGGTCATCACCGCGCAGGAGAGCTATCCCGAGGCGACCGTGACGCTGCTGCGCGGCCTGGTCGCGCTCGACCGCCACGGCATCGAGCCACGGCACCTGCGCTCGCTGCGTCAGGGCGCCGAACGTGAGGTCGCCCTGATCGAATCCGCCATGTCCGCGCTGCTGCGCCGGACCGACGCCGCGTCACGGGCGAAGGCCAGCGAACTCGCCCCCGAACTGGCCTCGCGCATCGACGAGGTGCGATCGCTCTTCGTCAAGGATGCGCTCTCGCGCGTGCTTTCGTAACGAACTGATTGCGACACACCTTCGCGGCCTCACGGATGTGATTGCCGGTGCCCTGGCACTGCTCTACCGTGGAAGAAACCGTTCCAGAGAGGATTTCAGATGAATGCGGATGAGCTCGCAGGCGACCCGCGGTTCGTACCCGAACTCCTCTTCACCGACGGACTCCCGGCCATGGATGACGAGGTCGGCTACCGTGGTGCGGTCGCAGCGCGTGCCGCCGGTATCACCTACCGTCAGCTCGACTACTGGGCGCGCACCGAGCTGGTCGAGCCCACCGTGCGCGGCGCGAACGGCTCCGGCTCGCAGCGTCTCTACGGCTTCCGTGACATCCTCGTCCTCAAGCTGGTGAAGAGCCTTCTCGACACCGGCATCTCGCTGCAGCAGATCCGCACGGCCGTCGAAGAGCTCCGGCGTGCCGGTATCCGCGACCTGGCCGGAACCACGCTCATGAGCGACGGAGCCTCGGTCTACCTCTGCACGTCGAACGACGAGGTCATCGACCTCGTCAGCCGCGGGCAGGGTGTGTTCGGCATCGCCGTCGGCAAGGTCCTCCGCGAGGTGGAGTCGACGCTCGTCTCCTTCGACGCGACGGCGCCCGACCCGGTCGACGAGCTGTCGGCGCGCCGGACCAAGCGCTCGGCGTGATACAGCGCCTCACCCACAGACAGAAAACGGCCGTCCTCGAAGAGGGCGGCCGTTTCGCTGTATGCGTCGGACGTGTCAGCTCTGCTGACCGCTCTCGGGCACGGCGATGCGTCCGGTGCGGATGATGCGGTCGAGCAGCTGGTCGAAGTCGGCGGCGAGTTCCTGAGCGGAGTCGCCCGGCCAGATGTGCAGGGGCTTGGCGGCGCCCTGCGCCTGCTGCAGAGACGTGCGTTCCGGAAGCTGGGGGGAGAGCACGAGAGGGCCGAACATGTCGCGGAGCTCCTTGATGCGGAACTGGTGCTCGATGGACTGCGGACGCACGCGGTTCACCACGATGCCGAGCGGCTGGAGTCGCGGCGAGAGACCGCGGCGGATCTCCTCGATCGCGCGGAGGGCACGGTCGGCTGCGGCGACGGAGAAGAGGCCGGGCTCGGTGACGACCATGACGCGGTCGCTCGCCGCCCACGCCGTGCGGGTCAGGGCATTCAGCGACGGTGCGCAGTCGACGAGCACGAGGTCGTACTCGGACTCGACGGATGCGAGAGCCTCCTCCAGCTTCCACACGTCGCGCACGCTCGGGTGCGGGCCGTCGAAATTGATCGCGGAGGGACTGCCGATGAGGACATCGATCGTCCCGGGGTGCACCTTCGCCCACCCGCTGGACGTGATCGCCTGACGGACGACCTTCTCCTTCGGGTTCGCCAGGACATCGGCGATGTTGAGTCGTCCGGCCACCTGGATGTCCATCCCGGTGGAGACGTCGGACTGCGGGTCGAGGTCGACGACGAGCGTCCGGACTCCTCGGGCGAAAGCCGCTGAGGCCAGCCCGAGTGTCACGGTCGTCTTGCCGACGCCTCCCTTGAGAGAGCTGACGCTGAGTACGTGCACGGAGACAACGTTACCTTCCCCTAGGCTGGGGGAACACTCAGCCCCGCCCCATGCGCATCGAAAAAGCTGCGCATCGAGCTTCCAGAGGTGTGCATGTTCCAGAAGATCCTTGTGGCGAATCGCGGCGAGATCGCGATCCGCGCCTTCCGTGCGGCAGTCGAAGTGGGAGCGCGCACCGTCGCGGTGTTCCCTTACGAAGATCGCGGCTCCGTGCATCGGCTGAAGGCCGATGAGGCCTATGAGATCGGCGAACGCGGTCATCCCGTCCGCGCCTACCTCGACGTCGACGAGATCATCCGGGTCGCGCTGGAGTCCGGCGCCGATGCGATCTACCCCGGGTACGGGTTCCTCTCCGAGAACCCGGAGCTCGCCGAGAAGGCCGCAGCGAACGGCATCGTGTTCATCGGCCCACCCTCGAATGTGCTCGAGATGGCGGGGAACAAGGTCGAGGCGAAGCGGCACGCGGTCGAGGCCGGAGTGCCGGTGCTGCGATCCACAGAAGCCTCCGACGACGTCGATGCACTCGTCGCCCAGTCGGCGGAGATCGGCTTCCCGCTGTTCGCCAAGGCCGTGGCCGGTGGTGGAGGCCGCGGGATGCGTCGTGTCGAGACGGCAGGTGATCTCGCGCCCGCTCTCGCGGAGGCGATGCGGGAAGCTGCGAGCGCGTTCGGGGACGCCCGGATGTTCCTCGAGCAGGCGGTCGTGCGCCCTCGGCACATCGAGGTGCAGATCCTCGCCGACAAGACGGGTGAGACGGTCCACCTGTTCGAGCGCGACTGTTCGGTGCAGCGGCGCCACCAGAAGGTCGTGGAGATCGCTCCGGCGCCGAACCTCGACGACAGCGTGCGGACGGCGCTGCACGGCTACGCCGTGGCCTTCGCCCGGTCGATCGGCTACGAGAACGCGGGAACCGTCGAGTTCCTGCTGGAGACCGCGGGGGAGCGCACGGGCGAGGTCGTCTTCATCGAGATGAATCCGCGCATCCAGGTCGAGCACACGGTCACAGAGGAGGTCACCGACGTCGACCTCGTGCAGAGCCAGATGCGCATCGCCTCCGGCCAGACCCTCGCCGACCTCGGTCTGCAGCAGCAGAATCTGCACCTGCGCGGAGCGGCGCTCCAATGCCGGATCACGACGGAGGATCCCACTCAGGGATTCCGTCCTGACACCGGCAAGATCACCACCTACCGCTCGCCGGGAGGCGCCGGCATCCGTCTCGACGGCGGCACGGTGCACCAGGGCGCACAGATCAGCCCTCACTTCGACTCGATGCTCGCGAAGCTCACGTGCCGCGGTCGTGACTTCCCTGCGGCGGTCGCCCGCGCACGTCGAGCGCTCGCGGAGTTCCGCATCCGGGGTGTCTCCACCAACATCCCCTTCCTCCAGGCTCTCCTGGAAGATGACGCGTTCATCGCTGGTGACGTCAGCACGTCCTTCATCGATGAGCGTCCAGAGCTGCTGCGTGGCCGGGTTTCGAAGGACCGTGGAACGAAGCTGCTCAACTGGCTGGTCGACGTCACGGTGAACAAGCCGCACGGTGCACACCCCGGCGTCATCGATCCGGTCGCCAAGCTTCCTTCCGTCGATCTGACGACCGAGCCGGCTCCGGGCTCTCGCCAGAGGCTTCTCGAACGGGGACCGGAGGGTTTCGCCCGCAGTCTCCGTGCGCAGACGGCGCTGGCGATCACCGACACCACCTTCCGTGACGCGCATCAGTCCCTCCTCGCCACGCGTGTGCGCACGAAGGACCTCGTCGCCGCGGCTCCTTATCTCGCACGGCTGACTCCCGAGTTGCTGTCGGTCGAGGCGTGGGGAGGGGCGACATACGACGTCGCGCTGCGCTTCCTCGGCGAAGACCCCTGGGAGAGACTCGACAAGCTCAGGGCCGCGCTCCCGAACGTGGCGATCCAGATGCTGCTGCGCGGGCGCAACACGGTCGGATACACCCCGTACCCCACCGCGGTGACCGAGGCGTTCGTCGCCGAGGCGGCCGCCAGCGGGGTGGACATCTTCCGCATCTTCGACGCCCTCAACGACGTCGAGCAGATGCGTCCGGCGATCGAGGCCGTCCGCAACACGGGGACCGCCGTCGCCGAGGTCGCGCTCTGCTACACCGGTGACCTGCTCGATCCGGCAGAAGACCTCTACACGCTCGACTACTACCTGGGCCTGGCGGATCAGATCGTCGAAGCTGGCGCGCACATCATCGCCATCAAGGACATGGCTGGTCTGCTGCGACCCGCGGCGGCGGCCAAGCTGGTGACGGCGCTGCGCGAGCGCTTCGACCTGCCCGTGCATCTGCACACGCACGACACCCCCGGAGGCCAGCTCGCCACGCTTCTCGCCGCCAGCGCGGCCGGCGTCGACGCGGTGGACGCCGCATCGGCACCCCTCTCGGGGAGCACGAGCCAGCCCTCGCTGTCGTCCCTGGTGGCTGCGCTCTCCCACACGGAGCGCGACAGCGGCATCTCCCTGGGAGCGGTCTCCGACCTGGAGCCGTACTGGGAGGCGGTCCGTCGCCAGTATGCGCCTTTCGAGTCGGGACTGCCCGGACCCACGGGCCGTGTCTACCACCACGAGATCCCCGGCGGCCAGCTCTCCAACCTCCGGCAGCAGGCGAAGGCACTCGGTCTGGCCGACGACTTCGAACTCATCGAGGACATGTACGCCGCCGCGGACCGCATCCTCGGGCGGGTGCCCAAGGTCACGCCGTCGTCGAAGGTCGTCGGAGACCTCGCGCTCCATCTCGCGGCGGTGAAAGCCGATCCGGCCGACTTCGAGGCCAACCCCGAGAAGTACGACGTGCCGGACTCGGTCGTCGGATTCATGGCTGGTGAACTCGGCGACCTTCCCGGCGGATGGCCAGAGCCGTTCCGTACCAAGGTCCTCGCAGGACGGTCGGTGCGCACCGGGATCACGGCGATCACCGCGGACGATGAAGCAGCGCTCGGTGGCACCAGCTCTGAGCGCAGAGCGCGGCTCAACACCCTGCTGTTCCCTGCGCCGAGTGCGGAGTTCGCCGAGCGCCGTGAACTGTTCGGCGACCTCTCGGTGCTCGACACCAGCGACTACCTCTATGGCCTCGTCGCCGGCCAGGAGCATCAGGTCGAGATCGACCGGGGCGTGCGGCTCTACGTGGGACTCGAGGCCATCGGCGACGCGGATGACAAGGGCATGCGCACGGTCATGACCACCCTCAACGGGCAGCTTCGTCCGGTGTTCGTCCGTGATCGCGCGGTCAAGGTCGATGCGATCGAGGTGGAGAAGGCGGACACCTCGGTTCCCGGCCAGGTCGCCGCACCGTTCTCCGGTGTCGTCACGTTGAAGGCCGAGGTGGGGGCCACCGTGCACGCCGGTGAACCCGTCGCATCCATCGAGGCGATGAAGATGGAGGCGGCCATCACCGCACCCGTCGACGGTGTCATCGAGCGGCACGCCATCGCCGAGACGCAGCAGGTGGACGCCGGAGATCTTTTGGTCGTGATCCGCCCGGCGCACTAATCTTGTGCGGGCGAGGGCCGCGCATCCGTGCGCACCCGGGGCTCGCGCAGGCTTGGAGCGACATCGTGACACCGAAGAACACCACCGACCCCGAGGACGACTCGCTGGGGGTGCTCGACGAAGCCGCGTCTCTCGACACGGCCGGTATCGGCATCCTCGGCGGGACGGCCCAGGTCCGTGTGACCCTGCCCATGAACGAGGACGACGATCTCGCCGACGACGAGGTGATCGACGGCGAGGTCATCGGAGACCTCGTGATCGATCCGGTGCCTGCCGTCGAACAGGAGACGGCGTTTCCGGCGAAGACGAAGACGAAGCCGTTGCCCGAGGCACCCTCGATCGATGCGGCGTCGGCGGAGGAGCCGCCCGCAGAGCCCGATGTCGTCACCGGTGTGATCGATTCGCCCGTGATCGAGCCGATCGCGATCGATGCGACAGCGATCGGTTCGCGTCCGCATGCGGACGCCGTCATCGATGCCGTGATCGTCGATGACGAGGAGCCCGGCGACTCGATCGCCGACGCTCCCGACGCCGTTCGTGAGCGTGCTGCCGAGGAAGCGGCTGCCGCAGAAGAGACTGCCGAGGAAGAGGCTGCCGAGGAAGAGGCTGCGGCGCGTTTCCTCGCTCAGGCCCGGACCGAGACGACGGCATCTGCACCGGCACCCGCCGTGCGGACACCCGCTGAGAAGGAGACCACCGTGTCCATCCCCGAAGAGAGGCCCGTCGTGGCCCAGCCGGCACGCCCGGCGGGTCGCGCGGACGTGACACTCACGTCGAAGCGCCTGGATGAGCTGGGCGAATCCTCACGCGAATCCGCTGATCTGCTGACGGCAGACCGACTGCTCGATCCGCATCAGATCACCAAGCCCGAGCCTGAGGGAGCGTGGAGTCATCTGCTGTACGCGGTCTCCGGCCGGCGGATCAACATCGGCGACGGGCGCCGCGCGCGGGAGCGCAAAGCCCTTTCCGCACGGATCGCGGCGCCGATCGCGGGCGGAGCGCGCTTCGTGCCGGTGCTCTCCCGCAAGGGAGGGGTGGGCAAGACCACGATCACCGCGCTCCTGGGCATGGCCCTGGCCGATGCGCGTGAGGACCGGGTGATCGCGGTCGACGCGAACCCCGACCGTGGCACGCTCGCGGAGCGTATCGTGCGACCGAACCACAGCAAGTCGGTGCGCGACCTCGTCCGGATCCACGACGACGTCAGGGGTTACCACGACATCTCCGCGATCGTTGCGCGTGACGCGACACGCCTCGACGTCCTGGCCTCCGATGCCGACCCGCGCATCGCTGAGGCCTTCAGCGACAGCGACTACCGCGACGTCGCGGACGTCGCCGCTCACTACTACTCGCTCGTCCTCACCGACACGGGGACGGGGATCGTCCACTCGGTGATGTCGGCGACCCTCGACCTGGCGGATCAGATCGTCATCGTCTCGGGGCTCAGCGTGGACGAGGCGAGACTCGCATCCGAGACGCTCACGTGGCTCGAGACCAACGGGTACGCGGAGCAGGCGCGGGAGGCGATCGTCGTCCTCAATCAGTCCACGCCGGGCGCTCCGCTCGTGCGTCTGAACGAACTGCAGGCGCACTTCGCCACGCGGGCCAGGAGTGTCGTCCGCGTGCCGTACGACCCGCAGATCGCCGGGGGAGGGGCGATCGTGTTCGCCAACCTCCTGCCGGAGACACGGATCGCCGCCCGCGAACTCGCCGCGTTGCTCGTCGAGGGCCTCCGGGCGAAGGCCGCCTGATGGCCGTCCGCGAGATCCGCATCTTCGGCGACCCCGTCCTGCGCACGGTCTGCGCCCCGATCGAGGAGATCGACGACGGAGTGCGCGCCCTCGTCGCAGACCTGGTCGATACCGTCGAGCTCCCCGGGCGCGCAGGCGTGGCCGCGCCTCAGATCGGCGTCGCCCTGCGCGCGTTCAGTTACAACATCGACGGTGACATCGGATATGTCCTCAACCCCGTGCTGACCGAAGTCCGCGGCGAGCCCGAGCCGACGGGGGAGGGCTGCCTCTCGGTCCCCGGCCTGTGGCACGACGCGCAGCGCCATCCATGGGCACGCGTGGAGGGAATCGACCTCGACGGCAACCCGGTGGTCCTCGAAGGCGAGGGCCTCCTCGCCCAGGCTCTGCAGCACGAGACCGATCATCTGGACGGCAAGCTCTTCCTGACTCGCCTCGACCCGGAAACGCGCAAGATCGCGATGCGGGAGGTGCGGGAGAGTTCCTGGTTCTGATGAGCACACGAAGAAGGGCCCCGCACCTGCGGGGCCCTTCTTCGTGTGCTCAGGGTCAGCCGCCGATCGGCACGTTCGTGGTGGCGACGGGCTCGTCATAGATCGCGGCGATCTCGTCGGCGAAGTCGTTCATGATGATGTTGCGCTTGATCGAGAGCTTCGGCGTCAGGTGACCGGAGGCTTCCGTCCACTCGGAGTCGAGGATCGTGAACTTGCGGATCGACTCCGCGCGCGAGACACGGCCGTTCGCGGCATCGACCGCACGCTGCACCTCCGCGCGCACCGCCGCGTTCTTCGAAGCATCGGCGAGCGACATCGTGCCCTCGAGTCCGTTGTTCGCGAGCCATGTCGGGAGCATCTCGGGGTCGAGCGTCACCAGGGCCGAGATGAACGGACGCTGGTCGCCGACCACGACGACCTGCCCGATGATCGGGTTCGCGCGGATCGGGTCCTCGAGCGCGGCGGGTGCGACGTTCTTGCCGCCGGCGGTGACGATGATCTCCTTCTTGCGGCCGGTGATCGTCAGGAATCCCTCGGAGTCGAAGCTGCCGATGTCGCCCGTGTGGAACCAGCCGCCTTCGCTGAAGGCGTCGGCCGTCGCCTCCGGGTTGTTCCAGTACTCCTTGAACACGTTGATGCCGCGGACCTCGATCTCGCCGTCGTCGGCGAGACGCACACCGACGCCGGGGAGAGCGGGACCGACGGTGCCGATCTTCGACTTGTCCGCCAGGTTCACCGTCGCGGGGGCCGTCGTCTCCGTCAGGCCGTAGCCCTCGAGGATCACCACACCGAGGCTGTGGAAGAAGTGTCCGAGTCGTGAGCCCAGGGGAGCGGAGCCGGACACCGCGTAGACGACGTTGCCGCCCATGGCCTCACGGAGCTTGCTGTAGACGAGCTTGTTGAACAGCGCGAACTTGAGCTTCATGCCGAACGGGATCGGCTTGCCCTCCTCGAGCAGCTTCGAGTGCTCGACCGCGACCTCGGCGGCGGCGCGGAAGATCTTCCCCTTGCCCCCGGCTTCCGCCTTCTGCTCTGCCGAGTTGTAGACCTTCTCGAAGACGCGCGGCACGGCGAGGAGGAAGGTCGGCTTGAACGACCCGAGTGCAGGCAGGAGCTGGCGCGTGTCGGGCTGGTGCCCGGTGCGCACTCCGGCGTGGACATCGAGGATCGAGATGAATCGCGCGAACACGTGCGCGGTGGTGATGAAGAGGAGTGTGGATGCGCCGGGCGTCTGGACGACTTCGTCCAGTGCCTTCGCCGAGTTGCGCGACAGCTCGACGAAGTTGCTGTGCGTGAGGACGCATCCCTTCGGGCGGCCTGTGGACCCCGAGGTGTAGATGAGCGTCGCGATATCGGAACCGACAGCGAGGTTTCGCCGGCGCTCGATCTCGGAGTCGCTCACCGACGCGCCCTGGGCCGTCAGAGTGTCGATCGCTCCGAGGTGCAGCTGCCAGACTTCGCGGAGCAGCGGCAGGTCGCCGCGCACCTCGTCGACGCGGGCGAAATGCTCCGGCGACTCCACGATGAGCGCGATCGCACCGGAGTCTTCGAGGATCCACTGGATCTGCGAGGGGGAGCTGGTCTCATAGATCGGCACCATCACGGCGCCGGTATAGAACAACGCGAAGTCGACGAGGGTCCACTCGTATGTGGTGCGCGCCAGGAAGCCGACCTTCTCTCCGGGCTGGATGCCTGCTGCGGCGAAGCCCTTCGCGAGGGCGATCACCGCGGTCTGGAAGTCGGCGGCGGAGATGTCGCGCCACCCGTCTCCCTCCGGGACGGAGAACAACGCCCGATCCGGCGTCGCCTCCACGCGCTTCACCAGGAGGTCGGCGACGTTCGCGTCGGGATCGGCGGGGACGATCGCGGGGACTTCAAACTGGACCACGGCAGCTCCTTCGGTACCGGTCGGGCACGGACTTCCATCGAGTCTAGGGCATGGAACCCAGTCGCTCTCCAGGTGGAACTGGGTCGCGGAAGCGGGAGAGCCGAAGAGACCGCTCGGTCGGAGCCCGGGCGCGGCGCTAGACTTCACCACGATGTTCTACTGGCTGATGAAGTACGTGGTGATCGGCCCCGTGGTCAAGGCGGTGTTCCGCCCGTGGATCGTGGGGAGGAACAACGTGCCCGCGAACGGGGCGGCGATCCTGGCGAGCAATCATCTCTCGTTCGCAGACTCCATCTTCCTTCCACTGGTCATCGACCGGTCGATGTCCTTCCTCGCCAAGAGCGACTACTTCACCGGTCGGGGCCTCAAAGGGTGGGCGACGAAGTTCTTCATGAAGGCCACCGGGCAGATCCCCATCGACCGATCGGGTGGCAAGGCTTCCGAGGCGTCACTCAACACGGGGCTCCAGGTGCTGGGCGGGGGCGATCTGCTCGGGATCTACCCCGAGGGGACGCGTAGCCCCGACGGCAAGCTGTACCGGGGCCGGACCGGCATCGCCAGGATGGCGCTCGAGGCGAAGGTCCCCGTCGTGCCGGTGATCATGGTCGACACCGACACAGCGATGCCCATCGGAAGGCGACTGCCCCGCATCGTGCGGGTCGGAATCGTGATCGGGGAGCCGCTCGACTTCTCCCGATACGCCGGCATGGAGAACGATAGGTACATCCTCCGCTCGGTCACGGACGAGATCATGGTGGCGCTCCAGCGTCTCGGTGAGCAGAAGTACGAAGACGTCTACGCGTCGACGGTCAAGGACCGGATCCCGACCCGCGTCACATAGGCCCGACGCGGATCTCGGTGGTACCGGCGACCACTAGGCTGGAACGCATGCTCCCGCACCACATCGAAGCCCTTGATGCATGGCGCTCGCTTCCCATCAAGCAGCAGCCGCAGTGGCCCGACGCGGACCGCGTCGCCGACGTCTCCCAGCAGATCGCGACCCTCCCGCCGCTGGTCTTCGCCGGCGAGGTCGACAACCTTCGCGACCGGCTCGCGCGCGCGGCGTCCGGCCAGGCGTTCCTGCTCCAGGGCGGCGACTGCGCCGAGACCTTCGCCGGAGCGACTGCCGAGCAGATCCGCAACCGCATCAAGACGGTGCTGCAGATGGCGGTCGTGCTCACGTACGGCGCCTCGATGCCCATCGTCAAGATGGGCCGCATGGCGGGGCAGTTCGCGAAGCCGCGCTCGAGCGACTCCGAGACCCGTGGCGACGTCACGCTGCCCGCGTACCGCGGCGACATCGTGAACGGCTACGACTTCACCGAGGGCTCCCGCACGGCCGATCCCGGTCGACTGCTGCAGGGCTACCACACGGCGGCATCGACGCTGAACCTGATCCGTGCCTTCACGCAGGGCGGGTTCGCCGATCTCCGCGAGGTGCACTCCTGGAACAAGGGCTTCGCGCAGAACCCGGCCAACCAGCGGTACGAGCGCATGGCGGCGGAGATCGACCGCGCGATCAAGTTCATGGAAGCGGCGGGAGCCGACTTCGACGAACTCAAGCGCGTCGAGTTCTTCACCGGGCACGAGGGTCTGCTGATGGACTACGAGCGTCCGATGACGCGCATCGACTCGCGCACGGACACGCCGTACAACACCTCCGCCCACTTCCTCTGGATCGGAGAGCGCACGCGTGAGCTCGACGGTGCGCACGTTGACTACTTCTCCAAGATCCGCAATCCCATCGGAGTGAAGCTCGGACCGACCACGTCGCCCGAGACCGCCCTCGCGCTGATCGACAAGCTCGACCCCGAGCGCGAGCCCGGGCGCCTGACCTTCATCACGCGCATGGGAGCGGGCAAGATCCGCGACGCCCTGCCGCCGCTGCTCGAAGCGGTCCGTGACTCCGGCGCCCAGCCGTTGTGGGTCACCGACCCGATGCACGGCAACGGCATCACCACGCCGACCGGCTACAAGACGCGTCGCTTCGACGACGTCGTCGACGAGGTGCAGGGCTTCTTCGAAGCGCACCGCGCGGTCGGCACGTTCCCCGGCGGCATCCACGTCGAGCTGACCGGCGACGACGTCACCGAGTGCCTCGGCGGGTCCGAGCAGATCGACGAGGCGGCCCTGGCCACTCGCTACGAGAGCCTGTGCGACCCGCGTCTGAATCACATGCAGTCGCTCGAGCTCGCCTTCCTGGTGGCGGAGGAGCTCGAGAAGCGCTGACCTCCCACACGGGACGAAAAGGAGCCGCCCTCCCCGAGACCATCGGGGAGGGCGGCTCCTTTTCGTTCTTCGTCGCACATGCGAGCGCTCGACCGAACGGGTAGGGCCTCTCAGCCGCTGAGCTGAATCGAGAGGTTCACGGTGCCGCCACGCGGGAGGGACTTGTCCGAGCCCGGATCCTGGCCGGTGACCTTGGCCATCTCGGCGAAACCGGGCAGGTCTCCCCAGGCGGCGTAGGTCGACTTGAAACCCTTGTCCGAGAGGATCTTCTTCGCCTCATTCAGGGTCTTGCCCGAGACGTCGGGCACGGGGAAGAGCTCCGGGCCCTTCGAGACGATCAGCTGCACGCTGTCTCCCGGCCGCCAGTTGCCCTCTTCTGCGCGATCGGCGACACCGATCACCACATCCTTGGACACGCTGTCGCTGAAGACGTACTGCGGGTCGGCGGTGACGGTGAGTCCCTTGTCCGTGAGGGTGGACGTCGCCTTGTCGACCGACATGCCGGCGACGTCGGGGAACTCGCCGGCCGAGACGAACAGCTCGACGGTGTCGTCCTCGAAGATCTCGCACCCGTCGCCGCAGATGTATGACTCCCCGCCCGCCCTGGGCGTGACGGAGGCGTTGATGACGATGCCGGCGTCGGCGTCGGAGAAGAGCAGCAGCGAGGTGTCCGTGACATTGACGTTGAGTCCGGCCAGGTAGTCGCGCGCATCCTGCTCGGCGCGTCCGTTCAGCGGATCGAGGGTGTGGGACGCCGGTCCTGCGGAGACGATCACGGAGACCGAGGCGCCCTTGTCGAGGCGCACGCCCTCGGCCGGATCGGTCTCGATCACCGTTCCGGCGGGGATGTCGATGGAGAACTCGTCCTTCTGCGTGGGGACGAACCCGGCTTCGGTCAGGGTCGCTGCTGCCGCGTCGTACGTGCCGCCGGCGACGGCTGGTACGGCGATGAGCGAACCAGGGCCGGAACCGAACCACCAGCCGACCCCGCCGGCGAGCACCGCGAGCAGCAGGACGAGAGCGAGCAGGAAGGCACCGCGGGCGCGACGTTTGGATGCGCGTCTGCGCAGGAGCGTCGCGTTGTCCAGTGTCGCAGGGACGGGAGCCGTGGGGTCGGCGAGGGGCATGGTGCCCGGCATCACCTTGGTGAGGTCTCCGGAATCACCGTGGCTGTGCTGCGGGGCGGTGGCTCTGGCCGCGGTCGGGGCGATGCCGAGGTCGCGCTCGATCTCCCGCAGGCGCTCGAGCATCTGCTGGGCATCGTCCGGTCGATCGTCCGGTGACTTCTCGGTGGCCCAGAGCACGAGCTCGTCGAGCTGCTCCGGCACGGCAGGATTGCGCACGCTGGGACGCGGTACCGATTCCGTGGCGTGCTGGAACGCGATCTGCATCGGCTGCTCGCCCTTGTACGGCTGTTCGCCGACCAGCATCTCGTAGAGCATGATGCCGAGGGCGTAGATGTCGCTGCGGGCATCGGCGGTGCCGCGCGTGACGAGTTCGGGGGCGAGGTAGGCGATCGTCCCGAGCAGCTGCTGTCCGGTCGCGGTGTTCGCGGTGGTCGCCCGTGCCAATCCGAAGTCGCCGATCTTGATGCGACCGTCTTCCGCGAGGAGGACGTTCTCCGGCTTCACATCGCGATGTACGATCCCCGCGCGGTGCGCCGCAGAGAGGCCCGCCAGGATCGCGTCCATGATCGTGATGGTCTGCGGGATCGTCAGACGTTTCTGCTCGCGGAGGAGCTCACGCAGCGTGATGCCGGGGAGGTACTCCATCACGAGATAGGCGAGTTCGCCATCCTGCCCCTGGTCGAACACATTCACGACATGGGGGTCGGCCAGGCGGGCAGCGGCTCTCGCCTCCTGGATGAAGCGGCTCTGGAAAGCGGAGTCGTCGCTGAGGTGCGCGTGCATCACCTTGAGAGCGATGCGTCGTTCGAGGCGGAGGTCGGTCGCGACGTACACCGTCGCCATGCCACCCCGAGCGATGCGAGCGCGGACGCGGTACCGGCCGTCGACAAGCCGCCCGATGAGGGGGTCGGCCTGCTGATTGGTCGTCACGTCAGAATTCTATGGAGAACTGCCTGAAAGACAGGGGAGCGGCTCACCCCTCGCACCTGCGGGTTTTCCCGGATATCGTCAACCGTGGAGCGCGAGCCAGGCATATGCTTGCGCCTCCCACTGTCCGTACCTCTCCGGATAGGCCGAGATCTGGACCGCCTGAGCAGCGTCGGTGAAGGCCATGTTCTCCCAGCCGGGGATGTCGAGAAGCCCGCGGGTCACCTGGCCGTTGGGGTCGCTCTGCCCTCCGTAGAACACGCGAGTGCTCCGATCGGCGTCCATGATCTGGGCCGGCGTTCCCCAGCCGGTGCTCGGACGCTGCTGGAAGATGCCGAGTGAGTCGCGGTCGCCCCAGTCGAGGTTTCGCAGACCCGACTCGACCATGCCGGTGGCGAGAGCGATCGCGATCGCCCGATCGGACACCCCGATCTCGCGGCCGACGCGGATGATGAGCGCGGCGTTCGAGGCCTGCTCGGCCGTCAGCACCGCTGTCTGCGGGCCACCCGCCGCCGAGGGGGTCGCCGACGGGGCCGGTGCAGGCGCTGTCGGCGGAGTGCCCTGGAGGGAGAGGGCCTGGCCCGGGTAGATGATCGACGACGGCCCGAGACCGTTCGCGGCGTACAGCGCCTGCGTGGTGGTGCCGTACTTCTGCGCGATGCCGAACAGGGTGTCGCCTGCGACGACGGTATGGGACGCGGCGGACGCCGGGGCCGGAGCCGGAGTCGGCGCCGCGGCCGCTATGGGAGCGGCAGCAGTCGGCGCGCCGACCGAGCCGCTGATGACGAGGTTCTGGCCGGGGTAGATCACCGAGGCGCGTGTGAGCCCGTTCGCCGCGAGGACGGCATCGACGGACGTCCCGTACTTCCGGGCGATGGCGTACACGGTGTCGCCGGAGACGACCTGATGCGTCGCGGCGGCCGCGGGAGCAGGGGCTTGGGGCGTCGCAGGGGCTGCCGGCGCGGGCGAGGGCGCGAGCGTGAGTGTCTGGCCGGGGTGGATCACCGAGCGCCAGGAGAGTCCGTTCCAGGTCAGGACATCGACCGTGCGCAATCCGAAGCGCGAGGCGATCGCCGAAACCGTGTCGCCGGGCTGGACGCGGTAGGTCGATGGTGCGGTCTCGGCGGGTGCGACGCGTGCCGGAAGTAGGCGAGGCCGCTCGACGGCAGTCGTGTCCGCGTGCACAGTCGCTCCGGCCGGCGCAGCGGTGAGAGTGGTCGCCAGTGCTCCGAGCACCGCTGCAGGCACTCCGATCTGCAGGTGTCGCGTTCGCCGTGTGGCGGTCTTCAGAGTCAAGGTCTGCCCCCTTTTTTCGAGCTTTTCACGCTGACACGGATGTAAACAGAAGTCAACAGAAGTGACGCAAGTGAACAGTGTGACTGGAGTGCCGACATGCGCAGATCATCCGGAGGTGAGATAGTGGGCGACGTGTCTGAGAACGTTGCCGGAACCCCTGCCGCCGTCGAGTGGCTGACGATGCCCGACCTCGTCGAGGTGCTCGACGAACCCCTCGGCCGTGTGCGCCGTCTGATCGATGAGCACTATCTCGTCGGCTCTCGTCGCAACGGAGCATTCGCGGTGCCGTCCGTCTTCATCGTCGACGGACACCCGCTGAGCTCACTGCGTGGCACCGTGATCGTGCTTCAGGACGCCGGGTTCACCGACGACGAGCTGATCGACTGGCTCCTCGCGGAGGAGGAGAGCCTGGGGCGTTCCCCGATCGACGCCCTGCTGGCCGGGCACAAGAGTTCCGTGCGGCGCTTGGCGCGCACGCTCGCCTGATCCGTCAGGCCGAGCGCACCGTCGCCGCTCGTGCGAGATCACGCAGCTCACCGACCGCGGCGTTGTCCAGTCGGGCGCCTGACAGGGCGCGATCGGCGTCGCGGGCATAGCCGGTGATCATCGCCTCCAGCTGATCCACGGCCCCCGAGTCGCGGATGGTGGCCTGGAGGAACGTCACCTGCTGCGGCGTGAGCTCCGGGTCGCCCAGCATCTCGTCCAGCAGGTTCCGCGCGGACGCGTCCAGCGTCTGCCTGGTGAGAGCGATCAGGACGGTTCGCTTGCCCTCCCGGAGGTCGTCCCCGGTCGGCTTGCCCGTGACGGACGGGTCGCCGAACACTCCGAGCACATCGTCGCGCAGCTGGAAGGCCATGCCGACGGGATGTCCGAAGCGGCGCAGCGCCTCCGTCTGATCAGGCTCGGCCCCGGCGAACGCGCCGCCGAGAACCAGAGGTTGCTCGATGCTGTACCTCGCGGACTTGAGCGATGCCACGCGCAACGCCCGTTCCGCGTGCAGGCTCCCGTCGTTCACGCTCCACGCCGATTCCTCGGCGATGTCGAGGAACTGACCGGTCGTGACATCCCTCCGCATCCTCGCGTACTCGGAACGCACGGCGCGTGCGTGCGCCTGCCCGTCGAGGGCCGATTCCAGCAGGTCATCGCTCCAGGCGACGAGGAGATCGCCGAGGAGGATCGCTGAGGCGCGGCCGAAGGCGTCTGCGTCGCCCGCCCATCCCGCGGCGCGGTGGGAGGCCTCGAGGGCACGGTGCGCGGCCGGACGGCCACGGCGTGTGTCCGAGTTGTCGATCAGATCATCGTGGACGAGCGCCGCGGACTGGAAGATCTCCAGCGCGGTGCAGATGTCCCACAGTGCATCGGGCTCTGTCGCGTCGCGGTCTCTGAAAGCCGAGACGGCACGCCAACCCGCATGGCAGAAGCGCGCACGCAGGCGTTTGCCGCCGTCGAGGGTGCCGGCGGCCGCGTCGAGGAACGCCGCCGCGTCCGGACCGTAGTCCGTCGCTTCGTCCCGCATCCGCGAGAGGAAACGGTCGAGGTGTGCGGCGACGGCGTCGGGGACGGGGGAGGAGGACGGCACGACTCCCAGCATACGTAAAGCAAGGGTGGGTCGAACTGCTAGCCCCGGACGCCTTCGCGCGCGTAGAATGGAAGGCACGATACCCGAGGGGGACGAAATGCCACTCTCCGAACAGGAGCAGCGTCTGCTCGACGAGATGGAACGCCATCTCCTTCACAATGATGCCGACGTCGTGACCGCGCCGTCCGGTGACCGAGCTCTGAGCTACCGAAATCTCGTCTACGGTGCGCTCCTGCTGCTCGCCGGTGTCGGTGGTCTGGTCGCCGGAGTCATCCTCGGCGGTGTCTGGGGAATCGTCGTCGGCGTCGTCGGTTTCGCGGCGATGCTCGCCGGAGTCATGGTGGCCGTGACGCCCGTTCGGCGGACGACCGCGACGGCACCGCGAGAGCACTCCGCACCGAAGCGACAGGAATCCGCGTCGTTCATGGATCGTATGAACGATCGATGGGATCGACGCCAAGACGGTCACTGACCTCTCTCACATCTTCACCACCGAAGCCCGGATGCTCAGCATCCGGGCTTCGGTCGTTAACGCCGGGCGGGGGAGGGTCGGCCGCTGACCCGGCAGATCCCTCCACTCATCCTCCACCTTCCTCCACCGCGGAATCTCGCGGTTTTTTGGCGTGCCCGCTCGCACTGACCGCGATCGTCTGCGGATTGGTCGTAGGTATGTGGAGGAAAGTGGAGTAAAGTGGGGCGCACCTCGAGTTGGCCGGACGCAGAGGGGGTGGTGGCCGATGTTGCTGGGTACGCACTCTCCGAAGCTGGACGACAAAGGACGGGTCATCCTTCCTGCGAAGTTCCGCGAAGACCTCGGCGGCGGCATCGTCGTCACCCGAGGGCAGGAACGGTGCCTCTACGTGTTCAGCACGGCCGAGTTCGAGGCGATGCACGAGCGGATCCGGCAGGCACCGCTCGCCAACAAGCAGGCGCGTGACTTCATGCGCCTGTTCCTCTCCGGAGCCAGCGCGGAGATGCCAGACAGCCAGAACCGCATCACCATCCCGGCGCACCTGCGTCAGTACGCAGGTCTGCAGAAGGAACTCATCGTCACCGGAGTCGGCGCCCACGCCGAGATCTGGGACGCGGAGAGCTGGAACGCCTACCTCGCCGCCGGCGAGGAGACCTACTCCGACCTCGAGCAGGAGGTGATTCCGGGACTCTTCTGACCACGGCTGTGATGCCCCGCCGCTCCCGCCCCGACACACTTCCCCGGTGCCGGGTCGAGAAGCGGAGGGGGATCAGAGCCGAAGGTCACCCCGAGAAAGATCATGAACCTCCGAGACATCCACACCCCCGTCCTGCTCGACCGCTGTGTCGAGCTGCTCGCTCCTTCCCTTCACGCGGACGGTGCGGTCCTCGTCGACGCCACCCTCGGCATGGGCGGCCACTCAGAGGCGCTGCTCGAACGCTTCCCGAACATCCGTCTGGTCGGGCTCGACCGCGACACCGATGCGCTGCGCATCGCGGGGGAGCGGCTGGCCCGCTTCCGCGACCGTGTGACTCTCGTACACACGGTGTATGACGAGATCGGCCTGCATGCGCAGGGCGCGTCCGGCATCCTGTTCGATCTCGGGGTGTCCTCCCTGCAGCTCGACGAGGCCGAGCGCGGCTTCGCGTACTCCAAGGACGCTCCGCTCGACATGCGGATGGACCAGACCAAGGGCGTCACCGCCGCCGATGTCATCGCCACGTACAGCGAAGGCAACCTCCGTCGCATCTTCGAGCGGTACGGCGAGGAGAAGCTCGCCGGCCGCTACGCCCGCTTCATCATCGAGGCACGTCAGAAGCAGCCCATCACGCGGTCGGGCGAGCTGGTCGACATCCTCATCGCGGCTACTCCCGCTGCCGCGCAACGAGCGGGCCACCCCGCCAAGCGCGTCTTCCAGGCGCTGCGCATCGAGGTCAACACGGAACTCAATGTGCTGGCCGACGCGATCCCCTCGGCCATGGATGCGCTCAGCGTCGGAGGACGCATCGTCGTGATGTCGTATCAGTCGCTCGAAGACCGCCTCGTGAAGCAGGCGTTCGCCGCCGCGGCCGCCTCATCCGCACCTGCCGGTCTTCCGGTCGAACTCCCCGAACACGCCCCGCGATTCCGCATCCTGACCAAGGGCGCAGAACTCGCCGACGATGATGAGCGCGCGCGCAACCCGCGGGCGATCCCGGTGCGTCTGCGCGCCGCCGAGAAGCTGCGGGAGAGCGCATGAGCCTGAACGCCGTCGTCCGGAAGCCGGTACAGCCGGTCGCGCCGGAGAAGACTCCGCAGCGGAAGCTGCAGCCGGTCACGCATCCCGCCGCCCGCCGCAAGCCCAAGCTCGCCTATGCGCTCGTCGCGCTGGGGGGAGCGCTCGCGATCGGCGCCGCGCAGATCGCGCTCTCGCTCGCGATCACCCAGGACTCGTTCACCCTCGCCAGTCTCTCGTCGCAGCAGCGCGAACTCAACCTCAAGACGCACGCTCTCCAGGAGGAACTGACCGGGGTCAGCTCCCCGCAGGTGCTCGCGAGCAGCGCGGCCGGACTCGGAATGGTGGTCGCCGGATCGCCGTCGTATCTGCGCCTCAGCGATGGAGCCGTCTTCGGTACCGGCGACGGCGCCGATTGGACTTCTACGGTCAACCCTGACGGCGTCGGAGCCGTGAGCAACTCGCTCATCGTGGAACCGCCGCCCCCTCCTGCACAGGAGACGGACGGCGCAGCGACGACCGAGCAGCCGACACAAGAGCTTCCGCCGTCGATCACCGACGGCCTGCCGAGCCCCACGACGCACTGACACCCACGATCGACGGAGAGATCCCATGACGACACGAGCCACCCGCGGACCGCGGCGACGCACAGTCGTCGCCCTCGCCGTCATCCTCTCGGTGCTGTGCGCCTTCGTCGTGCGGCTGGTCGACATCCAGGTGGTCAGCGCCGACGAGCATGTCTCCGACTCTCTCGAGCACATCGGGGCGAGTTCAGCCATCTCCGGACAGCGCGGATCGATCGTCGACTCCTCCGGGACAGTGCTCGCCTCCAGCGTGATGGTCTACGACGCTCAGCTCAGCCCCCAGGTCATCATGCTCATGGAGGAGAACGACCCCAAGCTGCCGTGGGCCGAGGCTTCCGAGAAGATCGCGGCCATCACCGGGCAGACCGGGGAGGAAGTGCGTGCGCTGGTGTCGAACGCCCTCGCCGAGAACCCGAACAGCCAGTACGCACCCCTCAAGAAGGGGCTGAACACCGAGCAGTACATGAAGCTGAGGGACTTGGGAGTCGGCTCCTATCTCGCACTCAAGGCGCGCGAGACCCGGGTCTACCCGAACGGCGCGGTCGCCGGGAACCTCCTCGGCTACCTCGACAGCTCCGGCGAGGCGCAGGCCGGCGTGGAGCAGCTGGACGACTCCTGCCTCGCGCCCGTCGACGGCGAGGAGAGCTATCGCATCGGCAAGGACGGGGTCGTGATCCCCGGGAGCGAGCGCACGGTCGACGCCGTGAACGGCGGCTCCGTGCAGTTGACCATCAACAGCGACCTCAACTGGTACCTGCAGCAGATGATCGCCGAGGAGGCGCAGACCCAGGGCGCCAAGGGCGGCACGGTCACGGTGGTCGAGGTGAAGACCGGCAAGATCAGGGCGGCGGCCGAATGGCCCGCGCTTGACCCCAACGATCTCGATGCTTCGACACCGGCGACGAGGGCCAGCCAGATCTTCCACAGGGACTTCGAGCCGGGCTCGACGTTCAAGGCGATCACCGCGGCTGCAGCCATCGAGGGCGCCGGCCTCACCCCCTACAGCACCGTCAGCGCGGCCTCTCGCGAGAAGTTCCCGAACGGCGCCGTCGTCAACGACGCCTTCACCCACCCCGCCTACAACTACACCCTCGCCGGCGGACTCATCGACTCGTCGAACGTCGCACTGTCGAAGTTCGGCACCATGGTGAGTCCCGAGGTCCGCTACGACTACCTCGAGCGGTTCGGGGTCGGCGACAAGACGCTCGACTTCCCGTCCGAGGTCGGCGGCATCCTGCACCCCGTCAAGGACTGGGACAGCCAGTCGCTGTACACGACCACGTTCGGTCAGTACTTCACGGTGACGGCAGCCCAGCTCGCCGGCGCCTACCAGGCGATCGCCAACGGAGGAGAGAAGATCGATCTCTCGCTCGTCGAGTCGTGCACGGGATCCGACGGCAAGGTCACCACACCGGCAGATCCGAAGCACGAGCAGATCATCAAGGAGCAGACGGCAGGCGAGCTCACCCGGATGCTGGAGAACGTCGCGGTGCAGGGCGGCAATGCGGAGCGCATCCAGGTGCCGGGCTACCGCGTGACCAGCAAGACGGGTACTGCCCAGGTCTCCGACGGCAACGGTGGATACAAGTCCGGGGTGTACTACACCAGCATGGTGGGCTTCGCGCCGGTCGACGATCCGCAGTACGTCGTCGTGGTCACCCTCGACGAGCCGACTAAGGTTGTATCGTCCGCGGCCACCGCATCCGCCTTCCAGAAGGCGATGACGCAGGTGATGAAAACCTATCGCGTGATGCCGTCCTCTGTCCCGATGGACGAGCTCCTCCCCAAGTTCGGATAGTCGGCGAGAGCCGCGCATGGAGATGACATGATCGCCCTGACGCTCGCTGAGATCGCCGCCGCAGTCGGCGGTGATCTTCGCGTGGTCGCACCAGACACACCCGAGACCGTGGTCGATGGCCTGGTCGACACGGATTCGCGGATGATGGGCCCCGGCTCGATCTTCGTGGCCAAACCCGGAGCCGAGACCGACGGCCACCGATTCGTCGGATCCGCCGTCGAGGCGGGCGCCGTGCTGGCCATCGTCGAGCATCCCGTCGACATCGCGGTGAGCCAGATCATCGTCGCGGATGCCGTCACCGCACTCGGCGCACTCGCCAGAGATGTCGTCGCGCGGGTCCGAGCCGCAGGTCAGCTCCGCATCATCGGCATCACGGGATCCAACGGCAAGACCACCACCAAGAACTTCCTCGCACGCATCCTCGAGGACGAGGGCGAGACCGTCGCGCCCGTGAAGTCGTTCAACAACGAAGTCGGCGCTCCCGTCACCATGCTTCGTGTCACGGAGAGCACGCGGTACCTCGTGAGCGAGTTCGGAGCGGCGGCTCCGGGGAGCATCGCCCACCTCGCCGGTCTCGTGGAGCCCGACATCGCCGTGGTGCTGATGGTCGGCATGGCGCACGCCGGCGGCTTCGGCGGAATCGAAGCGACGGCGAAGGCCAAGGCCGAGCTCGTCGCGGCGGCCCGGGTGCCGGGGACTGCCGTCCTGAACGTCGACGACCCCAGAGTCGCGGCGATGCGAGAGCTCGCGGACTCCCGCGGGCTGCGCACGGTCGGCTTCGGCCAGGGCCCGACGGCCGATGTGCGGGCCCGCGACATCGAGGTGTCGGCCTCCGGCACCGCCTGCATCGTCGAGGTCGGCGGGCAGAGCCTGCCCCTGCGGCTCCGGGTCCTCGGGGCTCACCACATCTCCAACGCTCTGGCAGCGATCGCCTCGGCGCTGGTCCTCGGCGTCTCGCCCGTCGATGCCGTGGCTCGTCTGGAGACCGTCGAGATCGCCGAACGGTGGCGGATGCAGCCCCTGGGCAACGACCGCGTGCGGATCATCAACGACGCCTACAACGCCAGCCCGGATTCCATGGCCGCTGCCTTGCGCACTCTCGCGCAGATCACCGGCCCCGAAGAGCGCACGGTCGCCGTCCTAGGTGCCATGAGCGAGCTCGGGGAGAGCGCGGGGGAGGAGCACGACCGGATCGGGCTGCTCGCCGTGCGTCTGAACATCCAGCGGATCGTGGTCGTCGGCGCTGAGGCGCGACGGCTGTATCTCGCCGCCGTCGGAGAGGGCTCGTGGGACAGCGAGGCTGTGCATCTGCCCGACCAGGACGCGGCGTTCGAGTATCTGCGCACCGAGCTCCGCGACGGCGATCGCGTGCTCGTGAAGTCATCCAACTCCGTGGGCCTCCGGCATCTCGGCGATCGTCTGGGAGAATTGTTCTCGTGAGGTCTCTCATCATGTCGGCGGCGATCTCGCTCGCCTTCACCCTGTTCCTGACCCCCGTCTTCCTCCGGCTCTTCCGGAAGTGGGGCTGGGGGCAGGTGATCCGCACCCCGGAGTCCGTCCACAACCCGAGCCACGAAGCGAAACGCGGAACGCCGACGATGGGCGGCGTCATCTTCATCGTCGGCTCGATGGTGGGCTACTTCACCGGTGTTCTGGTCAGCGGAGAGGTGCCGGCGCTCTCGGCGCTGCTCGTGATCTGGCTGATGGTCGGTTTCGGTGCCGTCGGGTTCATCGACGACTACATGAAGGTGCGCAGCCAGCGCAGTCTCGGACTGTCGGGCTGGCGCAAGGTGATCGGTCAGCTGCTGGTCATGATCCCCTTCGGCATCGTCGCGCTGAATTTCCCGAACAAATGGGGCCAGACGCCGGCGAGTTCCGCGATCTCCCTGTTCCGCGACATCACCTGGCTCAACCTCTTCGCCTTCGGCGTGATCCTCGGGTGGATCCTCTATCTCGTGTGGATCTCGATCATCGGGGTCGCCACCTCGAACAGCGTGAACCTGACCGACGGTCTCGACGGTCTCGCGGCCGGAGCCGGCGTCATCGTCGTCGGGGCGTACAGCCTCATCGCCTTCTGGCAGTTCAAGCAGCCCTGCATCGGCGGAGACCCCGATGCCCTGGGCGGATGCTACGAAGTGCGCGACCCGTTCAACCTGGCGATCATCGCCGCGTCCTTCGCCGCCAGCCTGATCGGATTCCTGTGGTGGAACGCCCCCAAGGCGAAGGTCTTCATGGGCGACGTCGGATCCATGGCGATCGGTGGTGTCATCACCGCGATGGCCATCCTGACCCGGACCGAGCTGCTCCTGCTCGTGATCGCCGGTGTCTTCGTCCTGTCCTCCGGTTCGGTCATCCTGCAGCGCGCATACTTCAAGATCACGCGCGGCAAGCGACTGTTCCTGATGAGCCCGTTCCACCACCACCTCGAGATGCGCGGCTGGTCCGAGGTCACGATCGTGGTCCGCATGTGGATCATCGCCGGGCTGCTCGCCGTCTCTGCCGTCGGTCTGTTCTACGTCGAATGGCTGACCCGTGTCGACTGATCGGCTGGCAGGCCTCACCAGCTGGAACGCCGACTGGAGCGGCCTGCGGGTCGCCGTGCTCGGCCTCTCCATGACCGGGTTCTCGGTCGCCGACACGCTGGCCGAACTCGGCGCGGACGTGCTCGTGCTGAGCGAAGCCGCCGAAGAGGAGTACGAGCGTCTGCTTCCTGTCATCGGCGCCCGGCTCGAGCTGGGTCCGCTTGCAGAAGTCCCTGCCGTACTGGTCGAGTTCGCCCCCGAGGTCATCGTCGCCTCGCCGGGGTTCTCGCCGTCGCACCCGGTCATCCGATGGGCGCAGGATTCGGATATCGCGATCTGGGGAGACGTCGAACTCGCCTGGCGCGTCCGCGACAAGGTCCTGCGCTCCGACGGCGCACCGGCGGACTGGGTGCTCATCACGGGCACGAACGGCAAGACCACGACGACCCAGCTGACAGCCACCCTCCTCGTCGAGGGAGGACTGCGTGCGGCTCCGTGCGGCAACATCGGTGTGCCGGTGCTCGACGCGGTACGCGACCCCGCAGGGTTCGACGTCCTCGTGGTCGAACTCTCCAGCCATCAGCTCTGGTACCTGGGGCAGTCGCGGGCCGAGGGGGAGCTCTTCCCCTACGCGTCCGTGTGCCTCAACCTCGCCGACGATCATCTCGTCTGGCACGGTAGTGCTCAGGCCTACCGCGACGCGAAGGCCGTGGTCTACCGCAACACCCGGATCGCGTGCGTCTACAACAAGGCGGACGAGGCCACACGGCAGATGGTCGAGGAAGCGGAGGTCGTCGAAGGTGCCAGGGCGATCGGCTTCGACCTGGGGATCCCCGGTCCGAGTGACCTCGGCGTGGTGGAGGGCCTTCTCGTCGACAGGGCCTTCCTCGACGACCGGTCTCGCAGCGCTCTCGAGCTGACGACCGTCGCCGACCTCGAGGCTGCGGGTCTCGCCGCTCCCCATATCGTGCAGAACATCCTCGCAGCGAGCGCCTTGGCGCGGTCGCTCGGCGTCGAGCCCGAGGCCATCCACACGGCCCTGCAGTCCTTCCGCCTCGATCCTCACCGCATCCAGGTGATCGCGCGGCATCGCGGCATCACGTGGATCGACGACTCCAAAGCCACCAACCCGCATGCGGCCGCGTCATCATTGCGCGCGTACCCGGGCGCCGTATGGGTGCTCGGCGGGGATCTGAAGGGGGTCGACATCTCCGATCTCGTCGCCGACGTCGGGACGACAGCCCGGGCGGCCGTCGTGATCGGCGTCGAGCGCTCTGCCGTGGTCACGGCATTCCGGCGACACGCGCCCGGGGTGCCGGTGTTCGAGGTCGATGCTGGTGACACTGGACAGGTCATGAACCGTGTCGTGGAGATCGCCGCGGGAATCGTCGACGACGAGGGAACAGTCCTGCTGGCCCCGGCGGCGGCATCCTTCGATCAGTTCTCCGGCTACGCGGAACGGGGCCACCGCTTCGCCGAGGCGGTGCGGGACTGGATCGACCGGGGGAGTGCCGATGACACAGGTATCCCGCCCTCCGCGCTCTGAAGCCGGCGGTCTCGCTGCCAGGGTCTCGCTCGGACGCCGGTTCACCCCGGTGTCGACCGAGTTCCTGCTGATCGCGTCCACCGCCCTGCTGCTCACTCTGTTCGGCCTCGTGATGGTGTTGTCGGCGACCAGCGCCACCGCCGTGTCCAAGGGCGTCAATCCGCTGGACGGTGTGCTTCGTCAAGGGGTTTTCGCACTCCTCGGCATCCCGCTGATGTTCCTGATCAGCCGCCTGCCGATCGAGTTCCTCAAGCGGATGGCGTGGCCGGCACTCTTCGGCGCCGTGGCCCTGCAGATGCTGGTGTTCACCCCGCTCGGGATCGAAGACGGCGGAAACCGGAACTGGATCCGGATCGCCGGCTTCACGCTCCAGCCGTCCGAGTTCCTCAAGCTCGCTCTCGCCCTGTGGATCGCGGCCGTGCTGCTGCGCAAGCGCGCGATGCTCGGCACCTGGCATCACGTCTTCATCCCGGTGATCCCGGTCGGGGCACTGGCGATCGGCACCGTCCTCGCGGGGAAGGACCTCGGCACGGCGATGGTCCTGGTGCTCATCCTGCTCGGCTGTCTGTTCTTCTCGGGGGTCAAGCTCCGGCTGTTCATCATCCCGCTGATCCTCGGCGTCGTCGCCGTGCTCGCCTATGCGCTGTCCAGCGAGGATCGCATGCGGCGCATCACCGCGACGTGCGACAACATGGCGCTCTACTACACCGATTGCTACCAGTCGATCCACGGGATCTGGGGAATGGCGACCGGTGGCATCTTCGGTCTCGGTCTCGGCAACTCGCAGGAGAAGTACGGGTGGCTCCCTGCGGCGGGCAACGACTTCATCTTCGCCATCGTCGGCGAGGAGCTGGGACTGATCGGGTGCATCGTCGTTCTCGCCCTCTTCACGTTCTTCACGATCGGCGCGTTCCACATCATCCGCAAGACCTCCGACCCCTTCATCCGGGTGGCGGCCGGCGGCATCACCGTGTGGATCGTGGGCCAGGCCATCATGAACGTCGGCGTCGTCATCGGCGTCTTCCCCGTCATGGGTGTCCCGCTCCCATTCATGTCGCAGGGCGGTACCGCTCTGCTCGCCGTGCTGATCGCGTGCGGTGTGCTGCTCGCATTCGCGCGCACGATCCCTGTGACCGAGAAGCGACCAGCTGAGCGGGGTAGGGTCACCAGGTGACTTCGTATCTCCTCGCCGGCGGTGGCACCGCCGGTCACGTCAATCCCCTGCTCGCGGTCGCCGATGGCCTCCGCGCCCGCGATCCCGAGGCCACCGTTCTCGTGCTCGGCACTGCCGAGGGGCTCGAATCCCGTCTGGTCCCTGCACGCGGCTACGAGCTCCTCATCGTCGACAAGGTGCCGTTCCCGCGCCGACCGAACAAGCAGGCGATGTCGTTCCCCGCACGGTTCCGTCGCGCCGTCTCCCAGGTGCGCGCCCATATCCGTCAGCACGGCATCGACGTGGTCGTCGGCTTCGGGGGATACGCTTCCGCGCCTGCCTATGTCGCCGCTCGCCGTGAGCGCGTGCCGTTCGTCGTGCACGAGGCCAATGCCAAGCCGGGGTTGGCGAACGTGCTCGGTGCGCGGCGGGCAGCTGCCGTCGGCGTCGCGTTCGAGGGGACCCCGCTTCGTGGTGGCGAGGTCGTCGGCATGCCTCTGCGCCAAGAGGTCATCGCTCTGGACCGCGCGGCGTCGCGCGCTGAAGCGGCGGACTACTTCGGTCTCGACCCCGAACGGCCCGTCCTCCTGGTCTTCGGCGGCTCGCTGGGCGCGCAGCGACTCAATGAGGCGCTCGCTGATTCATGGCGAGACGTCCTCGACGCCGGATGGCAGCTGCTGCACGTGACCGGTGAGCGCAGTGATCTGGCAGATCCCGGTACGGACGGCTACGTGCTGCGCCGCTACGTCGACCGCATGGATCTTGCCTTCGCCGTCGCGGATCTGATCGTCTCCCGTTCCGGTGCGGCGACCGTGAGCGAGGTGAGCGCGCTGGGGATACCCGCGCTCTACGTCCCGTACTCCGTGGGAAACGGCGAGCAGCGCCTGAACGCCGCATCGGCCGTCGCTGCCGGAGCCGCCGAGCTGCTCGACGATGCGACCTTCGACGGCGATGCCGTGCGGCGCATCGTGGTGCCGCTGCTCGAAGACCGGGCGCGGATCGCGGAGATGGCTGCCGCTGCCCAGACGGCCGGAACCCGCGCAGGAACCGAGAACGTCATCACCCTCATCGACCGTGCACTCGCGGCTGCCTGACGCGTCCACGAAGCGGAAGAAAAGTAGACTGAAGCGGACATGATCAGACCCGACCTCTCCCTCCCCATTCCCGAGACGATCACCTCCGCGCACTTCATCGGCATCGGTGGATCCGGGATGAGCGGACTCGCCAAGATGTTCCTCGACGCGGGCATCCGCGTGTCCGGCAGCGACCGCGCAGACAGCGACAACCTGCGGGCGCTGGCCGCCGCGGGGGCGACGGTCCACGTCGGTCATGATGCCGCCCACCTCGGTGATGCCGACACGGTCGTGCACACCGGCGCCATCTGGCCGGAGAACCCCGAGTTCGTCACCGCCAAGGAGCGGGGCCTCCACGTCATCCACCGGTCCCAGGCTCTGCACTGGCTGATCGGCACGCGGCGCCTCGTCTCGGTGGCGGGTGCGCACGGCAAGACCACCTCGACGGGCATGATCGTCACGGCGTTGCGCGACCTCGACGCCGACCCGCACTTCGTCAACGGCGGCGTGATCGAGCAGCTCGGCGTGTCCAGCGCCACCGGGAGCGGCGACCTCTTCGTCATCGAGGCAGACGAGTCCGATGGCACCTTCCTCCTGTACGACACGGCTGTGGCGCTCATCACGAATGTCGACCCCGACCACCTCGACCACTACGGCTCCGACGAAGCCTTCCATCAGGCGTTCGTGCAGTTCGCGGACGCCGCGACCGAGGCCGTGGTGATCTCGAGCGACGACGCCGGCGCACTGCGCGTCGGTGCGGGCCTGTCGCACCCGAACGTGCTCACCTTCGGGCAGGCAGACGGCGCGGATGTGCGCGTCACCGACATCGTGGCTGCGGGGCCGGTCGCCGCCACGCTGACGCACGGCGACGAGCGCGCCCGGATGCAGCTCGCCGTCCCCGGCATCCACAACGCGATCAATGCGGCCGGCGCCGTCGCCGTTCTCCGCGCCCTCGGCTATCCGCTCGCCGACGCCGTTCGTGCGGTGGAGGGCTTCGCCGGTACGGTGCGTCGCCTCGAGCAGCACGGCGTCGAGCGTGGGGTCACCGTGTACGACGACTACTCGCACCACCCCACGGAGGTGCGAGCAGCGCTCGAAGCCATGCGCAGCATCGCCGGGTCCGGTCGGATCATCGCGATCCAGCAGCCTCACACCTACTCGCGCACGCAGCACATGTACCAGGAGTTCGCCGACGTCCTGGAGCAGTTCGCCGACCACACCGTGATGCTCGACGTCTACGGGGCCAGAGAAGACCCCGTGCCCGGTGTCACGGGCGAGCTCGTCAGCGGTGCGTTCCGTGACCCGTCGCGCGTCCACTATGTCGCAGACTGGCAGCAGGCCGCCGACTACACCGCCTCGGTCGCGCGAGACGGCGACTTCGTCGTCACGCTCGGGTGCGGCAACGTCTACCAGATCATCCCGCAGGTCCTGGACTCTCTGCGCCGGACCGACGAGGAGTAGCCGATGCGCCGGCCCGCACCGCTTCCGACCAGCCCGGAGTCTCCGGACGAGAAGGACGCCGCGCCGGAGGAGAGGTCCCGTCGGCGGCGACGCGATCCCGGAGCCGGTCAGGACACTCCGTCGACTCCTGACCCGGCACCCGGCGAGGAGCCGGACAGCACCTCGGTCGGCGACCCGCAGCAGACGTCGACGATGGATGTCTGGCGCGCGGCACGTGCGCGTCGGAAGGCTCTTCGTGCGGAGATCCGGCGTTTCACGCAGAGGTCGCGGCGGCGGAGGATCGTCTGGTTGAGCAGCATCGGCGCCGCACTGCTGCTGGTCGGGGGCAGCGTCGCCGCAGCGTACAGTCCGCTGTTCGCCGTGCAGAAGATCACCGTCGAAGGTGCCACGAGTCTCGATCCCGCCGCGATCGAGGCGGCACTGGGGGATCAGCTCGGCACTCCACTCGCACTGGTCGACTCCAGCAAGGTGAAGGCCGCGTTGCTGGGCTTCCCTCTCATCGAGACCTACGCCCTCGAAGCGCGCCCGCCGCATGACCTCACCGTGCGGATAGTCGAGCGCACTCCCGTCGGCGTGCTCCGCTCCGACGCCGGTTACACACTGGTGGACGCCGCCGGCGTGGTCCTTTCGACCACCTCCGATCAGCCGGCAGGGCAGCCGGTGCTCGACGTCGTCGGGGGTGTCGGATCGGCGGCGTTCCGGAGCGCTGGCCTCGTCGTGCGCACCCTTCCCGCGGACGTCCGCGCCGCTCTGATCGGTGTCCGCGCGACGACGGCGGACGACGTGACCCTCACTCTCAACGGCGGGTTGACGGTGGTCTGGGGGAGTGCGGAGGAGTCGGCGCTGAAGGCCGTCGTGCTCTCGAAGGCGATGGCGGCGAATCCGGCGGCGGGCTCGATCGACGTGACGTCTCCCGAAGTCGCCGTCGTCGGCTGAGCGCTTTCGTCGGGAATGGGGCGACACGCCCGTGTCTTCGCGCGTGCACGGCCGGGCGGCGCTTACCTTCGATCAAAGAGAACGCAATACCGGGAAATACTTTACACCTCTAGTTGAGGTTTAAGGTTCACCCACTTCCAGGCTCGAATAATCGGAGGCCGGCCATGAGCCAGAACCAGAACTACCTCGCCGTGATCAAGGTCGTCGGCGTCGGCGGTGGCGGCGTCAACGCCGTGAACCGCATGATCGATCTCGGCCTCCGCGGAGTCGAGTTCATCGCCGTGAACACCGATGCGCAGGCGCTGCTCATGAGCGACGCCGACGTCAAGCTCGACGTCGGTCGTGAACTCACCCGCGGTCTTGGTGCAGGTGCCGATCCCGAGGTGGGGCGTCGTGCCGCCGAGGACCACGCCGAGGAGATCGAGCAGGCGCTGACCGGGGCCGACATGGTCTTCGTGACGGCGGGAGAGGGTGGCGGTACCGGAACCGGCGGGGCGCCCGTCGTGGCACGCATCGCGAAGTCCATCGGCGCCCTCACCATCGGTGTCGTGACCAAACCGTTCTCCTTCGAGGGTCGCCGTCGCCAGAGCCAGGCCGAGGCCGGCGTCTCCAAGCTCAAGGAAGAGGTCGACACCCTCATCGTGGTGCCGAACGACCGTCTCCTCGAGATCAGCGACCGCGGTATCTCGATGATCGAGGCGTTCGCCACGGCCGACCAGGTACTCCTCGCCGGTGTGCAGGGCATCACGGATCTCATCACGACCCCCGGTCTCATCAACCTCGACTTCGCCGACGTCAAGTCCGTGATGCAGGGAGCAGGCTCCGCGCTCATGGGCATCGGCTCCGCTCGCGGTGCAGATCGCGCGATCAAGGCCGCAGAGCTGGCTGTGGAGTCCCCGCTCCTCGAAGCGAGCATCGAGGGTGCGCACGGCGTTCTGCTGTCGATCCAGGGTGGTTCCAACCTCGGTATCTTCGAGATCCATGACGCGGCAGACCTCGTCAAGGAAGCCGCTCACCCCGAGGCAAACATCATCTTCGGTACCGTCATCGACGACACGCTCGGCGACGAGGTGCGCGTGACCGTGATCGCAGCAGGCTTCGACGGCGGTGAGCCCTCGCTGCGGCTGGACCCGATGGTCGTCTCCCGGCCCTCGACGACTCCGCTCCCCGAGGTGGCGCTCGACGAGGAGACGGACAACAAGCCTGAGCCGGTCAAGCCCGAGCCGATCCAGCAGCGCGTTCCGACCACCAGCATCGAGCCGGCTTTCGCGGACGACGACATCGACATCCCTGAATTCCTGAAGTGACCTCTCCGGTCGACGGCCCTGGGCTCGCACCTCTGGCTACGCGGCTGTCGGCGATCGATGACAGGATCGCCGCAGCCGCGCAAGCCGTGGGACGCAATCACGACGAGATCACCAGGATCGTGGTGACGAAGTTCCATCCGGCGTCGCTGGTGCGTGATCTGCACGAGCTCGGAGTGCGCGACGTCGGCGAGAACCGTCAGCAGGAGCTGTCGGCGAAGGAGAGCGAGCTCACCGAGCTGGATCTGCGATGGCATTTCATCGGCCAGGGCCAGACCAACAAGGCGAGTGCGATCCGACGGAGCGCGTCAGTCGTGCATTCGGTCGATCGCGACCGCTTCGCCGACGCCCTGCACCGCGCGGCCGATGATGACGATCAGCTCGATGTGCTGGTGCAGATCAACCTCACCGACGATCCCGGCCGCGGGGGAGCGGCGCCGGCGCAGGCGGTCGCTCTCGCGGAGCACGTCCTCTCGCTGCCGTCGTTGCGCCTGCGCGGCGTGATGGCGGTGGCGCCGCTCGACGAGGAGCCTGCCTCCGCCTTCGCACGATTGCACGGCATCGCGGAGAGCGTCCGTGCGATCGACCCTTCGGCATCGTGGATCTCTGCCGGGATGACGGGGGACTTCGTCGAGGCGATCGCCGCCGGCGCGACACACCTGCGGATCGGTTCCGCAATCACCGGCCCCCGGCCTGACCGGGGTTAACCTGTGAACAGACCAGCCCGACACGTTCGAACCGGAGGACACGATGGGTAACCCACTGAAGAAGACCATGGTGTATCTCGGCCTCGCCGACGAGGAAGAGGTCTACGAAGAAGAAGCGCAGGCGCCCGCCCGCGCTCACCGCGAACGCGATCGTGACCGCGAGGAGCCGGCACCGGCCCCCGTCACGCCGCTTCGCCGCCCCGTCGCCGTCCGCCAGCCGTCTGCAGGAGCCGTGAACGAGATCCTCACCGTCCACCCGAAGCAGTACCGTGACGCCCAGTTGATCGCGGAGAGCTTCCGCGAGGGTGTCCCGGTCATCATCAACCTCTCGCAGATGAGCGATGCCGATGCGCGTCGCCTCATCGACTTCGCGAGTGGGCTCTCGCTCGGCCTCTACGGCCGGATCGAGCGCGTGACCTCGAAGGTGTTCCTGCTGTCGCCGGAGAACATCGCGGTCTCGGGTCACGGGGGCATCGCACACGCAGACGCCGAGTCTGCGAGCTTCGACCAGTCGTAGCCCGTGCAGCTGGTCTCGGTCCTCGCGAGCATCGTTCATCTGGTGCTCCTCCTGTACGTCATCGTGCTCTTCGCGCGGCTGATCCTGGACTACATCCCGATGTTCAATCGGGAATGGAGGCCCAAGGGCTTCGGCCTCGTCGCCGCCGAGGCGGTCTACACGCTCACCGATCCCCCCATCCGGTTCTTCCGACGGATCATCCCGCCGCTGCGGATCGGCTCGCTGTCGCTCGACTTCGGGTTCGCACTCACACTGCTGATCGTCCTGATTCTGATGAACATCGTCCGACTGTTCGTCCGCTGAATCACCGGCGTGTCCCGTGTTCCGGCTCCGGTGAGTTCCCGCTCTCTGAGTGTCGTGACATCGCGGCACCGATGCGCGGGGGCTATGCTGGCACCCAGGTGCGCGCCCCGGGTTCGCGCCACATCACGACCACGCCATACATCGATACTGGCAATCGAACTCATCGAAAGAGGAGCCACCCATGGCACTTACCCCGGATGACGTCGTCACCAAGCAGTTCCAGCACGTCCGCTTCAAGGACGGCTTCGACCCGGACGAGGTGGACGACTTCCTCGACGAGATCGTCATCGAGTGGCGCAAGGCTCTCGAGGAGAACGTCGAGCTGAAGGCCAAGCTGGCCGCGTACGAGTCCGGTGCTGCCCCTGAGGCCGCCGCTCCCGCTGCCGAGGCCCCCGCCGCAGGTCCTGTCGCCGAGGCTCCGGCAGAGCCGGCTCCGACCGGATCCGCGACCGCCACCGCCGGCATCATCGAGCTCGCGCAGCGTCTGCACGACGAGCACGTGGCCGAGGGCGAGGCCAAGCGCAACCAGCTCATCTCCGAGGCTGAGACCGAGGTGGCTCGCATCCGCACCGAGGCCGAGGCCAAGCAGCGCGAAGAGACCGCACGTCTCGAGCGCGAGCGCAACACGCTTGAGGCTCGGATCACCGAGCTCCGCAACTTCGAGCGCGACTACCGCTCGCAGCTGCGCGGCTACATCGAGGGCCAGCTCCGCGAGCTCGACGAGAAGTCGACCTCCACGGACTCGACCCCTGTCTCCGCGATCGGTCTGTAAGGCGCCCTCTTGTCAGGACGCCGTCCCCTTCCTCGGTCGGCGGCCGGCGCGATCGTTGCGATTCTCGCAGCGCTCGTGCTGGCCGCCGATCAGTTTGTGAAGTACCTCACCATCGAGAACCTGCCCTATCAGGAGCCGGTCCCCGTGCTCGGCGAGTTCCTTCAGCTGTATTACGTGCGCAATCCCGGAGCTGCTTTCTCGCTCGGGTCCGAAGTCACGTGGATCTTCACCATCGCCCTCGCGGTCGTGGCAGGCGTGATCGTCTGGAAGGCATTCGGTCTGAAGTCCCGGCTGTGGGCTGTCGTTCTCGGTTGCCTTCTCGGCGGAGTGCTCGGCAATCTCAGCGACCGTCTTTTCCGCGAGCCCGGCTTCCCTATGGGACATGTCGTCGACATGATCTCGATGCCGTGGATGATGCCGGCGATCTTCAACGTCGCGGACGTCTTCATCGTGACGGGGATGATCTCCGTGGCGCTGCTCGTCGTGGTCGGCCTGCGCTTCGACGGGACGCGGGAACGCGATCACCAGCTCGTGCAGACCGAGGCCGAGGCCGAGGCTGCAGCGGCGGTCGAGGCGACCGACACCGATGACGACATGGTCGACGCAGCCGACGCGGCGCCCCTGCGAAAGGTCGATGACGACACGCCTTCGGAGGGCGCGGCACCCGCAGCGGAGGGACGTTGACCGTGGAGTCGCGGTCACTGCCTGTACCCGACGGTCTCGACGGCTCGCGTGTCGATGCTGCCCTGGCGAAGCTGATGGGTTTCTCCCGCACCTTCGCTGCTGACGTCGCCGCCGCCGGGGGAGTGCGTCTCGACGGCGTCACGCTCGACAAGTCCGATCGCTTGCGAGGAGGCGGCTGGCTCGACATCGAATGGCAGCCGAAGGAGGCGCCGAAGATCGTCCCGATCGCGGTGCCGGAGCTCGGCATCGTCTACGACGATGACGACATCGTCGTCGTCGACAAGCCGACGGGCGTCGCCGCTCATCCTTCCCTCGGCTGGGAGGGGCCCACCGTTGTCGGTGCCCTCGCCGCGGCGGGCTTCCGTGTCTCGACCAGCGGAGCGCCGGAGCGCCAGGGCGTGGTGCACCGGCTGGACGTGGGCACGAGCGGCCTGATGGTCGTGGCGAAATCGGAGCACGCCTACACGGTGCTGAAGCAGGCGTTCAAGGACCGTACGGTCGAGAAGATCTATCACGCCGTCGTCCAAGGGCACCCGGACCCGCTCGCCGGCACGATCGACGCTCCGATCGGGCGCCACCCCAATCACTCCTGGAAGTTCGCCGTCGTCCCGGATGGGAAGCCGTCCGTCACGCACTACGAGACCCTCGAGGCTTTTCCCGGCGCATCGCTGCTCGAGATCCACCTCGAGACCGGCCGCACGCATCAGATCCGCGTGCACATGGCTGCGCACCGGCACCCGTGCGTCGGCGACCCCCTGTACGGCGCCGACCCGACGCTGTCGGCGCGGCTGGGGCTCACCCGCCAGTGGCTGCATGCGCATCAGCTCGCCTTCGCGCACCCGACGACGGGTGACTGGGTGCAGTTCGAGTCTCCCTATCCCGCGGATTTCGAGCACGCTCTGGATGTGCTGCGCGGTGAATGATCCCCGTGTCTCGCCGGACATGTGTCCGTGAGGTGCGCGACACTGGGCGCATGACCATCGAGGTTCGTCCCGCGACCGATTTCGACGACGTCGCCACACTCGTCGGGCCGAGGAAGCCGACATCGAACGTGTGCTTCTGCCTGAGCTATCGCATCGGAAACAAGGAGAATGTTGCGCTGAGGGGTCAGGCCCGTGCCGATCGCGTGCGCGAACTCTGCCATCAAGATCCTCCTCCCGGAGTGATCGCGTACCTGGACGGGAAACCGGTCGGATGGGCGGCCCTCCAGCCGCGTCGGGAGACGAGCTTCGCCCGAAACCGGCTGATCCCGCACGTCGACGACCTCGACGTCTGGTCGCTGTGGTGCTTCCGGGTTCGCCCTGGGTACCGGAAGCAGGGGATCACGCATGCACTCGTCGAGGGCGCAGTCGCCTACGCGAGGGAGCGCGGAGCCCCGGCGATCGAGGGGTACCCCGTCGACAACGGCGACGAGAAGGTGAACTTGACGATGGCATACGTCGGCACTCGGTCGCTGTTCGAGAGCGCGGGGTTCGAGAGGGCCGCCGACACCCGTTCCGTGCTGGACGGGTTCCCCCGAGTCGTGATGCGGCTCGAACTCGGAGCATCGTCGACGTCGTCGAAGAAACCGTGAACCGCTCTGCGGCGCACGGCCAATACATAGCGTGACCACAGACAGCGAGATCATCCAGCGATCTCTTCAGCATCCGGCGGTGTTCGCCGAGCTCTTCGACAGACACGCGCGCGCCGTCAACGCCTTCGCCACGTATCGCATCGGCCGGCACGCGGCGGAAGACGTCCTGAGCGAGACATTCCTCGTCGCATTCCGCCGCCGAGCGGATTTCGACACGGACGTCGAGTCGGCGGCGCCGTGGCTCCTCGGCATAGCCTCGCGCCTGATCCGCCGCCATCGTGCGGTGGAAGCGAAACACTGGAGGTCTTTCGCAGCGTCCGTCTCTCAGCAGGATCATTCGTCGCTCGGAGGTCTGGACGACGCGATGTCGCGGGTCGACGCCGAGCGCGAAGTCCGATCCTTGAAAACGCGGATCGCGGCACTCGCCCCAAAGGACAGGGAGACGCTCCTGCTCTACGCGTGGCAGGGGCTGACATACGAGGAGATCGCCGTCGCACTCGCCGTACCGGTGGGAACGGTGCGATCGCGCCTGAACAGGGTCCGCACACGGCTGGACTCCACCCGAAGGATCCAGGCATTCGAGCAGCAGCAGAAGGGGGAGACCCTTGGACATGTTTGAGAAGGCCCAGCAGACCAGGCCCGACATCGACGGCGCTGAGGAGAACATCGCGGCCGCGCGAGCCGTTCTCCTGACCGCGATCGAAGGTGAGCGCAGGCCGGCACGTGCTCGAGGAGCGCGAAGGTCGTGGCTGATAGCCGCAGCCTCGCTCGGCGCGGTGGCTGCGGTCACCACCGGGGTGCTCGTGATGAGCGGCATCGCCGCGCCAGCCCCCGCACCGACGGTGGAAGCGGTGCCGACACGTGCGCCTGGTCCCGAGCTCGTGCCGAGCCGGGTGCCGACCCCCACAGCCACTCCGATGACAGGGCCTGAGGCGCTGCTGGGAGCTGCGAACTCCGCGGCGGGATTCGCGCCGCCCCAGCTTGCTCCCGGGCAGTATCAGCGCCGTGCTTGGACGACGGAGTCGTTGGGCGTGTTCGACGCCGATCTCGATACAGCCGGGCAACCTGGCTACAGTGTCTCGCGAGCTGCGGCGTCGAGTGGCTGGGTGATCAGTCGCAGTGGCGCCGACTACTCGCCTGCAGATCTGCGTTCGCAGTGGTACGGAGAGTGGGGCGCTCCGGTCGCAGGCAGCGTCTACGGCGATCAGACGCAGGGGCATGCGGAGCAGAGTGCGGCGATGCAGGGCTACGGGCCGGCCGTCTCGTTGTTCGCCTCGGCCGCCCCCCGGTTGTCCGAGGGCGGCGTCGAAGACGTCCTGTGGTTCTTCGAGTCGATGCCACGTGACCCCGACGCCATGATCGGCTGGATCCGCGACTACCTGGGCCCGGACGAGCAGGGCTGGGCCGATGGAAAGGTCGGGTGGCTTATCATCGGACTGCTCTCGCACAACGTCGGGGACCCGGAGCTGCGGGCGTCGATGTACCGCGCACTCAGCTTGCTTCCCGGGTCGACGGTGGGTGCCGAACTCAACGGCGAACGGGTGGTCACGTTCGACTCGCAGCTCGGCTCGTCCGAGACTGCGGAGACATCGCTGAGGCGCTACACGGTGACGATCGAGATGGCGACGGGGCTCGTGACCGAGATCACCGACACAAGTTCGGTCGGCGAAGGGGTGATCCCGAGTGACGTGCCGGATGTCCGGATGACCTTCGAGACGAGTGTGGTCGATACCTTGCCGTGACGAGTCTCGACGGGGCCCCGCCACCGACCTCCGGTGTCGGGGCCCCGCCGTAGACTCGAAGGCATGGCATCCGACTCTTTCGTCCACCTGCACGTGCACAGCGAATACTCGATGCTCGACGGTGCGGCGAAGATCAATGCGATGACCCAGGCGGCTGCCGAATACGGCATGCCCGCGATCGCCGTCACCGATCACGGCAACACCTTCGCGGCCTTCGAGTTCTACAACGCCGCACGAAACGCCGGCATCAAGCCCATCATCGGGCTCGAGGCGTACATGACCCCCGGTACCCACCGCAGCGACAAGACTCGCGTGCAGTGGGGCTCGCCCGACCAGAAGAGCGATGACGTCTCGGGTTCCGGCGCGTACACCCACATGACGATGTGGAGCCAGAGCACCGAGGGCATGCACAACCTCTTCCGCATCAGCTCGAGATCGAGCATGGAGGGGTACTACTTCAAGCCGCGTATGGACCGCGAGCTGCTCCAGACCTACGGCAAGGGACTCATCGCCACGACAGGCTGCCCTTCGGGGGAGATCCAGACACGTCTGCGACTCGGACAGTACGACGCGGCACGCGCGGCGGCGGCCGAGTTCCAGGACATCTTCGGCAAGGAGAACTACTTCGCCGAGATCATGGACCACGGCCTGTCGATCGAGCGGCGTGTCATGACCGACCTGCTCCGTCTGTCGAAGGACCTGAACATCCCCCTGGTCGCCACCAACGACTCGCACTACACGCACCAGCACGAGGCCGACGCACACGAGGCTCTCCTGTGCGTGCAGTCTGGGTCGACGATGGACGACCCCAACCGGTTCAAGTTCGACGGCGACGGCTACTACATCAAGACAGCGGCCGAGATGCGGCAGCTCTTCCGAGACCACCCGGAAGCATGCGACAATACGCTGCTGATCGCCGAGCGGTGCGAGGTGGAGTTCAACACCTCCGCGAACTACATGCCGCGATTCCCGGTGCCGGACGGCGAGACCGAGGACAGCTGGCTCATCAAAGAGGTCGAGGCGGGGCTCCACTACCGCTACCCGGGTGGCATCCCCGACAAGGTGCGCAAGCAGGCCGAGTACGAGACCGGCATCATCCTGCAGATGGGGTTCCCCGGGTACTTCCTGGTCGTCGCCGACTTCATCAACTGGGCGAAGGACAACGGCATCCGGGTCGGTCCCGGCCGTGGCTCCGGTGCCGGATCGATGGTCGCGTACGCGATGAGGATCACCGACCTCGATCCGCTCGAGCACGGACTGATCTTCGAGCGATTCCTCAACCCCGACCGTGTATCGATGCCCGACTTCGACGTCGACTTCGATGACCGGCGCCGTGGCGAGGTCATCGACTACGTGACCGAGAAGTACGGCTCCGAGCGCGTCGCGCAGATCGTCACGTACGGCACCATCAAGTCCAAGCAGGCGCTGAAGGACGCCGGGCGCGTGCTCGGGTTCCCGTTCAGCATGGGAGAGCGTCTCACCAAGGCGATGCCCCCGCCCGTGATGGGCAAGGACATGCCCCTCGACGGCATGTTCGACTCGGCGCACCCGCGGTACAAGGAGGCGAGCGAGTTCCGCACCTTGATCGAGACCGATCCGGAGGCGAAGACCGTCTTCGACCGTGCGCTGGGTCTCGAGGGCTTGAAGCGTCAGTGGGGCGTGCACGCCGCCGGTGTGATCATGTCGTCCGACCCGTTGCTCGACATCATCCCGATCATGCGCCGTGAGCAGGACGGCCAGATCGTCACGCAGTTCGACTACCCGTCGTGCGAGTCGCTCGGTCTGATCAAGATGGACTTCCTGGGGCTCCGCAACCTCACGATCATCTCCGACGCGCTCGACAACATCCGCACCAACCGAGGTGAGGAACTCGACCTCGAGCACCTCGGCCTCGACGACCCGGGCGTTTATCAGCTGCTCGCCCGCGGAGACACCCTCGGTGTGTTCCAGCTCGACAGCCCGCCCCTGCGTTCCTTGATGCGGCTGATGAAGCCCGACAACTTCGGCGACATCTCGGCACTCATCGCCCTGTATCGTCCGGGGCCCATGGGCGCCAACTCGCACACGAACTACGCCCTGCGCAAGAACGGCCTGCAGGAGATCACTCCGATCCATCCCGAACTGGAAGCGCCTCTCGCCGAGATCCTGCAGGAGTCCTACGGGCTCATCATCTACCAGGAGCAGGTCATGGCCATCGCTCAGGCGGTCGCCGGCTTCAGCCTCGGACAGGCAGACATCCTCCGTCGTGCCATGGGCAAGAAGAAGAAGTCCGAGCTGGACAAGCAGTACGAGGGTTTCGCCGGCGGTATGAAGGAACGCGGCTTCGGCGAGGCGGCGATCAAGGCCCTGTGGGACATCCTGCTGCCCTTCTCGGACTACGCGTTCAACAAAGCGCACTCCGCCGCGTACGGCCTGGTGTCGTACTGGACCGCATACCTCAAGGCGCACTATCCCGCCGAGTACATGGCGGCGCTGCTCACCAGCGTCGGCGACTCCAAGGACAAGATGGCGCTGTACCTGAACGAGTGCCGTCGGATGGGCATCAAGGTGCTCCCGCCCGACGTCTCCGACTCGATCAACTTCTTCGCCGCCGTGGGCGACGACATCCGCTTCGGCCTCGGAGCCGTGCGCAACGTCGGCAGCAACGTCGTCGAGGGCATCGTCAAGGCCCGCAAGGACGAGCGCTTCACTTCGTTCCATCACTTCCTCGAGAAGGTTCCTCTGCACGTCTCGAACAAGCGCACCGTCGAGTCCCTGATCAAGGCGGGCGCGTTCGACTCCATGGGAGACACCCGTCGCGCGCTGTACGAGGTGCACGAAGACGCGGTCGAGGCGGCGGTCGACCGCAAGCGGAACGAGGCCCAGGGGGCGATCGGCTTCGACTTCGACAGCCTGTACGACGGGACCGAAGAGGTCGCGCCGGCCAAGGTCCCGGCCAGACCCGAGTGGGTCAAGAAGGACAAGCTCGCGTTCGAGCGGGAGATGCTCGGGCTCTACGTGTCAGACCACCCTCTCGCCGGACTCGAGGTACCGCTCGCGAAGCATGCGTCGATCTCGATCAACGATCTGAACAACTCCGAAGACCTGCAGGACGGCGACCAGGTGACGGTGGCCGGACTCGTGACCAGCGTGCAGCACCGCGTGGCCAAGGCGAGCGGAAACCCGTACGGCATGATCACCGTAGAGGACTTCAATGGTGAGGTCACCGTGATGTTCATGGGAAAGACGTACACCGAGTTCCAGCACACGCTGCAGCAGGACGCGATCCTCGCCGTGCGCGGGCGCGTGTCCAGGCGCGACGACGGGCTCAACCTGCACGCGCAGTCGGCGTTCGCTCCCGACGTGGGCTCTTTCGACGCGGCCGGTCCGCTGGCACTCGTCCTCGCCGAGCAGCGGGCGACCGAGCGGGTGATGATGGAACTCGCGGAGGTGCTCCGGCGCCACAACGGAGACACCGAGGTGGTGCTCCGCGTGCACCGGGGCGGCACGGCGAAGGTCTTCGAGGTGCCGATGCCCGTCAAGGTGTCCGCGGATCTGTTCGGTGACCTCAAGTCGCTGCTCGGGCCCACCTGTCTGGGGTGAGCGGGGTAGGATCGTGAGCCGTCGGCAGCACGACGAAACCACCCGTCGAGCCCCGTGACGAAAGGACCACGCATGAGCACGGATCTCCCCGAAACGGATCCTGAGGACGAGGTCTTCAGCGACGACGACGGTGTCCTCTACGACGAAGAGGTCACGCCGGAGTTCGGAATCCTCGGGTTCACGCTGCGCGAGCTGCTGATCGTGGGCGTGTGGCTGCTTTCGTTCGTGTTCTCGTTCTTCCCGCTCATCGGCGACCTCTCGCTCTGGGGCGTCGGAATCCAGTGGGTGCTTCCGATCGCGCTGCCCACCGTCGCCGTGTTCCTTCTGGTGCTCCGCCGATTCTCGCCCGACGGCATCCGCCGGGTCGGCTCACTCGGCATCGATCAGTTCGCCTCTGTCGCGTTCTCCGTGTCCGCCGTGGTCTGGATCGGCAGCCTGTGGCTCGCGATCTCCGCGCTCGTCTCCGGTGGCGTCTGGACCCTTCCGTGGAACGGAGTCGCCCTGGCCATCACCTCTGTGGCGCTCGTCGTCCTCACGGTGTTCGCCCCGATCATCCCGGGTCTCAAGGAAGACTTCCACGGGCGTCTCGTGACGCTCGCACACCGCAATGCGAACCCCGTTCGTCCCGTGATCGCGCGGCCGCGTCCCGAGCCCGCGATCACCGACACGGTCGAAGAGCCGTCGCGCGTACCTGCGACCTCCGACGAGCTCGAGGTGTCTGAGGAGTCCGAGACGCAGACCGACGTCATCGTCGACAGCTCGGCTCTTCCTCTCGTCATCGACCGCGATGTCGAGCTGTCGGGCCACCAGGCCACGGACGAGATCGCTCGCTTCGACCTCGCCGAGCAGGTGCCGCTCACGGCACACGCGTCCGGTGGCGGGATCGGCACCACGCCGGAGGAGTCCGACGAGGACTACGTTCCCTCGTACTCACGTCGCTCCCGCAACCAGGAGCCGGAGATCGTCTCGGATACCGGGAGCATCGAGTCGCTGCTCGAGACAGCGGCGACGTATGAGACGAGCACGGCCGAGGAAGAGCCGGAGCCGCTGATCCTGGAGGGCGTCACGGACGCCGACCTCGAGACGACGAATCCCCGAGCGACGGCGCCCGCAGCCCAGCCGTTCTGGATCCTCGCGCCGTCCGAGCGCGACGTCCACGACGAGCGTGGAGAGCCGCTCTTCCGCATCGGCCCGAGCGCGTGGGCTCTCGTGATCGAGGACCGTGGGGGTGCGTTCGTCGTCCGACATGACGACGGACGGATCGGCTACCTCCACGACATCTCCGACATCACGAAGGGTTGACAATGCGCACGATCGATCTGCGAGGGCGCGAGCTCTCGCCCGCGGGCATGCTCGCCGCCGTCCCCAGGGCAACGCAGGCCAGAGCCGAAGCGCTGGACACCGCAGCGCGCATCGTCGACGACGTGCGCGAGCGCGGTGAGGCGGCTCTTCGGGAGCAGGCCGAACGATTCGACGGAGTCACGGAACACGCAGTGCGCGTGCCCGCCGATCACCTCATCACGGCGTTGGAAGAGCTCGCGCCGGAGGTGCGGAGTGCGCTCGAGGAGGCGATCCGTCGCGTGCGCCTCGCGTCGGCAGCCCAGGTTCCCGCGACGCAGGTGACGCACATCGGGGAAGGGGCCGTCATCACGCAGCGCTGGCAGCCGGTGCACCGCGTGGGGGTCTACATCCCCGGCGGCAAAGCCGTGTATCCGTCGAGCGTGATCATGAACGTCGTGCCGGCACAGGTCGCCGGTGTCCAGGAGATCGCCCTGGCATCGCCGCCGCAGTCGGACCAGGGCGGACGAATCCACCCGACGATCCTCGCGGCGGCCGCGTTGCTGGGGGTGACCGAGGTGTACGCGATGGGTGGCGCCGGCGCGATCGGCGCGCTGGCCCACGGAGTGTCGTCGCTCGACCTCGACCCTGTCGACGTCGTCTCGGGTCCGGGGAACAATTACGTCGCTTCCGCCAAGCGCGCCGTCGCCGGCGTCGTCGGAACGGACTCGGAAGCCGGGGCCACGGAGATCCTCGTCGTCGCCGACGCCCACGCGGATCCTCGGCTCATCGCCGCAGACCTCGTCAGCCAGGCGGAGCACGACGAGCAGGCATCGGCGGTGCTCGTGACTGACGCGGCGGATCTGGCCGAGAAGGTGGCCGCCGAAGTGGAACGCATCGCCGCCGGCACGCGCCACAGCGAACGTGTCGCGGCCGCGCTGTCGGGGCCGCAGTCCGCGATCGTCCTCGTCGACGATCGCGACATGGCCACCGCCTTCAGCAACGCCTACGCACCGGAGCACCTCGAACTCCACCTCGTCGACGCCGAGCAGGCTGCCGCGGCCTTCACCAGCGCCGGGGCCGTGTTCGTCGGCGACCAGACCCCCGTCAGCCTCGGGGACTACATGGCAGGCAGCAATCACGTCCTGCCGACTGGAGGGCAGGCGCGCTATGCCCCGGGTCTCGGCTCGTACACCTTCCTTCGCCCGCAGCAGGTGATCTCCTACGACAGAGCTGCCCTGGCGGCTGTGCGGGCTGGAGTCGTCGCCCTGGCCGAAACCGAGGTGCTTCCTGCCCACGGCGAAGCGATCGAGGCGCGTTTCACCGCGTAGGATCGGTCAGATGCACTGCCCCTTCTGTCGACACCCCGATTCCCGCGTCATCGATTCACGCACCAGCGACGACGGACTCTCGATCAGGCGTCGTCGACAGTGCCCGGAGTGCGGTGGCAGGTTCACCACGACGGAGACGGCGAGCCTCAACGTCATCAAGCGTTCCGGGGTGATGGAGCCGTTCAGTCGGGAGAAGGTCATCACGGGCGTGCGCAAGGCGTGCCAGGGACGTCCGGTCACCGAGGGAGACCTCGCGGTGCTCGCTCAACGCGTGGAAGAGGCCGTGCGGCAGACCGGCGTCTCGCAGCTCGACACGAACGAGATCGGTCTGGCCATCCTGGGACCGTTGCGCGAGCTTGACGAGGTCGCGTTCCTGCGGTTCGCCAGCGTCTATCAGGCGTTCGATTCGCTCGAGGACTTCGAGTCCGCCATCACCGACCTGCGCGCCGACCACACGAAGCGGGAGTCCGCGGAGCGGTAATCTGGCAGGGATGTATCCGCTGCTCTTTCGCGCTGTCCTGTCGCGCTTCGACCCCGAGTTCGCCCACCACGCCGGCATGGCGGTGATCCGTGTGCTCGGGGCGCCTCCGTTCTCCTGGGCGACGCGGGCTCTCACTCGACCGGATCCGTCGCTTCAGGTCGAAGCCCTCGGTCTCACCTTCCCCTCGCCGTTCGGTGTCGCTGCGGGGTTCGACAAGAACGCGGTGGGCGTGCGGGGACTCGCCGCGCTGGGGTTCGGGCACGTGGAAGTGGGCACCGTGACGGCGATCCCTCAGGAGGGAAACCCCAAGCCGCGGCTGTTCCGTCTCGTCGAAGACCGGGCCGTGATCAATCGGATGGGCTTCAACAACGCGGGAGCGGATGCCGCCGCTCGTCGACTCGCGCGCCTGCGGCGTGGCGCGCCCGACACGATCATCGGCGTCAACATCGGCAAGAGCCGTGTCGTCGACGTCGAAGACGCGACCGCCGACTATGTGGCTTCGGCGACGCGCCTCGCTCCGCTCGCCGACTATCTGGCCGTCAACGTGTCGTCACCGAACACGCCGGGGCTGCGCGGCCTGCAGGCTGTCGAGACGCTCGCGCCGCTTCTTCGCGCGGTCAGGGAAGCCTCCGGCAGCACGCCACTTCTCGTGAAGATCGCGCCTGACCTCCCGGATGATGAGATCGCGGCGATCGCTCGGTTGGCCGTCGCCGAGGGGCTGGCGGGGATCATCGCCCACAACACGACGATCAGTCGAGCCGGGCTGCGTACGGATGCGGCGACCGTCGAGGCCGCGGGAGCGGGTGGGCTCTCCGGGGCGCCGCTGAAGAAGCGGTCCCTCGAAGTGCTGCGCGTCGTGCGCGACGCGGTTCCCGCAGATTTCTGCGTCATCGCGGTCGGGGGAGTGGAGACCGCTTCGGACGTGCAGGAGCGCATCGACGCAGGTGCGACGCTCGTGCAGGGCTATACGGCGTTCCTCTACCGCGGCCCGTTCTGGGGTCGCGAGATCAACAGGGGACTGCTCAGGCGGGGTACTGGCCGCGCTTGACCTGCGGCTTCGGCAGACGCATGAAGCGCATCTGCAGCGCGCGCATCGCGGCGTACCAGCCGAGGCCGCGCTCGAGTCGGTCCTTGCCGAACTTCGCCGCCGCCTTGCGCTTGACCCGCATGCCGAGCAGGATCATGCCGCCGATCGCGATCACGAGGTAGCCCATCATCACGATGTAGGCGTAGAAGGAGATGGCCGTGTTCGCCGGCACCAGCGAGGCGAGGATGACCAGCACCATCACACCCATCACGAACTCGGCCGGGTGCCACCCCGCGTCCACGTAGTCGCGGACCCAGCGGCGCTGCGGGCCCTTGTCGCGAACCGGGAGGTACTTCTCCTCACCGGCGGCCAAGCCTGCCTGCGCGCGGGCACGGCGCTCATTGAGCTCCGCCTTGGCCGCCGCCTTCGCCTCTTTGGTGTTGGCGACGAGGGGCCGGCGACGAGCTGCCTCCTGCTCCGCACGGCTCGGCGTCGCGCGCCCCTTGCCGACGGAGGTCGTCTCGGGTGCGTCGTCGTTCGTGGAAGGGGAGGTAGGGGTAGTGGACACGGAGTTCCTCGGTTCGCCGGTGGGGGATCACCTTAAGATTACTCGCATGACCTCTCCTGTTCCTCACCGTGAGTCCGACGCCGCCGTCCTCGAGGCGGTGGCGACCGGGATCCCCTCTGCGCTGTCGGATCTCGGCCACCTGGTGCGCATCCCCGGCATGGCCTGGCCGGCGTTCGATCAGACGCAGCTGGAACGCAGCGCAGAGGCTGTCGCCGCGCTGGCATCCGGCACCGGTGTGTTCGACGAGGTGCGCGTGCTCCGCGCCGCGATCCCCGGGACAGACGAGCAGGGACAGCCGGCTGTGCTCGCCACGCGTGCCGCGCGCAACGGCAAGCCGACGATCCTGCTCTACGCCCACCACGACGTGCAGCCTCCGGGGGATGATGCCCTGTGGGAGACTCCGCCGTTCGAGCCGACGGTGCGTGACGGGCGTCTCTACGGCCGTGGGGCGGCGGACGACAAGGCCGGCATCATGTCGCACATCGCCTCGATCCGCGCGGTCAGCGAGGTGCTGGGCGACGATCTCGACCTCGGCATCGCGATGTTCATAGAGGGGGAGGAGGAGTACGGCTCCCGCTCGTTCGCGCAGTTCCTCTCCGACAATAAGGACGCTCTCCGCGCGGACGCGATCGTCGTGGCGGACTCCGGTAACTGGGACTCCGTGACCCCGGGGCTCACGGTCTCGCTCCGTGGCAATGCGCGCTTCACGATGCGTGTGCGCACCCTCGACCACGCTTCGCACTCCGGCATGTTCGGCGGCGCCGTGCCCGATGCGATGATGGCGACTGTCACACTGCTCTCCACACTGTGGAACGCCGACGGTTCGGTCGCGGTCGAGGGCATGACCGAGCGGGACGCTCCCACTCCTGAATACACCGAGGCGACGCTGCGAGACGAGGCGGGTCTGCTGCCCGGCACCACGCCGATCGGCGGCGGCACCATCCTCAGCCGGATCTGGAACAAGCCCTCGGTGACGGTCATCGGGATCGATGCCACCAGTGTGGCGGCGGCCTCCAACACCCTGCTCCCCGAGGTGACGGTGGTCATCAGCGCGCGGGTGGCACCGGGCCAGACCGGCAGGGAGGCCTACGACGCTCTCGAGAGTCATCTCCGCGCGCACGCGCCGTTCGGAGCAGACCTCACCTTCTCCGACATCGACCTCGGTGACGGCTTCCTCGTCGACACCAGCGGCTGGGCTGTCGCCCTCACCCGCGACGCCATGCGCGACGGCTACGGGGTGCCTCCCGTAGACCTCGGAGTGGGCGGCTCGATCCCGTTCATCGCGGACCTCGTGCGGGAGTTCCCCGACGCGCAGATCCTGGTCACCGGTGTCGAGGACCCGCACTCGCGCGCACACAGCCCCAACGAGTCGCTGCATCTCGACACCTTCCGCCATGCGGTCGCGACCGAGGCGTTGCTGCTCGCCCGCATGAATGACGAAGAACGCGGAGCCGTCTGAGATCAGCGGCGGTAGAATCGTCCGAGAAGCCGTGCACCCGCGGCCCGTCACAAGGAGCGACATGAGCGACACCACACTCTCCCCAGAGACCACCCGCGCACACGGCGTCACCCTGACCGACGCTGCTGCCACCAAGGTGAAGAACCTCCTGGAGCAGGAGGGCCGCGACGACCTGCGGCTGCGCGTTGCCGTGCAGCCGGGCGGATGCTCGGGCCTGATCTACCAGCTGTACTTCGACGAGCGCTACCTCGAGGGTGACGAGACCGTCGACTTCGACGGCGTGGAGGTCATCATCGACAACATGAGCGTCCCGTACCTCGACGGTGCGGCGATCGACTTCAAGGACACGATCTCCGAGCAGGGCTTCACGATCGACAACCCCAACGCGGCGGGAAGCTGCGCCTGCGGCGACAGCTTCCACTGATCCCGCGCCGTGCACACGGCCGCCGTCACCGCTGGTGACGGCGGCCGTTCTGGTTTCACTACCTGCGTGGATGGCATGAATCAGGTGTGAGGTTGCCCTAGACTTGGGTGTGCTCTGTTCGCGATCTGAAAGGTGCATCGTGCCCTCGAAACGCAGCCTTCGTTGGGCCGCCCTCCCTGTGGGAGTTGCGGCAGCCTTGGCCCTGGCGGGATGCTCTCCCACCGAGCTGAACGGCTTTCTTCCGGGCTTCGTGGAGGGTGGTCCCGCAGCCACCAACCAGACCGAGCGCGTCTCGTCGCTCTGGGTCAACTCCTGGATCGTGCTCCTCGCGGTCGGCATCATCACCTGGGGCCTGATGGCCTGGGCTGCGATCGCCTACCGCCGCCGCAAGGGCCAGACCGGCCTCCCGGTGCAGATGCGCTACAACATGCCGATCGAGATCTTCTACACGATCGTGCCGCTCATCCTCGTGCTGGGCATGTTCTTCTTCACGGCTCGCGACCAGTCCGAGATCGAGGCGAAGTGGGACGACCCCGACGTCGAGATCACCGCGATCGCGAAGCAGTGGGCCTGGGACTTCCAGTACGACGGCGAGGAGGAGGACAACTCCGACGCCGTCTGGACGATGGGCGTCCAGGCGCAGCCCGACAAGGACGGCAACATCGACCAGGCACAGCTGCCGACCCTGGTGCTGCCTGTCGACAAGAAGGTCACGATCAACCTTCAGTCGCGCGACGTCATCCACTCCTTCTGGATCATCGACTTCCTGTACAAGAAGGACATGTTCATCGGGAAGGACAACTCCTGGTCGTTCATCCCGACTCGAGAGGGCGAGTACGCCGGCAAGTGCGCCGAGCTCTGCGGTGAGTACCACTCCATGATGCTCTTCAACGTGAAGGTGGTCTCCCAGAGCGACTACGACGCCTACGTGGCATCGCTCGAGGAGAAGGGCAACACCGGCGACATCACCGGTGCGTACGACCGTCTCGCGAACCTGCCGGGGACCACCCCGAAGACCGACACCGAGGAAGGAGGGGAGTAAGCCATGTCGACCACAGAAGCTCCCCGTACCGACGAGTCCCCCCGCTCGCGTCCCAGCACTCTGCCCGCACGCCAGGCCGCTCTCATGAGCTCCTCGCGCGTCGAGCAGAAGGGCAACATCGTCGTCAAGTGGATCACCTCCACCGACCACAAGACGATCGGGTACATGTACCTGATCGCGTCGGTGATGTTCTTCCTCCTCGGCGGTGTGATGGCTCTCGTCATCCGCGCAGAGCTGTTCGCGCCGGGCATGCAGATCATCCCGACGAAGGAGCAGTACAACCAGCTCTTCACGATGCACGGCACGATCATGCTGCTGATGTTCGCGACGCCGCTGTTCGCCGGGTTCGCCAACGCCATCCTGCCGCTGCAGATCGGTGCCCCTGACGTCGCCTTCCCGCGTCTGAACGCCTTCGCCTTCTGGCTCTTCCTCTTCGGCTCCACGATCGCCGTCGCCGGCTTCCTGACCCCGCAGGGCGCGGCCTCCTTCGGATGGTTCGCGTACCAGCCGCTGGCGGGAGCGTCGTTCTCGCCTGGCGCAGGTGGAAACCTCTGGATGGTCGGTCTCGGCATCTCCGGTTTCGGTACCATCCTCGGTGCCGTCAACTTCATCACCACGATCATCACGATGCGTGCGCCCGGTATGACCATGTGGCGCATGCCGATCTTCTCGTGGAACACGCTCATCACGAGCCTGCTCATCCTGATGGCGTTCCCGGTGCTGGCCGCGGCCATCTTCGCTGCTGCTGCAGACCGTATCCTCGGTGCGCACATCTACGACCCGGCCAACGGCGGAGTCCTGCTCTGGCAGCACCTGTTCTGGTTCTTCGGACACCCTGAGGTCTACATCATCGCGCTGCCGTTCTTCGGCATCGTCTCCGAGATCTTCCCGGTGTTCAGCCGCAAGCCGATCTTCGGATACAAGACCCTCGTCTACGCGACGATCGCCATCGCGGCGCTGTCCGTCGCCGTGTGGGCTCACCACATGTACGTGACGGGCTCGGTCCTGCTGCCGTTCTTCGCTCTGATGACCATGCTCATCGCTGTGCCGACGGGTGTGAAGATCTTCAACTGGATCGGCACGCTCTGGCGAGGTTCGGTGACTTTCGAGACGCCGATGGTCTTCGCACTCGGCTTCCTCGTCTCGTTCGTCTTCGGTGGTCTGACGGGTGTCATCCTCGCGGCTCCGCCGCTGGACTTCGCCCTTTCCGACTCGTACTTCGTCGTCGCCCACTTCCACTACGTGGTGTTCGGAACCGTGGTGTTCGCCATGTTCGCCGGCTTCTACTTCTGGTGGCCCAAGTGGACAGGACGCATGCTGAACGAGCGTCTCGGCTACGTGCACTTCTGGCTGCTGTTCATCGGCTTCCACATGACGTTCCTCATCCAGCACTGGCTGGGTGTCGACGGCATGGTGCGTCGTTACGCCGACTACTCGGAGGCCGACGGCTGGACCTGGCAGAACCAGGTGTCGACGATCGGTGCCATCATCCTCGGCGCCTCGATGCTGCCGTTCTTCCTGAACGTCTGGATCACGGCACGCAAGGCTCCGAAGGTCACGGTCAACGACCCGTGGGGCTACGGCGGATCGCTCGAGTGGGCGACGTCCTGCCCGCCGCCGCGACACAACTTCACGTCGATCCCGCGCATTCGCAGCGAGCGTCCTGCGTTCGACCTGAATCACCCGGAAGCTGCGGAGTTCGCCACGACGGCTCCCGGCGAGCGAGAGGCCCACTAAGTCATGCGCGACAACGTCATTCTCTGGTGGATCCTGACGGCGTTCTTCGCCCTCGTCGGAGTCGTCTACACCGGCTGGCACATCCTCGCCACGCCTAACGACGACTTCGCCATGCGGGTCGAGTGGGTCGGCACGGTCGCCCTGTTCTTCGCCGCTTTCATGGCCGCGATGATCGCGTTCTACCTCGACCGCACCCACAAGGCCCAGCGCGGCGAGCTGCCGGAGGACATCCTGACGTCGGACATCGACGACGGTGACCCGGAGCTCGGCGAGTTCAGCCCGTGGTCGTGGTGGCCCATCGTCCTGGCCGCATCAGCCGGTGTCTTCGTGGTGGGCCTGGCAGTCGGCCACTTCCTCCTCCCGATCGGGCTGGCGATCTTCGTCGTCGCGATCGTCGGTTGGGTATACGAGTACTACCGCGGCAACTTCGCCCGCTGATACCGCGTATCGAAAGAAGGCCCTCGGATCCGTCCGGGGGCCTTCTTCCTGTGTAGCGACAGCCGTGTTCAGGCGCGGGTGCGGATCCGAGCGATTCCGGTGAGCGGATCCACCGGGCGATGATGCACGCCATCGGCGTCCTCCACCGCGTACCCTTCCCTGACCCAGTACTCGAAGCCGCCGATCATCTCGCGCACCCGATAGCCGAGGCGTGCGAACTCGAGCGCACCCTTCGCACCCGCATTGCACCCAGGGCTCCAGCAGTAGACCACGACATCGGTGTCCGCAGGGATCTCCCTCGGGGCACGGGAGGCGATCTCGCTGTAACGCATGTGTACGGCGCCGGCGACGCGCCCCTGAGCCCATGCCTCGTCCGAACGGACGTCGATCACCACCAGGTTCTCACCGGCCTTGATTGCGGCATGGACGTCGCTGGAGTCGGTCTCGTAGGTCAGTTTGGCCTCATAGAAGTCGGTGCGATCGATCATTCCCTCAGCCTAAGGAGCCGATGCGAGACGTCGACAGCGGAATCCCGTCTCGTGACGTGCGAATGCGGTCACATCCTGCCCACGAATCGCAGGAGGCCTGTTCCGCTCCCGCAATTCAGAGTGATGCAGTCATCTGCACGCGCGGACCATACTCGAAGAGACCGAGCGCGGATTCGACCTCGACGAGCTTCCGGAGCAGCGGAGTGTCCGGATCGCTCGCGACGAAACCACAGGAGCTGTAGAAGGGGGCATTCCAGGGCACATCCACATACGTGCGGAGCGTGATCTCTGCGTACCCGCGGTTCCGTGCCTCCGTGAGAGCAGCCTTGACGAGCTCACGACCGATTCCCCGGCGCCCGTATGACGGAAGCACGGAAAGCTGTTCGAGGTGCGCATGACCATCGATCTCCAGCACGTGGGCGAACCCGACGACAGGGGGCTCGACTGCTGCGTCGTCGGTGTGCTCGGCAACCAGCACGAACCCCGGCGACGACGTGCGTTCGACCGCGGGCGTAGGGGGAGGCCAGTCGACCGCGCCGAAACGGTCGACCAGCAGCGCATCCGCGGCGATCTCGATGCGTTCGGTGGCGGTGTCGTCGTCAGGGGTGGCCGGACGGATGACGATCTCCATGTTCAAGCAGCCAGGATCAGTTGGCCGAGGTCAGTCGGCCACGGCGGCGATGGCCTCGATCTCCACGAGCTGGTGGTCGTATCCGAGCACCGTGACGCCGAGGAGGGTGCTGGGGACGTCGTGCGCGCCGAAGGCGGCGTGGACCACATCCCAGGCGGTGACGAGGTCGGCCTGGGACGAAGAAGCTACCAGTACTCGTGTGCTGATGACATCGGTGAGGGACGCGCCGGCGACGTCGAGCGCTTCCTCGAGGGTCTCCACGCACCTGGCTGCTTGTGCCGCGTAATCGCCGGGCGCGGCGGTCGAGCCGTCGTCGTTGAGCGGACACGCGCCCGCAAGGAAGATGAGACGTGATCCGGACGGGGCTGTCGCGGCGTAGGCATAGGGAGCATCGGCGAGGGAAGTGGCTCGGATCAGTTGGACGGCGGAAGACATGGTTCGATCCTCTCATTCGGCAACAACGATGAAGGCCCCGTCCGCGTGGACGAGGCCTTCATCAGTGGGGGAGCGGCGACTACTCGCCGTCCTCCGACTTCTTGCGGGGCTTCTTCACCGGCTCGGTCGCGATGACCGTGCTGGGGGTGTTGGGCGTCTCGTCGACGTGCGTCTCGTCGACCGTGAGCGGGGCGTCGGGGAATCCTGCACGCTCATGCGCGCCCTGGATCTCCGCAGCCTCGGTCTCGTCGTTCTGAGCCGTGACGTGGTGCTGGTGAGCATCCGCGGCCTCGACCTCCGCCTGGGTGAGCGGCGCCAGACGGTCCTCGAAGAACCAGCGCGAGATCGAAGAACGGAGGTTCTCCGTCCACGGGATGCGACCCTTCGCGTTCGGACGCACCACGAGCGGCTCGTAGGTGTCGACGTCGATGAGCTTCCAGCGGTCGTACTTGTCGACAGGCTGGTGCACCTCGATGAACTCGCCGCCGGGGAGGCGGACGATGCGGCCCGACTCGTAACCGTGCAGGACGATCTCGCGGTCCTTCTTCTGCAGCGCGATGCAGATGCGCTTGGTGATGAAGTAGCCGAGGATCGGTCCGAGGAAGAGCAGCGCCTGCAGCGTGTGGATGACGCCTTCCATCGTGAGCATGAAGTGCGTCGCGATGAGGTCGGACGATGCAGCGGCCCACAGCACGGCGTAGAAGACCACGCCGGCGACGCCGATCGCGGTGCGGGTCGCGGCGTTGCGCGGACGCTGCGCGATGTGGTGCTCGCGCTTGTCGCCGGTGACCCATGCCTCGATGAAGGGGTAGATCGCCACGGCCACGATGAACAGACCGAGGACCAGAACCGGCGCGATGATTCCGAAGGACCAGGTGTGGTTCAAGAAGACGATGTCCCAGTTCGACGGAGCGAGACGCAGGGCGCCATCCGCGAAGCCGATGTACCAGTCCGGCTGCGTGCCGGCGGAGACGGGGGAGGGGTCGTACGGGCCGTAGTTCCAGATCGGGTTGATCTGGAAGAAGGTCGCGATCAACACGATGGTGCCGAAGACGATGAACAGGTAGCCGCCCATCTTGGACATGTAGACCGGCATCATCGGGTAGCCCACGACGTTGTCGTTCGTGCGGCCGGGGCCGGCGAACTGCGTGTGCTTGTTGATGATCATCAGCATGAGGTGCACGACGATCAGCGCGATCACCAGCATCGGCAGCAGCAGGATGTGCAGCGTGTAGAGGCGGCCGACGATGTCGGTGCCCGGGAACTCTCCGCCGAACAGGAGGAAGGAGGTCCACGTGCCGATCAGGGGGAGGCCCTTGATCATTCCGTCGATGATGCGGAGACCGTTACCCGAGAGCAGGTCGTCGGGCAGCGAGTAGCCGGTGAAGCCCTCGGCCATCGCGAGGATGAAGAGGATGAAACCGATCACCCAGTTCAGCTCGCGCGGCTTGCGGAACGCACCGGTGAAGAACACGCGGAGCATGTGCACGCCGATGCCGGCGATGAACACCAGAGCCGCCCAGTGGTGGATCTGGCGGACCAGAAGGCCACCGCGCAGGTCGAAGGAGATGTGCAGGGACGACTCGAGAGCCGCGGACATCTCGATTCCACGCATCGGCGCGTAGGCGCCGGTGTAGTGGGTCTCGACCATCGACGCCTGGAAGAAGAACGTCAGGAAGGTTCCGGAGAGGAACACGACGACGAAGCTCCACAGGGCGATCTCGCCGAGCATGAACGACCAGTGGTCGGGGAAGATCTTGCGTCCCAGCTCCTTGACGAAGCCGGAGAGGCTGGTGCGCTCATCGATGTAGTTCGACGCGGCACCGACGAAGCGACCGCCGAGGGGCGCCTTGGTGTCCTTGTCCTCTTTGGACAGCGTTGCGGTGCTCAATGGCGCTCCCAGAAGCTCGGGCCGACGGGTTCCGTGAAGTCGCTGCGTGCGACCAGGTAGCCCTCGTCATCGACGGTGATGGGCAGCTGCGGCAGCGGACGTGCCGCCGGGCCGAAGATGACCTTTGCGTGGTCCGTGACGTCGAACTGCGACTGGTGGCACGGGCACAGCAGGTGATGTGTCTGCTGCTCGTACAGTGCCACAGGGCAGCCGACGTGCGTGCAGACCTTGGAGTAGGCGACGATGCCGTCGTACGACCAGTCCTTGCGGTCCTCGGCCTCGATCAGCTGCTCGGGACGCAGGCGCATCATCAGCACGATGGCCTTGGCCTTCTCCTCGAGGTAACCGTCGCTGTGGCTGAGGGTGGCGAGCTCTTCCGGGATCACGTGGAAAGCGGAGCCGAGCGTGACGTCGGCCGCGCGGATCGGTGTGCCGTCGGGGTCGCGCACCAGGCGTGCTCCCTCTTCCCACATGGTGTGCTTGAGAAGCACGACCGGATCTCCCGCAGTGGGGTCATCCGGTGTGGAGTGCGGAGCCAGTCCGCGGAAGAGCGTCACGCCAGGGATGATCGAGGCGACGATCGCGGCGAACAGCGAGTTGCGGATCATGGTGCGACGGCCGAAACCGGACTCCTCGTTCGCGTCCGAGAAGGCCTTGATGGCCGCCTCACGCGTGGAGTCCTTGCCGCGGGTCGGGTGGCGGTGCTCGATGAACTCCTTGTCGGACATGAGCGCCTTGGACCAGTGGATCGCACCGATGCCGAGGGCCAGCAGCGCGAGAGCGATGCCGAGACCGATGAAGAGGTTGTTCTGACGGATGTCGATGAGCGCGCCGCTCTCGATCGGGAACAGCATGTAGGCGGCGACCGCCCAGATGCTCCCGGCGAGCGAGAGGTAGAACAGCGTGTAGACAGTGCGGACAGCGGCCTTCTCTGCGCGCGGGTCCTTGTCGGTCATCCGCTCGCGGTGCGGCGGAAGCCCGGGGTTCTGCACGGGATCGCTGACTGCGACACCCAGCCCTGGAGAGGGCTGGTAGGCCCTGTCAAGAGCCTGCGAGTCGTCGTCGTGTGCCATGGTGCTCCTCGTACGTTCCTCTTCGATGATTAAGCGTCAGTTGGACTTCGCCGTGATCCACACGGTGACGGCGACGAGCGCGCCGATACCGAAGATCCACACGAACAGGCCCTCGGAGACCGGTCCGAGCGAGCCGAGCGAGAATCCACCGATCTGCACGGACTGCTGCTGGAAGAGCAGTGCCGAGATGATGTCGCGCTTGTCCTCGTCGGACAGGTTCATGTCGCCGAAGACCGGCATGTTCTGCGGGCCGGTGACCATTGCCGCGTACATGTGCAGTGCACTGGTCTCGCCGAGACCGGGAGCGTACTTGCCCTCGGTGAGCGCTCCACCGGCTGCGGCCACGTTGTGGCACATCGCGCAGTTGACGCGGAAGAGCTCCGCACCGTTGGAGACATCGCCCTTGCCGTCGAGGATGTGGTCCGACGGGAACGTCGGGCCAGGAGCCTCGGACTGGACGAAGGCGGCCATGGCGAGGATCTGGTCCTCGGTGAACTGCGGTGCCTTCTGCGGAGCCTGCGGGCCCTGCATCTGCAGCGGCATGCGGCCGGTCGACAGCTGGAATTCGGTGGCCAGCTCACCCACGCCGTACAGGCTGGGGCCGTTGGCGGTTCCCTGCAGGTCGAGACCGTGGCAGGTGGCGCAGTTGGCGGTGAACAGCTTCTTGCCGTCTTCCACCGTCAGCTGCGAGGTCGCAGCCGACTGGGTGTCGGTCGCGGCGAACGCGGCGGTCGCTCCGGCGTACACAGCGCCGGTGATCATGAGGCCTGCTCCGATGAGCGCGGCCGCCGCCAAAGGGCTGCGACGACCGCTGGAACGGCGCTTCTTCTCTCGTGCCATCTCGGGGATCAGCTCCGCTCTTATTTCAGGAAGTAGATAACGAGGAACAGCACGATCCAGACGACGTCGACGAAGTGCCAGTAGTAGGACACCACGATCGAGGAGGTCGCCTCCTTGTGCCGGAAGTTCTTGACCGCGTAGGCGCGGCCGATGACGAGCAGGAACGCGACCAGGCCACCCGTGACGTGCAGGGCGTGGAAGCCCGTGGTCAGGTAGAACGCGGAGGCGTACGAGTCGGCGCTGATCGGCATGCCTTCAGCCACCAGCTGCGCGTACTCCCAGACCTGGCCGGAGACGAAGATGGCGCCGAGAGCGAAGGTGAGGAAGAACCACTCGACCATTCCCCAGCCGAACAGACGACGGCGGCCGGCGCCGTTCTTCTGTCCCTTGCCGATCTTGTAGGGCTGCAGGTCTTCTGCCGCGAACACGCCCATCTGGCACGTGAACGAGGAGAGCACCAGGATCGCAGTGTTCACTGCGGCGAACGGGACGTTCAGCAGCTCGGTCCGGTCCGCCCACAGCTCCGGAGAGGTGCTGCGGAGGGTGAAGTAGATCGCGAAGAGTCCCGCGAAGAACATCACCTCGCTGCCGAGCCACACAATGGTGCCGACAGCTACCGGGTTGGGCCGCTTAATCGTTCTCGCCGCCGGGGCATACGTCGCTGAGGTCGTCACCCCTCCATTATGGCCGATCCGCGGGCGTGATTCTTGCACCTGCGGGCCCAGGATTGCCTGAGTTCGACTTAGGGGACCCTAAGAAAACACTGCGAATAGCCGGTGAATCCGCGGGAAACAAGGGATGGGCGCTGATCGCACGTCCGCCCGGAAGCATCTGCATGTTTTCTCCGCGCCGATAGGATCGCACACATGGCTGATTCCCTGACCTGGTCCGACGTGCTCACCTCTCTGTTGGAGCGCCGCGATCTCAGTGTGTGGGAGTCGACGTGGGCGATGCGCCAGATCATGCAAGGGAGTGTCACCGAGGCTCAGCTCGCCGGCTTCCTGGTCGCACTTCGGGCGAAGGGGGAGACGATCGACGAGATCGTCGGCTTCCGTGACGCGATCCTCGAGGCCGCGGTGCCTCTTCCCGTCTCTCCTGACGTGCTGGACATCGTCGGTACCGGCGGCGATCGCGTCGGTACGGTGAACGTCTCGACCACCGCGGCGATCATCATCGGTGCCACCGGAGTGCCGGTGGTCAAGCACGGCAACCGTGCCGCGAGCTCGGCGTCCGGCTCCTCCGACGTGCTCGGAGCTCTCGGTCTCGAGCTGTCGCTCGATCCGTCGTCGGTCTCCTCCATCCTCGATCGCACCGGGATCACGTTCGCCTGGGCGGGGGCCTTCCATCCCGGGTTCAGGCACGCCGGTTCCGTCCGCGCCGAGCTCGGCGTTCCCACGGTCTTCAACATGCTCGGACCGCTCTGCAACCCGGCCCGCGCGGAGGCCAATGCGGTGGGCGTCGCACAGATCGAGCGCGTTCCCCTCATCACCGGTGTGTTCCGAACGCGTGGCGCGACGGCGCTCGTCTTCCGAGGGGATGACGGGCTCGACGAGCTGACCACCACGGGGCACAGTCGCATCTGGGAGGTCACGCGCGGAGACATCCATGAGCACGATCTCGACCCGCGTGATCTAGGCATCCCGATCGCCGACCTCGCGGACCTGATCGGAGGGTCACCGCAGCACAATGCAGAGGTGCTCAGGCGAACCCTCGCGGGCGAGACGGGCGCGGTGCGGGACATCGTGCTCCTCAACGCCGCCGCGGGCATCGTCGCCTTCGAGCTCTCCCAGGACGCCACACAGGTGCAGCGACCGATCCTCGAACGCCTTCGTGAGGGATACGACAAGGCAGCGGCTGCGGTGGACGACGGCCGCGCCCTGGCCAAGCTCGACCAGTGGATCTCGGTGAGTCGCGAGCTGGCTGCACCGAAGGAGTGACCGTGGATCCCGTCGACGCGCTACTGGAGATCGCATCTCTGCTCGAGCGCGAGCGGGCCTCCCGGTATCGGGCGAAGGCGTTCCGGCAGGCGGCGGCGACGCTGCAGGACCTTCCCGAGGGCGTCCGCGCCGACCCCACGCGGCTGCGCGCGGCGAAGGGGATCGGGGAGTCGACGTTCGCGGTGATCCGGCAGGCTCAGGCCGGGGAGGTGCCGGAGTACCTGGTCGAACTGCGCGGCGATGTCGAGCCGGAGCGGGTATCCGTGCTCCGATCGAAGCTGCGCGGTGATCTCCATGCGCACACTGACTGGTCCGACGGCACCACGCCCATCCCGGTGATGGCCGCGGCAGCGCGTGCGCTCGGGCACGAGTATCAGGCGATCACCGATCACTCGCCGCGACTTCGCGTGGCACGTGGGCTTTCCGCCGAACGGCTGCGGGAGCAGATTCCCTTGGTGCGCAATGAGTCCGGTGAGGGCTTCACGCTTCTGGCCGGTATCGAGGTCGACATCCTCGAAGACGGCACTCTGGACCAGGAGGACTCTTTGCTCGGCGAGCTCGACATCGTCGTGGCGTCCGTGCATTCCAAGCTGCGCATGGACGCACGACCGATGACCGCGCGGATGATTGCCGCGGTGTCGCATCCGCGGGTGAACGTGCTCGGCCACTGCACCGGGCGATTGGTGCAAGGAGAGCGGGGGACCCGCCCGCAGTCGGTGTTCGATGCGACTGCGGTCTTCGCCGCGTGCGCCGAAAACGGCGTCGCCGTCGAGATCAACTCCCGCCCCGAGCGGCAGGATCCACCGGACGAACTGATCGCGATCGCCCTCGAGGCGGGATGCCTGTTCTCCATCGACTCGGATGCGCACGCACCAGGACAGCTCTCTCTGCTCGATCACGGCGCCGAGCGCGCAGAGCGTGCAGGCGTTCCCGCCTCGCGGATCGTCACGACGTGGGGGCTTTCCCGACTGCTCGCCTGGGCGGAGTAGACGCAGCGGCCCCGAGAACGATCAGGACGCGAGGGCGGCCTTCGACACAGCGGCGACCGCGCGCGTCATGGAGCCGCCGAGATTCCACTTCTCGGCCAGGGTGTTCGCCGCGTCGACCTCCGAGGGGTCGAGCACGTGGAGTGGAACGTCCGGCGCAGTGATGGGGAGGGACCTGGCCACCGCGACCACCGTCGGAGCCACGTCGAGGTAGGCGGTCGCTGCGAGGATCTTCGCGCGTACCCCGGCGCTCATGCCTTCTCCCGTCTCGGCAGCGGCGCGGATGCCCTCGAGGTCGGAGTGCGCCTGCAGGAGCGTCGCGGCGGTCTTGTCTCCGACACCGGGGACGCCGGGGAGGCCGTCGGAGGAATCGCCGCGCATCGTGGCGAAGTCGGCGTACTGGGAGGGGAGTACCCCGTACTTCGCGACGACCGTCGCGTCGGTCACGACTTCGAGATTGCTCATGCCACGCGCGGTGTAGATCACACGCACATCGCGGGCATCGTCGACGAGCTGGAAGAGGTCGCGGTCGCCCGTGACGATGTCTACCGGCATCGTGGCGTCGGTGGCCAGGGTTCCGATGACGTCGTCGGCCTCATGGTCGGCGACACCGATGATGGGGATGCCGATCGCAGCGAGCGTCTCGCGGATGAGGGGGATCTGCGCTTCGAGCGGGTCGGGTACCTCTTCGACATCGGGCCCATTCGCGATGACCTCGACGACGCGGTGCGTCTTGTAGCTCGGGATGAGATCTACGCGCCACTGCGGCCGCCAGTCGTCGTCCCAGCAGGCGATGACGTGCGTGGGCTCGTAGAGCGTGACGAGCTTGGCGACGATGTCGAGCAGACCCCGCGCCGCGTTGATCGGAGAGCCGTCCGGCGCGGTCACCTTGTCGGGGACGCCGTAGAACGCACGGAAGTAGAGGCTGGCGGTGTCGAGCAGCATGAGGCGATCGGTCACGAGCACAGTCTGACACGGGTCTCCGACCCGGCACCGGCCCCCTGCGTCGGCGGCGTGGCCCACCAGCCGTGGATGAGACGATCCTGGGTGTCGTGACACACAGGAGTATGAATGCTCTCCCTCGAACGCTGTCCGCTGTGATCCTGGGCGGGGTGGTGCTCGCCGGAGTCCTGGCCGGCTGTGCAGCATCTGCGGGCACATCCCCGGCTCCGGAGTCGACATCCGGCCCCGACGCATCCGATGCCTCGTACGCGCCGCGGGCGGCGTGGCTTGATGCGACGTCGTTCGTGCTGAAGACGTGGGGCGACGCATGCTCACCGCAGATCGGCGACCTCGTGGCGGGGGAGCAGTCGCTGGAGATCGTGCTCGTCGCCGGGCCGGACCAGGCGTGCGCCGCTGTGCAGACGGCGCACGGCCTGTACCTCGGCCTCCCTGCCGGGTTCGACTCCTCCCGCCCTGTCGAGCTGACCGTGACCGAGGTCGGGGGAGAGAAGGCCGAGCTCACCCTGCCGGCACTCGCAACGGGGGAGATCATCCCAGCCGATCGGATGTCGCGGCAGACCCCGGCGGCGGCGTGGATAGACGCGCATGAGCTCGCGATCCTCACATGGGGCTCGTCCACCTGCGTGCCGGCCTCGGGAACGCTGGAAACCGTGAATGCGAAGGAAGGGATCATCCGACTGGAGCCGAGTGCGAACGAGGTGTGCACGATGGACCTGGTCCCGCAGATCACCTTCGTGCCTGCGGAAGGCATCCAGGACGACGCCGTCCTGACCCTCGAGGGCTTCGTCGATGCCGACGGTGCTGCGGCGGTCGTGACTGCCGTGCGATAGCGCGCCTGTCGGTCCGGCTCAGCACCCCGGTGCTGTCGGTCTCTGCTCGCAGGTGTGGGCCACGAGGGCGGTGTGCGCTTCGAAGATGCGTATCTCCCGAGCCGGGCCAGGAATCGTGAGCTGCCCGGTCACCGGGAACCAGCCCCCGCCGAGATCGACCTCTGCGGTGTAACGCACGGTGACGTGGGCCCGGTAGGTGCCGCGCTCGTCATAGGTGTGACTCGTCGTGGTGGGCGTGAACGGTGCCTGGCCGAGCGCTGACCAGGTCTGTCCGCCTGTGCTCGAGGTCGCGGAGGTGCCGTCGCCGTGCACGAACTCATACCCGACAGGCGTGAACCGCACGGTGAGAACCGTGCCGAACAGCGATCCTGAGCGAGTGTGCACCGCTGCTGCAGCGACGAAGTTCGTCGGCATGCCGGCGACGCCGAGGTTGTCGGGCTCTCCCACATTCGCCACGGGATCGGGCGCGAACTGTGCGAGGTCGTCGATGGTGATGGTCGGGGCGGCAGTCGCGTCCTGCGCGGGATCGGTCGGCGGCTCCTCATCGGACACCGCGCGGAAGCACCCGCGGGAGCTGTTCCAGTCGTCGAGGCAGGAATCGAAGTCGAACTCGTGCACGGGGAATCCGGGGCCGGAGGGGGAGGGCGGAGCGTCTCCTCGGGGCGAGCCGCTGTGGGGTGTACCGGAGGAGGGTTGCGTCTGGGTGCCTGAGATCACCACAGTTCCTGCGTTAGTCGACGCCCAGGCCCCATCAAATCCAGCTTGCGGAGGGGGTGGGTCTGGGGGCCCGAGCACAACGACGGAGGCTCCGAACAGGAGCAACGAGGCAAATGGCCGGGAGATCACCCGCATTGGAGGTTCTCTGTTTGAGTGGTCGATGAGATAGCGAGTTTGGTGTCCGTATCGGCTACGACGAACACGATCTCGATCGACTGACGCGGCGGTCGATCCGCCGGGACCGCGGAGGAGCCGTCCGCGTTAGACAACTGCACCTCCGACACGTCGAGACAAGTGCGCGCTGTGACAGTGGCATGCGCGTACTCGATCGGAGTAAAGGCATCAAAAGCGGAGGAGCCGCTCCGAGTGATTCCTGCGGCATAAAACTGGCTGTAGTTCTCACGGGCGGACGCGAGCGCTTCGCCCGTGAGCCAGTCAAAGACTTCTGCAAACGAAGATGGGTCGGTGAGATCGGTGCTGTTCGTCGCGTCCGCATACTCGGTGAACGTCTCCTCCGCGGCGGCATAGGCTTCTTCTTCCGAGGCGAACGCTGCGGTCGGGGTGGGCGTCGGGGCTGGCGACGGCGTGCATCCGGCGAGGACCATGACGCCGAGAACCATCGCGAAGGCGCCGAAGCGGCGGGATGTGGCGGGAGCGGGAGTCGGCGAGATCACCCCGTCACGGTAGTCGGAAGCGCCACGAGCCCGCGGGAGTTATCCACAGTCGGTCGGTCCGCCGAATCCGACTCCTGCTGTATCAGAACTTCTGATAGCCTTAACCGTCACTCGTGGCGTGCATGCGCATGCCCTCGTGGCGAGAAAACCAAAATCCAACTGCTGTGAAGCATGCTGTCGGCCGTGCGCGGTCTTTGCCTCTCAGCCCGAGTCTCCATTCAACAAGGACAACCCACTACATGACTACCGCAACGACCGCCCCGGCCACCAAGCAGGTCGCCATCAACGACATCGGATCTGCTGAGGACTTCCTGGCCGCGGTCGAGAAGACCCTGAAGTTCTTCAACGACGGCGACATCATCGAAGGCACGATCGTCAAGATCGACCGCGATGAGGTCCTCCTCGATGTCGGCTACAAGACCGAGGGTGTCATCCCCTCGCGTGAGCTCTCGATCAAGCACGACGTCGACCCCAACGAGGTCGTCGCTGTCGGCGATCTGGTCGAGGCCCTCGTTCTCCAGAAGGAGGACAAGGAAGGCCGTCTGATCCTCTCCAAGAAGCGCGCACAGTACGAGCGTGCCTGGGGAGACGTCGAGAAGATCAAGGAGAACGACGGCGTCGTCACCGGTACGGTCATCGAGGTCGTCAAGGGTGGACTCATCGTCGACATCGGACTCCGCGGCTTCCTGCCGGCCTCGCTCATCGAGCTGCGCCGCGTCCGCGACCTCACGCCGTACCTCGGCCAGGAGATCGAGGCCAAGATCCTCGAGCTCGACAAGAACCGCAACAACGTCGTCCTGAGCCGCCGCGCGCTGCTCGAGCAGACGCAGTCGGAGTCGCGCACCACGTTCCTGAACAACCTGCACAAGGGTCAGGTCCGCAAGGGTGTCGTCTCGTCGATCGTCAACTTCGGTGCGTTCGTCGACCTGGGTGGCGTGGACGGCCTCGTGCACGTCTCCGAGCTGTCCTGGAAGCACATCGAGCACGCCTCCGAGGTCGTCGAGGTGGGCCAGGAGGTCACCGTCGAGATCCTCGAGGTCGACCTCGACCGCGAGCGCGTCTCCCTGTCGCTGAAGGCGACGCAGGAGGACCCGTGGCAGGTCTTCGCCCGTACCCACGCGATCGGTCAGGTCACGCCGGGTAAGGTCACCAAGCTCGTTCCGTTCGGTGCGTTCGTCCGCGTCGCAGACGGCATCGAGGGCCTCGTCCACATCTCCGAGCTCTCCAGCAAGCACGTCGAGCTGGCCGAGCAGGTCGTCTCCGTCGGCGAAGAGGTCTTCGTCAAGGTCATCGACATCGACCTCGAGCGTCGTCGCATCTCGCTGTCGCTGAAGCAGGCCAACGAGTCGGTCGACCCCAACGGCACCGAGTTCGATCCGGCCCTGTACGGCATGCTCGCCGAGTACGACGAGAACGGCGAGTACAAGTACCCGGAGGGCTTCGACGCCGAGACCGGTGCATGGAAGGAAGGCTTCGACGCCCAGCGCGAGGCATGGGAGCAGGAGTACGCTGCAGCCCAGGCTCGCTGGGAGGCGCACAAGGCTCAGGTCGTCAAGGCGGCCGAGGCCGAGGCTGCGGCCGGCGAAGACTTCGGCGGCCAGTCCTTCACGAGCGAGGCTGCCGGCGCCGGCACCCTCGCCGACGACGAGGCTCTCGCCGCTCTGCGCGAGAAGCTCTCGGGCGGCAACGCTTAAGCAGCATTCTGAAACGGGTCGTCACCTCGCCTTCGGGCGGGTGTGGCGGCCCGTTTCGCATGTCCGGACCGCGGCTGCCCGCCCGTGACGCAACATTACGACCGCATTCGTAACAGGCCACGCGCTCGGCCAGCATGGGCATATGACCACCCTGCTGCCGGCGCCGCATACGACCGATGCCTCTGCGGCGGCCGGTGCAGCGCAGGAAGTGCGGCTCGAAGGTGTAGAACGGTCCTTCCCTCTCGCGCGGGGACGCCGCGACGTCCTGCGCGGCGTGGACCTCGAGGTCTCCGCCGGAGAGATCGTCGCCGTCGTCGGGCCTTCCGGCTGCGGAAAGTCGACGCTCCTCCGTCTGGTCGGCGGTCTGGACTCCCCGACACGGGGCGCCATCCGCCTCGAGGACACACCCGTAGCGGCGGTCGACGACCGCACCGCCGTCGCCTTCCAGGAGCCACGACTGCTCCCGTGGCGCACGATCGCCCAGAACGTCGAACTGGGCCTGCCGCGGGGCACCGCGCGCCGCGCGGGACGCGATCGTGTACGAGAACTTCTGCACCTGGTCGGCCTCGACGATGCCGCCGATCAGCGACCGCGAGAGGTATCCGGCGGGATGGCGCAGCGTGCATCCCTCGCCAGAGCCCTTGCCAGGAACCCCGGTGTCCTGCTGCTCGATGAGCCTTTCGGGGCGCTCGACGCGCTCACGCGCCTGCGGATGCACGATCTGCTGCTGAAGATCCACGCCGCAGAGCCGACCACCGTGCTCCTCGTGACGCACGATGTCGAGGAAGCGCTCTATCTCGCCGATCGCGTCCTGCTCCTGCGCACGCTGAGCGCGACCCGACCTGACGAGTCATCCATCGCCCGCACGATCACCGTGCCAGGCGCCCGTCCCCGTGACCGCGCCGATCGTGGTCTCGCCGACCTGCGCGCCGAGCTCCTCGAGGGCCTCGGCGTAGACACCCACCACCGCACCGCCGAGGAGACCCGATGAGCATCACCACCCGCCGAATCATCCCTGCGATCGCCATCGCGGGGACGATGATGCTCGTGTCCACCGGCTGCGTCGCCGGAGAGAACGCTGCTGCCACCGACGCGAAGCCCACATCCGGCACGACCGAATGGTCGTCCGACACGCTGTCGATCGATTTCGCGACATACAACCCGTTGAGCCTGGTGATCCGCGACCAGGGCATCCTGGAGGACATCCTCGGAGATGACGTCACCGTGGAGTGGGTGCAGTCCGCCGGCTCGAACAAGGCGAACGAACTGCTGCGGTCCGGTTCTGTCGACGTCGGCTCGACGGCCGGCTCTGCAGCGCTCCTGGCCCGAGCGAACGGCTCGCCCATCCAGGTCATCGACATCTTCTCGCAGCCCGAGTGGGCGGCGATCGTCGTCGGACCGGACAGCGACATCACGTCGATCGAAGACCTCACGGGCAAGTCCGTCGCCGCGACCAAGGGGACCGACCCGTACTTCTTCCTGCTCCAGGCGCTCGAAGAAGGGGGCCTGTCGCTGTCGGACGTCGAGGTGCAGAACCTTCAGCACGCGGACGGTCGTGCCGCCCTCGACGGCGGTTCGGTCGATGCGTGGTCCGGCCTCGACCCGATCATGGCAGCCGCCGAGGCGGAGTCGGGCGACAAGCTCGTCTACCGCAACGTCGACTTCAACACGTACGGGTTCCTGAACGCGACCGAGGACTTCATCACGAACCACCCCGACCTCGCGCAAGCGGTCGTGGATGCGTACGAGAAGGCACGGGAGTGGGCGCTGGCGAACCCCGACGAGACGGCAGCGCTCCTCGCCGAGGTGGCAGGCATCGACATCGGCGTCGCCACCACCGTGATCCAGGAGCGTTCGAACCTCGACGTGAGCGGCATCCCGGGTGACGATCAGATCGGCGTCCTGGAGAAGATCGCGCCCGTGCTCGTCGAGTCCGGCGACGTGCAGGGAGGCAAGGAGTCGGTGGACAAGGCGCTGTCCTCGATCGTGAACGCGACGTTCGCCGAGAAGGCGGTCGGCGGCGAGTGAGCGAACTCGACCAGCGCGTGCTCGTGCCCGCGGACTCGCGGGACGCGCTCGACTTCGCCAAGGGCGAGCTCCGACGTCCGAACCGCAGCGCACGACGATCCTGGGACCGCCCCGTCGTGCGGATCGTGGCAGGGCTGCTGCTCCCGGCGATCATCCTGATCGTCTGGCAGGTGGTGACGACGAACGGACTCGTCCCGCCCTACCGTCTGCCCACACCCGTCTCGGTCCTCCAGGCAGGCATCGAGCTGGCCGAGACCGGGCAGCTCTGGACGCACATCGCCATCTCGGTGCAGCGCGTACTGCTCGGATTCGCGATCGGCTCGGTGATCGGACTCGCCGCGGCCGGTGTGGTGGGCCTGTCACGGCTCGGGGACGTGCTGCTGAGCCCGACGCTCGCCGCCGTGAGGGCTGTGCCCTCGTTGGCCTGGGTGCCGCTGCTCATCCTCTGGATGCAGATCGGTGAGGAGTCGAAGGTCACGCTGATCGCGATCGGAGCGTTCTTCCCCGTCTACACGACCGTCGCCTCGGCGCTCCGACACGTGGATCCGCAGCTCGTCGAGGCCGGGCGCTCGTTCAGCCTGCGCGGATGGTCACTGTTCCGCATCGTGCAGCTGCCCGCGGTCGTACCGTCCGTCGTGTCCGGGCTCCGCCTCGCGCTCGCACAGGCGTGGCTGTTCCTGGTGGCCGCAGAGCTCATCGCTTCCTCGATGGGCCTCGGCTTCCTGCTGACCGACTCCCAGAACAGTGGCCGTGTCGATCGGATCCTGCTCTCGATCGTGCTGCTGGCACTGCTCGGTACGGTGACCAACGGAGTCCTCGCCCTGGCAGAGAAGTACCTGCTGCGACGGTGGGTGTGAGCGTGACCGAGGCCCGACTGCAGGAGACACGCGTCTACGAGCCGTCGAACGACTTCCCGGAGGCGAACGTCTCCGGTGAGGCCTATGCGCGCGCGGCAGTGGATCCCGTCGCGTTCTGGGAGGACGCCGCTCGACGCCTCGACTGGGCGAAACCGTGGGACACCGCGCACGAGTGGGAGCCTCCGATCGGAGATGTGGTTCCCGCCGCGCGCTGGTTCGTCGGAGGGCGGATCAACGTGGCCGTCAACTGCGTGGACCGGCACGTCGATGCCGGTCGGGGAGCCAAGGTGGCGCTGTACTTCGAAGGGGAGCCGGGCGACCGCATCGCGGTGACGTACTCCGATCTGCAGCAGCGGGTCGCACGCGCCGCGAATGCTCTCGTGGCGCTCGGCATCGAGCCGGGTGATCGTGTGGTGATCTACCTGCCCGTGCTCGTGGAGACGATCGTCATCACGCTCGCCTGTGCCCGGATCGGAGCCGTGCACTCCCTGGTGTTCGGGGGATTCTCCGCGGAGGCCGTGCGCTTCCGCCTCGAGGACACCGGAGCGAAGCTGCTGGTGACGAGCGACGGACAGTTCCGACGCGGCACCGCCACCGAGGTGAAGTCGACGGCCGATGCGGCGGCCGCGGACCTCCCCGACCTCGAGCATGTGCTCGTGCTCCGACGCACGGGCCAGCAGGTGCCGTGGACCGAAGGTCGGGACGTCTGGTGGCACGAGGTGGTCGACACGGCATCGCCGGCGCACGACGCCCCGGCGTTCGATGCCGAGCATCCTCTCTTCATCATCTACACGTCCGGCACCACCGGGAAGCCGAAGGGACTCGTCCACACGTCGGGCGGATACCTCACGCAGGCGAGCTGGGCGCACTGGGCGCATTTCGACGCGAAGCCCGACGACGTGCACTGGTGCACGGCCGATCTGGCCTGGGTCACCGCGCACACCTACGAGATCTACGGTCCGCTGTCGAACGGGCTGACCCAGGTCATCTACGAAGGCACGCCGGACTCGCCGAACCGGGAGCGGCACCTCGAGATCATCGAGCGCTACTGCGTGACCGTCTACTACACGGCGCCCACGCTGATCCGTACCTTCATGACCTGGTTCGGCGCCGATCTCCCTGGGGGCCACGACCTCTCGATGCTCCGTCTGCTCGGTACGGTGGGCGAGGCGATCAACCCCGAGGCGTGGGTATGGTTCCGGAAGAACTTCGGCCGGGATGCGCTGCCGGTGATCGACACCTGGTGGCAGTCCGAGACCGGTGCCGCGATGATCGCCCCGCTGCCGGGCGTCACGCGCCTCAAGCCGGGCTCGGCCTCGGTGCCGCTCCCGGGGATCGATGCCGCGGTGGTCGATGCCGAGGGGCATCCGGTCGAACCGGGACGTTCGGGGACGCTCGTCGTGCGCCGACCCTGGCCGGGCATGGCCCGCACCGTCTGGGGTGATCCGGAGCGCTATCGCGACTCGTACTGGTCGGCCTACGCCGGTCGGGGAGAGTTCGGCGGCTTCTACGTCGCCGGCGACGGGGCGACCGTCGACATCGACGGGTACATCTGGATCCTCGGGCGACTCGATGACGTCGTCAACGTCTCGGGTCACCGACTCTCCACCATCGAGATCGAGTCGGCCCTCGTCGCTCACGACACCGTCGGCGAAGCCGGTTCAGCCGGGGTCTCCGACCCCGTCACCGGCCAGGCCGTCGTCGCGTTCGTGACGGCTTCGGGCCGGGCCGAGGTGACGCCGGCCGACCTCCGCGCTCAGGTCGCGCGGTCGATCGGCCCCGTCGCCAAGCCGAAGCACATCGTCGTGGTCCCCGACCTGCCCAAGACCCGGTCGGGCAAGATCATGCGCCGGCTCCTGGCGCAGCTCTGGGAGGCCGAGCAGGCACGAAGGCAGGGTCGCGAGGCCCTGCAGCTCGGTGACACGACGTCGTTGCAGAATCCCTGGGCCGTCGCGGACATCGCCGACGTGCTCTCCACAGCGGAACTGCGCTCTTGAACTCCGCTTCTGAATCGAGGACATCATGACCGAAGAACACCGCTTCGGATTCCGCACCAGAGCCCTCCATGCGGGGGGAACGCCGGATGCCGCCACCGGGGCCAGGGCGGTGCCGATCTACCAGACCACCTCGTTCGTCTTCGACGACGCCGCGGATGCCGGCAACCTCTTCGCCCTGCAGAAGTACGGCAACATCTACTCGCGTATCGGAAACCCGACGGTCGCGGCTCTCGAAGAGCGCCTCGCATCGCTGGAGGGTGGAATCGGCGCCGTCGCGACGGCTTCCGGGATGAGCGCGGAGTTCATCACGTTCGCGGCCCTGGTCGGAGCAGGCGATCATGTCGTCGCCGCCGCCCAGCTCTACGGTGGCACGGTCACGCAGCTCGACGTCACGCTGCGTCGCTTCGGGGTCGAGACCACGTTCGTCGCCTCGACCGATCCCGAGGACTTCGCCGCCGCGATCCGTCCGGAGACGAAGGTGGTCTACGTCGAGATGATCGGCAACCCCTCCGGGGAGATCGCCGACATCGAAGGACTCGCCGAGATCGCCCACGCGGCCGGTGTCCCGCTCGTGGTCGACGCGACGCTCGCCACGCCCTACCTCGCCCGTCCGCTCGAGCACGGCGCCGACATCGTCATCCACTCCGTGACGAAGTTCCTCGGAGGACACGGCACCACCCTCGGCGGCGTCGTCATCGAGAAGGGCGCTTTCGACTGGGGCAACGGCAAGTTCCCGCAGATGACCGAACCCGTCGAGTCGTACGGCGGCATCAAGTGGTGGGACAACTTCGGCGAGTACGGCTTCCTCACCAAGCTCCGCTCCGAGCAACTGCGGGACATCGGCCCCGCGCTCAGCCCGCAGTCGGCGTTCAACCTCCTCCAGGGGATCGAGACCCTTCCACAGCGCATAGACGCCCACCTCGCGAACGCCCGCGTCGTCGCGGACTGGCTCGCCTCGGACCCTCGTGTGGCCTACGTCACCTGGGCCGGGCTCGAAGGACACCCGCACCACGCACGCGCAGCCAAGTACCTGCCTCTCGGTCCCGGCTCGGTGTTCGCGTTCGGGGTCGCGGCGCCGGACGGTCGCGCGGCGGGGGAGACCCTGATCGAGAATCTGCAACTGGCCTCGCACCTCGCGAACATCGGCGACGCGCGCACGCTCGTGATCCATCCGGCCTCGACGACGCACCGGCAGCTCACGGAGGATCAGCTGGTCGCCGCGGGCGTGCGTCCCGACCTCATCCGCATCTCAGTCGGTCTGGAAGACGCCGACGACATCATCTGGGACCTCGACCAGGCCCTCACCACGGCGACGGGAGCGAACCGATGAGCACGACGAGTTCGGGCGATGCCTGCGCGCTGCCGGCTGTGACCGATGCGGCGACGTGTGCACTGCCCGGTGGGACTCCCGTCGCGGTCGCGGTGCCGGGGCGCACCTGGAGCGGACCGAACCAGCAGGAGCGATTCGGCCTGCTGCGACGCGCGAGGTCGATCGCGATCGTCGGGGCGTCGAACAACCCCGCCCGCGCGTCCTACTTCGTCGCGACCTACCTGCTCTCCAGCACGAACTACGACGTCTACCTGGTGAACCCGCGGGAGACCGAGATCCTCGGGCAGCCCGTCTACGCGACCCTGAGCGATCTGCCCGTCGTCCCCGACATCGTCGACGTGTTCCGACGCCACGACGACCTCCCCGGCGTGGCACAGGAGGCCATCGAGGCGGGCGCGCAGACGCTGTGGCTGCAGCTGGGCTCGTGGAACGAGGATGCCGCGGCGATCGCCGAGGGCGCGGGGCTGTCCGTGGTGATGGACCGTTGCATCAAGATCGAGCACGCGCGGTTCCATGGCGGACTCCACCTGGCCGGCTTCGATACCGGTGTGATCAGCTCCCGTCGCCAGTTGCGCGCGAGATGAGTCGCGTCGGGGCGAAGCCTAGACTGACCGCATGCCTCTCATCGCACTCACCGGCGGTATCGCTTCCGGGAAGTCGACCATCGCCCGCCGCCTGGCCGAGCACGGTGCCGTCATCGTCGACGCCGATCAGATCGTTCGCGATGTGCAGTCTCCCGGTTCGCCGGTGCTCGTCAGGATCGCCGAGACCTTCGGCGACGACGTCATCTCCTCGGACGGCTCCCTCGACAGGGCGGCGCTCGGTGCGAAGGTGTTCGGCGATGCGGGTCTCCTCGCGCAGCTCAACGCGATCGTCCACCCCGCAGTCCGTGAGGAATCCCAGCGGCGCTTCGATGCGGCCGTCCGCGGCGACGCGGATGCCGTGGTCGTCTACGACGTGCCGCTCCTGGTCGAGGCGAGGGTAGACGATCCCTGGGATCTCATCGTCGTCGCGCACGCGCCGGCTGACGTGCGCCGCGAGCGTCTCGTCGAGTTGCGCGGCATGGGTGAGGGTGCAGCGCAGGAGCGTATCGACGCCCAAGTATCCGACGACCGCCGTCTCGCGATCGCCGACGTCGTGATCGATACGTCGGGCACCGTGGAGAGCACGATCGAGCAGGCCGACGCCCTCTGGCAGCGGATCAGTTCACGGTGACGTTCGCGGGTCACACCCCGGGATCACGCGAGTACCGCCGGCTCCTCGTCGGTCTGTTCTTCGCCGGGGTCGCGACTTTCGCCCAGCTGTATTCGGCACAGGCCGTGCTGCCGCAGATCTCGGCCGAGCTCTCGGTCACGCCGGCGACGGCTGCGCTGAGTGTGTCGGCTGCCACGCTCGGCTTGGCGCTGGCCGTCATCCCCTGGTCGATGGTGGCCGATCGCATCGGTCGCGTGCCTGCCATGGCCACCGGGGTGCTCACCGCCACGGGACTCGGCCTCGTCGCCCCGCTGAGCGGAGAGATCGCCGCGCTGCTGGTCCTGCGATTCGCGGAGGGGATGGCGCTGGGGGCCGTACCCGCAGTGGCACTGGCCTATCTCAGCGAAGAGGTCGAAGTACGTCATACCGCCGCTGCCGCGGGGAGCTACATCGCCGGGACCACGGTCGGTGGACTGCTCGGGCGCATCGTCTCGGGGATCGTCGGGGAAGTGGGAGGCTGGCGGACCGGCATCCTCTCGGTCGCGGTAATGTGCGCGCTCGCCGCCGTTCTGTTCCTCTGGCTCACACCCCGCGCCAGGGGATTCGTCCCCGGTCGTCTGCGCACCGATCGAGGGCCCGGCATCCTGGCGAAGCTCATGGCGCCTCTGCGTTCACCTCTGCAGTGGGCCCTGTACGCGCAGGGATTCCTGCTGATGGGTGCCTTCGTCGCGGTGTACAACTACCTCGGGTTCCATCTCTCGGCCGCACCGTTCCTCCTTCCCGCCTGGCTGGTCACCCTGCTGTTCCTGGCATACCTGGCCGGCACGGTGTCGTCGCCGTGGGCCGGGACGCTCGCCTCGCGGGCCGGGCGATTCCTGGTCCTGCTCTCCTCGATCGGAGTGATGGCCGTGGGTGCCGCACTGCTGCTGCTTCCGGTGGCCGGCGTCGTCCTGGCCGGGCTCGTGCTGTTCACCGCCGGGTTCTTCGGCGCGCACGCCATCGCCTCGGGGTGGACGCCCGTCGCGGCCGACCCCGCCAGCAGGGCACAGGCATCCTCGCTGTACTACTTCGCCTACTACGCCGGGTCGAGTGTGTTCGGGTGGCTGCTCGGTCTCGTGTTCGGTTCGACGACCTGGGGCTGGTTCGTCGCCGTCATCGTCGCGATGTGCGGTGCTGCCGCGCTCGCGGCGGTCGCCGCTCTCCGTGGTGCCGAGAGCGGCCGCCCCGCCGTCTGAGAGGATCTCATCATGCAGCTGCAGTTCCTGGAAGCGTACGACCGTCAGCTCCGCACACATCCCGAGATCGCGGGGGCATCGAACGCGGCGGCGCACGGACCGCTCCTGATGGCGACGTTCCCCGGCGGACGCGGCTTCGTCACGTATGCCGAGCTCGGCGACGTGGATGCGGACGACGTCGCGCTGTTGGTCGACGCGGCGGCCGACCACTTCGCGGGGCGTCCGGAGGTGAGGTCGGTCGAGTGGAAGACCCGCGGTCACGATCGTGCCCCCGGCCTGCACGACGCTCTTGTCGCTCGCGACTTCGTGCCGGAGGAGCCGGAATCCATCATGATCGGTGAGGCACGCCCGCTCGCGCGGCACGTCGACGTTCCTGAGCACGTCAGGATCAGGCGGAGCCGTAGTGATGCCGACGTGTTCGCGGCGGGTGAGATGCAGGGCCGCGTCTTCGATGACCCCGACTGGCGTTCGAGGTCGGAGGAGCTCGTCGTGCACCTGCGCGAAGACCCTTCGGCGGAGCTGTGGATCGCTGTCGTGGACGACGAGGTGATCAGCGCCGGGAGGCTCGAGCCGGTGGCCGGCACCGAGTTCGCCGGTCTCTGGGGCGGTGCGACGCTCCCGGAGTGGCGAGGCCGCGGCATCTACCGCGCTCTCACGGCGGAGCGGGCGCGCTCGGCTATCGCGCGTGGGGTCCGCTACCTCCACTCCGATTCCACTGAGTTCTCGCGCCCGATCCTGGAGCGGTCGGGACTGGTGAAGGTGTCGACGACAACGCCGTACGTGTGGACTCCCGTGCGAGGCTGATCCTGCGCGACGGCCTCGATGTCGGAGGGGCGGCATACGCTGGAGGTATGCAACCCACGCGCAGTGTCCGCCCCTTCGAGGTCATCAGCGAGTATGAGCCGGCCGGAGACCAGCCGAAGGCCATCGCCGATCTGGCGGCGCGCATCAATGCCGGTGAGACAGACGTGGTGCTTCTCGGCGCGACGGGTACCGGCAAGTCCGCCACGACGGCCTGGTTGGTCGAACAGGTCCAGCGTCCCACGCTCGTGCTCGCGCACAACAAGACCCTCGCCGCCCAGCTCGCGAACGAGTTCCGCGAGCTCATGCCCAACAACGCGGTCGAGTACTTCGTCTCGTACTACGACTACTACCAGCCGGAGGCGTACGTACCGCAGACCGACACCTTCATCGAGAAGGACTCCTCGATCAACTCCGAAGTCGAGCGACTGCGGCATTCGACGACCAACTCGCTGTTGAGCCGACGCGATGTCATCGTGGTCTCCACAGTGTCCTGCATCTACGGACTCGGGGCGCCGGAAGAGTATCTGCGGGCCATGGTCGCCCTCCAGGTGGGGGAGCGCTATGACCGCGATGCGCTCATCCGTCAGTTCATCGCCATGCAGTACAACCGTAACGATGTCGACTTCTCGCGGGGCAACTTCCGTGTGCGCGGAGACACCATCGAGATCATCCCCGTCTACGAAGAGCACGCCATCCGCATCGAGCTGTTCGGTGACGAGATCGAGGCGCTGTACTCGCTGCATCCGCTGACCGGCGAGGTCATCGAGAAGCTCGACGCCGTGCCGATCTTCCCGGCATCGCACTATGTGGCCGGTACCGACGTCATCCAGCGCTCCATCGGCACGATCGAACACGAGTTGGAAGAGCGCCTCGCCGAGTTCGAACGTCAGGGCAAGCTCCTCGAGGCGCAGCGTCTGCGCATGCGCACGACCTTCGACCTGGAGATGCTCCAGCAGCTGGGCTTCTGCTCCGGCATCGAGAACTACTCGCGTCACATGGACGGTCGCATGCCGGGCGAGCCTCCGCACACGCTGCTCGACTTCTTCCCCGACGACTTCCTGCTCGTGATCGACGAGTCGCACGTGACGGTGCCGCAGATCGGCGCGATGTACGAGGGCGACGCATCCCGCAAGCGGACGCTGGTCGACCACGGGTTCCGTCTTCCGAGCGCGATGGACAACCGTCCGCTGCGCTGGGACGAGTTCAAGAACCGCATCGGACAGACGGTGTACCTCTCGGCCACTCCCGGGAAGTACGAGATGGGGATCGCCGACGGCGTCGTCGAGCAGATCATCCGCCCGACCGGCCTCGTCGACCCGGAGATCGTGGTGAAGCCGTCGAAGGGGCAGATCGACGACCTGCTCGAGGAGATCCGCGTGCGGGTCGAGCGCGACGAGCGTGTGCTTGTCACGACTCTCACCAAGAAGATGGCCGAGGAGCTCACCGACTTCCTCGGCGAGCACGGTGTGCGTGTCCGCTACCTGCATTCCGATGTCGACACGCTGCGCCGCGTCGAGCTGCTCAGTGAGCTGCGCGCTGGCGTGTACGACGTTCTCGTGGGTATCAACCTCCTGCGCGAGGGCCTCGACCTTCCAGAGGTCTCCCTTGTGGCGATTCTCGACGCCGACAAGGAGGGGTTCCTGCGCTCGGGTACGTCTCTGATCCAGACCATCGGCCGTGCGGCACGAAACGTGTCCGGTGAAGTGCACATGTATGCCGACAAGATGACCGACTCCATGACGAAGGCGATCGAGGAGACCGACCGACGTCGGGAGAAGCAGGTCGCGTACAACAAGGAGAACGGCATCGATCCGCAGCCGCTCCGCAAGCGCATCGCTGACATCACCGAGGTGCTGGCCCGTGAAGGTGCAGACACGGCGGAGATGCTGTCGGGTCGTGGCCGCGCGACGGGCAAGGGCAAATCGCCGACGCCCAACCTGCGTCGTACCGGGATCGCCGCCGAGGGCGCGCAGCAGCTCGAGGCCACCATCCAGGATCTGTCCGACCAGATGCTCGCGGCTGCGGCGGAGCTCAAGTTCGAGCTCGCCGGGCGTCTGCGCGACGAGGTGCAGGATCTCAAGAAGGAACTCCGCGCCATGGAGCGCGCCGGACACGCGTAAGCGGGGACCAACGATGGACGCTGCGGGGAACGAGCTGGCGGATCGTGTGCGCGCGTTGCTCGGAGCAGACACGGAGATCGAAGAGCGGCGCATGTTCGGCACGAGAGCGTTCCTCGACGACGGGCACATCCTGGTGGGCGCGCGTCCTGGGGGAGTGCTGCTGGTCCGTGTGGCGGATGAGGACGGCGCCGCGCTGCTCACCGAGCCAGGCGCGGCACGCGCAGTGATGGGGGCGCGCACCATGAGTTCGGGGTGGCTCGACGTTTCGCAGACGGCGATCGAAGACGACACAGCGCTCATGTTCTGGCTGGATGTCGCTCGAGAGTCCGCCGTTTCGAGGGCGGAGAGCTCGGAGCAGGGCTGACACGGATCCCCGCGCTCTCAACGATCGCGTGCCAGGGCGCGGACGGCCGCTCGCCCTAGGGGCAGTGCACCAGCGTCTTGGGTCCGGAGCGGTCGATCTCGTGCTGCGTCATCGGAGCCCCGCAGAGAGGGCAGGCGCGTTCGGCCCGCTCGGCCGCGCTGGGTGGGGGCGTCTTCTCGTACGGGCCGACGGAGGCGGGTCCTGCGAACCGGATGAGGTTCGTGTTCACCCAGGAGTACAGTCCTCCTGCTTCGCGGATGCGAGTGCGGAGGGGCGGGCGGTCGGAGTCCTGTGCCATGTTGATTAGTGTACTAACTATTAGTGCAGATGTATAGTCTCCCTTGTGACCCCCACCGACGACCTGCTCCGGCTCGAGAACCAGCTCTGCTTCGCCCTGGTGACAGCGGCGCGCAACGTCGTCGCCCTGTATCGACCGATCCTCGAGCCACTCGGCCTGACGCACCCGCAGTACCTCGTCATGCTGGCGCTCTGGGAACGAGCTCCTCGCACGCTGAATGACCTGGCCGTCGACCTGGCCATGGAGCCCGCGACCGCATCCCCGCTGGTGAAGAGGCTCGAGGCGGACGGGCTGGTCGCGCGTCAGCGAAGCACCGAGGACGAGCGGCGACTCGAGATCACTCTGACGTCGGCGGGCGCTGCGCTACGCGAGCGCGCGGTGGAGGTTCCGCACCAGGTGATGGCCGCGGTCGGTATGGGAATCGACGAGATCGCGGCGCTCCGCGACGGTCTGGGCCCGTTCGCCGGGCGCCGTCCCGACCTCGGCTGACCTGTCGTCGGCGTCCGGCTCTGCCGGAGGTGATGGCGGTCCGGGGGAGACGCAGCCCCTAGGGTGGGGGCATGTCCCGCTCCGAGCCCTCGGTCCCGGTGCATGAGACTGCCAGGTCGAATCGCCCACGGATGCTGCTGCTTCCGCTCGTCGCGATCGCCGGCTTCTTCGCGACGATCATGTTCGCTGCAGCGGCGCAGGGGCTTCCGCAGTTCGGGGGATGGCTCGCCGATGCCGAACCACGGGCCGGCGAGGGCACGGGGCCGACGGCGCCGGCGGAGACCGCACCCCCTCCGATGGATCCACCGGAGGACTCTCCGCTGCTCGCGATCATCGGATACGTCCTCGCCGCGCTCGTCCTCGCCGCCGTGCTCGCGATGGTGTTCTTCGGCGCCCGCCTCCTGATCCGCTACCTCGTCGGCCTCTGGCGCGACCGTCCTCTCGCGCGCCGAACGGCGTCGGCCTTGGATGCACACGTCGTCGCAGTGCCTGCAGCCGGGGGCGACCCGGACGAGGCGACGATCCGGCGCGGCATCGCGGAGGCGCTGCGGACGGTCGATGACCGGTCCCGACCCGGCGACAGCATCATCGCGGCGTGGGTGGGGCTGGAGGAATCCGCGGCGGATGCCGGTGCGGGGCGCGGTGTCAACGAGACGCCCTCAGAGTTCACCGTGCGCATCATCGGCAGACGCGCCGGGATCACCGACGACGTCGTCACCCTGCTGGGCCTCTACGAACGCGTCCGCTTCGGCGGTCACGATGCCAACGAAGACGATCGTGCCCGAGCTGCCGAGTGTCTTCGCGGCATCCAGGAGGGGTGGCGATGAAGAGACAGGTCCTCGTCGTGAGCGTCGGTGTCATCGGCGCCGCGGGCGTCCTCCTCCTGCTCGGACAGCTGGGGTTCCCCGAGCCGTTCGTGCTCGCCTGGATGATCCTCGCCCTCGCGGTGGTCTTCGCCTGTCGTCAGGAGTTCATCGAGGTCGGACCCGAGTGGCCTCCGGAAGCGCCGAGCCGCAGTTCGCACGGCTCTGAGGTCTCCCGCATGGCATGGGCGATCAACACCCGCACGGGGGTCGCCGGCCACGTCGTCGTGCGTCGCGTGCAGGCGGTGCTGCGAAGACGCCTCGCCCTGCACGGTCTCGACCTCGAGGACCCCGCACAGCACGCACGCATCGACGCACTCCTCGGCGAGGGGGTGCGGGACGCCCTGCACCGTCGCGAAGTGCAGCGCACCGACATCGAGATGGTGCTCGATGCGATCGACAGAATCCCCAACGACATGGAGGAGCCCGGATGACCAGCCAGGAGACCACGCAGATCGCCGAGACCGGGCGTCGGGTGCTCGACAGCGTCCGTGGAGCCGTCGTCGGGATGGACGAGCCTCTCACGATCGCCCTCGCCGCGATCCTCGCTGGCGGCCATGTGCTGTTCGAAGACGTCCCGGGCCTCGGCAAGACACTCGCCGCGCGGAGCCTGGCTTCGGCGCTCGGCCTCGACTTCCGACGTCTGCAGTGCACCCCTGACATGCTTCCCGGGGATGTCACGGGCTCCTACGTCTACGCACCGGCCACCGGCGAGTTCGTGTTCCGGCCGGGGCCGATCTTCACCGGATTGCTCCTTGCCGACGAGGTGAACCGCACTACGCCGAAGACGCAGTCGGCGATGCTGGAGGCGATGGCGGAGCGTCAGGTGACGGTCGAGGGCAACAGCTTCGCCCTGCCGCGTCCCTTCCATGTGATCGCCACGTCGAATCCCATCGAGTACGAGGGAACGTACACGCTTCCCGAGGCGCAGCTCGACCGCTTCATGGTGCGGCTCGCGGTCGGCTACCCCGTGCCGGAGGACGAGACCCGCATCATCCTCGACCGCGTGAGACGGCAGAGCCCGGATGCCTCCGTCGAGTCCGTCGTCGACGGAGCAGGGCTCCTCGCGATCCAGGCGGCGGTCGAACGGATCCACGTCGATGCCGATGTCGCGAGGTACTGCGTCGAGCTGACGAGGGCCACCCGGGACGCGGCGCACGTCGCCGTCGGCGCCTCTCCTCGGGGATCACAGGCTCTCGTCCTGCTCGGCCGAGCGCTCGCCGCCCTGGATGATCGCGACTACGTCCGACCGGACGACATCAAGCGCATCGCGGGGTCCGTCCTCGCTCACCGACTCACGCTGACGCCGCAGGCCTGGGCCCAGGGAGTGGATCCTCGTTCCGTCGTCGCGACGGTGGTCGACGTGACTCCGGTTCCTCCGACAGTGGCTGCGGTACGGTGACAGAGTCGGTCCGCGTCACGGCGCGCTCGCATGTGCGCTGGAGTCGGACGCCTGTGATCGCGATAGGACTCGCGGGTTCCGCGATCGTCGCAGCCGCCGGCCTCGTGTTCTCTCGGCCCGATGTGGTCGGTATCGGTCTCCCGCTCGCACTGGCGACGGTGTGGGTACTGCTGCGCCGTCCCCACGACGGCGTGCTGTCGATCGAGCTGCGGGCACGGCCGGAGGGTTCCGCCCCTTCGTCGGATGTGGTGGGGGCGGTGGGCGCCGACCTCGACACCGGCTGGCTCCAGGTCGCGGTCGACCAGGAGGAACGGCGGTCCGGGGTCGCCGACGTGTTGCCGGGGCGCTCCATCCTGACATCGCGCAACCGGCTGCAGCACTCTGGTCCTGTCGAGCTCCTCGGCGTGACGGCCCGAGGAGTGGCTCTCGACGGCGCCTGGGTGTCGGAGCCGGCACCCCGCGTCGCGCTGGAGTGGCACACGCCACCGAGGCAGGAGCGCATCGGGCAGCTGCCGGTCGCGCCACGGCTCACGGGCCTGCACGGCGCCCACGAGGGGTCTCGGCCCGGACAGGGCGGCGATTTCCGAGACATCCATCCGTTCGCCCCCGGTGACGAGCTGCGTCGTGTCGACTGGCGGGCGACCGCGCGCGCCGCCCGTCGACCCGGCGACCTGCTCGTGCGACGCACCGCCGCCCTCAGCGACTCATCGGTGGTGATCGCGATCGACACCGCAGAGGACCTGGGAACGGTCGTCGCATCCTGGGGAACGGACGACGCCGACCGATCGGGTGTCACCTCCCTGGACCACGCCCGCGAAGCCGCGCTGTCGATCGCGACCGCTGCGATCGGCGTCGGCGATCGCGTGTCGTACCACGCACTGTCGCCCGGCGGCCGGAGCCTTCCCGCCGGCGGCGGCCCGCGTCACCTCGCCCGCCTTCGCGACGTGATCGCGGCGACGGGTCAGAGTGAGGGCGACCCCCGGTATCGCCGGTCGCCGGTCGTGCCGCCGGGTTCCATCATCTTCGTGCTCTCGACGTTCTTCGACGGCGCCGCCGCTCAGCTGGTCACTCGCTGGCGGGCGTCAGGCCACGCCGTGGTGGCCGTCGACGTCCTCCCTGCACCGGAGGAGAGCCGACTCACGCGTGAACAGCGCATCGCGTTGCGCACCCTGCTGGCGGAGCGCTCCGACATCCTCGTCGAGCTCGAGCACGCCGGCGTCGAGGTCGTCAGATGGACGGATTCCGATGCCGACGTCGCGATGAGGCTCGCGGCTCTTCGCCAGCAACGGATGCGGATGGTACGGAGGTGAGGCGCCGACTCCGATCGTTCCGGGTGCGGGCGGCCGTTCCGGGGGTCGTCGTCCGACTGCTGGTGGTGGGTATCGCGTGGGGAGGGGCGCTCGTGCTCGTCCCCTTCCCGTTGTGGCAGGGCGTCGCCGTGATCGCCGCAGCGCTCGCCGTCGTGCTCCAACGTTCCCTGGCCGCCTGGCTGGCAGCCGCATGCCTCGTGTTCGGCATTCTCCTGACGGACCCGGATCCGGGGCGCACCGCTCTGGCAGTGCTGCTCGTGCATGCGATCCACGTGCTCGGATCGTTGAGCCTGGTGATCCCGATCTCCTCGCGTGTCGCGCTTCCCGTTCTGGGGTCGAGTCTCGCGCGTCTCCTCGTCATCCAGCTGCTGGCGCAGCCCGTCGTGTTCGGCGTGTGGCTGCTCGCGCCTTCGGATGTCGTGCACGGCCTCACCCCGCTCGCACCGCTCGCCGCCGCGGCGCTCGCCGTCGGAGTTCTGCTGGCCCTGCACGCCGCCCGGAGAGCGGACGCTCACCCCCGAGAGTCCGAACGGGTGGAGGGGGAGAGCATCGCGGTGCGGCACGACGGAGCCAATGTCCGTGGCCCCTCGTAGACTTGTCCGGTGCCCATCGTCCCCGTTGCCTCCCCCGGAAAACTCAGTGTCCGCGGTGCCCGCGTCCACAATCTCAAGAACGTCGACATCGACATTCCCCGCGACTCGCTCGTCGTGTTCACCGGTCTGTCCGGATCGGGAAAGTCCAGCCTCGCGTTCGACACGATCTTCGCCGAGGGGCAGCGCCGCTATGTCGAATCGCTGAGCGCGTACGCGCGCCAGTTCCTCGGTCAGGTCGATCGGCCCGACGTCGATTTCATCGAAGGGCTGAGCCCCGCCGTCTCGATCGACCAGAAGTCGACCAACCGCAACCCGCGGTCCACGGTCGGCACGATCACCGAGATCTACGACTACATGCGACTGCTCTGGGCGCGCATCGGCATCCCGCACTGCCCTGAGTGCGGCGAGCGGATCCAGCGTCAGACGGTGCAGCAGATCGCGGATCAGCTCATGGAGCTCCCCGAGCGCACGCGGTATCAGGTGGTCGCGCCGATCGTCTCGCAGAAGAAGGGCGAGTTCGTCGACCTTTTCCGGGAACTGGGCGCGAAGGGGTACTCACGCGCGATCGTCGACGGCGACCTCATCCAGCTGGCCGAGCCTCCCACGCTCAAGAAGAGCTACAAGCACGACATCGCCGTGGTGGTCGACCGCCTGGTCGCATCCGACGACATCCTCGGACGCGTGACCGACTCGGTCGAGACTGCGCTGGGACTCGCCGGCGGTGTGGTGCAGATCAACTACGTCGACGGCGAGGGCGACGACGCCTGGCAGACCTTCTCCGAGAAGCTCGCCTGTCCGAACGGCCACGCTCTCACGCTCACCGAGATCGAACCGCGCACGTTCTCGTTCAACGCGCCGTTCGGAGCCTGTCCCGCATGCTCCGGCCTCGGCACGCGCATGTCCGTCGACGTCGACCTGATGCTCGGTGACGAAGACCTGTCGATCCGCGAGGGCGTCATCATCCCGTGGACCACGCAGGGCAAGGGGCTGTTCCAGTACTACGAGCGGCTGCTCGAGGGACTGTCGAACGACCTCGACTTCTCGTTGGACACTCCGTGGCGTGAACTGCATTCCGATGTGCAGAACGCTGTGCTGCGTGGCGAGAACTACAAGGTCTCCGTGAAGTGGAAGAACCGCTACGGTCGCGAGATGCGCTACACCTCGGGCTTCGAGGGTGTGGTGCCCTACATCGAGCGCCAGTACCTGCAGGCCGAATCGGACAACCAGCGCAACCGCTGGGGCGAGTACCTCCGCGAGGTGCCGTGCCCCGTGTGCGACGGCGACAGGCTCAAGCCCGAGGTCCTCGCGGTGCAGGTGCACGGGCACTCGATCGCCGAGGTCTCGCACCTGAGCCTGGCCGACGCGCGTGCCTTCATGGAGACGCTCACACTCACCGAGCGTGAAGCCAAGATCGCGGCTCAGGTGCTGCGTGAGATCCGCCTTCGTCTCGATTTCCTGCTGCAGGTGGGTCTGTCCTACCTCAACCTCAGCCGCTCGGCGGGGTCGCTGTCCGGTGGTGAGGCGCAGCGCATCCGTCTCGCGACGCAGATCGGCTCCGGACTGACCGGAGTCCTCTATGTCCTGGACGAGCCGTCGATCGGTCTGCATCAGCGCGACAACCGCCGTCTGATCGAGACGCTGCTCACGCTGCGCGACCTCGGCAACACGCTGATCGTGGTGGAGCACGACGAAGAGACGATCGAAGCAGCGGACTGGGTCGTCGACATCGGCCCCGGCGCGGGCGTCAACGGCGGTGCGGTGGTCCATTCCGGACCGTACTCCGCCCTGCTCGCCGACACGGAATCCATGACCGGGGAGTACCTGTCCGGCCGTCGTGAGATCCCCATGCCGAAGAAGCGCAGGAAGATCGACAAGAAGCGGATGCTGAGCGTCGTGGGCGCTCGGGCGAACAACCTCCGCAATGTCACCGCAGACTTCCCGCTCGGCGTCCTCACCGCAGTCACCGGGGTCAGCGGCTCCGGGAAGTCGTCTCTCGTCAACGACATCCTGTACCAGGTGCTGGCGTCGCGGCTGAACGGTGCGAGAACCGTCCCCGGCAAGCACACGCGGGTCACCGGACTCGACAACCTCGACAAGGTCGTGCACGTCGATCAGGCCCCGATCGGTCGCACCCCGAGGTCGAACCCGGCCACGTACACGGGAGTGTTCGACCGCATCCGCACCCTGTTCAGCGAGACGCCCGAAGCGAAGGTCCGCGGTTACCAGCCCGGACGCTTCAGCTTCAACGTCAAGGGCGGCCGGTGCGAGGCCTGCTCAGGCGACGGCACGATCAAGATCGAGATGAACTTCCTGCCCGACGTGTACGTCGACTGCGAGGTCTGCCACGGCAAGCGCTACAACCGCGACACGCTCGCCGTGCACTACAAGGGCAAGAACATCGCCGAGGTGCTCGAGATGCCGATCGAGGAGGCAGCCGAGTTCTTCGAGCCGATCCAGGCGATCCACCGCTACATGAAGACGCTCGTCGACGTCGGGCTCGGGTACGTGCGACTCGGCCAGTCGGCGACGACCCTGTCCGGTGGTGAGGCGCAGCGCGTCAAGCTCGCGACCGAGCTCCAGCGACGCAGCAATGGACGCAGCATCTACGTGCTCGACGAGCCGACGACGGGTCTGCACTTCGAAGACGTCCGCAAGCTCCTCGAAGTGCTCAACGGACTGGTCGACAAGGGCAACACGGTCATCGTGATCGAGCACAACCTCGACGTGATCAAGTCCGCGGACTGGGTGATCGATCTCGGCCCTGAGGGCGGTTCGGGCGGCGGACAGATCGTCGCCACGGGTACCCCGGAGCAGATCGCGCGCGTCGAGGAGAGCCACACCGGTCTCTTCCTCGCCGAGATCCTGGGTGAGGGGCGCTCCGCGCGGAAGGCCAGCTGATGGCCGACGTGTTGCCGTACAAGCCGCGGGCCGGAGAGATACCCACCGACCCCGGCGTGTACCGGTTCCGCGACTCGGCCGGTCGCGTGCTCTACGTGGGGAAGGCGAAGAACCTCCGGCAGCGGCTGTCGAACTACTTCGCGCCGCTGCGGACCCTGCACGAGCGGACCCGACGCATGGTCACGACGGCGTCGTCCGTCGAGTGGACGGTGGTCCCGACCGATGTCGACTCGCTCCAGCTCGAGTACATGTGGATCAAGGAGTTCGATCCGCCCTTCAACGTGCGGTACAAGGACGACAAGTCCTATCCCTTCATGGCTGTCACGCTCGCAGACGAAGCACCGCGTGTGATCGTTACGCGCAACCGGAAGATCCCCGGCGCTCGCTACTTCGGCCCTTTCCCGAAGGTGTGGGCCGTGCACGAGACGATCGACCTGATGATCAAGGCGTTCCCGATCCGCACCTGCAGTGACTCCAGCTACCGTCGCGCCATGCAGACGGGCAGGCCGTGCTTCCCCGGCCAGATCGGCAAGTGCGGTGGTCCGTGCTCGATGACGGTGAGCATCGAGGAGCACCGTGCCATGGTCGACGACTTCGTCGCCTTCATGGCCGGTGGTGATGAGCGCTTCACGCGCGAGCTCACGAAGCGGATGCTGGCCGCGTCGGCGGCGATGGACTACGAGGCCGCAGCCAAGTATCGGGACAAGCTCTCGGCCATCGAAGCTGTGCTGGGCAAGAGTGCACTCGTGCTCCCCAGTGATGAGGACGCCGACCTGTTCGGCATCGCCGAGGACGAGTTGGCGGCGGCGGTGCAGCACTTCGTCATCCGCGGCGGCAGGGTCCGTGGTGTGCGTGCTCTGACGATCGAGAAGGAGATCGACATCTCCAGCGGCGAACTCGTCGAGCAGGTTCTCCAGCAGGCCTACGGCGAAGCGCAGGACGTGCCGCGGCGTATCCTGGTGCCCACGCTGCCCGACGACGCCGCGGAGCTCGAGCTGTGGCTGCGTGAACGCCGCGGTAAGAAGGTCGAGATCGCGGTGGCGCAACGCGGCCAACGCGCAGATCTCATGCGCACGGCGACCTTGAACGCACAGCAGGCGTTGATCCGTCACAAGACACGGCGCACGACCGACTACGTCGCCCGCACGCAGGCTCTCACTGACCTGCAGGAGGCGCTCGGGATGGACGAAGCGCCGCTGCGGATCGAGTGCTTCGACATCTCGCACCTCGGCGGCACGAATGTCGTCGCCTCGATGGTGGTGTTCGAGGACGGCCTTCCCCGCAAGGACCAGTACCGCTCGTTCAACATCGCCGAGACCACGGATGACACCGACTCGATGTATCAGGTGCTCCGTCGTCGCTTGGCCTACCTCGACCGACCCGAAGAGCCGGAGGCCATCGACCCGACGACAGACGAGGTCGTCGGGGAAGACGTCGGCGAGGCGACAGCACGTCGGAAGCCCCGCTTCGCGTATCCACCGCAGCTGCTTCTCGTCGACGGCGGACAGCCTCAGGTCGAAGCGGCGGCCAGGGCGCTCCGTGATGCGGGACACACCGAGATCGCGGTGTGCGGCATAGCGAAGCGACTCGAAGAAGTCTGGCTTCCCGGCGAGGACTTCCCGGTGATCCTGCCGCGCACGAGCGAAGCCCTCTACCTGTTGCAGCGGCTTCGCGACGAGGCACACCGGTTCGCGATCACGCATCAGCGCAAGAAACGGCGGAACGACATCGGCTCCGTCCTCGCCGAGGTTCCCGGGCTGGGTGCCGCGCGCATCAAGGTGCTGCTCAAGCACTTCGGCTCGGTCACCGCTCTTCGCGCGGCAGAACCGGGGCAGATCGAAGAGGTCCAGGGGATCGGTCCCGTGCTCGCCCAGAACATCCACACGCACCTCTCCACTCGCTAGGCTGGAGGTCGAGGGGGAGAGGGAGCACTGAGCGATGTCTGACGGGGAAAAGGGCGAGTTCCTCATCGTCACGGGAATGTCCGGCGCGGGTCGGACGACGGTGGCGAACGCACTCGAGGACCTCGGCTGGTACGTGGTCGACAATCTGCCCCCGCAGATCCTGCGTCCTCTGCTCGATCTGACCGACATGGGTGGCACGGCGCTGCCCAAGGTCGCCGCCGTCGTGGACGTCCGTGGACGCAACCTCTTCGACGACTTCCCCGGTGTGGCGCGTGCGCTGCGTTCCCGTGGCTCCGTCCGCGTGCTGTTCCTCGACGCGTCGGACGACGTGCTGGTGCGTCGATTCGAGTCCGTGCGCAGACCGCATCCGTTGCAGGGGGAGGGGACTCTGCTCGACGGCATCCGTACCGAGCGTGAGCGCCTCGCCCCGATCCGCGAAGGCGCGGACCTGGTGATCGACACCTCGATGCTCAACATCCACCAGCTCGCCACGCACGTCTCCGACATCTTCTCGGCAGAGGGCGAGGCGCGGCATCGGGTCACGTTGCTGAGCTTCGGATTCAAGTACGGGCTTCCGACCGACGTCGACATCGTGGCAGACATGCGATTCCTGCCGAACCCGTTCTGGAACGAGGAGCTGCGCGGTCAGACGGGACAGGACGAGCCCGTGCGCGAGTACGTCCTCTCCCGCGAAGGCGCGATGGAGTTCCTGGACTCCTATTCGAAGGCGCTGGTGCCCGTGCTCGAGGGATACCAGCGCGAGAACAAGAGCCACTCGACGATCGCTATCGGCTGCACCGGCGGGAAGCACCGTTCCGTGGCGATGTCGGAAGAGCTGGCGCGCCGCCTCGCTGCGATCCCCGGAGTGGCCGTGAACGTCCGTCACCGGGACCTGGGCCGAGAGTAGCGGGCCGTCCGGCCGAGTAAGCTGGACGTTTGCGTCGCGATCCGGCGCGTGAACGTGAAGGAGTGTCGTGGCACTAACCACCGACGTCAAGGCCGAGCTGGTCAGCATCCGCAACGCACCCCCGACGGTGCGAGTCGCGGAAGTGACCGCCATACTCCGGTTCGCCGGTGGTCTGCATTCGATCGCCGGCCGTGTGGCCGTGGAGGCCGAGGTGGATGCCGAGACTCTCGCACGACGCGTCGCCCGCGACCTCGCTGAGATCTACGGCGTGCGCCCGGAGATCGCCCAGGTGCAGTCGAGCACCGCGAACGACGGTGCACGCTGGGCTGTGCGGGTGATCGCGCAGGGGGAGACCCTGGCCCGTCAGACGGGTCTGCTCGATCAGCGTCGACGGCCCGTCCGTGGGCTTCCCAACCGGCTCACCACCGGTTCCCGGGCCGAGGTCGCCGGCTTGTGGCGCGGCGCGTTCCTCGCGGCCGGCAGCCTGAGCGAGCCAGGACGCTCCGCCATGCTCGAGGTCGTCTGCCCGTCCTCGGAGGCGGCCATGGCTCTCGTCGGCGCCGCGCATCGACTCGGGGTGGCCGCGAAGGCCCGTGAGGTGCGCGGTATGCCGCGCGTGGTCGTGCGCGAAGGCGAGGCCATCCGCACCATCCTGAACGAGATGGGAGCGCAGAAGACCGCGATCGCCTGGGAGGAGCTCCGCCAGCGCCGCGAGGTCAGGGCCGGCGTCAACCGTCTGGTGAACTTCGACGACGCGAACCTGCGCCGTTCCGCACAGGCCGCCGTTGCCGCGTGCGCGCGTGTCGAGCGTGCCCTCGAGATCCTGGCCGACGAGGTCCCCGATCATCTGAAGGTGGCGGGCGAGCTTCGTCTCGCGCACCGTGATGCCAGCCTCGACGAGCTGGGACACCATGCCGACCCGCCACTGACGAAGGACGCCGTCGCCGGTCGCATCCGTCGCCTGCTGGCGATGGCGGACAAGCGCGCGCAGCAGGAGGGCATTCCCGGAACGGAAGCCGCCGTCCCCGTCGGACTCGACGTCTGATCCGCATCCTCGACCAAGGCCCGTCGTCCGGCATCCGGACGGCGGGTCTTCGTCATACGGCGGAAGGATCGGGGCCGTGGCCGCGTTGTCGTCAGTAGGATGAATCACGTCCGCTCTACGCCGCACATCGGCGGCGCGGAGGATCGGCAAGCGCCGCGGCGCGGCGCGGATTGGATGAAAGCGATATGGCGACCTACACGCTCCCCGACCTTCCCTACGACTTCGCAGCCCTCGAGCCGCACATCAGCGGCAAGATCATGGAGCTGCACCATGACAAGCACCACGCGACCTACGTCGCCGGCGCGAACACCGCTCTCGAGCAGCTCGCCGAGGCTCGCGAGAGCGGCAACCTCGCGAACGTGAACAAGCTCGAGAAGGACCTCGCCTTCAACCTCGGCGGTCACGTCAACCACTCGATCTTCTGGACCAACCTGTCGCCGAACGGCGGAGGTCAGCCCGAGGGCGAGCTGAAGGCCGCGATCGATGAGTACTTCGGCTCGTTCGAGAAGTTCCAGGCGCACTTCACCGCCGCGGCCACCGGAATCCAGGGCTCCGGCTGGGCGGTGCTCAGCTGGGACTCGATCGGCTCGCGCCTCATCATCCAGCAGCTCTTCGACCAGCAGTCGAACACGGCGCAGGGCACCATCCCGCTGTTCCAGCTCGACATGTGGGAGCACGCCTTCTACCTCGACTACCTCAACGTGAAGGCCGACTACGTCAAGGCCGCGTGGAACATCGCCAACTGGGAGAACGTCGCCCAGCGCCTCGAGGTCGCCCGTCAGCAGACGAACGGCCTGCTGGTACTGTCGTAATCGGGTCGCGTCCCGACGGGCCACGGCTCGTCGGGACGCCCTCTCAGCCAAAAAACCCCGCACCTCACGCTCGCTGGAAAGCCGCGTGCGATGCACGAGAAACAGGGAGACCTGAGTGTCTGTCAAGATCGGTATCAACGGCTTCGGCCGCATCGGACGCAACTACTTCCGCGCGGCTCTCGCGCAGGGAGCAGACCTTGAGATCGTCGCCGTCAACGACCTCACCGACAACAAGACCCTGGCGCACCTGCTGAAGTACGACTCGGTGGGCGGCGTCCTCGACGCCGAGATCAGCTACGACGACGAGAGCATCACCGTCAACGGCAAGACCATCAAGGCGTTCGCCGAGCGCGACCCCGCAGGCCTCCCGTGGGGCGAGCTGGGCGTCGACATCGTGATCGAGTCGACCGGCTTCTTCACCAAGGCCGAGCTCGCCAAGAAGCACATCGAGGCCGGCGCGAACAAGGTCCTCATCTCGGCTCCCGGTACGGGCGTCGACGGCACGTTCGTCATGGGCGTGAACGAGGACACGTACAACCCGGAGACCGACCACATCATCTCCAACGCGTCCTGCACCACGAACTGCCTCGCGCCGCTGGCTCAGGTCTTCAACGACGCGTTCGGCATCGACCGCGGTTTCATGATGACCGCGCACGCGTACACCGCAGACCAGAACCTGCAGGACGGCCCGCACAGCGACCTCCGTCGTGCCCGTGCCGCTGCGATCAACATCACCCCGGCCTCGACCGGTGCGGCCAAGGCCATCGGCGAGGTGCTCCCTGAGCTCCAGGGCAAGCTGAGCGGTTCGTCGTACCGTGTTCCGGTTCCCACCGGCTCGATCGTCGACCTCACCCTCATCACCGACCGTGAGAACCTGACGGTCGACGAGGTCAACGAGGCCTACAAGAAGGCTGCTGCCGAGGGCCGTCTCGCGGGCTACCTCCAGTACAACGAGGACCCGATCGTCTCGAGCGACATCGTGCACAACCCGCACTCGTCGATCTTCGACTCGACGCTCACCAACGTGAGCGGCAACCTGATCAAGGTGTCCAGCTGGTACGACAACGAGTGGGGCTACTCCAACCGTCTCGTCGACCTGACCGAGTACGTGGCCGAGCGCCTCTAAGCTCAGACACATGACTCTGCGCACCCTGGACACCCTGGGGTCGCTCGAGGGCAAGCGCGTCATCGTCCGTTGTGATCTCAACGTCCCCCTGCGGGATGGGATCATCACGGACGATGGCCGTGTCCGCGCCTCGTTGCCGACCCTCAATGCACTCATCAACGCGGGCGCCCGTGTTGTGGTGTGCTCGCACCTCGGCCGACCCGACGGTGCGCCCGACCCGCAGTACAGCCTCGGGCCGGTGGCTCAGCGGCTCTCCGAGCTGCTCGGCGCCCCGGTCGCGTTCGCGCGCGACACGGTCGGCGAATCCGCCAAGGAGGCCGTGGCATCGCTCGAGGACGGCGGGGTCGTCGTGATCGAGAACCTGCGGTTCAACCCGGGGGAGACCTCGAAGGACGCCGCCGAGCGTGCTGCCTTCGCGGCCGAGCTCGCAGAACTCGGGGACGTGTTCGTCTCCGACGGGTTCGGCGTCGTGCACCGCAAGCAGGCCAGCGTCTACGAGCTCGCCGAGCTGCTCCCGTCGGCGGCCGGTCTGCTGATCGCCGCGGAACTCGACGTGCTGGACCGCCTGACCGAGAACCCCGAGCGCCCCTATGCGGTCGTGCTCGGCGGCTCGAAGGTCAGCGACAAGCTCGGCGTCATCTCGCACCTGCTCCCGCGCGTGGACAAGATCCTGGTGGGTGGCGGAATGCTCTTCACCTTCCTCAAGGCCCAGGGGCACGCCGTCGCCTCGAGCCTTCTGGAAGAGGATCAGCTCGACACGGTGCGCGGGTACATCGCGGAAGCGGCTGAGCGCGGCGTGGAGCTCGTGCTCCCCACCGACGTCGTGGTGGCCGCGTCCTTCGGCGCCGACGCCGCGCACGAGGTCGCCGCAGCCGACGCGATCGAGTCGACGCCGTTCGGTGCCTCCGGCATCGGGCTCGACATCGGTCCGGAGACGGCGGCACGCTTCGCCGAGGTCATCCGCGGGTCGAAGACCGTGTTCTGGAACGGCCCCATGGGCGTGTTCGAGTTCCCTGCCTTCGCAGCGGGCACCAAGACCGTCGCGCAAGCGCTCACCGAGGTCGACGGCCTCAGCGTCGTCGGCGGGGGAGACTCCGCTGCAGCCGTGCGCCAGCTCGGCTTCAGCGACGACCAGTTCGGTCACATCTCGACCGGTGGCGGCGCGAGCCTCGAGTTCCTCGAGGGCAAGAAACTACCTGGGCTGGAGGTCCTCGGATGGGTGTGAACTCTCGTACCCCGCTGATCGCGGGAAACTGGAAGATGAACCTGGACCACCTGCAGGCGGTCGCGTTCGTGCAGAAGCTGCACTGGACGTTGAAGGATGCGAAGCACGAGGACGGATCCGTCGAGGTCGCGGTGTTCCCGCCGTTCACCGACATCCGCAGCGTGCAGACCCTCATCGACGCGGACAAGATCCCGTTCGCGCTCGGAGCGCAGGATGTGTCGGCACATGACTCGGGCGCGTACACCGGCGAGGTGTCGGGAGCGTTCCTGGCGAAGCTCGATGCGAAGTACGTGATCATCGGCCACTCCGAGCGTCGTGAGTACCACTCCGAAGGTGACGATGTCGTGGCCGCCAAGGTCAAGGCAGCGCTCAAGCACGGCCTGGTACCGGTCATCTGCGTGGGCGAGACGGCCGGCGACCTCGAGAAGTTCGGTGCCAGCGCGGTTCCGGTGTCGCAGCTCGAGGCAGCGCTCGAGGGGGTCTCGCCGAAGGCGGACATCGTCGTGGCGTACGAGCCCGTGTGGGCGATCGGCTCCGGTCAGGCGGCGACGCCTCAGCAGGCGCAAGACGTCTGCGCCGCTCTGCGCGCCGTCATCGCGAAGGTGCTCGGCGACGAGGCGGCAGCGCGCACGCGGATCCTCTATGGAGGTTCCGTGAAGTCGGGAAACATCGCCAGCTTCATGCGCGAGCCCGATGTCGACGGCGCACTCGTCGGCGGGGCGAGCCTCGTCGTGGACGAGTTCGCCGCGATCATCCGCTTCGAGAAGCACGTCGGCGTGTGAGTGCGGCGGGGCTTCGGCCCCGCCGCACCGTATACTTGACCGTTACGGGGGCGCTCCGGCCCCAGCGAAAGGCTCTTTCTCGTGGCAATTCTCGAGTTCGTCCTGCAGGTCGTGCTGGGCATCACCAGCGTTCTGCTGACCCTCCTCATCCTCCTGCACAAGGGCCGCGGTGGCGGCCTCTCCGACATGTTCGGCGGGGGCATGACCTCTGCGGTCGGCTCGTCCGGGCTTGCGGAGCGGAACCTCAACCGCTTCACCGTCGTCCTGGCTCTGACATGGTTCGTCTCCATCGTCGCGCTGGGCCTCATCACGAAATTCGAGGTCATCTGATGGCTACCGGTGGAAACGCGATCCGTGGCACCCGCGTGGGCTCCGGCCCCATGGGGGAGCAGGACCACGGCTATCACGCCGACCGCATCGCGGTCTCCTACTGGGATGGTCTCGGCAACGAGACCGTCCGCTACTTCGCCGCTGGTCTCCCCGAAGAGGAGATCCCGGAGACGATCGACCACCCGCAGTCCGGGCTCCCCGCCGGTCGCGACAAGGAGAATCCTCCTGCGCTCGCGAAGGCGGAGCCGTACAAGACGCACCTCGCTTACGTGAAGGAACGCCGTACGGACGAGGAAGCCGTCCAGCTGCTCGACGACGCGCTCACGCAGCTGCGCGAGCGTCGGGGGCAGTGACCTCGAGGCTGACATCGAAGAAGCCGTCGCGAGCGATCGCGGCGGCTTCTTCCGTATCAGGCGGCGGTCAGCGGCAGCCCGCCGCCGCATCGATGTAGCTCTGCGGCGGGTACCCATACGCCCAGACGCCGTTCGCATCATCGGTGTAGCCCATGCTGATGGCCCACGCCGTCGCCCACTTCTCGATGCTGTCCTGCGTGGAGGAGTCGTACATGCTCTGGCACCTCACGCTGATCGCGTGCCCCACCTCGTGCGCGATCAGTGCCTTGCTGCGAACGGCCGGCCACTGCTCGGCGACCGAGTTCGAGAACGCGATGGTCGCCCGCCCCGACTCGCCCCACCACCAGGTCGTGTAGCCGCCCATGCTGCCGTTGTAACCGGCGCCGCTGACGACCGGCGCCCAGTCGAAGTCCAGGAGCACGCCGGGCGCGAGGGAGCGGGCGAACGCTTCGATCTCGAGCCGGGAGTTCAGGAGCGGGCCTGCCTTCTCCGCCAGTTCTTCGCTCTCGGTGGCGACGACCTGCGCCGCCGCGGTCTGCAGGGCGAGGTAGGCGGCTGCGGTGCCTTCGTCGAGCGTCGTCGCGGCAGTGGCATCGGCGGCGGCGTCGCGTAGCGCGATCACCGCGTCGTTGCGGGCCGACAGATGTGCCGCTTCGAATCCAGGCGCAGCCGCTCCGGCCGTCGTGATCACCGCGAGGCCGCTCTCCGTCATCGCCGTGTGCGCCGACGAGACGTCGCCGGCCGCGCCGGCGACGTCGACGGACAGGTCCTCCACTTCGTCACGTCGCTGTTCGAGCTCCGAGGTGGCACCGAACAGTTCCCAGAACCAGTCGGGCTTCTCGCTCAGCGGAGCGATCGCCACGGAGACCACGCCGTCCGCGTCTGACGCGGTAGCGGTGCCCTCCTCGACGGCAGAGGCCAAGCTCGCGTGCAGTTCGTCGGGCACGGAGATCGGCTGATCGCCCCCTGCAACCACCTGGCCCGCTGCGTCGGTGACGGTTCGCAGTTCAGCGATGTCGGCGCGGAGCTGCGTCTTCGCGGTCGATGTCGTCTGAGCTGCGCTCTCGTAACGGGACGCCGCATCGTCGTAACCGAGGTTCGCGCTCACCTGGACGATGGCCAAGGCCGCGATCAGCGCGGCGCCGCCGAGCAGGCCGATGACGAGCCCCGGCCGTCTCCTCCGACGCGACCGTGTCGGCGTGGAGGACGAGGCCCCGGAAGAGAAGACGACGGGAAGCTGATGCCCGCCGTCGCGGGGCGACTGACCCATTCGATGATGCCTTCCGGTCGGAGCCTGCGTGCAGCGATGCTGTCAGCGTATTCGACGAGGCGACCGGAAATGCGGAAGGCCCCCGCCGTATGGCGGGGGCCCTCTCGAGTGGAGGGGCTGACGGGAATCGAACCCGCATCATTAGTTTGGAAGACTAAGGCTTTACCACTAAGCTACAGCCCCGGAATCCGAGCCTCGAAAGGTTCGGTTACCGACTCATCGACTATACCGGACTCTGACGCATGCTCCTGTCCGTTAGACTCGGTGGGGCTGAATCCGCATGCGGATTCCCCGGGGCGTAGCTCAGTTTGGTAGAGCGCCCGCTTTGGGAGCGGGAGGTCGCAGGTTCAACTCCTGTCGCCCCGACACGGCCCCCACGGACCTTACAGCCGCGATTCGAAGCGGAAATCACAAGGAGAACACACCAGCATGGCGAACAGCACCGTCGAGAAGCTGACCCCGACCCGGGTCAAGCTCACCATCACGGTCACCCCGGACGACCTCAAGCCCAGCATCGCTCACGCGTACGAGCACATCGCTCAGGACGTCCAGATCCCCGGCTTCCGCAAGGGCAAGGTCCCGGCACCGATCATCGACCAGCGCATCGGTCGCGGCGCGGTCATCGAGCACGCCGTGAACGAAGGCCTGGACAAGTTCTTCCGCGAGGCGACCAACGAGCACAAGCTGCGCGTCGTGGGGCGCCCGGCGGCCGACATCACGCAGTGGCCGAACGAGAAGGACTTCTCGGGTGACCTGCTCGTGGACATCGAGGTCGACGTCCGTCCCGACATCGAGCTGCCCTCTTACGACGGCATCACCGTGACCGTCGACGCTGTCGAGGCCGATGACGCTGCGCTCGACGCCGAGCTCGACAACATGCGCGCCCGCTTCGGCACGCTCGTGCCGGTCGACCGGCCTGCCGCGAAGGGTGACTTCGTCGAGCTCGACCTCGTCGCCACGATCGACGGCGCCGAGATCGACCGCGCCGAGGGCGTCTCCTACGAGATCGGCTCGGGCGAGCTGCTCGAGGGCATCGACGACGCGATCGAGTCGCTCACCGCGGGTGAGGACACCACGTTCCGCTCCGCTCTCGTCGGTGGCGACCACGCCGGGTCCGAGGCCGAGGTCTCCGTGACGGTCAAGGCGGTCAAGGAGCGCGAGCTTCCCGAGGCCGACGACGACTTCGCGCAGATCGCGAGCGAGTTCGACACGATCGCCGAGCTCCGTGAGAGCGTGGCAGAGCGCGTCGCTCAGCAGGGCGTGTTCACGCAGGGCTCCGCCGCACGCGACAAGCTCGTCGAGGTGCTGCTCGAGCAGATCGAGATCCCGGTTCCGCCGCAGCTCATCGAGGACGAGGTGCACAACCACCTCGAGGGCGAAGGCCGTCTCGAGGACGACGTGCACCGCGCCGAGGTCACCGAGGCCAGCGAGAAGCAGTTCCGCACGCAGGTTCTTCTCGACACGATCGCCGAGCAGGCCGACGTGCAGGTCTCGCAGGAGGAGCTCTCGCAGTACCTCATCCAGTCGGCTGCCCAGTACGGCATGGCCCCGCAGGAGTTCGTCGAGGCGCTGCAGTCCTCGAACCAGCTCCCGGCGCTCGTCGGCGAGGTTGCCCGGAACAAGGCGCTCGCGATCGCGCTCGGCAAGGTGAAGGTCGTCGACAGCAACGGCAAGCCCGTCGATCTGTCCGACTTCATCGTCACCGACGACGAGGCCGAGTCTGCGGACGCGGACTCCGCGGAAGCCGAGGAGAAGCCGGCGAAGAAGGCTCCTGCCAAGAAGCCCGCCGCCAAGAAGGCTCCGGCCAAGAAGGCCGCCGAGGCCGACGACGCCGAGAAGCCCGCCGCTGAGAAGGCTCCGGCCGAGAAGCCTGCTGCCAAGAAGGCACCGGCCAAGAAGGCGGCCAACAAGGCTGAGTGATCGAAAACGATCCAGTGAAGAGGGCGGGTGCTGCGGCATCCGCCCTCTTTTCCATCCGAGGAGAGGGCAGCGATGAAGACGTGGGATGAGCGCATCGACGAGGTGTGGGACGACGCGACGGGCGAAGCGGTGGGTGACGACACGATCAGCCGCATCGACGCCCTCGCCGCTGAGCGCGGCCCTGACGACGCTCGCGCGGAGTTCGAGCGCGGCGGTGCACGGGATTCCGCTGGCCGGCCGGCGGAGGCTGTCGCCCTGTATCGACGCGCGCTGGCTCTGGGGTTGGATGGTGAGCATCGTCCGCAGTGCGTGATCCAGATGGCCAGTTCGCTCCGGAATCTCGGCGAGTACGACGAAGCACTCGCCGTGATCCGTGCCGAGGAGGAGCTCGCGCCCGACGGCCCCTATCGCGACGCCGTCGCCTGCGTGCATGCCCTCATCCTGGCCAGCGCCGGGCGCCCGGCGGAGGGTCTCTCCGTGGCACTGCTCGCCCTCGTCCCGCATCTGCCGCGCTACCACCGTTCGATGACGGCCTATGCCCACGAGATCGCGGACGCCGACACCTGATATGCCGACGGCGAACACGGCCTGGGCGCTGCGTTGTCGCCGGTAGATTCGAATCACTGAAACACGGAATCAGGAGCTGACATGGCTGCAGAACCCCTCCTCGCAACGAGCGTCTTCGACCGGTTGCTGAAGGACCGCATCATCTGGCTGGGGTCGGAGGTGCGCGACGAGAACGCGAACGAGATCTGCGCGAAGATCCTTCTCCTCGCCGCAGAAGACTCCGAGCGAGACATCTACCTCTACGTGAATTCGCCCGGCGGATCGATCACCGCGGGCATGGCGATCTACGACACGATGCAGTTCGTGCCGAACGACATCGTCACGGTCGGCATCGGAATGGCCGCCTCCATGGGGCAGCTGCTGTTGACCGCCGGCACCAAGGGCAAGCGGTACATCACGCCCAACGCACGCGTGCTGCTGCACCAGCCCCACGGCGGGTTCGGCGGAACGTCGAGCGACATCCAGACGCAGGCGCAGCTCATCATGTCGATGAAGAACCGCCTCGCCGAGATCACCGCTGCCCAGACCGGCAAGTCGGTCGAGCAGATCAACGCCGATGGTGACCGCGACCGCTGGTTCACGGCTGAGGAAGCGCTTGAGTACGGCTTCGTCGATCACATCCGCGAATCGGCCTCCGACGTCATCGGCGGCGGCGGAACCGACCAGGACACCGAGTAACGGAAAGCGAAAGGACGCTCATGTACACACCCACCTTCCGCTCAGCCGGTGACCTGCCTTCCAGCCGCTACGTGCTGCCGCAGTTCGAAGAGCGCACCGCCTACGGCTTCAAGCGCCAGGACCCGTACAACAAGCTGTTCGAAGACCGCGTGATCTTCCTCGGCGTGCAGGTCGACGACGCCTCGGCCGACGACGTGATGGCACAGCTCCTCGTTCTGGAGAGCCAGGACGCCGAGCGCGACATCACGATGTACATCAACTCGCCTGGTGGCTCGTTCACCGCGATGACGGCGATCTACGACACGATGCAGTACGTCGCGCCGCAGATCCAGACCGTGGTGCTCGGCCAGGCGGCTTCGGCTGCGGCCGTGCTGCTCGCTGCCGGTGCGCCGGGCAAGCGTCTCGCGCTCCCGAACGCCCGCGTGCTCATCCACCAGCCCGCGATGGGGGAGGCCGGCCACGGCCAGGCGTCCGACATCGAGATCCAGGCCGCGGAGATCCTCCGCATGCGCACCTGGCTGGAGGAGACGCTCGCGGGACATACCAACCGCACCCCGGAGCAGGTGAACCGCGACATCGATCGTGACAACATCCTCTCCGCCGCACAGGCGCTGGAGTACGGCATCGTCGACCAGGTGCTCACGACGCGCAAGCGCGTCTGACCCGATCGATCGAAGGGCGTCCGTCATCCGGCGGGCGCCCTTCGTCGTGCCCGGCGGATGTGCACGACCCGATGACAAAGTGCGCATATGAGCACTGTGGTGCGCGAACGCTGACGAGGGCCTACTCTGGAGGAGGAAGGAGGAAGCCGTGGAAGAAGATCTGCTCATGGTCCGCGTCGCCGAGCTGTACTACGACGAGGACAAGACCCAGGACGAGATCGGCGGACTCCTCAAGATCTCGCGCTGGAAGGTCGGCCGTCTGCTGACCCAGGCCCGCGAACGCGGCATCGTCCGCATCGAGATCGTGCACCCGCGCGCCCGCCGACTCGGCCTGGAGCGGCTTCTCGTCGAACGCTTCGGCCTCACCGATGCCGTGGTCGTGCCGGCTCCGGAAGGCGATGACGGCACCCTCGAACGCGTCGCTCAGGCCGCAGCCGACTTCCTGACCGCGCTGCGCCCCGTTCCCCGCACCCTCGGGGTGAGCTGGGGCCGTACACTCCGTGCCGTGGCCGAGGCGCTTCCGGACGGCTGGGCGAACGGCGTGACCGTGGTGCAGCTCAACGGGGGAGTGAGCCTGAACCGACGCTCCGGAGGCGCAGCAGGCCTCGCCGTCACGATCGCCCAGCGCGCTTCGGGGCAGGTCTCCCTGCTGCCGAGCCCGGCCATCCTCGAGCGCGTGGAGACGAAGCAGGCGATCGAGTCCGACCGCACCGTCGCCGCCGTCCTCGAAGAGGCAGCCGAGGCCCAGGCTTTCCTGTTCACCGCCGGACCCTGCGATGCCTCGTCCGCCCATGTCGAGAACGGCTACCTCAGTGCGGAGGATGTCGAAGAGCTCGCACGACGCGGCGCCGTCGGCGACGTCCTCGGGCGCTACGTCGACGCGGAGGGCAACATCGTCGACTCGCAGCTCGATGCACGGACCGTCGGAGTCTCTCTCGACCGTCTGCGCGGAGCCGCTCGTACGATCTTCGTGACGGCGGGCCCCGCCAAGCACGACATCGCACGCACCGTGGTCACCAGCGGCCTGTGCGGCGTTCTGGTGACCGATGAGACCACAGCACGAGCATTGTTGGAGGAACAGTGACGACCAAAGAACTCAGTCGCAGGGCGGCGGTGGACGTTCTGGGCGGCGAGCCCGACGACGCCACGCTCCGGCGATTCCTGCACGGACTTCCCGGCGTGGATGCCGTCGGTCTGGAGCAGCGCGCTGCCGGGCTCGGCACCCGGTCGATCAAGACCACCTCGAAGGCGTGGGCGCTCGACACGATCATCAAGCTGATCGACCTCACGACGCTCGAGGGAGCTGACACTCCCGGAAAGGTGCGCTCTCTCGTGGCCAAGGCGAAGAATCCGGACGCCGCGGATCCTTCGACCCCGCGGGTCGCAGCGGTCTGCGTGTACGGTGACATGGTCGGCGACGCGGTGACCGCGCTCGGCGGGATGCACGGTGACCCCGATGACGGCCTGATCTCCGTCGCGGCCGTCGCCACGGCATTCCCCAGCGGACGCTCCTCGCTTGCGATCAAGCTCGCCGACACCGCCGAGGCGGTGGCTGCGGGCGCCGATGAGATCGACATGGTGATCGATCGTGGAGCGTTCCTGTCCGGCCGGTACGGCCTGGTCTTCGACCAGATCGCCCAGGTCAAGGAGGCCTGCCGTCGTGAGGACGGTTCGTACGCCTCGCTCAAGGTGATCCTGGAGACCGGCGAGCTGAACACCTACGACAACATCAAGCGCGCCTCGTGGCTGGGCATCCTGGGGGGAGGGGACTTCATCAAGACCTCGACCGGCAAGGTGCAGCCCGCAGCCACCCTCCCGACGACGCTCCTCATGCTGGAGACCGTGCGCGACTGGTACCGCGGCACCGGAGAGAAGATCGGTGTGAAGCCGGCCGGTGGCATCCGCTCGTCGAAGGATGCGGTGAAGTATCTCGTCACCGTCGCCGAGACTGTCGGCGAGGAGTGGCTCCAGCCGCACCTCTTCCGCTTCGGCGCCTCCAGCCTCCTCAACGACGTGCTCCTGCAGCGTCAGAAGCTCAGCTCCGGCCACTACTCGGGCCCCGACTACGTCACGATCGACTGACGGGAAGACGAACATGTCATTTCTGGAATACGCTCCCGCACCGGAGTCCACCGCGGTCCTGAACCTCAAGGACAGCTACGGGCTGTTCATCGACGGCGAGTTCGTCGACGGCTCCGGCACGCCGTTCAACACCATCTCACCGGCGACGGAGAAGCACATCGCCGAGATCGCTTCGGCGAGTGATGAGGACGTCGACCGTGCGGTCGCCGCCGCGCGTCGCGCCTACGAGAAGACCTGGTCGAAGATGAGCGGTCGCGACCGAGGTAAGTACCTCTTCCGCATCGCCCGCCTCGTGCAGGAGCGTGCCCGTGAGCTCGCTGTCGCCGAGAGCCTCGACAACGGCAAGCCGATCAAGGAGAGCCGCGACGTGGACGTGCCGCTCGTCGCCTCCTGGTTCTTCTACTACGCGGGCTGGGCCGACAAGCTCGATCACGCAGGACTCGGCGCGAACCCGCGGGCTCTCGGCGTCGCGGGTCAGATCATCCCGTGGAACTTCCCGCTGCTGATGCTGGCGTGGAAGATCGCTCCCGCTCTCGCCGCCGGCAACACGGTGGTGCTCAAGCCGGCCGAGACGACGCCCCTCACAGCGCTGATCTTCGCCGAGATCCTGCAGCAGGCCGACCTTCCGGCCGGTGTCGTCAACATCGTGACGGGTGCCGGAGCGACTGGCTCTGCGCTCGTGCGTCACCCCGACGTCGACAAGGTGGCCTTCACCGGTTCGACCGGTGTCGGACGGGACATCGCCCGGGCTGTCGCCGGCACTCCGAAGAAGCTGACGCTCGAACTGGGCGGCAAGGCCGCGAACATCGTGTTCGACGACGCCCCCATCGATCAGGCGGTCGAAGGCATCGTGAACGGCATCTTCTTCAACCAGGGCCACGTCTGCTGCGCCGGAAGCCGACTGCTCGTGCAGGAGTCGATCCACGACGAGGTCGTCGATCGGCTCAAGTCGCGCCTGTCGACCCTCCGCCTCGGCGACCCTCTCGACAAGAACACCGACATCGGCGCGATCAACTCCGCAGCGCAGCTCGCCCGCATCCGTGAGCTGAGCGACATCGGCGAGGCCGAGGGCGCAGAGCGCTGGACGGCGGACTGCGCGATCCCGGACCAGGGCTTCTGGTTCGCGCCGACGATCTTCACCGGCGTCGAGGCCTCGCACCGCATCGCCCGCGACGAGGTCTTCGGGCCTGTGCTCTCGGTGCTCACCTTCCGCACACCGGCCGAGGCGATCGCGAAGGCGAACAACACGCCGTACGGCCTCTCGGCCGGGATCTGGTCCGACAAGGGATCGCGCATCCTCGCGGTGGCCGATCGCCTGCGTGCCGGTGTCATCTGGGCGAACACCTTCAACCGCTTCGACCCGTCGAGCCCGTTCGGCGGCTACAAGGAGTCCGGATACGGTCGCGAGGGCGGCCGTCAGGGGCTCACCGCCTACCTCAAGGGAGCCGCAGCATGAGCAAGCGACTGACCGTGCCGAAGACCTACAAGCTCGCGATCGGCGGAGCGTTCCCGCGGAGCGAGTCCGGCCGCACGTACGAGGTGCTCTCCTCCAAGGGGGCCTTCCTCGCGAACGCCGCGAAGGGCTCTCGCAAGGATGCCCGTGACGCCGTCGTCGCCGCTCGCGCGGCGGTGAAGGGCTGGTCGGGGGCGACCGCCTACAACCGCGGTCAGGTGTTGTACCGCGTCGCAGAGGTGCTCGAGGGTCGCCGTGCGCAGTTCATCGACGAGATCTCGGCGCAGGAGGGCGTGTCGTCCGCCGCTGCGGCCGCGCAGGTCGATGAGGCGATCGATCTCTGGGTCTGGTACGCCGGCTGGTGCGACAAGTACGCCCAGGTGGCGGGCAACGCGAACCCCGTCTCCGGGCCGTACTTCAACATCTCCGTGCCGGAGCCGACGGGCGTCGTCGCGATCATCGCACCGCAGGACTCGGCGCTGCTCGGCCTGGTGTCGGTCGTGGCTCCCGCGCTGGTCGCCGGGAACACCGTGGTCGTCATCGCGAGTGAGCAGCACCCGCTCTCGGCCATCAGCCTCGCCGAGGTCCTCGTCACCAGCGATGTCCCCGGTGGCGTCGTCAACGTGCTGACGGGTTCGCCGGCGGAGATGGCTCCATGGCTGGCATCCCACCAGGACGTGAACGCCCTCGACCTCGCGGGTGCCGGCGCCTTGGATTGGGTGGACATGCAGATCGCCGCAGCGGAGACGCTCAAGCGTGTGCTTACCCCCGGTGAGGTCGTCGCCTCGCCGGAACGGATCGGCGCCTTCACCGAGGTGAAGACCGTCTGGCACACGAAGAGCATGGTCTGACCGAACAGTCGATCTCGTGAAAGGGTCGGCAGCCATCGCCCGGAGAAGGCGCCAGACGGCTGTCGATCCCTTCGCCGTCCAATGGGCGCGATGTCGAGTGCCCTCAATGCGGCCCGGTGTCGTAAGCAGCGGTTAGGCTCGAAGGACGATCTCTGATCCCCCCTAGGAGGACGCGCATGGCCCGCATCGGTGAAAGCGCTGACCTGTTCAAATGCTCTTTCTGTGGAAAGAGCCAGAAGCAGGTGCAGCAGCTCATCGCCGGCCCCGGTGTGTACATCTGCGACGAGTGCGTCGAACTGTGCAACGAGATCATCGAAGAGCGCATGGCCGAGTCGTCTGCCGACGGGGTCGCCGAGTTCGAGCTTCCCAAGCCGCGTGAGATCTTCTCCTTCCTTGAGGAGTACGTCGTCGGCCAGGAGCCGGCCAAGCGCGCTCTTTCCGTCGCCGTCTACAACCACTACAAGCGCGTTCGCGCCCACGGCACTCTTCAGACCGCTGAGCAGAAGGCCGAAGAGGTCGAGATCGCCAAGAGCAACATCCTGCTCATCGGCCCGACCGGCTGTGGGAAGACGTACCTCGCACAGACGCTCGCGAAGCGGCTGAACGTCCCGTTCGCCGTTGCCGATGCCACCGCTCTGACCGAGGCCGGCTATGTCGGCGAAGACGTCGAGAACATCCTCCTCAAGCTCATCCAGGCCGCCGACTACGACGTCAAGCGCGCCGAGCAGGGCATCATCTACATCGACGAGGTCGACAAGATCGCCCGCAAGGCGGAGAACCCCTCCATCACGCGCGACGTCTCGGGCGAGGGCGTCCAGCAGGCGCTCCTGAAGATCATCGAGGGCACGGTAGCCTCGGTGCCGCCCCAGGGTGGTCGCAAGCACCCGCACCAGGAGTTCCTGCAGATCGACACGTCCAACGTGCTGTTCATCGTCGCCGGAGCCTTCGCGGGTCTCGAAGACATCGTGTCGGCCCGCGTCGGCAAGCATGGAATCGGCTTCGGTGCTCCGCTGCACGACAAGGGCAAGGACCTCGACCTGTTCAGCGAGGTGCTTCCGGAAGACCTGCACAAGTTCGGGCTGATCCCCGAGTTCATCGGGCGTCTGCCGGTCGTGACCAACGTGTCACCGCTCGACCAGGATGCGCTGATCGACATCCTGACGGGCCCGCGCAACGCGCTGGTGAAGCAGTATCAGCGGATGTTCGAGATCGACGGCGTGCAGCTCGAGTTCGAAGAAGAGGCACTGCGCTCCATCGCCGACCTCGCCGTCGAGCGCAAGACCGGTGCTCGCGGTCTTCGGGCGATCCTGGAAGACGTGCTCGGGCCCATCATGTTCGAGATCCCCTCCGCCGAGGACGTGGCGAAGGTCATCGTGACCCGCGCTGCCGTCGACGAAGGCGCACCGCCCACCATCGTGATGGAGCGCAAGCGCAAGAGCGCATGAGTGCGGAGCCGGCTCCCTGGAAGACGGTGGCGCGCGAGACGCTCGTCGCCGACCGGTGGATCCGCCTCCACGCCGACGTGTGCGTGAATGGCAGCGGTGTGTCGATCGCCCCGTACTACGTGCTGGAGTACGGGGACTGGATCTCCGTCCTCGCCCTCGACCGGAACGACGACGCCATCGTCGTCGAAGAGTATCGGCACGGTGCAGGCGTCGTGGCCGTCGGCACCATCGGCCGGGGAGTAGAGCCTGGTGAGTCGCCGGAGGCTGCGGCGCGCCGTGAGCTGCTCGAGGAGACCGGGTATGCCGCCGACGATCTCATCGATCTCGGATCGACCTGGGCGAACTTCGGCAACCACACGAACCGGGTGCATCATTTCCTCGCGCGCGGGTGTGCGCGCGTCGCGGAGCAGTCTCTCGACGACAGCGAGTCGATCGGCGTACATGTGCTGTCGCTCGATGGACTCGGCGACCTCCTCCCGCAGAGCTACCACCAGCTCACCTGGTACAAAGCCAGGGACCAGCTCGGACGGTGACTCCGAACGAGGCTCTGCGCGTGACGGGTTTCGTCAGCCGATCGGCATGATCAGGTCCGTACGCAGTTCTGGTGCCGGAGCGCTCGGGTCGGACACGTAGATCTCGATCCAGATCCCCCCGGGACGAAGCCCCTGCGCCGACGCGCGCTCGACGAGGGCGGCCCATGCGCCACCCAGTTCCTCATAGGAGCCGAACAGCGTGGTCGCGACCGCGGGTCCTGAGGGCAGTGTCGAAGCGACGATGACGCGGCCGCTCGCGGTGGGGATGGGGTTCGCCGGTGCCGTCTGCACGGGGAAGCCGAGTTCCAGGTCGAAGACGCCCATCGGATCGCCGTGATACACCGCGAGTGCCGGGCCGGTCGGGACGAGCACGCCTCCGGCGAAGGTGAGCGCGATCGCCGAGTAGCCGGCGTCGAACGCCTCCGGGAGATCGGCGAGGCGGATGCCCTCGTGGCGGATGACGGCGAGGGGGACGGACTCGAGGTCGAGGCGGTCCGCAGGACCGAACGGGGCGTCGCGAAAGGCGTTCATGCGCTCAGCGTCTCACGCCTCAGTCGCCCAGTCCACGCCTCTTCAGGAGCGGATCGATATCCGCATCGCGGCCCCGGAAGTCGCGGTATGCCTCGAGAGGATCCTTGGAACCTCCCACGCCGAGGAGTCGTGCGAGGAATCTGTCGCCGTTCGCCCGGGTGAGACCACCGTTCTCTCGGAACCAGTCGACCGTGTCGGCGTCGAGCACCTCGCTCCAGATGTACGAGTAGTACCCCGCGCTGTAGCCGCCGGCGAACACGTGGGCGAAGTAGGTGGATGAGTACCGCGTCGGCACGGTCGGGTCTTTCAGACCGATGTCCGCCAGAGCGGCGGCCTCGAAAGCGGCGACGTCGTCGACCTCGGCATCCGTGCCGAGACGATGCCAGGCCTGGTCCAACCATGCGGCAGCCAGATACTCGCTGGTCGCGTGCCCCTGATCGAACGTCTCGGTCGCTCGCAGGCGCTCGACGATCGAGGGATCGAGTGGAGCGCCGGTCTCGTGGTGACGCGCGTAGTTCTCGAGGACCTCCGGCCACAGGATCCACATCTCGTTCACCTGGCTCGGGAACTCGACGAAGTCGCGGAACACGTTCGTCCCCGCGAAGTGTGGGTAGGTGACAGTCGCGAAGAGGCCGTGCAGAGCGTGTCCGAACTCGTGGAACAGCGTGGTCACCTCGTCGAGCGTCAGGAGCGTCGGCTCCCCTTCTCCGGGAAGCGGCACGTTCAGGTTGTTGACCACGACCGGAGCGGTGCCGCGGAGTCGCGACTGGCTGACGATCGCATTCATCCACGCGCCGCCGCGCTTGGAATCGCGCGTGTACAGATCGAGCACGTAGAGACCGACCGGCGAGCCGTCGGCGTCGCGCACCTCGAAGACGCGCGCGCCGGGGTGATACGCGGCGAGGTCATCGCGCTCGGAGAACGTGACGCCGTAGAGCTGCGTCGCCGCGAAGAAGACGCCATCCTGGAGCACGCGCTCCGCTTCGAACCAGGGCCGAAGCGCGCTGGAGTCGATGTCGTATCGTGCAGTGCGCACCCGCTCGGTGTAAAAGGCCCAGTCGTGCGCCTCGACCGGGAACGGGATCTGCTCGGTCTCGTCGACGATCGTCTGCAGAGCTGCGCGTTCGGCCAGGGCGTTGCGCGCGGATGGTCCGGCGAGGCGTCGGAGCATCCGCTCGACCGCCTCCGGGCTTCCTGCCGTCTCATCCGCGGTCACGGCGGCAGCGTGCGAGTCGTAGCCGAGCAACTGTGCACGCTCCGCCCGCAGACGCACGATCGCGAGAAGGACCGGACGGTTGTCGTTCGCGTTGTCGCGAGACCCGCGTGCGAGCGAGGCCGCCATGATGCGACGTCTCGATTCCCGCGGGCGCAACTGCGCCAGAGCAGGGTGGCCTGTGAAGAGCGGGAGGGTGATCAGGAGCTTTCCGTCCAAGTCCCTGTCCGTGGCGGCACGTGCGGCAGCGGAGAGCTCTCCCGCGCTCAATCCGTCGAGCTCGTCGGCCGTGTCGAACACCACGGCCAGGTCGTTGGTGTCGTTCAGCAGGTTGCGCTCGAACGTGTTGGTCAGGGTCGACAGCTTCTGGTTCATGGCGGTCAGCCGCGCCTTCGCTTCGTCGTCGAGGCCCGCACCGGCCAAGGTCATCTCACGATGACGGCGCTCCACGAGGTACCGCTGCTCCGGATCGAGGTTCAGCGCGTCGAGCTGCTCGTACACCTGCTGCACACGCCAGTAGAGCCGGCTGTCGAGCGTGATCGCATCCTCATGCGCTGCCATGAGCGGCGCGAGCTGCTCGTCGATCTCCTGGATCTCGGGCGTCGCATCGGCCGAACTCACCGTGTAGAAGGTGTGCGCGACACGATCCAGCAGCTCGCCGGATCGCTCCAGCGCCTCAAGGGTGTTCTCGAACGTGGGCATCGAGCGCACCACGGTGATGCGCTCGATCTCGCGGAGCTGCTCCTCGAAACCCGCCTGGAAAGCGGGGAGATAGTGCTCCGGCCGAATCGCGGCGTAGTCGGGGAGCCCGTAGGGAAGCGTCGACGGCTGCAGCAGCGGATTGGTGGCGTCGGTCATCCTCCGAGCCTATCCACCGCGCCGGGCGTGCTCAGGACCCGCTCTCGCTCAGGCGCGTCATCACGCCGCGAAGGGCTTCCACGACCACGCGGACCGATCGACGACGAAGTGTCTCGGGCCGCGCGAGCACGTCGATCATCCGGTGCGTGCTCACACCTTCGAGAGGGACGCGCACGAGGTCGCGGTCGTCGACGCTGCGCGAGGTGAAGCGCGGTAGCATCCCGATCACCCCTCCGGCGGCCACGACGGCCGACACCGCGCCGTAATCGTTGATGCGGTGTTGGATGTCGACGGGCCGATGGGCCACCGCCGATACGGCACGGAGCACGTCGTCGGGGGAGTAGCCGATGCGACTGGTGACCCATCGCTCTCCTGCGACCTCGGCCGGTGTGAGGCTGGCACGACCGGCGAGCGGATGTGAGGCCGCTACCGCCACGTCCAGGGGCTCGCGGATCAGGGTGAGGCTGCGCACACCCTGCGCGGGCCACGGTTCGGAATGCTCCATGCGGTGCGCGAGCACGAGGTCGTAGCGTGCTGTGAGCGCAGGGAAATCCGTCTGCGCGACATCCTCGTCCGTGAGCTGCACCGATGGCGCGTTCGCTGCGGACGACAGCTCCCGCACGAGTGCTCCGAACAGCGCCTGCCCGACGCTGTGGAACCCGCTGATGCTCACGACTCCCGTCGCAGAACCCTCGAAGTCGTCCAGGGCGTGTCGTGCCGCCGCCATGGCGTCGATCGCCTCGGCGCCGGCAGTCGCCAGTACTTCGCCGGCGGGTGTGAGGGCGAGCGTGCGCCCGACTCTGCGGGTCAGCGGTGTCGGCACACCACGCTGCAGGGTTGCGAGCTGCTGGGAGACGGCAGATGGAGTGACTCGGAGCGCGTCGGCCACGGCGGTCACACTGCCGAGGGCGCCAAGCTCTCTCAGGATCTGCAACTGATGGAGTTCCACGAGAACAGTTTAGCGGCGGCTACATGGACGGTGCAGACGATGCCGATTGATCTACAACCGTGGATGCGATGTGATCGAGATCATGAAGGCACTGTCCGCATGAGAGCACTGTTCAAAGGCGCGCCTGGCGCGGGGCTCGAGCTGGTCGAGCGTCCCGAACCGAAGGCCGGCGCCGACGAGGTCGTCATCCGGGTGCTGCGCACCGGCATCTGCGGAACCGATCTGCACATCCTCCGCTGGGATGACTGGGCGGCGTCGGCGATCGCCGCCCCGCTGATCCCCGGTCACGAGTTCTACGGCGAAGTGGTGGAGGTCGGACCCGGCGTGCACGACATCTCCGTGGGTGATCGCGTCTCCGGTGAAGGCCACATCGTCTGCGGGACGTGTCGCAACTGCCGGGCAGGGCGCCGGCAGATGTGCATCCGGACGATCGGTCTCGGTCTGCAGCGGGACGGTGCGTTCGCGGAGTACCTCGCGCTTCCTGCGGCGAACGTGTGGGTGCACCACGCCGAGGTGACTCCCGAGCTCGGCGCGATCTTCGATCCGCTCGGCAACGCGGTCCACACGGCGCTCACGTACCCGCTCGTCGGAGAAGACGTGCTCGTCACCGGCTGCGGCCCGATCGGGCTCATGGCCATCGCCGTCGCCAGGCACGCCGGGGCGCGGTTCATCACCGCGACGGATGTCAGCGCACCGCGTCTGGAGATGGCTCGTCGGATGGGCGCCGACGAAGTCGTCGACGTCTCGGTCCGCGATATCAGGGAGGCGCAGCAGGCGCTCGGAATGCGCGAGGGTTTCGACATCGGATTCGAGATGAGCGGTGCGCCATCGGCCCTCCCCGCCATGATCGACAACATGAACCACGGTGGGCGTATCGCGATGCTGGGTCTGCCGAGTGCCGGGTTCGGGATCGACTGGGGCAAGCTCGTCACCCACATGCTCACGATCAAGGGGATCTACGGACGCGAGATGTTCGAGACGTGGAACGCCATGGGGGCGATGCTGCAGACCAGTGCGCCCCTGCGAGATGCCATCGGCCGAGTGATCGCCGAAGTCGTCCCCGCTCGTGAATGGGAACGCGGATTCGCCGCCGCCGAATCGGCGGGAACGGGCAAGATCATCCTCGACTGGACGGAGTTGTGATGTACGGGACCTTTCAGAAGCATGTGTCGGACGAGCTGGCGGCGATCGAGGAGGCCGGCCTGACCAAGCGCGAGCGCGGTATCCGCGGGCCGCAGAACGCCGAGATCACCGCTGACGGCGCTGACGTGCTGAACTTCTGCGCGAACAACTACCTCGGTCTCGCCGACGATCCGCGCATCCTCTCGGCCGCGACGACGGCCCTGGAGGAGTGGGGCTACGGCCTCGCGAGTGTGCGCTTCATCTGCGGCACGCAGGAGCAGCACCTCGAGTTGGAGCGCCGCCTCGCCGACTTCCTCGGCACGGACGAGGCCATCCTGTACTCGTCGTGCTTCGACGCGAACGGGGGAGTGTTCGAGACACTCTTCGGACCCGAGGACGCCATCATCTCCGATGAGCTGAACCACGCCTCGATCATCGACGGCATCCGACTCTCGAAGGCGAGGCGGCTTCGTTACCGCAACCGGGACATGGCCGATCTCGAGGCGCAGCTGCAGGCGGCAACGGACGCCCGATTCCGTGTGATCGTGACGGACGGCGTGTTCTCGATGGACGGCTACATCGCGCCCCTCGCCGAAATCTGCGATCTCGCCGACCGTTACGACGCTCTCGTCTTCGTCGACGATTCCCATGCGGTCGGTTTCGTCGGCGAGAACGGTCGTGGCACACCGGAGCTCTGCGGAGTAGCCGATCGTGTCGACATCTACACCGGAACCTTCGGCAAGGCGCTCGGGGGCGCATCGGGCGGGTACGTCGCCTCGCACGCCGAGATCGTGGCTCTGCTGCGCCAGCGTTCTCGTCCCTACCTGTTCTCGAACACTCTCGCCCCCGCGATCGTCGCCGGCACGCTGACCGCCCTCGATCTCGTCCAAGGGTCCGCGGACCTTCGGGCGCGGCTGCGTGCGAACGCGTCGCTGTTCCGCGAGCGCATGACGGCGGAGGGCTTCGATCTGCTTCCGGGCGAACACCCCATCGTCCCCGTCATGTTCGGGGACGCGGCGAAGACGGCGCGGATCGCTCAGGAGATGCAGGCGCGTGGCATCTACGTGACCGCGTTCAGCTTCCCGGTCGTGCCGCGCGGCCTGGCACGGATCCGCGTGCAGCTGTCGGCGGCGCACACGGCGGAGCAGATCGAGTATTGCGTCGGCGCCTTCGTCGCCGCGCGCGACGCAATCGACTGCACACATGCAAAGAAAAGCTTGCAAAGAACCCTTTGCAAGGGTATCTTTGCATTCATGACGAACGAGACGCAGGTCAGGACGCTCGACGCCAGCGCGCTCAAGGCGCTGGCACACCCACTGCGGGTCAAGATCTTCGACATCCTCGCGGCGCGAGGTCCGCAGACCGCCAGCTCCCTTGCGGCCCTCGTGGGAGAGACATCGGGATCCACCAGCTATCACCTGCGTGCGCTTGCAGCTCACGACCTGATCCGAGAGGTGGAGGGGCGAGGCACGGCGAGGGAGCGATGGTGGGAACGGCCCAAGGGGCGCATCGACGTGCCCGGCCACGATGAGATGACCTCGCCGGCGAACCGCGCCGCGGCGCAGATCGTCACCTCGGAGTTCTTCCGCGTCCGCCACGAGACCCTCATGAGCTACCTGAACCGACCGCAGGCCGAGGTCCCCGAAACGTGGCGAGACGTCGGGATCACGATCACCACGCACCTCGACATGACACCGGAGCAGGCGATGTCGCTCCGCGAGGAACTCGAAGCCATCGTCGAGAGCGCCATCGAGCGGTACCGGGGCCAGGAGGGGCCGGACGTGCGGCGGGTTTCGCTCCGCGCCGAGCTCTTCGATCTGCCGACCCCGCGCACGACCTCGCCCGCCGTCGACAACGAGGAGGCATCATGACCGCGGCAACTCTCCATCTCGTCGCACCGACGCGAACCGAGCGTCGGCTGCTCCGACTGGCCGATCGGCTGACGGCGTACGTCGAGAATCGGATCTCACATCGCGCGGAGCGGCGTGAGCTCTCGCTCGATCTGCTGCGCGAACAACAGACCCGCCGGCAGGACCCCCGTGCCGTCGACCATGCCCTCGCGCAACGGGGAGTGACCCGCCGCTGACGCCGTGGCCCGGGGCCGCGCGACGAGACCCCCTGATATCCGCACGGGTGTCAGGGGGTCTCGTCCCGATGGCGGGGTGCGGTTCAGTCGGCGAACGGGCGGGCGACGACCTCACCGGACGCGGTCTGGAGTACCTCCCAGCCGGCGTCGAGCTCGGCGATCGCACGCCCTTCCAGCCAGGTGAGGGTCCAGTGGCCGGTGAGGCCCTGGGACTCGACCTCGGCGATGGCGGGACGCAGCGCTTCGGGGACGGAGGCGGGCGGCTGTGCACCCGCGGCCCAGCGCGTGCCGAGCTGCATCAGGAGGCCTCGATCGGGGCGAGCTCGATCGCGGTGACCGCGAACTCCTCCGCCTCGGTGATCTCGAGCTCGGCGATGCGGCCGACCGCGCGGAGGTCGTCCGCCGCGGCGCGCAGGGCCTCGACCTTCGCTGCGGGAGCGGCGATGGCGGCACGGGAGACCGGGGTCTTCTGCGACGCCTTCGCCTCGGTCTTCGCGCGCCGGATGCCGATGAGCGCCTCGCTCGCGGCGGCCAGCACGGCCGGGTCGCCCTCGATGCCGAGCTTCTCGGGCCACGCTGCGGTGTGCACGGAGCCCGCCTCGAACCACGACCAGGCCTCCTCCGTGGCGAAGGAGAGCACCGGCGCGAGCAGGCGGAGAAGCGTGGACAGCGCCAGACGCAGCGCGAGGGCGGCCGAGGCCTGGCCCACGTCGTTCTGGTTGTAGGCGCGCTCCTTCACGAGCTCCAGGTAGTCGTCGCAGAACGTCCAGAAGAACGCCTCGGTCAACTCCAGCGCCCTGGCCGCGTCGTACCGGTCGAAGGCGGCGGTCGCCTCGGCCACCACCTCGTCGAGCGCCGTGAGCATCGAGGCGTCGAGCGCGTGCGTCACCTGCGCGCCCGCGGGCACCGGGAACGACAGCACGAACTTCGCGGCGTTGAGCACCTTGATGGCGAGACGCCTGCCGATCTTCACCTGGGTCGGGTTCTGCGGGTCGAAGGCCGCGTCCATGCCGAGTCGGCTCGAGGCCGCCCAGTACCGCACCGCGTCAGAGCCGTGGGTGTCGAGCACGTCGGCCGGGGTGACGACGTTGCCCTTCGACTTCGACATCTTCTTGCGGTCGGGGTCGACGATGAAGCCGGAGATGGCGGCGTTCTTCCATGGGGTGCGGCCGTCTTCGAGCGTGGAGCGCAGCATGGTCGAGAAGAGCCAGGTGCGGATGATGTCCTGTCCCTGCGGGCGCAGATCGAACGGAGCAGTGAGCTGCCACAGCTCCTCGTCGCGCTGCCAGCCGCCCGCGAGCTGCGGGGTCAGGGAGGACGTCGCCCAGGTGTCGAGGATGTCGGCCTCGGCATCGAACCCGCCCGGCACCCCGCGCTGCTGCTCGGTGTAGCCCGCCGGGACATCCGTGGTCGGGTCGATGGGCAGCGCGGCCGCATCCGGGGTGAGCACCCGGTCGTAGTCGCGCTCGCCGTTCTCGTCCAACGCGTACCAGAGCGGGATCGGCACGCCGAAGAACCGCTGCCGGGACACGAGCCAGTCGCCGGTGAGGCCGCCGACCCAGTTCTCGTAGCGGACCCGCATGAAGTCGGGGTGCCACGCCAGCTCGGTTCCGTGCGCGAGGAGCTGGTCGCGCAGCTCGCCGTCGCGGGCGCCGTTGCGGATGTACCACTGCCGGGTCGAGACGATCTCGAGCGGGCGGTCGCCCTTCTCGAAGAACTTCACGGCGTGCTGGAAGGGCTTGCCGACGGCGGTCATGTCGCCGGTCTCCTGCAGCTTCTCCACGATCGCCTTGCGGGCGCTGAAGACGGTCTTGCCCGCCACGTTCTCCACGTACCAGGAACGCGCGTCGGGGTCTGTGACGATCGACGGCGCCTCGGCGAGGAAGCGGCCGTCGAGACCGATCGCCGTCATGTTCGGCAGGGACTCGCCGGCGGTGGTGCGCAGCTCGCGCCACCAGATGATGTCGGTCACATCGCCGAAGGTGCAGACCATCGCCGCACCGGTGCCCTTGTCGGGCTGGGCGAGGTGGTGGCCGTGGATCTCGATCTCGGCGCCGAAGTACGGCGTGCGCACCTTGGTGCCGATGAGGTGCTTGTGCGGCCCCTCGGGGTGGGTCACGATCGCGATGCACGCCGGGAGGAGCTCCGGGCGCGTGGTGTCGATCGCGATGGAGCCGGAGCCGTCAGCGAAGGGGAACTCGATCGTGTGGTACGCGGCCTGCTGGTCGCGGTCCTCGAGCTCGGCCTGCGCGATCGCGGAGCGGAAGTCGATGTCCCACAGCGTCGGCGCGAGGGCCTGGTATGCCTCGCCGCGCTCGATGTTGCGGAGGAACGCGAGCTGGCTCTGCCGGATCGTGTCGTCGGAGATGGTGCGGTAGGTCTGCGTCCAATCGACGCTCAACCCGAGCTGACGGAACAGGGCCTCGAACTGCTTCTCGTCCTCGATCGTGAGGCGCTCGCACAGCTCGATGAAGTTGCGGCGGCTGATCGGCCGCTGGTCGGCAGCCCGGCTCGACTTGTTGTCGCCGCCCTCGAAGGGAGGGGTGAAGTCGGCGTCGTAGGGGAGAGACGGGTCGCAGCGCACGCCGTAGTAGTTCTGCACGCGGCGCTCGGTGGGCAGGCCGTTGTCATCCCAGCCCATCGGGTAGAACACGGTCTTGCCGCGCATGCGCTCGTACCGCGCCTTGACGTCGGTGTGCGTGTAGGAGAACACGTGGCCGATGTGGAGGCTGCCGGAGGCGGTCGGCGGCGGGGTGTCGATCGAGTAGACGCCCTCACGGCCGAGCTCGGCGGCGCGCAGACGGTCGAACAGGTACGTGCCCTGCTCAGCCCAGGCGGCGTCCCACTTCGCTTCGAGACCTTCGAGTGCTGGCTTGTCGGGAATGGGGTTCTGCGCCGTTTCGGAAGCAGGCATGGAGGTCTCCTCGAGCGATGTATGCGGCACTGTGTGAGCGTGCCTGAGTGTGGGGTGTGCCGAACAGTCTACCGAGCGTCACGGTGACGGGTCGCCGGCGCAGATCGACCCCGTCCAAGAATCAGCCGTAGGATGGAGGGACCCCGACCCGCTCGTCCAGAGGAACCGTCATGCCCGCAAGATCTGTGCGCCGTCTCCTGCCCTTCGCGGCGCTCACCGCCGCCGCTGCGCTGGTACTCAGTGCGTGTGCTGCGCCCGGCGCCGATGGGGAGGGCGGGGAGCTCGTGTGGTCGATCGAGGGCGCGAATCTGTCCGCAGGGCACATGGATCCGCAGGTCAGCCAGCTCGATGTCTCCGGCATGGTGCAGCGGGCGGTGCTCGACTCCCTGGTCTTCCAGGAGGACGACGGATCGTTCAGCCCGTGGCTCGCGAAGAGCTGGGACGTCTCACCGGACAGCACGGAGTACACCTTCACGCTCCGCGACGACGTGACCTTCACCGACGGCGAGAAGTTCGACGCTGCCGCCGTCAAGGCGAACTTCGACCGCATCGTCGACCCCGAGACCGCGTCGGCCCAGGCAGCCAGCATGCTCGGCGCCGATTTCTACGACGGCACCGAGGTCGTCGACGATCACACCGTCAAGGTGACCTTCACGCAGCCCTACGCGCCGTTCCTGCAGGCGGCGAGCACGCCGCAGCTCGGCTTCTACTCGCCTGCCGCGCTGGAGAAGTCGGCCGACAAGCTCAAAGCGGGCGGCCCCGGGATCACCGTCGGCACCGGCCCGTTCGAGCTCACCGAGTACACACCCGACCAGGAGATCGTCTACACCCGCAACGACGACTACGCCTGGGGCCCGCACGACGCTGAGGCTCCGAAGTTCGAGACCCTGCGCGTCGAGATCCAGCCGGAGGCGTCTGTGCGCGCGGGCGTCGTCGAAAGCGGTGAAGCCGACCTGGCCAGCAACATCCCGCCGAACCTCGCGAAGGACCTCGGCGACGGCATCACGGTCGACTCGATCGAGTACCCGGGGCTGCCGTACTCGCTGTATCTGAACGAGAAGTACGGAGTCTTCGCCGACGAGAAGGTGCGTCAGGCGTTCGCCCGTGGCATCGACATCGACGCCGCGGTGGAGGAGATCTACTTCGGGCAGTTCCCGCGGGCGTGGAGCATCCTCGGGTCGACGACTCCGGGCTACGACGCGTCCCTCGAGGGCAGCTGGCCGTTCGACCAGGATGCGGCGAACACGCTCCTCGACGAGGCCGGCTGGACGGCCCGCGACACCGACGGGATCCGCATGAAGGACGGCAAGCGCCTCTCGGTGCGCTGGATCGCCTGGACTCCGGTTCCCGACGACCGTGCCGCGCTGGCCAACGCGATCCAGTCCGACCTCAAGGGGATCGGCTTCGAGGTCGAGCGCGAGGTGCTCGAACCGGGCGCCTACAACGAGCAGTACGAGCCGAAGACGTTCGACCTGACCGACTGGGGCTTCTCCGGTGTCGACCCCGACCTGCTGCGCAGTCACCTGCACACCGACGGGTTCCAGAACGCCTCACAGGTCAGCGACCCCGAGATCGATGCGCTGCTGGAACAGGCCGTCGCGACGAGCGATCAGGACACGCGGAACGGGCTTTACACCCAGCTGCAGGAGTGGAACGCCACGCACACCGCCATCGTGCCGCTGTACAGCCCGTCGGCGATCACGGCCGTCGGCGACCGCGTCGAGGGCGTCGAGTACGACCTGTACGGCCGTCCGCTGTTCTACGATGTGACCGTCGGCTGAACCGCCGGCTGAGCGGAGGGCACGGGTGGTGAAGGCTGCTCTCGTCCGCATCGCCGGCCTGATCGCCTCCGTCGTCATCGTCCTGTGGGGCGCCGCCACCGTCGCATTCCTCGCGTTCCGAGTGATCCCCGGAGATCCCGTGTCGGTGATGCTGGGACCTCAGGCACAGGTGAGTGAGGCGGTCAAGGACGGCATCCGCGCCGACCTGGGACTGGACCGGCCGCCGTGGGAGCAGTACCTCGGTTTCATCGGCCAGCTGGCCCGCGGGGACCTGGGGGAGTCGTACCAGCTGCGGATGCCGGTCACAGAGGTGATCGGACGCCAGCTGGGAGCGACGGTACAGCTCTCCGTGCTCGCACTGGTGATCGCCGTCGTGCTCGCCGTCGGGGTCGCCGTCCTCGTACGCGGCGACGCAGGACGCACGGCCGCCGCGGCGGTGGAGCTGGTGGTGCTCTCGTCTCCGGTGTTCTGGATCGGACTGGTCCTCCTCAGCGTCTTCGCCTTCGGACTGGGGTGGTTTCCGGTCTCCGGAGCCCGCAACCCCGCCACTATCGTCCTCCCGGCGGTGACGCTCGCGCTGCCGGTGGCCGCGCTGCTCAGTCAGGTGCTTCGGGACGGCCTCGTGCAAGCCGAGCGCATGCCGTTCGCTGAGACGGTGCGCGCGCGTGGGGCGAGTCCTTCGTGGTTCACGCTCCGGCACGGACTGCGTCACGGCGCAGCCTCCGCCGTCACGCTCGCCGCCTATCTGACCGGCTCCGTCCTCGGCGGAGCGGTGCTGGTCGAGACCGTGTTCGCCCGACCCGGTCTCGGACGCGTGACGCTCGCGGCGATCAGCGACCGCGATCTTCCGGTCATCACGGGGATCATCCTCCTGAGCGCCGTGGTGTTCGTCACCGTGAACCTGCTGGTCGAGATCGTGCACCCCCTGACCGACCCGCGTATCAGGGCAGCACGTGACCGGAGCACCCGATGAGGCGCGCGCAGACTGTGCTCCTCTGGTCGGCCATCGTGGTGAGCGCCGTGATCGTGTTCGCGGCGCTCTGGCCCGGGGTCCTCGCCACGCACGATCCACTGCAGACCGATGTCCGCTCCGCCCTGCTGCCGCCCGGCGCGGAGCACTTCTTCGGCACCGATCAGAGCGGGCGCGACGTCTACTCGCGGGTGGTCCACGGCGCGGGGAGATCGCTGGGCATCGGGCTCTTCGCCACCGGGGTGGCTCTGGTCCTCGGGCTCATGATCGGCGCGCTCGCCGGGGTCGCACCGCGGGGCGTCGACACCACCGTGATGCGGGTGAACGACGTGCTGATGGCGTTCCCCGAGTTCCTGGTCGCGCTGGTCGTCGTCGCCGTGCTGGGACCGGGACCCGTGAACATCGCGATCGCGGTGACCCTGGCCGCCCTGCCGGTGTACATCCGGTTGGCGCGCGTGCAGACCCAGACGCTCCGCGTCACCGAGCACGTCGAAGCCGCGCGCATCCTCGGCGTCCCGCGCTGGCGCGCTTTCCGCAGGCACGTGCTGCCGGGCGTGCTCGGTGCGCTGAGCGTGCTCGCCACCATCGGCATCGGCTCGAGCATCCTCGCGGCCGCGGGACTCAGCTTCCTGGGCTTGGGTCCCTCAGAGCCGACGCCCGAGTGGGGATTGATGCTCGCCGGGGGCCGCAATGTGCTGGGCCAGGCCTGGTGGATCTCCCTCTTCCCCGGCGTCGCGATCACGCTGACCGTGGTCTCGGCCACCGTCATCGGGCGAATCCTTCGGGCTCGCGCAGACGGGAGGACAGGATGAACGCTGCACTGCAGGTTCGAGGACTCCGCATCTCGTTCGACGGGAAGCAGGTCGTGGATGACGTGTCCTTCGCCGTCGACCGCGGTGAGTGCGTCGCGATCGTGGGGGAGTCCGGCGCCGGCAAGTCCCTCACGGCGCGTGCCCTGCTGGGCCTGACTCCCGCAGCCGCTGACGTCACCCTGGACGGGCTCGTGGTGGACGGGAGGGATGTCGCCGGTCTCTCCGATCGGGCGTGGAGGGGCGTGCGCGGATCGGGAATCGCGCTCATCTCCCAGGACGCGCTGGTCTCCCTCGATCCCCTGCGGCGCATCGAGGCGGAGATCGCCGAGCCGCTCCTCCTCCACAGGGTCGTCCGGGGGCGGGCGCCGCGAGCGACACGTGTGCGGGAGCTGCTGGAGCGCGTGTGGATGCCCGAACCGGAGCGCCGCGCGCGACAGCACCCGCACGAACTCTCCGGAGGTCTGCGGCAGCGTGCGCTCATCGCGTCCGCACTCGCCGCGAACCCGGCCGTCCTCGTGGCGGACGAGCCGACCACCGCGCTCGACGCCACCGTGCAGGCGCGGATCCTCGGACTGCTGCGTGAGATCACCGACGCGGGGACGGCCCTCGTGTTCATCAGCCACGACTTCGCAGCGGTCCGTCGGATCGCCGATCGTGTCCTGGTGATGCGGAGCGGCGTGGTCGTGGAGTCCGGTCCGGTGGCCGAGGTGCTCGAGAACCCTCGACACGAGTACACGAAGCAGCTCATCGCCGCGACGATCCACGAACCCCGAACCGCTGCGCCGACGGATTCCGCATCGGTGCTGAGAGTCGACCGCGTGTCACGGAGCTTCGGCACCGTGCCAGCGGTCGTCGATGCCTCGTTCGTCGTGAGGGACGGGCGGACGCTCGGCATCGTGGGGGAGTCGGGATCGGGCAAGACCACTCTCGCCCGCATGATCGTCGGCGTCGACGCCCCGGACAGCGGCGCCATGGAGTGGAACGCACCGCGACGGGTGCAGTTGGTGCATCAGAATCCGCTCGGCGCCTTCGACCCGCGCTGGACGATCGGTCGATCGCTGCAGGAAGCGCTGGAGGCCGGTGGTGTGCCCCGCACCGCGCGCCCTGCTCGGGTGGTCGAACTTCTCGCCGAGGTCGGCCTGGCTCCCGCACTGGCCGGCAGACGTCCGAGCGCCCTTTCCGGCGGGCAGAGGCAGCGGGCGGCCATCGCCCGTGCCCTCGCCGCCGATCCTGACGTGCTGGTGCTCGACGAACCCGTCTCCGCGCTCGACCCCTCGGTGCGGGAGCGGGTGCTGCGTCTGCTCGACGGGCTGCAGCGCGAACGCCGGCTGACGATGATCCTCGTCTCCCATGATCTGGATGTCGTGGGATCGGTCGCGGATGACGTGCTGGTGATGCAGGACGGCCGGATCGTGGAGCAGGGGCCGACGTCGGAGGTGTTCGCGGCACCGCAGCACCCGTTCACGAGAGAGCTGATCGACGCGAGCGGCACCGTCAGTCCTTGACGAGGATGCCGATTCCCGCGGCGAGCACGGGTGCCAGCTGCTGCACCTGGAACGAGGTGAGCGTGGCACCGCGCAGGCTGTTGGCGTCGAGGTAGCCGAGAGCGTCGAGCCCGCGCAGATCGAGGTCTTTCGCCCGCATGCCCCGCGAGTCAACCTCGTCACTCGATGTGGACGTGAAGCGCACTCGCGTGAGCTCGGCCCGCGGCATGTCGATCGTGCGGATGGCGCACCCTGTGATCTCGAGATCGGTGACCTTCGCCGCACCGAGGTTGAGGTAGTCGATGCGCACATCGCGCAGGTCGAGCTCGGAGACATGCGCCTCACTGAGGTCGAGGGTCCCGATGCGGCCGCCGTTGATCCGCACTCGCCGCACACCCGCGTCGCGCATGCGCAGCGAGGCGATGCGCACCCCCGACATGTCGACGTCGACGACCGATGCCCCGGTGAGGTCGACGGCATCGGCGTCTGCGCTCACGACGCACTGCTCGACCGTCGAATAGGCGAGGTCGACGGTACCGGCCAGATCGAGTCGAGCGGCGACGAGGTCGGCACTGCGGGCAGCCCGAGCCGGTTCGAGCACCGGCGGCAGATCGGGCGCCGTGACGCGGGGAGACGCGGGGGAGTCGGAGGTGCGGGCCATGTTCCGAGCGTAGGGCGGGCCGACGACATCGTGCGCGGTCGCCATCCGGGAAGGACCGTACGCCGGGGAGCAGTGGGCACGCGTACACTGGTGGGACGAGCATCGATCCGGCCATCACCGGGGAGCTCTCGGAAGAACGGCGTGACCTTCGGGCCGCGCTCAGTAGAACCGAGCGGGGCAGGCCCGTCACAGCCGCAGTGAGAGTGGTCGCGCCGCAGGGCGCGGCACGCGAGGTGGTACCGCGGTCCGTGAGGGTCGTCCTCGCATGAGCATCCGCCACGACGACCACTGCGAGCCACGATGACCTACCCCCGTTCCGCCTTCGGCCCCGCCGCCGACTCCGTCGCGCCCAGCCCTCGCTTCCCGCAGATCGAGGAGGAGGTGCTCGCGTTCTGGGAGGCGGATGACACCTTCCGCGCGTCGATCGCGCAGCGCGAGGGGTCGCCGGAGTGGGTGTTCTACGACGGCCCGCCCTTCGCGAACGGCCTTCCGCACTACGGCCACCTGCTCACGGGGTACGCGAAGGACGTGTTCCCGCGCTTCCAGACGATGACCGGCCACAAGGTCGATCGCGTCTTCGGCTGGGACACGCACGGACTTCCCGCCGAGCTCGAGGCGATGAAGCAGCTCGGCATCACCGAGAAGGCCGAGATCGAGGAGATGGGCATCGACGTCTTCAACGCGAAGGCGAAGAGCTCGGTCCTGGCCTACACGCACGAGTGGCAGGACTACGTCACCCGTCAGGCGCGTTGGGTCGACTTCGACCGTGGCTACAAGACGCTCGACCTGGGCTACATGGAGAGCGTGCTCTGGGCGTTCAAGACGCTGTACGACAAGGGCCTCGCCTATGAGGGATACCGGGTGCTCCCGTACTGCTGGCGTGACGAGACCCCGCTCAGCGCCCACGAGCTGCGTATGGACGACGACGTGTACCAGATGCGTCAGGACCCCTCCGTGACGGTGACCTTCCCGCTGACCGGAGCCAAGGCCGAGGCGCTCGGGCTCACCGGCGTGCGCGCCCTCGCCTGGACGACCACCCCCTGGACGCTCCCGACCAACCTCGCGCTCGCCGTGGGGCCGGACATCGACTACGTGGTACTCCCGGCAGGCCCGAACGGCGCAGCGGACGTGCACCAGGCCGCAGGGACGACGGATGCCGCGATCGAGGCCTCGGCGCACCGATACCTGCTCGCCCGTCAGCTCGTCGGCGGATACGCGAAGGACCTCGGGTACGAGAGCGCCGATGACGCGCTCGCCGCCGTCGACGCGACGGTGCGCGGTGCCGACCTGCAGGACGTGACCTACGACCGCCTGTTCGACTACTACGCCGACACCGAGACCTACGGCACCGAGAATGCCTGGCGCATCCTCGTCGACGACTACGTCACGGTCAGCGACGGCACCGGGATCGTCCACCAGGCTCCGGCCTACGGTGAGGACGACCAGCGGGTGGCCGGTGCCGCCGGCATCCCCACGATCCTGTCGCTCGACGACGGCGGCAAGTTCCTCCCGAACGTCACCGACGTCGCCGGCCAGCTGTGGATGGACGCGAACACCCCTCTGGTGCGCCTGATCCGCGAGAACGGCCGACTGATCCGCCTGCAGAGCTACGAGCACTCGTACCCGCACTGCTGGCGCTGCCGGAACCCCCTGATCTACAAGGCCGTGTCGAGCTGGTTCATCCGCGTGACGGACATCAAGGACGACATGCTCGCGAACAACGAGCAGATCACGTGGGTGCCGGAGAACGTCAAGCACGGACAGTTCGGCAAGTGGCTCGAGGGCGCGCGCGACTGGTCGATCAGCCGCAACCGCTACTGGGGCTCGCCGATCCCGATCTGGAAGAGCGACGACCCGGAGTACCCGCGCGTCGACGCCTACGGCTCGTTGGAGGACCTCGAGCGCGACTTCGGCACGCTTCCGCGCAACCCTGAGGGCGAGGTCGACCTGCACCGCCCGTACATCGACGACTTGACGCGTCCGAACCCGGACGATCCCACCGGCAAGAGCACGATGCGCCGTATCGAGGACGTCTTCGACGTGTGGTTCGACTCCGGTTCGATGCCCTACGCCCAGGTGCACTACCCGTTCGAGAACCAGGAGTGGTTCGACTCGCACTCGCCGGCGGACTTCATCGTCGAGTACATCGGTCAGACCCGCGGCTGGTTCTACGTGATGCACGTGCTGTCGACCGCGCTATTCGATCGCCCGGCGTTCACGGGCGTGAGCTGCCACGGAATCGTGCTCGGCAGCGACGGCTACAAGATGTCGAAGTCGCTGCGCAACTACCCCGACGTCTCCGAGGTGCTCGACCGCGACGGCTCCGACGCGATGCGCTGGTTCCTGATGTCGAGCTCGGTGCTGCGCGGCGGCAACCTCGCGGTCACCGAAGAGGGCATCCGCTCCGGCGTCCGCGAGTTCCTGCTGCCACTGTGGAACTCGTGGTACTTCTTCGCCACCTACGCGAACGCATCGGGCGCCGCCGGCTACGAGGCGCAGTGGAGCACCGATTCCACCGATGTGCTCGATCGCTACATCCTCGCTCGTCTCGGCGACCTCGTCCGCGAGGTGCGTGCCGACCTGGAGGGTCTCGACTCCACGACGGCGTCCGCGCGGTTGCGCGACTTCGCCGAGGTGCTGACGAACTGGTACATCCGACGTTCGCGCGATCGTTTCTGGACAGGCGTGACGGAAGACCCGAAGAGCCGTGAGGCGTTCGACACCCTCTACACCGTGCTCGAGACGCTCACCCGCGTCGCTGCGCCTCTCGTGCCCCTCATCAGCGAGCGCGTGTGGCAGGGCTTGACCGGTGGACGCAGCGTGCACCTGACCGACTGGCCGGACGAGGCGCAGTTCCCCGCAGCGGACGAGATCCGCGACGCCATGGACGCCGTGCGCGAGCTGTCGAGCGTGGGCAACGCACTGCGGAAGAAGGAGAAGCTGCGTGTGCGTCTCCCACTCGCCCGCTTCACCGTGGTCTCGCCTCTCGCGGCGTCGCTCGGGCAGTTCGAGGACATCCTCCGCGAGGAGCTCAACGTGAAGTCGGTCGAACTCGTCGCACTCGCCGATGACACCGCAGCGGAGTACGGCATCGCGCACCGCCTCAGCGTCAACGCCCGCGCGGCCGGTCCGCGTCTGGGCAAGGACGTGCAGAAGGCGATCCAGGCCGCACGCTCTGGCGACTGGAGCGAGGAGGCCGGTGTCATCACAGCCGGCGGCATCGCGCTGGAGCCGTCGGAGTACGAGCTCGTGCTCGAGACGACCGGCCGTCCGGAGGGGGAGGCTCTGGCCATCGTGCCGAGCGGGGGTTTCGTGCTGCTGGACACCAGGACGACCCCCGAGCTCGAGGCGGAGGGGCTCGCCCGAGATGTGATCCGCGCCGTGCAGGAGACGCGCAAGAACGCCGACTTCGACGTGAGCGACCGCATCCGGCTGGTGCTCCGATTCCAGGACGATGCGGACACCGCAGCCGTGGTCTCGGCGTTCGAGCTGGCAGGCATCGCTGCGGAGACTCTCGCCGAGGAGTACTTCGTGATCGATGCGCAGGGCGACTCGATCTTCGGTCATGGTGCGGTCCTCGCCGGTGCAGGAAGCGCGACGCCGGAGTTCTCCGCTGTGATCTCCGCCGGGACGTATGCGAACATCGGCGACTTCACGATCGACGTGACCAGGAGGGGAGCGGGAGCATGAGTGCTGCTGACAGGGCGGATGCCGTCTACGAGGCGCTTCTGAGCCGAGCGGGAGAGCGCTGGGTGCAGCCGCGCAAGGAGCGCACCGCCCGGATCCTGGCCTTCCTCGACGACCCGCAGCGCACCTACCGCGTCGTGCACATCACGGGCACCAACGGCAAGACGTCGACGGCCCGGATGATCGAGAGCCTTCTGCGTGCGCACGATCTGCGTACCGGGCTGTTCACGAGTCCACACCTCGAGCGCTTCACCGAGCGCATCATGATCGACGGCGAGCCCATCGCCGACGAGGCCGTCGCGGACGCGTGGGACGAGATCGAGCCGTTCGTGGACATCGTCGACGCCGAGCTCGAGGCAGCCGGTGACGCTCCGTTGACCTTCTTCGAACTGCTGACCGTGCTGGCATTCGTCGCGGTCGCCGACGCTCCGATCGATGTGCTCGTGCTCGAGGTGGGCATGGGCGGCGAATGGGACTCCACCAACACGGCAGACGGCGACGTCGCGGTGTTCGCGCCGATCGACATCGACCACGCCGACCGCCTCGGCAGCACGATCGCCGAGATCGCCGAGGTCAAGGCGGGCATCATCAAGGAGGGCGCCGCCGTGGTGTCTGCTCAGCAGCCCGCGGAGGCCGCCGAGGTGCTGCGCCGGGTGGCTGCGGAGCGCAACGCCACCATCGCCTTCGAGGGCGAGGAGTTCGGTCTCGCCGAGCAGAAACTCGCGGTCGGTGGGCAACTGCTCACGATCCGTGGCCTGGCGGGGGACTACACCGAGGAGTACCTCCCGCTGTACGGGGCGCATCAGGGGCACAACGCCGCCCTCGCTGTCGCCGCGGTGGAGTCGCTGATCGGGGGCGCCACGCAGCGCATCGCGGCCGACATCGTCACCGCGGGCCTGCAGGAGAGCACTTCTCCCGGCCGACTGCAGCTGCTCGGCATCGCGCCGACCGTGATCGTCGACGCGGCGCACAACCCGCACGGCGCCAAGGCGCTCGCGCAGGCACTGGACGACAGCTTCGACTTCGACGAGTGGGGTCTGGTGCTCGGTGTGCTCGCCGACAAGGATGCCGCGGGCATCGTCGCCGAGCTGGCCCCGAGGGCGGCACACGTCTTCGCCACCGCTCCGGATTCGGATCGAGCGAGCGATGCTGATGCGATCGCCGATCTCGTGGAGCAGAGCGGCCAGCGGGCGACCGTGCACCACTCTCTCGCCGACGCCGCCGACGCCGCGCGCGAGTGGGCCGCCTCCTCCGACCGCCGCGCGGTGATCATCGCGGGCTCGGTGGTGCTCGCCGGAGAGGCGATCGCGCTGTCGCAGGACGAGGACTGGAAGGCGGGGTGGCGCGCATGAGCGCCGATGCCGCACCAGCGCGTCGTCCGCGCCCGCCGCGCACCCTCGTGCAGAAGCTCGCACCCGTCGTGCTGGGGTTCGAGGCGATCGTGGTCTTCCTCGTCGGACTCACGATCTTCGGGTTGCGTCAGCTCCCCGATGGCGTCGAGCAGTGGTGGGCGATCGTCGCCGGGGCGGTGCTCGCCCTCGCGTGCATCGCGATCGCGGGGATGATCACGAAGCCCTGGGCACTCACCGCCGGGTGGGTCGTCCAGGCCCTCGTCGCGCTGTCGGCGTTCTTCGTCCCCTCCATCCTGCTCGTCGTCCTGATTTTCGGCGGGATGTGGGCGTATGCGACCATCGGAGGGGCCCGACTGGACGCACGACGCCCCGTCGAGCCCTCGACCGAGACTCAGACCACGCAGATCTCAGACACAGAGAGTGAATGACATGGCCACCGAAGAAACCCTCGTCCTCGTCAAGCCCGATGGCGTCGCTCGCGGCCTCACCGGCGCGATCCTCGCCCGCATCGAGGCGAAGGGCTACGCCCTCGTCGACATCCGCCTCGTGGAGCCCGACCGTGACCTGCTCGCCGAGCACTATGCCGAGCACGAGGGCAAGCCGTTCTACGAGCCGCTGCTCGAGTTCATGCTCTCCGGCCCGTCTGTCGCGATCCGGCTCGCGGGCAACCGCGTGATCGAGGGCTTCCGCTCTCTCGCAGGCACGACCGACCCCACGACCGCCGCACCGGGCACGATCCGTGGCGACTTCGGTCGCGACTGGGGCCTCAAGGTGCAGCAGAACCTGGTGCACGGCTCCGACAGCCCCGAGTCCGCCGCGCGCGAGCTGGGAATCTGGTTCGACTGAGAACCCGTCCACATGCGAAGAGCCCGTCCACCGAATCTCGGTGGACGGGCTCTTTCCGTGCTGCAGCCTCAGAAGATCATGCCGATGACCTCGCCGAGGAGGTCGAGGCCGCGCAGCTGAGCGAGGAGGATCACGACGGCGTACGCGAGGATCGTGGCGAGCGGGACCCAGGCCATCAGCCGGTTCGCGCGCTCCTGCACCTTCTCGTTGCCGGTGAAGCTGCCGTTTCGTGTCAGGTGCAGCATGGTGGCGAAGAAGGTCGGGATGGTGACGGACCAGGTGAGCATGCACCACGGGCAGAGCACACCGAGGTTGGGGGCGTAGATGCTCTGCCAGATCAGCCAGCAGACGAGGCCGAAGGCGAAGGTCACGCCGGCGCCGAAGGTCAGCCAGAACCACCGGGGGAACCGTGAGCCGGCGAGCAGTGCGACGCCGACGAAGAGGGGTGCCATCCACCCGGCGATACCGAGGATCGGGTTGGGGAAGCCGAAGACCTCTCCCTGCCACGACTCGAGGTTCTTCCCGCACTGGATCATCACGCTGACGTTGCAGCTCAGCACGGCGTCGGGATTGGCCGCGAGGACGAACTTCTCGACCGTCAGCTGGAATGCGGCGAACCAGCCCACCACACTCGCGATGATCAGCCAGACGGCGTAGACGACGGGGCGGGTGCGCTGCTCGCTCATACTGGGGATTATCCCAGCGCCTGCTATGGATGGGGCGAGAACAGGCCGGACAAAACTCGCTGCGGACGACGGGATACCGCGAACCGACCCACTTGGTGCGATAAAGACGGATCGGCCCAAATCGTCCCGCTATTTCTGAAATCAGGCGGAACTCTCAGGCCAACAGTAGCAAGGTGGGCCGTAGATCACGGCCCACCTCACGGCCCACCGATAGGGTCGCTGCATGAGCTACATGGTCCCGAACATCACGCCGGAGATGATGGCGTCGCAGGATCGATACCGGACGACGCTGGCGGCTCAGCGCACCGCACGAGCTGCGGAGGGCACCAAGAAACGACTGAAGCGAGTTGTCGGCGCGCTAGAGGATCAACTAGATGTTGCTCAGGCCACTCAGCTAGCGATGGAGACACAGCTCGAACTAGCCAAAGCCGCACAGGCCTCGGCGGAGGCGGCTCAGCGCTTCTCCAAGTGGATCTCAATCAGCTCGCTGATCGTCGCCGTAGCGTCACTGGGCGCGGCGGTCGCGGCGATAGTCGTCACGATTCAGTGAGCGCGGAGTGCGGCGAGCGCGATCCTGGGGATAAGCCTGTGGACATCTAGCGCGTATGCAGCACTAATTAAGCGCAGATGAGAGGGACTATCCGCGAGGTCGACAGCGCGCCGCCTACGGAGTAGTCTCGCCGGGTAGGGGCTAAGCCAACTTCACACTCATGCCGCCTCGGGTGGGCGCTCGGATACGAGAAAGCCGCCCGGTCTGCCAGGACACGGGCGGCGAAGGAATCTCTATGCTCAGCCTACCTGCCGTCGTACTCCCTCGCACCCCTCGCCGGGTACCCTTCACTCGCGAGCAGCGAGCCCGAAACGAGCGTGCCGACGCGCGTCGCGCACGGCTCCTCCGGCGAGCGCGGTCACTGTCCATCCATCAAGACACGGTAACTATAGGCACCGCACATGATGCGCGTTACGCACTAAACGCGACTCAGAGGGTCTACTCGCTACGCAGCAAGCTCCGCAACTGCGGGCAGGTCGGCCACAAGTGCGGCTCGGCGCTCTGCGCCGTCTGCTCGACAGGCCGGGCCAGCCAGCACCGTAGAGACCTGATGAGCGCTCTGGGGAGCCAGCACCACGGCACCGCACTCATGTGGACCGCCACGATTTCCAGCACGCCCGGACGGGCGCTCAGGCCGCAGTGGGGAGACCTCTCACAGGTCCTCGCAGCGACCCTCAAAGGCGGATGGCTGAGGCGCAGGGGCGTAGCCGGAAGCGCTCGCGCCATCGAGCCCAAGCGGGGCAGTGAAGCGTGGCACGTGCATGCTCACAGCCTGATCGTATTTTCAGAAACGAAGAGCCGGGAGGATTCCGTCGCGTTCGCGCTATCCCTCCGAGATCGCTTCCTCCAGCAGGCCGAAGCGCTGGACATCGACGCCGGGCCTCAGGGGCAGCATGTCCGCGTGGTGACAGACCTCAGCATTGCCGTGGACTACATCACGAAGGATCGGGTTAGCGCGAACGGCACGAATAGCGCTTCTCGCCTGTGGGCATCGGTTCACGCCGGTGACGCAGACGCCCTCTCGCTCATTCACGAGCTGGAGGCTGGGGCGTTCCGCCGCCGCGCGTGGGAGGTGACCGGCGTCTGTCAGCCGCCCCTGGACTTTGATGATCTTCTCCGCCGTGGGGCTATGGGTTAGCGCGTACGCGCGCGATAGAGGACCGGGTATCGGTCGCTGATGACCGAACGATGACGGTGCGGTCGATTACTTAGTACATGAGCATCGAGATCACCGCAGCACGTACCCGCAGCGCGGGGAGACCGTGCGCGGTGTGCTCTCTCCCCTCCGCGCAGCGCACAGCCTTGGAGACCGCCCTCGCCGCAGGCAGCTCGATTTCCAGCATTGCCAAGCAGGATTGGGCCCCCGGACGCGAGTCGATCACGCACCACCTGAAGGGTGGGCACCTTCCCGCGCAACTCCAGCAGCAGGCTGAGCGCGCCACCGGCCTGGACTACACCTCCGTGGTGGGCCGGATCTCCGACATCGCGGAGCGAGCACGGAGCACCGCTATCGAAGCCGCCGAGGCAGGCGACCGTGCAGGCGTCCTACGAGCTGGAGACAGCGAGCTACGCGCCCTGTCGATCCTCGCCACGAGCGGGGAGACCTCCGAATTCGAGATCACGCAGCGGAGCGCGCACCGTGACCTGAGCGTCGCAGTCGTGCGCCTCGCCCGTGAGGGCTCTGTCGCCGTCCAGGCCATCGCAGACGAGCTGGAGAGCATGCACCGCCCGCTCCTCGCAGATGAGATCCGCGAGCAGTTCCCTGAATCAAGAAATGAGATCGCATCATGAGCAGCAAGCAGACTGAGACGCCGAGCGAGAAGCTGGACCGACTGCGCGCGGAAGTCGCCACTCACCAGAAGAGCGAGACCGCCGTGCCTGTGGTCCAGGCGGGCGATGTCATCCACGCCCTGGCCACCGGCCTCTCGATCTCGCGCACCGCATCCCTTTGGGGAGGTCTCCCGCCGCTCCTCCTCACCCGCGGCGACCGCATCGTGGTCACCGCGGAGATGGTCGCCGCCGACCGCGACAGACACGGTCGCCCCGGTTGGACGTCCATGGTCCACGACCCCGACCGGCAGCTCCGCCGCTGGGGGAAAATCTTCCTGGCACCGGGCGAGCCGCCCGAGGGCATCGAGCCTTGGGAATACGGCTCCAGCGAGTGGGCAGAGGCCCGTGAGACGGCACGGAAGGCCGCGTGGAACGAACCGAACCCGCAGCGCCGCGCCGTGGCCCTGGACGACGTGCAGCGCGTCTACGGGGCCGCGCCGACGACGTCCACGATCACGGCGACGATCAAGGGCGATGCCGACTATGACGCGCAGCAGCAGCGCATCGCGGCGAGCGCGACCACTGGCGGTCCGAACCTCGGCCCTTCTCGGACGAGCTACTGATGCCCGCGGCGTACGGCAACAAGAGCAGGTCGGTGCACACAGCCGTCCGCGATCTCGTGAGCCTCTACCTGGACGCCCGAGGCATCCCCTCGACGTCGAAGCGCACGCCGACGAGCCTGTCGGACTCGCTGGGGGAAGATGCACTGGACCCTGATCTCGCCCTCGATGGCGTAGATCTGAAAGTGACCTCGCGGCTCCGCCCGTTCCGGATCTCGGAGGATCTGGAGATGGCGCAGCGCACCGCCGCGATCAGGGGCACCATGCTGGGCGCACTCATCCAGTGGAGGTCCGAGCAGCCCATCGAACAGGCGTACGCCATCGTCAGCCTGGACGACTTCGCCAAGCTCGTCCGCGGCGATCACCTTCCGCCGCCTTGACCCGCAGACTCCCGTGCAGCCGCGCTCCTTCCTTGGCCTCCTGCACGGGTACCGCTGGGTGAGTTTCAGAATCCTCACCTGGCACCCGGCCCCGCGGCGGATTCGGACACGTCGCGGGGCCACCCCCTCAGCCCCGGCCCCTCACAAACCACCCCCATGGGGAAGCTGGCAGTGAGGTCGAAACCCTCGTGAGGGGTCGGTCTCTCACTACCTGGAGTCATGATGAGCAGCAGCAGAGCAGCCAGAAAGATCCACCCCCGCGCGCCGTGGGTGAAGCATCCCGGTGTGTACGCCGCGCCCGATCCCTGGCTGCTGTGGGAGGCTCCCCGCGGACGTACGGCGCACCCGGCTACCCCAGGGGCACGGGGCACCAAGTCGAGCGCTCAGGCGCGTGCAGACGCCGCCACGGGGGTCTCTCTCGTAGACCCGCCGAAGGTGCCCGCGACGAGCACCTTGGTCCCCGTCTTCATCGACGGCAAGCGTGTGCGCGTACCAGTCGATTGGGACATCGCAATCGACTCCAGCCACGAGCGGAGTCAGCTCTACCTCCGCGAGCCGGGCGGGACGCTGCACGTGCTTCTCCTCGACCAACAGGGCCTTCTCCGCGAAATGGCCGGACTCCCTGCGGATCTCGTCTCCGACCTCGTCGCCAAGTACTTCCCTGGACGACGATGAGCGCAGCAGCGGCCTGGGCGGAGCTGAGCCGAGCCCTCCTGGTACTCGCGCCCGCGTGCGACGGCGACGACCGGTTCATCTCAGACGGTCGTAGCTCAGCCACCTCCACCGAGCTGGCTTCGATCTGCGCTGACTGCCCAGTGCTGACCGTTTGTCGCTCGTACGCATCCGAGGCGAGGCCACACACGATGGCTGGATTCTGGGGAGGGCGCTGGAGGGGCAAGCCGCTCCAGCATGAGGCGGTGAAGACGTGACCTTGATCCCCATCGGGCGCAAACTCGTCTCCGCCGATGCTCGACCTCTTGGCCCTGACGCCGTGGTGGATGCTGTCCTCGCGGTGAAGCACTCACGCGCGACGCCGACACCCGATCTCCTCGACGCTCTCCGTGACGTCGGCCCCGTCGCCGTCGATCTCGTCGTCGTCAGCTCGGAGTGGATCGAAGGCAGGCCGGTGCTCACTTTTGGAATCGAGAACTACGAGCCCCTACCGACAGTGCCGCCGCAGCTCTTCCGGTACGCAGAGACCGCCGCGGGCGTGTGGTGGAGTGGATCGAAGTTCGACGCATGGCGTGAGGGCTCAGGCCGTCACGCACAGCCGAGCGTGTGGATGGCCGATACCGATGACCTCGATGTGCTCGCATCGCTCCGATGCCGGTTCGGGAGACAATACGCGCCGAGGGAGTTCGTCGCTATCAGACACTGACCGGCGTTGAGTGTCCGTAAACGATCATCTACGGACACTCAACGTAGCGCTCCGAAATCTCGGCGTGTCGTCGTCCAAAACTCGTGTACGAAATCTATGTAACTCCAGCACCGTTTCTGTTACATTTGATCCATGAGCACTCGACGCATCGGCATGGGCCGCGTATCCACCACCGATCAGAACCCTGAGTCACAGCACGACGCTCTGACCGCAGCCGGGTGCGACAAGGTCTATGTGGAGAAGTACACCGGCACCAAGTCCGAGCGCCCCGTGTGGTCCATGGTCCGTGACCATGTACTCACCGAGGGCGACACTCTCGTCATCACCCGGCTGGACCGTCTGGGCCGATCCACCAAGGATCTCCTCCAGATCGCCGCCGACCTCGAAGCGCGAGGCATCAACCTCGAAGCGACCGAGCAGCAGATCGACACCACGACGCCGGAGGGGAAGTTGTTTTTCACCATGGTGGCCGCGTTCGCAGAATTCGAGCACAGCATGATGCGCGCCCGCACGATGGATGGACTCGCAGCAGCTCGTGCACGTGGTCGCAATGGTGGACGTCGAGCCAAGCTCACCCCGCAGAAGGTCGCTGACATCCGCGAGCGCGTCGAGAAGGGCGAGTCGATCACCGACATCGCCGCCTACTTCGACGTGAGCCGCCCGACGATCTATCGGGCGCTCAGTGCCTGAGATCCACCGAACCGAGGTGACGATTCGGAGCCTCGTGGCATCGGTTGTAATGCTGGGCATCATCACCTCCGCCGCCGCTTGCGCACCGACCGCGACCGGGCCAACGCAGCCAGTGGAAGAGCAAGCGAGCGTCACCCTCGCTCCTCACCAGGTTCGCTCGTTCATGATCGACGGTACGGGCTCCGTTGAGAGCAACACGGACTATTCGACCACGACGCTATCCATCGACGTCACCAAGCTGGACAACTCCATCGCGAGCGACATGGGCGTCGCGATCATGTTCGGTGACGTGCGGTGCGAGAGCCGCCGCCCCTTCTCGGTGTACGCCGCCGACCAGATGGGCGGGAAGCTGTTCGAAGGTGAAGCCGGTTACCACCTGCTAACGTGCGAACCGTTCACGCCTGCTAGTGAGTTCGCGGATCTCCCTCCCGGTGAGGTGGAGCGATGATGTCGGCGCAGCCTGTCGGGCACGCGCGTTAGGGCCAAGAGCCAAGGGCGTAGAGCTTTCTCGATGTCTCAGCTCTCTTCCACAGCTCTTTCATGGCTGCCTCGGCGAGAGGGTTGCTCTCTTTGCCCGCTAGCCGGCGTCGGTAGAGAAATGCGAACACGTCAGCCGCCTGCAAAGCCCGCGAGCGATGGCTAGGCGCGAAGTGGATCGTATCGATGACGCGTTCTAGATTGGTGCGCATGTACGCGCCCGGCGTGCCGATCAGCTTGAAATCACTGAAGAGGTCGCGCATCTCGGCACTGTCGTGCCGTTCGTCAGCGATGACAAGCGTCGTACGCTTCCGCGCAATTTGCTCGACGCGTTGTAGCAGGTAGGTCAGCGCAACTCGTTCCGCGGAGTAGACCTCCGGGTAGTTTTGACGCGTCTGCTTACGCAGCAGCCGTTCACGTGAAACACCCTGCAGGACGATCCGCTGGCTGTGCCCGATCACAGCATCAAGCACCTCGGTGAAGATCCTGATGCTATCGTCCGCGGAGATACCTGCCCAGTCATTCTTCATGTGGAAGACGTCGTAGGCGTGGATCTCAGCCGTCCTCGGCACTCCAAGCTGTCGAGACGCCCGGGCCACGATCCCGTCTAGATCACGCGTCAGTCGGAGAACTCCCTTGCCCTTCAGGATCACGCCCGAGAACACGAAGAAGCCACCCTCGTCGGATTCATCCGTGTAGCAGAGCAGCATCTGCTCATAGTCTCGGATGGCCACCTCGCTACTTGGCGACACTCCGGGAACGGAATGAAGCACCGAGAGCATCTAGATCAGCGACGTCGGCGTACGAACGCCTTCAGCGCGGCCTCATAACGCTTGCTCACTGCCTTTGTGATCTCGAACTCAATGCGCATGGTTAGGTTGACGTTCTCGCCCGCCAACAGCCGAGCCGACATCCCATCCATGTTCTGTTGAAACTCGGAGACGAAGGCGTAGATAGCCTCAATCGGTTGCGCGGCATACTCAGCCAGAGCCTGGAGGAGTTCTCGACCTTCATCACTTCCTGTCGCTGTGCTCCGGATGCGGTTCGACCAGTCCAGGAGGGCCTGGTAGACGGCGATCATGCGTGATGCCAGGTGCTTGATAAGGGCGGGATCACCCGGCTCACCCGGAGCGCCGAGTGCTGCCACCTGAGCCGGGCCAAGCAACAGATCTTCAAAGCTCTGGGCGAGAGCGAGAAGTTGAGCTTGCTGAGACTGCGCGAACGCGACCAGCGCGTCTTCTGGGATGGTGTCAGTGGGCAAAGCGAACCGAAGTCGGTGATCGTTGAAGGCGTCTTGCCGTGCATCGATTCCCTCGCGGAGCCAGTACGCGAGGGCCAAGTACTCCCACGCCGGAGGGCGCTCGCCCAACATGGTCGCGAATTCGGTGTCCGTGCGCGGAACGCGCCCGTTGAACTTGCGCTCGCCCGACGTCGCCGGAGCACCCAGCTTGGCCTTCAGCGCGTTGGCCACCCCCGTGGGCGTCTCTCTGAGCCCGTCCAGATAGCCGATGGTGGATCTCACGCCGGGGAGCTCCGTCGAGTCCAAACGGACGGGAAGCAGGTACGGCGATGATTCCTGCATCGCTCGCGCAAGCACGCTCCGACGTTCGAGTCGGGTCCACGGCTTGGCGGCGTAATGGACCGAGACGAACATCATCGCGTACCGAGCGCGGCGCTCGTAGATGTCCGCGAAGAACTCGGGGAGGTCCACGCCCCACATCTCGGACTTGGCGTCCTCGTCATAGAACACCGTGAACCCCGACGCCTTCACCTGGGCGACCACGGCCTCAACAAAGGCGCGGTCCTCCCCAGCGAAGGTGACCGCGACGTCGTAGTCGTGCGACATGTGAATTCCCCCTCGTGAGTATCACGAGGCTACTAGGCGGTAGAGCCAATCCTGATCCCGAATCCCGAATAGAACGTATGTTCGACTCTTGCTACCCTCGATTTAGGTCGCGAGAGGAGGCTGACCGTGGGCGCGAGCGACCGACTGAAGTACGCCACCGACGTCCGCAGCGCGCGTGCCTCCGTCTCAGCAGCGGCCCGGCGCGGCCCGCTCCAGACCCTCTCAGATCGAGAATTAGCCCTGCGAGAGCATCCTGTCACGGTCTACCCGCACGCCTTGCAGCGGCGGGTGCAGGCGTGGGTGCGATTCGGCGCTGAAGCCGTGCGGGTGAATGCCAAGATCATGCGCTCCACGCCGCTCGCAGCCGGGATCGAGTTCCAGGGGGAAGACGAGACGTTCCGGTGCTGGGTGTGGGGGAATGCCGTGACCGTCAGCGAGGATGTTTAGCCCTCGGCGGCATCGCGCTCCGCCTTCCGTGCCGCTCTTGCAGCCACACCGAGAGCACTGGCCTTCCGGGCGCGCTCGCTACGGGCGGTGCTATCCCGCTCGAACTCGATCACTCGATGCACCTCGTTGGCCAGCTCGATGACGAGGCCGACATCCGAGCGAAACGCTGCCTTAGCCTCCGCCCAGAGGGCCGCGAATTTTGACTTCATCCGCGCGTCTGCCTCTCGCTTCTCTTCCTCTCGCAAAATCGCGTCAAAGTCCCGGGGCTCAGTCACGAGAACGCCTGCGCCATCTTCTCGACCAGCGCACGGTCGCGCTCACGGCTGGCGTGCTGGTAACGGAGCGCCGTTCTCATGTCGGAGTGTCCGCCCCTCTGCATGATCTCGGCCAACGTCGCGCCGGTCTTGCCGAACTCGGTGAGGGCGAGATGGCGGAGGTCGTGAATCGTGAAGGCGTCCAGTCCTCGGGACCCCCGGATCGAGTCGAAGATCCGGCGCGCGGTGTCGTAGTGCATCCGGCCTCCGCGGCTGTGGGTGAACAACGGCTGGTGCATCACCCGCTTGCACTCCTCCAGGTGGATCTTGATGGCCTCCCGGGACTGCGGGAGGAGCGAGAGGTGGCGGATCTGATCGGCATGGGCCTTCGTGCCCTCCACCATGGTCGTGCCGACCACGTGGGCCTTGACCGTGATGTCGCCGTTGCCCAAGTCCACGTCCTCCACATTGAGCGCGAGGGCTTCACCGATGCGGCATCCCGACCCGGCGAGCACCCAGAGGAGGGCGCGCTCCTGGTTGTCCGCTGCGGCCTCCACGAGGACGTGGAAATCCTTGATGCTCCACGTAGGCCTCCGCTTCGATTTCGTCGCGCTGACGCCCTCCAGGACGCACGGGTTGGAGGTGATCTCCTCCATGATGACGGCGCGGCGCATGATGAGGGACAGCACGGCGTACCGCTGGCCGTTGCTCGGGGAGCCCTCAGGCAATACGTGGTTGAACCACCGGTCCACATCACGGGATCGGATGTCTCGGAGCTTCATCTGGCCGAAGGTGGGGATGATCCAGCGCTGGAGCATCGAGTTGTAGTTGGTCCAGGTGCTCGGGCTGACGCGGCGCTTACGGTCCAGGACGGTGCGTTCCGCGAAGGTCACGAACAACTCTCCACCCTTGGCCCTGTCTTCAATCACCCTCGGGAGGCGGCCCTGGCTGCGCTCCAGGCGGGCCTGTGCGATGACTAGGTCTCGCTCCTCCGGGGTCTCGTAGTAGCCCAAGTCATCGTGCTTCTGGGCGGCGGGATTCCAGATCCTCGCGCGGTGCTTCTTGGTGGACACAATGTGCTCCCTTCTGACCGTGTTACGTCTGAGAGAGAGCCGCCGAACACCTTCGGAGCGGGTGATTTTGGCCCACCGCCTTCGGCCCACCACCCCGACATGCCATGTGCCGACTGGGAAGTAGGCGGTTGGCGTGCAGCGTGCGATAATGGCCTGTGATGCGATGAACGGCGTTTGCCGCGACACGCGTCGAGAAGACTTCGGGGTCCAATGCCCCACGCGATCAGAGCCATGAGCCGGTCGCAGACCGAGTGAGTTCGCGGAACCCGCGGGTACCGCATGAGATTTCACGGGGCACCTAGTGTCCCGTGCAGGGAGTAAGCCAGAGATGGCCGATGAGAACAATGACAACAACGCCCCCACCCTCGACTTCCCGGCTGACGCCGCGGGAGAGCTGACGGAGCCCACCGCTCCGGATGTCGACGGCCCTGCAGAGGCGTCGATCGAGGGTGACGAGAACTCCGACGCCGCTGAACGGGCCGAGGACGCCGCTGCCGATGCTGTGGCCGCCGGCTACGCCGCGGCGGACGATGCCGCGGCTGCTGCCGACGATGCCGCTGCCGCGGCCGATTCCGTCGCTGATGCCGTGGCTGAGGCGGAAGCCGAAGCTGCCGCTGACGCGGAAGCGGCTGCCGAGGCCCAGGCTGCTGCTGAGGCGCTCGAGGTGCCGGAGGGGGAGTCCGCCGTCGCGGAGAAGCCCTCGGAAGCCGGAGTCGTCGAGGAAGCCACCGCAGAGGAGTCGGTCGCGCAGTCGACGACCGCCGTCGAGGCGACCATCACCGAGGAGGAAGCTCCGGCCGCTCCCGAAGCTCCGGGTCTGGTGACTGCTGTGTCGCTCGGTCTGCTTCCCGAGGTGTTCGTCTCGCAGGTCTCCACACAGCTGCACTTCTACGCGCCTGAGATCGTCCCGCTCCCCGCGCAGCCGGGGCGCGAGCGCATCTTCGACCGGATCGCCGAGCGCGAGCAGTCGCAGGACGAGCCCGCGGGTCGCGGCCGCGGCCGTCGCCGCCGTGGCGGTTCCGAGGGTGACGACCAGCGCGAAGAGCCGCGTCAGCGTCAGCGCGTCGTCGAGTACATCACCGAGCCGAAGGCCATCAAGGGATCCACCCGCCTCGAGGCGAAGAAGCAGCGTCGCCGGGACGGGCGTGACGCTGGTCGTCGTCGCCCCGTCGTGACCGAGGCCGAGTTCCTCGCACGTCGCGAGTCCGTCGACCGCAAGATGGTCGTGCGCTCCAAGAACGGCCGCACGCAGATCGGTGTCCTCGAAGACGGCGTGCTGGTCGAGCACTACGTCGCCCGGAACCAGGACGCGTCGTTGATCGGCAACGTCTACCTCGGACGCGTGCAGAACGTGCTTCCCAGCATGGAGGCCGCGTTCGTCGACATCGGTCGTGGACGCAACGCCGTGCTGTACTCCGGCGAGGTCGACTGGGACGGCGTCGAGACGGGCAACCAGCCGCGCCGCATCGAACTGGCGCTCAAGCCCGGCGATCGCGTGCTCGTCCAGGTCACCAAGGACCCGGTCGGACACAAGGGTGCTCGTCTCACCAGCCAGATCTCCCTGCCCGGCCGCTACCTGGTCTACGTGCCGGGCGGTTCCATGAACGGCATCAGCCGCAAGCTTCCCGACAACGAGCGGGCACGCCTCAAGCGCATCCTCAAGGAGGTGCTGCCGGAGTCCTCCGGGGTGATCGTCCGCACGGCGGCCGAGGGTGCCACCGAGGACCAGCTCACTCGTGACGTGCAGCGTCTCACCTCGCAGTGGGAGCACATCCAGAAGCAGGTCGAGAACCAGCAGGCGCCCGCGCTCCTGCACGCGGAGCCCGACCTTCTCGTGAAGATCGTCCGCGACGTCTTCAACGAGGACTTCACCAAGATGCTCATCCAGGGCGAGGATGCGCAGCAGACCATCCGCGCCTACCTGGAGAGCGTGGCTCCCGACCTGCTCGAGCGCGTCGAGGCGTATGAGGACGAGACCGATCCGTTCGATGCGTTCCGCATCACGGAGCAGATCGAGAAGGCTCTCGATCGCAAGGTGTGGCTGCCCTCCGGTGGCTCGCTCGTGATCGACCGCACCGAGGCCATGACGGTCGTCGACGTCAACACCGGCAAGTTCGTCGGCTCGGGCGGAAACCTCGAGGAGACGGTCACCAAGAACAACCTCGAGGCAGCGGAGGAGATCGTCCGCCAGCTGCGCCTGCGTGACATCGGCGGCATCATCGTCGTCGACTTCATCGACATGGTCCTGGAGTCCAATCGCGATCTCGTGCTGCGGCGCCTGATCGAATGCCTGAGCCGCGACCGGACCAAGCACCAGGTCGCCGAGGTCACCTCGCTCGGGCTCGTGCAGATGACGCGCAAGAAGCTGGGGCTCGGCCTGCTCGAGACCTTCAGCGAGGCCTGCGAGGTCTGCGCAGGTCGCGGCGTCATCGTGCACCACGACCCGGTCGTGAAGCACCGCTCCAACGGCAACAACAACGGCGGCGGCAACGGGCAGAGCGGGCGTCGTCAGCGCGGCGGCGGTGGCAACGGGAACGTTCAGAACCAGAGCGCTCCGGCTGCCTCCGCGGTCACCCACAGCATCACGGAGGGGGCGAAGTCGGCCCTCGCGCAGATCGCCGCCTCCACCATCGCTCCGGCGGCGGATGGGGCGCCGGAAGCCGAGGCGGCCGACGTCACGTCGGAAGCGCCCGCAGGTGCCGATCGTCCGAAGAAGGCTCGCAAGAAGCGGGGCGGCGACCGCAAGGGCCCGAAGTCTCCCGCCGAGGCGCTGCTCGACTCCGTCCTCGACGCTCTCCCGGAGCCGAAGGCGCCGGGTCAGGGGCGAGGACGTCGTCGGGTGAGCACAGCGGCGCTCACCGGCACGCCCGTCTCGGTGAACAACGAGCCGTCAGCGCCGGTCGCGGCTGCGGACTCGGAGTCCTGAGGCGATCAGTCGGCGCACCAGCTCCTTGCCCGTGACGTGCTGGGCGCCGGCGGCGACGAGCCGGGGGATGGTCTCCTCCGGCACGTCGTAGTGGTCGAGATCGAAAGCGCGTGCGGCGACGTCGTTCTCGCGCGCGAACGCGTGCAGCTCGTCGAGGCTCTCGTCGCTCACGAGGTGCGCCCACAGGCGTCCGTGGGCGGGCCAGAGCGGGTCGTCGACGAGTACGGTCACCCTTTCAGCCTAGGTCCGCGCCGGTGGGGCAGGGGCTGCTGGAGCGAGCCGCGATGTACGGACCCACCTCGCTTTGCGACACCGACCCGCATCCGGTAAAGTAGTCCCTTGGTGCGTATGCCGCGTCGTCCTCGTCGGTCGAAGCGGAGAGCCTTGCGTTCGCGCCCGCCGTTCCACGGTGCATGCAAGCAACAGTCTTCCCGTGAGATCTCGGAGCCGCGAGCTCCCCAACGAAACAGGTATGAAGTGGTTTACGCAGTAGTGCGCGCCGGTGGGCGGCAGGAGAAGGTCGAGGTCGGCACGATCGTTCAGCTCGACCGTGTCAAGGCTGCCCAGGGCGAGAAGATCGAGCTGGCCGCGGTGCTGCTCGTCGACGGCGCCACGGTGACCACCGACGCTGACTCGCTGGCCAAGGTCAAGGTCACGGCTGAGGTCATCGGCAACCTCCGCGGCCCGAAGATCATCATCCAGAAGTACAAGAACAAGACCGGCTACAAGAAGCGCCAGGGCCACCGTCAGGAGCTCACGCGCGTCAAGATCACCGGCATCAAGTAAGCCAGAGGGGACTAGGACATGGCACATAAAAAGGGCGCAAGCTCAACCCGTAACGGTCGTGACTCCAACGCTCAGCGCCTCGGCGTGAAGCGCTTCGGCGGTCAGCAGGTCCTCGCCGGCGAGATCATCGTCCGCCAGCGCGGCACGCACTTCCACCCCGGCGTCAACGTCGGCCGTGGCGGCGACGACACGCTGTTCGCTCTGGCCGCCGGTGCGGTCCAGTTCGGCGCGAAGGGCGGCCGCAAGGTCGTCAACATCGTCGCCGCAGCTGAGTGATCACAGCGCGACACTAGTTATCCGGTTCGGGGCGGGCTTCGGCTCGCCCCGTCCGTGTATCTGCACGCCGAAACACCACTCACATACAGGGGAATCCGCACATGGTCACGTTCGTCGACACCGTCACACTGCACCTTCGTGCGGGTAAGGGCGGCAACGGCTGCGTTTCCGTGCACCGCGAGAAGTTCAAGCCGCTGGGTGGTCCCGATGGAGGCAACGGCGGCGACGGCGGAGACGTCGTCCTCGTGGCGGACCCGCAGACCGGAACGCTGCTGTCGTACCATCACTCGCCGCACCGGTCCTCCGGCAACGGCGGTCCCGGCATGGGCGATCACCGTTCCGGCTTCCTGGGTGAGACGCTCGAGCTCCCCGTGCCGGTCGGCACCGTGGTGAAGAACACCGCGGGTGAAGTCCTCATCGACATGATCATCCCCGGCGAGCGGTTCGTCGTCGCGAAGGGCGGGATGGGCGGGCTCGGTAACGCCGCTCTCGCCACCCCCAAGCGCAAAGCACCGGGCTTCGCCCTGCTCGGCACGCCCGGATACGAGGGCGACGTGGTCCTCGAACTGAAGACGGTCGCCGATATCGCTCTCGTCGGCTACCCGTCCGCCGGCAAGTCGAGCCTGATCGGCGCGATCTCGGCGGCGCGGCCCAAGATCGCCGACTACCCCTTCACGACCCTGCACCCGAACCTCGGCGTCGTTCAGCAGGGCGACTTCCGCTACACCGTCGCGGACGTGCCGGGTCTCATCGAGGGCGCCAGCGAGGGCCGCGGGCTCGGTCTCGAGTTCCTGCGCCACGTCGAACGCTGCTCCGCACTGCTGCACGTGCTCGACTGCGCGACTCTCGAGCCGGGGCGCGATCCGATCTCCGATCTCGACGTCATCCTCGCCGAGCTCGGCGCGTACGAGGTCCCCGAGGGGCAGACTCCGCTGCTCGAGCGCCCGCAGCTCATCGCGCTGAACAAGATCGATGTGCCGGAGGCGCGCGACCTCGCCGACCTCGTCCGCCCCGATCTCGAGGCTCGTGGGTTCCGCGTGTTCGAGATCTCCACCGTCTCGCACGAGGGGCTGCGCCCTCTCACCTTCGCACTGGGTGAGCTGGTGGAGAAGGCCCGCGCCGAAGCGGCGCTCGAGACACCGCCGGAGCGCGTCGTGATCCGCCCGCGTGGTTCCAAGAAGGACTTCACCATCCGGGTCGAGGGCGGCACCTACGGCAACGTGTACCGCATCCTTGGCGAGAAGCCGGTCCGCTGGGTGCAGCAGACCGACTTCCAGAACGAGGAGGCCGTGGGCTACCTCGCGGATCGACTCGAGAAGCTCGGCGTGGAGGACGAGCTGTTCCGACTCGGCGCCGTGCAGGGGTCGACCGTCGTGATCGGCGAGGGCGACAGCATCGTGTTCGACTGGGAGCCCACCATGACGTCCGCCGCCGAGGCGATGGCCGCGCCGCGCGGAACCGACCCGCGTCTGGCTCCGAACGCACGCCGGACCACCTCCGAGCGCCGTGAGCAGTACTACGAGCGCATGGACGCGAAGGCCGAAGCCCGCGCCGAGGTGGAGACGCAGCGTCTCGCCGCGTACCGCGAGGACGGCGAGTGACAGCACGCACCCGCGCGGACCTCGCCACCGCGTCCCGCATCGTCGTCAAGGTCGGGTCGTCCTCGATCAGCGGGGACTCCTCATGGCGGATCCCCGTCATCGTCGAAGCCCTGGCTGCGGCGCACGCGCGGGGGATCGAGGTCGTGCTGGTGTCGTCGGGTGCCATCGCGTCCGGCATCCCCTTCCTGCGGCTGGATGCTCGTCCGACCGACCTCGCGACCCAGCAGGCCGCGGCCGCCGTCGGCCAGAACATCCTGATGTACCGCTATCAGGAGTCGCTGCGTCCGTTCGACATCGTCGCGGGCCAGGTGCTCCTGACGACCGGTGACCTCGAGAACCCGACGTCGCGTTCCAACGCCCGTCGCGCGATGGAGCGCCTGCTCGGCCTGCGCACGCTTCCGATCGTCAACGAGAACGACACGGTCGCGACACAGGAGATCCGCTTCGGTGACAACGACCGGCTCGGTGCGCTGGTCGCTCAGCTGATCGAGGCGGACGCCCTCATCCTGCTCAGCGACATCGAGTCGCTGTACACGAAGCCTCCGACCGATCCCGGCGCCGAGCCGATCGACGTGGTCGCGCCGAACGCCGATCTCACCGGCCTGGAGTTCGGGGCGACCGTCGTCAACAGCGTGGGCACCGGGGGAGCGGCGACCAAGGTCTCCGCCGCCCGTCTTGCCGCGGCGTCTGGCATCGGTGTGCTGGTCACCAGCGCCGACCTCGTCGCGCAGGCCCTGGCCGGCGCCGAAATAGGGACCTGGTTCGAGCCGGCCACCTCATAAACTGGGCGGATGACCGACCAGACCCCGCAGGTGCGCCTGGAGCGCGCCAAAGAGGCCTCTCGCGCCACGGCTGCACTCACGAGCGATGACAAGGCGCGAGTGCTCGAAGCGATCGCTGTGGCGCTGAGCGATTCCGCTGTGCAGATCATCGAGGCGAACGGTCGTGACATCGCCCGCGGACGCGCGGAGGGCATCGGGGAGTCACTCATCGATCGGTTGCGTCTCGACGAGAAGCGTGTCGCGGCACTGGCGGCCGCCGTGCGTGAGGTCGCCGCTCTCGGTGACCCGGTCGGGCGCGTCGTCGGCGGCCACCGGATGCCCAACGGTGTCGCCCTCGAGCAGGTGCGCGTACCTTTCGGCGTCGTCGGCGCGATCTACGAAGCCCGCCCCAACGTGACGGTCGACATCGCCGCTCTGGCGCTGCAGTCGGGCAACGCCGTCGTGCTGCGTGGCGGGAGCGCCGCCCGGGAGTCGAACACCGTGCTCGTCGACGTGATGCGGCGGGCGGTGGAGAGTGCAGGGCTCACAGCCGAGGCGATCCAGACGATTGACGACTTCGGCCGGGACGGCGCGAAGGCGCTCATGCACGGGCGAGGGTTCATCGACGTCCTGGTGCCGCGGGGAAGTGCCGGCCTCATCGAGACCGTCGTCACCGAATCGACCGTGCCTGTGATCGAGACCGGGGCAGGCAACGTTCACATCTTCCTGGATGAGACCGCCCCGGACGACTGGGCGAGCGACATCGTCGTGAACGCCAAGGTGCAGCGGCCGAGCGTGTGCAATGCGGTGGAGACCGTGCTCGTGCATCGACAGGCGGCACCGCGTCTGATCCCGCTGGTGGCCAGCGCGCTGCAGAGCGAGGGCGTCGCGATCCACGGCGATGACATGGTCGTCGGCCTCATGTCGAACGTGATCCCCGCCACAGAGGAGGACTGGAAGACCGAGTACCTCAGCCTCGACATCGCGATCAAGGTCGTGGAGTCCCTGGACGAGGCGCTCGACCACATCCGCCGCTACAGCACGGGTCACACGGAGTCGATCATCACGACCGACACGCGCAATGCGGAGCGCTTCCTGGCCGAGGTGGATTCCGCCGTCGTGATGGTGAACACGTCCACCCGCTTCACGGACGGCGGCGAGTTCGGCTTCGGCGCGGAGGTCGGCATCTCGACCCAGAAGCTGCACGCTCGAGGGCCGATGGGCGTCGCAGAGCTGACCAGCACGAAATGGCTCGCGCGTGGGTCGGGGCAGACCCGCGGCTGAGGGCTAGACTGGGGGACGCTGTACCTCACAGGATCCCGAACAGCACGCCACGAAACGGAGTCAGGATGAACCTCGTCGCACAGATCGCGATGGCCGCTGCCGAAACAGAGCACCACGGCAACGTCGCGCTCGAAACGGTGATCTTCGGAGCCATCGCTGCGGTCGTGTTCGCCTTCCTCGGACTGGTGACCTTCTCCTACAAGAACGTCGCCAACCGCCACTCGGCCAAGGCCGAGGCCTGGGCCGCACAGCACGGCAAGGACGGCCACGAGGCGGGACACGGCCACTAGGCCCCCATGAACGACGCTGCGACCACGCGCCCCCCGCGCATAGGTGTGATGGGCGGCACGTTCGACCCCATCCACCATGGCCACCTGGTCGCAGCCAGCGAGGTGGCGAACTCCTTCGGCCTCGACGAGGTGGTGTTCGTTCCCACCGGTCACCCGTGGCAGAAGTCGGGCGTCTCGCCGAGCGAGCATCGCTACCTCATGACGGTGATCGCCACCGCGTCGAATCCGCAGTTCACCGTGAGCCGGGTCGACATCGACCGTGAGGGGCCCACCTACACGATCGACACGCTGCGCGATCTGAAGCGTGATCGCCCGGATGCGGACCTCTTCTTCATCACCGGAGCCGACGCCGTGGCGCAAATTCTCAGTTGGAGGGACCATGATGAGTTGTGGGAGTTGGCCCACTTCGTCGCGGTCTCGCGCCCGGGACATGTCCTGAGCACCGACGGCCTCCCGAGCGACAACGTCAGCCAACTGGAAGTGCCGGCGCTGTCGATCTCATCGACGGACTGCCGTGAACGCGTTCGCGACGATCAGCCGGTCTGGTATCTGGTCCCTGATGGGGTCGTTCAGTACATAGCGAAGCATCATCTGTATCGGAGCAAGGCATGAGTACATCGGATCGCCAGGAGCAGGGTCCGCTGACGCGCAAGCAGCTGCGGGAGATCCGTCTGACGGGTTCGACCCCCGTCATCACCAGCGAGGAGGCCGCCGCCGCGGCGGAAGCCGCGCCCCCCGCGCCGCCGCTGCCTCGGGCCGCCGACCCCGTGGAGGTCGCACCGGCACCGGTCGTCGACGCCGCGAACGGTGACGCACCGCTCACGCGTCGTCAGGTGCGCGAGCTCGAGAAGGTCCGCACGGCCTCCGTGCCGGTGGTCACACCGGAAGGCACCTCGGAAGACGGCGTCGCTGCTGCCGGCGACGGGGAAGCGGAGCAGCCCGCCGAAGCGGGCCCCTCCGACGCCGCTGCCGCGCCCGCGGAGATCGTGTCGGGCGTTCCTGACTTCACCCGCAACGAAGAGCCGGGCGATGCCGACGACGACGATGATGATGATGTCGCCGTAGAGCCCGTCCGGGCATCGGTCGCCGCAGACGCGGTGGGCGAGGTCCCGCTGGAGACCACGGCGGCGTCCACGGGCGATGAGGACGATGTGGCTGCGGCCCTCGGGCTTCCCGCCCAGGCAGAGGACGCCGGCGAGCAGGATCCCGACGACGTGCTCGCCGATGTCGACGACGCCGGGGATGAGGTCGTCGGCGACGCACGCCCGACCGTCAACTCCGCTTTCGGCGAGGGGCTGCTCGCAGACGCTCCCGACCCGCACGCGCCCTTCCGCCCGTCTTTCGATGAGCTGCTCACGGTCGGCGACTCGACCGGCTCCCAGCACTCCGCGCCGAATGCGCTGATCTTCACACCCTCTCCCGGAGAGGGATCGCTCTCCGGTCCCGTCGCATCGACCGGCGAGATCCTCGTGACGGGGTCGTACGAACTGCCGCAGGGCATGGGTTCGCAGGGCCACGCACTCGGAACCACCGACGGCAAGGATGTCGACGCCGTTCTCATCGACGGCGAGCTTCCCCCCGCGTCGTCGCCTACGCCGATCGCCGCCAGCTCGGCGGTCAGCACCATCAAGCCCGCCGGCGAGGTGATCCGTCCGCCGGCGCCTGAGAAGGGCAACCGGCTGATGATCACCCTGGCGATCGTCGCCGGAGGGCTTGCCCTCGCTGTCGGTGTCGTCGTCATCATCGCCATCACCACGAATGTGTTCTGATGCAATCACCTGAAACCGCCGAAGAGATGCTGCGTCTGGCAGCACAGGCCGCCGTCGACAAGGGCGGAGAGGATCTCGTCGCACTCAACGTCTCCGAGCCGCTTCCGCTCGTCGACATCTTCCTGCTCGTCACCGGAAACAGCGAGCGCAATGTCGCCGCGATCGCCGACGAGATCGAAGACCGCCTGATCGAGTCCGGGCACAAGCGCGTCCGCCGAGAGGGTCGGGCGGAGGCTCGCTGGGTGCTGCTCGATTTCGGTGACCTGATCGTGCACGTGTTCCACCAGGAGGAGCGCGTGTACTACGGGCTGGAGCGTCTGTGGAAGGACTGCCCCGTCGTTCCGATCGACGTGGCGGTGCCTGCCGCCACCGACCAGGGCTGACGTGTCAACGCACCTCGTCACCGGTGCGGGTTCCGGCATAGGGGCTGTTCTCGCTAGACGGCTCCTGGATCGCGGCGACGACGTCGTGGCGCTCGCCCGCGATGCCGGGCGTGCCAGACAGATCGCGGAGACGCTTCCCGGAGCTTCCGTCCTCGTCGGAGACCTCTCCCAGCCGGGGCGACTGTCGTGGGCGCTGTCGAAGCAGCAGCTGCCCGAGCGGATCGATGCGCTCGTCCACGTCGCCGGCGTCGTCGACCTCGGCGATGTGGCTGATCTCGCTCCCGCGCTGTGGGAGCAGCAGCTCGCCGTGAATCTCATCGCCCCTGCCGAGCTCACGCGCCTGCTTCTGCCCGTCCTGCGCGTGTCACAGGGGCAGATCGTGTTCGTCAACTCGGGAGCGGGCCTCCGCGCCAACGCCGGGTGGTCGGCGTATGCGGCGTCGAAGCACGGTCTCCGTGCGCTTGCCGATGCGCTGCGCGCCGAGGAGGCCGCGCACGGAGTGCGGGTGACGTCGATCTATCCCGGCCGCACAGCCACTCCCATGCAGGAGCGCGTGCACCAGCAGGAGGGCCAGGACTACGACGCCGAGCGGTTCATCACGCCGGACGCGGTCGCCACGACCATCCTCACGGCGCTCGATCTTCCACGCGATGCGGAGATCACCGACCTCACGGTGCGACCGGGGCGCTGACTCCGCGCTGCTCCGCGTTCACGCGCTCATTCGGGTGCGGCGCGCGAGCATGCCCCGGTCGGCGCGTGTCTGGGGAGGAATGGCCGAGAGCAACGACCGGGTGTAGGGGTGCTCTGCGCGAAGGTAGACGTCTTCGGTCTCACCGATCTCGACCATCTCGCCCAGGTACATGACCGCGACGCGGTCGGCGATGTGCCGCACGAGGGAGAGATCGTGCGCGATGAAGACGATCGACATTCCCAGTCGCTCCCGCAGCTCGCACAGCAGGTCGATGATCTGTGCGCGGATCGACACATCCAGCGCCGAGACGGGTTCGTCGCACACCAGGACGTCCGGGTCGAGTGCGAGTGCCCGAGCGATGCCGATGCGCTGACGCTGTCCGCCGGAGAACTGGTGCGGGAAACGCGAACCCATCTCGGCGGTGAGGCCGACGAGTTCCAGCAGCTCGGCGACGCGCTCGCGCCTGCTCGACGGCGTTCCCGAGTGCGTCGCGGCGAGCGGTTCGGCGATGATCTGCTGCACGGTCATCCGGGGGTTGAGTGACATGTAGGGGTCCTGGAACACCATCTGCACCCCACGCCGCAGGATCTTCCGATCCTGGAGCCGCCCTCTCGTCACATCCTGGTCGCGGTAGCGCAGGGTTCCCGCATCGGGGGAGTCGAGCCCGACCAGCATCCGCGCCAGAGTCGACTTGCCGCTTCCGGACTCGCCGACGATCGCCAGGATCTCGCCCTGGCGGAGGTCGAGGTCGACGTCGGCTACCGCGGCGACCCGGTGCGCACGGCGCCCGCTTCCCGAACGGAAGGTGCGCTCGAGGCCGCGTCCCTCCAGGATCGGCGGGGTGTCGGCATCCTGCGCCGCCGGGCTCACATCTCGCGGCATCGAGTTCAGCAGCTGCACCGTGTACGGATGCTGCGGCTCGGTGAGCACGACGTCGGCGGATCCCGTTTCGACGATGCGACCGGTGCGCATGACGGCGACCTGATCCGCGACCTCCATCACGACACCGAGGTCGTGCGTGATGAGCAGGATCCCCATTCCGAGTCGATCACGCAGGGAGAGCAGCAGATCGAGGATCTGGGCCTGCACTGTCACATCGAGCGCGGTCGTCGGCTCATCCGCGATGATGAGATCAGGGTCCAGCGCGATCGCCATGGCGATCAGGATGCGCTGGCGCTGGCCGCCGGAGAACTGGTGCGGGTAATCGTGCACACGCTTGTCGGGGGAGGGGATACCGACGAGGGCCAGCAGCTCGACCGCGCGCGCCTGGGCGGCGCTCCGGCCGATGCTGCGGTGAGCACGGATCAGATCGATGATCTGATCGCCGATGCTGAGGACCGGATTCAACGCGGAAAGGGCGTCCTGCATGACCAGGCTGACGTGCACACCCCGCAGGCGCCTGTGCTGTTCGGCGGAGAGGGAGAGGAGATCGGTCCCGCTGAGCGTCAGGGTGTCCGCCTCCACATCCCCGTTGTCGATGAGGCCCATGATCGCGCGGGCGGTCATGGACTTTCCTGATCCGGACTCGCCCAGCAGCGCGAAGACCTCGCCCCGGCGCACGGTGATGTCGATGCCATCGACCACGCGGTTGCGCCGGCCTTCGCCGGTGAGGGTGACGGTGAGTCCCTTGACGTCCAGGACGACGGTGTTCCGGGGGGCGGGTGCGTTCTCCATGGGTGCCATCATGCCAGCTTCCAGCCTCTGAATTGTTTCGAACAGGAAACATTTCGTCTGGAAATAATCACAGTGGTTGACATCTATGCCGAAATCCTCCAGATTCGAGGAAACTCCCGCTTGGTGACCGAGTGGGACACCCGCATCATCGAACCGAAGGAGCGCATCCGTGCTCGAACAAGCTGGCCGGTACACCGGCTACACCGCGTACGACTATCTGGAAGCCGGCAAGGACTACCGCGAATTCCGCTACGCCAAGCAGATCGGCCGCGTCCCGGCTTACGATCTCGGCCTGAGCGATGCGCAGCGCGAACGCACCGAGCGCCTGCTCCGCGAGGAGACCGTGATCTCCCTGCACGAGCACGTGCAGGTCTTCCCCGAGGACATGGGCGAGCTACGCGACCACATCCGCCAGGGTCGCGAACCCACCGGCTACCAGGGTCTCGCCCGTTCCGGACTCACGGCCGTGTTCGACAACGGTATGGACGGCACCTGCTGCATCTCGAGCGACGCAGGGTGGAAGTACCAGGACGTGCTGTTCGACCTCGGTGTTCGCATGGCCGACCTCGCGCACCAGGACTTCGTGATCAAGGCCGAGTCGATCAAGGACATCCGCCACGCGGCGGAGACCGGCCGAGTCGCGCACATCTTCGCGCTCGAGGCGTCGACCATGATCGAGAACGAGGTCGACCGCCTCGACGTGCTGTACGGCTTCGGCGTGCGTCAGATGGGCATCGCCTACTCCGAGGCCAACATGCTCGGAGGCGGACTGAAGGAGCGGGGCGACGGCGGACTGACATACTTCGGCGAGCGCGCGGTCGAGCGGATGAACAAACTCGGCATCGCGATCGACATCTCCCACTCCGGGGACCAGACGTGCCTCGATGTGATCGCCCACTCGACGAAGCCGGTCTTCATCACGCACGCCGGTGCTCGTGGGCTGTGGCCGACCAACCGCATGAAGACCGACGAGACGATCATCGAGTGCGCCAAGCGCGGCGGTGTGATCGGCATCGAGGCGGCTCCGCACACCACCATCTCGCCCCAGCACCCGAAGCACTCGCTGGAGTCGGTGATGGATCACTTCCAGTACTGCGTCGACCTGGTGGGCCTGGAGCACGTGAGCTTCGGACCGGACACGCTGTTCGGGGACCACGTCGGCCTTCACGACGCGTTCTCCTCGAACCTGTCGCTGGGGCAGGCGCACGCCAACGTCGACTACGAGAAGCAGCCGTACGTCGACGGCATCGAGAACCCGGCCGAAGCCTTCTACAACATCATCGGCTGGCTTGTGAAGCACGACTACTCCGACGACGAGATTCGCGCCGTCGTCGGAGGGAACACCATGCGCGTACTCGAGGAGGTCTGGGTCTGATGAAGTACAGCAAGTTCCTCGCCCTCGGTGCGGCCGCGGCTCTCGCCGTCGGTCTCGCCGCGTGCGCCCCGTCCGCGCCGGAACCGGGGGAGTCGTCCGGCTCCGCCGGTCCGAGCGACGAGACGATCAGCATCGGCACGACGACGGATGTCGTGAACTTCAACCCGGTGCTCGGCAACAGCAGAACGGATTCGTGGATCACGAACCTGATGTATCCGCACCTGCTGAGCATCAGCGATGACGGCAGCAAGGAAGCCCACGTGGCCACGGATTGGGGCTACGTGGATGACACCACGGGCTTCTACGAGATCCGCGACGACCTCACCTGGAGCGACGGCGAGCCCCTCACCGCCGAAGACGTGGCGTGGACCCTGAACGCGGTCAAGCGCGATCAGGCCCCCGGCACGTTCTACGGACAGCTCGGCAACCTCGACACCGCGACAGCCGTGTCGGACACCCGTGTCGAGCTCACTCTCACCCAGCCGGACTCGTCCATCGTCGAGGAGATCGGGTTCTGGGGTGTCGTCGTCCCGCAGCACGTCTTCGAGCCGAAGGGATCGATCGCCGAGTTCGCGAACGACGGCAGCGACGGGGGATGGGTGGGCATGGGCCCGTTCATCATGAGCGACTTCCAGGTGGGTCAGCACTACACGCTGAAGCGCGTCGAGGACTACCCGCTCGTCAAGGGCGGCGTCCCTGGACCCGCCGAGGTCGTGTATCGCGTGTATCCGGACGTGAACACCGAGATCCTGGCACTGCAGAGCGGCGAGATCGATGTGATCGCGAACGCGCTGCCGCCGGCACAGGTCGAGCAGCTCGGCAACACCGACGGTCTGCAGGTCATCGAGGCTCCGGGGCTCGGCTACGCCCACCTGGTCTACAACATGGACAGGCCGGACCTCGCGAAGACCGAGGTCCGTCAGGCACTCGCCCATGCCGTCGACTACGACGCGATCCGCACTGTCGTGCTGCAAGGGCAGGCCGTCTCGACGGGCTCCAGTGCGCTGATGCCGGTGCTCGCGAAGTACTACGACAAGTCGGTCAAGGAGTACGAGTTCGACCCCGAGAAGTCGCGCTCGCTCATGGAGAAGGCCGGCTACGCGGCGGACGCGAGCGGGAAGTTCCCGGTCTCGTTCCGGCTGATCTACTCGCTGCAGGACAGCGTCACCAGCCAGTGGGCCCAGATGGTGAAGGACAGCGCGGCAGAAGCCGGCATCACGATCGAGCTGCAGGGCACCGAGCGCAACACCTACCTCTCCATGACAAGCGAGGGCGACTACGACATCTATGCGGGCAACTTCGCCATCATGGACGACCCGGTGACGAACTTCTCGCTGTCGTATCTCCCCGGCGGGGCGATCAACTACACGCACGTGGACGATCCCGACCTCAACGCCCTGATCGAGGAGGGAATGGTCACCTTCGACCAGGACGAGAAGATCTCGATCATGCGCAAGGCGAACAAGATCGTCCATGAGCAGGTCTACGACAACATCATGTACACGCAGAACCTGTTCTTCGCAGCCAGCGACGAGTGGGCCGGCTTCATCGCGAAGCCGAGCGAGCTGCTCTCGATCGTGAACCCGCTCTCGCTCGCGAGCGCGCACCCGGTCGAGTAACAACCACCGAAATCTCGAGGAAGGTCGCCCGGGTGTCCCGAGCATCGTTCATTCTCCGTCGCGCCGGTCGCGGTCTGCTCACGATCTGGTTCGCCGTGACCGTGACGTTCCTGCTGCTGCGTCTGCTTCCCGGTGACCCGGCGCTGGCGCTGGCGAGTCCGAACATGACGGACGACATCCGGGCGACCATCCTCGAGCAGTACGGTCTGGACCAGCCCCTGATCGTGCAGTACGGGCTCTACATGTGGCAGCTGCTGCAGGGGAACCTCGGCATCTCTTTCACACAGTCGATCCCGGTCACGGACGTCCTGCTGCAGCGGTTGCCGTGGACGCTCCTGCTGACCATCACGGCGCTGGTGCTCACGATCCTCATCGGAGTACCGCTGGGTGTGGCCGCGGCTTCCCACAAGGGACGGTTCGTCGATAGGGCGGTGCAGGTGCTCGGAGTCACCGGGCAGTCGCTGTTCGTGCCGAGCGTCGCGATCCTGCTGCTGTTCGTGTTCGGTCTGAATCTGGGGTGGTTCCCGATCGGTGGGGCCTACACCAACAACACCTACGGCTTCGAGTGGTATCTGAGCGTCGCGCAGCACCTCGTCCTGCCTGCGGTATCGCTCATGCTGATCCAGGTGGGCTCCTACGTCCTGACGATGCGATCGACGTTGATCGAGACGCTCGGCGAGGACTACATCCTCCTCGCCAAGGCGAACGGCATCCGCGGCAGCCGCATCCTCTGGAAGCATGCGTTGCGCAACGCCCTGCTCCCGACCACCACCCTGATCGGACTGCAGCTCGGCTTCCTGGTCGGCGGCGCCGTGCTCACGGAGACGGTGTTCGCCTACCCCGGCATCGGCCGTGGCATCTACGAAGCAGTCACCCAGCTCGACTTCCCCGTCCTGCAGGGTGCGTTCCTCATGCTCGCCGTCACGGTGGTCGTGGCGAACACCATCACCGACATCATCTACGGCTACCTGGACCCGAGAGTGAAGACCTCATGACCGCTCCGATGCCCTCCGCAGAGGCCCTGACCCCGAGTGAGCCGACCGCTGCAGGCAGCGAGCGGGCGAGCGCCCACACCTGGCGTGCGTTCCGCCGTGACCCGCTCGGCATGATCTCCCTCGGACTGCTGATCCTGCTCGTGATCGTGGCTCTCGTCGCGCCTCTGATCGCTCCGTATCCGGCCAGCTACGGACCCGACGTACTGCGTCCGCCGAGCGGTGACCACTGGTTCGGCACCGATGCTCTCGGGCGGGACGTGTTCTCCGAGGTGATCTGGGGCACGCAGCAGAGTGTGCTGGTGGCCGTGGCGGCCTCGCTGATCGCGATCGTCTTCGGCACGATCATCGCGGTCCTCGGAGCGTACTTCCGCAAGCTCGACAGCTTCATCAGCGTGATCGTCGACATGACGCTCTCGCTCCCCGTGCTGCCGCTCATGATCCTGATCGCCGCGTTGGTGGGGCCGAGCACATCGACCATCATCTTCGTGGTCGCCGCGTTCTCCTGGCCGGAGGTCACCCGCCTCGTGCGTTCTCAAGCGCTCACGGTGGTCGGTCTGCCCTACGTCGACGCGTCGCGGCTGATGACCACGTCTCCGGTGTGGATCATCACCAAGCACGTGCTGCCCGCTGTGACCCCGGTGGTCGTCGTCTCCGTGGTGGTGACGGCCTCACGGGCTGTGCTCTCGGCCGCGGGACTGGCCTTCCTCGGCCTCGGCGACCCGACGACCTGGTCCTGGGGGCGCATCCTCTACGAGGCGCAGCAGGCCGGTGCGATGGTCAGCGCCTGGTGGCTGACGCTCTTCCCCTCGATCGCGATCCTCATCCTGGTGCTCTCCGCGACACTGCTCTCGATCGCCTACAACGACGCGCGCAACCCGCGCCACCTCGCCCGATAGGAGACCGTGATGACCGAGTTCGACCAGCGTCTCGCGCCCGAGTTCTTCGACCGGGTACAGACCAGGGTGCGCGAGCGGATGGCCGAAGCGGGTTTCGATGCCTTCCTCACCGATCACCCCGAGGACATCGCGTACCTCACCGGTTTCTTCCACCACCCGTCCGAGCGTCCGGTGGCGATCTGGCTCGAGGCGGGAGGCCGCGTGGTCATGCTGCTGCCCGAGCTGGAACGCGAGTACGCCGAATCGCAGTCTTCCCGTGCGGAACTGGTCGCGTTCTTCGAGTATCCCGGCGTCGTCGCGCCCTTCGAAGTGCTCGCCCGTGCGGTCTCACCTCGCGGGCGGGTCGGGTTCGCGGCGTCGATGCCGTCCGCCCGCCTGTCTGCGGCGAGGGAGGCGATGCCCGATGCCGATCTCGTCGCCTCGGGGCTGCTCACCCGCGCCCGCTACGTGAAGTTCCCCGAGGAGGTGGAGCTGCACCGTGAAGCGGCCCGTGTCACCGACCGGATGCTCGACGCCGGCGTGCAGCTGGTGCAGGCGGCGGTCGCGGCCGGGGGAGATCTTCCGACCGAGGCCGAGCTCGAGCGACACGTCACCGCGACCGGCACCGGCATCATGTACGCCGAGCACCGCAATGTCGTCGTCGCGTCACTGCTGGCCGGGGGACTGGTCTATTCAGGGCCCAATTCCGCCTTCCCGCACGGGCTCCCCTCGGTGAACCGTCTCAAGGCCGGCGACACCTTCATGCTCTCCCTGGGCTGCGCGGTCGGCGGTCGGTTCATCGAGGGGGAGCGCACCTTCGTGCTGGGCGAACCCACTGCGCAGCAGCGGCGGTACCACGACGCGATCCACGCGGCACAGCTGCGCGGTCGCGAGACCATCCGTGCGGGGCTCGAGTGCCGTGAGGCCAACCGCCTGTGCCTCGATGTGATCCGCGACGCCGGACTCGGAGAGTACATCCGGCACCGGCAGGGGCACGGCATCGGTCTCGGCATGCACGAGGCGCCATGGCTGGAAGACGGAGACGCCACGCAGCTCGAGGCAGGAATGGTCGTCTCGAATGAACCCGGTATCTATGTGCCGGGCCACGCCGGCTACCGGATCAGCGACAGCATGCTCGTGACCGCCACCGGCGCCGAACCCCTGACCACCTTCCCGCGCAGCCTCGACGAGTGCACGATCGCGCTCTGACCCACGGAATCCGAGAGAAGCAGAGAACATGACATCCACCCCGCCGGTATCCCCGGAGTTCGCCGCAGCCACCAGTGACCACGAATGGGTCGAGATCAACGGGAACCACCTGGCCGTCGAGGTCCTCGGTCCCGAGGGCGCTCCGGTCATCATCACCCATCACGGAGCCCCCGGCCTCGGGTCCCGCGCCGAACCGCGCGCCAGTTTCGGTCGACTCGCCGACGAATACCGCGTCGTGGTGTTCGATGCGCGCGGCAGCGGAGCGAGCGAGGGCCTCGGCACCTACAGCCACGAGCAGTGGGCGGCGGACATCGACGGTCTGCGGGAGTGGATCGGTGCGGAGAGGATCGTGATCGCCGGTGGCTCGTACGGCGGTTTCATGGCCATGGAGTACGCGCTGCGATACCCGGAGCACGTACAGGCGATCGTGCTGCGCGACACCTCTCCGGACAACTCCAACGCTCACCTGGCGCGTGAGAACGCCCTCGCCTCGGACCGTGTCACGATCGACATGGAGAAGTTCGACCGCATCGACGCCGGACAGGTCCACGACGACAAGGACCTGAAGGACTGCTGGCGCGAGATCCTGCCCCTGTACGACTTCGTGTACGACCCGGAAGCGACCGAGCGCAAGGTGCAGGCGACGCCGTACCGCTATCGCGCACACAACTACGCCTTCTCGGTGAACCTCCCGAACTACGACCTCAAACCGCGCCTGCCCGAGATCGGTGTGCCGACACTCATCACCGTGGGCCGGACGGACTGGATCACGCCAGTATCGTGTAGCCAGACGATCGCCGATCTCATCCCGGACTCCGAGATGGTGGTGTTCGAGAAGTCGGGGCACTCCCCGCAGATCGAGGAGGCAGAGGCGTGGACGAAGACCGTGCGCACGTTCCTGCACCGGGTGTACCCGCCGACCCGATGAGCAGCGTCGATCTCACGAGGGAAGTGAGCGACCTCGACCGACGGATCGTCGTCGCGCTGCAGCAGGACGGCCGAGCGAGTTGGACGTCGATCGCCGAGTTCGCCGGAGCCGCCGTCTCCACGGTCACCCGACGCGGACAGCAGCTGCTCGCCGAGGGGCTGGTGCGGGTCGGGATCGTTCCGACGCTGGGCAGTGAAGGCCATGTAGAGACCTTCTTCGTCCGGATCAACTGCACGCCCGGTTCCCAGCTGAGCGTCGCGCAGGCTCTGATCGGTTCGCCCTACGTGCGGTTCGTGACGCTGGTCACCGGCAAGTTCGACGTGTTCGCCGAGGTCGTCATCCCGGGGGATTCCGCCACCTACGCGCACGTCCTCACGGACCTGCAGGCGATACCGGGTGTCGAGCGTTGGCGCAGCGACCTGGTCGTGCACACCTACAAGGTGAGCTTCGACTGGGGGAGGCAGCTCTACGACGCGCACGCCGAAGCCGCGAGCGATCCGCAGTCGTACATGCCCGCGCCGAACACCTGCGATCCCACGCACTTCGATGACGCGGACCGCGCGATCGTCGAGGAGCTTCGACACAACGGTCGTGCCTCCTTCCAGTCGATCGGCGACAAGCTGGACATGAACGAGAGCAGCGTCCGTCGCCGGTACGAACGCATGCGCAACGGCGGGTGCTTGACGACCGTGACCATGGTTCCGGCGTCCGCACTCGGCATGAGCGCCGAGACACTTCTCATCCTTCGGGTGGAACCCTCTCGGATCGCCTCGGTGGCACGCACCCTCGCCCAGCACGTCTCGGTGCGCTTCCTGGCCGCAGCGCTCGAGGAGAACTCCCTCTACTGCGAGATCATCCTGCCGAGCACCGAGACCCTCCACGACTTCCTCACCGGGACCATCGCGCACCTCAAGGGAGTCAGAGGATGGAACGCGGCCATGGAACTGGTGTTCATGAAGCGAGGATTCATCGAGACACCCTGGTGGCGCGCGCAGGTCGCCTCGGCCGAGGCCGCCGACAACGCCTCCTGACCCCGCGGCGGCATCCTTCGCGAGCAGTGTCAAGGGGCTTTGCGCGAGCCGAACCGTGGCGCACTCTTTGAGGAAGAGAGAGTCCTGGAGGGCCCGCACATGTCTGAACTTCCGGATCCACGTTTCATACTGAATCGCATCACGGCGTCGGAGTGGGTGATCAACGACCTCCGTTACTCGCCGAACGATCCGCGCCATGTGGTGGCGTGCGTGTACGAACTGGCCGAGACCGAGGTCGAGGTCACGTGGCTTCGCGACCTTCCCCTCGCGTCCCGATACGGTACGGCCTTCGAAGTGCTGGAGGACGTCGAGAGGATGCGCGGGTCGAGCAGGGCCACGCGTCCGATTTCGATCTCGCACGTGCCGCCGCTGCTCGCGACCTAGCAGGCCGCACGTCGACAGCAGAAGCGCACCCCTCCGTACACGGAGGGGTGCGCTTCTTCATGCCACGCGGCGGCAGGACGAGCTCAGCGCGTCGTCGGTCGGCTCACCGCAGCTGGAGATCCGTGATGCAGGTGCGGTCGTCGGGAGAGGTCGTCGACAGTGGCACGGAGCCGATCAGCCCCTGGCTCTCGACGGTCAGCGTCGCCTCGAGGCCGCGGGGCACCCATACGCCGACGAAGCCGTTGTCCTGGGTTCGTCGGGTCTCGTCGACGACAATGCTCCCGTCGTCGGTCGTCAGGGTGACACGGACCTCCGTGTCGGCGAGCTCGCCCACGCACGTCGTGAGGCTGTGGAAGTGGCACTCGTGGGTCTGATCGCGGAACGGCGCGATCGAGACGTAGACAGCGTCGTCGGGCAGGGGAAGTCTGCCCTCTCTGCCCCTGGCGTCTCGAAGCACGAGCGTGTCGGGCTGCACCGAGGCGAGGAGGTCATCAGGACGATCCACGAGGGCCGTCGCCTCGAGCCGCGCGATCACCTCGCGGACGTCGAGCGCCGCCAGATCGTGTACGGCGAGCAGCTCTTGTGCCACTGCCGCCGATCCGGCGTCCGTCGATGGCGTGGAGGCCGATTGCGAGGGTGAGGTCTGCGAGGGCGTCGTCTGCACGCCGGCCGAGCATCCGGTCAGGGCGATACCGGTGGCAGCGAGGGCGGCGAGCGTGACGGACAGCCGACGCCGCTGGAGCGTGTGGACGACGGCGGGCATGGTGGGGAGGTTCATGGCGTGGTTCCTTCGTGCGGAGGAGGGCCGGTGCCGCACTGCGCGGCGCCGACACCGGCCCGGGGATGGGTCAGAGAGAGGAGAGGAGGTCCTTCATCTCCTGGATCTCCTCCGTCTGCGCGTCGATGATCGTCTGGGCGAGCTCGACCGCTTCCTGGTCGCTTCCTTCGTCGACCTGGGTCTGCGCCATCTCGACGGCCCCCTCATGGTGCGCGATCATCTGCTCGAGGAACAGTCGGGAGGCCTCGGCGCCGTCGGCCTCGCGGAGCGCCGCGAGGTCGTCGTCGCTCATCATCCCGTCCCCGTGATCCATCGCACCCGCGTCGCGATCGTCGGGGCCGACGCCCCACTCGTCGAGCCAGCCTTCGAGCTGTTCGATCTCCGGTCCCTGAGCGGTCTTGATCCGCTGGGCGAGAGCGGTGACGGCCGGGTCGACCCCGGGAGTCGCGAGCACGATGTCGCTCATCTCGATGGCCTGCTGGTGGTGGACGATCATCATCGAGGTGAACATGATGTCCGCCTCGTCGACGCCGGCGGGTGCCGACGACGAGCCGTGGTCCATCCCCGGCATCGAGCCGTCAGTGTCGCCGGTCGCGCAGCCGGACAGCAGCAGGACCGTGGACAGGGCGAGTGCGGTCGTGACCGCAGCACGGATCTTCTTCATGGTGTTCTCCAATACGCATAGTCGTCGCGCGCACGCCGATGACGGCGCGCGCAAGGTGAGTGGTGTGGAGCCGGGCACGAAGAGTGCGGGCTCGACTGCCGCTCAGGTGCGACTGATGCAGAGAACGTGAAGCGAGGGGGTGCGGGGGAGCAGGCGTGAGGTGAGAGCCCCGGCCGGAGAGGACCGGAAGACGGTGTTCGCCCAGGCGCGGAGCACACCGGGAGCGATGATCAGCGCGAGTGCGAGCAGCAGAGCGAGCACGCACATCATCGCCATGCCGGCGTGGTCGTCACTGCCGCAACCTGCACAAGACATGTCGCCGGCGTTCGTCGAGTTCCCGGAGGGGTGAGCCTGCGCCGCGCCGTGCGGAGCCGCCGCATGGTGAGCGGGCGTCGTGGCGGTGTCGCTCACCGGCATCGCGACTGCTGCCGGCGCCTCGGCGGATGGCGTCCCGTGCAGATTCAGGGTGTGCATCCCCAGGAGTCCGAGGATGATCGCGGCTACGAGGAGAACGGCGGACAGCACACCGCGGAAGACGCTCGATGAGCCTCTTCCTGACCACGTCGCCACCACCGGTGCCATGAGGCAAGTCTAGGCGGAGCGGTGGGAGTCGACGGGGTCCAGGGCGGATGCCTCCGAATGCTCAGTCGTCGTCGTCCGCTGCTGCGGCGATACGGTCGGCCTCGGCGCTGTCGACGAGTGCATCGTCGACGTCGGCATCGAGGACACGCTCGCCGTCGACATCTCGCGTCGGTACACCGGCGGCGTCATCGTCATCGGGGCGGATCGGAGGCACGGGAGGAATGATGGGGTTCGACATGGTCGCGTCCTTTCGTGGAGATGCCTTCACGGTAGGGCGCGCGTCGACGATGCTGCATCGGGTTGACGGTCGGGAAGGGGCGCGCTAGGCGCCTCAGCGCTCTGCATCGACCGAGCGGTCGGGGCGGGGTGATAGACCGACTGGCGCTCGACAGCGGCCGCAGCGAAATCGCCGTCGCCGTTGACGACCTGTCCGCGACGCAGCACGATCCGAGCGGCGCGCCCCTCGGCCCTTGAGAACGGCGCCACGCAGATCGGGGTCGGCGTCCCGGTACACGTCCCGTGAGACGAAGAAAGCCCCCGGAGAACCGGGGGCTTTTTCTGTGGACCTCCGTAGAGAGTTCGAGAACCCCTGCCCGGCCTTGAAAACCGTGGCTTCTCGCAGGTCGCGGGGCGTCTACCGGCGGGACCGGAGGCCGCTGGAGCCGTCTGTAGTGGACGAGCGGGGGCGGATGGTGCGTGCAGTTGGGATGACTCAAACCTTTCTGAGCCCGGCGCAGGTGGACGAGCTGGTGGCCTCGTATGAGTCGGGCGCGACACTCGTGGAGTTGGGCGAGCGGTTCAGCATTCATCGCCGCACCGCGGCGGCGCACCTTGTCCGCCGCTCGGTACCGATACGCCAGCGGGGGCTCGATGAGTGCCATCTCGCCGAAGCGGTCGAGCTGTACGACGAGGGCCTTACGCTAATGGAAGTCGGGTTGCGGTACGGGGTCAGCCAGCAGGCTGTCCGACGCGCGCTGGCCGTAGAGGGCGTCACGATTCGACCGGCTGGTCGGCGCGCACAGGCCGTCGCAACGAACGTCTGAGCTGCGAGTCCGGCGGTGTTATCCGTTATCCGCGGGATTCGGAGCGAATCGGACATCACTCGATCGGAATCTCGATCGGGGTGTGGAGGAGGTTCGCCACTGGTGTGTACAGGTCGACGTCGGTGGCGTCGGTCTGGAGTGATACGACGAGGGCGTATCGGATCTTCCGGTCGACGCGTTCGCGGTTCTTGTTGTTCTTCCACCAGCCGCCGACGGGGTAGACGGCGATCTTTCCGGTGTCGGCGAGTGCTGAACCGTAGGTCTCCCAGATGTCTTGATGCAGTGAGCCGTACAGGCGTTGGTTGGCGCCGACGAGCCACGACACTTGTCCGCTTGCGGGGCGCCCGCCGGCTTCCTCGGTGCGGGCTTCACGGTTCACTCGCTGAACGAAATGGGCCTCAGATTCAAGGGGGTCTTGTAGCTCGAACCGGAGTCCGTGTGATGCGTACTTGTACCGCTGACGCCATCCTCGTCGGGACGCCGTCGGCTCGATGAAGTAGGAGAGGGTGACGCGCAGGGTCACGGAAGCGGAGCCCAGGTCTTGCAGTACTTCGCGCGGCCAAGGAAGGTCGTGTAGCCGGAACGACGGGACCTTGAACTCATCGCCCTCGAAAGGGGTGAACTCGTCCTGTACGACCAGGGTTACGGACCGATCGGAGGAGAACAACACGCGTTCCTCGGTCGGGACGCCCCAGCCGTATCGGCGTAGCAGCATCTGTTTGGCTTGAAGTCCGCTCTGCCCCGCACGATCGATTTCGTCGCGCATGATGGGTGTCCACTGCGCGGAGTGGACGAGGAGTGCTCGGATCGTCTCGGGCCAGTACTCGGGATAGGTGGCCATGACGAGGGCTGCGAGCCGGGAGGCTTGCGCGGTCGCGGCGCTGGTTGCGTTGGCCGACGCCAGAGCCTGGTCGTTTGTGTGCCCGGTGGTTCGCAGGGACAGCGCCGGGTGATTCGGCTCGAACATGGAGGCGGTGTCATGGAGGACGTTGCCGCCTTCCATGACGATGTCGGGCTTGATCGGCCAGGGCTTGTTCCCGAACGGCAGAGACGTGCGACTGTGGGGCGAGAGGTCGCCCTTCCGCGCGACAGGGGTCCAGCCTGCGAAGGCCGGATCGGTCGGGACCGCGTCGAGGTCGGTGTAGGCGCCGACGGTGAGTGCGTTCCAGGCTTGGCCGGGATCTCGAACCGGAGAGGTGTCGGATTCGGCGAGGTGGTCGGCGACGTAGCCGGTTACGTTTCCGGCGGACACGATCAGGAGTCTTGCTGCTTCGCTGTCTGGTGGCGCGAGTAGCCGGAGTTCGTCGCCGTTGCTGACGACGTTGGCGCCGACGGCCAGTGCGTCGACGGTGGCCGACCACAGCGTGGGCTGACCTGGGTTTCCGGGGGTGTCGGTACTGGTGCTGACCGGCATGCAGAACACCCGGCGCCGTGTCGCTGCGATTTCGGGCAGCGAGACGGCTTGGGCGGTGACGTCTCCGTACGCGCGGGGTTCGTGCGGCTTCTCGGTCTTGGTCGGAAGGATGCGAACCGACTCCAGTCGGTGTCGCAGCACAACGGAGTCCGATCCGAGCAGGTGGCGGTCGACCGCGGCTCCCAGCAGCGCGATGCCGGCCATCTTGGTGCCATGTCCGTCTTGATCGAAGCCGCTGACGCCGATCACGGTGTGCAGGTCCTGGGGTGCCAGGGACTGCTCGATGAGGACGTGAGTTCTCGCTACGCCCGTGTCGAGGTGGCAGACGGCGGGCTGGAGTTCGTCGGCAGGTTCCAGTCGCTTGGCCAGGTCGTCGACGTACTCGGCTTGCTCCTCGGCGGTGAGGTCTTCTATGGAGTCGATGAACTCCGGGCGCCGGATTTCGGCCAGCGGCACCGCGGTGAACGGTAGGACTTCAAGCTGCGCCCACGTCGCCTCGACCCACATGACGTCGCGGTCGACGAGCCGGAGGAGACGCTGCGAGATGGTCAGTCCGGAGGCTTCGGCGAAGCGCCGTAGCAGATCGGGGCCGTCAGCGTTTGGGCGTAGCCATAGTTCCCACCATGTCGTCGTACCTTCTGGCGGGCGACCCTCGGACTGCCAAAGGTCACCCAGGATGGTGGCGCGGATGCGTGCGATGTTCGCGACGAGTTCGTTGTTGCGAGGTTTGCCTTTCGGTGACTCCTTCGCCAGGTAGTCCTCGAAGAGCTGCAGGAACTTCGCACGGTAGTCGTCGCTGACCCAGACGGTTGCTCGCTCGGGGATGCCAGAACCCGAGTCCGCGGGGAGAACCGAGAGAAGGAGCCACTTGGGGCGCCTGCGCTGCGGATCGCGGTGCGAGGTGAGCTGTTGGAGAGTGTCGAGCTTGAGCGGATACGCGGGGTCAGAGCCCTCCAACGTGATGATGGTGCCCAAGGCACGTAGCTCGTCGTCTGGGAGTTGTTCTTCACGGGTCTCGTCACCGCTAGAGAACGCGGACTGCAACTCGTTCAGCCGCCCGCCGCCGTGACCGGCACGGTCTTCGACCGGACGAATCTTCGGGTCCGGTCCACCCCGTCGGCGAAACTCCTCGTCTGCCGCTCGATCTTCTACCAGAAGGTGACTGAGGTGTTCCTGCCCCTCAGCCAAGGCTCGCCGCCTGCCGCGATTTGAGCGACTGTCGAATGTCGTCGGCACTCACTCGTGTTCCGCCAGCGAGGATGACGCTCTTGGCGGCAGACTCCGCAGCCCTTACGAGGTCCGCATGGGAGAGCCCTGCCATGTGCTCTGCCAGTGCGGCCCAACGGACGCCCTTGGCGAGAGACCCGAGCCTGCCGCGCATCACGGCGGCGGCCTGTTTCGCGTCCGGCAGTGAGTAGTTGAGAACCATGTCGAAACGTCGGAACAGGGCCTTGTCCAGAATCGACCGGTGGTTGGTGGCAGCGATGACGATGCTCTCGGGAGAACTGTTCTCCAGGAACACCAGGAAGGAGTTCAGGATGCGTCGGGCCTCACCGACGTCGTTTCCTGCTCGGTCGCCACCGAGCGCGTCGAACTCATCGAACAGGTACACCCCGCGCTGCGCGCCCACTGCATCGAAGATGACGCGCAGCTTACTGGCGGTCTCGCCCATGAACTTGCTCAGCAGGCTGTCGAGCCTGATCGTCAGCAAGGGCAGAGAGAGCTCGTGAGCCAGGACTGCCGCGGTCATCGTCTTGCCCGTACCAGGCGGCCCCTCGAACAGGAGGCGATGCGCAGGCTCAAAGCCGTGATCCAGAAGCTGCTTGCGTTGGCGCTGTTCGCTGAGGACACGTCGCACCTGCGCGGCCAGCTCATCCGGCAGGACCAAGTCTTTCAAGCCAACGGCTGGGTGAGAGGCGATAACGAGTTCTGAAAGATCGCCTCGCGGTTGAGCGATTGAGGTGACCTTTTTCGGCCGCTCGACACGTGAGTGATCAACTGCGGCTTTGAGGTCAGCCGCGAGATGGTGGTGCCCCTGCCGAGCCGCCTGAGCGGCAACCTGTAGCGCGACTGAGTAGAACGCCTCGTCGTCGCCGCTCCCGTGGCTTCGTACGAGCGCCTTGAAGTGCTCTCCTGATCCGGCCACCACTCACCTCCCGCCGTACGCCGCGTGTTGTCCCAAGTCTACGGGCCAGGACCGTCAGAGCATCGCTGATCCCCCGCATGCCGACCACTCGGGTCAGCCAGCAGGCCGCCAAGCGCACTGGCCGGGACTGGCGCCGCGATTCGGCCGAGTCCACGCCGTGCTCAGGGTCAGCGCGTGAGGTGCCTTCCGCACGTGCACGGTCGGATCGTGGCGGTCAAGATGTCTGCCAACGTCATCCGGTCAGTGAGGGCGTACGTGCCACGATCGACCGCACAGACGCACACACCAGCAGTGTCGAGGTCTGCCAGGACGTGGGGGGCAACGGGGATCGTCCGCCCGAGACGGTCCAGCCGCGCGATCACCAGGGCTGAGAACTTGCCGGTTGCAGAGTCAGCGAGCAGTCATGTCAGCTCCGAGCGATCGCCGGCTTCATCGCTGTATCTGCGAGTGACATCAAGGTCGAGGTCGCGGGCAGCGCCAGACAAGCGGTCTGCTGCCGCTCGTGCGCCTCGGAGGTAGGCGAGCGGCGTAGGTGTAGGTGGGGGCGTTCATCGGGCCGCCCCTACGGTCATAGGCACCTGGGACTCCGAGCGGTCGCGGGTGCCCTGCCGGTCGCGGTGCCGGGCAATGGCTTCCTGGGTCCGGGCGCGGATCAGGAGGATCAGGCTGACCGGTCCAATGACGATGAACTTCATCGCGTTCCACACCGCCCACAACACGACCAGATGCAACCAGCCTGGTGCCCCCTGGTCGAGGGCGTTGGTGCAGATGCTCGCGATCAGCAGGTAGGGCACCGCGAGGAGCGTCGCGGGGATGCCCCACTTAAAGTTGCGTCGGCGTCGGATCGCGTCGAGCAGCCGGTTGGTGGGCATGTAGCGGCGCAGGTAGTAGCGGGTGCGGGCGCTGAGCGTCCAGATAAGGCGGATCATGGCGGGCCTCTCGTCACACGTGTCTCTCCGTCGAGGAGGCAGTACGTGTATGAGCGCCCAAGCTGGGCCGTCCCGAAGGACCCGCAATCGAGGAGAACCTGCCTCGGCCCCCAACTTTACGCCCAAGCCCGGACAGACGTAAACCCGTGCTATCTCATCCGCGAGTGTCCGACGCCGCGGGAAGGAAGTGATGCCGTGGGCCGGCTGGTGCGTGTGGCAGGGCGATGAGGTGGGTCCCTGAAACAGGTGCCCCTGCCTGTTGGAGGTGCAGGCCGATCATGTTGACGAGTGTCGCGGCGACAGCAGCGAGGTCCGCGGCCGAGCCATGGAACGTGGGTACGGAGCATCCCCTCGTGGGAGTCAGTTCGTCGCCTTCGGCTGCGTCCTCCCAGAGCCGGTGGTACAGCTCTAAGCCACCATCGGCCAATACCGAGCGGCCTGCCTGGTCGTCAAGCTCAGACGGCGTACAGGTGTCACCGGGCGCGCAGATGTTGGCGATACCGAGCGATCCTGTCCTGGCGTCGGTGGCGACCTGGGCGATGAGTGCCGTGCGGTCTTCGCCGGCGAGGGTGTCGAGGTAGGTGGTGATGCTGTGGCTGACGGTGGCGTCGATGATGAGGTCCGCGGAGAGTGAGACGGCTGGGTCGGGGACGCTTCCTTCTGCGACGGTCACGGTCAGGTCGTCGCGGATCGCGCGGAGGCGTGTGGCGAGGGCATCGGCCTTGGTCTGGCCGATGTCGGCCTCGGTGTAGTTCTGTCGCACGAGAAGTCCGCCGGTGATGGTGCCGGGGTCGCAGACGGTGATGGCGCTGGCTCCGGCGCGTGCGATGAACTCGGCGAGCCATGAGCCCAGGCCGCCGCAGCCCCAGATGTGGACGGCTCGTCCTTGGAAGCCGTTGACGGGACGGTTGTCGTCGCGTCGGGTTGTGACCTCTTGCCGTTCGTCGGACATGTTGCACCATTCGATGGGGATGTCGGCGTTGATGATCGCGGGGTCGAGGTTGACCGCTGTGCCGTGCTTCTTGGCGAGGCGTCGCAGGGCGTCGGCGGTAGTTGCGGGAAGGCGTCCGCCGAGAAGATGGTGCGGTCCACCTGCGGGGTGCGGAACGGCGAGCACGAAGTACTGCTCGGTGCCGTCAGGGTTTCGTAGAGCGCTGGCGAGGAGCGAGGTAAGGAAAGCGGGCGATTGCGGTGAGACCTCTGGCGGTCGTCCTTCGGCGCGGTCAAGATGCGGGTCGTCCAAGAGCGTCAGGAATAGCGCGAAGGTGGATGCCGCACCGAACGGGAGGTCCCTCGCGAGGACAAAGACGGGTGTGCGGTGTCCGTCGCGGTCGGTCGAGTAGGTGAGGTCGTAGCGGTGCGGTGAGCGGGCGACGAGCCGAGCGATCTGCTGCCGCTTCGGCGGCCCAGGTTCGCGGACGACGATGGTGGGTGTGTCATCGGCGTGGTGGAGCACTCCTCCGACAGCGTGGTACATCGCGGTCGAGGGATCGAACGCTCCGCCGGCAGCATCGGTGAGCCAGTCCCACAGTCGGCTGAGAAATCCGGCCATCCCGGCGGAAGGGCGCCACTCGCGGGAGGGGTCGAGATAGATGCAGAGCCGCTGCCCTTGGAGGACGTGCGGGAAACCGAGGAAGCGTGTGTGGTCAACCTCGGCGCTCGGGGGTGCGAACAGCGAGGGGCGAATCTTGACGATGAACTCCTCGTCGTCTCCAAGTCCCAGCCCACCGGGGCGATGAAGGATATCTGCGGTGTGGAGCCGAAGTCGGAGGGTGGCGTCGCCGTCAGAGTCGAGCCGAGGCTGCTCGACTATCCGCACGTCGCTGGGGTGCTCCCTGGCGAGTGACCTCAGCTCATCGAAGAGGTGCTTCTGCCAAGCCGACAGCGTGGCCCGGTTGCGGCGGCTCATCCCGCGCGGCCAGACCGCCCCACGGTGGAAGCGGCCGCGGGAGCTGCTGCCGGGAACTTCGCGCTGCTGGACGAGGTGGCCGGGGCCTTGAAGCCGTCACCGAAGATGCCCTGCCACAGCTCGATGCTGCGCTCCTTGTTCTCCTCCTCGTAAGCCTCCTCGATCTCGGCGGCGTGAACATGAATACGGTCCCGGAAGTAGCTGTAGCTCGACTGCTCCCACCGATGGTCGAAGGTGACCCCGGACCCGGACGGGTCCGGAATGGAGGGCTTGATCGGGCGCGCCTGGAGCCAGGCGTCGAGGTCCTTTACGAGGTGCAGGAGAGTCGTGGGGACGTCGCTGTAGTAGCCGGGGTCAAGCAGCGTGCGCAACTCGGTGACCTGCTCACCGAGCAGTGTCGTCAGGAGGATCGACCGGGTCCCGGTGAAGGAGTTCTTGTGGTCACGCAGGTACTTCATCAGCCGGATGACCTTGCGGAGGTTGCCCTTCGCGAGCGCGTCCTTGTCCCTCATCCAGTCCGTGAACCCCTGGGGGTCGGTCTGCTCCCAGTCGTTGTCGTCGCGATTGACGATGACTTCGCGTCCATCGGCGAGGTTGAGGTGCGGAACGATGTCCAGGTGCATGGAGTTCGCGTAGACAACTCGGACGCAACGGCACTTGCGTGAGTGCGGCATGTTTCCGTAGGTGCTGTGCCGGTGCAGAGCCGCGTAGACCTCCTCGATGTACTTCTTGGGATCGTCGGCCCAGTCCGCGTTCTCGCTCATGTCGAGCATGAAGTCCGCGTCGAACTCGTTGCTGCCCACCGGATTGATGATGGTCTTGTGCGCCCACGAGCCCTGGGGCGTCTTGCCGAGGATCAGGTGCCCGATCTGCTCGTCGGCCTTCAACGCCTTGTAGACCGCCTCGACGCGAGAGTCGAGCGAGTCGAGCTTCACCTGGCCAAGGTTGACGGTGTCCTTGAGCAAGACGTTGAAGTAGTCAGTGAGCTTCATCGGGAGACCTCCGTGGTCGACGTGCTGGTCGGGTCGCCGCGGTGTCGGTCTCCGATCAACGGTGTGTAGTCCGCCGCGCGATGATCTGCGAACCGCGCGGTGTAGATAGGGCTGAGCTCGCGGCTCACGGACGCGGCGAGGCCGGCGACATCGCTCGGGTCTGCCGAGTCGAGTGCGTACAGTCCGCTCGGCACGAGAGCATCGAACCTGGTGAAAGCGGCCTTGCCGATCAGATGTTCAGCGATGCCCTGTCCGCCACGGCTGCCGGCTGTGAGGATCAGTGGCGCGATCGGCTTCGCCCAGTTGAACAGCCCGCCGCGGTCGAGGCGCTTGGGGTGGTTCGTGAGCTGGTCGATGGTGCCGACGTTGAGCACCCTGATCGAGGCGAGCGGTACGTCGAGCATGCTCACGGCCTCGGCAATCGCGACGACGGAAGGGTTGTTCGCCCACACGCCGCCGTCAATGAGGCGGTGTCCATCGACACGCGCGGCAGGGAAGTAGAGCGGCGCCGCCGAGGTCGCCATCGCGATGTCCACCATCGGGATGCGCCAGTCTCGGGCGAGCCGTGTGTGGTGGGGCGTCTTGAAGATATGCACGGAGCCTCGTTGCACGTCCCACGCCGGGATGACCAACCGCTTCGCGCTGTCTCCCAGCAGCCTTTGGCCGAGCACTTTCGTCAAGGCAGTGCGCAGCGCATCGCCGTCGTAGATGGGTGCAGTGAGTTGGCGAGGCCGCCGCCACAGTCGCCGGCGCACGGCCGGGAAGACCGCCTCGACCAGTTCTTCGTAGTGCCCCACGATCTCGCTCGGGGCGAGACCGGCACCCAGCCCAAGCGCGACGATCCCACCCGCCGACGTGCCAGCGATCAAGTCGAACGAGTCCTTGATGCTGACGTCGAGGTCCTGTTCCAGCCGCGCCAGCACGTGAGCGGTGAACAGTGCCTTGGCTCCCCCGCCATCGAGGGCGAGAATCTGGAAACGATCGACGGATGGGGTGCTTGACTCGATCGTCGTGGATGGAGGGTCCTGCCGTCCGGGCGCGTCGGCCTGTCCGGTCGGCGTCTCGCCTCCGGGATCGGTCGAACTTGCAGGAACTACACCCATGTAACTATTCTACGCTGCCGCACCGACATTCCCTCGGGCTCAGATCACAGGCTCCGCCCGGGAGAAATTCGCTCGATCGAGCGACGCTCGGTGACGGCCGCGGATCGGCGGGCGGCTTCATTTACCCGTGCGAGTGCGCTTCTTGCGCGAGCCGCGTCGATCTTCTGCGCCGCGTTCTCCGGTTCCGGGCCGAGGGGCGAGTCATCGGTGATGCCGTACCGGTCGCGGTAGGCCGCGACGGTGTGGGCGTGCCGTCGCCACGCCGCTTCCTTGCGCGGATCACGGGGTGGCTCACCGAGCGGTTCCGTCCAGGGCTCGCCAGCCTGGCGTGCGGTGTCGAGCACCGCGTCGGCACGGGCTTCGATCAGCTCGCGCCGCTCATCAAGCGCCTGGCGCATATCGTCGGTCATCGGGCCGTCCGCGGATGGGATCAGCCCTGCGATCATTCGTGGTGCGTTACGGGTGCGACCCGAGCCAGCCGGGCGGGCAGTGGCACGAGCCACTCGGTAGTGCAGGACGGAGGCGATGTCGTCGGCATCGGCAAACCCGCGCGCCGCGACCAGCCGAGGGAACAAGGTGTCGAGGTTGTGGTGGTTGGCCTCGGCTCGGCGGAGCTCGGAGGTGAGTGCCCCGAACGCCTCGGACTCGATCGCGGTGTCGGCTTGCTCGGCAGTCAGACCAGAGGCACGGATGAGGGTGGCCCAGCGGTCTCGTTGGGCTGCGGCAGCAATCGTCTCGTACTCGGCGGCGAGCTGGGCGATTGAGCCCCAGTGCTCCTGTTCTGCGGTGATGGTCTCGTGCGCGGACAGCTCAGCACCGGTGTGTTGAAGCACCCCGAACAGGACGGATCGGCCAGTGGCGTCGGGGTTGTCGCCCGGATGTGGCTCGGCGTGCTCGTCGGCCCGGTCGAGGATCACGTAGGCGTTGTTGGCCTGCTTGCCGCGGGTCATCGCGACGTAGAAGTTCTCCCTCGTCGTGGTCGGCTCCACCAGCACATGCGCGGTGTCGACAGTGACGCCTTGCGCCCTGTGCGCCGTGACCGCATAACCCAGATCGACGTGATCGGCCACATAGGCGGCGGGCAGGACGATGGAGCCGCCGAACCTGCGGCCGGCCTTGCGGATCGTGACCGAGCCGTCGTCACGGACGCCGGTGATGGTCCACGTGTCACCGTTGCGCACCCAGTCCTTGCCGTTGCGCAGTCGGCGGTCGTTACGGCGGGTGATGATCGTGTCCCCAGCCCCCGCCGTGGTCCCGTCGTTCAGCTCGACCTCCCGACCAGGCTTCAACGCGCCGTCGAGAATCAGATCGGCGCGGGCGCGGGTGTTGAGGCCGGTCACGTCCTCGCGGGTCTCGGCGACCAGCACCGACACCAAACCTTGGTTCCGGTCCGCGCGCCACGCGGTGTAGGCGGCATCGGTCATCGCGTCGCCGTCGCCGTCGCGGATGCGGTCATGGTCGAGGTAGGTGTCGATCACCTGCGTACGGCCGTGCCGCAGGGCGAGGGACGCGGACTTCTCCCACTCGTGGATGAACCGGTGCACGTCGACCAGCTCGGGTACATCATCCCGGTCACCGACGAGGAGCCCGAACGCGCCGCCAGCATCCACCGACTGGAGCTGGGCGTAGTCGCCGACCAGCAACACCTTCGCGCCGGCCCGTTCGGCGAGCTGGGTGATGCGATCCAACGAGAGGGTTCCAGCGAGGGAGGCTTCATCGATAATGACGAGCTGACCCGCCTGGAAGTCAGTTCCGTGGACGAGGTGGTTCTGCCACCACTTCGCTGTGTTCTCCGTCGCAATCCCCAGGTCGTCAGCGAGGACCTGCGCCGCCACGGCGGACGGTGCCAGCCCGACCACGGACCCGGCGCCGTGTTCCTTCTCCCACGCCCTGCGCAGCGCGTTCATGGCAGTGGTCTTCCCGGCGCCCGCCGGGCCCACCAGCACATCGAGCATCCGGCCAGAGACCGCGATCTTCATGAGTGCGTCGGCCTGATCCTCACCGAGCATCCGCCCTTCACGATCAGGCTTAGTGGTGACGTTCTCGACCGTCGCCAGCGGCACGGTGGGAGCGGTCAGGGTGCGAGAGCGGTCGAGTAGCCGGTCCTCGGCCGCGAGCAGCAGCTCGGAGGAGAACACGGTGGAGTGCTTGGGCAGGAACACGCTGGTGCCGTCCGCCCGCCGGAACGCGACCGGGCTGGTGGCGAGGTCGGGCGGCGTCAACCGCAGCGAGGCTTGCTCGGCGGCGTCGGCGATCATCCCCACGACCGCTTCGCGGTCGTGCATGGTGGCGAAGCGCCAGCCCATCGTCTGCCGGGACGCCTCGGCCATCAGGTTCCACCTGCGCCAAGTGGAGCGCTTCTCGCCCACCATCTCGACCACGGTCTGGCCGAGTTCGCCAATCGCGTCCAAGGGCACGTCATCGGCTCGCAGCAGCAGCGGCTTGTCGTTGTCCATCACCCCACGTGCCCAGGTGGTGGCGTCGTGGCCGAGTACCCCGGTGGCGCGGGTGCGCCACTCGGCAGTCAGGTCAGCCATCGACCGCACCTCCTTCTCCGGGCGTGTGGCGAGGGTGGCTTGGGCGCGGAGCTTGATGATCGTGGCCGTGGAGGGTTGGCGGCCATGCCGGGCGACGTACTCGGCGATCAGCCGGTCCTTCTCGGCGTCGATGTACCTGGCACGGGTGGAGAACTCCCGGACCAACTCCTCCGGCACGCTGCTAATCGCCCAAGCCGGGTTCCGGTCCCGGCCCATATCGCGGGCCTCCCACTCAACGCCGAAAGTGCGGGTCATGTGATCAGCGAACACCGCCTCGTGCAGCTCCGAGAGCGCCACCACGGCGGCGTGCATGGGACGGCCATCCAAGCTCCGCCACTTGCCGTCGAACGCGGTCTGCACCTTGTTGGAGATGACGACGTGCGTGTGCAGATGGGGGTCGCCGGCGCGGGAATCGAAGTGATCGAACGCCGTCGCCACCAACCCGGTCACATCGACCTGCGCAACCGCACCGTCACCGGCAGTTGCACCCGACCGGGTGGCTGCAACCTCCCGCTCCATGAACGCAACCACCTCCGCAACCGCCGCATGATGCGCCTCACCAATCAACGCCTGCGTCCCGGCATCCGCGACCGCCCACAACGCCGAGGCCGACTTCGGAACCGAGAAGGTGAAGTCGAACCCCGCCACCGCCCGCCGCTTCCCACGTTCGGTCTCCTCGACCTCGATCCGCGCGACCGCCTCGCCCTTGGCACCCGGACTCAGGCTCGGGTCGAGGTCGGCGATCCGAGCCTCGATCCGCTCCGGCACCGACTTGTAGGCCGGGAACGCATGCCCGAGCGGGTCGCCGGTGATCGGGTCACGCCCCATCCCGACCAAGAGCTGGAGCTGGGCCTCCGACACCCGATCCCCGACCGCGAGCTGCCCCTTGCCGAGCGCGGCGACGCCAGAGCCGAGCCACTGGCCCGGCGGTGTCCCCGCCTCCACGTAGTACCTGGTCAGTGGTGTTGAAAGAGCGCGGTCGCCGTCTGCGGCCGCGACGGTGCGCAGCAGGTACATGTAGCCGTCCCCGGCCGACATCACGCGCATCGAGACCGTCACCACGCCACCGCCTTTCGACGGTCAGGTGAGCGGGCGTTGACCGCGCGAACGCTCCGTCAACTTTGGTTGACAAACCTCGACCTGCAAGACGCGTGGCGGCTCGTTGGGGCGGCGAGAGCGACGGGTCGCGGAGACGGTCGAGTAACGCGCTGCCGAGGGTTCGAGGAGGCAGTCGGCCGAAGGCGTTTCGGGGTCGCGGTAGTTCGATGCGCGCTGGTCGTCTGGTGGTGCACCTGGCAGGTGTTCAGCCCGGAGAGTCGGCGCCCGTTCGGTCGCGTCGAGGTCCGGGGTTCACGAAGCCTGCGGAGCCCTCATGCGCGACGATCATTCCCAGCGCGGCCGCCCTCTCCGGGTCGGGTCGCTGTTCTCCGGCTACGGCGGCCTCGACCTTGCCGTCGAGTACGCCACCGGCGGGGAGACGATCTGGTTCTCCGAGATCAACACCCCATCCATTCGCGTCTTCGCCCACCACTGGCCGGGCATCCCAAACCTCGGCGACATCACATCCGTCGACTGGGCGACGGTCCGCCCGTGGACGTGCTGATCGGCGGGTTCCCCTGCCAAGACGTCAGCACGGTCGGCAAGGGCGCCGGACTCGCGCCCGGCACGCGCTCCGGGCTCTGGTCGCACATGGCGGCCGCGATCGACGCGCTGCAACCCGAGCTCGTCGTCATCGAGAACGTCCGCGGCCTGCTCTCCGCACCCGCAATCCGCCCCAACCCGGAAGGAGCAACCCCCGATGCACGCAACCCAGACGATGCAACCGACGAGCGCGCAACCGCCGTTCGCAACCTGGAACCCGACCCGTGGCTGCTGGGAGACCAGCCAGCGCGACCTCTTCGGGCGCACGGCGCCGTACTCGGAGATCTGGCCGACCTCCGGAGAAGTGCACGATGGATCGGCCTACCGGCGTCACTGGCCGGCGCACCGCATCACCGGTTCCGCATCTTCATCACCGCCTACCGCGAAGGCGCTGTTCCGGACGCCGCTGGCATCGGACTCCTCACGCGGTGGCGAGACCCTGGATCAGGTACGGGCTCGGCGGGGCACGATCGCGCTGAGTCACCAGGTGATCGACCTGGCGCTGCACGGGCCGCATGGCTCGCCCGCCAGCTGGAACGAGTCGGAGACCCTGTTCTCGCTGATCGAGGACATCTTCACCGCTGGGGGCGATACACCCAGGCCATCGCCCGATGGGAGCACATCACCGGACGGGCAGCCCCGCCCCCGCGATCCTGAACGAGGAGAAAGGCCCACGCCCGGCTCCCAAGTTCGTGGAATGGCTCATGGGCCTCCCTGCCGGCTGGGTCACCGACCCTGAGCACGGTATGACCGCGGCCCAGCAGAACACAGCCCTGGGCAACGGCGTCCTACCCCTGCAAGCAGTCGTCGCGCTTGACGCGCTGCAGGCAGGCACTGAGCCACGATGAGAACGGGGTTCCCGGCTCAACGTGGCAGCACCTGCGTTGTATTCGGCCACCTGCAACGCTCACGTAGCTTGCACTCGTGAAAAACAGAACAAGTCCCCGGGACAGTTCATGGAGTAGTTGATGCCCTGGGTTCAACTCAGCTGCAAGGTGATGCAGCTCGGGTTGTCCTCGTCGGTCGTGGAGATGGTCGCGGTGTCCGTCTGGCCTTCGTGCTCGATCGTGAGTGTCGCCTCGATGCTGCGGGGCGCCCAGATGCCGACGAAGCCGTTGTCGTAGGTCTGCCGTGCTTCGTCGATGAGTACCTCGCCGTTTTCCCCGGTGAGCGTGATCCGAACCTCCGCGTCGGCGAGCTCCCCGAGGCAGGTGGTCAGGCGGTGGAAGTGGCAGCCGTGGGTTTGCTCCCGGTACGGGGCGATCGAGATGAAGACCTCGTCGTCTGACATCGGCAGCCCCGTCTCGCGTTCCTGGTCGTCGGTGAGTACGAGTGCGTCGGGTTGCACGGAGGCGATGAGGTCGCTCGGACGTTCAGCGCCGGGCATCGTGTCGAGGCGTTCGATGATCTGCGCGGCGTCGAGGCCGGCCAGATCATGGTCGGCCAGCAACTCGGCGTCGATTGACTGGGAAGTGGTTGGCGGGGGTTCGGGTTGGGTCGATGTCGTCGAGCATCCGGAGAGGATGAGGGCAGCGGCGAGGGGTTACGTGTTCTTGAGAGGGTTTGAGGAGAAGATGGATGCGCCTGTTCGCGATTCGCGACATCCGCCACCTGTTCGGTGCGCAGATCACCGCGCTGTTCGGCACTGGGCTGGCGACGGTCGCGCTGGGCCTCCTCGCCTACGACCTTGCCGGCCCGAGCGCGGGACCGGTGCTTGCCGCCGCTGATCCCCTGCAACCGTCGCGCCAGTCCCGATCCTATTCGGCAATGAAGCAGCCATCTGCAATTGGTTCCTAGTGGTGCACTACGGACATCACTCATCCCGACCCTACTGTGTTCGGCATACCGTTGGGCCCATTTCTGGCTCTTCGGACATCCGGTGGGGTGAGGGTGGCCGGGCGGTGATTCGGCGGTAGGGGTCGAGGTCCCCGAGGATCAGAAGCGCTAACTCTCTGAT
>NZ_JACCCK010000006.1:0-123238 GCF_013410135.1 Microbacterium sp. JAI119
TCAGAGAGTTAGCGCTTCTGATCCTCGGGGACCTCGACCCCTACCGCCGAATCACCGCCCGGCCACCCTCACCCCACCGGATGTCCGAAGAGCCCGTAATCCTCCAGGAGAGCTCCGTGCCATGGTTCGCCGAACTTCTCGCCGATCGCGTCGAGAACCGACAGCCGCGTGAACTGTCCGTTCCCCCCGAGCCCCACGGTTCCCGTCTTCGCGCGCAGCGACTGCATCGCTGCGATGGTCGTGCGGAATTCGAGGTCCTGCATGCGCAGCAGGAAACGGGCGAAGGTGTTCGCGAACCGGCCACTGTTCGGGTAGGGCTTCTTGTCGTCGCGGTTCTTCATCCACACCGCGATCTGCGCCGCACCGACCGCGGGATCGCCGAAGGTGTCCTCGGCCGAGCAGATCTCCAGGGCGTTGGGCTCCATCTCGCCGTCGGCATCGATCACGACGACGACGATCCGTTCATGGTCGGCGTCTTCGGGCAGCCAGCTCAGCAGCTGATGGTAGGCCGCATTGAGGGCGTCGCCTTTGCCGGTGCGGGCTTGCGGACGGCGGCGCTGCACCAGGTGCACGTGCGAGTCCTCTGCGGCCCACCGCGAGACGATCGCCGAGGTGGCGTCTTCGCTGTCGTCGTCGATCACCCAGGTGTGCGCACCGGGGAAGTCCCGACGGGCGCGCGAGATGGTGGTGTCGATGACCGCCTCCTCGTCACGGCACGGGATGAAGAAGTGCCATTCGAAGTCGGCGGGGTCCCCCGGGATCGCCTTCGGGTACCGGAGGTACGGAACGAGGATGAAGACGACGTAGGTGACGAAGGCGACGCCGAGAAGAATCGTGAAGGCGTTGAGTATGGAGAGCATGGAACGGCCTTTCAGGTTCGCGTCAGAGCGCGCCGTTTCGGTGGTAGCGAGGCCCCTCGGTCTCTTCCGGCACGACGCGGCGACGGCGACGCGGCCGCACGCCGACGATGAGCAACAGGGCGGCTAGCCCGAGCGCATAGCCGATGATGCCGACGACGGAACCGACGAAGACATGGCTGATCTCATAGCCGGGGTCGAGACCCCAGGTCTGCGTCGACCATCCGATGATCACGAGCCGGAGGAGGTTGACGACGAAGATGATGGCCCACATCGCCAGGATCCCGAGCACACTGCGACTCCATGGCACTCGCGTGCTGGCGAGGATGACCGCGCCGACGACCGTCAGGGGAACGCCGATCAGCAGCGTGGTGCACTCGACGGTGACGCGAAGGGCGATGAGCTCATGCTCGGGCGTCCGCACGAAGTAGTGCTCGGCGATGGGAAGACGCTGACCCTCGACGAAGGGGGAGAGAGCCCAGGTCGCAGCCGAGGCTTCGAAAGAGCGGAACGCCTCGTTGACCCAGACGAGGGCCAGCACCGCGAGAATCAACAGCAACGCCGCGAGGATTCGAGCGGCGCGGTCCCCCTTCGGCCCGCCGAGCGCGAACCGCACAGGAGGTCGGAGTTCTCTTCGCGGGTCTTCGACGATCGTGCTGCTGGCCATGACTACCTCTCACTGCGGGTGGTGCAAAACGGGGCGAGGAGAGGACCGCCCTGGAAGGACGGCCCTCTCCTGTTCGCCGGGGCGCTCCTTAGCGGGCGCTCCCGTAATAGGTGACACCGGGGAAGGCGAAGCCGTCTCCGTTGCCGTTCCAGACACCGGTGAAGGTGATCACGACGGTCTGGCCGGACGCCAGCGGACCCTTCCAGTCGATGGTGTTGCCACTGACCACGACGGTGCCGCTGTTGGCCGTGACGCTGGACGGGTTCCAGGTGGAATCATCCAGCACGCCGGCCAGGGCGTACTCGATCTCCGCATTCGCCGAGTCGACGTTGCCGTTGTTGCCGAACTCCATCCGGTACGTGACCGCCTGACCCGGCTGCGGGTCGGTCGGGTTCGAGTTGAACGTGTACTGGAAGAACTCGCGCTTGACGGTGTCGGTGTCGGTTGCGCAGACGTTCGCTGCGTTCGACGCGGCGGCGCACGCCTGGTTGGACAATGCACCCGGCGCTGCCGACTGGTTGACCTTGGCGTTCACCTTGAGCGTGACCGACTGCCCTGCGGCGAGGTCGCCGAGGTCGGCGGTCACGTTGCGCCCGGAGGCCGTGACCGTGATGCCGGCAGGACCGCTGCCCGACACGAAGTCGAGACCGGCCGGGAGCGGATCGCTGACCACGACGCTCTTGGCAGCACCGTCACCGGTGTTCCGCACCACGATGTCGTAGGTCAGGTTCTGACCCAGCTTGACGTCACCCTGCTGGTCGTCCTTGGTGATCGTCAGGACGGGCTTGGTCTGCTTGTCGATGGTCGTGTCGTCCCAGTCGCACGCCTGGTTGGACGAGGTCGCGACGGCACAGGCGTTGTTGCGCAGGTTGCCGAGCGGAGTCGACGTCCCGACCGTCGCCTTCACCGTCAGAGTCGACGAGGCTCCGGGAGCGAGCGACGGGATCGTGCCGCGCACCTGCTGTCCGGAGACCGTGACCTGACCCGAGGTACCCGCCGTGTAGGACGCGGTGATACCGGTCAGACCGGCGGGCAGATCGTCGCTGATGGCGACGTTCGTCGCCGCCGCATCGCCGGAGTTCTTGACGACGATGTCGTAGGAGAGCTGGTCGCCGATGACAGCCGCGTCGCGGTGGTCGTTCTTGTCGACGGTCAGCACGGGCTTGGTGGGCTTGTCCACATCGATGTCGATGCTGTGCAGGTCGCTCGGCACCTTGGTCCACGTGGGGATCAGGCCGAGGAAGGCACCCTTCGACCGCATCGTGACCTGGAACACGACCCTGGAGACCGTGCCATTGACCCGCACGGTTCCGCTCTTCGACGCGAAGTTGGTGGACGTGATGGTGTTCGAGGTGACGTCGAGGTCTCCGGACGTCGAGCTCAGTGTCACGCCGGAGGTCGTCAGCGTGTACTTGGCGGAGCTGTTCACGACACCGCCGAGGGCGTAGACGTCGCCACCGAGCTTGTCGAGTTTGATCTTCGGGTTCGTCACCTGCTGACCGAAGTCGACCACGACGTTGCCGCGGACGCACTCGATGCCGTTCTTGCAGGGAAAGTCCTCGTGGAAACCGATCACGTTCAGCCCCAGCTCACCGCCGTCGCGGACGGTGGCGAGGTTGACGACATCACCGGAGCTCTTCACCTGGATCTTGTCGGTGGTGGTGATCTTGGCAGTGGCGCCGGCCGCGGATGCGGTGCGGGTGTCGCCCGAACCGGTCCAGCCGTTGACGTCTGCGGCCGTGGCAGCCGGGGCCGCCGCGAGGGCGCCCACCGCCAAAGCGGCGAGCAACCCCCCGGCCAGCGCACCCCGGAGGATGGATTTCTTCTTCACTGTGGTTTCTTCCTCTTGAGTGAGCCGAGCGCGGTCAGTCGGTGGCCGTGGAACGACGGCGCAGAGCGAGCGCGCCGAGCGCGCCGACCCCGATCACACCGGCGCTGGCGAGTCCGACACCGGCATCGATCACCGGCACCGGAGGGCGCTGCGCGAACTGGTGCGCATAGTTGTAGGTGAAACGGACGTCGTCCGTGAACACTCCGCCGGTGTAGACGACTTTGGCGCTGTTGGTGATCGTCGGTCCCCAGTAGTCGTCGGCGACCGTGAACGACGCCATCGGCTGCACGATCCGCGTGCCACCGTCATGCGCCACGTTGAAGGTCCACACGACGTTGGAACCGACCAGCGCGCCGCCCTCGGTCGCCGAGGCGAACGTGGTGTTCGCCGGTACCGGAAGGATCACCTTGTAGACGCCGTCGATCTGCTCATCATTGACGAGCTGCACGACGGCACCTTCTTTGATCTCCGATCCGGGAGTGACCCCGGTGGCAGCCGTCTGTGTGGCGCGACCGAGGTAGCCGCGGACCAGCTGGGGAGAGCTGACCCTTTCCGTTCCGCTGGTGCTGGTGGTCGTCGTCGACGAATCCGGCGTGACCGGCTGGTCGTCGGCCATGGCCACCTGCCCACCGAGCACTGTGCCTCCCACGATCAGCAGGCCGATGCCGGCGGTGCAGGCAGTCTTGAGGATGCTCTTCATCTCGAGCCCCTTCCTTCCATTTGAGTGACGCGCAGAGTGCATCGCCGCCGATAGGACCGCGGATCGAACGTTCGATTACGCCCGCACGGGAAACGCCTCAACGGCATGGCCGGCGTCGATCCCGCCCGACGGGGGCGGCCCTGCGCAGCACGCGCCGACGGACGGTGAGCAACGCTCCAGCTCCCATGGCTGCCGCACCCACGATGACCCAGGTGAGCACCGAATCCGGACCGGTCATCGCGAGGAGGCCGACGGCGGCGAGAGGCGTGGTGAGATCGCTGCTGTACATCAGGACTCCTCTGCGGCGAGGCGGACGACGGAATTGATGTGCGTGGCGATGCGTGCCGTGGCCTTGCCATCACCGAACGGCGACGGCAAGGCGCTCAGCTTCTCCAGGGTCCCCTCGACATCGGCGAGCACAGCCGCCGCCTCGCTCGCGAGCGTCTGAGGTGTGACGAGCTTCGTGAACGATCCCAGCGCCTCAGGGCGTTCCGTCGAATCGCGCACGACGAGCACCGGTCGCCCGAGCACCGTGGCCTCCTCCTGGATGCCGCCGGAGTCGGATACCAGTACTGCCGCGTGTGCGGCGAGGGCGAGGAAGCGCTCATAGCTGTACGGCTCCTCGGCGATCAGGGCGTCGAGGAGATGCTCCGCGTCCAGTGAGGTGAGCATCGCCCGCGTTCGAGGATGCACGGGGAAGACGACGGGCCACCCGGAAGCGGCGATCTCGTTGAACGCGTGCAGGGTCGAGATGAGGTTGGCCGGGGTGTCCACGTTCTCCTGACGATGCAGGGTCGCGAGCACGTAGCGGTCGGGGTGGACCCCGAGCCTGACGAGCTCGTCGACGTCCGCGGCGACGTCGGAACGTTGCATGCGAACCGCCTCGACCACGGGGTTGCCGGTGACGAGGATGCGCTCGTCCTCGATTCCCTCCTCAAGGAGATTGGCCCGGTTGGTCTCGGTCGCGGCGAAGAGGTCATCGGAGATGTGGTCGACCATCACCCTGTTGTGCTCCTCCGGCATGCGACGATCCCGCGCCCGGAGGCCGGCCTCCACGTGCCCCAGTCGCACTCCCGCCGCGTTCGCGGCGAGCGCGGCGGCGAAGGTCGCGTTCGTGTCGCCCTGGACGACGACGTATTTCGGGTCGAGCTGGGTGATCGCCTGTGCGATCTGCTCGGCTGCTCGGCCGATCTGCGCAGCGCGTGGGAGTCCGCCGACATGCAGCTGGAGATCGACGCGCCTGATACCGCACGCCTGCAGGAAGACACGGGACATGCCGGGGTCGTAGTGCTGGCCGGTGTGGACGATGTAGGCGGCATCGCCGAGGCTTCGCACCAGAGGGGCGAGCTTCACGATCTCAGGACGGGTGCCGAACACGACCATCACCGAGGATTTCGGAAGCTCAGCGGACGAAAGGAAGGAAGAGGATGTCATTTCTGGGTACTCCGATCAGCCCCCGGGGATTTCCCGGGGACGACGTGTGTGAGGGGATCTAGCGGTTGGACCTGCGGCGCACACCGACGACGATGAGGAACGCCCCACCGGCGAGGAGGATGATCGCAGGGACGGCCAGCGCGAAGGTCGCACCGGTCTGGGCAAGAGCGGCCGGAGCCGGAGTGACCGTGGTGACGGCGCACGACCACGAGGGGTCATCCGCACACGCATGCACTGCGGTCAGCGGAGGCAGTGCCGGCAGCTCGGACAGGTCGGCATTCTCAGGAACAGGCATGCCCGCCTGCCTCGCCGCGCTGCGGAGGGATTCGTTCATGACCTCGTCGTAGGCGACCGTGGCACGGTTGACGATCTTCCCGTTCTGGGTTGCCGGAACCTGAGCCCGGAGACTCATCGTCGCCGACTGGCCAGGGAGGATCTCCTCCACCATCCACCCGACGCGGTCCTTGACGGCGACGCCGCCCGTCGAGGCGGAGATGAACCGCGTCCCCTCCGGGAGGTCGTCGACGACCGGGATCTGCGTCGCGGTGCCAGGACCGGTGTTCACGACCGTGATCGTGTAGTCGAGGATCGCGCCGGACTGCGCGGCGGCCTGCGCCACCGTCTTGCTGATCTCCAGAGAAGCGAGCGCGGGGACCGCCGTCACCGCACATGCCTGCGCGACGTCGTCGACGCAGGGCGTGAGGATCGTCGGATCGGGCGTGCCCGCCGGGACTCCCGCCGGGTTCTGCACCGTGGCCCTGTTCACCAGCTGCACCTCCCCCTGTTCCACCGTGCGGTCGACGACCTGGCCGGTTTCGTGAAGGGCTTCGACGTGATCCACGTCGGCGGCGGCAACACCGCCAACATGCTCGACGTCTGGAAGCGCCAGGGCCTCGACGAGATCATGCGCGAGATGTGGGAGGACCCCGACTCGAACGTGGTGTTCACGGGCGGCAGTGCAGGAGGCATCTGCTGGTTCGAGGGCGGGACCACCGACAGCTACGGACCGACCCTGCAGGTGCTGCCGGAGGGACTCGGCTTCCTGCACGGCAGCTTCTGCCCGCACTACGATGCCGAGGACCAGCGGCGTCCCCTCTTCCACACGTCCCTGCTCAGCGGAGAGCTCTCGACGGGGTACGCGGTCGGCAACCTGCAGTCGCTGCACTTCGAGAACTCCGAGTTCGTCACCGCGGTGAGCCCGGTCGACGATGCCCTCGCCCTTCGCGTGGAGGCCATAGGCGGGAAGATCGTCGAGACCGAGCTGCCCACCGAGGTGCTCAGAGGCGCTGCGCCCATCGTGAAGGGACCGTCGTCATGAACGACAACGTGTGGATCCTCGTCGCCGAACTCATCGTCGTCATCCTCGCGATCTTCATGGGGACCCGCACGAGCGGGATCGGTCTGGGCGTCTGGGGGCTCGTCGGCGTCGCCGTGCTCGTCTTCGTCTTCGGCGAAGCGCCGGGCAACGCCCCGGTCGACGCGGTCTTCATCGTCATCACGGTCATCACGGCGGCATCGACCATGCAGGCGGCCGGCGGCATCGACTGGATGGTGTCGGTCGCGGCGAAGGTGATCAGACGCCGACCCCGATCGGTGGTCTTCCTCGCCCCGGCGATGTCATTCCTGTTCACCGTCGGCGCAGGAACGGGCAACATCTTCTACCCGCTGCTGCCCGTCATCTACGACGTCTCGTACCAGCAGAAGATCCGACCGGAGCGTGCGCTCTCGGTGTCGGCCGTGGCCTCGCAGGTCGGCATCCTGTGCTCTCCTGTGTCCGCCGCGACCGCCTCGATGGTGGTGCTGCTCGCCCCGCAGGGCGTCGACCTCGGCGGACTGCTGCTGATCATGTGGCCCGCCTCCATCGTCGGCCTCTTCGTGGCGGCACTCGTGATGATGCGCCATGGCAAAGATCTGGAAGACGACCCCGAGTTCCAGAAGCGCCTCGCCGATCACCAGATCAAGCCGCCGGAGACCGACGCGCACGAGAAGAAGCTGCCTCCCACCGCGGTGCTCTCGGCCTCGCTGTTCCTCGCCGGCGTCGCTGTGATCGTGCTCTTCGGCCTGTTCGAGAACCTGCGTCCGGTCATCGGGACCGATGACGCCGGCGACCCGGTGCGCCTCAGCGTCACGGTCATCATCGAGGTCGTGATGGGCATCATCGCCGCCCTGATCTTCGTCTTCTGCAAGGTCAAGGCCGCAGATGTGCCCAAGCAGCCGACGTTCCCCGCCGGTATCGTCGGAGCCATCGCCCTGTTCGGCATCGCCTGGCTGGCCAACACCTTCGTCGCCGCGAACCAGACCCTCATCGTCGACGGCCTCGGCTCCGTGGTCTCCGGCTCCTCGGCGTTCCTCGGCGCGTTGCTGTTCGCGCTGGCCCTCTTCGCGGTCGCCATGCTCACGACGAGCCAGTCGAGTGCGACGAACGCGATCGTGCCGATCGGCATCACGATCGGCCTCCCCGCCTCCCTCCTGGTGGGCCTGTGGCCGGCGGCGATGGGCATCTACACGCTGCCGGCCAACGGCAGCCAGGTGGCCACCGTCGCGTTCGACCAGACGGGCACGACCAAGATGGGCAAGTTCGTCTTCGACCACTCGTTCCAGCTGCCGAACCTCATCTACGTGGCTGTGGCGATCATCGTCGGCGTGCCGCTCTCGTTCCTGTTCACCTGAGCCGAGCGGCCGGCCACGACATGACCGACGGCCTCGACCGGGCGACGCTCCGGCAGTTCCTGCTGGGGCTGGCGCAGGGCATGAACGCCTCCGCCGAGTCGGTCGACCGCATCCGTGACGTCATCGCAGAGGTGGCGAGGGCCTATGGGGGCGACGACGCCGACTTCGTGGTGCTGCCGACGATCATCCTCATCGAGAGCGGCGAGTCCGATGAGTCCCGCGTCGCGATCCGCTCGGCGACGAACGCCTCGTTCCGTTTCGATCAGATCGCCGCCCTGTACGAGCTGATCGCCCAGGCGAAGACCGGCTCGGTCACCCCGCTCGACGGCATCAGACGCCTGAACGAGATCGGCGCGATGCGCCCGCGGCTCGGCTGGATCACCCGCACGTTCGGGCATGCGGTGCTGACGACAGGGCTCTCTCTCCTGCTCGCCCCCACGTGGCAGGGCGTGATCGTCGCGTTCGTGCTCGGAGCGCTGATCGGATTGCTGAAGCTGGTCCGCTCTCCGACGCTGCAGCTGATCATGCCGGTGGTCGCGGCGTTCGTGTGCGCCACCGCGGTCTTCCTCCTGGCCGAGGTGATCGAGATCGGCGATCCGATCCGCCTGCTCATCGCCCCGCTCGTCACCTTCCTGCCCGGCGGCGTGCTGACGAGCGCCACCGTGGAGCTCGCAGCAGGGCAGATGATCTCCGGCGCCTCCCGTCTGGTCTACGGCTTCGTGCAGCTGGCGCTGCTGGCGTTCGGCATCCTCGCCGCCGGCACCGTCGTGGGGGTCGACTCGTCCTCGTACGAAGCCCTCGACGGGGGCTCGCCGCTCCCGTGGTGGGTGGCGCTCATCGGGATCCTCGTGTTCGCGCTCGGGAACTATCTGCATTTCTCCGCGCCACCGTCGACCTTCGGGTGGGTGCTTCTCGCACTCGTCGTCGCCTACACGGGCCAATGGGCCGGCACCGAGTTCGTGGGCGCGACGGTCGGCGGGTTCGTCGGTGCCGTCGCGATGACCCCCGTCGTGCTGTGGATCGCGACCCTCCGCCACGGAGCACCGTCGCAGCTCACCTTCCTCCCGGCCTTCTGGCTGCTGGTCCCCGGGGCCGCCGGGCTCGTCGGGCTCACGGAGGCGGTCGCGACCGACGGCGGACTCTCCGACTTCACCACGGCGCTGGTCTCGGTCATGTCGATCGCGCTCGGCGTGCTCATCGGCACCGCGCTGTACCGCGTCGTGCACCACGGCGCCGAGGAGATCGTGCAGTTCGCCGTCGCCCTTCCCCCCGCCTCGGACGAGAGCGCCCCCGCTCCGAACCTGTGGTCGCGGATCACGGCGCCCTGGCGCCGGAACGGTCACCGCTGACGGTCACGGACACGCTCCGCTCTCCCGGTATCGCTCGTCTCTGCGTTCGTCGCTGTCCCGGCGGGCGTCGCTTGTCGGTGCGGGATTTCGGCATATCGTAGAGGGAGGGGACCTGGGGAGGTACGGGGTGTCGGCATTTGTCGCGCAGGGGGACGGACGTATACCGCGAGTATCGGCGCACGCCATCAGGCGTCCGCGATTGAGCGCCGAGTTCGAGACCGAGACGCCCCTCACACTCATCCGCTCGGCGTCCGGCTCCGGCAAGACCACGGCCCTGGTGGACTGGGCGGCCACCACATCCGCCCACGTCGTGTGGCTGACCGTGACGCCGGCGATCACGAGGAGTGAGGCACTCGCCGGAGCGCTGCTGCGCGTCCTGCCCGGAGCCGACCGGCGGGACGACGGCGACGAGGGCTGGGCCGCCGTGGCCGCGCGTCTGCACGAGGCGGAGGGCCACCTGGTCGTGGTGCTCGACGATGCTGCCGCCGTCGAGCGCGATGGCGCGTTCGCGCTGTGTCGCGCCGTCGGTGCCGCTGCCCGCACCCGTCTGATCGTCGCAACGAATCGGCCGAGCCCCTTCGACAGCGAGGGCCTCGACCTCTTGATCGACACGACGCTCGTCGCTCCCGAAGACCTCATGTTCGATGATGAGGAGATCCGTCGCGCGCTCGACGTCGACGAGGACACGGCGGCTGCGACACGAGAGGCGACAGGAGGATTCCCCGCGCTAATCCGCGCCCTGGCGCTGCGGGGGACCGGCATGGATGCCGCGTCCCTGCGAGCCGCGACCACGGTGATCGAGGACTACCTGCAGGACAGGCTCACCGAGTGCGGCTTCGACCCTCGGGCGCTTCGAGGCATGCTCCGGATCAGCGTCACCGATTCCGTCGACGTTCCGCTCGCCACGGCGCTCACCGGCGATCCGGACATCGTGAAGGCGCTGGACCAGGCGGAGATGTTCGGCTTCGGTCGCTGGGCTGCCGGCGGCCGCAGCTCGTTCGAGCTCACGCCCCTGACGCGCGGGATGCTGCGCCGCGAGCTCCGCGCAGCCCTCGCGGACGAGGTCCCCGGGCTGAGGCGCATCGCCGCAGAGGGTGCCGTGCGCCGTGACCTGCCCCTCGAAGGACTGCGGCTCGCCGTGGAGGGCGACGACCTGCGTCTGGCGACCCACGTCACGATGTCGGGGTGGAACCGACTGCTGCACCGAGATCGGAACGGTGTCGTCGAACTGCTCGGCGACGTACCGGTGGCACGGCTGAAGCAGGAGCCGCTGGTGGCCATGCTGCTCGGGATGTGCCTGAAGCCCAGCCGCCTGCGGCGCCAGCGCGGACACCAGCTGCTGCGCATCGCGGTGGCGGCCGCGAACGCCCGCCGGACCACGCTCTCGGCCACGGAGCGGATCTTCATCTGGGCGGCCGAGAGTGCGTCGCTGCGCGCCATCGGACGACCGGAGCGCGCCGCACAGGTGGCAGCCCGATCTCTGGCCCTGTTCAACGAGACCCCGGAATCGCAGTGGCAGCAGTACGCCCGCGACATGCCGCTGCTGTGCACGCACCTCGGCATCTCCCTCTACTACGGCGGGCAGCAGGAGGAGGCCATCCACCTCTGGGAGCAGGCCACCGCCCTCGCCGCCGCGCACGGGGGCAGCAACGCCTTCCACGGCATCTGCCTCCTCGCCGGCGTGCACGCCTTGAACGGAGACCTCCCCGAGGCCAGGCACTACGTCTCCCTGATCAGAGACGGCGGCTGGGACGCGGCGCTGCTCGACAGCTACCGCGGCACGTTCTACCGTGTGGCCGAGGCCATGCTGGCGGTGGAGGACGGCGATCTCGCTGCCGCGAAGCAGCACATCAGGTACTTCGAGCCGTACCGCGCGACCAGCGAGCACTGGACGACGATGGCCTCCGTCGAGGCATGGATCGCTCTGCACGAGGGCGACGCCGCCGCGGGATTGGAACGCCTGGAATCGTTCGCGCGCCTGCGGGGCAAGGAGGCCGGTGCACCGCACGTGCGCCAGGCGCTGTCGCGCCCCCGGATCCTCCTCCATCTCGCCCTCGGTGACGTGAACGCGGCCAAGGCCGTGGTGCAGCGGGATGCGATCCCCGACCGCTTCGCGACCGTCCTGAAGCGGGCACGCCTGGCCCTCATCGACGGCAAGGCGGCCGACGTGGTCCGGCTTCTGGGACAGACCCGCCTGCGCCCCACGAACGCCAGGGAACGCGCAGAGGCCTCGGCGGTGCAGAGCGCCGCCCTGCACCGGGTGTCGCCGGCGGCCGCGCAACCGTCGAGCGAGGCGCTGAACGCCCAACTCGCCGATCGGGGCCTCACCACTCCCCTCGTGCTGCTGAGCGCGGAGGACTTCGGCACGGTGCGAGCCGACCTCGACCCGACCGGCCGTGGGACGTTCCCGCTGCGATCCGCGCTGCCGTCATTCGCGGCCCGACCCCGCCTGTCGTCACGCGAGCAGGTCGTGCTGCGCGCCCTCACCTCCGGCGCATCTCTTCCTGCGATCGCCCTGGAGCTGCGCGTCTCGCAGAACACCCTCAAGACACAGCTCCGCAGCATCTACCGCAAGCTCGGCGCGCACAACCGCACCGAAGCGGTGGAGCAGGCGGCGCGTCACGGTCTCCTGCCGGAGTAAGCGCAGACCCTTCCGGGGAAGACACGGAAGGCCCCGCCCGTCGAGTTCGACGGGCGGGGCCTTCTTTCATGACCGTCAGGCCTGGGAGCGGCGTCGACGCAGGATCAGCAGCACGGCACCGCCGAGCAGCAGAGCGATCGCAAGACCCAGCACCCAGGGCGCGAGGATTCCACCGGTGAGCGCGAGCGGCGTCAGCACCGGGTTCTCGGTCGTGCTGGGCGGCGGCGTGATCGTCCCACCGCCGGGAGGGGTGGCCGTGCCCACAGCCGCGTTGCGGAGAGTCGCACCCGCCGCGTTCGCATGCACGGTCACGGAGTAGGTGATCGTCACGCTCTCACCCTCGGCGAGGCTGCCCGTCCAGCGCAGCTGCGTACCGTCGACCACGGGTGCTGCCACCGTCCGCTCGCCGACGACCGCGGTCGCACCGGGCTTCAGATCGGCGTGCGACAGCACTCCGGAGAGGTCGTCTGTGATGACGACGGCGTCCAGCCCCGTCTCGCCCGTGTTGGTGCCGACGAGCGTGTACGTGACGGTGCTTCCCGTGGCGACCGCCGTGCCCGATCCCGGGTTCGCGGTCTTGAGGAACGCGAAGCCGGGGGTGCCGACAGGGTTCTCGGTCGTCACGGGCGGAGGCGTGAGCTCGCCGCCGCCAGGCGGTGTGGCGGTACCTGCGACCTTGTTCGCGATCGTCGCACCGCCCGCGTCGCCGTTCACGGTCACCGAGTAGGTGATCGTGACGCGCTGCCCGATGGCGAGGGCACCCGTCCAGGTGAGCTCGTCGCCGTTCACGACAGGAGCGGGTGCGGATCCGTCGACCACGGTCGCCGTCGCGTCGCCGTTGTAGGCGGCGTGGTCGAGCACGCCGGACAGGTCGTCGCTGATGCGCACGGGATCCAGCGCCGTCTCACCGGTGTTCACGCCGGTCACCGTGTAGGTGATGACGCTGCCGGGGTCGACCCTGGTGCCCGAGGCGGGATCGGCCGACTTGCGCAGCTCGAAGCCGGGCTCGTTGACCGGGTGCTCCGTCGTCGCCGGGGGCGTCTCGATCGGCGGCACGCCGCCCGGCGGGGTCGCCGAGCCTGATGCCGAGTTCTCGATGATGGTGCCGCCGGCGTCCGCCTTCACGGTCACCGTGTAGGTGAGCGTGACGGTCTCGCCGATCTGGAGCGCGCCCGTCCAGGACAGACGCTCACCGGTGACGGCGGGTGCCGTCGCCTCCGTGTTCCCGATCTTGGCCGTCGCATCGCCGTTGTAGTCGGCGTGCGCGAGCACACCGGAGAGGTCGTCCGTGATGGCGACGGGGTCGAGCACGGTCTCGCCGGTGTTCACGCCCGTCACGGTGTACGTGATGACGCTGCCGGGGTCGACCGCCGTGCCCGCTGCCGGGTCGGCGCTCTTCGACACCGAGAATCCGGGCACGTTCACGGCGTTCGTCGTGGTGCCGGGCGGCGGGGTGATCTCCTCGCCTCCCGGCGGGGTCGCCGTCGCCGTCGCACTGTTCTCGATCACGGAGCCGACGCCTTCGGCCTTCACTGTCACGGAATAGGTGACGGTGACGGTCTGACCGACCGCGAGGGCGCCCGACCAGCTGAGCTTCGCGGCGTCGAACGCCACTGCTCCTGCCGGTGCTCCGGCGACGACCGCGGCGGCATCCTCGTTGTAGGACGCGTAGGGCAGCACCTTGGACAGGTCGTCCGCGATCGCGACCGGGTCGAGCACCGTCTGACCGGTGTTCACGCCGGTCAGCGTGTAGGTGATCACGTCGCCGGGGTCCACTGCCGTTCCCGCGACGGGGTCGGCCGTCTTGGCGAACGTGAATCCGGGCTGGTTGACCGGGTGCTCGGTGGTCGCCGGCGGGGGCGTGATCGGCGTGCCAGGGGTGGTCGGGCTCTCCGGGTCGCTCGGATCCGTGGGGATCAGCGGTGTCGCCGTGCCGGTCACGGTGTTGGCGATCGTCTCGCCACCCGCATTCGCGTCGACAGTCACCGAGTAGGTGATGACCACGTTCTGTCCGGGGCGCAGCGTGCCGCTCCAGGACAGCGCCCCGTCGGCCACGCGGGCGTCGCCACGGCTGGCCGAGACGTCGTCGTTGTAGGCCGCGTGAGCCAGCGCGGGGCGCAGGTCATCGGCGATCGAGACGGGATCGAGCACGGTGTCGCCCGTGTTCGTGCCCGTGACGGTGTAGGTGATCACGCTGCCAGGGTCGACACGCGTGCCCGTCGCCGGGTCGGCCGACTTCGACACCGTGAAACCGGAGGTGGCGACCGGGTGCTCCGTGGTGGAGGGCGGGGGCGTCACCGGGGTGCCCGGCGTGGTCGGGCTCTCGGGGTCGGTCGGGTCGGTCGGGATGAGAGGGGTGCCCTCACCCGTGACGGTGTTGCGCAGCAGCACGCCGGTCGCATCGGCATCGACCGTCACCGTGTAGGTGATGTCGACGCGAGTGCCGGGTGCGAGCGCTCCGTTCCAGGTGAGCGTCGTGCCGACGACGGCGACCGCGCCGGTGGAGGCCGTCACATCGCCGTTGTACTGTGCGTGTGCCAGGACGGCGGACAGGTCGTCGACGATCGTCGCGGGGTCGAGTGCGGTGTTGCCCGTGTTGACGCCGGAGATCGTGTAGGTGATGGTGTCACCCGCGCGCACGGCGGTGCCGGAGGCGGGATCGGCGGACTTCGTCACCTCGAAGCCGGTGTCCACCACCGGGTGGTTCGTCTCCACGGCGGGAGGGACGATCGGCGTGCCAGGAGTCGTGGGACTGTCGGGGTCGCTCGGGTCGACCGGGATGCGCGGCGTGGCCGTGCCGGTGGCGGTGTTGTGAAGCAGCGCCTTCTGGACATCGGCGTCGACCGTGACGGTGTAGCGGATGACGACGGACTCGCCGCGCGGAACGGCGCCGGTCCAGGTGAGCGTGGTGCCGGACACGGCGACGGAGCCGCGGTCGGCGGTGACGTCGTCGTTGTAGGCGGCGCTGTCGAGCACACCGGACAGGTCGTCGACGATCTTCGCCGGGTCGAGGTCGGTGTCACCCGTGTTGGTACCGGTGATGGTGTACGTGATGGTGTCGCCCGCGGACACGGCCGTGCCCGACGCGGGGTCGGCGGACTTGCTGATCGTGAAGCCGGAGCCGACGACCGGGTGCTCGGTGGTCGTCGTCGGCGGGACGATCGGCTCTCCCGGCACCTGCGGGCCCTCGGGGTCACCGGGCTTCGGGGTGGTCGGCGTCGCCGTGCCGCTGACGGTGTTCTTCAGGATCTTGCCGGAGGTCTCCGGTCCGACGGTCACGGAGTACGTGATGGTCACGGCCTGTCCCGGCTGCAGCGCGCCGGTCCAGGAGAGGGCGTTCCCGTTGATCGTCGCCGCCCCAGAGGTCACGGGGGCACCGCCGACGGTGGTCGCGATGTCGGAGTTGTAGGCGGCGTGAGCCAGCACACCCGACAGGTCGTCGGCGATCGATGCCGGGTTCAGGACGGTGGCGCCGGTGTTGGTTCCGGTGACCGTGTAGGTGATGACCTGACCGGGCTCCACGACGGTGCCCGATGCCGGGTCGGCCGTCTTGACCACCGTGTACCCCGCCACGGGGTGCTCGGTCGTGACGGTCGGCGGAGTGGGCGGGGGAAGGGTGCCCGGCGGGGTGCCGGAGGCGGTGACGCTGTTGGCGATCCGCTCTCCCTCTGCGCCCTCGTCGACGATCACCGAATAGGTGATGGTGACCACTTGGCCGGGCTCGAGCACGCCGGTCCAGGCGAGGTCGTCGCCGGTGACGGTCGCGGCGCCGGAGGTGACGGTCGTTCCGTCGATCTTCGTGGCGATGTCGCCCTGGTAGGTCGCAGACGTGAACACACCGGAGAGGTCGTCGGCCACCTGCACGGGGTCGAGACGCGTGTTGCCGGTGTTCTCCGCCTCGACCGTGTAGGTGATGCGCTGGCCGGCGTGCACGGCCGCCCCCGGGGCGGGGTCGGAGGTCTTGCGCAGTGCCAGATCCGGAGCGAGGCGCACGTTGGTGAACGTGCACGTGACGTCGGTGCCGAGCGATCCGGCGGGCTGAGTCACCTGACCGTCGGCCGTCACGGCGACCGGCACCGTCGAACCGTCGGGATTGACCTGCACGCAGTCGAGGGATTCGGCGTATCTCGTGCGATCCGTCGTGCCGGATGCCGCCTCGCTCAGTCGGAACACGTCGCCCTGGTTGGTGAACACGGGGCCCGCGTAGTCGGGCTGCAGTCCGGTGCGCTCACCGCGCGTGACGGCGTCGGTCTGGGGGACCTGGTACCCGGCGGGCGACTGCACGCGCAGGGCGAACTGATCCGTGGCGAGGTGACGCCCCTCCGGGAGATCCTTCTTCAGCGTGAGCGTGTTCGGGAACGTGCAGCTCGCCATGTCGGTGGGCTGGAACGTTCCGAGCGACGTCGTGTTGACCGTCTCGCCACGGGGCAGGTCGACCTCGATGATGCGGTTTCCGCCGCCCGAGACCGAGACGAAGATGTGGCCGAGGTTTCCGAACGCGATGCCGTTGCCCTGGACGCCGGCGCCCATGTCGTGCACCTGCTTGGCGTCGATCGTGGCGGTGCTCGGGGTGAGCGAGGTGGGCAGGTCGGAGGAGTAGATGAAGTTGTCCGCCACGAGCACGAGCTGACCCGAGGCGCTGAACGCCATGTCCCCGTTCGCACCGAAGGCACTGCTGCCCGCGGTCGGGCGGAGCGTTCCGACCTGGACGAAGGTCTGCGGGGTGACGTTCTCTTCCCACGCGTAGAGGTTGATGGCGCCGTTCACCGTGCCGCTGGCGAAGTAGTAGACACCCGTGACCGGGTGGACGGCGCCGCGGAGCACGGACGAGTTCAGCGAGAACGTGGTGCGGGTCGTGGTGTCGGTCACGCGATCGTGCTTGGCGAGGGTCTTGGTGCCGGCGGCGTTGGTGACGGTGTACGCGTAGCGGCCGTTCGAGGAGATGCCGAGGGCGTTGTTGGAGTGGTCGACGCCGAGCGTGCTGGCACCGAGCGTTCCACCGTTGCCGGGCGTGCCCTGCTCGTTCACGACGAACTCGCGCACCTCGGTGGCGCTCTGCACGTACACCGCTCCCGGCGTGCAGAGGAACGGGTCGGCCGCGGCCGCGGGAGCGGCGGTCAGCGTTCCACCGATGAAGACCATCGACGAGGCGACGAGCGCCGTGCTGACGGCGCCCCCGATCAGCTTCTTCGCGCGGCCCCGCCAGCGGCTGAACCGCTCGGACGGAAGGCCATCGGATGTGTGGTCCTTGCGGGCAACACGGAATCCCATGACTGTCTCCCCATTCATCGCTTCGCCGCTGCGCGTTCGCGCACGGAAGCCCCCGCCCCCTCAGGCGACCGCCGAGCACCATTCGGGCATGGTGGACTCGGTCCGGGCCACCGCCAGCCTGGCGTGGGCGCGAGGTCCGTTCCGGGCGGGCGCAGGTTTTTCACCCCGCCTTTTCACCCCTCCCTCCCGTGCCACCTCCCCCACGCGCGAGGGGGACCGCCGCGCGCGGGGGAGACGCCGAGCAGGCGCACCGTGGAGACCGGTGCGCCTGCTCGGGTGCGGGGCGCTACTGTCGCGACCCGATCTCGTCGATCGGACGCGTGCGCATCGACGAGACGGTGCCGATCCACATCGCCACGAGCGCCAGCGCGCCCATGACACCGACGATCGCCAGCGAACCGAGCACCGGGAGGGCGGGTACCGGCTGGCCCGAGATCCCCATGCTCACCCCGATGAGCGGAGGGATCGCGACCACGACACCGAACACCATCGCGATCACCGCCACCAGCATCGCCTCGACGCGCATCATGGCGCGCACCTGCCTGCGGGACGCGCCGATCAGCTGCAGCAGAGCCAGTTCGCGCGAACGCTCCCCCGTCGCCATCACGAGCGTGTTCACCACCGCGATCGCGATGTAGCCGAGGATCACCAGCAGGGCGATGAGGTTGACCCACCCCTGCTGGGATTGCGCTCCCGCTCCCGCAGCCTCCTGCCCCGAGCCTTCGCTCACGAGCAGACCGCTCGCGCCCAACGCTGCACGGACCTCATCCGTTGCGCCCGCGTCGACCGCCACGAGCGCGAAGGCATCGAGACCTGCCGTGGTGTGGGCACTGACCGCATCGGCGGCCATGGTGAGGTCGCCGAAGCCGAGACCCCGCTCGTACACCGCGACGACCGCGGCCTCGAAGGGCGAGCCGTCGCCCAGGTACCCGACGACCGTTCCGCCGATGTTCAGCCCCAGCGCCTGCGCGGCGTCCGTGCTCACCGCGACCGTGGTGGTGCCGTCGAGCTGCGCGAGCGCCCCCTCCCGCACCCGCAGATCGAGGCTGTTCGCGATGTTCGTCGGATCGATGCCCTGCAGCACGTGCTCGTCTCGTTGGAGCTTGCCTTCGAAATCGAAGGAGTCCACCACCGCCGCGCTGAGGGCGACCCCCGAGACCTCGGCCACCCCTGGTGTCTCACGGATGGTGTCGATCATGTCGGGCGAGAGACCCGCCGGGGCCGTCACGCGCAGGTCGGCGATGACGCCGGCACTGGCCTGCGTCGCCGCCTCGGCCGCGATGATCGACGGCGCCCCGATCTGCACGAGTCCCAGACCGATGCCGAGGGCGATCGGCAGGATCGCGGAGGCGAGGCGCCTGCTGTTGGCCGCGGCGTTCGCCGAAGCGAGGAAGCCTGCGGATGAGAGCCGATGCAGCACCGCTCCGATCAGGCGGACGCTCAGCGACACCAGCCACGGGCCGAGCACCGCCAATGCGATGATCAGCAGCATGGCTGCGCCGGCCGCCGCACCGGCCGCGATCTGCCCGCGCACCACCAGCGGCACGGTCGAGACCGAGATGCCCGCAGCGGCGAGCACGATGCCCGTGATGATGCGAGGCAGTCCGATGACGGGGGCACCCGTCGCCGACTCGCGCAGAGCCTCCACCGGATCGAGTTTCGCGACCCGAGCCGCCGCGATACGCGCGGCACCCCAGGCGGAGGCGAGCACGAGCAGCACCGCTCCGACCGCGGGAAGCGGACTGAATGCCAGGGCGAAGTCGCCCGGGATCACACCCCCGGCGACGAAGGCCGACTGCAGCACGGTCGACAGCAGGTATCCCGGCACGATGCCGAGCAGAACGGCGACCGCCGACACCCACAGCACCTCACGGGCGACGAGCGCGTGCACCTGGGAAGGGCTCGCACCGACCGCGCGCAGCAGGGCATAGTCACGACGGCGCGACTGCACCGACAGCGACAGCGTGCCTGCCACGATGAACATCGCCACGAGGATGCAGGTGCCGACGAACGCGCTGCCGATGGCCACGAGCGTGGACCGCGCCGCACCCGAGTCGAGGAACTCCACGTCGCCGCGGGCGTCACCCGTGCGGGCGACCAGGCGGGGGTCGGCCTCGTGGATCGCGCTCGCCGTCTGCTCGGGATCCGCCCCGGAAACGAACACGCCGAGCGCCTGCGGGGCACCCCCGTGCGGGTCGAGCTGGTCGATGCGGCGCTCGCTCAGGAAGACATGTGCGCCGCGTTCGGGTGCGACCGGAGCGGCGACCTCGCCGACGACGCGGTACTCCGACGGCACGCCGCCGTGGGCAAGGACGACCGTGTCGCCCACGGCACGACCGCTGCCGACGGTGACGACGACCTCATCCGCCGCCGCGGGTTCCTGCCCCTCATGCAGCTCGAAGCCGGTCAGCGCGGTGGCGGGCCAGGGGTGCGCCTCGACCACGACGGCACCGGCCGCATCCGCTTCCTGCAGGACGAGAGGAACCGTGACGTCGGCGACGACGCGGTCGACTCCCGGAAGGGCGGCGATGTCGCGCACCGCGTCGACCGGCAGCGGCGCGCGCTCCCGGAGGGGAACCGGCAGGTCCTCCGGCACATCCACCTGCTGTGGCGCACCGACCACGATGTCGACCGCGGAGTAGCGCTCGGGCGCCAGCCCTCCGCGCATGCCGGATTCGACGAGCACGCCGAGGCCCGTCACCAGTGCGCTCGCGACGAACACCGCGACCGCCACGCCGACGAAGCTTCCGCGGTGATGGCGAAGGTCGGCGCCGACAAGTCGCCCCAGACCCAGCGACCCCGACATCACCACTCGCCCAATGCGCTCATGCGGGCGTTGATCTGCGCAGGGTCGGCACCGTCGAGGTATCCCGCGAAGGCTCCGTCGGCGAGGAAGATGGTGCGATCCGCGTGCGCGGCCACCACGGGGTCGTGGGTCACGACCACGACGGTCTGATTCAGCTCTCGTGCCGTGTGCGCGAGCAGATCGAGCACCTGCTTGCCCGAACGGGAGTCGAGGGCGCCGGTCGGCTCGTCGCCGAACACCACATGGGGCCGGGTGATGAGCGCGCGGGCGATCGCCACCCGCTGCTGCTGACCGCCGGAGAGCTCGGACGGGCGGCGGCGGCGGAACTCGGTGAGCCCCACGGCGTGGAGCAGGAAGTCGAGCCACTGCGTTTCGAGACGACGGGCGCCGAGCCGCAGCGGCAGCGTGATGTTGTCCTCGACGTTCAGAGCCGGCAGCAGGTTGTACGCCTGGAAGACGAATCCCACGTGATCACGACGGAACGCCGTGAGCTGGCGCGCCTTCAGCCCCGAGATCTCGGTCCCGCCGAGGTGCACGGTGCCGCTGCTCGGCCGGTCGAGTCCCGCAGCGCTGTGCAGCAGGGTGCTCTTGCCCGAGCCGGACGGGCCCATGATCGCGGTGAACGTGCCCTTCGCGATGGCGAGATCCACGCCGCGCAGGGCGGTGACGCGGCTGGCGCCGGAACCGTAGGTCTTGACGACGGACTGCAACCGGAGTGCTTCGGAGGGCCGCGTGTTCACGGCCGAGGCGAGTGGTGTGGAGGTCATGATTCGACGCTAGGGACGGGCCGGGCGGCATCCCATCCCGCCCGCTGCCGCTTCGATGGTGGGGCTGGCTATACCGTGCCGTCGCGATCGCTCGGGCAGACTGTGAGAGTGAAGGACCGATGGATGCGCCGCTGGTTGCGAGCGTGGGGATACCTGGCCGTCGAGGCCGCGGTCTCGATCGCATCCGTGGTGTTCCTCTGCCTGGGCATCGTGCTGCTCCCCTTCATGATCCTCACGGGCGGCGTGCTGCTCATGCCCGAGGCCGTGCAGAGCCTGCACCGCTGGACAGACCTGAACCGTCGACGTGTGGGCGCCTACCGGGGCGAGGAGCTGACGCCGATCGGCCACGTGCTCCCGCCGGGCTCAACGCTCGACGATCGTCTGCGCTTCGCGTTCTCGCGCGCCACCGGCCGAGACGTGCTGTGGCTGGCGGTGCAGGGGATTCCGGTGCTGTTCGTCTCTCTTCTGACGATCTCGCTCCCCGTCGCGGCGATCAACACCCTCGCCATCACCTACTACTGGCAGTTCGCCCCCGCCGACGACCCGGTCGGCTCGGTCTACCCCGTCACATCCTGGGAGCTCGCGGCCACGATGCCGCTGCTCGCGGTGGCGTATGCGCTCCTCGCGGTCTTCCTGATCCCGGCCGTCGCCCGTCTGGTGTCGTTCGTGTCGGCGAAGCTGCTCGCGACGCCGGAGAAGTCGCGCCTCGCGGCCCGTGTCGACGCCCTGACCCTCAGCCGTGCTGCCGCGCTCGACGCCCACGCGGCCGAGCTGCGCCGGATCGAACGCGATCTGCACGACGGTGCGCAGAACCGCCTGGTCAACGTGGTGATGATGCTCGGGATCGCCGAGCGCGCGCAGGAGATCGGCGGCGACGTGCTCGAACCCCTGCGGCGAGCGCAGGATGCCGCAACCGAGGCGCTCGCAGGGCTCCGCCGCACGGTGCACGACATCTACCCGCCGATCCTCGATGAGCTCGGTCTGGAGGGAGCCCTGGCCTCGCTCGCCGGGCGCACCGTGGTGCCCTGCACGGTCGAGACGGACCAGATCGGACGTGTGCCGGCGGCGGTCGAGTCGGCCAGCTACTTCGTCGTGGCGGAGGCGCTCACGAACGTCAGCAAGTACAGCGAGGCGACCCGGGCCGCGGTGCGGGTCGAGCGCGACGGCGAGCTTCTGGTCATCACGGTCGAAGACGACGGTGTGGGCGGCGCGGTCGAGCGACCCGGCGGTGGGGTCGCCGGCATCCGTCGCCGCATCGAGGCGTTCGAGGGCACCCTTGACGTGACGAGTCCAGTCGGGGGCCCCACCACCCTGAGAGCGGAGCTGCCATGCGGATCGTGATCGCCGAAGACGACACCCTGCTGCGCGAGGGGCTGGCGCTGCTGCTGCGTAGCGAGGGGTTCGATGTGGTCGCCGCCGTCGACAACGCCGACGATTTCCTCGACCGACTGGATGAGGCGGATGCCGCGGTGGTCGACGTGCGGATGCCGCCGACGTTCACCAGCGAGGGCTTGAAGGCCGCCGCCGAGGCCCGTGCCCGTCGCCCCGGCTTCCCCGTGCTCGTGCTGTCGGCATACGTCGAGGATCGCTATGCCGGTGAGCTGCTGGCAGCGGGAGCCGACGGTCTCGGCTACCTGCTCAAGGAACGCGTCGGCAAGGTCGCGGCGTTCGTCGACGCCCTGCACCGCGTGGCCGCCGGGGGCACGGTGATGGATCCCGAGGTGATCTCGCAGTTGATGAGCCGTCGTCGCGCCGACGACCCGGTGCAGACGCTGACTCCGCGCGAGCGCGAGGTGCTCGGCCTTATGGCGGAAGGCCTCGACAACGGCACGATCGCCGACCGGCTCTTCGTGACCGAGACCGCGGTGAGCAAGCACATCGGCAATATCTTCGCCAAGCTCGGCCTCGCCTCGAGCGACAGCGGCCACCGCCGCGTGCTCGCCGTCCTGGCCTACCTCCGCTCCTAGCCCCCCCCCGCTCCCTCCCCCCTCTCCCCTCCCTCCTCCACCCCCTCTCGGCGCTGAGACCCACTCTTGCCGCCGAGACCCACGGCTCTAGGCGCGTGCAGGCGTGGGTCTCGGCGCAGGCGATGGGTCTCGGCGTCGAGCGTGGGAAGAAACTTGGTATTTAGTGTTGCTAAGTACCGGTACTCAGTGTTACTTTGTACCGGTACCCAGCAACACTGAGTACTGAACCGAGAAGAGAGGAGGACCTGATGGGCAAGCAGATGACCGAGATGCTCAAGGGCACTCTGGAGGGCATCGTTCTGGCCCTCCTCGCCGAGCAGCCGGCATACGGGTACGAGATCACCACACGCATCCGCGACCACGGATTCACCGACATCGCCGAGGGCACGATCTACGCACTCCTCGTGCGCATCGAGCAGAAGAGCCTCGTCGACGTCGAGAAGGTCCCGAGCGAGAAGGGTCCGCCCCGCAAGGTGTACACCCTGAACGCGCAGGGCCGGCAGGAGCTCGAGGAGTTCTGGAAGACCTGGGATTTCCTCAAGACGCACATCGAACAGCTGAACAGCACGAACACCGACACCACGAACAAGGAGAACTGATCATGGCCGCGAAGTGGATCGAAGCGATCACCGGATCACTCGAAGAGAAGAAGCTGTACAAGCAGGCCCAGGCCCGCATCAACGCGCTGCCCGAGCCGTACCGCGAGATGGCGAAGGCGCAGCAGCGCTACAACATGTATTACGGCGGCGTCACCGACGGCGACACAATCGTGAAGATGTTCCTCGACATCGCCGACATGTGGGAGCGCGCCGCACTCGACGGCACCCCGGTCAGCGCCATCGTCGGAGACGACCCGGTCGAGTTCGCCGAGAACTACGCCGCCGCGTACGGCGGACGGCAGTGGATCGACAAGGAGCGCGCACGCCTCATCAAGGCGTTCGACGACGCGAAGAAGAAGGAGGAATCATGACGAACCCCGCCATCTCGGTGCACGGCATCGAGAAGTCCTACAAAGATCTGCACGTGCTGCGCGGCGTCGACTTCGAGGTCGAGAAGGGCAGCATCTTCGCCCTCCTCGGCTCGAACGGCGCCGGCAAGACCACCATGGTGCGCATCCTCTCCACCCTGCTGAAGTCGGATGCCGGAACCGCGACGGTGCAGGGCGTGGATGTGGCCGCAGACCCGGTCGGAGTGCGCGAGCGCATCAGCCTCACCGGACAGTTCGCCGCGGTCGACGAGATCCTCACCGGACGCGAGAACCTGGTGCTCGTCGCGAAGCTGCGGCATCTGCCCGACGCCGGGAAGGTCGCCGACGACCTGCTCGCCACGTTCCGTCTGACGGAGGCCGGCGGGCGCAAGGTCGGCACCTACTCAGGCGGTATGCGTCGCCGGCTCGACATCGCGATGAGTCTGGTCGGCGACCCCGAAGTCATCTACCTCGACGAGCCCACGACCGGCCTCGACCCCGAAGCCCGCATCGAGGTGTGGGGCGTGGTCAAGGAGCTCGCGAACACCGGCACCACCGTGCTGCTCACCACGCAGTACCTCGACGAGGCCGAGCAGCTGGCCGACCGCATCGCGATCCTGCACGAGGGCCGCATCATCGCGAACGACACCCTCGCCGGGCTCAAGCGCCTGCTTCCGGCCGCGAAGGTCGAGTACGTCGAGAAGCAGCCCACCCTCGAGGAGATCTTCCTCACCCTCATCGGCCCCTCATCCGGAAAGGAGAAGGCAGCATGACCACGCACTTCGCCGCCGACACGGCGACACTCACCGGCCGCTCCATGCGGCACATCTTCCGCAGCCCCGACACGATCATCACCACGGCAGTCACCCCGATCGCCCTGATGCTCCTGTTCGTGTACGTCTTCGGCGGCGCCCTCCAGCAGAGCACCGGCGTCGACAACTACGTGAACTACCTGCTGCCGGGCATCCTGCTCATCGCGATCGCGTCGGGCATCGCCTACACGGCGTTCCGGCTGTTCACCGACATGCAGAGCGGCATCTTCGAGCGGTTCCACTCCATGCCGATCGCCCGATCGAGCGTGTTGTGGGCCCACGTGCTCACGTCCCTCACGGCGAACGCCATCACCCTGGCGATCATCTTCGGCGTCGGATTCCTCTTGGGCTTCCGCACCGGGGCGAGCTTCTGGGCCTGGCTCGGAGTCATCGGCATCCTGATGCTGTTCACGCTGGCACTCACCTGGCTGGCGATCATCGCGGGCCTGAACGCCAAGACGGTCGACGGCGCGAGTGCCTTCTCGTACCCGCTGATCTTCCTGCCGTTCATCAGCTCGGCGTTCGTGCCCACCGACACCATGCCGGCACCGGTGCAGTGGTTCGCAGACAACCAGCCCGTCACCTCGATCGTCAACACCATCCAGGCGCTGTTCGCGCAGGAGCCGGTCGGGTCCGAGATCTGGGTCGCCCTCGCCTGGTGCGTCGGGATCCTCGTGGTCGCCTACGTGTTCGCGATCATCTCCTACCGGAAGAAGGTCAGCTGATCGACGCCAAGCGAGACGGAACGCTCCGACCGGGGACTTCTCCCCGGCCGGGGCGTTTCGCCGCGCTCGGCGGCACCTTCGAATCGCGCGAACGGTTCTATCCGCGCCGTGAAAGGGACCATTCGCGCGATTCGAAACCGAACCCAGGGCCTCAGACCGTGCGGAGTGCCGCCGTGGGCGACAGGCGCGCGGCGCTGATCGCGGGGTAGAGCCCGGCGATCACGCCGACCACCAGCGCCACGACCGGGCCACCGAACAGCACGACCGCAGGGATCGTCACCGCCTGCCCCTGGATCGAGGCGTAGACGACGACCCCGAGCGCGCCGACCGCGGCTCCGGCGAGGCCCCCCAGCCCGCCGAGCACGATCGCCTCCGCCACGAACTGACCCGCGATCTGCCCCGAGCGCGCGCCGAGCGCACGTCGAAGACCGATCTCGCCGCGCCGCTCCAACACCGCCACCACCATGGTGTTCGCGATGCCGATCCCTCCGACCAGCAGAGCGATCGCCGCGAGTCCGACCGCGAGGCCGGACAGCGAGTCATCCGCGGTGTCCCGCGCACCGGCGAGGTCGCCGAGCCCGTTCACCTGCACATACGGGGACGAGGGGTTCGCTGCGCGGGCGATCGCATCGCGGACCTTCTCCCCCGTCGCACCGTCGGCCATGCGCACGTAGATCGCGGCGATCCTGCCGTCGCTCTTCTTCGCCACGTGCTCGGCCGCCCACCGGTCGCCGAGGAACGCACTCGCGTCGATGGATTCGGCGAGGCCCGCTGCGTCGAGGATCCCGATCACGGTGTACCACTGCTCGCCGATCCATACCCGCACGCCCGGCTCCGTGATGCCCATGCGCGCCGCAGCCGCCGCGCCCAGCACGGTCACCGGCAGCGAGCGATCCGTCTCGTCGAACCACGAGCCCTTCGCCACGGATCCCTCCACCGACGACAGGAAGTCGGGACTCGCCGCATAGGCGGTCAGTCCGTTGCCCTGACTCTTCGGCATGAGGTCGTTGCGGTACACCCCCGTGTCGTCCGGCACCTTCTCGAGCACCCCGATCCGTTCGACCCCGTCTACCCGCTCGATCATCCCGGCGGCCGTCTCCGGCAGCTCGACCGGCTTGTTGTCGGGCCCGTAGCCCGGCTGCACGACGATCATGTTCGCGCCGAGGGAGTCGAGTTCGGCCAGCAGCTGGGCCTGGTTCGAGGCGGCGATGCCCGTGATCGCGGTGAGCGCCGCGATGCCCACCGCCACGCCGAGCGCTGACAGCGCCGTGCGCATCTTGCGACTGCGGGGACCGATGAGTGCCGTGCGGATGCTGTCAGCGACACTGAGTCGCGGCATCCGCTCCCCTCTGCGTCTCATGCGGCGACCTCTTCCTTCACGCGCGAGCCGGTGTCTCTCACGATCCGGCCATCGTGGATGCCGACCTGCCGCTGCGTGCGCTCGGCGATGTGCGGATCGTGCGTGATGATCACGACGGCCGTGCCGGAATCGGCGATCGAGGTGAGCAGTTCGAGAATGCGATCGCCCGTCGTCGAGTCGAGCGCACCTGTCGGCTCATCGGCGAACAGCACCGACGGAGCGCCGACGATCGCCCTGGCTATCGCCACGCGCTGCTGCTCACCGCCGGACAGCTGACCGGGTCTGTGCTTCATGCGCGCGCCGAGGCCCACCCGCTCCAGCGCTGCGGCCGCCCGAGTGGAACGCTCCGCCGACGGCACGCCGGAGTAGAGCAGACCGAGCGCGACGTTGTCGAGCGCGCTCAGTGCGGGCAGGAGGAAGAACTGCTGGAACACGAAGCCGATGCGGCGAGCGCGCAGCACGGCACGCTCGCGTTCGGGCAGAGCCGCGGCGTCGGTCCCATCGATCAGCACGGTGCCGCTCGTGGGGTCGTCGAGGGTGCCCATGATCGAGAGCATCGTGCTCTTGCCCGATCCCGAGGCTCCGACCACGGCCACCAGCTCACCGCTCTCGATCGCGAGGCTCATGCCATGCAGCACGCGCAGCGGCGGGTTGCCCGGGTACTCCTTGATCACGTCGACGAGCTCGACCACCGTGTCCGGGCTCATTGCGCCACCACCACGGCATCGCCGGCGGCGAGTTCTCCGCCCGTGACCTGCACCTTGGTGTCGGCGATCAGTCCGACCTCGACGGCGACGCGTTCGACCTTTCCGCCCTTGCGCAGCACGTCGACCGCGTAGCCGCCGTCGGTCGTCGCCACCAGGGCTGTGACCGGCACGACCAGAGCATCCTTCACCTCCGACGTCGCGAACACGATCTTGACCGCGCGCAGCCCGATGCCCTCGGCGACGGCCGGGTCGTCGAACTCGACGTCTGCGGTGGGCGGAGTGGTCTCGCCCTCCTTCTCGGTCGGCTGCCCGCCGGGGTCGACGGCGGTCACGGTCGCCGGCGCCTCCGTCCCGTCCGGCAGGATCACGGTCACCTTCGTGGCGGGCAGGATCTCGCGCGCCTGTGCATCCGTCAGCTTGGCGACCACGCGCAGCGTCGTGCTCGTGTAACTGAGCGGACTCGACCCCGCCGGGTCTCCCAGCTTCGCCGTGACCGACTCCACCCGCACGGACGCGGCGCTGATCGCGACGATGTCACCCAGCTTCACGATGCCGTCCTGCGGCACCCCGAGCGACTTCTGCCAGGCCTTGACGTTGGTCTCGGTGACCGCGGTGAACTCGTCGTCGATCGTCATGTTCTTGCCGAATCCGAGATCGGCGAGCGCCTGCTCCAGTTGACGGACGTCGGGGCCCTTCTCGACGCCGACGCCGAGGTCGCGCCAGAACGGACGATCGCCGCGCATCGCGATCACCGGCTTCCCGTCGACCTCGTAGATCGCCTGGCCGACGCCGATCTGCTCCCCCGCCGCCGGCAGGCGGGTGATCGTGCCGGCACGGCCCGGCAGGGCGACCGACGCCCCGTAGCTCAGGGTTCCGTTGAGGCGCAGATCGGAGGTGAGCGTGGTGAGCTCCGCGTCGACCGTCACCGGCGCCTTCTCCTCATCCGGTGACTCGGCCACCGAGCTCCAGGGCTGCAGCACGGCCACGGTCACGGCGGCCGCCACGAGCAGCACTCCGACCGGGACGAGCACCTTGGTCAGCCGGCGGCTCATTCGTCGTCCTTCGACGGAAGGACGGTGGCGGCGGAGACCATGCCCTCGAAGTACTCGCTCATCACCGCGAACCAGTCGAAGTCGACGGCTTCGATGCTCTCCTGTGTGAACATCGGGGGCATGTCGCCCGTGGTGTCCGCGCAGGCTTCGAGAAGCGTGCGCGCCTCGTCTTCACTGATCCCCTTCGGCAGGGTGAGCATGCCGTCAGCATCGGGGTCGGCGAAGTCGGCGAAGCCGTTCTTTCTGGCGCAGGAGGCGAAGGCGAGACCGGACTCGATGATCTCCTCCGGCGAGATCATCTGCGTCTGCGCTCCGGAGTCCGAGATGTCGGGCTTCGGCTGCGTGAACTCGGGGACCTTCTCTTCACAGGTCTCCCACGCGGCGCGCTGCCCGCCCTCCTCCGGGTAGCCCGATGCCGCAGTCGATGCGAGCCACGTACCGTCGTCGTCCGAGAAGACCATCGTCATGGCGAGGTCCTCGTCGTCGCCCGAGCCCGCTTCGACCGACATCATGCCGCCCGTCGAGGTGCCGCTCGCGGGACCGTCGGGCATCAGCATCCCCACCTGTCCCCCCTCGACGATCTTCGCGGTCTGCCCCTCCTCGGTGAGGCAGGTCACGAACCGGGCGGCCGCCGCATCGTTGGCCCCGTCCTTCGCCTTGTCGTCTCCCGATGGTGCGCTGCACGCGGCGAGCGTGAAGAGTGCGAAGACAGCGGGGATCGCCGCCCACGATCGGACTGCTCTCGAATCGAACATGAGGTTCCCTTTCTCGCGGTCGCAGCTCATCCGCGACGTGCGGTCAGTTCTACGGAGGCGGTGGTTTGCTGTCGGTATGACGGCGCCTAACCGGAAACTAACCGCGGCACACGCACCCTCGGATGACGGAGGTGCCATGCGACTGCTGCTGGTGGAAGACGAGGCCGACCTGGCCGACACGCTCGCCGACGGCCTGCGCCGCGAGGGCTACCTGGTGGAGGTCGCCCGCGACGGAGCCGCAGCCCTGACCTCCGCGGCCTCGAACGACGTCGACGTGATCGTGCTCGACCGCGACCTGCCGGTGCTGAGCGGCGACGCGGTGTGCCGCACTCTGGTCGCGCAGGAGTATCCGGCACGCATCCTGATGCTCACGGCCGCAGGGACCCTGAACGACCGTGTCGAGGGCCTCGACCTCGGCGCCGACGACTACCTCGCCAAGCCGTTCGCGTACGTGGAGCTGCTGGCCCGCATCCGAGCGCTCGGCCGTCGTGGCGGATCTGCGCGCACGAGTGCCGTGCAGGAGTTCGCCGGAGTGCGCCTCGACAGCGCTCGACGCATCGTGGAGCGCGACGGCAGCCCGATCCGGCTGACGCTCAAGGAATTCGGGGTGCTCGAGACGCTTCTCGCCGCGGAGGGCGGCTACGTCAGCGCGGACGACCTCCTCGACGAGGTGTGGGACGAACCACAGGAGCGCACACGCGGTGTGGTCAAGATCGTGGTGCACACGCTCCGACGCAAACTCGGCTCGCCCGAGGTGATCCACTCCGCGGCAGGACACGGCTATCGAGTGGGGACGACCGCATGAGACGTATGAGCTTCCGCACCCGACTGGTGATCATCATCACCGCGGTCTTCATCGCGGCCGGTGCCGCCCTGCTCACCGTGCAGTACCTCGTGGTGCAACAGCTGTTCTCCACGGCCATCACCACCACCGAGGCCAGTTGCCTCCCGATGGCGGCGGTCCTGCAGGTCGGCGAGGGGTCGAGCGCGACCGATGGACCCGACGTCAGCGAGGTGACTCCGCTCCCCGACAGCAGCAGCGTCCTCTGGGGCCAGGCCAGCACCGGCTGCGGGTACTACGTCGGATCCATCGACGCGCAGCTCGCGGTGCCGTCCCAGACCCTGACCTTCGACGCCGTGGAAGGCGCGGTGCTGCAGCAGTCGAGCTTCCTCGCCGACGAGGTGGGCAACGGGCTGCTGCTGTGGTCGGTGGTCGTGCTCGTGGCCTTCACCGGGGTGGCCGCCGCGATCGCGTTCTGGCTCGCGCGCCGCTCGCTGGACCGCATCGGAGAGGTCACGGCCGCCGCGCGCGACATCTCCGAACGCGACCTCGGCCGACGCCTCGCTCTGCCGGGGCCCGACGACGAGATCAAGGAGCTGGGCGACACGATCGACGGGATGCTCGACCGGCTGCAGTCGGCGTTCACCGCCCAGGACCGCTTCGTGGCGAACGCCTCGCACGAACTGCGCACCCCGCTGACGACGACGCGCACTGCGCTGGAGATCCCCCTCGAACAGGGAGCGGTGCCGGCGGACCTGCAGGCCAACATGCAGCGGGCACTGCGGGCGACCGAGCAGAGTGAGCGGCTCATCACGGCGCTGCTCGCCCTCGCGCGTGCCCGCACCGGCCTGGAAGAGGTCGAACCGGTGGAGCTGCGCACGCTCATCGAAGACCAGGTCGACGACCTCGACGCCCAGGAGATCGAGGTGCACACGAACCTGCGCGACCTCACGGTCGAGGGCGATGCGGTGCTGCTGGCCAGGGCCGTGCGCAACCTGCTCGAGAACGGCATCCGCCACAACGTGCCCGGCGGTGAGCTGTGGGTGCGCTCCCGACGGGAACGCGGACGAGCCGTCATCGAGATCGAGAACACCGGGGCGCAGATCACCCCTGCCACCGTGCAGCTGCTCACCGAGCCGTTCTACCGCGGCGATGCGAGTCGCACCTCGGCCGGCCCGGACGGCACCGGGCTGGGACTCGCGATCGTGCAGAGCATCGCCAAGACCCATGGCGGCGAGGTGCGCCTGCGCGCCCGTAAAGGCGGCGGCCTGATCGCCGCGATCGTCCTCCCGCTCTGACCCGGCCTACTTCCGGTCGCCCCGACCGACGACCTCCATGCGCTGCGTAAACGTCATCCGGTCCTGCACGACCCGCTCCGGGTCCCACCCCGGACCGGGGGTCGAGGCGATGAGGAGCTGCGAGTACGGGTGCTGCGGGCTTCGCAGCACCTGGCCGGTCTCTCCGTGTTCGACGACCGTGCCGCGGAACAGCACGAGCACGCGGGAGCAGAGCTCGCCGATGACGGCGAGGTCGTGACTGACGAACAGATAGCTCACCCCCGACTCCCGCTGGATCTCGGCGAGGAGTTCGAGCACCTGCGCCTGCACGGAGACATCGAGTGCGGACACCGCCTCGTCGAGCACGACGAGACGGGGAGACACCGCCAGGGCGCGCGCGATCGCGACGCGCTGTCGCTGACCGCCCGACAGCTCATGGGGCTTCGCGTCAGCGTGCCGCTCGGTGAGCCGCACGCGATCCAGCAGTTCGCCGATCGTGCGGTCGGGGTGCGACCCCGTGCCCTGCTCCCGCAGCCTCAGGGTTCGCCGCAGCGCCTCGCGCACGGTCAGCCGTCGATCGAGCGACCCGTTCGGATCCTGGAACACCATCTGCACCGCACGAGCCCTCGCAAGACGCTCGGCTCTGCCGCGCGGTCGACTGAGGCGGTCGACGCCGTCGATCACCGCGGACCCCGCGTCGGCGCGTTCCAGACCCACGAGGATCCGAGCGATCGTCGATTTGCCCGAGCCCGACTCACCGACGAGGCCGAGCGCCTCACCCGACTCGATGGCGAAGCTCACGTTGTTCACCGCGACGACGCGCTCGGATCCCGGACCCATCCGAAAGGCCCGATACAGCTCGGAGACCTCCACCAGACTCATGACGCCTCCTTCGTGTCGAGTACAGGGGCCGCGGCGATCAGCGAGAGCGTGTACGGATGAACCGCGTCCGCGAAGAGCCCCGGCTTCGTGAGCGTCTCGACGATCTCGCCCTGGCGCAGGACATGGATCCGATCGCAGATCGCCCCGGCCAGAGCCAGGTCGTGGGTGATGAAGAGCATGCCGAGACCACGGTCGCGGATCTGCCGTTGGAAGATCGCGATGATCTCGGCCTGCGTCGTCACGTCGAGCGCACTCGTCGCCTCATCGGCGAGCAGGAGCGCGGGATCGGTGCTCAATGCGGAAGCGATGACCACGCGCTGGAGCATGCCGCCCGAGAGCTCATGCGGGTACTGTCGCATTCGCCGCTCCGGGTGGGTGAGTCCCACCGCGGCGAGGAGCTGGACGATATGCGCCTCGGCGCGGCCCCGTCGCCAGCCGTGCACGCGGACGAGTCGTTCGGCGAGTGAATCCCCGATGCGACGCACGGGGTTGAGCGCGGAACGCGGATCCTGCTGCACCAGCGAGACGGATTCGGAGCGCACGCGCCGCCGGGTCTTCTCATCGGCCGCCACCATCTGGGTCCCGTCGACGCGGATGCTCCCCGCGATCGTCGCCTCATCGCCGTAGAGGGCGAGGGCCGCGCGCGCCGTCGTCGACTTGCCCGAGCCCGACTCCCCGACGAGCCCGACGAGCTCGCCGCGGTCCACCACGAGGCTGACGCCGGTGAGGATCCGAACCGCGTCGTCGCCTTCGCCGAACGCCAGATCAAGGTCCTGTATGTCGAGGAGCATCATTCATCCCTTCGCAAGCAGTCGGTCGGCCACGCGCACCCCGGCGACGTTCACCGCGATGACGACGATGGCGATGGCGGCACCGGGGACGAGCGTGGGAAGGAACTCCCCCTGGATGATTCCGGGTTGCCCCTCCTGGACCATCAGGCCCCACTCCGAGCTCGGAGGCTGCGCCCCGAACCCGAGAAAGCTGAGCGTCGCGAGACTCATGAGGGCTTCGCCGAAGAGGACGACGAGATACCCGACGAGCGGAGGGAGCAGATTCGGGATGACTCCGCGCACGCAGATCGTCAGGCCGCCGAGCCCCTGAACCCGGTACGCGTCGATGTAGGGCCGCGTCATCTCGCTCAGAGCCAGGCTGCGCGTGTACTTCGCGATGACCGGCGCGTATGCGAGCGCGAGCGCCACGATCGCCGTGGCCGGTCCCTTGCCGAACACGGCGATGACGAGCACGACGAAGAGCAGTCCGGGGAACGCGAACATGACGTCGGTCACGCGGGCCAGGACCGTATCGATCCATCCGCCTCGCCACGCCGCCAGGACACCGATCGCCACCCCGAGCACGGTGGCGAGCGCGAGCAGCACGACCGGTCCGACGAGTGTCTCACCCGCTCCGATGAGAAGCCGGGAGAAGAGGTCGCGCCCGAGCTGGTCCGTGCCGAGCAGGTGCTGTGCGCTCGGCCCTTCCCAGATCGCTCCGAAGTCGACGCTGTCGGCCTCGTAGGGGGCGAGGAGCGGGGCGAAAGCTGCCGCGACCGCGATGAGCGCGAGGAGGCCGCAGGAGATCCAGAACCCGACGTCGGATCCGGAGCGCCGACGGCGGCGCACCCGTGGGAGGAGCACGGAGGTCATGCGGACACCGTCCTTCGTCGGATACGGGGGTCGAGCACGGGAAGGAGCAGATCGACGATCGTCGTGACGATCATGTAGGCGACGACCATGAACAGGAGCACCGCCTGCACCACCGGGAAGTCGTGCGTGTTGATCGCGTCGACGAGGAGCGAGCCGACGCCGGAGATCCCGAACACCGTCTCGACCGCGACCGTTCCGGCGATCATGCTCGCGATGACGAGCGCGACCATGGTGATGATGGGGCCCCAGGCCCCGCGCAGGACATGATCGCGCACGATGTACCGCTCGCGGAGACCCGAGGCTCGGGCGGCCTCGACGTGTTCCGAGGAGAACTGCTCGATCATGGACTGTCGTGTCACGCGGCTCACGATGGCGAGCGCGGTGATGGCGAGGGTGAGCGCCGGGAGCGTGAGCGCATACAGACGATCGAGTCCAGCGGAACCCGCACCTGCCACGGGGAACCATCGCAGTTCCACGGCAAAGAACGCGACGAAGGCGATTCCGAGCACGAAGGAGGGGATGCTCGCTGCGAGAGTCGTGAATCCGATGATGGCGGTATCGGCCGCCTTTCCTCGGCGCACGGCCGCGACGATGCCGAGGCCGATGCCGACGACCGTGAGCACGACGGCCGCGTAGGCGACGAGCGACAGGGTGATGGGCACCCTCGCCGCCAGGAGCGCGCTCACGGGCTGGTGGTACTGGAACGACTGTCCGAAGTCGCCGGTGAGGACTCCGGAGGCCCAGTGCCAGTACTGGACGAGCATCGGCTCGTCCAGGTGGTACTGGGCCCGGACGCTCGCGATCCGCTCCGGCGTCAGGTTCTCGGGGTTGCCGATGAGGAACGTGACCGGGTCACCCGGCGCTGCGTACATCGCAGCGAAGATGATGAAGGAGGCGATCACCAGCGTGAAGACCATGCCGGCGAGCTTGCGGAGCGCGAATGGCATCGTGACTACCCCTTCGCGCTGCCGAGATCGACGGCCCACGGGTAGTAGATGAACGCTGCAGAGGCGGGGACACCCGTGACCGCCTTCGACATGATGAGCGTCGACGGCGTCGCGACGACCGGGATCCACACCGCGTGCTCCACCCAGCGCTTCTGCAGCTCTGTCGTGATCTCGGCGCGCTCGACGTCATCCGTCGCGGCGTAGCCCTCGTCGACGAGCGCATCGTATTCCGGGTCGGAGAAGACGCCGAAGTTCACGCTCGCATCGGACGCGCCGTTCTTGTAGAAGCCGAGGGGGTCGTTCTTCGAGATGTAGTACTCGTCGGGCCACAGATCGGCCTGGCCTCGGAGGTCGGGGTCGGAGTAGAAGTCGCCGTACTGCACCTGCGGGATCACGGTGATCTCCGCCTCGAGCCCGATCGATTGCGCCGCGGCGACCAGCGCATTCGCGATCACGTTGTGCGTCGAGGAGCCGTTCGAGGCGACGACGATCGGGGCGGAAGGGGCGCCGGCCTCGGCGATCAGGTCCTCGGCCGCCGCGAGATCGGCCTCGCTCGGCTTCGCGGGCGCGCCCTCGAGAGCGTCGTAGGCCTGCTCGAAGGTGTCGGCCTCGTATCCCCAGGCTCCCGAACCGACGGGTGTCTTCCACGGCTGGGCGAGACCGCCGAAGGCAGCCGTGGCGACGCCGGTCCGGTCGAGGGCGAGCGAGAGGGCCTGCCGGATGCGCTCATCCGTCAGTGCGCCGCGATCGGTCGTCTCGAGCACCCACGCGTTCGTCGACGGGCCTTGATAGACGGACACGTCCGCGCTCCCGATGAAACTCCGCGCGGCGCCGGCGTTCTCGAGGAACGACCCCTGGGCCTCGCCCGTCGTGACCGAGTTGGCTATCGCGGTCTCGTCGGCCCATCGGAAGACGACCTCGTCCGTGAGGGCATCGACGTCGGAGTTCCAGTACTCGGGGAACCTGGTGATGGTGAGCTGCGACCCCGCGTCCCACGACGTCACCTGGTACGGCCCGCTGCACGCGGAGGCGGAGCCGGGGCTGCCGAAGTCCTCCCCTTCGGCTTCGATGACGCGCGGGTTCCAGACGATACCGCCGTCGCCCGCCATCGCCTGGAGCAGAATCGCATCCGGCTGCGATGTCGTGACAGTGATCTGGTCGGTGCCGGTCTGCTCGATCGAGACCACGTTCCGGTACTCGTCGGATTCGGCGGCACCGTCCTCGGAGTGGCGCTGCATGCTCCACACGACGTCCGCCGTGCTCACGGGGCTGCCGTCGTGGAACAGCGCCCCCTGCCTGATGGTGAAGACGAGATGGGTGTCGTCGGTCCACTCGGCGTCCGATGCCAGCCCGGGACCGAGGGTCAGGTCGGGCTGCACCTGCATGAGCCGGTCGCAGACGTTCGCGAGAACCGTGTCGTCGGCGGTGGTGGCATCGATGTCGGCATCGAGTGTCGTCGGCTCGCCGCCGAGCATCCACGTCACGCTCTCGAGCGGGCCGGAGGCGGCGGGTGTCGTCGCACCGAAAGGCACGTCGAGGGCGGCGTCGCCGTCTTCGCCCTTCGACCCCGAACTGCAGCCGGCGAGCACGAATGCCGAGGCGGCGAGCACGCCGATCGTCACGGTGATGGGGTGATGCTGCTTCTTCATTGAACGCTATCTCCTCGGGTTCTCAATCTGTCGGTCAGGGGGAGGGGAGTTCGTCGTGCGGGCCGTCGTAGAGATTCCAGGGCAGCACCTCGTACTCGGTTTCGCAGGGGAATCCGTTCGCGACGCGGTATTCGCCGGTGGTGAGGTCGACACAGCTCGAGAGGAGCGTCGACCACTGCTTCACCGAGGGGGAGTCGGGATGCGGATGTGTGCAGACGCCCTCGGGGAAGCCGAGGTGATCCGACATCGCCTCACGCACGAGCGCGTAGCTGTGTTCGGGGTTCTCCGCACGAGCGACCGCCGCCAGCCCGGCCTGGACACGCGGCAGACGAAGCAGCGAATCCGCTGCCACCGGAAGGTAGGACCCGGCGAGCTGCGGCGGCACGGAAGCCTGGAAGTGGTTGGTGTGCGCGATCACGCCGCGTTCGGGATAGATCCAGTCCACGCCGCTCGGCGTGGTCTCGAGGTCGATGCCGAATCCGCTGCGGTCGGCGAGGAGCGCATTGCTCGCGATATGGGGACGGGTCTTGACCAGCATCCTGAGCGCGCTCGCGATATCGCCCTGATCGAGCACGAGCCGGCGGATCAGGGTCTGCGGCACGCCGACCGCCGCCCCGAAGCTCCCCCCGAGGCCGTTGGCGTTCAGCGAGATACCGGCGGAGTTGGCACCGTGGCGTCCCACCTGCCCGGCTTCCACTTGCATGATCACCGTGGGAAGCGGATCCTGCACGACGCGGACGATGAGGGTCGTTCCCGCGGTGCGCGTGCGCCAGTCCCAGTTCTGCCCGACGAGCGTGTGCCCGGTGCCGCTGCCCTCACCTGTCAGGAAGAACGACGTGCAGCCGTCGACGGCGTCGTCGCGCTCGTCGTCGGCGGCACGGGCCGCGGTCCTCGTGACTCGCGACGGTCCCTGGTGGTCGTAGACGAACTCGCCGCGCACGTTCAGCGTGACGATCTCGGCGAAGGCGACACCCGCCCCCTCCGCGATCCCCCGCATCTCCTCGACGAGGTGCGGCGCGATCTGCTCGCTGATCGGAACCCATCGCGAGACGGAATCCGTGATCCCGGCCCAGCTCATGCCGGTCTGTTGGGTCAGCGCTTCCGTGTAGTACTCGATCGAGCCGGCGATGAGGTCGGCGGCGGCCTCGCCGTATCGGCGCCCGCGCTCGCGGGGCGCCCCACTGATCTCGATGGTGCGGATCGGTGTCATGGCCGCCATATGACCTCCCTGTCAGGTGCGCCTGTTGCGCAATGAGGTTGCACCCGGGATGATTGAATCATCCGTTACGGATGATGCGCCTCTCGAACAGAATGATACAGCAATGGAACCGTTTGTAACAAGCGATACAGAGAACCCTGCGCTCTCCGGCCTCCGCGCGCGCATCGCCAGGACGTGGAACGACCTCTCGAAATCCGAACGTGCCGTCTGTCGCGTGCTCTCATCGACGTCAACTGAGCACATCCTCTATGCGAGCGCCGCCGAACTGGGCACCCAGAGCGGCACCTCGAACGCCTCCGTCGTGCGCACCCTGCAGAAGCTCGGATACTCGGGGCTCTCACATCTGAAGCAGGAGGTGGCCGCTCCGTTCTCGAGCAGCGTCTCGCCCGAGGTGCGCCTCAAGACCCGCATCGAGCACATCGGCCAGGACCTCGCCCGCATCCAGCAGGAGACCTGGGATGAGGCGGCGTCGCTCATCGAACTCGCACGCAGCTCGAACGACGACGCTGCGTATTCCGCCGCCATCACGCTGCTCATGCGCGCCGAGAGCATCTACTGCTACGGCCTCGGCGCCTCCGGGACCGCCGCTGACAACCTCGCACTGCGCCTACGACGGACGGGACTCTCCACTCGGCGGCTCAGCACCGACGGATTCCGTCTCGCAGACGAGGTCCTGAACCTCGAGGCGAAGGACGTCCTCGTCATCTTCGCGCCTGGACGGGTCACCCGCGACATCGATGTACTCCTGGACCACGCACAGTTGATGGGCGCCGGCGTCATCCTCGTGACCGACGAGCTCCACGAGAGGCTCTCCTCCCGTGTCGACGCGATCCTGACCGCACCCCACACCCCCACAGGACTGACCTCCGAGAGCCTCTCGGCGATCCTCATCTCAGACGTACTGGTCCAGGGCATCTCCGCTGTCGCGCCCGATGCGGCATTGCGCTCTTCGCAGCTGCTCAACGACGTTCGGGCACGACTGGGTTACTGACCCCCCGGCCCCTGCCCCCTCACACGGCTCCGGTCATACGTCAGTTCTGCATGGCGATCTGCTGCCCTTCGACGAGCGGGTAGGCGACCAACTCGGAGCCATCGAGGTCCTCACGGTGCATGTCGACCCCGGTGATCTGGCTGTTCTCATAGGTCGTGTAGTAGTAGATCCCCTTGTCGGCGTTGCAGCATGACGAGTAGATGGTGATCTCGTACTTCTCCTCGTCGCCCACTTGCACGCATCCGCGCTGCTGGGCGACGGAGCCGAGGATCTGGAAGAACTGGCTGATCGACTCCGACTCGGAGCTCCCCGAAACGGAGTTCATCCGCGTGAACACCGCCTTCACGAATCGTGATGACGACGACAGGTCCCCGGGGAGACCCATCCCGCCCATCCCCCGGCTGTAGGTATCCAGAGGCACGTCAGGGGCGAACGTGTTCTGCGGCTGCCGGGTCGACAGATGCATGTAGTCGTTCAGCCGGAAGCTCTGGATGTCGAACGTGGGATTGTTGGTGAGAACGCCCCAGGGATTGTCGTACACCTTCAGGCCGTCATGGACGCTCTCCACCGTGATCGAGGCCGCACCGTCCGAGATGATCCAGTGCAGCGGCGACAGCGGGAACTGCGCGCTGAACGAGATGTCGGCGAGGTTCACGGTCTCCAGCGCTTCCTTCACCTGCGCCACGGAGTCGAACTGCCCCAAGACCCACGGGATGAACTCGAAGGGGGTGACGTTGGTCGCCTCGGAATCCTCCGCCGGGTAGTACGCGTTGTCGGGGAAGTTGAGCCCGGCCATACCGAGCCCCTTCTCATTGACCGCGTCGTAGTACAGCGGGTACCCGTCCGAGATCGTCGCGATGCCGATGATCGCGTGATGCGTAGGCATGGACGCGAGTCGGCGGAACGGGAACGAGAAGTTCCTCGGCGTGATGGTGACCGTCTCGTTGTACGAGAACTCGAGATCGAGATTTCTCCCGAAGTAGTGGTCGACGGTGGTGAAGCTCAGTCCTGTGCACATCGTTCCCTCTCCGTTCCGGGGCCCGGTCGGGTCCTCGAACGGCCATGGTCGCACTCGTGGTCGCCCAGCGTAAGGGGGGTGACGCAAGCGCGAAGGAGGGCCTCCCGGCGCGGGAGACCCTCCTTCGTGAAGCGGGAGCGGTGTCAGCTGGTGACGGTCCAGTCGAACTGGTCACCGTACTGCTTCAGCCACTCGTCGACCGCGTCGGCTTCCTTGCCCTCGCCGTACTCGTTGACCACGAGGTCTTCGAGCGCACCGTACTGCTCGTCGTCGAGCTTGATCTTCTCGATCAGCTCGGCGGCCTCGGGGAACTCCTCGGCGAAGCCGTCGGTGCCCAGGAAGTGCAGGCCCTCGGCCTTGCCCATCGCACCCTTCGGGTCCTCGAGGTCCTTCACGGGGAAGGCGTCGTTGGCCCAGAACGGACGCCACAGCGTCACGACGATGTCCTCCTGCTTGTCGGTCGCGGTCTTCAGCTCGGTGAGCATCGCCGCGGTCGACGAGGTGACGAGCTCGTACTCGCCGTCGAGACCGTACTCGGGCATCATCTTCTGCGTCTGGGCGGTGAGGCCCGCGCCCGGCTCGATGCCGTAGATCTTGCCGTCGAACTCGCCGCCCTTGCCCACGAGGTCTTCGATCGAGTTCAGCTCGGAGTACTCCGGAACCGCGAGGGTGAGCTTGGCGTTCTCGTAGTACTTGCCGAGGTCTTCGATGTCGTCACCGTACTTCTCCATGTAGGAGGCGTGGGTGAGTTCCGGCCACGCCGAAGGATAGATGTCGACGTCGCCCTGGGCGAGCCCGGTGTAGAGCGGGCCTGCCTCGGTGAGCGTCTTCATCTCGACCGTGTAGCCGATCTTCTCGAGCTGGTCCTGCAGCAGGTAGGCGGTGCTCAGCCCATCGGTCCACGAGGGCAGGAAGCCCAGCGTGATGGTGCCCTTGTCGTCGCCGCTGCCGTCGCCGCCGCCCGTGCCACCGGCGCCGTCGCTGCTGCAGCCCGCGAGGGTGAGCGCGGCTGCGGCGCCGAGTGCGGTGATTGCGAGGATCTTCTTCTTCATGTGATTTCTCTCTCTTGCGTTCCGTATGGGTGTTGTTCCGTAGGGGTGGAGCTTTCAGCGCACTCCGCCGCCGACGGCGTTGCGTCGCGGCGCGACCTCGGCGCGTTCCGCCGCAGCTGCGGCGTCCTGCTGCTCCGAGACCTCAGGAGTAGGAGCGGATGCTGTTCCGCCACCGTTTCCGCGCGGGGTGCGACGCCGTGCGAGCATGCCGAGCAGCGACGAGCGGTTCTCGCCCGGAGCTCCCAGCGCCGCGGTGACCCGGTCGAGGAAGACCGCGATCAACACGACACCGAGGCCGGCCTCGACGCCCTTGGGGATGTTGATGGTCGAGATCGCCTCGACCACCATCTTCCCGAGGCCGTCCGCCCCCGCCATTCCGGCGATGACCGCCATCGACAGGGCGAGCATGATGACCTGGTTGACGCCGGCCATGATGGTCGGCATCGCGAGCGGAAGCTGGATGCCGCGGAGGATCTGGCCCGGCTTCGCGCCGAACGCCTGACCGGCCTCGACGGTCTCGGAGTCGACACCGCGGATGCCCAGCTCGGTCAGACGCACACCTGGGGGCAGGGCGAAGATCACAGTCGCCACGAGGCCGGGCACCACGCCGATGCCGAAGAACACGATCGCCGGGATCAGGTACACGAAGGCCGGCATGGTCTGCATGAAGTCGAGCACGGGCTTGAGCACGGCGCGGACGGTGGCGTTGCGCGCCGACCAGATGCCCAGCGGCACGGCGATCAGCACCGCGATGATGGCGGCGACGAGCACGAGCGCCAGGGTCTGCATCGCGGGAACCCACAGGTCCATCCCGACGATCAGTCCGAACGACACGACCGTGCCGATCGCGAGCTGCCACGAGCGCACGACCCAGGCGATGAGCGCGGCGATCACGATGATGACCACGAAGTTCGGGGCGAGCAGGATGCTCGTGAGGCCGTCGACGAGGAAGCTCATCACGAACGAGATCACGTCGAGCAGACCGTCGAGGTTGTCCTTGACCCAGTCGACGACGGACTCGATCCAGGTTCCCACGGGGATGCGGAAGCCATCCATCAGCGCACCTCCTCCGTCTCGACCTGGGCTCCTGAGCTTGTCGAGGGGCCCGGGTCGGCGGTCCACCCGTCATCGAGCACCGCATCGATCTCGGCCTGCGGCATCGGCATCAGCGGAAGCGTGATCTCCTCGGTCGCGCCGGGCCCGGGGCCGAGGGCGGCGAGCAGCGTCACTCGCGGGATCACCCCGACCAGACGGCCTTCGGCATCCGTGACCGCGAGCGGCAGGGGAGACTCGACGGCCGGCACGAACAGGTTCATGAGCACGTCGTCCTCGCGCACGCTCTGCAGCACGGGCTTGATGATCGAGTCGAGCGTGGTCGCACCGTTGCGCACGAGCTTCACCGCGTCACGGTCGGTGACGACACCGATGAGCTGCCGGTCCTTGCCGACCACGTACGTGGCCGACATGTAGGCGTCGCGCATCTGACGCAGGGCGGTGCGGGGTCCCGCGGTGTGCGGCACGACGGGGCGCGGGCGCTCCATCACGTTGGCCGCGGTGAGCACGCGGGCACGGTCGACGTCCTGCACGAACTGCTCGACGTAGTCGTTGGCCGGGTCCATCAGGATGTCTTCGGGTGTGCCGATCTGCACGATGCGGCCGTCCCGCATCACGGCGATGCGGTCACCGAGGAACATGGCCTCGTTCAGGTCGTGCGTGATGAACACGATGGTCTTCTGGAGCTTCTGCTGCAGTTCGAGCAGCTGCTCCTGCATCTCGCGCCGGATCAGAGGGTCGAGGGCGCTGAACGCCTCGTCCATCAGCAGGATGTCGCTGTCGGCGGCGAGCGCACGGGCGATGCCGACGCGCTGCTGCATGCCACCCGAGAGCTCGGACGGGAGCTTCTCACCCTGGCCCTCGAGCCCGACCAGCGAGAGGATCTCCTCCGCCTTCGCCAGGCGCTCGGCCTTCGGGGTGCCCTTGAGCTCCAGCGGGTACGCGACGTTCGCGGCGACCGTACGGTGCGGCAGCAAAGCGAAGTGCTGGAACACCATCGAGATGCGGTCACGACGGATCGCGCGAAGTCGCGACGACGGAATGCCGGTGATGGGATCGCCGTTCACGGTGACGGTGCCGTCGGTGACGTCATGCAGCCCGTTGAGCATGCGGATGATGGTGGACTTGCCGGATCCCGACAGGCCCATGATGACGAAGATCTCCCCGCGGTTCACGGAGAAGCTGGCGTCGATGACCGCGGCGGTGCCGGCATCCGCGACGGCGGTTCGGCTCTCACCGGCCTTCAGTCGACGGACGGCGGCGTTCGGATTCTTACCGAAAACCTTGTACAGATTGCGCGCTTCGAGAGCGATTTCGGACACGTTTCCCCTGCGGCTCGCCTTCGGGTGGCTGAGCCTGCTTCGGTTACGCCCGGGTGATCCCCTCAAGGCCGTTCGACATGTCTGCTGTGGCGGCACGGACGGCGGATTTCGGATCCACCGCGATAGAGCATCGACCGTACGTCCACGCCTCTTCGCAGCACAGCTCATCGAAAGAAGGACGTGGTCGCGGACTGGTCTTCGGGCCGTCAGGCCCACAGACCAACGTAACGAAATGGCCGATCAGGGGCAAATCCCGGTCGCGCGGGGTGGCCTCGTTTCGGTGGCTGACCGGGGGATTGCACGGGTATTCAACAATCCCTCCCGCGGTGGTTCCGCGGTCAGGAATCCGAGGTCTGCGCGCTCCGGATGCTGCGTGTGACGGTGAATTTCGGGGTGCGTTCGACCTGCTCGGTCGACCCCACCAGCCGGGTGAGTTCAGGGCGATAGGCGAGGGAGGAGTTGTACACCGTGAAGAGTTCTCCGTCGGGCCGGAGCACACGCGCCGCGGCCTCGAACAGCCGCGTCGCCGCTCCCGTGTGCACGCTCGCGCCGAGGTGGAACGGCGGGTTCAGGAGCACCACGTCGAAGGAGGCATCGGGACGCGCGGAGCCGGCGTCGTCGTGGGTGACCGTGACCCTGTCGGCGACTCCGTTCGCAGCCGCCGTCGCGCGGGCGGATGCCACTGCAGCGGCAGACCGGTCGGTGGCCGTCACCTGCGCTTCGGGGTGCGCGAGGGCATACGAGACGGCGAGCGCCCCGGTGCCGCAGCCGAGGTCGAGCACACGTCGGGCCGCAGCGTCGTGAACAACTCCGGAGGAACGTCCGTCTTCCGGCCGGTTCCGGTGCGAATCTGGTCGATCCGGGGCATTCTTGCGGAGTTGTGCACCGGTCAGGCCGAGCACCTCCAGCAGCACTCGGGTTCCGATGTCGAGGCGCGGCCCCGCGAACGCGCCTCCGTGGGCGACCAGCGTCAGCCCCTCGTGCTGCGCCGCCACCGGGAACGGCCGGTCCGCGGCGGCGGGGCGCGGCTCCGTGGCCACGATCAGTCGCGACTTCCGCTCGGCGCGTTGGGCCTGCACATGCGCGAAGCTCCGCCCCAGCACCTCGTTCTGACCGAGGGACATGTGCTTCACGCGGCCTCCGGCGACGAGCACCACGTCGGGAGCAGCCCAGCGGGCCACGGCGTCGGCGATCTCCTCGAGTTCCGCGAGCGACTTCGGCAGCTGCAGCAGCACCAGTTTCGCGCCGGTGAGCAGGTCGGCATCGAGCTCGTGCGGGTGGAACAGTCGGCCGAAACCCAGACCATCCGTCTCACGCTCGGCGGGTTGCCCCGCGACGCGCCCTGCCCCATTGAGGTCGTCTCCGTTTCGGCCGGAAGCACCCGCAAGCCCGAGCTCCTCGGCGTTGCGCTGCAGTGCCATGCGACCGGTCGCGAGGTCCTGATGCACCCGGATGCCGTGGCGCCCTGCCGCGGCAAGAGCAAGCGTGATCGCGCCGTACTCGTCGCCGATGACGACCGTCTCGGAGCCGTCCACGTCGAGCGCGAGCGCCCGTTCCACGAGCAGCAGGTCGGTCGCGTCATATGCCTGCAGGTTGTCCGCCTCGACGTCGGGCCAGCGGCGCAGGCGACTGTAGGGGAACTCCGGCACCAGCCCACTGTACGCGGGCGTCGTAAGGATTTCGCATGTGTTGTTTTCGCCCGATTCACGACTTTGTGAATCGGGCGTACGCTCCCGCGCATGACCACCGTCATCGCCACCCGCAATCTCACGAAGCACTACGGCCACATGCACGCCCTCGACGGCCTCGATCTCACCGTCGAGCAGGGCCAGGTGCACGGGTTCCTCGGCCCGAACGGCGCGGGCAAGTCGACCACCATCCGCATCCTCCTCGGCCTCGCGCGGCGCACCGGGGGTGAGGTCGAGTTCTTCGGCGAAGACCCCTGGGATCGCGCCGTCGACCTGCATCGACGCATCGCCTACGTGCCAGGAGACGTCAGCGTCTGGCCGAACCTGTCCGGGGGCGAGGCCGTCGACCTGCTCGCACGACTGCGCGGCGCCCGTGCGAAGGACGCCGCCTACCAGCACGAGAAGAAGCGCCTGATGGACGCGTTCCAGTTCGACCCGCGCAAGAAGGGCCGCGCCTACTCGAAGGGCAATCGGCAGAAGGTCGCTCTGATCGCGGCGTTCGCCGTGCCTGCCGACCTCTACGTCCTCGATGAGCCGACCAGCGGACTCGATCCCCTGATGGCGGTCATCTTCCAGCGTGAAGTGGCCCGCGCCCACGCGAACGGCGCGACCGTGCTGCTGTCGAGCCACATCATGAGCGAGGTCGAGCAGCTGTGCGACCGGGTGTCGATCATCCGCGCGGGCCGCGTCGTGGAGGCGGGAACCCTGGCGGAGCTGCGTCACCTCACCCGCAGCGACGTGTCGTTCGCCTCCGCCGGCGCCACCCTCGAACAGGTCGGCCGCATCCCGGACGTGCACGACCCCGTGCAGCAGGGCGACCGCATCCGCCTCTCCGTCGACAGCGATCGCACGGCGACGGTTCTCCCCACACTCGCCACCCTCGGCATCAGCGACCTCCGCGTCGCCCCGCCCTCGCTCGAGGAGCTGTTCCTGCGCCACTACGGCGATGACCTCGCCGGCCTCGAAGCGGCCGAAAACGGCGAGGCGGAGCACGAAGTGCCTTCCACCCGCCGCGCGCTGAAGGACCGTGCGTGGTGACCACGTTCGGCGTGCTGCTGAGACAGCGACTGCGCCGCGATCGGCTGCAGCTCGCGCTGTGGATCGTCGGTACGGCCCTGATGGCCTTCGCCGGATACGCCGGTGTCAGCCAGTCCTACTCGACTCTTGCCGACCGGCAGAACATCCTCGCCGCCGCGCTCGCGAATCCGGTGATCCTGATGTTCCGCGGGCTGCCGTCCGGCACGTCCGAAGGGGCGTTCCTGGCTTTCGAGGTGCTGCCGTGGCTGGCGTTCCTCGCCGCCCTCATGAGCACATTCCTCGCCGTGCGGCACACCCGGGGCGACGAGGAGGCAGGACGGGCTGAGCTCGTCTGGGCCACCCCCGCCGGGCGCCGCCTTCCGACGGTCGCGACGATCGCGCACGGGGTCCTCGCGAACGTCGCCCTGGCCCTGCTCACGGCGCTCGCGCTGGTCGCCACCGGCCTTCCGCTCGCAGGATCGGTCCTGGCGGGGGCCGCAGCGGCGTCCTGCGGCATCGCGTTCCTCGGCGTCGGCCTCCTCGCGGCGCAGCTTCTGCGCACCTCTCGAGGCGCGAACTCCCTGACGGTCTGGGCGCTCGTGGCGATGTTCCTGATCCGCGGCATCGGCAACGCGGCGGGCACCCCGAGCGACGATCTCACCCGCATCACGAGCGCGTGGCCGGCGTGGCTGTCCCCCTTCGGGTGGGTGGAGCAGTCCCGCCCCTACGACTCCGACCTGGTCTGGCCGGTGCTGCTCGGCCTGGCCTTCGGACTCGTGCTCGCCGGCGCATCCGTCGCCGTGCAGTCGATGCGAGACATCGATGCGAGTTTCGTCGCGGAGCGCCCCGGCAGGGTCTCGGCACGGCCCGCGCTCACCTCGCCGCATGCCCTGGTGTGGCGGCTCACGTCCGGGGCGATCGTGGGGTGGGCGGTCGGCGGAGCGATCACCGGCATCCTCGCCACCACCCTGAGCGGACTGGTCGACCGGATCTCGGGCGAGAACCCGGCCGTGGCCGACATCCTGACCAAGATCGGCGGAGCGACAGGCGGGCTCGACGAGGTCGTGGTCACCGTGTTCTTCACCCTTCTCGGCATCCTCGCCGCGTGCTGCGCCGTGCAGATCGTGGTGCGCGCACGGCAGGAGGAGGCGCACGGCACAGCCGAGGCCGTGCTGGCGACCCCGGTCGGTCGTGTGCGCTGGCTCGCCGACTACGTGATCGTCGGCGTGGTCGCGGTGCTGATCGTGGTCGCCGCCGCGGTGCTCGCCGGGTGGGTCGGCATCCGGGTGAACGGCGGCGCTGAATCGCTGTACCGCATCGTGGCGGTGGCGGGGCTCGGCCAGGCGTTCGCCGCATCGGTCTTCGCCGTCCTCACCGCGCTCGCCTTCGTGCTGCTCCCCCGCGCGACGACGGCCGTATCGTGGAGCCTCGTCCTGCTGGCGACCCTGTTCGGGATGTTCGGTCCGTTGTTCGGACTGCCGGAATGGACGATGAACCTCTCGCCCTTCGGGGTGACCCCCGTGGTGGACGGCAGCGGCGTGGATGTGCGCGGCCTGTGGTGGCTCGTGCTCGCCCTGGTCGCGGGAGGCGCAGGAGCCCTGACCCTGATGCGACGCCGTGAGCTCGCCCCCGGAGCCTAGGAGGAGCACGATGCCTGACGACCGCGACGCACCCTCGCCCGACTCCCACCGCGGGACGGAATCCGCCGAGCAGGCCGCCGCCATGATGACCGCCGCCGGGATGCCGCGGATGCCTGCGCGCGTGATGATGGCGCTGATCGCCGCTCCCGAGGGCGGGTACACGGCCGCGCAGCTCGGCGAGCGTCTGGGCGTCTCGGCCGCTGCCGTCTCCGGCGCGGTGCGCTACCTGCAGCAGCTGCACTTCATCCAGCGTCGATCGCGCCCCGGCGACCGGCGCGACCGCTACGAGTTCGTGCACGATCCGTTCTACAGCTCGATCGTCGGGAACATGCCGGTGTACTCGCGCCTTTCCGAGTACATCGACGAGATCGCCGCGGAGCACGACGACGATCAGGGCGCCCACGACCGCGCGATCGAGCTCGCCGAGTTCTTCCGCTTCCTCTCCACCCGCATGCTGCAGATCGTCGAGGACTGGCGCGCCCTCCGCCGCGACTCCTGACCCTCGCCCCACCCACACCCACACCCACACCCACACCCACACCCACACCCACACCTTCCTCGCACACCCACACCCACACCCACACCTTCCTCGCACACCCGCACCCGCGCCCGCGCACTCCTGCCAAAACGGAGACCATTCGTCCGCGCCCGACGTGTCTCCCCGGAGGCGGATACCAACGCGCCGAGCGGACACCGGATGGTCTGGGTTTTGGCACCAGCGACGAGCCCCTTGACACCCGCGTGAGTTATATGGTTACTTAGTTAAGTAACTAACCCACGAACCACGCGGAGGACTCGTGATCGAAGAAGGCAAGCCGCTCTTCCTCCAGATCGCCGAGCAGATCGAGGACTCGATCGTCGACGGCACACTCAGCGAGGAGGCGCAGGCTCCTTCCACCAACGAGCTCGCCGCGTTCTACCGGATCAATCCCGCCACCGCAGCGAAGGGAGTCGCCATGCTCACCGACAAGGGAGTGCTCTACAAGCGCCGAGGCATCGGCATGTTCGTCGCCGACGGTGCCAGGGAGCTGCTCCTCGGCGAGCGCCGCGCCGCGTTCGCCGATCGCTACATCGACCCGCTCCTCGCCGAAGCCCGCACGCTCGGGCTGGGCGCGGAAGATCTCGCGGCACTGCTCAGGCAGCGCGCCGCACTGACCATCGACGCAGAAGGGAAGACCCCCGCATGACCGCCGTCATCGAGGTGCAGAACCTCACCAAGCGCTACAAGGAGAAGCGAGCACTCGACAACGTGTCGCTCGCCATCGAGGGAGACGCGATCTACGGCCTCCTCGGCCGGAACGGTGCAGGCAAGACCACGCTCATGTCCATCCTCACCGCGCAGAACTTCGAATCATCCGGAACCATCAAGGTCTTCGGCGAGCACCCGTACGAGAACGCGCACGTGCTCAGTCGGATCTGCTTCGTCCGCGAGAGCCAGAAGTATCCGGACGACGCGTACCCCAAGCACGCTTTCAAGGCTGCGAGCCTGTTCTTCCCGAACTGGGACCAGGCGCTCGCCGACGAGCTCATCGCCGAGTTCCAGCTGCCGATGAAGCAGACGATCAAGAAGCTCTCGCGCGGCCAGCTGTCCGCAGTCGGGGTCATCATCGGTCTCGCCTCGCGCGCCGAGATCACCTTCTTCGACGAGCCGTATCTCGGTCTCGACGCGGTCGCCAGACAGATCTTCTACGACCGACTGGTGGAGGACTACGCGGAGCATCCGCGCACGATCATCCTGTCCTCGCACCTGATCGACGAGGTGTCGAACCTCATCGAGAAGGTCATCGTGATCGACGATGGGCGCATCCTGCTCAACGAAGACACGGATGCGGTCCGCGAACGCGCCGTGACCGTGGTGGGCGACGCCGCCAAGGTCGATGCCTGGGTGGGTGCGCGGGAGGTGCTGCACCGGGAGTCGCTCGGCCGGGTCGCGTCGGTCACCGTCCTCGGTGCCGTGTCGTCGGAGGATCGCGCCGAGATCACCGCGTCAGGACTCGACCTCGCACCCGTCTCGCTGCAGCAGCTGGTCGTGCGGCTCACGCAGAAGGTCGCGACCGATTCCACGAGAGAGAACGCAGCGAAAGAGGAGGTGCGCTGATGCGACGCACATTCAACGTCGTCCGCCTGCAGCTGATCAACAAGGGCACCTTCGTCTGGTACCCGCTGATCATCCTCGCGGCTGCCGTCGTGATCTCGATCATCATCTACGCGATGATCCCGGTCGACACCCCCAAGTACGGCGGCGGAGGCCAAGCGCCCCTCTGGTACTTCTTCGCGATCGGCATGTCGGCGATGACCCTGACCTTCCCGTTCTCGCAGGCCATGAGCATCACCCGCAGGGAGTTCTTCTTCGGCACGCTGCTGACGGCGGTCCTCGGCAGTGCCCTCATGGGAATCCTGTTCCTGATCGGCGGCGGCATCGAGGTCGCCACGAACGGCTACGGCGTGAACGGCTACGTCTTCTACCTGCCGTGGCTGTGGGACGCCGGGCCCCTCGGCGCCTTCGTCGTCTACTTCACACTCGCCCTGTTCTTCTTCGTGCTCGGGTTCACGGGCGCGACGATCTACAAGAGCTGGGGGCAGCTGGTCCTGCTCATCGTGGGCATCGGGCTGGCGCTGGTGCTCATCGGCCTCGTCTTCCTGGCGACCCGGCTCGACCTGTGGAACCACGTCGGCGCCGCGATCATGGACCTCGGGGCGGTGGGACTGGCGCTGTGGGGTCTCGTGCTCACCGCGGTCTTCACGGGAGTGTCGTTCCTCGCGTTCCGCAGGACTATCCCCTGATCCTCCGCGAGAGAACACGAATGCCGCGACCGCACACCCCGTGCGGTCGCGGCATCGTGGCTTTCGTCAGCGGATCCCCCTAGCTTCGGAGCACGGCGGAAGCAACCGGGTGCCGAAGAGCCGCGACGGTCACTACGCTCGGTGCGCGTGAAGATCCCTCCCCGTCTGCGGGCCCGCCGTTCGGGTATCGCCCGCTCGCTGCATGAGGCCGTGCTCCCCGCGCGGCTCCTGCTCGTCGTGAAGACGATGCTCGCGGTCGGGCTGGCCTGGGCGATCGCACCGCACATGCCCGGTGTCACCGACGAGTACCCCTACTACGCTCCGCTCGGCGCGCTGGTGAGCATGTATCCGACTCTGATGGGCTCGGCGAGATCGAGTCTGCAGACCTTACTCGGGCTGGCCACCGGAATCGGCCTCGCGACACTCATCGTGATCACGGTGGGTCCGACCTGGTGGTCGATCCCTCTCGTCGTCGGCCTCGGCGTACTCGTGTCGGGCACGGGCTGGTTCGGCGTCGGTCGCGAGTATGTGCCGATGGCCGCCCTGTTCGTGCTGATCATCGGCGGACAGAACGCCGACGACTACTCGCTCGGGTATCTGACGCAGATGGCGGTCGGGGTGGTCGTCGGCCTGGTGGTGAACCTGGTCATCGCGCCGGCGCCGCTCACCATGGCAGCAGCAGGACGGGTGGCCGACTTCCGCGAGCAGCTGGCCGCGCATCTGCACGACATCGGCTCGGCGGTCTCGGAGTCGTGGCCTCCCGAGCACGAGCAGTGGGCTGATGACGCGGCCTCGCTGGCCGATACCTCCTCGGAGTTGAGGGCGGCCCTGACCGAAGCGGAGGAGAGTCGCCGCGGCAATCCTCGCGCCAAGGGACACCGCTCGCGGATCCAGCAGAGCCACGATGAGCTCGCCGCCCTCGATCGCATCGGCCACCTCATCCGCGACATCGCCGACGAGATCGCCGACACCATCTGGGAGCGGCCGGCAGGGCTCGCGCTCGACCCCGCCCTCCCGGGTCCGCTGTCGGCCGCGTGCCATGCGGTGGCCGAAGTGATCGCGCACGGCGATGCCTCCTCGAGCGAGGATCACCGCGTGCGCGCCGAGGCGGCGCGGGCGATCCGGCTGCTCCTCGAGACCGTCGACGACCGCACGGTCGACGTCCGACGGTCGATGGGTCCGGGAGTGCTCACCGCGATGCACCTGCGACGCATCCTGATCCTGAGCGGTACAGGCTCCCCCTCCGAGAAGAGGGAAGAGGAGGTCGAGTAGCCGCGTCAGATGGTGTCGTCGGCGGCGATCACATCCACCTGCCAATAGCGGCCATCGGGGTCGGTGTCATCGTGCGCATCGTCGGCAGCGCTCATCACGTCGTTGATCTTCACCATCAGGTCGTCGAATTCGGCCTCGGTCAACCGCATCGTGCGCTGAGTGAAGGCGGCATGCACCTCTGCCGTGCGACCGGCGACGTATTCGGGAGTCCAGGCTGTCACGCGGCGCATCAGGTCGTGGTGATCCTCGACCAGCGCGGCGATCACGGCGCTGCCGAGTTCCTCGTCGGCGACCGGACTCTCCGGGCCGCCCACATTGAGGGGACCCTTGTGCCCCGTCCAGACGCGGTCGCGTCGATCGCGGGCCTTCTCCGGCGCCTCTTCGATCAGCCCGGCATCGGCGAGCGCGCGCAGGTGGAAGCTGGCACTGTTCGCCGGCACGCCCAGTTCCGCGGCGATGTCGGCTGCGCGGAGGAAGTCCCGCCGGGCGAAGAGGCGGATCATCCGGCGCCGAAGCGGGTGCGAGTAGGCCTTCAGCATGGCCGATGTCATCCAGGCGGGGTCATCGCGCGCGCTTTTCGTGCGATCCTCCGTCATCCCCCGATCCTACCCGCACTTCCAATTGCGCAATAAGCCTTGCGCAATACTTCTTGCGCATCTAATCTCGACGCATGACCACCCTCACCGAGCCTCATCGCCTGTGGCGGAACACGCGCTACCTCACCTGGTTGGTGAGCGATACGAGCAAGGGGCTCGCCGGCGCGCTCTTCGCCTTCGCGATCCCCCTGCTCGCTCTGATCGTGACGAACGACCCCGCTCAGGCGGGCATCATCGGCGGGGTCGGGATGGCGGCCCGACTCCTCACGACCCTTGCGGGCGGCGTGCTGGCCGACCGCCATCGCCGTATCGCGCTGATGCTCCTCGGCTCGCTCATCGGCATCGTGCTGGCTGGCGGCTTCACGCTTCTCGCCCTGGGGGACGCCCTGACCTTCGGGTCGTTGCTCGTGGTCGACGTGCTGCTCGCCGCACGCAGCGGACTCTTCGACGTTGCGGGCGAGAGCGCCATCAAGGAGATCGTTCCCGACGACGCGATGGGGCGCGCACAGGCCGCGAATCAGGGGCGCGATGCCGCTCTCCAGCTGGCGGGTGGTCCGCTCGGTGGTCTGCTGCTCGGCGTCGGCGGTTGGCTCGTCGGTGTGGTCATGACCCTGTGCCACGTGATCGCGGCCCTGACCGCGTGGATGCTGGGGCGTCAGGCGCGTCGCGCCGGAGTGGTCGATGCGGGCGAAAACCCAGACCATCTGCGTGCTGCGCGGCGCGTCGAGCCCGAACACGCCGCGGACACGGCGGATGGTCTGGGTTTCGGCACCTCGACGACCCCGCCCGCGGCGAAGCCCGACGCGTGGAAGGAGCTCCGCGAGGGGTTCGGGTGGCTGCTCTCCCGTCCCGACCTCGGCGGGGTGCTGCTCATCACGACGGTCATCAACCTCGGCTTCAACGCCACGATCACCACCATCATCTACGCCCTCCAGCAGGACGGACATTCCGAGCTTCTGATCGGCACCCTGAGCGCGTCGATCGGCGCCGTGATGCTCGCGGGAGCCGTGGTGGCCCCGCTGCTCATCCCGCGCATCAAGGCCGGAATCCTGGCGATCGCGGGGCTCTCCGTGATCTCGGCAGGTGCCATCGTGCTGTCGGTGGTCACCGACCCGCTGATCATCGCCGTGGTGCTCGGCGTCTCGGTACTGCTGGTCCCGGCGCTCAATGCCGGCATGATGGGCTACTTCATGGTCGCGACCCCGAGTCACCTGCTGGGGCGTGCCAACAGCGCTGCCGGTGTTCTCGGCATGGGCGCGATGCCGCTGGCACCACTCATCGCCGGCTTCGGCCTCGCCTGGATCGGCCGGGAGTGGACCATCCTGGTGTGCGCAGCGCTCTGCCTCGTCGCCGTGGCGATGGCCCTCGGCAACCGGGCGCTGCGCGCTCTGCCCGTCGAGTCCCGCTGGGCCGAGCACGCGAAGCAGTACGAGAGGGCCTGAGCTCCCGGGAGAAGGCGGTCGGCGCTAGAGCGCTCCGGTCAGCGCGGCGATCCCCGCCAACAGGGACACGAGAGCCAGCACGAGCGCGACCGCGATGAGGACGGCATGCACCTTGAGGAACGCCGTGGCCTTGCCGTTCTCGTCCCGCGCGCGGGGGTCTTTGGACACGCGCTTGTAGAACTGCGGCCAGACCAGAACGTTGAAGGCGGCGTTGAGGAACAGCACGATGGCGAGGGGGATCACCCCTCAACGGTATCGACTTCTTCTATGGGCCTCCCCGCACGATCATCCGCGCGGATTCTTGGATGCAGACATGTATCAGAAAGCCCTTGCCGCGCTCCTGGTAGATGTGATCACAATGGGCTTCATGATCGACGGTGCACCCGGCACCGCTCACGATCCTGCCTCGGACGACGGGCGCGCACGCTGGGAGCGCGCCGCGGATCTGTTCGACGCATGGCGCGAGAGCGACAGCCGCGCGATGGACGAGCTCGTACGGCTGATGACGCCCGTGCTCTGGCACGTCGTGCGCGCCTATGGGCTGGAGCGCACCCTCGCCGAAGACGTCGTGCAGACCACCTGGCTGCGACTCGTCCGCGGCCACGACTCGATCAGCGACTCACGGGCCGTATCGGCCTGGCTCACGACCACCGCCCGCCGGGAGGCCTGGAAAGTCGCGAAAGCGCACGGCAAGGTCGACACGACCGAAGCGGATGACCTCGACACACTGCTGCCCGAACAGGCGTCGGCCGAAGAGCACGCCACCCTCGGCGACGAGAACCGGCGGCTGTGGGCGGCTGTGCGGCGTCTGAACGAGCGCTGCCAGAAGCTGCTGCGCGTGATCGCCTTCGAGGATCGTCCGGACTACGCCCGCATCGCCAGCGACCTCGCCATGCCCGTCGGCAGCATCGGCCCCACGCGGAACCGGTGCCTCGCCAAACTACGCGCCCTGCTGGACGCGCCACCGACAGCGCAGGCAGGGGGATTCGCATGACCGAAAACGAGGACGCCCAGGTGTTCGCCCGGCTCCGCTCCCTGTGGAGCGAGGTCGATCCGATGCCCGCCGGCCTCATCGACCGCATGGTCGCCGCAGTCGCCGCCGACGGGCTGAACCGTGAATACGCGCTGCTCACTCTTGTCGAAGGACAGTTAGGCGCGGTGCGGGGCGAGGCCGACGCGCTCACCCTGCAGTTCAGCGACGGATCGACGAGCATCCTGCTGCACGTGACGACGACGGCTTCCGGACGCCGCCGCGTCGACGGCTGGGTCGACACCGCAGCCGCCGAGATCGTCCTGACCCAGGGCGAGAAGACCAGGTCGATCACGCCGGAGGAGACCGGACGCTTCGTGTTCGACGACGTCCCGCCCGGCCTCACGCGCGTTCAGCTGACCACCGTGATCGGGGACGAGACGCGCACACTGGCGACCCCGCAGTTCGAGCTGTGACCACGGGCGCCGCCCGTCGATGAAGACGCGGGTCCACCCGCAGGAAGAGGATGACGCATGGATCAGCCCAAGGGATGGACCTGGCAGGACCGCGCGGAGGGATCGATCCGACGGGGCACGGCGCTCGACCCGAGCACGGAGCCGGTGGACGGTATCCGTGCGTTTCCGACGGCGTACCTGCCGGAACGCCTGCTGATCACCCGCGCTCTCGGCGATGAGGAGGCCTACGACCGGGAGGTGCGCACGCTCCGCGACGCGGCAGACACGTTCGGCTGGCAGCTCGAGATCGAGGACGACACCCGCTCAGCGGTCGACGGCGAACTCGTGCCGGGAGTTCCCGGTTTCCTGCGCGCACGGCTGCGCACGCCGGACGAGCCGGTGCGCGGTGAATCGCCCGTCGCACCGGATGCCTGGCGCGTGCTCCAGCGCGCACGCCGCATGTCCCGCTCGACGATGCCGCGCACGAGCCTCGACCACGTGCTCTCCATCGATCCGGTCGGGCTCAATCCGTTCACCAGGACGAACCCGTTCACCCGCACCAATCCGTTCACCCGCACCAACCCGGTGCGCGGTGCGGGTGGCGCCGGCGGCAGCGACGACTACCTCGAGCCCGGACGCGGAGCACGACAGCCGGTGACCTGGTTGGGGCCTGCGCCCGTGCGCGGTCCCAGCCCCAAGCGCGGACGACGACCCGTCGTCGCTGTCCTCGACACCGGCTGCGGCGAGCACGCCTGGCTTCCCGCTGACATCGTCACCCGCACCGTCGACCTCGACGGCGTGCCGGTCGGGCTGACCGATGACGCCGATCCGGAGCGCTATCCCGACCTGTACGGGCAGCTCGACGGGGAGATCGACGCGGTCGCGGGACACGGCACCTTCATCGCGGGCATCGTCCGACAGGCGGCTCCGGACGCCGACATCCTCTCGATCCGGGTCGCGGGGGCGCTCGGCGTCGTGGACGAGAGCACGCTCCTCGAGACGGTCGCCCAGGTCGTGACGCTGCTGGCGCGCCACCGCGAGAACCCGAAGACGGGCTTCCCGATCGATGTGCTGAACCTGTCGCTCAGCTACTACCACGAGACGCCGACCGACGGACTGTTCAGCCTCACGCTCTACCAGCTGCTCGCCAAGGCACGCGAACTCGGCTGCGTCGTGGTGTGCTCCGCGGGGAACGACGCGATCGATCGCCCCTCCTTCCCGGCATCCCTGTGGCCATGGCCGGGCGCGGACAACGGCATCCGCCGGGACAAGGACGCGCCGCTCGTCTCCGTCGGAGCGTTGAATCCTTCCGGCCAGTCGGTCGCCCTGTTCTCGAACATCGGTCCGTGGGTGCAGGCCTACGCACCCGGAGCGGCGGTGGTGAGCACCTCGCCCGCGTTCGTGGGAGGCGCCCAGGCGGCGACGAGGGCCGACGTCGAAGGTCTGCGCCGTGAGACGATCGACCCCGACGATTACCGCGGGGGCTTCGCGGTGTGGAGCGGTACGTCGTTCTCGGCACCGTATGTCGCGGCGCGGGTCGCCGCGCAGCTCGGTACGGTGCCGGTCGGCGGAGCGACCCCCAGCGCTGCGGCGAAGGCGGTCGCCGCCGTCCTGAAGTCGCTGCCGAGCCCGATCGATCCCGTCTGACGCACCCCCGGGACGAGCCGTCCGTACCGATGCGGGCGGCTCGTCCTGGTGCCGGGCGGCTGACCGGGGCGTCCGGCGGTGCACCTGCAGGACGAATGCACGAATGCCGGATCAGGACGCGGCGCGTCATCCGACGAATGAACTTTCTCCCGGCGAGTGTCGCGCTCGATCCGCGCTCTTCCCCGCAGCCCTGGAGCACGGCATCCTGGAGGGATGCCCCTGTCCGCGATCGAGCTGCACCGGCGCGGAGTCGAGGCGGCGAACGCCCGGCGGTTCGCGCAGGCGCGGCGCGCCCTCGGCGCGGCGTCCGTCCGCGCCGACGACCCCGATCTCCGCGCACGCATCGACGGCACGGTCGCCTACGTCCTCGCTCAGACGGGGGAGCCGGCAGCCGCCGAACAGCTGTGCCGCGAAGCGCTCGGCCGGCCCGGTCTGCGGAGCGAGACCATCGCGGTGCTCAGCGGACAGCTCGGCACACTGCTCATGCACGGTGGTCGGCTGGCCGAGGCGGAGATCGAACTCAGCCGTGCGATCGACACGATCAGCGCGATCGGAGACGAGACGACCGAGCTCGCCAACTGCCTGATGAACCGCTCGGTGGTGCGGATGCAGCAGCGCGAACTCGAGACCTGCATCGAGGATCTGCAGCGTGCGGTGGCCGTGTACGAGGCGAACGGCGACGAGGAGCCACTCGCCGAGGCCAGGCACAACCTCGGGTACGCGGCCCTGCTCGGAGGAGACCTCGTCACCGCGCTCACGCTCATGACACGTTCCCGCCCGACGCTCGCCGCGATCAGCGATCTCGCTGCAGCCATCAGCGACCTCGATCGCGCGGAGGTGCTGCGCGACGCGGGACTCACCACCGAGGCCGAAGCACTCCTCGAGCAGGTCGCCGCCCAGTTCGGTACCCAACGGATGCGACAGGCCAGAGGCGAGTCGGAGTTCCATCTGGCTCGCTCTCTCCTGCGTCATGATCCTGCCGCAGCCGAACGCGCAGCACGCACCGCAGCGCGACGCTTCACCGCGCTCGCGAACGACGGGTGGGCGGCCCGAGCAGAGGCGGTGCGGCTGGAGGCGCAGCAGCGAGCGAAGCCGCATCTCCGCATCGACGACGCGGCGTTCGCGCGGACGGCGAAAGCCCTCGAACGGAGCGGCTTCCACACCGAGGCCACGGGGCTGCGGCTGAGTGCACGCCGTGATGGCTCCGGCCGCCTGCCGCGAATCGCCGACACCGCCCCGACACCGCTGCGCATCCGCGCCCAGGAGGTGCGTGCCGCGCGCGCCGCGGCTGCCGGCCGTGACCGCGACGCCCTGCGCGCCGCCGCCGACGGCCTCGAGCTGCTCACCGCCTGGCAGCAGGCGTTCGGCGCCCTCGACCTCCAGGCCTCCGTCGCGATGCACGGCAGCGATCTGATGTTCGCGGGGCTCTCCGCTGCGGCGCGATTGCGCGACCCCGCCACGCTGTTCGAGTGGTCCGAGCGTGCGCGCCACCTCAGCCAGCAGGTCGCCCCGGTGCGACCCCCACACGATGAGTCGCTCGCGGTGGACCTGGCCGAGCTGCGGATGCTGCGCGCCGAGCTGGCCGGGGGCGACTGGACGACGGATGCCAGAGTGCGGGAACTGCGCGACAGGGTACGCGAGCGGCAGTGGGCGGCGACGGGCTCCGGCGGCACCAGAGAGCGGCTCGGGCTCGCGGAGGCGACGGCGCTGCTCGCCCCCGACCTGGCGGTCCTGTCATACATCTTCACCGGATCCGACCTGCAGGCCGTGGTCGCGACATCGGCCGGCGCGACCATCGTCGACCTGTCGTGGCGGCGGGTGCAGACGGCGCTCGACGGCCTCCGCGCCGATCTCGATATGGCCGCGCTGACGCGTGGGGGACTGATGGGCGCGGTCACCGAGCGGGCGCTCACCTCACGGCTGGCGGTCCTCGACGCGGAGCTGCTCGACCCGGTGAGGTCCGCCGCGCCGTCCGCAGCTCGCTTCGCGATCACGGTGCCCGGTGTGCTCGGCGGCGTTCCCTGGGCGATGCTCCCCGGAATCTCCGGCGTCCCCTTCACCCTCGCGACGTCGGCCTCCCGCCTGCTGGGCGTCCCCTCTCGCACGACGACGGCACCGTCGATGATCGGCTTCGCCGCCGGGCCCCGGGTAGCGCGCGCCGCCGACGAGATCGAGCGCGCGGCGGCGACCTGGCGGGGAACCGGCCGCACTCCGCGAATCCTGGTGCCTTCGGACGCGACGGTCGCCGCCGTCACCGAGCTCGCAGCGGCCACCGACGTGCTCCACATCGCGGCTCACGGCAGGCACGCGGTGGACAACCCCCTGTTCTCCGGTTTCGAGCTCGCGGACGGCGTGCTGTTCGGCTACGACGTCGACCTGATCCCGAAGGTCCCGTCGACCGTGATCCTGTCGGCGTGCGAGCTCGGGCGCTCCTCGGTGCGGTGGGGCGAAGAGGCGTTGGGCATGACGCGGGTGTGGTTGCACGCGGGTGCCGACTGCGTGATCGCCGCCCCCGTCGCCGTTCCGGATGACGTCGCGGCCGAGCTCCTCAGCGCCGTGCACACCGGCCTGTCCGAAGGTGCCGCACCGGCCGTCGCGCTCGCGCGGGCATCCGCCGAGACCGGCCTGAGCGCCCCGTTCCAGTGCCACGGCAGCGGATTCTGAAACTTTTCCTCCATTCGATGTATCAGAAGGGAGGCCGCTCGCTCCTGTTCTTCGGAAGGTGCCATGCGAAGGGCCTCGAAGGGAGAGGCGCGAGGGAGGCGCAGTCGGATCTGGGGATCATGCGCACTGGGGAGCGCGAACACGACACGGACACCATCTGCTCGAGGATGATGCGGCAGGCCGCCGCGGCACCCTCAGAGGGCCTCGACGATCTGGGGACGTCGGGGCCCTTGGGGTGTGCCGGGGGAGCGACGCTCTTCAGAGCTCGAGGAAGTCGCCGAGCCAGACGCGTACCGAGGCCAGGCATTCCTCCGTGACCTCACCTGCCGTCCCCGTGAGGCGGTCGCGGGAAAGCGTGCGAGGTTGCTCGGTCATGATCCACGACGGCCGGTCCAGTCCGCTCGGCCCGTCCACGACGACGTGATTCGGCCAGCCCCGGTCGGTCGTCGTGATCGGCAGCACGATGGCCAGCGTGGTCACGGCATCCAAGTATCCAGCCGAGGCCACGGCTTCTGCAGCATGCGATTGCTTGTCGGCCGCAGCCGTCCGTTCGATCGCATGCTTCAGCGACTGCAGTCTCCGACGGCGGTCCTCCGCGTCGGCAAGGTGAGCGAGATGCGCGCCGAGAGTGAGACCGTCACGCGCGGCCTGCTCCTTCAGCCGGTCGCGCAGGTCGTCGCTCACCTTGATCGTCGTAGTCATACTTTGAGTATGACCGCGCTCCGTGCGGCGGCGTCAGGCGACCAGCACCGCGTATCCAGCCGCGCGGAGCGCTGCGAGCACCTCGGTGTCAGCCCCGGCGTCGGTGATCACGGTCGGGAAGAGCTCGACGCCGCCGACGGTCGAGAACGCCTCGACGCCGAGCTTGCTGCCGTCGGTCACCACGACCGCTCGGCGCGCGCGTTCGGCCATCATCCGGTTCACCGCGGCCTCGCGCTCGTCCTGTGTGGTCGCACCGGCGACGGCGTCCATCCCGTTCACACCGATGAAGGCGATGTCGAGCCGCACTCCGCGCAGCAGCTGCTCCACGAACGGACCGACCAGTTCGTAGCTGCGCGAGTGGATGACGCCACCGGTGACGACCACCTTGATGTCGGGGCGCGTGGCGAGCTGGGCAGCGATGTTCACGGCATTCGTTACCACGGTGATGCCACCGCTCCCCGCGAGGTCGTCCCGTGCGGCCAAGGCAGCGGCGATCGCGGTCGTGGTCGTGCCGCCGGAGAGCCCGACCACCATGCCGGGTGCGACCAGGCCGGCGGCGGTCTGCGCGATGCTGGCCTTCTCATGCGTGCGCAGGTGGCTCTTGTAGCGGATGGGCAGTTCATAGGCGACCGTCTGCGCTACCGCACCGCCATGCGTCCGGGTGAGCAGGCGCTGCTCGGCGAGCGTATCGAGGTCGCGACGCGTGGTCGCCGACGAAGCCTCGAACTCCTCGACGAGCTCTTCGACCGTCACCTCGCCCTTCGCAGCCAGCAGGTCGAGGATCGCGTTCAGCCGGGCGGCCCGCTTCATCAGGCCACGGCTTCCGTCGTCTGCAACGCGAACAGCCGGAGCATGCGCGCGGCTTCGTCCGCGAGGGCATCGCGGGCCGGCGCGAGGTACTTGCGGGAGTCGACCAGGCGCTCGTCCGCGTCGAGCTTCTCGCGGACGGCGCGCGTGAAGTAGCCGTTCAGGTGCGTGGAGACGTTGATCTTGGTCATGCCGGCTCGCACGGCATCGGCGATCACGGCATCCGCGACACCGGACGATCCGTGCAGCACCAGCGGCACGGGGAGAGCCTCGTGAAGGCGCCCGATCAGGTCGAGGTCGAGAGAGGCGGTGCGGTCGGTCATCGCGTGCGAAGAGCCCACCGCGACCGCGAGAGCATCCACTCCCGTCGCTGCCACGAATGCCCGCGCCTCGTCGGGGTCGGTGCGCACACCGGGCGCATGGGCTCCGTCCTTGCCCCCCACCTCGCCGAGCTCACCCTCGACGTACACGCCGGCCTCGTGCGCACGCGCCGCGACCGCCGCCGTGAGCGCCACGTTGTCGTCGTAGGGCAGCGCCCCGCCGTCGAACATGACCGAGCCGAAGCCCAGCGCGATGGCCTCGTCGACGAGCTCCGGCCGCTCGGCGTGGTCGAGGTGCACAGCCACGGGGGTCTGCGCGCGCCGTGCCACCGCGAGAGTCGCCAGGGCGATGGGTTCGAGCCCACCGTGATAGTCGGCGCAGTTCTGGGAGATCTGCAGGATGACGGGGAGCTGTGCGAGCGCGGCTGCCCGAACCAAGCCCTCCGCCGTCTCGAGATGGATCACGTTGAAAGCGCCGATGCCCGTGCCGGCAGCAGATGCCGCGGAGACGAGGTCGCGAGCGGAGACGAGGGTCACGAGGGGTCCTTCCGGAAGGATTCAGGGTCGGGGCGCGAGATGCGCAAGTGCTGTTCGAGCTCGGTCCAGCGTGAGGAGATGTCGCCCGCGAGTGGCGTGAGCACCGCGGCGGCGGACCATGCCGTGGCACGGCGGAGGATCTGCTCGGGGTCGCGCACCCCGGCGGCGTACAGCACGGCGCACGCTGCGACACCGGCATCGCCCGCACCCGTCGGGTTGCCGGAGAGCGGCTCGTCCAGGCGCGCGTGCACGAGCTCGGCCGCGGTGACGGCGAGCATGCCCTCGGCGCCGAGCGAGAGCAGCACGAGCTCCGCGCCCCTGGCGATGAGGGATCGGGCTCCGTCGACCGGGTCCGCGATGCCGGTGGCCTCGACCAGCTCGGCCGCATTCGGCTTGAGCACGCTTGCTCCGGAGTCGGCGGCGAGCAGCAGAGCAAGGCCGGAGGTATCGACGATCACCGGCACGCCGGCATCCCTTCCCACCGCGATGAGCATGGGGATCAACGACTCGGGCGCACCGGGCGGCAGACTGCCGGAAACGACGAGCACCCGGGTGCCCGCGAGCCGTTCGACCACCTCGGCAAGCAGTGCCGCCCACTCCACGTCGGTCGGATTCACGCCGCGTTCGTTGATGATCGTGGTGTCGCCGAGTGCCTCATCGACCACCGCGATGCTGCGACGGGTCTCGGCGGCGACCGGCACCAGGGCGTGCGGGACGCCGCTCGCCCGCAGCTCCTCCGCGAACTCCTCGCCGACCCGACCGCCCACGGTGGTGACCGCGAGCACCTCGGTCCCTTCGGCATGGGCCACGCGGGCGACGTTGAGCCCCTTGCCACCCGCGCGCGCCGCTCCGGGGTCCGCGCGGTGCGTTCCCCCTTCGACGAGTCGGTCGACGCGCCAGGTGAGATCGAGTGCGGGGTTGGGGGTGACGGTGAGGATCACGTGAGCTCCCGAGCTCGAAGCGCGGCACCCAGCAGACCCGCGTTGCCGGAGAGCTCGGCCGGGACCAGAGCGGGGATGCGGTGGAAGCTGAGGCGCGCGGCCAAGCGCGTGCGCAGCTCGTCGAACAGGGCGCCGCCGGCACGCGACAGCCCGCCTCCGATCACCACGGCCTCCGGCGCCACGACGGCGGTCAGCTGAGCCAGCGACATCGTCAGAGCGTCGAGTGCCGAGTTCCAGATCTCCGCAGCGGTCTCATCGCCCGCGGCCGCGCGCGCGATCACGTCCTTCGCCCCCTCGGGGGAGATTCCCGTCGCCTCCTGATAGCGACGGGCGATGGCTCCGGCCGAGGCGACGGCTTCCAGGCAGCCGCGAGCGCCGCACGCGCAGATCGGCCCGTCCGCGATCGGGGAGTGCCCGATCTCGCCCGCATATCCTCCCGCGGTGTACGGGACGCCCCCGACGAGCAGGGCACCCGCGATCCCGGTTCCGATCACGAGCACCACCGCATCGGCGTAGTCACGCGCACCGCCGAGTCGTCGCTCCGCCCAGCTCGCCGCACGCACGTCGTGATCGAACGCCACGGGGAGCCCGAGACGCTCTGCGGCCAGATCGCGCAACGGGGAGTCGTGCCATCCGAGATTGCTCGCGAACACCCCCAGCCCGGCATCCGCGTCGACGATCCCCGGGACGACGAGCCCCACGGCCTGCGGCACGACGTCGGGGTGCGCGGCGCGGAGCTCTCCCGCCAGCACCTCGAGGCGGTCGAGGAGCACCTGCGTGCGATCGCCCTCGGCGATCGGCGTGGGCGTGCGGCGCAGCCCGAGAGCCGTGCCGTCGGCATCGAACAGGGCCGACTTAATGTCGGTGCCGCCCACGTCGAACGCCAGCACGGGCGCGCCGCCGCCGAGAGTCCGCACGGCGGCGAGCTTCTCCCCTGCGGCATCCCGCTCGACGTCGGGGACGTCGGTCGTCCCGTCAGCTCGGGTCATGGTCGGCTCCGGCGGCGGGTTGCGTCATGCATCCAGGATGACGGATCGCGTGAGGTTGCGGGGCTGATCGGGGTCGAGGCCTCGGGCGACGGCCCGGTCGAGTGCGGTGCGGTGCAGGCGCACGAGGTCGGCGAGCGGGTCGATCGCCCGCTGCTCGAACCGGGCACCGGTGGCCTCGACCTGCGCCGAGAGGCCGTCGGGCGCCTCGCCGAACTGCCAGGTGACGCGGCCCGGGGCCGCGATCGCGATCGGACCGTGGCGGTAGTCCATCGACGGGTACGCCTCCGTCCATGACTGCGACGACTCGCGCAGCTTCAGCGCGGCCTCGTGGGCGAGGCCGATGGTCCAGCCGCGACCGAGGAACGTGTACTGCTCCGCGTCGCGCAGCTCGTCGTCGCCGTCCTCGGCGAGCACGGCCTCGGCGTCGGCGATGGCGCCGGAGAGGTCCTCACCGAGCGAGGCGCGGAAGAGGGCGAGGGCCGTGGTGGCGAAACGGGTCTGCACCACCGACTTCTCGTCGGCGAACGGCAGCAGCACGGCGTCGTCGACTAGCGAGACCAGCGGCGAGTCCGGGTCTCCGATCACGCCGACCGTGGGGATGCGCCCCTTGATGCGCTCGACGAGCTCGAGCACCTCGCTGGTGGTCCCTGAGCGGGTCAGGGCGACGACGGCGTCATACCCGCGGTCGAGGAAGGCCTCGGATGCCGCGTACGCGTCGGTCTCGCCGTGGCCGGCGGACTCGCGCAGCGCCGCGTACGACTGCGCCATGAACCACGAGGTACCGCAGCCCACGACGGCGATCCGGGCACCGGAAGCGGGGAGCAGCTCCTGCTCGGCCTTCAGGTCTGCGGCCCGAGTCCACATCTCGGGCTGGGAGTTGAGCTCTTCGCGCATGTGTGCGCCGGGCAGCGATTCAGTCATCGAGGTGCCTTTCTGGCGATATGTTGCATACTTGTGATCGTTTCAAGCTTGATTCGATCATAGTATGGCGTCGAATCGAGTCGTCAACAGCTTTACCTTGATTTGTTTGTTCTCCTGACAAATAATCGGACAAGTTCCACCCGAGCCCCGGCTTGAACGATCGCGGTTGCCTCCCGGCGAAGCGGTCACCCACGCACTGTCGCGTGATGTGCTTGCGACTGTGCACCACACCCCCTCCCGACGCGGCCCCGCCGCCGAGGGTTCGGACATCACAGTGAGGAATGCAATACACATGAAGAAGTCACTGCGGTTCGGCGCCGCCGCCATTGCGGCCGTCGCCACGCTCTCGCTCGCTTCGTGCGGGTTCGGCGGTTCTTCCGGCGACAGCGGCGACGCGGAAGGATCCACCACGCTCGACCTCCTCGTCCCGAGCTACTCCGACGGCACCAAGGCCAACTGGGAGACCGTGATCGACGGGTTCGAGAAGGCCAACCCCGACATCAAGGTCAAGCTCGAGGTGCAGTCGTGGGACAACCTCGAGAAGGTCGTCTCCACCAAGATCCAGGCCGGCGAGGCACCGGACATCTACAACGGCGGGCCTTTCGCGGGTTTCGTCGGCGATGAGCTGCTCTACCCGACGAAGGACGTCGTCTCGGACGACACCTACTCGGACTTCCAGGAGTCGTTCCTCAAGAACGCCGAGGTCGACGGCACCGCGTACGCCCTGCCGCTGATCGCCTCGGCTCGCGCCCTGTTCGTCAACAACGCGCTCCTCTCCCAGGCCGGTGTCGAGGCGCCGACCGACTGGGACTCGCTGCTCGACGCCGCGACCAAGGTCTCCGCGCTCGGGGGCGGAGTCGCCGGATACGGCATGCCGCTCGGATCGGAAGAGGCTCAGGCCGAGGCCGCCGTGTGGCTGTGGGGCGGCGGCGGATCGTTCGGCGACGCGTCGGAGATCACGATCGACACCCCGGAGAACCTGGTCGGAGCCGAGCAGATCAAGAAGATGATCGACGCCGGCGCGACCCAGGCCGACCCCGGGTCCACCCAGCGCTCCCCGCTGATGGACATCTTCATCCAGGGCAAGATCGGCATGCAGGTCGGCCTCCCGCCGACGGTCGGCCAGATCGAGGAGAACAACCCCGACCTGGACTACTCCATCGTCCCGATCCCGACGAAGGACGGCTCGCCGTTCACGCTCGGCGTCATGGACCAGCTGATGGCGTTCCAGAACGACGACGACAAGAAGGAAGCGATCACCAAGTTCTTCGACTACTACTACTCGGCAGACGTGTACGTGCCGTGGGTGCAGGCCGAGGGCTTCCTCCCCGTCACCAAGTCCGGCGCCGAGCAGCTCTCCGGCGAGGAGGCCCTCAAGCCGTTCCTCGACGTGCTGCCCGACGCGCAGTTCTACCCGTCGACGAACCCGAAGTGGTCCGCCGCCGACGGTGCGTTCAAGTCGCTGTTCGGCCAGCTGCAGTCGAAGCCGGCGCAGGACGTGCTGACCGAGATCCAGGCACAGGTCGACGCGGGCTGAGCCCGCTGATCGGAGAGGTTCGGGTACCCGAATGAGCCAGAAGACAGAGTCCTCGAACCTCGCGGGGGCGGCGAGCAGCCGCCCCCGCACTCCGAAGACCCCGGATGCCACGCGCGGCAGGCCGGGCGGAAAGGACCTCCTCCAGGCGCTGCCCTGGATCGCACCGGCGCTGCTTCTCATCTTCGGCGTGGTGCTGTTCCCCGCCGGGGTGATGTTCTTCAACTCCACGCGCGACATCTCCCTGTCCGGCCTCGACAAGGGCTCGGTGGGCTTCGACAACTTCGTGACGGTCTTCACCTTCACCGAGTTCTGGCCGATCTTCTTCCGCACGATCGTGTGGGTGGTCGCGGTGGTGACCCTCACGGTGGTGATCTCGCTCGGTCTGGCGCAGATCCTGAACAAGGCCTTCCCCGGGCGTCAGCTCGTGCGCATGGCCGTGATCGTGCCGTGGGCCGCCTCCGTCGTGATGACGACCATGGTGTTCTACTACAGCCTCGAACCGTACTTCGGCATCTTCAACAAGTTCCTCTACGACATCGGGCTCTCCGACGACGCGGTGGGCTACGGCTGGACGAAGAACCCTGCGACGGCCTTCACCTGGTCGATCGTGATCGCGATCTTCGTGTCGCTTCCCTTCACCACGTACACGATCCTCGCCGGGCTCCAGTCGGTCCCGGCCGATGCGATCGAAGCCGCGAAGATGGACGGCGCCGGCCCCGCGCGCACCTACTGGTCGATCGTGCTGCCCCAACTGCGCAGCGCCCTGGCCGTGGCGATCCTCATCAACATCATCAACGTGTTCAACTCGCTGCCGATCCTGAAGGTGATGACCGGCTCGATCCCGGGTTACGGCGCCGACACGATCATGACCCTGATCTTCAAGTACATCGAGCTGCAGAAGAAGGTCGACGTCGCGAGCGCCCTCTCCGTGGTGGCGTTCCTCATCGTCATCGTGATCGTCGCGGCGTACGTGAAGATCGTCAAGCCCATGAAGGAGGTCTGATCATGACCGTGACCGAGACCGAGCTCGTGACCACCGCGGGAGGCCGCGGCCGCCGCACCACCCCTCCGACCCCCGGACGCAAGCGCCGCTACACCGAAGACCAGGTGACGCTGCCCCGCGTGATCCTGCGCACGGTCGCCGGGTTCCTGGTGCTCGCGATCTTCGTGCTGCCGTACCTGATCATGTTCTTCGGCTCGGTGAAGACCAAGGCGCAGATCCGGTCCGTCGATCCCACCTACCTGCCGACCGAGTGGCACTGGGAGAACTACATCTCGATGTGGTCCACCCCCGAGACGCCCCTGCCGTACAACCTGATCTCGACCATCGTCATCGCCGTGTTCGCGACGCTGCTCGTGCTGCTGGTGTCACTTCCGGCGGCGTACTACACGGCACGCTTCAAGTTCCCCGGCCGCATGGTGTTCCTGTTCCTCGTGATCGTCACACAGATGCTGCAGCCGGCCGTGCTGACCTCCGGCCTGTTCCGCCAGTTCACCGTTCTCGGACTCGGCGACACCTGGATGGCGATGATCTTCATCAACGCGGCGTTCAACCTGTCGTTCGCGGTGTGGATCATGCACTCCTTCTTCGCGGGCATCCCCAAGGAGGTCGACGAGGCCGCGCAGATCGACGGAGCCGGACGCTTCACCGTGCTGTTCAAGATCAACCTGCCGCTGGTGTGGCCGGGCATCGTCACCGCGATCGTCTTCACGTTCGTCGCGTGCTGGAACGAGTTCGCCGCCTCGCTGGTGATCCTGTCGACCGACAAGAACCAGCCGCTGTCGGTCGCCCTGACCAAGTTCGTCGGTCAGTACGAGACCAGCTGGCAATACGTGTTCGGCGTCTCGATCGTCGCGATCCTGCCCGTGGTCATCCTGTTCATGCTCATCGAGAAGCGCCTCGTCGGCGGACTGACCGCCGGCAGCGTGAAGTGACCGCTGATGCACATCAGATATGACCCCGAAGTGGATGCCGCTTACCTCACGGTCGGGCGCGAAGTGCAAGCGGGGGAATCTGTTGCACAAGTACCGGAGATTCGAAACCCTCACGGAGTGGGGGAGATCATCCTTGATTTCGATGCAGATGGGCATCTTCTCGGTATCGAGATCCTTCAGGCATCGAAACTTCTTCGATCAGATGACCTTGATCGGGCCAAACGCATCTCGAGCGAACCTTCCTGATGACGTCTAGGTAAACCGCACGCGGGTCCACAGCAGGGTCGTCGCCGCCTCATCCCGGAGGTCGCGACGGCCCTGCCCTTTTCGGAACGAGTGCCCTAGCTGCGCGACGTGGATGCGGCGCGCAGCTGCTCCGGGTTCCACCGCACACCCAAGGCCGAGGTCAGGGCGGCCTGCGCCGCCCCGGCCGCGAGCGACACGCGAGGATCGGCGTAGCGCACCGGCACCTGGGCGGTCCCGCGAGCGGGGTACTCGGTCTCTTTCCGCACCCTGTCGAGGAAGCGCGGTCCGAGCTCGGTCGCGGGTCCCCCGATGACCACCTCGATCGGATCGAGCAGAGCGCTGATGAGCTTGACAGCCCTGGCCAGTGCACGTGCGCCCTCGTCGAGCTGCTCTTCGTCGGCCTGCGCGGCGAGCGCACGGATCTCGGACGCGTCCATGGCGTCGGAGAACTCCTCGCCCAGCATCGCGCCCAGGGCGGCGGCCGACTCGAGGCATCCGCGCTGACCGCATCGGCACGCACGGGCCGCCTCGCCGAACACGACCTGCACGTGCCCGATCTCCCCCGCACGGTCGCGGGGCCCCGGTGCCAGCTCGCCGTCGAGGGTGACGGCCGCACCGACGCCGCCACCGAGGTGGATGAAGAGCCGGTAGCCGGACGGCGACTCCTCCATGCCGGCTTCGGCGATGGCCTCAGCGTCGACGTCGTTGATCAGCAGCACCGGCGCACCGAGCACCCGCTCGAACCGCTCCGCGAGGGGGACGCCCTGCCACTTCAGCTGCACGCTCTCGAGCACCACACGTCCGTCGGTGGTGCCCGGCAGCTGCACGCCGGCGGCGAGGAGTCGACCGCCGAACTCCGCTGCCACGGTGGCGACGGCATCGTCGAGGGTTCGGTCGCGGTTCTCCACGGAGTAGTTCACGCGTCGGCCGTCCACTTCGGTGCCGTCGAGCGCGACGAGGGCGATGTCGGCATGACGAGGCTGGATCACCAGCACAAGGATCACGTGGTGACCCGCGTCGACGCTCAGGGTGGTCGCCCGCTTGCCGCCGGTGCTCGCCGCCTGCTCCCCCTCGACGATCAGCCGGTTCTCGATGAGCTCGGCCACCAGCGAAGACGCGGTGGCGGCGGTCAGACCGGTCGAGCGCGCGATGCCCGCGCGCGTCTGCGTTCCCGGGTTCCGGAAGACCAGCTGCAGTGCCCGCCGCAGGTTCGCGCGCCGAACGGACGCCTGGGTGTCGAGGCCGTCATCCGTGCTCAGCATGTGTTCCCGTTTCCGAGGCTCGCTCCTTGCGAGCTGTTGACAGATCGCCGCGCGATCCGTAGTCTCTCCCTAAGTTTATTCATTGAACTTAGTTGGTCAATGAACCTCATGCTCCGGACGGGCGAGTGCTGCACACACCGTCGCCCGTCCGGCACCTCCTTCTCAGCGGCTCTCGGCCGCTTCGGTGTGGTGGCGGATGACCTCCGCGACCACGAAGTTGAACCACTTCTCCGCGAACTCCGGATCCAGGTGCGCCTCCTCGGCGAGGGCACGCAGTCGTGCGACCTGCTGCTCCTCCCGGTTCGGGTCCGACGCCGGCATCTCGTGCTCCGCTTTCAGATGCCCGACCTGCTGGGTGGCGCGGAAGCGCTCCGCCAGCATGAAGATGAGTGCGGCGTCGATGTTGTCGATGGTGGCACGAAGACGGAGCAGTTCGGCCTTCGGGTCTTCGGCGGCGGTCATGCCCCCTACTCTAGAGCCGCGTGACAACCTGGTTTCGATCCGGGCCACCGCTATCGTGAGCACATGAGCAACGAAGAGTCGCCGGAAACCGCGCCGCACGACGAGGACGCACCCGCCACCGCTCCCGCCGCACCGACCCCCGGGCGCCGTCGGCACTCGGCATCCGACCCCGCCGCCGCGGTGATCGCGTCGGCGGCCGACTCGCCTCGTCCGGTCGTGATCGAGCCGACGACGCCGAGCCGCTCCTTCTGGACGCGCATCGATCGTCCGTTCGTGTTCGGGTTCCTGGTGACTCTCGGCGGCCTGGGCGCGATCGTGATCGGTCTCGCGCTGTCGAACCTGTCCACGGTGCTGATCTACATCGCACTGGCGCTGTTCGGTGCGCTCGGACTCGACCCCGCCGTGCGCTTCCTGGAGCGCCGCGGTCTCTCCCGCGTCATCTCGGTCGTCATCACGATCCTCGCGCTCATCGTCGTGTTCGCCCTGGTGATCTGGATGATCGTCCCCGTGGTGATCGATCAGATCGTGAGCTTCGTGCAGTCCGTGCCCGGCATGATCAAGGACTTCACCCACAGCGACATCTACGCGACCCTGGAAGCGCAGTTCGGCGATCAGTTCCAGGACCTCGTCGCCCAGGTGCAGTCGTTCCTGACCGACTTCGGCAACCTGGCCACGATCGGCGGCGGCGCCCTCGCCGTCGGCGCCTCGATCGCCACCAGCATCTCCGGCGCCATCGTCGTGCTCGTCCTCACGCTGTACTTCCTCGCATCGCTCCCCACCATGAAGCAGGGGATGCTGCGTCTCGCCCCGGCCCGCGACCGGGCTCGCGCCGGAGACATCGCCGACCAGATCACCGACTCGGTGGGCGGTTATGTGATGGGGATGGTGATCCTGGCGTTCTGCAACGCGACGCTGGCCTTCCTCCTGTACCTGTTCCTCGGACTGCCGTTCCCGCCGCTGATGGCGGCGATCGCCTTCTGCATCACGCTGATCCCTCTGGTCGGCTCCGTGCTGTTCTGGATCCTCGGCACCTGCCTCGCGCTGTTCACCAACCCGATCGCCGCCCTGGTCTTCGCGGCGATCTACCTCGTCTACATGCAGATCGAGGCGTACGTGATCACCCCACGTGTGATGAACAAGGCGGTGTCGGTCCCCGGTTCGCTGGTCGTGATCGGGGCCCTGGCCGGAGGCACCCTGCTCGGTCTGCTCGGTGCCCTGGTGGCGGTACCGGTGACCGCGTCGATCCTCATCATCATCAAGCAGGTCCTCGTGCCGAAGCAGGACGCCAGGATCTGACCCCGCAACGACGAAGCGCCCAGACCCTGTGCGGGTCCGGGCGCTTCTGTCTGTGCGACTCAGCTGAGGTCGTTGTCGGACAGCCACTTCTTGGCGATGTCCTCCGCCGACTTCTGGTCCACCGTGCTCTGCACGTTGAGGGCGACGAGCTCTTCTGCGGTGAGCTTCTTGCTGACCGCGTTGATCACGTCGGAGATCTCGTCGGCGACGTCGCTCGAGGCGATCGGCACGACGTTCGAGGCCAGGATGATGTTCTCCGGGTCTTCGAGCGCGACGATGTCCTCGGTCTGGAACGCCGGGTCGGCCGAGTAGATGTCCGCCACCTGGATCTCACCGGCGAGCAGGGACTCCAGCGTGGTCGGGCCGGTCGCGGAGAAGCCGAGGTCGACGCCGTACACCTCCTTGGCCTTCGCGGGGCCGTAGGGGCGCTGCTCGAACTCCGGTGCTGCACCGATCGTGACCGGGGTGGTCACCTTGGAGAGGTCGCCGATCGTGGTGAGGCCGTTCTCCTCGGCGAAGCTCTTGAGCACCGTGTAGGTGTCCTGGTCGGAGGCTTCGGCGTAGTCGAGAGCGGTCAGGCCGTCGGGCAGCGCGTCCTTCAGGGCCGCGTACACGTCGTCCGGGCTGGTGGCGGTCGCGTCCTTGTCGAGGTACTCGAGCAGGTTGCCCGTGTACTCCGGGAACAGGTCGATCGCACCGGACTCGACGTCGGGCATGTAGGCGTCACGCTGGCCGATGCTGAACTGTCGGTCGACGTCGAAGCCTGCGCCCTCCAGCGCCTGGGCGTAGATCTCGGCGATGATCTCGTTCGAGTAATAGGCCTGCGAGCCGATGACGATGGTGTCGTCGCCGGAGCTCGATCCTTCGCTCGGGGCGTCGAGCGGGTTGCTGTTCGCGCAACCGCCGAGGACGAGCACCGCGGCGAGCGCGGCTCCACCGGCGAGGGCGAGACGTGACTTCCGTGCTGTGAACATGGGGACTTCCTCTTCTCTGGGACAACGGGGGTGAGGCTGTGGAACGTGTTTCGGCTGTGGTGTGTTTCAGGCAGTGGCCGGTGCCGGTGTGGCGGCGGCTGCGCGGGAGCGGCGCTTCGTGGTCGGCGCTCGCAAGCCCGCGGGAACGGCGGCGTGCTGGAGGAGGGCGAAGATCAGGTCGACGACCAGCGCGAGCACGGCCACGAGGATCGCGCCGCCGAGCACCTGGTCGAACTTGCGCAGGGGGATGCCCTGGATGATCGGCCAGCCGAGGCCGCCAAGGTTCACGTACGCGGCGATGGTGACCGTGGCGATCACCTGCAGCAGCGCCGCCCGGATGCCACCGACCAGCAGCGGGAGTCCGAGGGGCACCTCGACCTTCCAGAACACCTGCCACTCGGTCATGCCCATCGAGCGCGCGGAGTCGAGCACGCGACGGTCGATGGCCTCGAGCCCGGTGTAGGCACCGGCGAGGAGGGAGGGGATCGCGAGGAGCACGAACGTGATGATCGCGGCCTCGGGCACCCGCAGCACGCCCAGGATCAGCACGAGCAGCACCATCAGGCCGAACGACGGGATGGCGCGCGCCGCACCCGACACCGCGACGGCGATCTCGCGGCCCTTGCCGGTGTGGCCGATGAGCCACCCGAGCGGTATCGCGATGACGCCGGCGATCAGCACCGAGATCAACGTGTAGTACATGTGCTGGCCGAAAAGGACCGGCAGCGAGTAGGTGCCCACCCACCGGTCGGGGGAGAAGAGCCAGGCGAAGGCTTCCGTGAAGACGTTCATGCGGCTGCCCCCAGTGCGGCGGTCTGCTTCGCCGCGGACGGCGTCTTGGCGGCGCGCGTCCAGGGCATGAGGGCACGGCCAAGGAGCATGAGCAGCAGGTCGATGAGGAGGGCGATCACGACGACGGCGATCACTCCGGCGAAGACCTCGGCGAGGATGCGTCGCTGCAGACCGTTGGTGAAGAGGTAGCCGAGGTTGGTCACCCCGACCAGGATGCCGACCGTGGCGAGGGAGATGGTGCTCACGGCTGCCACGCGGAGACCGGCGAGCACCACGGGGCCGGCGAGCGGGAAGTCGACCGTCCAGAATCGGCGGAAGCCGCCGTATCCCATCGCGGTGGCCGACTGGCGGATGGCGGGGTCGACCGAGTCGAGGCCGTCGGACACGGCCCGCACGAGGATCGCGACCGCGTAGATCGTGAGGCCGATGATGAGGTTCACGGGGCTGCGGGCGGGATAGCCGGCGATCGAGGGGAGCAGGATCAGCAGCGCGAGGGAGGGGATCGTGTAGAGCAGTCCGGTGAGGACGATGACCGGCCCCTTGACCAGCTGATAGCGCCACGCGACCCACCCGAGGGGCAGCGACAGCACGAAGCCGAGCACGATCGCGATCGCACTCTGCTGCAGGTGGATGGCGGTCAGCTCGAGGATGAGGCCGATGTTGTCGACGATCCAGTTCACGGAGCGCCCTTCGTCACGCTCTCCTCGCTCAGGAGCGCGTCGGTCACCGCATCCGGCACATCGACGATCGACCCCTGGGTGCGCCCCTCGGAGTCGACCACGACCGTGCCGCGGGGAGTCTGCTTGAGGTGCAGGGCGCGGCGACCACGGTCGGCGCCGATGAACGCCGAGACGAAGTCGTCTGCGGGGTTCTCGATGATCTCGCTGGGGCTGCCGACCTGCACGATGCGCGCGCCCTTGTCGAGGATGACGACCTGGTCTCCGAGCAGGAACGCCTCGTCGATGTCGTGCGTGACGAACACCACCGTCTTGTCGAGCTCATGCTGCAGCCGCAGGGTCTCCTGCTGCAGGTCGGCCCGCACGATGGGGTCGACCGCGCCGAAGGGCTCATCCATCAGCAGGATGTTCGGGTCGGCCGCGAGGCCGCGAGCCACACCCACGCGCTGCTGCTGACCGCCCGACAGCTGGCTCGGGTACCGCTCGGCGAGTGCCTGGTCGAGACCCACCGTGTCGAGCAACTCCCGTGCGCGCTTGTGGGCGGCAGCCTTCTTCACACCGGTCAGCCGCAGCACCGTGGCGACGTTGTCGATGACCGTGAAGTGCGGCATGAGGCCGGAGTTCTGCATCACGTAGCCGATGCGTCGGCGCAGGGCCACCGGGTCACCCTGGAGCACGCTCTCGCCGTCGATCTCGACCTCGCCGGAAGTCGGCTCGACCATGCGGTTGATCATGCGGAGCAGAGTGGTTTTGCCGCAGCCGGACGAGCCGACGAACACCGTGGTCTTGCGCGAGGGCAGCACGAGGCTGAAGTCGTCGACGGCGAGGGCGCCGCCGGGGAAGCGCTTGGTGACGTTGCGGAACTCGATCATGGGCTGGTCTCCAGTCGGTCGATCGATGTGCGAGCGGACGAGTCTGTGCTCTTCTGATACTTACGGGGCTCTTCAGATGCCTACGGGGCTCTTCAGATGTCTACGGGCCGACCTCGACGCGCGGATCGAAGGCCACGAACCCGGAGAAGTCCTTGCCCACCCGATCGAAGGCGGAGGGGTAGGGGTTCGGATACGACCACGCGTAGTCGGTGTGGAGCTCACCGTCGGTCTGCACCGAGTAGTACTGAGCAGCTCCCTTCCAGGGACAGGTGTAGGGCGTGGGGCTCTCGACGAGCACTCCGGGCGTGATGGACGCCGGCGGGAAGTACCAGTTCCCCTCGATGCGGGCGAGATCGCTCTCGTCAGCTTCGGCGATGACGGTTCCTGCGAGTACAGCCTTCATGGTCCTGCCTCCTCGGATGTGGGTATGAGCGTATAAGACGGGTGCGACATCGTGGGTGAGGGTTGCGCCGCGCTCGTCAATATGAGAAACAATCCGGATCCTGTTCGACGCGATCACTCGAACGGATTGCCCCTGATCGCGGGATCAAGCCCTGACGTCCATCAGGCGGAGTCGCGGCCGTAGCCCTCCAGCAGTCGCAGCCAGATCTCGCTGATCGTGGGGTACGACGGCACCGCGTGCCAGAGGCGGGCGATCGGCACCTCGCCGACGATCGCCACGGTCGCCGCGTGCACCAGTTCCGCCACCTCGGGTCCGACGAACGTCGCACCGATCACGACGTCGCGGTCGGTGTCGACCACGAGTCGCGCCTGGCCTTCGAAGCCGTCTTCGTAGAGGCTCGCGCCGGCGACCCAACCCAGGTCGTAGTCGACGGCCTTCACCGCGATGCCGGCCTTCGTCGCCTGGGCCTCGGTGAGCCCCACCGACCCGACCTCGGGAATCGAGAACGTGACCTGCGGGACGGCGGCCTGGTCGGCGGTCGCGACGTGACGGCCCCACGGGGCGTCGTCGACGTCTTCGCCCTTGGCACGGGCGACGATCACATCGCCGGCAGCGCGCGCCTGGTACTTGCCCTGGTGGGTGAGGAGCACGCGGCCGTTGACGTCGCCGACCGCGTAGAGCCAGTCGGATCCGGGGACGCGGAGCGTGTCGTCGACGTCGATCCAGCGACCGGGTTCCAGGCCCACGACGTCGAGGCCAATGTCACCGCTTCGGGGAGAGCGACCCGTCGCGGCCAGCACCTCGGTCGCGGTGATCTCCTCACCGTCATCGCGGGTGATGGTCACGCCGTCCGCGCCGCGACGGACGGATGCGGTGCCCGTGCCGGTGCGCACGTCGACGCCGAGCTCCTTGAGGCCCGCGGCGACGCGTTCGCCCGCGAAGGGCTCCATCCCGCCGAGCAGACCGCTGCGGGCGATCACCGTGACCTTCGAGCCGAGTGCGGCATAGGCGGTCGCCATCTCGACGGCCACGACGCCTCCGCCGATAACGGCCAGGCTCTCGGGCAGCTCTTCGGCGCTGGTGGCCTCCCGGCTCGTCCACGGGGAGGCATCGCGGAGACCATCGATGGGCGGGATGACGGCATCCGAGCCGGTGCTGATGGCGACGGCGTGCCGGGCCGTGAGCACGCGCTCGGCGCCATCGGCATCCGTCACCGTCACTTCGCGCTCACCCGTGATGCGGCCGTGGCCGCGGGCCAGGTCGATGCCGGCCGAGTCGAGCCATTTGACCTGACCGTCGTCGGACCAATTGCTGGTGAACGAGTCGCGGCGGTCGAACACGGCGCGCACATCGAGCTTTCCGGTCACCGCCTGGGACGAACCGCCCACGTGCTGCGCGGCACGGAGCGCCTGCGCCGAACGCAACAATGCCTTCGACGGCATACACGCCCAGTAGGAGCATTCACCTCCGACGAGCTCGCTCTCCACGATGATCGCGGTGAGTCCGCCCTGCACGGCTCGGTCGGCGACGTTCTCGCCCACCGGTCCACCGCCCAACACGATCAGGTCGTATTCGTCGGTCTTCTCCGCAGTGTTCATGCGTCGCACCTCTCCGTGAGCCGATTACGTGGCCCAGTCTCGCTCATGAGCAACGCCGAGTCACGGGTGAGTTGTTCCCTGCGGCGTGGCGTCGGCGGACGAGATGGCGCTGATCTCAGCGCAGAGGGAGGTCGAGCGCCTCACGCATCCGTCGCGCCAGACGCAACACATGGTTTCGACGACCGATCGTCGATGGCAACGGAACTCGCTTGCCCTCGACACGCTCGAGCTCGATCATCCGAACCGAACCCACGAACGGGAGCCAGCCCACACCCGCTCCTCCGGCTCCGTAATAGAGCTGCATGTCGACGGCCACGATCTCTCCCGATCTGAAGAGGCGTCTGCGAAACCAGGTGCACACGACAACCGCGCCTGGCTCCACCCACACCCCGAGGAAGAGCGATCGTACGAACGCAGCCGCCGCAAATAGACACACGCATGCACCGATCCACCACGACGAAGTGCCCCAACTCACGGCGACCGTCAACACACTCGCAGCGCTACCCCAGAGCAAACTGCCCACTCGAGCACCTGCCGCCGAGCCCGCTACCTTTTCCAACTTCACCCATTGCTTCTCCGTGGCGACTTCTAACGGACCTGTTGGGAGGACCGCCCTTCGCATCCCGATCAACGTCAGGTGAACTCGGCTTGAGCGCACGCCCCCAGACGAGCCCGCACTGGCAACTAGCAGAAGGACCACTGCGCCATGCGTGATGCAGTACTCGACGATTGCTCGCCGACGCTCCACTGGCAGGCTGAGTGGCGTCTAATCGCGTGCGGTCTCCAGGGGGGAAGAATCCCCCATCAGCTTCGCGAGCTCGTGAAGCTCCCGCGCCCGAGCAGGTTCACCGTTCTCGAGCATCATCACCGCAAGATTGTGAGCGCTGTGGCCATCACCGCTGGCTATACCCGCCCTGTAGGCGGCCTCAGCTGCCTCGAAGTTCCCCGGCTCCTCGGCGAGGAGATTGCCAAGCAGAAGCGCTGCTCCGTACACGTCCGCGCGAACCAACCGCTCCAAGAGCTCGCGCGCTTCTGCCACCTTTTGCTGAGCAAGGAGAAGCTTCGCCAGCGGTACCCCAAACTCTTCGGACTCCGCAAGGCCACGCTTGAGCAGATGCTCAGCCTCACTGAACCCAACTGAGTCCCCCCCGCTTAATAGACTCTCGCCCAGGAGCCCTGCCAGACGTGCGGCATCTCCGGCGTTCGCAGAGATCGCCTTTCGTAACCAGAGCGTGGCTTCTTCGTGGTCACCGATCCAATTGAGACCTTCGCCGAGCGCTGCGAGCGCTGAACTCGAGCCGCCGCTCGCGGCTTCGCGGAACATCGAGATCGCGAGACGTTCGTCTACGTCCCAAACAGCGGCCGCCAGTTCGAACAGAGTGTTCGGGGTAGTCCCCGCGCTGAAATCGACTTCCTCAAGATCGACTGAGGGAATCAATGCTCGCATGACCGTCTGATCGAAGTCGCCTTTATCGCTTCTGACGGCGCGCAAGAAATCCAAGTACCGCCCCGCGGCGAAAGCACGCTCCGCCGCACGTCGATCCGACTCCATCAAGCCACCAAAGATAGCGAATAGTAAGCATCCCTAAAACGACGGCCAGCAGCCCAATGATCAAATTCGGGAGAATCGTGCCAGCATGAACGAGGGTCAAGTTCACCACCCCCATCCGACGTCTGCACTGCGAGAGATTGTTAATACGACCGCCGCGGCATCAGCGATATCAAGTCATTGCGCTCCTCGCATCTCACACGGGGTGTCATGAACAGTTCCCGAGGGATATAGCCACCTCCCGTCAAGCTTCGCGGCACCCTCAGTCCTGAATATCGCCGAAATTCCGTTGAGTTCGTCTTCCGAATCACCGGTGTCGACGAATATGAGCATCTTTGCGTTCTCGACAGGAATTGCGGAGTCGTATTCGACCTCAAGACCCGCTGGAGGATTTGACAACGAAAACTCATCAGCCGGCTGGAACTTGAAATCGCCCTTTGCCCGAAGCGCGACGAAGTCCTCACGCCCCGGGGTAAACGTCGCGTAGTTGATTTCAAGATATTGGAAGCTCCCCGTTGGCTCCCCGCACCAGTGAAAGACGTACCCCCCGTCTCTCACCGTCATTGACATCGGTCGTTCGTTCCCCGCGCTCCAGAGGCACCCCGAAAGCCCGACCGCCGAGAGCAAAATGAACAGGGCGGCGAAACCTCGCTTGTTAGCACTCATATCCGCCTCCTCCTAGGTTCGCATCCATCTCGAAGTAGTTACGACATGCGCGATCCTCACTCCGAAGAAGGGACTTCAAAGTCTCCCCGGCATACGCCAGAGAGAACTCCGCCCCCCCACCCTGCCCACTGCTGTGCGTGTCTGAGTTCATGGTTCAAGAGTTCGGGTCTCCTCAGAACAGTACTGGTTGGCCGGTCTGTCAAGAAGACATCGCCAAGTGTTGTCCCTCCGCCGCCCGGGCTGACGAAGCTCCCGCACACGATCAGGCCATTGCTTGCCCGCTTCCAGTCTGCTTTGCCAGCTAACGCCACCCTGAGCGCAGCTATCGTCAACGTCGAGTTCGCCTTTGCGCGAAAATTCGCGTCCACGGAAGCGCGCTGCGTGCGCTTGAGAGCTTTCGTGACCTTATTAACTCCAAAGGATCCGATCAACGAGTTTAGTCGTCCATCACCACCCGTCGAGGGCGCGAAAGACCATTTCCTCCCACTAAGGTCGGTCCGTTGATGGGATCGGTCGGCCAGGAGTAGTCGTTCGCCCCACCGCCCTCGATCGGGTCGACCTGCAGGAACCGCCCGAGAGCGGGGACATACAACCGCACCCCCATCTCCACCACCAGCGCCGAACCCGCCGACTCCGCGGGCTTCAACGCCCCCTGATGCCAGAGGGTGTTCCCCGCGACCTGCCCGGTGCCATCCGACGCGACCGTCCCGATCGCGAACGTGACCGGGTCCACCGGCTGACCGAACGGATCCCACAACAACAACCCGCTCGTCGCCGTCCCGGTGCGCGTCACCAAACCGTGCCCACCCAACCCGGGGAACGACCACGTCACCACCCCCGCCTGGTTCGTCCACGACACCCCACCCGGCAGCCCGACACTCCGCGTCAAACCCGCGCCAGACCTCTGCCCCCACGCCGCATCACCACCCGCCGCATACAGGTAGCTCGTCGTCACCGCCGGCTCCGCACCCGCCGGATCGATCGTCCGCGATGCCATGCGCCCGGTCGCGTCCCGCACGATCCGCACCGTCGTCCCATCGTCATACGTCGTCCCGATGTGCCGGTTCGCGGCGTCATACGAGAACTGCATGTCACCCAGACGAACCGTGTTCCCCCGCCCGTCGTACACGATCTCCGACGCCGACAGACCATCCGCCTACGCGTGCGGCGGGATACCCGTATCGGCGACATCCCAAGGATCATCGGGATCGAATCTCGTCATTTGCTTCGCCTCGGCCCCAAACAGAATCAGTTCCAGCTGACGACGAAGGTGTCTGGGGCTCCACTCGACTTCAAGCCCGTTCAAAAATTCATCCAGCCACGCCGAAACTCTGGCGAGGTCACCCCAACAGACGACAACGTCTGTTGGGTCCGGGCCCCCAAGTTCGACAAACTCGGGATTGAACGTGATCTCTACGAGAACTCCATCGTCACCTGGAATGGACTCGAACCTCGCATAGAACGAGTTGGAGCTGCCACGCCGGACAAAGCCGATCGCACCTTCTCTTATGATCCGCTGAATCAACGCTTCCTGACTATCCTCGGCCATTCGCTCACTCCAACCAGACGTGAAAGTTGTGGCGTACGCCGTTCCTCCCAAAGTTTACTTTCGGTCTCCCTGTTTGGGACACGCCAGGACCTCGCACCCACCGACCCGACGGGCCAGTTCTCATCCGAGTAGCATGACTCGAAAGCCGCTCCGTCGCTCGACTACCTTGAGACCAGACCCTGCCGGCCCAAGCAGCCGCCCGCGGAGAAGCGATCATGTCCCGGGCCGCTCCGGCAACGCTGCGCGTGTACTTCGATGCTCGAACAAGAATTTGACCTGCCTTCACGACATCCGTTGCCACCTTCGCGACCCGAACTGCGAACGTCGCTGCTCGCGCAACGAGCATCGCTCCCGCTAGAGGCGCTCCTACGCCCGTCGCCAGCAACGCAACCGAAAGCACGGTCAAGCCGATGTCAAGCGTCAACCCCCAATCCCATTCGCTCCCACTGAGGTCGTGTCCGTTGATGGGGTCGGTCGGCCAGGAGTAGTCGTTCGCCCCACCGCCCTCGATCGGGTCGACCTGCAGGAACCGCCCGAGAGCGGGGACATACAACCGCACCCCCATCTCCACCACCAGCGCCGAACCCGCCGACTCCGCGGGCTTCAACGCCCCCTGATGCCAGAGGGTGTTCCCCGCGACCTGCCCGGTGCCATCCGACGCGACCGTCCCGATCGCGAACGTGACCGGGTCCACCGGCTGACCGAACGGATCCCACAACAACAACCCGCTTGTCGTCGTGCCGGTGCGCGTCACCAAGCCGTGCCCACCCAACCCGGGGAACGACCACGTCACCTCCCCCGCCTGGTTCGTCCACGACACCCCACCCGGCAGGCCCACACTCCGCGTCAAACCCGCACCAGACCTCTGCCCCCACGCCGCATCACCACCCGCCGCATACAGGTAGCTCGTCGTCACCGCCGGCTCCGCACCCGCCGGATCGATCGTCCGCGATGCCATGCGCCCGGTCGCGTCCCGCACGATCCGCACCGTCGTCCCATCGTCATACGTCGTCCCGATGTGCCGGTTCGCGGCATCGTACGAGAACTGCATGTCACCCAGACGAACCGTGTTCCCCCGCCCGTCGTACACGATCTCCGACGCCGACAGACCATCCGCGACAGTCGTCGCACCCGGGACCGCCCCCGTGACTGTCGAGGACAGTAGCCTGTCCGCCCAGTCGAAACAGGACGTCGTCGTGGTGGTCACGGCCGCCTGACCCGGCGCCGTCCACACATCCGTCGAACCCGTCCGGTTGCCGGACATGCCCGCCGCCGCATTCGGACCACACCCACCCGACGACCCGAACCCATAGGTGAGCTTGTGCCCAGGAATGGTCGCCGACACCAGCCGCCCCGCGGTGTCATACCCGTACGTCGACGAATACGACGTCGAACCCGTCGACGATTGCTGCTTCACCACACGGCCCGACTGCGAACGCACAACGGCGTCCGACACGACCTGACCGCCGACCAGCCACTCCTGGCCGATCACCCGCTCCGCCGCATCACGGCTGACGCTGTTCAACGCCGAACCATCCGGATACGCGATCTGCTTCAACCGCTGCAAAGCGTCATACGTCACCGACGCGAGCTGCTGCCCATCGACCGTGACCGTCTTCACCTTGCCGTCGGCGTCATACGTGTACGCCGTCACCGATGCCGCACCATTGGCTGGGGTCGTCGAGATCTGCGTCACACGCCCGGAAGCGGGATCGTATGTGGGCGTGGTCACCGTGCCCCACACGTCCGTGTAGCTCACGACCCGACCGAGCAGGTCTGAGACGGTCGTGATGGTCGAGCCGTTCGGCGACCCTGCGACCGCTACCCCGCTCGTGACGGTGGTGTATCCACCGTTCGTCACCCGTCTCGACTCCGTTGTCGTGCTCGAGATCGTCGCCACGCCCGAAGGGCCGGCGACCGTCGTGGAGATCACCTTGCCCCGGCCGTCGTACCCGGTGCACGACCACGCTGTGTCGCCGCTGGTCTTCGTCCCCACCGTGCGACCCCACGCGTCATACGCGTACTCCGTGGTGATCGGCGTGCCCGTTGCCGGGGTCGGTCCCGTCGTGGACTTGAGGAGACCGAACTGTTTGGTCCCCGCCGGAAGGCCGCACACAGCCGGGGCGCTGTTGATATCGCCGTAGTAGGTGCTGGTGCTCTTGGCCGTCGCCGGTGCGCCTGCTGCCCCACCGGCGGGGAGCGTGCGGGTCAGACGCCTGAGCCACCCGGCCGCACCGGGCTGCTCGAACGTCGTCGACGTCGTCAGCGCGAGGCCGTCGGGGTCGGAGCCTTCACCCCTCCGCGAGCGGCCAGTCCGCGGCGGTGACGCCTACGCCACCGCTCTCGCAGGCTCCCGCACCCGCACACCGTCGGCGAAGGCCCGCGGGTAGGCGCGCCGGAGTGCGACGACGACGAGCGTGGCCGCGGTCACCTTGATCAGATCGCCGGGCAGGAACGCGAGGCTCGACAGCGCCGTGGGTCCGAGGGGCACGCCGGTCACGAGAGCCTGCACGGGGATGCCGAACGCGTAGACCACGAACACACCGCCGACCAGTGCCGCGATCGCGGAGCGCCACCAGGTGAAGCGCCCCGTGCGCATGAGCAGGCCGATCACGACGACGCCGGCGATCCAACCGATGAGGTACCCGGCGCTCGGGCCGACGAACACTCCGAGTCCTCCACGACCGCCCGCCAACACGGGCAGCCCGACGGCGGCGAGCACGAGCACGAGGAGGATGGCGAGAGGCGCGAGGCGCGGACCCAGCACGAGCCCTGCGAGCATGACACCGAGGGTCTGCGCGGTGATGGGCACGCCGGCGGGCAGGGGCACGATCACCGCGCCGAGCACGATGATCAGGGCGGCGAACACCGCGATGCGTCCGAGCGATGCGCTGGTGTCTGTGGCGCGCGACGTTGTCATGAGTCCTCCTGAACACCGTTCACCTGAACGGTGTTCATTACAATAGGGACGCCATCCTCTCCACGCAAAGCCACCCCAGGAGCCACCACGTCCTTCTCCCCGATGCTGCGCCGTGTCGCCGTCGAAGACCCCGCTCGGCCGGCGATCGTCGACCACGATGCCGGCGTGACCTACGGCGAGCTCCACACGGAGTCGCGGCGGCTTTCGGCGTCTCTCGAGCGCCTGCTCACAGCCCCCTCGGCGCGGGCGGATGCACGCGGTCTTTCGACGCCACGGCCCGTCGTCTCCATCTGTCTGAGCCGTGCTTTCGACACCGCCCGCGCCGTCGTCGCGATGGAGGTGGGCGATCGCATCCTCAGCGTGGTGGATGCGCACTGGCCGGTGTCGCTGCAGACGCAGCTGATCACATCGACCGGCGCGGTGGCGGTGATCACTGATGTCACCGCGCTGCGAGCCGCGCTGGATGCGAGCGGCTGGCCGGGTCTGATCCTCGGGCTCGCTGACCTCGAGAACTCCGGATCACTCGCCTATGCCGACCCCGATGATCCTGCCGACGATGCCCCATTCCTGCTGCTCACCTCATCCGGTACGACAGGACGACCGAAGCCCTTCCTCAAGACCCGCGCGCAGTACACCGCGAACATCGATGTCTCGCGCACATATCTGGGTGCGAGCAACCGCGTCGCGACCTTCGCACCGGGCCCGATGTCGTACAGCCTGACTCTCTACACACTGTTCGAGGTTCTCGCCTCCGGCGGCGAGCTGCACGTCGCCGACCGTCTCGACGACCTGTGGCTCACCCTCCGCGCGCGGGACGAACGCATCACGCGAGTGGTCACTGTTCCGGCGGCGGCTGCCGCCCTCGCCGACGCCGCGAGGCGCAACCCGGGAAGGTACGACGGCATCGAGCTGATCGTCACGGGAGGCGCCGCGCTCTCGGCGTCGGCTCGAGCCAGAGTGTCCGACGCACTCCCCCGCACCCGGACGCTCAGTTACTTCGGCACCGGCGAACTCGGCTTCATCGGCGACGACCGCGCCGGCGACGGACGCATCCGGCTCTACCCGCAGGTGGAAGCCCGGGTGCGCGACGACGACGGCGATGATCTGGCACCCGGCGAGCTCGGCACGCTCTGGGTGCGCTCCCCCTCGTGCTCGACCGGCTACCTGCCGGGAACGACTTCCGCGTCGTTGACGGATGCCGACGGCTGGGCGAGCGTGCACGATCAGGGGCGGCTGCGTGGCCGGGACTTCTCGTTCGCCGGCAGAAGCGGAGATGTCGTCACCACCGGCGGGCACACCGTCGCCCTCGACGAAGTGGAACGTGCATTCGACGGGATGCCGGGCCTCGGCGACATCTGCGTGATCGCCGAGAGTGACGATCACCTCGGCACGCGGATCACCCTGGTCGTCGAAGGCGATGCGCCACCGGCAGCGACATTGCGCACGTGGGCGAGGGACCGACTCCCTCCGGCATCCGTGCCACGCCGCTGGCACCGCCTACCGGAGTTCCCACGAACCTCCGGCGGCAAGATTCGTCGCACCGCGGTCGCCGATCTCGTGGCGTTCGGGCGGAGGCCATCGTGAGCGTCGAGAGGTCTGTCGTCGTCACCGGGATCGGCGCCATCACCCCGAGTGGTCTCACCGCGCCGAGCATGTGGGCGTCAGTCCGCGCCGGACGAAGCGGCATCACGCGGCTTCCGCCTGAGCTCGAAGGTTCCGGGCCGGTGCAGGTCTGCGGAGTCGTCGGCGGGTTCACCGCCCCCGCCGACCTGCCGACACCACTCGTCCGCCACCTCACTCCGATGCAGCAGTGGGCGATCACCGCCGCTGATGAGGCGATGGATGATGCGGGCACAGGTGACCTGCCGTGGAACGCGGATGCCGCGCAGGTGATCATCGCCACGGGATCAGGGCCGGTCGACGCGGTGACGGAGGCAGCCGGCACGTTGCGAGAGGCCGGTCGGCGCCGGGTGCCGCCGAGCCTCGCCGTCTATGGAACCGCGGATGCCGTCGCCGGGATCCTCAGCCGTCGATACGGATTCCTCGGACAGACCCACGCCGTCACAGCGGCATGCGCGAGCGGCGCCATCGCGATCGGCGAAGGCCTACGGCGCATCCGTCACGGATACGCCGATGCGGTGCTGGTCGTCGGGATGGACGACTGCCTCGGTCCGCTGCATCTCGCGGCGCATGCGAACCTGCGCTCGGTCGTCACCGGATTCGGCGATGACCCCTCATCGGCCTCCCGCCCCTTCGACCGTGCGCGGAGCGGTTTCGTCATGGCCCAGGGCGCCGCCGCGGTTCTGCTCGAGGCCGCAGACCTCGCCGACGAACGCGGCGCACGCCCTCTCGCGACGGTCGCCGGGTTCGGTGCGACCAGCGACGCCCACCACGCCACGGCACCGGATCCGGCCGCCGCGGGAGCGACCAGGGCGATCAACGCCTGTCTCGCCGATGCCCGCACGACCGCATCCGCAGTCGATCATGTCAACACCCACGGCACGGGCACGGTGCTCGGCGACGCGGCCGAGCTCATCGCACTCGAGCAGGCGCTGGGAGCGAGGGCACCGTCGGTTCCGCTCACGGCGACGAAGTCCACCACCGGGCATCTGCTCGGCGCAGCAGGCGTCGTCGAGACAGCGATCGCTGCGATGACCCTGCGCGACCAGGTGCTGCCTCCGACGATCAACCTGACCGACCCCGACGCGGAGGGCTGGGACTTCGTGCGCGACCAGGAGCGACGGCATCCGGTCCGCACAGTGCTGTCGACATCGTTCGGCTTCGGGGGTCACAACGCGGCGCTGCTGCTCAGGCTTCCGAGGTGAACTGCGCCCGTGCGGCTCCGTTCGCCTCTCCTCCGCGGCGAGGTCACCGCGGAGACGGCACCAGCACGACCTTCCCTCGCTTCCCCGCTCACGCTTCTCCCCCCGGCCGTGTCCCGCGCCGTTCAACGGCCGCGCTCACCCGTGGAGCGAGCACCGCCGCCGCGATCGCGATCACCGCAGCCAGGGCGAACACTCCCAGGAACGGGTCCGCGGTGGCCAACGCCGTGAACAGCGTCCCCGTGATGGCGAGCGCCATGGCACTGCCGAACGAATCGGCGACCGTCATCGCGCCGCTGTTGAAGCCTTGATTCTCCGGTGTCGACATCGCGAGCGTCAGCGCGCTGGTACGTGGGCTCATGAGCCCCATCCCCAGACCCGCCACGATCCAGGCGACGGCGAGCAGTGCGGCGTCCGCCCTGATGGCTGTGATCGCGACGGTCAGCACGATGCCGACGAAGACCAGGATCGTGCCGATGCGCACCGCCGTCACGCTCGAGAGGCGAACGCCCATCCGCCCCTGGACCGTCGCCGCGACCGACCACGAGAGCGCACCTCCGGTCAGGGCGAGCCCCGCGAGGGTCGGCGACAGGTCATAGCGATCGGTGAGCAGGTACGGCAGGTAGATCTGCGCGCCGAAGAACGCGGCAGCTGCGAGCCCGCGGACGAGGATGACCGAGGGCAGCCCCCGCTGCGCGCGGAAGGTTCCGCGGGGAACCAGCGGGCGAACCGCGATCAGGGCGACGATCACAGCGACGACCGCCAGCACCGGGCCGACACCGGGGATGTCGCCGACCAGGTTCAGCGTCAGCACCGCGGCCGCCGCCAGAATCGACCAACCGAGGCGGCCGTATGCCCACGGTGTCGTCGCATCGCCGTCGCTCGAGAGACCGCGAAGGGCTGGAATCACCATCAGCAGCGCCACGAGCACCAGGATCACCACACCGAGGAAGACCCAGTGCCAGCTCCAGAGCTCGGTCACGGCTCCCGCGACCGTTGGTCCGATCAGCGAGGGGATGACCCACGCAGCCGCGAATCCGGCGAAGATCGCGGGGTGCAGCTCCTGCGGGTAGACCCGGGCGACGACGACGTACAGTGCCACCATCAGGCCGCCGCTGCCGAGACCCTGCGCGAACCGGCCGGCGACGAGGACCTCCATGCTCGGGGCGAGACCGGCGATGAGCAGCCCCACGATGAACATCGCGACCGCGGTGTACAGCGGGGCGACCGGCCCCCGACGATCGGCCCAGTTTCCCGCGATCACCATGCCGATGACCCCGGTGGCGAGAGGACCGGCGAACGCCAGCGCGTATAGCCGTTCGCCGCCGAGGTCGGCACTCACGGTCGGCATCACCGTCGTGACCGCCAGGGACTCGAACGCCCCCAGGAACACGAGCGCGCACGCGCCGATCGTGATCCACACGTATTGGCTGCTCATGATGCGAGCTGCGGCTGCATCCGGCGTCGCCGCCTGCTCGGTCTCCGAAGTCATGATGACGACAGTAGAACCTCAAGTGAGGTTGAGGTCAAGAACGGATCTCGCGATGCCTCAGCGCACCGGAAGGAAGTGCGTCGGCGTCGGGACCTGCGCTTCGTGGCGGATACCGAGCGGCGCGCCCGTGCGCTCGTCGAGGTCGATCAGAGTGATGGTGTCGGAGCGCTGCCCCGCGACGAGCATCTTGCCCTCGTGGACGAGGTGGTGACGCGGCCAGTCGACGCCCGAATCGGCGAGCGCCACCGACTCCAAGGCCTCGCCTCCGCCGCGCACCCGCAACGCCGCGATCGTGTTGCTTCCACGCAGGGCCGTGTAGAGGAACTGCCCGTCGCGAGTGCGGGCGAGCTCGGCGGGGAAGTCTGTGCCCACTTCGGCGATCGGGCTCGTCAGCGCCACCGACACGACGCTCCAGGTGCCGTCGGCCGCGCGCGCGAGCGTGAACACCTCGCACGAGTACTCGGTGACCACGTGCAGGTGCCCGCTGGGGTGCAGCACCATGTGCCGCGGTCCGGTGCCGAGAGGCAGAACCACCTCGTGGTCGAGCACCAGCCCGCTGCCGCTCTGCCGCCAGAACCGCACGAGGTCGAACCCGAGGTCGGTCGTGGCGACGCGTCCGTCGGGGAGGAACACCGCGGCGTGCGCATGCGAGACACGGTCGCCGCCCATGCCGTACGGGTCCACCGCCGCGACGCCGTCTCCGGGAGGGGTGGGAGCGGGAGCATCGGGATCCGCGTCGTCCCCGAACAGGGCCTCGCGGAGTGCCGCCGCCGCATCCGCCTTCGCGGGGACGATGCGCCCCTCCGCGTCCAGCCCGAGTCTCACGACACGACCGTCGCCGTAGCAGCTGGCGATCAGCGCCGAGCCGTTCGGGGCGACCGCCACATGACACACGTACTGGCCGACCGGCGCGGGCGCACCCAGCGGGGCCAGCACACCCTCACCCGCACGGACGAACGCCTGCACCGCGGAGTCACCCTCCAGTGCCGCGTAGACGATGTCGAGGGTCGGATGCTGCGCCAGCCAGGACGGCGACGGAACCTCCACCGCAGTGCCACGGTAGGCGAGGGTGGATGCCTCGCGGCCCTCGTCCCCCGCGAGCAGGCCGATGCCCTCGGCCGAACCGTCCATCGCGGGGCCGTAGCCGCCGAGCCAGAAGCGCGTCATCGGGTGCGGATCAGTCGAGCAGGTCGTGACGGACGATGACCTGGTCGCGCTCCGGGCCGACACCGATCACCGAGATGCGCGTGTTGCTCATCTTCTCGAGCGCCAGCACGTAGTCCTGCGCCGTCTGCGGCAGGTCCTCGAAGGTCCGAGCGACCGAGATGTCCTCACTCCAGCCGGGGAAGTACTCCAGGATCGGCTTCGCGTGGTGGAAGTCGGTCTGGTTGACCGGCACCTCGTCGAATCGCTCGCCATCGACGTCGTAGGCGACGCACACGGGGATCTGCTCCAGGCCCGTGAGGATGTCGAGCTTCGTGAGCACGAGGTCGGTGATGCCGTTGATGCGCGTGGCGTAGCGCGTGATGGGGGCGTCGTACCAGCCCACCCGGCGCGGGCGGCCGGTCGTGGTGCCGAACTCGAAGCCCTGCTTGCGCAGCCACTCGCCCTGCTCGTCGAACAGCTCGGTCGGGAACGGACCCGAGCCCACGCGGGTCGTGTAGGCCTTGACGATGCCGACGATGCGGTCGAGCGCACCGGGACCGACGCCGGAGCCCGTCGCCGCTCCTCCGGCTGTCGCCGAAGACGAGGTCACGAACGGGTAGGTGCCGTGGTCGATGTCGAGCATCGTGGCCTGGCCACCCTCGAACACCACGACCTCATCGCGGTCGAGCGCCTCGGCGATCAGGTAGCCCGTGTCGGCGACCATCGGCCGCAGCCGCTCGGCGTAGGAGAGCAGGTCTTCCACGATCTCGTCGCACGTGACCGCACGGCGGTTGAAGACCTTCACCAGCAGGTGGTTCTTCTGGTCGAGAGCGCCCTCGACCTTCTGGCGCAGGATGTTCTCGTCGAACAGATCCTGCACCCGGATGCCGACACGGTTGATCTTGTCGGCGTACGCCGGGCCGATGCCGCGGCCGGTCGTGCCGATGTTGCGCTTGCCGAGGAACCGCTCCGTCACCTTGTCGAGCGTGCGGTGGTACTGCGTGATGATGTGCGCGTTGGCGCTGACCTTCAGCCGCGAGACGTCGATGCCACGGGCGGCGAGCGCCTCCAGCTCGGAGAACAGCACCTCGAGGTCGATGACCACGCCGTTGCCGATCACCGGAGTGACGCCGGGCGACAGGATGCCGGAGGGCAGCAGGTGCAGCGCGTACTTCTCGTCGCCGACGACGACGGTGTGTCCGGCGTTGTTGCCGCCGTTGAACTTCACCACCCAGTCGGTGCGCTCACCGAGCAGATCGGTGGCCTTGCCCTTTCCTTCGTCGCCCCACTGCACGCCGACGATAACGATTCCTGGCATGGGTAACCCCCTGGCTTTCGCCGGGTTTGCACCGGCCGATGAGCTGGCCCTCTTCGGGCCGTCCCATCCTATCGAAGGGTTCCTCGACGGCCCTCCGGCCGCTCGACCGCTCCGGTCGCGATATGACAGCCTCGGCGGCCGTTGAAGATGGAATATCGCGACCGGAGCGGTCGTCGTCCGAAATACGACGGGGGATGGCACTCGCGCGGCTCGCTCGATGTCGGACACCCCTGCCAGGATCGGAGGATGCCAGCAGCCGCATCCGGCGACCCCGAGATCACCTCCGACGGGATCCGTGCCGACGACGGAGCACCCGAGAAGCCCCGGATGCCCGCGAACCCCGGGACGCCGAAGAAGCCGGGTGCGCTCGTCCTCGCCGCCGCACTGGTCACAGTGGTGCTGTGGGCGTCGGCGTTCATCGGCATCCGCGGAGCGGGTCCGCACTACGACCCGGGCGCTCTGGCGCTGCTCCGCATGGCCGTCGGCACGGCCGTGCTGACGATCATCGCGATCCGACACGGCATCCGCATCCCCGCCCGACGCCACTGGCTGCTCATCGCGGTCTGGGGCATCGGCTGGTTCTGCGTCTACAACCTCGCGCTCAACAGCGCGGAACTGACCCTCGATGCGGGCACCGCTGCGATGGTCGTTAACCTCGCACCCCTCATGGTCGTGGTGTTCAGCGGACTGTTCCTGCGTGAGGGATTCCCGAAGCCGCTCGTGATCGGCGCACCCATCGCCTTCCTCGGGGTCGTGCTCATCGGCATGAACTCCACCTCCGGCGCCGGCCCCGACATCACGGGACTCCTGCTCGCCCTCCTCGCCGCTGTCATGTACGCAGGCTGCACGCTCGTGCAGAAGCGTCTGCTCACCTCGGGTGTCGACGCCACCACCCTCACGTGGCTCGGCGCGGGGGTCGGCACCGTCGCGCTGCTGCCCTGGATCGGCAACCTCATCGGCTCGCTCCAGACGGCACCGCTCGATGCGACGCTCTGGGTCGTCTACCTCGGCATCTTCCCCACGGCGATCGCTTTCACGACGTGGGCGTACGTTCTGCAGCGCAGCACTGCGGGGCAGACGTCGGCCACCACCTATGTCGTGCCGGCAATCGCGATCCTGATGTCGTGGGCGATCCTGGGGGAGGTGCCGACGCCGCTGATGTTCCTCGGCGGCGCGCTCTGTCTGCTGGGCGTGCTGATCACGCGTCTGCGGTGGCGGCGACGCGCCTGAGTCATCGCCCCCCACCGCCGCGGCCCGCGAGTGACGCTACAGTTTCGCTCGGAGGCGAAATGACGACCTGGTGGCCCTACGTACGACTGGCAGCATCGGTTCTGGCCGTGGCGGCGATCGTCGCCCAGCTGGTGCGCACTCTCGAGATCGCCCTCAGCTCGGAGACCGCGTGGGGCTCGCATCTGCCCACGGTCGTGGCGAACTTCTTCAGCTTCTTCACGATCCTCTCCAACGTGCTGGCGGCCGTGGTCCTCGCCATCGGCGGCATCTGGGCTCTCGCGAACCGGAAGACCACGTCGGCCGAACCGCGGTGGCTGGCGGTGCTCCTGGTGTGCGCCAGCACCTACATGATCGTCACCGGCGTCGTCTACAACACGCTGCTGCGCGGGATCGAGCTGCCCCAGGGCTCGACCGTCCTCTGGTCGAACGAGGTGCTGCACGTGGTCATCCCGGTCATCATGCTCGTCGACCTGCTCTTCGCGCCTCGCCGTCGGGCGCTCGGCTGGAGTGCGGTCGGGATCGCCGCGATCTTCCCGATCGTGTGGGTCGCCTACACGCTGATCCGGGCGAACCTCGTGATCGCGCCCGCGACAGGCGAACCATGGTGGTATCCGTATCCGTTCCTGAATCCCCACCTCAACGGCGGCTACGGGGGCGTGGCGCTCTGGGTGCTGCTGATCGCCGCGATCATCATCGCCACCGCCGCCTTCGTGGTCTGGGTCGGCCGGTTTCGGGGCACGCGCGACACCGCGTGACGATGCCCCTCCCCTCCACAGACGGAGGGAAGGGGCATAGACCGAGAGGCTCAGACTGCGGCGAGCGCCTCGCGGTCATCATCACGCGGCTGACCCGCGATGATCCGTGTCGTCTCGGTGGCGTCCGGATCGACGTCGAGATAGCGCTCGAGCGAATCGTCGAGCTCTTCGAGCCACGGCGTGTGGTGCACGACGGCGATCGTGCCCGTCATGACCGACTCGTAAGTGCGGTCGCGATAGCCCACGATGTCTTCCTTCTTGTCGTGCTTCCACGCGAGGAAGATCTCCACGACCCGGTCGATGTCGAACTCCGGGTAGTCGGTGAGCTGGAGGAGATCACGGATGTAGTCGGCCTGGAAGCGGATCTCCGCCGCGGCCGAGTCGATGCGGTCGAAACGGGCGCGCCACTCGGCGATGGAGGCCGCGCGCTCCTGCTCGTCGGGCAGTTCGAGACGGCCGAGGATGAGGTCGCGCACGTACCAGGCCTGCACGTCGAACATGTTGAACGTGAACCACTGGTCCTGCGCGCCCAGGTAGGTCAGACGCGGATTCCCCTGCCACACGACACCCCGGTACAGCCCTTCGGGGTAGACGTTGTTGGGCGACGACAGGGCCAGGTCATCGGGCAGGAACGGGTACTTGTGCAGATATCCCGTACACAGGATGACCGCGTCGACATGCTTCGAGGTCCCGTCGGCGAAGAATGCCGTGCTGCCCTCGAAGCGCTCGACGACCGGACGCTCCTCGATGCCTTCGGGCCAGTCATAGCCCATCGGTGCCGAACGGAAGCTCGCCGTGACCGAACGGGCACCCATCTTGAACGCCTGGCTGCCGATGTCCTCCGCCGAGTAGCTCGACCCGATCACGAGCACATCGCGATCTGCGAAGGCCTCTGCGCCTCGGAAGTCGTGGGCGTGGCTGATGTAGCCGGGGAAGGTCTCGATCCCGGGGAAGTCCGGCACGTTCGGGAAGGAGAAGTGCCCGGTGGCGACGATGACGCGATCGAACTCCTCGACGTGCGACCGGCCGCTCGGCAGATCCTCACTGGTGAGGGTGAAGACCTCGCGCTCCTCGTCGAACTCGATCCAGCGCACCACGGTCTGGAAGCGGATCAGCTCCCGCACATCGCTCTTCTCCAGGCGTCCGGCGATGTAGTCCCACAGCACGGGGCGCGGCGGGTACGAGGAGATGGGACGGCCGAAGTGCTCGTCGAAGCTGTAGTCGGCGAACTCCAACGCCTCCTTCGGGCCGTTCGACCACAGGTTCCGGTACATGCTCGAATGCACGGGTTCCCCGAACTCATCGAGTCCTGTGCGCCAGGTGTAGTTCCACTGTCCGCCCCAGTCGGCCTGCTTCTCGAAGCAGACCAGCTCAGGGATCTCCGCCCCCGCGCGGGCTGCGGATTCGAAGGCCCGCAGCTGTGCCATGCCCGAGGGGCCGGCGCCGATGATCGCTACTCGTTCTCTATTCGTCACGTATCGTCCTCACACTTGCGTCATATATCGATGAGCGGCCGCATCCGAGCGAGGAACAGGTCTGTCCCGGTGGGAGCGGAAAGCTCGACCGACCCGGAAAGCGGCTGCTCTTCGACGTTAGCAGGGCCGGTGATCGGCCCCGGAAGCGACTTCGATCACCGGTCCGACTAGTCCTCTCCCGTCGAGGCAAGAGGACCTCCTGTCGATCTGGACCATCTGGATCTCGCATATCGAACGCTTCAGATCGGCGGGTTGCTCCGTGTGGATGAAGTGCTAGATTCGGTCGCGTGAATCCGATTGAGGCGTCTTTATACACACGCGGCCCGCTACGCGCAGTGATCGACCTCAACGAAACATGCAATCTGAAGTGCGACTATTGCCACGTCAACGCGGGGTTCATTCCGAAAGACGGCGTCGGCCCGACGCTGCCTCAGGCGCACTTCCGCTCCATTCTTGATGAGCTCAGCGAGATGGGCACTTTCGAAGTCACGCTCACCGGCGGCGAAGTGACGACGATGAAGGATTTCCACGAATACCTCGACATCGTGGCCGATTATCCGCGCCTGACGTTTCAGATCATCACCAACGGCACGCTCCTGATGCCGAAGATGTTGAACCACATCGTCGGCTCAGGGGTCAGGCGCATCTCGCTCTCCCTCGACGGCGCAGAGGCGGCGAACGACAAGCACCGGGGCCAAGGATCATGGACCCGCGCCGTCCGAGGAATGCGGGCGGCGATCGAGTCCGGCATCACGGTGAACATCATCTCCGTCCTGACGAAAGACAACTTCCGTGAGTGGCGGAGCTTCGTGACGGACATGAAAGCGCTCGGCGCGTCGTCGATCGATCTCAGCCCGATGTGCCAGCTGGGGAGAGCACAGTCGTTGGACAGTGCCGCCCTCGACCTTCAGGATCTGCAGTGGTTGGAATCGGGTTTCCGCGCCTATCAGGATGATCTCCCCGAGAAGTCGACCAGCGTCAGGCTCAACCTGGGTTCGACGCGAGTCGGGCAGTGGGACGGCGAGCCCGCCCCGATCCACATCGTCCAGGACATGTATCCCGGAACTCAGATCGTCTTCCGTCTGAGCGGTACGACGACGTCGAACCGCATCATCGGCAAGAGTCAGGTGCTCGGGAACCATTACACATCCTCGGTGCGCGAGATGTGGAGTTCCTCCCACTCGGACAGACTTGCCTCCTTCCTGAACGCTCAGCAGGACGCCTCGCAGAATCTCACCAGCTACTACGGCATCAGCGTGCTCGCCCCGGAACGCGTCATCGACGCCGAGCTGCAGGCACTCTCCACCCCCGCCGACGGCTCTGCCGAGATCAATTGGAATGCGGATGAGTACCTCATCAGCGCCGGTATCGAGAGGAATGTGAACAACCGATGATCGAAGACTCCCTTGCACAGGAAGCCGGCGTGCCGTGGGCCGCACCGAGGCTCCGGTTCGACGATGTCAAGGGAGACCTGCAGAGCGTGGTCGAGGGTGACCAGTGGACCAGGGGGATGTACACCCGCATCCTCGAAGACCGCCTAGGGGATGCCGTCGGACGGTACTGCGTGCTGACCTCCTCCGGCACCTCTGCGCTGATGGCCAGCCTGTTCCACGCGGCCGATCGCGGAGGCAGGAGAGTGGCGGTGCCCGACTTCGGCTATCACGCTGCTGCGCGGGCGGCGGCCCTGTCCGGCTCGACGCTCCATCTTCTGGATTCCTCGGCCGATACGCCGACGATCGACGCCGCAGCCGCCCTGAGCCTGAACGCCCCCATCACCGTGGGCATGCACTACATGGACATCCTGTTCAGCTCGTCGCTCGGAGATCTGCGAACGAAGAAGCGTCTGCTGATCGAGGATTCGGCAGCAAGTCTGCTCGTCCAGGACCGCGATCGTCGTGCAGGGACTCTCGGAGACATGTCTGTCATCAGCCTGCACGCGAGCAAACCGATCGCGGCCGGCGAGGGCGGGGCGATCTTCGTCGACGACCGCCAGGAAGCGGATGCCCTACGGCGGATCGTGCAGAGAAACGGTCTCATCGAGTCCACCACGTACAAGGTGGGAAGCTCCCAGTCGCTCAACGCCAACATCAGCGAGCTCAACGCCGTTCTGGGTGCCGCTTCGCTCGCACGGGCGCAACGCCATCTTCCCGACTTGGTGTCCTTGCGAAAGGACTTCATCTCCGCACTCGGTGCGGTGCTCGACGAGTCGTTCCCTGCGACGACCGTCCTCCGGTCGACCGATGCCGACTTCGGTCCGGTGTCGCTTCTCATGGAGAACGAGAGCCAGCGGGATCACGTGCTGCGCACCCTGCGCTCTCGGGGCATCCAGGCACGCGCGATGTGGTTGTACGCGGCCCATGATGACCCCGCGATACGCGCTGCGGTCGAGGGACCGATCGCGACGTTCCCCCGGGCGGACGACTGGCGACGCCGCCTCCTCAACCTCCCCTTCCACTGGGGGTTCACCTCTCAGCACTCGCGAACGATTCTGGAGGCGTTCGAGAGCATGTCGACGGAGACCCCCTAGCCGCATGTTGCGGATGCATCTGCTCCGGCTCCTCTTCCGGAGCAGTCACGTTCGCTTCCGATCGCCTACGGGAACCGCCAGATTCGCACCATTGAAGGCGGCGCAGCTGCGCGAATCCGCCTACGTGATCGCGTTCACCGCCGACGGGTCGCATGTGCTGCTCGCACCACGAGACGACGGTGCAGGGCTGGAGATCCCCGGAGGCGGACGGGACGCAAGGGAGTCGATCCGGGATGCGGCCCTGCGTGAGACTTTCGAGGAAACGGGCGTCACGATCGCGGGCGAGCTGAGAAAGCTGCTCGTGCATCTCGATTGGTTCTTCGACGAGTCCGATGGACGAATGTACGTCTCGAAGCAGCATTTCTTTATCGCATCGCTGCCGCCAAGAACACCTGTCAGCGACCAGTCCCTGCTCACCGAGACAAGCTCTGCCGGAGATCACCTGAATCCCAATGATGCAGACGTGATCGCGCTTGCATTTCAGAAGAGACTGTAATCGGGTGACCTTTCGCAAGAGCATCCTCTACTTTCGACCCCATTGCGATCGACATCCGCTGTGGTAGCGTCGCAGGCGTTGACCAGCTGTTGCTATAAGAGTTTGAAAGGTACGCATCATGAAGACGATCTCGAAAACCCTCGGAACCACCGCTGTCGCTGCCGGCGCGCTCGCACTCTCGGCTGTTCCGATCACGGTGCAGGCCGTGGTCAATTCCTCTGATGTCCCCAGCGCGGCCAACCGGGCAGGGCAGACGTCCGGCACGTCCTCCGTCGGTCCGACGGTGACGAACGGCCAGCACGTCACCACGCTCGCCGACCGGAAGATCATTCCGTAAGCAATCGTCAAGCTCGTCCCTCCGGTGGTAACCGCCCCCAGCTCCACGGCACTGACGCAGGCACTGTCGGCCGCGAACGAAGCCGTCACCGAGTACTCGATTCGCGAAGGTGTGAATCCTGCATTCGCGCTCCTCGTCGGCAGCGTCCCTACGGGTCTCGCCAACAGCAAGAGCGACATCGACGTCTTCCTCGTCACCCTCGACAACCCCGGCGGAGCCGCTGGGGGTGAATTGTATGCGAATCAATTCACCATCGGGGACAAGCGCGTCGATATCGAGACCTGGACGATCGGAGAGTTTGGCCGAACCGTTGCGCGTATTGTCGATGCTCTCCGCGTCGGGCAATCGCGAGTGCACGCGCTGGGGGAGATGAGATCACCCGATTTCGACTTCCTCAGTCGCGTGGTCTCCGCTGTCCCTGTGATCGGCGAAGGCTTCTACTCGTCGTGGGTGAGCGCGAACCTCCCCCGAGAGGGAGAGTACGAGCAGGTGCTGTCTGCACGATTCGCTCTCGAGGCCGCCGCAACGCTGGAGGATGCCGAAGGTTTCGCGGAGGCCGGGAACCGGGACGGTCTTGGATTCTCCGCCTCTCGGGCCACCAACTTCGCCGTGAAGTCGTGGGTGGCAGCGACCGGCGATGTGTACTTCGTCGACAAGTACGCCTTCACCCAGGCAGTTCGGCAGGGTATGCCCTCGGAGCAGTTGGCGCGCGCGCGAAGATTCGGTCAGTACGAGTGGATTCGTGAATCGGATCCGCGGTTCATGGAACTCCAGACGTTCCTGCAGGATTTCCTCATCGCCAGCCAGATCCTGTCCAACCGATTCCCGGTCGACCGATCGACCACGACTCCGAGCTTCCGCTCGAATCACATGCCGATTCAGATCGCGGACGGAGTTCTCCTGAATGAGGAGGGGAAGAACCATGTGCTGCTCTCCGTCGTCGCCGCGAAGGTCTGGCAGGCGCTGATCACCGGCGACGAAGCGTCCCTTCCTCCTGCGGACGTCGATCTCATCAGACCGCAGCTTGAGGCTGCCGGAGTGATCGAGCGCATCTAGACGGCGCTCGGGAAATCGTTCATCTGAACGCCGAACAACAAGAGGGATAAAAGCGTGAGCGGATACATCGTCGAACTCGAAGGCACGGACGGCACAGGGAAATCGACCGTCGCCGGCTCGCTGGCCTCGGAGCTCGGCGGGACGGTCTTCTCGCGCGTCACGGCAAACGCGGACACGTCGCTCGACCGCCTGACCCGAAGCGTCGGCACCTTCTTCGGTGAATCGCTGGACGATGTACCGGCGTTGGAGGTGCTCGCCCTTGCCGCCATCACTCAAGACGCGGCCATCCTCGAGAGTCAGGTCCTCCCCCACGTGCGCGCAGGTGGGGTCGCGGTTCTGGACTCGTGGTGGTTGAAGACGTCGTGCCGTTTCGTGATCGAAGCGGAGAATCTCGGCTATGAGCAGAGCCGCATCCACCGGATCGCCGGCTGGATCGACGATCTGGCCTACTGGCGCACGTGGCCGGATCTCACCGTCTACACCGCCGTCCTCGAACTCGACGACTCGACTGTGCGCGCACGTTACGAGCAACTCCCGGAGGAGCGGCGTGACATCGTCATCGGCAGGGACGGACGCAATTCCGTCGACCCCGATGAGTTCGTCGACTTCGTCTCACGCATACGACACCTCATCAGGAAGAAGTCGGAGGGGATCGATACATCGCGCACGTTCATGAACACCTCGGACGATCACGGTATCGCTTGCTCGAACGCGATCGCCGAGTGGATCCGCCTCGCGCAGAACGCAGACGGTTCCGGTGCGAGTGGTCATTGACTCCCGCAGCACCCTCGTCATCGATTTCGACGGGGTCATCGTCGATTCCGAGCCGATTCGGCGACGAGAGACGGAACGCTCGCATCGAGAGGGCGCGCCGAGGCAACAGACCTACGCACGCATCCAGGCCCTCATCATGCAGACGCCCCCGCGACCGGAAGCCCTCTCCTTGATCGCGCGTTTCCCCACGAAGGACATCGTGATCGCCACGAACAACCTCTCTGCCAACGTCCGCGAGTATCTGGATGCGTGGCTGCCCTCGCTCTCTGCCGCGTCCATCTTCAGTCGCCTCGACCTCGGCTTGGCCAAGGAGACCGAGGACTTCTGGCGACGGCTGGGAGCGATCCTGAATCGCCCCTCCGACACACTCCGCGTTTACGACGACAGCGCGGACGTCTGCGCGATCGCTGCCAAGGTCGGCATGCAGGTTCACCGCGTCGAGACCGGGGTGGCCGGATGAACGACGGCGCAGCTCCTCGCGTGCTCGTGGCCGGCGGGGCCGGTTTCCTCGGGAGCCATAGCGCGAAACGTCTGCGCCGAGATTTCCCCGAGTCCGTGATCACTGTGCTCGATCGCGAGGAAGGTCAGAACACCGACATCCGCGTCGACCTGACCGACGACCGAGCAACCATCGATGCCCTGAGAGACAGCGCGGACTACGACTGGGTGCTCAACTTCGCCGCTCTCTCTTTCGTTCCGTCGAGTTTCACCGAGCCTCGTCGGTACCTGACGAACAATGTCCTCGCCACCCAGAACCTCCTGGACGCTCTGAGCACGGGCGGATTCCGCGGGAAGCTCCTGCATTTCTCGTCGTGCGAGGTGTACGGAGACGCCACGAGACCATCGACGAAGGCACCGCTGGTGCCGAAGAGCCCCTACGCCGCGAGCAAGGCGGCTCAGGAGCTGGTGCTTCGTGCCCACCACATCGCCTCCGGGGGCGCCTACGCGGCGACCATCATGCGGCTCTACAACATCTATGGGCCCGGGCAACAGCACAATCGGCTGTTGCCGTCCGTCGTCCACGCGGCCGCGACCGGCGAGTCGCTCGCGCTGTCCGGGGACGGCGAGCAGACGAGAACGTTCCTGCATGTCGACGACCTCATGGATCTGCTCGTCTCCGTGGTCACGGCTGACGCGACGCGCACCGCTGAGGAGCTGCGGATCTACAACGTCGCTGGACCCGACGTGTTGAGCGTCAATGATGTCGTCACCCTCGCCCGGCGAGATGCCGCCATCCCCACCGTGACGGCGCCCAGCACTCCGGCAGCGTTGCGAGTGTCGGTGGGGGACCCGATGAACGTCATGGACGATTTCCGGTGGAGCCCGTCGAGGACGGTCGCGGATTTCATACGGAAGTCGATCTCAATTGTTGTCTAATCCGAAGAAGTGGGGATAGATCGTGCGTCTGGGAATCTATGGTCTCGGTCAGGTCGTGTTGGAGAGGCACCTCGATGAGCTACGCGCTATCCCGGAGATCTCCGTCACCCACATCGCGACGCGGGACAGCGCGCGCTTCTATCGTGCGATGGAGACCTACCGTGGAGACATGACCCGCGTGGGGTCCCTCTCCGCGCTCGCAGGCCACCCCGACATCGATGCCGTGCTGATCGCGACCCCCGCGTCGGATCTCCTGTCATCGGCGGAAGTGGCGCTCCGAGCCGGCAAGCTGGTCTACCTGGAGAAGCCTCTGGGCGCGTCCTACGCCGATGCCCTGCGCATCACCGCATTGGAGGGCGCCCGGGATCGAATGGTGGTCGGCGACAACTTCTATTTCCAGGAGAGGTTCGTCGCGGCCATCGGCCACACGCACGCCGCATGGCTCCCGGAAAGCACCTCGGCCGATATCGTCGATTATCTGAGAAGGGGAGATCGGGTCCGCTTCCGGTCCGACATGGATCTCTTCAAGGAGCATATCGTCCACCCCCTGGCGGCGCTGCACAGGCTGGGCCAGCCGGTGCTCGACGCACATGTGCGATCTGCCCGGGTCATTCGTGACATCGAGATCGGACAGATCGTCGACATGCACCTCGTGTCCGGCGAATGGAACGGCACGATTCGAAGTGTCATCACCGACGCCTGGTCGCGAGACAGATACGTCTTCCGCGGCGAACGCGGCGAGGTCGTCATCGAGCATGTCCATGACTTCGAAACGGCAGCTCAGCTGGGCAGGAGCGTCTACAACGACTTCCTCGATGTCGACGGCGACTCGGTGCCATTGCGCTCTCCCGCCCCCAGTGGCATGTTCGAAGCCTGGAACGTGCTTCTCGGGCTCTCGGCCGGAGACCGCAAAGCCACCGCCGAGGCTCACCGCGTGCTCGAGGCGAGCCTCAACGCCGTTCGCATACGGGATGAGGCGCTTGCCCTGCTTCACGAAAGCAGCTGAGTTGCCTTCGGTCAGCATCCTCGGCTCGAGTGGAGCGGGCAAGTCGGTCATCCTCGATCGCTGCGCCGAGCTGGGCCCTCTCGCCTCCGGGCACGGCGAGTATTCGGTGGTCGGCATCGCGTGCCACGAGTGGGAAACCTGGGAGAGCTTCCTCACCGATCCCGGGCGTTACGCCTTCGCAAACCAAATGGAAGCACTGCGCAAGACCGTCGACACTCTCGTCTGCGTCGAACGACTCAGCGGCCCGTTCGATTACGTCGTGACCGATGCCTCGCCGATGCGCGTGAAGATGTACACGGAGATCATGTTCGACGTCGATCTTCTGTCACCGGAGGAGTTCGGCCGATGGCAGTCCGAATACCGTCACCAGCTCACGAGAATTCCTCGTTCCGCGGCGTTTCTGTATCTGGTTCTGGACACGGGAGAACGGGCCCTCCGAGATGGTGCGGGAGGACACGATGGACGCTGGTCCAACGGCGATCAGCTGAAGGCACTCCTCGACGCACGCTTCGACGATCTGCTCGCTGAGCGGCGAGCGACCGGCGAGCTCGGCGCCACGGTGGTCGCGTCGGCGACGCCGGCCGAGATGCTCGCGGACTTCCGGAAGCGACTTCTCGAGGATGCGCGGACCCGACACGATGGTCGAGCACGGGAGTAGACGAGATCATCCGCTGGATGTACGACGCCGGCACTCAGGGCCGATGCCCTGTGCTGCGGCCCCGTCCTAGCGTGGAAGACATGTCAACCACCGTCTCCCCTTCAGCCCTGTCCGCCCCTGCGACCTCGACCGCGAAAGGGACGGTCAGTCTCGTTCTCGGGATCTGCTCTCTCTTCGCCGGCTGGACCTTCTTCGCGCCGGTCATCGGACTCATCTTCGGCATCCTCTCGCTGCGTCACGAGCCGCAGGCACGCACCAGGGCCGGCTGGGGAGTCGCCCTCAACGCGATCGCCATGAGCCTCTGGGTCATCACGCTCGTCGTCGTCCTCGCATTCGGAGGGGTCGCGGCCGTCGCGACGATGTTCGGCCAGTGAGGACGTGTGCCGCATGCATGACCCTTCGACGGATGCAGGGGGTCTGCACGACGAAACCTCCTGCATCCGCGATCGGTTCATGCAGGTGAGCGGAGCGTGATCGTCAGACCGCGCACAGCCGGCCGCTCCGTCGTTGCGATTACGCTGGTCCGCGGGGGACGGCCGCGACGCGGGTCCCCGAACGAGGGAGCCTACCGATGACCGAGTCCTCCACGCCGGACCTGCAGACGATCTCCGCACCGCCGCCTCCGCCCGGCCCCGCGCAGACGCACCCGCCGACACCTCCCGCCGCACCCACCAACGCCGCGCCCACGGACGCCGAGATGGCCAGGGCCTCCGAGGTGCTGCGAGTCATCTCGACCTCGTACTCCGCGAAGATGGTCGGCCAGGACCGTCTGCGCACCAGCCTGCTCGTCGCCCTCATCGCCGGCGGCCACATTCTGCTCGAGAGCGTGCCGGGACTCGCCAAGACCACCGCGGCGAGCACCCTCGCCGACACCGTGGAGGCGCAGTTCAAGCGCATCCAGTGCACCCCCGACCTGCTGCCGAGCGACATCACGGGCAACCAGATCTACGATGCGGCGACCGGCTCGTTCCGCACGGTGCTCGGCCCCGTGCATGCGAACTTCGTGCTGCTCGACGAGATCAACCGCTCCAGCGCCAAGACGCAGAGCGCCATGCTCGAGGCGATGCAGGAGCATCAGACCACGATCGGCGGAGAGATCCACCACCTGCCCAAGCCGTTCCTGGTGATCGCGACGCAGAACCCGATCGAGCAGGAGGGCACGTATGAGCTGCCCGAGGCGCAGATGGACCGCTTCCTGCTCAAGGAGATCGTCGAGTACCCGAGCCCCACCGAGGAGCTCGAGGTGCTCAGCCGCATCGACTCCGGCGTGCTCGACCCCGACCGGCACGTGACCAGCGCCGTCAGCCTCGACGACGTGCACCTGCTGCAGGATGTCGCGAGCCGCATCTACGTGGACCCCGCGATCCGCAACTACATCGTCTCGATCGCCTACGTCACCCGCAATCCCGCGCCGTACATCGGCGAGGAGCGCGCCCGCTTCATCAAGTACGGCGCGAGTCCGCGCGCGAGCATCGCCTTCCTGCAGGCCTCCCGTGCGCTGGCCCTCCTCAAAGGACGCGCGCACGTGCTGCCCGAAGACATCCGCGAACTGCGGCACCTGATCCTCCGGCACCGCGTGCTGCTGACGTTCGAGGCCGACGCCGAGGGCATCCGCAGCGAGGAGATCATCGACCAGATCTTCGCCTCGGTCCCGACCCCCTGACCCGGCACCTCGGGACTCATCGCCACATGCCCAGCCTGATCACGCAGGTGAAGAGCAAGCTCTTCATCCATTCGACGCGCAAGTCGCTGCACGCGCTCGACGGCGCCTACGCGTCGTTGCTGCGCGGACGGAGCCTCGACTTCGAAGACCTGCGCAAATACGAGTACGGCGATCAGGTGCGCGACATCGACTGGCGTGCGACCGCCCGACTGGGGACGCCCCTCGTGAAGCGCTCGCGCGCCACCCGCATGCACACCGTGCTGTTCGTCGTCGACACCGGGCGCTCGATGTCGGCCCTCGCGGCGGACGAGCAGTCGAAGAAGCAGCTCGCGATCCTCGCGACGGGTGTGCTCGGCGTGCTGACGCTGCGTCACGGCGACGACTTCACCACTGTCTACGGCGACTCCGCGAAGGTGCGCCGCCTCGCACCGGGACGCAGCGAGGGCGCTCTCGAACACGCGCTGCGCACGATCGACAGGGCCGTGGACGAGAGCAGCGCCCCGAGCGACCGCGATGCCCTGCTCTCCTTCGTCACAGGCACGATCGCCCGCCGCATGATCGTGGTGGTGATCACCGACGAGGCTCCCCTCACGAGCGAGACCGAACGGATGCTGCGCCGACTTCGAGTGCAGCACGACGTGCTGTGGCTCACGCTGCGCGATGCCGAGCCCGTGCTCGATCACGCCACGGGGCGCATCCGCAGGGACGTCGACAGCCGATGGCAGGTGCCGGGTTTCGTGCAGGGCGACCGCGAGATCGTGCAGGAGCTGACCGCCCAGCGCGACGCCGAAGCCGCGTACCTCGACGACCTGCTCACCCGCATGGAGATCAGCCACTCCACGCTGGACGGGCAGGACCATGCCGTCGCCCAGCTGCTGACGTTGCTGAACCGGAGGTCGAATGCCCGGCTCTGACGACCTCTACCCGCCGGCCCAGTACGGCTGGGGGTGGCTCCTGCTCGCGATCGGCATCCTCGCGCTGCTGGTGCTCGGTGCGTGGCTGTTGATCGCGCTCACGCGACCCCGTCGCACCCTCGCCACCGCGGACCCGAATGCCGGGCAGGCTCCGCTCATCATCGACGTGCTGTCGCAGCTGCGCACCGAGTACCTGGCCCGGATCCAGCAGATCGAGACGGACTACCGGGAACGGCGCCTGTCGGCGCGGCAGGCGAACGTCGAGTTGAGCAGGGTCGTGCGCGCCTTCGTGAACGAGTACAGCGGCCTGGAGGCGCCGGTGCTCGCACTCGACGACCTGGTGGCGCGCGGCGTCCACCCGGCTCTCATCGACGCGCTGGGCAGGCACTACTATCCGAGCATCTTCCGACCCGGCCCGGTGATCGACCCCGTGGCCGGCGCCGAAGCGGCGAGGACGGTGGTGCGCACATGGCACTAGCGAACATCTGGATGCTGGTGGGCGCGGTCGCCGTCGTGCTGGTGGCGCTCGCGATCGGGCTCGTCCTCGGACTCCGACGGGAGGGGCGTGCCGGGGCCGGAGACACCGCCCGCGTCGCCCGCGCCGAACGCCTGCGCACACTGCCCTCGTTCCGCCGTGCCCTGACGCGAAGGGCACTCGCGTTGTCCGGCGTCCTCGCGCTCGGCGCGGCAGCCGCGATCGTGTCGGGGGTGGTTGCCGCGCGGCCGATGTCGGCGCAGACCGTGCAGCCCGTCAACACGAGCCGCGACATCATGCTGTGCCTCGACGTCTCCGGCTCCATGACCGAGGTCGACGTCGAGGTGCTGAACGTCTTCGACGAGCTGTTGGACAGCTTCGAGGGGGAGCGCATCGGCCTGACGATCTTCAACAGCTCGCCCGTGCAGATCTTCCCCCTCACCGACGACTACGACTTCGTCCGCGAGCACCTGGCCAGCATGACCGAGAGCTTCGACTTCGTCGACCAGGTTCCGGAGCACTGGATCGGCACGCTCAACGGCAACGGCGCCTCCCTGATCGGCGACGGCCTCGCGGCGTGCGCGATGGGCTTCGACCACCCGGACGATGAGCGTTCGCGCTCGGTGATCTTCGCCACCGACAACGAGGTCAACGGCGCCTCGATCGTGACGCTGGAGGAAGCCGCCGCCTACGCCGCGTCGAAGGACGTGCGCGTCTTCGCACTGAACCCCGTCCAGGGCAAGGACGCCGATGTGAGCGCCGAGCTCAGCGCGGCAGCAGAGGCGACGGGGGGCGCCGCGTTCGGGCTGCGCGACACGACCACCGTCTCCGACATCGTGGACCAGGTGCAGGAGCAGGAGGCGACCGAGCTGCGCGGAGAGGCGCAGGTGGTCTGGACCGACACCCCGAACCTGTGGATCGTGGTGCTCTGCCTCAGCGTGCTCGGGTTCGTCGTGGTGCTGTGGAGGGTGCGACTGTGATCTTCCAACCCGTGCTCAACCCACTGCTGATCGCGCTGCTGTGCGCACCGGTCCTCGCCGTCGCCGTCTGGGTGCTTGTCCGTGCGCCGAAATCGGGCGGCGTGCCGATCACGGACGGGCGCGCACTCGCCGGGCATCGTGCGCTGTGGGCCATGCGGCTGCTACTGGTGCTCGCCTGCGTCGCGCTCCTGCTTCGTCCCGGCATTCCCGGCGGAGCCACGCAGACCCTCGCGACCGACACCGACATCGTGTTGGTGGTCGACACCACGGCGAGCATCGTGGCCGAGGACTGGGGCGACGGGGAACCGCGGCTCGACGGCATCCGCGAGGACGTGCGCGCGCTCGTTGAGGAGTACCCGGGGGCACGCTTCGCGCTCATCACCTCGGATGCCGCCGCCCAGCTGCGGGTTCCCCTGACCACGGACACCACCGCGCTCTTGGGTTCGCTGCAGGTGCTGCGCCCCGAGGTCACCAGCCAGTCACGCGGAAGCTCGATCGGCATCGCCGCTCCGCTGCTTTCCGAGACGCTCGCGTCGGCGGCCGAGTCGTCTCCCGACCGCTCGCGCATGGTGTTCTACTTCGGCGACGGAGAGCAGACGGTCGACACGCCGCCGGAGTCGTTCAGCGCAAGCGAGAAGTACACCGATTCGGGAGCCGTGTTCGGCTACGGCACAGCCGAGGGCGGGCCGATGCGCATCACCACGGGCGGCGTCTCGGATCAGGGAGGCGACTACATCCAGTACCAGGGCGCCGATGCGCTCTCGGTGATCGACGAGTCGACCCTCGAGACGATCGCCGACGACCTCGGTGTGGAGTACTCGCATCGGACGGCGGACACCGCGCCCGTGCTTCCCGCTGCCCCGTCCACCACCACCGACTACGCCGATTCGGGCGAGGTCGGCAACGTCATCGAGCTGTACTGGATCGCCGCGCTCGTCGCCCTGGCCATCCTGGGCGTGGAGCTCGGTCGGGCGACCCTGCTGATCGCGCGACTGCGGCATCTCCGTGCTCCTCGGTCCGACGCAGCAGCGCGATAGCGAGCAGCCCTTCCATCTGGAAGCTGACACTCAGCAACCTCCGGATATCGGATGCTATTGTTTTACACGTCGCGGACTATCTCGGACGCGACGGGGGTTCGCAGATGCGATCCGACCGCGGAGTCACATGAGCTTGGGGAAGCTCCCGCGGTCGTTTCACGCTGCGATGTCATGTCGACTCTCACGTCGGCATCAGATCACTGGGGAAGCAAAACATGGGGAACAAGCGTGTTCTGAAGCGCGCCCGAAAGACCGTCATCGCGACGGTCGTCGGAGCCTTGGTCGTCAGCGGGCTCGTGTCGTTCGGTGGTGGAGCCGCCGTGGCTGCCGACGCACCACCGACGTTGCCACCGCTGCTGCAGCGTGATGACAACGTCGTCACGTCGGATCCGATTCCGACGGTGCAGATCGACAACGGGTACGTCTGGGCGCAGACGACCATCGGCTCGACCGTGTACGCCGTCGGCAAGTTCGACAACGCCCGCGAGCCGAAGGCGAAGCCCGGCACCGCGCTCACAGCACGGTCGAACGTGCTCGCGTACGACATCAACACCGGCGCGCTCCTTCCGTTCGCCCCCACGGTCAACGGGGTGATCAAGGCCGTCGCCGCCTCCCCCGACGGCAGCCGCATCTACATCGGCGGCTCGTTCAACAAGGTCAACGGCAAAGACCGGTGGAACATCGCAGCCATCGACGCGAAGACCGGCGAGCTCGTGCCCGGCTTCATCCCCTCCATCGGCGGATCAGGCGTCTACGCGCTGGCGACTTCGGGCACGAGCGTCTACGCCGGCGGTCTGTTCTCGCAGGCCAACGGCACCGCGCGGAAGAACCTCAGCGCGTTCAACACCGCCAACGGAGCACTCCTCCCCTGGGCACCTCAGACCGATCAGCAGGTCGACGCCCTCGTGATGGACCCGGCCGGGATCGACACGATCATCGGCGGACGCTTCTCGCAGATCAACGGCGACACGGGGCTGCGCGGCATCGGTGCCGTCGACAAGGTCACCGGCGCAGTCGACACCGCATGGGAGCTTCCCGACACGGTCAAGAACGGTGTGGGCACGGGCCCTTCCGCGGGAAAGTCCGGAATCTTCGGCCTCGCGACCGATGCCACCGGGGTCTACGGCACAGGCTGGGCGTACGCGAACGCCGATGTCGCCAACCTCGAAGGGACGTTCGCTGCTGAAGCCGGGACGGGCAAGGTCCGCTGGATCGCGGACTGCCTCGGTGACCACTACGGCGTCTACTCCACCGGCAAGGTCATCTACACCACCAGCCACACTCACGCCTGCGGCACCATGGGCCTGCACCCGGAGCAGTCCCCGCGCACACACCGCTACTCCGAGGCCTTCACCGCCGATGCGCGCGGGACGCTCGGAACTCAGCCGGCGACGCCCCAGTACAAGGACTGGGCCGGAACGCCCGCGCCCTCTCCCTACGTGTGGACGCCCGACTGGGCTGTCGGTACCACGACCGGACTCGGCCAGGCCGGGTTGTCGATCACCGGCACGGGCAACATGATCTCCATCGGCGGCGAGTTCCGCTCCGTCAACAACGGACAGTTCGAAGGGCTCGTCCGCTTCTCGACCACGCCTCCCGAGGGCCCGAAGGACGGACCCCGCCTCTCCGGCGAGAAGTGGGTGCCGACCGCGACTTCGCTCGTCCCCGGCCGCGTGAAGGTCACGATTCCCGCCAACTGGGACCGTGACGACCTCACGCTCACATACGAGCTGCGCCGCGCCGGCTCGACCACGCCGTTGTTCACCACGAAGATGGACTCCACCTGGTGGAACCTGCCAGCGGTGACCTTCGAAGACACGACAGCGCCGGCAGGTTCACAGCAGCAATACACGTTCACGGCCACGGACAGCAACGGCCACACGGTTTCGAGCAAGACGACGACTGCCACGGTGGCCGAGTCCACTCCGGCGTACTCCAACGCCGTGCTCGCTGACGGCCCCGAGTTGTACTACCCATTGGGAACCGTCGCACAGGATGTGGCGGGAACGAACAGTCCGATCCTCCGCTCAGGAGCAACTCCTCAGTCGTCAGGTGTGCCGAAGGGCGTAGCCGGTGCGACAGCCCTCGACGGCACAGTGACCGGGCGAGTCGACACGACCACGAAGGTCGCGGCGCCCTCGTCGTTCTCGGCCGAGCTGTGGTTCCAGACCTCGACGACCAGCGGCGGGTTGTTGTTCGACTTCCAGAGCTCGGCCACCGTGCTCTCGAAGAACTTCGACCGAACCGTCTACATGTCAGACGACGGCCGCCTGAACTTCGGGGTCTACAACGACGGCACGAAGGTTCTCACGACCGCGACGGCATACAACGACAACCGCTGGCATCATGTCGTCGCGTCGGTGAGCCCCGACGGAATGAAGCTCTTCATCGACGGGAAGCTCGACGGACACCTCCCCGGAGTGACCAAGGCGCAGGACTACAACGGCTTCTGGAAGATCGGCAACGGCAACCTGACCGGCTGGGCGAACGCACCGAAGACGACTCCCCTCCTCGGCAACGTCGATGAGTTCGCGGTCTACCCGTATGGCCTGACCGCGGGACAGATCAAGACCCACTACAGCGTCGGAAACGGCTCCACAGCCCCCGTCGCCGCCTATACGGCAACGGCGACCGGGCTCGACGCGGCCTTCGACGCGAGCTCCTCAGTACCCCCTGGCTCTACGACGATCGCGGAGTACCGATGGGACTTCGGTGACGGTTCGACCGCGGCCGGCAAGACTGCGGCGCACACTTATGCGGCGCCCGGAACCTATGAGGTCAAGCTGACGGTCACCGACAGTCAGGGACTCGTGGGATCCATCAAGAAGCCGGTTGTCATCCAAGGAGCCAACGTGGCGCCCACCGCATCGTTCGCACTCTCCGCGTCGGCGCTGACCATCACAGCCGACGCCTCGGCATCGTCCGACTCCGACGGCACGATCAAGAGCTACAGCTGGAACTGGGGCGACGGCACGACCGGCGAGGGCGCGGCGGCGAACCACACCTACGCGACGGCAGGCACGCGCACCGTCACCCTCACCGTGACCGACGACCTGGGCGGCGTGGCAACCACCACCCGGGAAGCCATCGTGACGGCTCCCGCAGCGCTCGCGAGCGATGAGTTCGAGCAGCCTTCCACTCGCGGCTGGGGTTATGCCATCGTGGGCGGCGCCTGGAAGATCGCAGGTGGAACGACGACGACGACCACAGTCGCCGACGGTTTCGGGAAGCTGAATCTGGCCGCAGGCGACACCCGGCACGCGACGCTGAACACGCCGTCGATTCCGAGCCCGGCTCTGGAGACGACCTTCCGCCTCGACCAGGCTCCCGCCGCGGGTGGTGCCTACATCGGCGTCATCGCACGGGACTCGACCGCCGGGAAGTACCTCGTTCGCGCGTGGCTCCGCCCCGACGGAACGATCTGGCTCGTCGCGCACCGCGACGGCACCGTGCTCGCCACCCAGGCCGTGTCCGGGCTCGCCTTCGCGGCGAACACCTCGTACACGCTCAAGGTCACGGTGACGGGCACAGCACAGGCGTCGATCAAGGCGAAGATCTGGGCGACCGGAACGACAGAGCCGACCGACTGGCAGCTCAAAGCGACGGACAACACGCCTCTGCAGCCGGGGGGTGGGGTGGGCCTGAGCGGCAACCGCTCCGGTAGCTCGACTGCCGCGGCAATCGTGTCCTTCGATTCCTTCCGCGTCACCGCGGCCGAGTAGCGCTCGGGGACGGGCATCGTCCCTCCTCATGATTCAGCCGGCCTCGGCACCCGAGGTCGGCTGAATCGCATCCTGAGGATCCCCGGATAGGATGTTCAGCGCTTCGTCCTGCCGCTTCGGGGACCAGAATCCTCGCGCTGAGCAGTCGTCGATCGGTAAGGGGGTTGGGCGTGACAGATCCGTCGGCACCCTCGACGACCGAGGTCGGACCCTCGACCACCACCGCCCGGGCGGCCGACCGCGCCGCCGCCCTTCTCCGGTCCAACCGCCACCGTCGCCGCGTCCGCCGCTGGGTGGCGATCGGGACGATTCCGCTCACACTCGCCGCGCTTCTCTTCGTGGGCAAGCTGCTGAGCATGTACGCCTTCGCGCACCAGGCCATCACCGCCTACGTCGTCGACGACTTCGCCGGCGCTGAGGCCTCCGCGCGTGGACAGGACTTCCTCAACTGGTTCGAGCCGTACAAGGCGCCCTTCAACATCGGCACGGCACTCGGTGCGGCCGAGCAACTCCCCGAAGCCCGTGTCCAGCTCGAAGAGGCGCTCGACCTCGCGACCGGCCTCGAAGTGTGCGCGGTGCGGATCAACCTCGCGCTGATCATCGAACGCATGGGCGATGCGGCCCGTGCGGACGGCGACGGCACGGGCGCAGCGGCGCTCTACGGCGAGGCGCTCGGAATCACCGTCGACACCCCGGAGGAATGCCGCAGCGACGAGGCACAGCAGCAGTCCCCCGACCCGCAGCGCGACATGTCCGACTCCCTCGACGGCACGGCGGACCGGCTGAAGCAGAAGCAGCAGGAGGAGCAGCAGCCCCAACCGCAGCCACAGACCGGCGAGAAGGAGCAGCCCTCCGAGGACAAGCTGAAGGGCCTCCAGGACAAGCTCGAGCAGGGCACGCAGGAGCGTGACCAGCAGCAGGGCGACGACCCCGGTGGCTCGGGGACGGAGAAGCCGTGGTGAGCGACCACGAGAGGCAGCGCGCTCGCTACCTCTCGGGCACCGAGGGCGCTCCCCCCGTTCCTCCGCCCGGGGGGTATCGCGGGGCGCGTCGTGAGGCCTGGGGATCGACGCCCGCCCCGCCCGTGGCGGTTTCCATGCCTGCGGAGGAGTCGAAACAGCCCGCGAACGCCCTCGGCTGGATCGCCCTCACCGCATCCATCCTCTTCGCGCTCATCCTGCTCGGCACCTTCGTCGCCGGCGGCACCGACCTCCTCTACGGGGTCACGATGCTCGCACTGCAGCTCGTGGTCGCCGGCGTGATCATCGCGGCGCTTTTCTCCGTGCGCGGACGGAAGCTCGGGGCGATCGGCCTGGTCATCGCGATCCTGTTCAACGTCGCGACGGTCGGCGGCATGAGCGCACTGCAGACCTCGGCCTCGGGCAACTACGAGGGCACGAAGACGGCCGCCCAGAGGCACGCGGAAGCCTATCCCGGGATCAAGGGCACCGATCCGCAGAAGGCGTTGTCTCAGCAGTCGCTCGACGAGGTGCGTGCGCAGACTGAGACGCTGTTCGCCGACATCCGGGCGCGACTCACCGACGAGTTCGGCTTCACCTGGACGCAGGTGGGCGATGAAGACCTGCGCCCGGAGCGCAACGGCTACGGCGGGGAGTCGATGCTGGTCGAGTTCACCTCCGCCGCCTGGGCGACCAACGAGCCTGTCCAGGGCTACGACCGAAAGCGCGCCGTGATGGCCGTGATCAGTGAGGTGGTCGTCGACCACGGGCTGTGGGACCTGTACTCGTTCAATGATCCCGCGGTGTCGGGCATCGACCCCGCGATGATCGCGAAGCTGTACGGCAGCGACGACCCGCGCACGCAGACCACGTGGGAGTACTACACCGAGAACTTCCCCGACCCTCTCCGCTTCTACGCCACGATCAATGACCTCTCGAACGATTCGAACGGCGGCTTCCGCACGGCACGGGAGGCGCAGAACGCGCGCACCGGCGAGCCGCTGGAAGGGCTGCAGCTGACGGCGATCGCGAGCGGGGTGCTCAGCGAGGCGGATCGTGCCGAGTTCCAGGAGAAGCTGAAGGACTACCCCGGCTTCGAGTGAAGCGCTCGACGGCCGTTCAGGAGCCGAGGGTCAAGAGCATCCGCGCCACCACGTACCTGGCGTGGCCGCGGGACGTGCGCGGGTCATACCCGAGCGCATCGACGAGCACGCTCAGGCGTTCCTGCACGCTGGAGTGGTGCCGCCCGAGCCGCGCGGCTGCGGCGCGCACGCTCCGTTCCTCGCTGACGGCGTCGAGAAGCTCCCGACTGCGCTCATCGAGTGCCGCGAGTGCCGCCGCATCAGGGTGGAGGGGCCCCCGCCCCGCAGCCTCGGCGACGAGCAGCAGACCACCGAGGTCGGCGGCATCGACCACCGGCTCCTCCGGGCTGGTCAGTCGCACGGCCACGAGCGCCGACGCCCACGACGCGGGAAGACCCTCCGCCGGGCCGACGATGCCGAGCCCCAACCGCAGGTCGACACGGTGCGGCCAGGCATCGACGGGCTGCATCTCGGCGTCGAGGATCGTCGCTCGCGTCAGGCCGTGCCGGGTGGCGACGACAGCCGAGGGATGCACCGGCAGCGGAGCGGGGTCGGGAGGAGAGGCGACGAGCCGCAGGGAGTCCGCAGCGATGCGGAGTCGAGGCAGTGCCGCTGCCCTCTCCTCCGCACCGGCATAGGAGCTGATGGCGAGTTCGACCGCGCTCTCGGGGCCGACCGATCGGCGCGCCCTGATGATCCCGAGGGCGAGACTGAGCCGTTCCAGGATCATCGCGTCGTTCGTGTGCGCATCGCCTTCGCGCTCGATCCAGGCGACCGCATCCGGTCCGCTCTCCCGTACCGGCCAGGAGTGAGACGGCTCGACGGGATCGATGCGCACCCCGTCGGCCCGCACGCGCATGATCTGTCTGCCGTCACGCTGTCCGACGGTCGCGCCGCTCAGCACCGCCGCACCTCGCAGCATGCTCTCGACTCCCACGGAGCGGGCGACGAGGGCGTCGAAGTAGGTGACGACCTTGAGCGTCTCGCTCGCATCCGGGTCGAGGGCGGTGAGACGCCCCAGCAGATCTTGCATGTCGGGCTCCATCGCACGGGGATTCCACCCTATGGGGTGGGAGTTCCCTCTTCCGGTCGACGCGGGCTCAGGATAGCAGCCGGTTCACCCAGTCGTCGCGGGCGGCGAGCATGGCCTGCGCGACTGCCGTGTGCGGAGCGAACATGTCGAAGCCGTGGAACCCCCCTGCCCAGACGTGCAGTTCCGCCTGCACCCCGGCCTCCCAGAGCTTCGTGGCGTAGGCGACGTCCTCGTCGCGGAACACCTCCGCGCTGCCGCAGTCGATGAAGGCGGGCGGCAGCCCGCTCAGGTCGGTCGCGCGCGCCGGGGCGGCGTACACGGAGACGTCGTCCGTCCCGACGCGGTCGCCCAGGAGCGCGGTCCACCCCGTCACGTTCGAGCCGCGGTCCCAGACGCCGATCCCGTCGATCTGGTGCGTCGACACGGACTCGTCTCGGTCGTCGAGCATCGGGTAGATGAGCAGCTGGCCGATCAGTTCGGGGCCCTTCCGATCGCGGGCGAGCAGGGCGGTGCCCGCGGCCAGCCCACCCCCGGCACTGCCGCCGCCGATCAACAGCCGGGAGAGGTCGATGCCGAGCTCCTCGGCGTGCTCCGCGGTCCACAGCAGGCCCGCGTAGCAGTCCTCCACCGGGTACGGATCCGGGAACTCGGGGGCGAGCCGATACTCGACGGTGACGATCACGCCGTTGAAGCGCTCCGCCCAGTCGAGGAAGCCGGCCACGCCGAGCCAGCGGTTGCCGATGATCATGCCGCCGCCGTGCGTGTGGAAGAACCCGGGGCCGGTGCCGGTCCTGCCCTCCTTCTCGATCACGGAGACGACGATCTCATCGCCACCATGACCCGCGATCGAGACGTCCCGTCGGGTGAAGCCGCGGTCGGCGAGCACCGCGAAGATCTCGTCCTCCCCGCTCACCGGCGACTGGCGCAGCAGCGGGATCATCTCTGCCGTCAGGGTCGGCGGCAGCTGGTCGGCGACGAGGGCGAGAGCGGCCTCGAGCTCGGGATCGAACGGCGGTCGCGCCAGGGTCGTGTCAGTCATCAGAACTCCTTTGTCCTCGGCCGCCATCGCAGCGGCTTCCCGCCAGCCTCGTGCACACCGCACCCGAGGGTAACCCGCCAGCCGAGGCCGATCCTGCGCCGTGCGTCCGCCGAGTGGCGGGTTCTCCTGCGCCGAGGGTGAGGACTCCCTTGAAGGGCATCGACGCCCTGGCTAGCCTGGCGCCACAGGGAAGGAGTGCACGCATGATTCGAGTACTCGACGAACAGCAGGCCTATGAGCTGCTGACCACGACCACGATCGGGAGGATCGGCTTCGTCCACGAGGAGCGGGTGCAGATCTATCCGGTGAACTTCGCGCTGTCAGGGCGCGATCTGGTGCTGCGCACATCGCCCGAGGGCGTCCTCGCCGATCTCACGCGAGAAGCCGCCACGCCGGCCGCGTTCGAGGTGGACTACCACGACCCGCTCGGCAGCACGGCATGGAGCGTGCTGGTGCACGGCACACTGTCTCGGGTGGCGGACGACGACGTCGCCGGCGTCGCCGCGCGCGTCAATCCGTGGGCGGGAGAGGATCGCGATCTCCCCCTCGCCCTCCAGATCGAGAGCATCGCCGGACGCAGCGTGCGCCGCGAATCCACGCGGGGGAAGATCTGAGCCGACCGCTGTGACGTCCTCCTGCTGAACGCGTGATCAGGAAGCGAGCGCCAGCCCCGCGGCGAGCGCGAAGCCCAGCACGGTCGCGAGTCCCGTGGATTCCTTGGCCTTGGACTGCGCCTCGGGGACCATCGAGTCGACCAGCATCACCAGCAGCGCCCCGGCTGCGAAACCGCTCGCCGCCGAGCGGAAGTCGTCGCCCGTGATGCTCGCGAGGCCGAACCCCGCGACGGTCGCGAGCGCGCAGACCACGGCCACGCCCGCCCACAGCAGCAGCACCCGCGACTTCGCCATGCCGCCTTCGAGCAGGTCGGCAGCCGAGCCGATCGACTCCGGCAGGTTCGAGACCAGGATGGCGACCACGAGCGCGATGCTGACCGGCTCACCGGATGCGAGTCCGATGCCGAGCACGAGCTGCTCCGGGATGCCGTCGAGCAGGGCGCCCACCGCGAGCTGTCCTCCGCCGGCCTGCTCCTTGGTCTTCGCCGCTCGGGCATCGAGGATGCGGTCGGCGATGTAGTAGCTGATCGCTCCCGCCGCGACACCCACCACGAGAGGGATGGGACCGGCGAGGTCGAGCCCTTCCTCCCACAGCTCGAAGGCGATCGATGCCATGAGAGCGCCGGCGCCGAAGCCCAGCACGATGCCGAGCCACTTCGGCGGCCACGTACGCAGCAGTGCGAGCACTGCACCGACGAACAGCGGTGCTGCTGCCACCGCGCCCCACAGGATTGCTGCGCCCATGTCCGACCTCCGTGCGCCTACTCTCCCACTTCATCGCGCCTCCGCCGGCCCAGCCTCGGCGAAAACGGAGACGTGTCGCGCGTACCGCGGCGAGCCGCACCATGACACACCGTGTCGCGGGCGATGCTCCTCCGTTTTCGCATGGCGCGCGCACCGCCCATGCATAGGATGACGGGAACGGGAGCGAGGCGGAGATGCACGACAGACCGACCGAGGTGCTGCGCGTTCCGGCGTTCGCCCTCTTCTGGTCGTCGTCGACGCTCGGCGCGTTCACCGGCTCCGTGACCGCCGTCGCCTTCCAGGTCCTGATCGTCACGACACTGGGGGCCTCTGCGTTCGAGATCGGTCTGCTCAACGCCGCGAACGTCGTGCCGTACCTGCTGTTCGGGCTCATCGTCGGCGCCCTGATGGACCGCTGGCGGCGCAAGCCCGCCATGGTCATCGCGAGCATCGGCCGCGCGCTCACGCTGGGTCTCGTGCCGGTGCTGTGGTTTACGGGGACTCTGTCCGTGTGGTCGTTCGGCGCCCTGCTCCTGCTCTACGGCGCGCTCACGCTCATCGCCGATTCCGCTGCGCAGCCGATGCTGCCCCGCCTCGTCCGCCGCGATCAGCTGTTGGCGGCGAACGCGAGACTCGGTCAAGCAGGCACCGTCGCCCAGACGACGGGGCAGGCCTTCGGCGGCGCACTCGTCGGCTGGCTGGGGGCACCGTTCGCCATCCTGATCGATGCCGTCGCGTACGTCGTCAACGCCGTTCTCCTGAGCCGCATCCGTGTCGAGGAGGTGAAAGCGTCACGCCGCACCGACGGCCGGCACCTAGGGCACGACATCATGGAAGGCCTGCGCTGGACCTACTCCCACCGAACGCTTGCGCCCATGGCCGTGTCGGTGAACGTCTGGTTCCTGGGCAACAGCATCGCGCTGACGGCATTCGCGCCGTACGCGCTGCGAGAGCTCGGCGTCGGCGCACTGCTGTTCGGCGTCGTGCTCGCGATGGGTGGGCTCGGCGGCCTGATCGGGGCACTCCTCGCCCCCACGGCGGGTCGCCGGTTCGGAGTCGGCGGCGCGGTCCTCGCGGGGCGCCTGCTCTCGGCACTCGCGTGGACGACGGTTCTCGTCATCCCGCACGCCGAGAACACGACGCTCCTCGTCGTCGCCATCCCCCTGGGCGTGGGGCAATTCCTGTTCGGCCTCGGGATGGGGGTGGAGGATCCGAACGAGATGGGATACCGCCAGGCGGTCGCCCCCGACCAGATGCAGGGACGGCTGAACGCATCGATTCGCACCGTGAACCGCGTCACCTTCCTCGTCGGGGCCCTGATCGCCGGCGGTCTGGCGACGGCGTACGGCTATCGCGTGACGATCGCGGTCAGCGTGGTCGTCTTCCTCGTGGCGGCGATGATCGTCCTGTTCTCGCCGCTGCGCACCGCACGCCACGAGGATTCCGCTCAGTCGGGGTAGCTTCGTCGCAGCTCACCGGGCCGTGCCCGGCGAAAACGGAGACGTGTCCGGCGTGCCTCGGCGTGCCTCACCACGACACACCGTGCCGCAGCCGGTGCTCCTCCGTTTTCGCCGGAGGCCACACCAGACGAAGCCACACCAAACGAGACCAGACGAGCCAGCTGAGGCGAGACGGGGCGACACGCCGCCGCGGATAGACTGGGAGCCATGTCCAAGGTCCTCCAGTCACTGCCCGTCGGCGAGCGCGTCGGCATCGCCTTCTCCGGAGGACTCGACACCTCCGTCGCCGTCGCGTGGATGCGCGAGAAGGGCGCCGTGCCCTTCACCTACACCGGCGACCTCGGTCAGTACGACGAGGACGACATCGCCTCGATCCCGGGCCGCGCGCTGGAGTACGGCGCCGAGGCGTCGCGCCTGATCGACTGCAAGACCGCCCTGGTCGAAGAGGGCTTCGTCGCCCTCTCCTGCGGCGCGTTCCACATCCGCTCCGGCGGCAAGACCTACTTCAACACGACGCCCCTCGGACGCGCGGTCACCGGCACGATGCTGGTGCGCGCCATGAAGGAGGACGGCGTCGACATCTGGGGCGACGGCTCCACCTACAAGGGCAACGACATCGAGCGGTTCTACCGCTACGGCCTGCTCGCCAACCCGCGCCTGCGCATCTACAAGCCGTGGCTCGACGCCGACTTCGTCACCGAGCTCGGCGGCCGCAAGGAGATGAGCGACTGGCTCGTCGCCCGCGACTTCCCGTACCGCGACTCCGCCGAGAAGGCATACTCGACCGACGCGAACATCTGGGGCGCGACGCACGAGGCGAAGACGCTCGAGCACCTCGATGTCTCGCTCGAGACCGTCGACCCGATCATGGGCGTGAAGTTCTGGGACCCCTCGGTCGCGATCGAGACCGAAGACGTCACCGTCACGTTCGAGGCGGGACGCCCGGTCGCGATCAACGGCGTGGAATACTCCGACCCGGTCGCCCTGGTCATGGAGGCGAACACGATCGGCGGACGCCACGGCCTCGGCATGAGCGACCAGATCGAGAACCGCATCATCGAGGCGAAGTCGCGCGGCATCTACGAGGCACCCGCCATGTCGCTGCTGTTCATCGCCTACGAGCGCCTGGTCAACGGCATCCTCAACGAAGACACCCTCGCCACCTACCACGAGCAGGGTCGACGCCTCGGTCGCCTCATGTACGAGGGACGCTGGCTCGAGCCGCAGTCGCTCATGCTGCGCGAGTCGATCCAGCGCTGGGTCGGCCTCACCATCTCCGGAACCGTCACGATCCGCCTCCGCCGCGGCGACGACTGGACCATCCTCGACACCGTCTCCCCGAACCTCTCGTATGGCCCCGAGAAGCTGTCGATGGAGCGTGTCGGCGATGCCGCCTTCGGGCCGGTCGACCGCATCGGCCAGCTGACCATGCGCAACCTCGACATCGCCGACTCGCGTGCACGCCTCGAGCAGTACGCGGGACTCGGCCTCGTCGGAGGTGCGACCGGCGAACTGGTCGGCCGCGTGACCGCCGGGGAGTCCAGCGAGATCACCGAGTCCGTCCAGGGCTCGATCTCCGAAGCCGACGAGACGTTGGCCGACGCCGTCGACTCGGCCTCCGAGGGCGCAGCCTTCGACTCCGGCACCGACTGACACGACGACGGATCCACCGATGCGCCGGCACCCTCGGAGTGCCGGCGCATCGTGCTGTCAGAGGTGCGGCTCGGGATCAGCGCGCTCGCGCCGCGGTGCGGTCGACGACACCCGGCAGCACATCGTCGAAGAGGATCACCAGGGCGGCCCGGACCTGCACCGCATCACGACGGACGATCGCCTCGCGGATCTCGCGCGTGGACCTCTCGTTCGCCGCCCAGTCGAACGACCCCGCAGAGCGCTGCGTGAAGCGCCGGATCTGCGGCCCGAGCAGTTCGATCACGGACTCCCGCAGGGCATTCCCCTCGAGACGGGCGAAGCCGATGGCGATGGTGCGCAACGCGACTCCGTAGGCCAGGACATCGCGCGCTCGTCCCGCGGCGGACATATCGTCGGTCAGCTCCACGAGATAGGCGACGTCATCCTCCTGGACGTGCGGCATCGCATGGCGCACCGAGCCGATCCAGCTGTCGCCGAAGAGGGCGATGGCATCGCGGATGTGGTCGAGATCGAGCGGCGCCACGCGGGTGGCGCCGTTGCGGTGCATCTCGACGAGCCCTTGTTCCGCCAGGCGCGCCAGAGCATGTCTGACGGGCGTGGCGGAGGCCCCCAGGCTCTCCGCCAGCTCCGCGTCGCGAAGGCGCTCCCCCGGCCGCAGCTCACCGTCGACGATCGCATCCCGCAACCGGCGATAGACATCATCGCTCTTCGTTCGGCGTTCCCGCACGACATCGATGCCTGCCAAAGCACACTCCCCCTCGACCACAGCGGTCCCCCACCACTTGAAAGCGGTCGACACTCGCGTACCGGACGCTCACTCGTCCGAGACCGGTGCCATCCCCCGTACGCGCTCACGCGCAACGCGTAACATAACACGCTTGGCTCCGTGACGGCTGCGCGGAAGCGGCACCTGAGGACGCTCTCCGAATGTGAAGAATAATCTTGCACAGCTATGTGCATGATCCGTAGCATGAGGTCATGACCACTCGTGCACCTCGTCGCGACGCCGTCGAGAACCGCGCCGGCATCCTCTCCGCCGCGCGCTCGACCCTGGCCGTCCAACCGCACGCCTCCATCGACGTCATCGCTCGTCGTGCCGGGCTCTCGCGTCGCACCCTCTACGGACACTTCGAGGACCGTGACGCCCTCATCCGGGAGCTCATCTCCAGCGGCACTCAGCGGTTCAACGCCATCGCCACCTCGATCGACGACATCGACGCCCGTCTCGCCCTCGCCCGCCTCGCCGCTCTGCTCTGGCACGAGGCCGCGCACGTGCAGGTGGCCGCGGCTCTCGCTCTCGATGAAGCGCACGTCGAGCACACGGCCGCCGCGCTGGCCCCGTTGCGCCGCACGGTGTCGGCACTCGTGCGACGCGGTCAGGACGACGGCAGCTTCCGCACGGACCTCGCCGCCCCCACCCTCGCGCGCCTCATCGAGGAGATGGCCCGCACCGTGATCTCGCGCACGGACGCGACCAGCACGGGTGCGGCTGACGTCGCCGTGCGGACCGTGTTGAGCATCGCCGGCCTCTCCTGGCGCGAAGCTGACGAGCTGCTCGCCTCGCACCCCGACATCGCCGTGGCCGCCGCTCCCACAGACTCCCCCATCGATCCGGAGGACCGCGCATGAAGATCTCGCTGCGCGATGTGAGCAAGGGCCGCAACGGCCAGGCGCTGCCCCCCCATGTCGCTCGAGTTCCACACCGGAGCAGTGCGTTTCGCGATCGCCGAGACCGAACAGCGACCGACCGTGCTCGGCTTGATCGCGAGCGGCCGCATGCGTCCGGAATCCGGGCGCGTGAGCATCGACGACGCGGTCGACGCGAAGTCCCTGCGTCGACGCGTGGCCCTGGTCGACGCTCCGGATGTCAGCGACCCTCATCCCGACGTCGCCCTGGTCGGCGTCGTCGAGGAGGAGCTCATGTTCGCGGGCCTCGGCGCCACCCCGCTCCACGCCCGGCGCTGGCTCGCTCGTCTGGGGTACAGCGAGCTCGCCGCCGCCCCCATCGGCACCGTCGATCCGGCGGCACGCGTGCGCATCCTGTGCGAGCTGGCCGTGCTCCGCTCCGGCGTCGAGGGCATCGTGCTCGTGTCGCCCGACCGTCACGGCGGCAGCCCCGATGGATGGTGGCGCATCGCCACGGAGTTCGCCGACCGCGGTTACGCGATGCTCGTGATCGTCGGCGGATCCGCTGCCGTGGCCCTGGAGCGGATGCACGAGTTCGACGCGATCAATGCCTCCGGACCGGTCGAGCCGCTCGTGTGGGACGAACCGGCGGACGATGCCGTCCCCGACATCGCGGACACCCCCGCAGACGAGAACGGAGGCACGCGATGAAGGTTCCCGCCATGATCGCCGCCGAGCTCCGACGACTGACAGCGAGCAGGATGGGCATCATCGCCCTGGTCGCGCTGATCTGCGTGCCGATCCTCTACGGCGGTCTGTACCTCTGGGCGAACCAGGACCCGTACGCCAAGTTCCCCGAGGTTCCCGTCGCCCTCGTGGTGGACGACGAGGGCGCGCCCGCACCCACGACCGGCACGGAACCCGCGACGGGCGAGACCGTCAACTACGGCGAAGACGTGGCGGAGAACCTGATCAAGGGCAACGCGTTCGACTGGCAGCTGATGTCGGCGGACGAAGCCTCGGAAGCACTGCGCCACGGCACGGTCGACTTCACGGTGACGATTCCCAGCGACTTCTCCTCGGCCCTCACCTCGGCGGCGGGAACCGACCCGCACCAGGCGCGCATCGATCTCGAGACCAATGACGCGAACAACTACCTCGCATCGTCGATGGGCACGCAGGCGGTCGAGAAGATCCGCAGCTCGGTCGCCGAGATGGTGGGCAGCCAGGCCGCAGAGCGCCTGCTCACGGGCCTGAGCGACGTGCGTGACAAGCTCATCACGGCGACGGACGGCGCCACCAGGCTCGCCGACGGCGCCGGCACGGCGGCGACCGGGAGCATAACTCTGGCGGAGGGCACCGCGAAGCTGGCCGACGGCACGGCGCAACTCGCGACCGGGGCGCAGAGCCTCGCGAGCGGAGCCCAGCAGGTGAGCGCGGGCAACCGACAGCTCGCCGACGTCGCCGACCGCGCGGGGTCAGCGGTGCAACAGGCCGCGAACGCCTTGCCGCAGGTGCGCTCCGACATCGCGAACGCGCTGGCGCAGCAGGGCCTCACCCCCGAAGAGATCGACCAGGTGCTCGCCCGGCTCGATCCGCTGGGCGCGCGTCTGCAGGAGGGGAACACGCAGGTGCAGGCCGCGGTCGGCAAGGTCGATCAGCTCGCTGCCGGCGCCGCATCCCTCGCCGCGGGTGCGAACGAGCTCGCCTCCGGCGCCGGCACGGTCGCCACCGGCGCCTCCGCGGCGAACGACGGCGCGACGCAGCTGCGTGACGGACTGGCGACGCTGGCCTCCGGTACGGCCGAACTGCGCGACGGGCTCGCCCAGGGGGTGGACGCGATCCCCGCCTCGACACCCGACCTGCGTGCCCGTCAGGCCGACACGATCGCCGATCCCGTGAAGGTGTCGAGCGACAAGGTCGCCTCCGCGGAGGACTACGGCGCCGGGCTCGCCCCGTTCTTCGCCGCACTGTCGGCGTGGATCGGCATCTACGCGCTCTTCCTGATCGTCAAGCCGATCTCACGGCGGGCCATCACGGCCCTCCATTCCCCCGTCCGCATCACGCTCGCCGGCTGGCTCACCCCTGCGATGCTCGGCGCGGTGCAGATGCTCGGGCTCATGGGAATCCTCGCCGTCACGCTCGGCTTCACGTTCGACCACCCGCTCGGAACCCTCGGTGTGATGATCTTCGCGTCGGCCACCTTCACGGCGATCATCCTCGCGTTGAACGTGTGGCTCGGCTCGGTCGGACAGTTCCTCGGGCTGGTGCTCATGGTGCTGCAGCTCGTCACGGCCGGTGGGACCTTCCCCTGGCAGACGCTGCCGGCACCACTCGCCGCCCTTCATCATGTGCTGCCGCTGGGATACGTGGCTCTTCGGACATCCGGTGGGGGTCATGGGGTGAGTCCGCCGGCGGCGAGGAGCATGCGGAGCCGGTAGTTGTGCCGGTTGCGGTAGCCGCGGG
>NZ_JACCCK010000007.1:0-80786 GCF_013410135.1 Microbacterium sp. JAI119
CACCAGCATCGAGGAAGGCCCGCCTCATGCGGCGGAGCGACCCAGAGTGGGGAATTTCGATGAGCAGAACCGAGGAATTTCAGTGAGCGCCGTCACCGTCAGCCCAATCGTCGTCGAAGTGAGCTACGAGGACTGGTCGGAGACGGAATCTCTCACGCTCGACTAGCTCCAACCCCTTTATCGCCCCGTGTCTCACAGCATCGGTCCACGCGGGGACAGACGTTTCGGGACCTGCTGGACATGTACATGTTGAAGGCTTCTTTGAGGAAGGACTGACATGGACACCACAGATCAGGATGAGCTCGACCAAGTATTGCGGCGGCTCGCGTCTCCGACGACGCAGATCACCCCGGCGGTGGAGGACGAGCTGGCGTCGATGACGATCGCCACGCGGGGGGCAGCGCGTCCGATCGTACGCAAGCGCGCCTGGCGGCTCTCGCTAACCGCAGGGATTCCGGTCGTCGCGGTGTTCGGCATCGGTGCGGCCGCGATGGCAACGGGTCTGTGGGAGCCATGGGCGCAAACACCCGACGGAACGTTCACGTACACGTTGCCCAGCGGTATGACGTGCGAGCAACGCGTCGGCGACCTCCATTCCGAGAACCCCGACATTCAGCGTGCTGTCCAAGAGATCTTCGCCACGACGGACGTCGTCGCTGAGTCGGATGTCGCCGCGCGGTACGAGCGGCTACTCACTGAGGACTCGGCCCTCGAGTACGCCCAGGCCACGGTTGACAATAGTAGCGGTTTGCCCGGATACAGCACGATCGAGGACGTGATCTACGGGATGGCAGTGCGCACAGCCGTGAACAACACCGTGAATGAAGAACTCGTCGATCGAGGATTGCTCCAGTCCGATGAGCAATATTCGATGTCGCTCCGAGGTCAGTCTCTGTGTGGAGAGGACGCACCGTGAGTCGTCGACGCATGAACGAACGTCAGTCCCGCGGTGTCGACAACATCTCGACGAACGCCGCGGATCTCCTCGCATACTTCGAGTACCGGGCTCGCGGCGCCGAGGCGGCCGATCTGCTGTCAGAGACGATGGCAACAGCATGGCGCCGTATCGATGCCATGCCCGACGAGCCCACTGAGGCGAGGATGTGGCTGTTCGGGATCGCACGAAATACCCTCGCGAACGCGGAACGGGCGGCACAGCGACGATGGAAGCTCGCAGACAAGCTCCGTGCCCATCTCACCACCTCCACGCCAGTCGACGATGACCAGCGCACGATCGAGGTACGCGACGCCGTGAGCCGGCTGACGCCGGACCTGCGCGAACTAATCGGCCTCATCCACTGGGACGGATTCAGCATCACCGACGCAGCCGGCATCATCGGCATCCCCGCATCGACCGCACGAACCCGATATCAGACTGCTCGGCACCAGCTCGCGCGATCTCTAGACCCGATTGGCCCCTCAACTGACGCAGGTGTCTCACCTACCTGCGGTGTCTCATAGCCCATGGGATATGAGACGGCTTCCCCGCCACGTGGGATCGGCTGACGCGCACGAGTGTTGAGGACTTCGGACAGAAGTGCCGACGACTTCGGACATCGACATCCCTGGTGTGCAACACGCCGACGTTTGATCCGCCGAAACCCCCTGCCGAAACAAAACCGCGCCGGAACATCGGTATTACCGTTTTCGGCGCGGTGCGAGCGACACCACCGCCGACGCTTTCACGCGCTATGTCCCGACTGCTACATCGAGGGGGCACCGTGGACACGACGGCGACCGATGTTGGCTCGTGCGGGCATGTTCACGATCTCGCCTACGGCTGCGTGAACCAAGGGCGACGTCTCGAACGTGCAGACGATCTAGCCTCCGGATCGGACGGACAAGTCGAAACGAAGCAGCTACAGCGACGGCCCGAACCGCTGCACTTCGTTGCGGCGGGTTCGTTCCTGCTCAGGGTGGTGGGCCTGGGCGAGGTTCTGCGACCGGTGGAGGGCGGCACGAGCGCGAGTCGCGTCGATCTTCTGCGCCTTCGCCTCGGCCGGTGCCCCGAGCGGTGACGATCCGGTGATCCCGTAGCGGTCCCGGTAGGCGGCGATGGTGCGGGCACCGTAGCGCCATGTCTGGGCAGCACGAAGCTGCTTCGGTTGCGTGCCGAGCTTCGTGACCCACTCGAGTTTCTCTGTGAGCGCGGTGTCGAGGAGCGCATCGGCGCGGTTCTCGATGAGTTTGCGCCGCTCGGCCAGCGCCCGCCGCATATCTGCAGTCATCACGCCGTTGGCCTCGGGGATGAGACCAACGATCAGGCGCGACGCCTTGCGAGCACGGCCGACGCCCGCCGGGCGGGAGGTCGCTTTGGCGACGCGGTCGTGCAGGACAGCGGCGATGTCATCGACGTCTCCGAACCCGCGCGCTCTGACCAGGTGTGGCAGCAGGATCTCGATGTCGTGCTGGTTCGCCTCTGCGCGCCGAAGCTCGGCGGTCAGCGCGCCGAAGACGGGTGAGGCGATCGCGTCCTCGGCATCGTTATCGCCGAGCCCGGAGGATCGGATGAGTGCGGCCCAGCGATCGTGTTGTGCGGCGGCTGCCAGGGTCTCGTACTCGGCGGCGAGCTGACCGATCGAAGGCCAGGTGTCCTGCTCGACAGCGATCGCCTCACGCGCGGACCGTTCAGCGCCGACGTGCTGCAACACACCGAGCAACACGCTTCGGGCGGTTGCTTCGGCGTTGTCGCCGGGGTGCGGGCCGTCGTGGGCGAGGTCGGGTTTGTCGACAGCGACGTAGGCGATGTTCTCTTCGCGGCCGCGGGTCATGGCGACGTAGAACGTCTCCCTGGTCATCGACGCATCCGCCAGCACGTGCGAAGAGTCCACGGTGATGCCCTGCGCCCGGTAAGAAGTGACGGCGTAGCCGAGGTCGAGGTGCTCTGCCGCGTACGCGGCCGGGACCACCACCGACCCGCCCCACCTACGTCCGGCGCGGCGCAGGGTGAGGGCACCATGGTGGTGGACCTGGGTGATCATCCACCGGTCGCCGTTGCGGACCCAGGATCGCCCGGCGCGCAGGCAACGGTTGTTGCGGCGGGTGATGACGGTGTCTCCGGCCGTAGCTCTCGTGCCGTCGTGCAGTTCGACCTCGCGCCGGGCGTTGACGGTGCCGTCGAGGATGAGATCGGCACGCGCTCTGTTGTTGAGGGCTTGGACGGATTCGTTGGAGTCGGACACGAGGACACTGGCCCGGCCCGCGAGAGTATCGGAGCGCCATGCGGTGTAGGCGGCATCGATCATCTCCTCGGTCTCCCCGCCGATCACACGGCCGTGTTTGGCGTAGGTGTCAATGGCCTCGGTGCGCCCGTGCCGCAGGCCGAGGGATGCGGTCTTCTCCCATGAGTTGACGAACCTGTGCACGTCGACCAGCTCCGCAACGTCGTCGCGATCATGAACGAGCAGCGAGAACGCGCCGCCCGCGTCGACGGGCTGGAGCTGCGCGTGGTCCCCGACCAGCAGCACCTTCGCCCCGACCTCCGCCGCCAAGATGGTTATGCGGTCGAGGGAGATAGTGCCCGCCAGCGACGCCTCATCAACGATGACGAGCTGCCCCTTGAGGAACGTCTTGCCGGTGCGGTCGTGGGTGTCGAGCCACTTGGCCGTGTTCTCGGTCTGAATGCCGAGGTCATCGGCCAGGACCTGCGCGGCGACCGCGGACGGCGCGAGCCCGACCACGCTGCTGCGCCCGTGTTCGTGCTCCCACGCCCGCCGCAACGCCGACATCGCGGTAGTCTTCCCCGCCCCGGCCGGGCCCACCAGCACATCGACCACCCGGCCCGAGAGCGCGATCTTCGTCAGCGCGGCCGCCTGGTCGTCGCCGAGCATCCGCCCCTTGCTGTCAGGACGCTTCGCGATCCGTTCGAGGGTCGTCAACGGCAGAGTCGGGGCGGTGGTGGTCCGGGCGCGCTCAAGGAGCCGATCTTCGGCCGCCAGGAGTACCTCGGACGTGAACAGCGCGGAGTGCTTCGGACGGAACACCGATGTCCCATCCGGCCGGCGGAACGCGGCCGGGCTGGACGCGAGTTCGGGCGGGGTCAGGCGTAGCGACGCGGCTTCGGCGGCGTCCACGACCAGTCCGAGGACGGCTTCTCGGTCCTCGGTCGATGCGAACCGGTAGCGCATCGTCTGCCGCGCCGCCTCCGCGGTGAGGTTCCAGCGGTGCCAGGTGGAGCGCTTCTCACCGACCGCGATCACCACGTCCTGCCCGAGCGAGGCGATCACATGCAACGGCATGTCGTCGGCGCGCAGCAGGAGCGGTTTCTCGTTCACCGTGACGGTGCGCGCCCACGCGGTTGTATCCGACCCGAGCACCCGCCCGGCGCGCTCCCGCCAGGATGCGGTGAGGTCGGCCAACGACCGCACCTTCTTCTCGGGCCGGGTGGAAAGCGTAGCCTGGGCGCGGAGCTTCATGATCGTCGCCGCTGACGGCCGCCCGCCATGCGCCTCCACGTACCGGCCGATGAGGCGATCGGTCTCGGAGTCGATGTGCCGGGCGCGGGTGGAGAACTCCGTGATCAGCGCTTCCGGCACCGCGGCGATTGCCCATGCCGGGTTCCGGTCGCGGCCCCTGTCTCGCGCCTCCCACGAGACACCGAGCATCCGGGTTAGGTGGTCAGCGAAGACTGCCTCGTGCAGTTCGGAGAGGGCGACCACGGCGGCGTGCATCGGTCGCCCGTCCAACGACCGCCACTTGTTGTCGAGGACGGTCTGCACCTTGTTGCTGATAACGACGTGCGTGTGCAGGTGCGGATCGCCCGCCCGCGAGTCGTAATGATCGAACGCCGTCGCAGTCAGACCGCGGACGTCGACCTGCGCAACCGCACCGTCACGACCGGTTGCACCGGTGCGGGTGGCCGCAACCTCCCGCTCCATGAACGCAACGACCTCCGCAACCGTCGCATGGTGCGCGTCCGCGATCAACGCCTGCGTCCCCGCATCCGCGACCGCCCACAACACGCTCGCGGACTTCGGGATCGAGAACGTGAAGTCGAACCCCGCCACCGCCCGCCGCGTCCCGCGGTCCGCCTCCTCCGCTTCAATCGCGACGACGGCTTCGGCGAGAGACGCCGGCCCGAGAGCGGGATCGAGTGCCGCGGTGCGCGCCTCGACCCGCTCGGCCACGCTCTGGTATTCGGGATACGCACGGCCGAGCGGTTCACCGGTGATGGGGTCGCGGCCCATGCCGACCAGGAGCTGGAGCTGAGCTTCGGAGACCTGATCACCTACGCCGATCCTCCCGCCACCGAGCACGGTCACCCCGGCCCCAAGCCAGCGACCCGGCGGGGTGCCCTCAGCGTTGTAGTAGCGCGTCAACGGGGTTGAGAGCGAGCGGTCGCCGTCGCCGGCCGCGACGGTGCGCAGCAGGTACTTGTACCCGTCGCCCGCGCTCATCACCCGCATCGACACCGTCACCCCGTCCGCCCTTCTCCTCCTGCTCATCAGGTGAGCAACAGCCCGCAGAAACCGGGCTCACCCTCGATCTGCAAGAGGCGTGGCAGCTGTGCGCGGTACCGTGGCAGGTCGCGGATTCAGCAATATCCGCTAGCCAAGATGGGCTGCGTTGTGAAGGACGTGCGCCTGGGTGCCAACTGAGCTCGAGCACGCGTACGATCAGTTCCTCGGCAACCGTGCTCCGACAACGAATCAGGGCGTGGAAGTGCTTCATATGACGAGCTGATCGTCCGAGACCAGGTTGCCCGTATCCAAGAGGCTCTTTCTACGCGTTCTTACTGCGGTCACTGGAGTACGAAGCTCGCGTGATCGTCTAGGACCTCACCGCAGGGGTGGCTGAGGTCGCGGGCCTCGCTGGGGCGCTCGAAGAGGCCGATGTATACCAGTAGCGGCTTGCGAACGATCGTGTACGAGCGATGACGGTGCCGCAAAATTTGCGGCACCGTCATCATTGCGTGAAGGCCAGCGGCCTTTTCCCTTTAAGGTACGCCGCCGTCCCCGGGAGTCAAGGGCGGCATCGGGCACGCGGTCTCGTCAGATTCAGCCGTTGGACGCGTGGGAGCTATGTGTACACCTATCCGTCGCAGAGCTATAGTCACGCCTCGCCACCGCGGGAGTCGCAGTGTCGTCACTAACGGGCGTGGTACGAGATAGGAGAAAGCGATGAGCGCGGATCACGGCACGGACTCGCCTCGGTTGTTCCTGTCCGAGGAAGAGGCGGCAGCACAGCTCGGCATCCACCGGACGACGCTACGCGCGCTGGCCCTAGATGGCCGCTCCCCCATCGAGCCCGTCAATTTAACCGCGCACAAGCGGATCTACCGTCTCCGCGATCTCGAACGGTTGGGCGGGGTAGCGGAGTGAGCATTGAGTTGCGCCGGACTACAGCCGGAAGGCCCTACTATTTCGTTCGCGTCAAATCTGGTCGCCGGTTGGTGGCATCCAAGGCGTTCGACATCAAGCGAGACGCCGAAGTATGGGAACGGACCCAGAAGCATCTCGTAGAGACAGGCCGCCCGTTACCTCCTCCCCGGACCTTAACGCTCGGGAGACTCGTGACCCAATTCAAGATGGCACGCGCGGGCGGTAACCCGCACAGTGTTGACACTGACGTGAACAACCTGAATGCGCTGCCAGCGCACCTGCTCGAACGCCCACTCGCATCCATCAACGCGAGCGACATCCGCGCCCATCTGCTCGACCAACTGCGCGCCGGAAAGAAGCCATCCACCGTCGCCCGGGCAAAGACCACGCTGAGCGCGCTCTTCACCTTCGCCGCTGCCGAAGGCCTTCTGCATCAGCCGCATCCCGTGCGGTCGATGGCGCGGATCCCCGAGCTTGCAGCACCCGCGCTCCGCCCCGTCAGCCCCCATTCCATCCCTACGTCGCGGATCGTTGCATCGGCTCTCACCGAACTCCGAGGGCGCCGCTCGGATATCGCTGACGTCTTCGAGTTCCTCTCGCTCACGGGACTGCGTTGGGGTGAGCTTCGCGCTCTCCGCACGAATGCCCTGTCGGACGTTCCACTCCCGCAGTTGATCGTCGAGCGCTCACACTCCGACGGCTACGAAGAGAAGGAGCCGAAGTCTTGGCGCGGCACGCGTCTGATCCCGCTCTCCCCTCGAGCGGTGGCCATCTTCCGCGACCATGCTCACGGAAAGCCGCCCGAGGCCTACCTGTTCGCCAACCGCCGCGGCGAGCAGCTGAGCGTGGGCGTTGTCCGCAAGTTCCCTCTCGGCTTCCGCCGGCACGCCCTGCGCCACTACGCCGCATCTACCTGGTTACGGCTGGGAACACCCGTAAACGAGGTCGCCGAGTACCTCGGCGACGATCCGCGCACAGTACTTGCGGTATACGCCCACGTACTGGGAGAGGACCAGCGGCGCGCGCACCTGCGACGCCTCACGGCTTCCGAGGAGCATCCCTTCGAACAGCGTCACGCCCGACGCTCCCCCAACGATCGCCTTCCGGGGCTCGGCAGCTGACACTCCCCCGCGCTGCAACCGCTCGCGGAGCTGATGCATCGACCCGCCGCTATCTGTGAGCGGGACGGCCTCAATGGCTCTAGTCGCAGGGACGCTTGCGACGCATGGAGGGAGCGAACGGCGGCGGCTCCGGGCAGTCCGCAGAATCCGTCACCCGATCGGGGGACACCTGGGGGACACCTGGCGGCCGAAACGCGGCAACAACGCCCTATTGACCCGAGACCTTCAGAACGAAGAAAACCCCGCCTGAGCGGGGATTTTCACTGCGGAGACGAGGGGATTTGAACCCCTGGTCCCCGTGAGGGGACTCCACCTTAGCAGGGTGGTGCACTCGGCCGGACTATGCGACGTCTCCAGGCATCCGGCCGGAAAGCGCGGATGCACCTAGCCATCATAACGGGTCCGGCGAGCGGACACGAACCGCGCCCGGCCGGTCGTCCCTCCTCGTCGTCACCCGCCTGGGATACTGACCGCAGATCACGGACATCGCCAGCCGCTGATCCGGAGGGACGCCATGACCGAGAAGCTGACCGCGCACGGGACCGACTCCTCGCCTTCCAGCGGCCTGTGGACCCGACGCGCAGCCGGGTACGGGGTCGTGCTCGTGCTCCTCGTCGTCTCGTATGGACTGTGCGCGACGCAGCCGAGCACCGACCCGAGCCCGTGGGCCTTCCTGCCGATGCTGGCGACCGTCGCCGTGGTCTTCTACGTCACCGGAGCGACGCGGCTGGCGCAACGTGTGTCGTGGGTGGTGCTCTCCGCTGCCGGTCTCGCCGCGGTCATCGCCGGCGCCCTCGGGCTCGACGGCCCGCTCTTGGCCATCCCGCTCTCCGCCGCCTCGATGCTCGCGCTCCTCGTGGCGCCGTGGGTCATCATCGCCCACCAGGTCACCCGTCGCGGGCTCGACTTCGAAGCGCTCCTGGCTGCGGTCACGGCGTACATCCTCGTCGGGATGTTCTTCGCGTTCGTGTACAACCTGATGTCGCAGCTGTCTCCCACTCCGCTGTTCGGCGACGCGACCGCCGACTCCCTCGGAAACCAGCTGTTCTTCTCCTTCACAGCCCTGACGACGACGGGCTACGGCAACATCGTCCCGGTCGGAACCGGCGGGCAGGCGGTCGCGATCGCCGAGGGGATCACGGGACAGCTGTTCCTCATCACGGCTGTCGCCCGGATCATGCGGGGCGCCAGCGCCAAGCGCACCCCGGCGCCGTCCGAGTGAACCCGCGACAGAGCATCGACACCCGACGAGCCGCAGGGGCAGGAAGAAGCACATGACCACCGTCTCCGCGCCACGCATCGAACACCACCGGGAGCCGCTCGGCATCGGCGAGAGCCGCCCGCGTCTGAGCTGGACCATCGCAGACGCCCCCGCTGACTGGCGACAGCAGTCCTATGCCGTCACGGTGGTGCGCGGCAGCAGCCAGGACCGGGACGAGGAGCGCATCGAGGTGACGTCCGAAAGACAGGTCCTGGTGCCCTGGCCCTTCGGCGCCCTCGACTCGCGCGAGCGCGTCGGCGTGCGCGTGGCAGTGCGGGGCGGCGACGGCAGCTGGTCCGCCGACAGCCCGGAGACCTGGCTCGAGGCCGGCCTTCTCCTGGCAGACGACTGGTCGGCGCGACCGGTGGGGGTCGACCTCGACGAGGATCCGGAGAGCGATGCCCGCCGCGCGACCCTGGTTCGACGCGGCTTCCGCGTCGAGGGCGAGATCGCCAGCGCCCGGCTCTACGCCACGGCGCACGGCTTGTACGAGGCGGAGATCAACGGGGTCCGCGTCGGCTCCGACACGCTCTCACCCGGATGGACGACCTACCGCGAACGCCTGCGGTACTGCACCTACGACGTGACCGCACTGCTCCTCGACGGCGAGAACGCGCTCGGCGCCTGGCTCGGCGACGGCTGGTACCGCGGTCGTCTGGGCTGGCGCGGCGGTCATCGCAACGTCTTCGGCAGCGACCTGTCCTTCCTCGGCCAGTTGGAGCTCGTCTACGTGGACGGACGGCGCGAGACGATCGCGACCGACGAATCCTGGAGGGCATCACTCTCCCCCATCCTCCGTTCCGGCATCTACGACGGCGAGGACTACGACGCACGGCACGAGCACACCGGGTGGACGACCGCGCCGTTCGACGACACCGGCTGGTTCCCTGTCGCCGTGCGCGAACGCGACCCGCGAACCCTGGTCGCCCCGACCGGCCCGCCCGTGCGGGTGACGGAGGAGGTCGCCCCGATCGCCGTGCTCACCTCACCGAGCGGCGCACGCATCCTCGATTTCGGGCAGAACCTCGTCGGCAGGGTCCGCATCCGCGTCGCGGGTTCCCGCGGTGCCACCGTGACGCTGCGCACCGCGGAGGTTCTACAGGAGGGCGAGATCTACACGCGTCCGCTGCGCAGCGCCCGTTCGAGCGACGCCTACACGCTGGCCGGACATCAGGGCGGCGAAGAATGGGAGCCTCGGTTCACCTTCCACGGCTTCCGCTACGTAGACGTCTCGGGGTGGCCGGGCGACCTCGACGCGGATGCCGCGGCCGGCGCGCTCGTCGCCCGTGTGCTCCACACCGACCTCGAGCGCACCGGATGGTTCACGTGCTCCGACCCGCTGGTCGAGCAGCTGCACCGCAACGTGGTCTGGGGCATGCGGGGGAACTTCGTCGACATCCCCACCGACTGTCCGCAGCGCGACGAACGCGTGGGCTGGACGGGCGACGTGCAGGTGTTCGGCCCGACCGCGTCGACACTCTTCGACGTCTCGGGGATGCTGTCCGGCTGGCTCAGAGACGTCGAGGCCGATCAGCTGCCCGACGGCACTGTGCCCTGGTTCGTGCCGGTGATCCCGTCGCACAAGGTCTGGTCTCCGGCCAGGGCTGGTGCCGCCTGGGGAGACGTCGCCACGCTGCTGCCCTGGACCCTGTACGAGCGCTTCGGCGACACCGGCGTGCTGGCGACGCAGTTCGAGAGCGCACGCCGCTGGGTCGACAAGGTCGATTCGCTGGCCGGACCCGACCGACTGTGGGACGAGGGGTTCCAGCTCGGCGACTGGCTCGATCCCGCCGCTCCCCCGCAGGATCCCGGAGCCGGCCGCACGGATCGGTACCTCGTGGCCACGGCCTACTTCGCCAGATCGGCCAGGGCGCTCGCGGAAATGGCCGGGGTGCTCGGGCTCCCCGCAGAGGCTGCGCGCTATGCGACTCTCGCCACCGAGGTCGCCGCCGCCTTCCGCGCGGCCTACGTGCGAGCCGACGGCACGATGACCTCGGACGCTCAGACCGCGTACGCCCTCGCCATCGTGTTCGCGTTGCTCGACGACGACACGCAGCGCGCAGCGGCAGGGGCGCGTCTCGCCGAGCTGGTGCGAGAGGCAGGCAATCGCATCGCGACGGGCTTCGTCGGCACACCGCTGGTCTGCGACGCGCTGACCATGACCGGCCATGCGGACACCGCGTACGACCTGCTGCTCGAGCAGGGCTGCCCGTCGTGGCTGTATCAGGTCGCGCAGGGAGCGACCACGGTCTGGGAGCGCTGGGATGCGATGCTCCCCGACGGCACGGTGAACCCCGGCACCATGACATCGTTCAACCACTACGCGCTGGGCGCCGTCGCCGATTGGCTGCACCGCAGCGTCGCAGGGCTCGCCGCCGCGGAACCGGGCTACCGCCGCATCCGTTTCGCCCCGCGCCCTGGCGGTGGGCTCACGCATGCCTCATCGACGCAGCGCACTCCCTACGGAGTCGCGTCGATCTCGTGGCACGTCGACGGCGACCGACTGCACGTCGACGTCGTGGTCCCGGTCGGCGCGACCGCGGAACTCGACCTGCCAGGAACATCCGTCGAGGAACTCGGGCACGGCTCCCACACGCGGACGGTGCGCATGCGGTCGTGACGGCCTGGCCGAATGCAGACTCCGGTCGCACTCTCCGTCGTTCCCGCTCGGCGGGAGCGATGGAAAGTGCGACCGGAATGTCGCTTGGCACCGACGGGTCAGCGGGCGGCTGAGTCCCCCGCGTTCGCTGCGGCGATGAGCTGCTCGATCTGCTCGAAGTCGACGGGAAGGCCCGGGAAACCGGCCAGGCGACCGATCGGGAACGACGCCATCATCTTCTGCATCGCCTCGTCGTTCGGCATCATCGACGCCGCTGCCGCATCGCCGCCGGACCCGCCCAGAAGACCACCGAGAGCCTGCTGCACGATCGGGCCCGCGACGGGGTGCGACATCAGGTCGCCGACCGAGGAGTTCATGGTCAGCTCCTGGCGCACCGTGTCTCCGGCGATGTCGACGGTCGCGGTGGAGCGGATGTCGCGGCTGGAGGCGGCGACGTCGACGATGTACTCGCCGCCCTCCACCACCCAGCGGTCGACGCGGACATCCCAGTAGGCGAGGTCCTCGCGCCGCACGACCAGCTCGACCGTGCGGGTCTCCCCTGCGGCGAGCGCGACGGAGGAGAAGGCCTTGAGCTCGCGGGGTGCGCGCTGCACGATCGATGTCGCCGGAGCCACGTACACCTGCACCACCTCGCGGCCGTCGCGGTCTCCGGAGTTCGTGACGTCGACGCGCACGACGATGTCGCCGTCCGCTCCGACCTCGGCCGTCGCAGGTGCGTACTCGAACGTCGTGTAGGAGAGACCGTGGCCGAAGGGGAAGGTCACGTCGAGACCCTTCGCGTCGTACCAGCGGTAGCCCACCAGCAGGCCCTCGCCGTAGCGGACATGTCCGAACTCTCCGGGGAAGTTGCCGAACGAGGGGTTGTCCTCGAGCCGCACCGGCACGGTCTCGGTGAGCTTGCCCGAGGGGTTCACCGTCCCGTAGAGCACGTCAGCCACAGCGCTGCCGCCCGCCTGACCGAGCAGCCAGCTCTCGACGATCGCGGGTACACGGTCGGCGAAGGGGAGCGCGACCACGCCGCCGTTCGACAGCACCACCACGACACGAGGGTTCACCGCGAGCACGGCATCGAGCACCGCAAGCTGCTCGGCGGGCAGATCGATGTGGTCGCGGTCGAAGCCCTCCGACTCCTCCGCGGCCGGGAGCCCGAGGAAGAGCACGGCCACGTCAGCCGCCGTCGCGATGTCGACGGCTTCCGCCCGCAGGTCGTCTGCAGAGCGTCCGGACGCGGCGATGGCACCACCTTCGACCGCGAAGCCCGCGGCGTAGGTGACGTGGTCGCCGCCGACGGCGCGCAGTCCGTCGAGGGCCTCGTCGATGCGCGTGGGGTTGATCAGCGAAGAGCCCGCTCCCTGGAACCGCGGCTCGGTCGCGAACGCGCCGATCACGGCGACCTTCTGGTCGTCGGCGAGCGGCAGCAGCGCACCGTCGTTCTTCAGCAGCACGATGGACCGACCAGCGGCCTCCCTGGCCAGCGCGTGGTGCGCGTCGACGTCGAGCGGGCCGGACACGGCAGGACGCCGGGCGGCCTTGCGCACGAGGTCGATCGCGCGACCGGCTGCGGTGTCGAGCACGCTCTCGGCGAGTTCGCCGGCGCGCACGGCTGCGACGAGCTGCGCATCCGTCCTCCCACCGGACGAGGGCATCTCCAGGTCGAGTCCTGCGGCGACGCCGGCGACGCGGTCGTTCACGGCTCCCCAGTCCGAGACGACGAGGCCGTCGAAGCCCCAGTCGTCGCGGAGCACGCTGGTGAGCAGCCAGGGGTCCTCTGAGGTCCAGACGCCGTTGAGCTTGTTGTACGAGCACATGACCGTCCACGGCGCAGCGTCCTTCACGACACGCTCGAATCCGCGCAGGTAGATCTCCCGCAGCGGACGCGGATCCACGTCGGAGCTCGCGCGCATGCGGTCGAACTCCTGGTTGTTCGCAGCGAAGTGCTTGAGCGAGGTGCCGACGCCCTTCGACTGGATGCCGCGGACGGACGCGGCTCCGAGCACGCCCGACACGATCGGGTCTTCCGAGAAGTACTCGAAGTTGCGGCCGCACAGCGGTGAGCGCTTGATGTTGATGCCGGGTCCGAGCACGACCGCGACGTCCTCGATCGCGGCCTCGATGCCGATCGCGGCGCCCACCCGCTCGATGATCTCGGGATCCCACGATGAGCCGATACCGACGGCGGGCGGGAAGCACGTGGCCGGGACGCTGCTCGCGAGGCCGAGGTGATCGGTGCTGCCCGACTGCTTGCGCAGACCGTGCGGTCCGTCGGTCATCATCACCGACGGGATGCCCACGCGGTCGATCGCCTTCGTCGTCCAGAAGTCCGCACCGCTGGTGAGCGAAGCCTTCTCCTCGAGGGTCAGGTCGGAAGCCGAGTTCTCGGTCATTGTGTTCCTTTCGCGGGCGACGGCGATGTCCTTGCGAAAACCTTATGCCTTTCAGTATTAGATTTCAAACGTCATTCAGGATTAGGGTCGAGTCATGGCACGACGAGGTTCGTACGCGAAGGGTGTCGCGAGGCGCGAGGAGATCCTCGAGAGCGCCCTCGACGTGATCGGACGCAAGGGGTATCAGAACGCCTCGCTCAAGGAGATCGCCGAGGTCGTCGGTGTCACACCCGCCGCCCTCCTGCACTACTTCGGATCGAAGGAGGAGCTCTTCACCGAGGTGCTCCGCACCCGCGATGCGCATGACGGTCTCGACCCGACAGGACTCGGGGCCGACGATGCCCGCACCGCCTTCCTCGACGTGATCCGCCACAACACCGAGGTTCCCGGCATCGTCGCGTTGTTCTCGCGGCTCTCGGTGGATGCCGCCGACCCGGAGCATCCGGCCCACCAGTACTTCCTTGACCGCAGCGAGCGGCTGAGGGAGTCGATCGCCGACGGCTTCGGAGCCGACGGTCGCCGCTCCCCCCTGGATCCGGACGCCCTCGCCCGCGTGATCCAGGCCGCGTCCGACGGACTTCAGCTGCAGTGGATGATCGACCCGACCGTCGACATGCCCGGCATCATGGGCGCCCTCATCGACGCACTGCTTCCTCCGACTCCACCCACCTGAGTCGTCGAGACCCATCACCATCGCCGAGACCCATCGCAGGATGCGTCGCCGGCGATGGGTCTCGACGCGGAACGTGGGTCTCGACGCGTCTCACCCCTTCACGGCACCGCCGAGACCTGCCGAGCGCAGGAACACCGACTGGAAGACGAGGAACATCGCGATCGGGATCAGGGTCGCGATCGCGAGCGCGGCCAGGAACACGTCCAGTTCGGTCTGCGACTGCACGGCGGGGAGCCGCACCGACAGCGGCTGCACCGCGGGATCGGGCAGCACCAGCATGGGCCAGAGATAGTCCTTCCACGCGGCGATGATCGCGAAGACCGAGACCACCCCGAGGATCGGCTTCGACATCGGCAGCACGATCGACCAGAACAGCCGGAAGGGTCCGGCGCCATCCGTGCGCGCGGCCTCGAACACCTCGCGCGGAAGGCTGTCGAAGAACCGCTTCACCAGCAGGATGTTGAAGGCGTTCGCACCCATCGGCAGCCACACCGCGAGGTAGTTGTTGAGCAGGCTCACATCGCCCAGCAGCGGTGGACGCACGATCGTCAGGTACAGCGGCACCAGCAGCACGATCCCGGGGATGAACAGCGTCGCCAGCACCAGCGCGTTGAGGATGGGCGCGTAGGTCGGGCGCAGCACCGAGAGCGCATAGCCCGCCGTCGTCGCGATGAACAGCTGCACGAACCAGGCCCCGAGCGCGATGATCACCGTGTTGAGGAAGTACTGGTCGATGTGGATGTCGTTCCACGCGGTCGAGAGGTTCTCCCAGTCCATGCCGTTCGGCCACAGCGCGAACGGCTGCTGCAGGGTGTCCTGCGTCGGCGTGATCGCCGACTTCGCGAGCCACAGGATGGGACCGAGTCCGGCGACGACCAGCCCGACGGCGAGGAACACGTGCGTGAGCGTCATCCCGATGCGGATGCCGGGGCGCCGACGTTCGGAGTCGGAGATGACGGTGCGATCGCCCGCACTGTCAGCGGCCTTCTCCGCGGCCCTCTCTGCGGCGCGGGTCGAGAGGCGGGTGGTGAGGCTCACGTCGTGCTCCAACGGTCGGTCAGCTTGAAGTACAGCCAGGAGAGGAGGGCGAGGATGATCGCCAGCAGCACTGAGACAGCCGTGGCCTCGCCGTAGTCGCCGCCCAGGCTGTTCCGGAAGGCCTTGTCGTAGATGTACAACAGCACGGTCTTGGTCGCTCCCGCGGGGCCACCGCCGGTGAACAGGAACGGCTCGAGGAAGACCTGAGCGGTCGCGATCACCTGCAGGATCAGCATGATGAAGAGGATGCCGCGCAGTTGCGGCAGCGTGACGTGCCAGACCTTCTTCCAGACGCCGGCACCGTCGACCTCGGCCGCGTCGTAGAGCTCCGGTGGCACACCCAGGAGCGCCGCGAGGTAGATGATGATCGATCCGCCGGCTCCGGCCCAGGTGGCTTCCAGCACGAGCGAGGGCATGGCCTGCACCGCGTCCTGGATCCACGGCTGCGGCGGAATGCCCACGAACCCGAGCACGGTGTTGAACACACCGGACGGATCGGCGCTGTAGAAGAACTTCCACAGCAGCACGGCCACGACCGGCGGGATGACGACCGGGAGATAGGCGAGCGCGGAATAGATGCCCTTGCCGCGGCGCACCTCGCTCATGAGTACGGCCATCAGCAGGGGCAGCGGGAACCCGAAGAGCAGAGCGAGCACGGCGAACCACAGCGTGTTGACCACAGCGCGGCCGAGTTCGGGGTCACCGATCACCGCGAGGTAGTTGTCGAACCCGACCCACTCGGAGACGATCAGGTTGGTCTTCTGCAGGCTCATGACCACCGACTGCACGATCGGCGACCACGAGAAGAACACGAACACGAACAGCATCGGGAGCACGAACAGGAGGTTCGCGAGCCCGCCGCCGCGGAACCAGGTGAGGGGTGAGCGGCGGCGGGAGCGGCGCACAGCGGGCGGCGGAGAATCCTCCACCGCCGCCCGCTGCTCGGGGAGCGTCATCGTCATGAAGGGTTACTCGTCGAGCTTCGCCTGCGCATCGCTCTGCGCCTGGGCAAGGAGAGCGTCGATGTCGGCGTTCTGGTCGGTCAGGACCTTCTGCACCACGGTGTCGAGCAGGGCGTAGACCTCCTGCGTCTTGACCTTCGGCTCCCCCACCGGCGTCTGATCCCAGATGCGGTCGCTGAACGGCGCCATCTGGTCTACCGGCACGTTGATGTAGTCGGCGATCCACTCCTGCGACTCGTCGTACAGCTCGCGGCTGAGCACCGGCAGCAGCGGAGTGCCGACGGCCTGGCCCGACTCGTTCAGGGTCTTCGCGTCGAGCACCGCGGCGTCCTTGTCCATGAGCTTCTGCATGTAGTACCAGTCGATCCAGGTCACTGCGGCTTCCTTGGTCGCGTCGTCGACCGTGGGGCTGATCACCGCGATGTCACCGCCGCCGAGCGTGCCGGGGTCGTCGCCTTCCATGGGCACGACGGTCATGCCGTAGATGTCCGAGTCCATGCCGAAGTCGCGCACGAGAGCGGTGTAGATGTCGGAGCCGGAGGTGTACATGCCGATGTTGCCCGCGGCGAACTCCTGGTTGATGGTCCCCCAGTCGAGGTCGACCTTCGAGCCGAAGGCGTTGTCCTCCCACTTCACGTCGTGCAGGAACTGGAGGGAGGCCTTGGTCGCGTCGTTGTCGATCATCGACTCGGCGGTGCCGTCCCCGTTGTCGGTCTGCGTGCGACCACCGCGGGCCACGGTCTGCGACGTGAGCTGCCATCCACCGGTGTTGTTGATGGCCATCTGCGCATAGCCGGCCTTGCCGGTGGCGTCCGTGATCTTCTTGGCGGCCTCGCGGATCTCGTCCCACGTCTCCGGAGGGCTGTCGGGGTCGAGCCCCGCCTGCTCGAACAGGTCGCGGTTGTAGTGCAGTGCTGCGGCGTACGCCTGCCGCGGGAAGCCGTAGATCTTGCCGTCGGCGCCGGTGACCCCGTCGAGGATGATGGGGTTGAACTTGTCCGTGTAGCCGAGCTCTTCGATCGCGTCGGTCACATCCATCAGCTGCCCGTTCTCGAGCAGGGTCTTGGAGTCGGTGAACGGCACGGTGAAGACGTCGGGCAGGCTTCCCCCGGCGAGCTGCACGGCGAACGTGGGGCCTTCCCATTCGTACTCGACACCGATGATGTCGATATCGGGGTGTTCCTTCTCGAACTGCTTCTCCTGCGCGGCGAACGCATCGTACGCGGCCGCATCCGCCCCGGGCGGGAACGTCGCGACGCGCAGCTCGAGGCGTCCGTCGGCGCCGTCCCCGTCGCCGGCGGACGTGCATCCGGCAAGGGCGCCGACCGTCGCGAGCACGGCGATGCCGGCGACCATGGCCTTCGTTGGTGACTTCATTGTCTGTCCTTCCATGTGGTGCTGAACGGGTGGTGCAGGATCACGACGGCGCTCACTGCGAGCGCGTGGGGGTGGCGCGCAGAGCGAGCCAGGCTGTGGAGTCGGGTGGGAGCACGCCGTCGAGCGGCGCACTGGAGAGGAGGACCTCATGGTGTGCAGGCAGCGGCACGGCGACCGCCCCGAGGTTGGTGACGCTGAGCGTGCCGTCACCACGGCGGAATGAAAGGACGTCGGCGCCCAGTTCGAGCCACTCCAGGTGGTCGCCGGCGAAGTCGTCGATGCGCCGTCGCAGAGCGATCGCCGTGCGATACAGGTTGAGCGTCGAAGAGGGGTCCGCATCCTGCGCCTCGACGGTGAGCGCCGCCCAGTCCTCGGGTTGCGGCAGCCAGGGAGCGCCACCGAAGCCGTAGGGGCTCGTCGCCCCCGTCCAGGGCAGCGGCACTCGGCAGCCGTCGCGTCCCGGGTCGACCCCGCCGGAGCGGAAGTGCATGGGGTCTTCGATCGCGTCGAGCGGCAGCTCGACCTCAGGAAGGCCGAGTTCGTCCCCCTGGTAGATGTAGAGACTGCCCGGCAGCGCGGCGACGAGCAGCGCGGCGGCGCGGGCCCTTCGCGCACCGCGAGCCGGGTCGGTCGGGGTGCCGAAGCGCTTGCGCTCGAAGGCGAAAGAGGAATCCGCCTGCCCGTACCGCGTGACCGGACGCGTGACGTCGTGGTTCGAGAGCACCCACGTGGCCGGGGCACCGACCGGCGCATGCTCCGCGAGGGTGCGGGTGATGGAATCGCGCATGGCACGCGCACTCCACGGCTGCGTCATGAAGCCGAAGTTGAAGGCGGTGTGCATCTCCCCCGGGCGCAGGTACCGGGCGAATCGCTCTGCATCCTCGAGCCACACCTCGCCCACGAGCACCCGCTCCCCGTCGTACTCGTCGGCGACCGCACGCCACTCGCGATAGATGTCGTGCAGCTCGTCGCGGTCGATGTGCGGATGGTCCACCGTGGGCGCCGAACCTGCGGGGAGGTCGGGAAGCGCGGGGTCCTTGACGGGAAGAGCCGCCGAGTCGATCCGGACACCCGCGACCCCGCGGTCGAACCAGAACCGCAGGACGTCTTGGTGCTCACGTCGCACATCGGGGTGGTTCCAGTTCAGGTCCGGCTGCTCGGGGGTGAACAGATGCAGGTACCACTCGCCGTCGGTGCCGTCGGGGTTCCGCGTGCGCGACCAGGTCTCGCCCTGGAAGCTCGACACCCAGTTCGTCGGGATGACGTCGCCGTGCTCCCCGCGGCCGTGGTGGAACCAGAACCGTTCCCGCTCCGGACTGCCTGGACCCGCCGCCAGCGCCCGCTGGAACCACTCGTGCTGATCCGAGATGTGATTGGGCACGATGTCGACGATCGTGCGGATGCCCAGAGCGAGCGCCTCCGCGATCAGCTGCTCCGCTTCCTCCAGGGAGCCGAAACGGGGATCGATGCGGCGGTAGTCCTGCACGTCGTACCCGCCGTCGGCGAGGGGGCTCAGGTACCACGGGGTGAACCAGAGCGCGTCCACCCCGAGGCTCTTCAAGTACGGGAGCCTCGAGCGGACACCCGCGAGATCGCCGATGCCGTCGCCGTTTCCGTCCGCGAAGCTGCGCACGTACACCTGGTAGATCACGGCCGTCCGCCACCAGCCGTCTCCAGCAGGCATGGTCAGGGTGCCGGCGGGTGCCGTCGTGCGCAGAACGTCAGTGTCCACGGAACTCCTCGTCGTCGGTGGCGATGAGTCGAATGTAGCTTTCTCAATCACTTAACGCAAGAACTAAACGAGTTGTCGCAAATTTGCGATGATTTGCGGGCACAGCAATCAGCGCACCGTCGGGGCCTGGGTCAGAGGGGCAGGGGCCCCGTCGAGGCGCGCAGCACCAGTTCGGGCTCGAACAGGAGCTCGTCGCTCGGCTGAGCCGTGCCGGCGATCTGCGCGAGCAGGAGGGCGATCACAGCTCGCCCCATCGACTCGATCGGCTGCCGAACCGTGGTCAGCGGCGGCTCGGTGCAGCTCATCAGCGCGGAGTCGTCGAATCCGACGATGCTCACGTCACCCGGCACCGACAGCCCGGCACGCCGCGCCGCGCGCACCGCCCCGAGCGCCATCGGGTCGCTCGCGCACACGATCGCCGTCGCACCGGCGGCGAACAGTCGTGAAGCCCCCGCCTGGCCGGACTCGAGCGAGTACATGCCGCGCACGACGAGTTCGTCCGCCAGCGGTGCGCCGAGCGATTCGAGCAGACGTCGCGCCGATTCGAGCTTGCGGCGGGACGGGATGTGATCCTCCGGCCCCAGCAGCAGGCCGATCTTCCGATGCCCGAGCTGGTGCACGTGCAGCACCGCCTGTTCCGCGGCGGCGGCGTCGTCGGTCGACACCGTGGCGAACGAGAGCTCCGGCACGCGGGCGTTGACGAGCACGGTCGGGAGGTTCACTTGACGCAGGCGCTCGTAGTGCTGATGCGCGGCATCGGCCTGCGTGTAGTTCCCCCCGAGGAAGATGACGCCGGACACCTGCTGCGCGAGGAGCAGGTCGACGTAGTCCGACTCCGTCACACCTCCGGCATTCTGCGTGCAGAGCAGCGGCGTGTACCCGTTCTGGGTGAGCGCACCGCCGACGATCTCGGCGAATGCGGGGAAGATCGGATTCTGCAGCTCGGGCAGCACCAGGCCCACGAGGCGGGCGCGTTCTCCGCGCAGCTTCGTCGGCCGCTCGTAGCCCAGGACGTCGAGGGCGGTGAGGACCGCCTGGCGCGTGGCGTCCGAGACCCCCGGCTTCTCGTTGAGCACGCGACTGACCGTCGCCTCACTCACTCCGACCTTGCGGGCCACCTCGGCGAGTCGCTTCGACATGCAGCCAGTGTACGCAAGTCCTTGCAAGAAGGCGCAAGCGGTTTGCGCTCCCTCGCGGAGTCGTCAGCGGACGTTGCCGTTGGAGCAGGTCTGCTGCGCGGCGGAGTTGCCCTTGATCGAATCGGGAAGCGCCACGACGTTGTCGGGGGTCGCTGCCGGGTCCGGAGTCGCCGCCGTGTCGGTCGGCTGTTCGCCGGCTGTGGTCGGCTCCTGCACGATCACACCGTCGTTGCGGTTGTTCTCGTGCGTGATCTGCAGCTGCGCGTTCTCGGCGAGCGCATCCCAGAGCGCAGCAGCTGCGGTGTAGTTGGGGACGACCTTGTTGGGGTTCGCCGAGTCCGCGCCGTTGGGGTACTGCACGAAGACGATGTCCTCGAACGGCACGGACTTGACCGCGAGCGCGATCTGCACGAGCGTCATCGGATTCGTGAGCGACTCGCTCGGTTCGAGGTTCTGGATCGCGGTGTTCGCGAGCTTGAGCATCACCGGGACGTTGCCGAGCACCTCGCCGCTGATCATCTTGCGGGCCAGGCTCGACATGTACTGCTGCTGATTGCCGATGCGGCCGAGGTCGCTGCCGTCACCGACCCCGTGGCGGGTGCGCAGGAACTGGAGCGCCTGCAGCCCCTCCACCGTGTGCGTGCCCGCAGCCATGTCGAGTCCGGTGTAGCGGTCCTTGATCGGGTTGGCGAGGCAGACGTCCACGCCTCCGATGGCGTTCGTGATCTCGATCACGCCGCCGAAGGTGACGCCGGCCGCGAACTGGATCTCCTGATCGGTCAGCTCGGAGATGGTCTTCACGACGCAGTTCAGGCCGCCGTCCGTGTACGCCGTGTTCAGCGGCTGCTTGCTCATCGCAGAGGTGGCGTTGCCGTTCTTGTCCGTGCAGGACGGGATCGGGACCATCAGGTCTCGGGGGAAGCTGACCACCGTGATGCGGCGCGGCTCCTGCGAGACGTGGACGAGCAGGTTCACGTCATTGAGCGTTCCCTCGGCGTCAGCTCCCGTGCACCGCTCGCCGAACAGGTCCTTGTACTTCTCCTCGCAGGTGTCCACCCCGGTGAGCACCATGTTGAAGCCGCCCTCGTACTCGCCGATGTCCGGCGGGATGGGGTCCTGGCCCTCGATCTCGACAGCATTCGCCGAGACCGTGCTCGTGAGGTCGTAGAAGACGTAGGCGCCGACGCCGAGGCCGCTCACCAGGACCACGGCGAGGCCGATGGCGATGAACTTCAGGAGTTGGCCGACGGTACCGGGAGTACCCAGCTGACCATGGCGCGCGATCGTGTGCCGGCGTCGGGGGTTCTGGCTCACTCGGGACCTTTCGGATTCAGCGCCGGTGCGGGGGACACCGTGCTCACAATGCGGAGGGTGTGGGATTCGAACCCACGAGACATCTCTGCCCACTGGTTTTCAAGACCAGCTCCATCGGCCGCTCGGACAACCCTCCCGGCAGGCACTTCTGCCGACCAGGCGTGAGTCTAGCCGAGTTCTATTCTCCGGCGCTGACCTGGGCGGGGGCTGGAAGCGTGTCGAGCGCTCGCGCCAGGCCACCGTCGACGACATCTGCGGTGACCTCGCCCGCTGCCTCCTTCACCACGTCCGGAGCCTGGCCCATCGCCACCGCCCGACCACCGAGCGCGCGCGCCCAGCCGAACATCCCGATGTCGTTGCGCCCGTCCCCGGCGACGAGGATGCGCCCCTCGCCGAGCCCGAGCTCGGTACGCACCTGCTCCAGCGCCGTGCCCTTGTCCACACCCTGCGGTGCGATGTCCAGCCACGCCGTCCAGCCGATCGCGTACGACACCTCGTTCAGACCGGCGTCAGCGACCAGACGGTGGAAGTCCTCTTCGTCGTGACCGGGAGAGACGACGACGATGCGCGAGACGGGAAGGGCTCCGAGCTCGTCGAAGTCGACCTGTCGACCGCCGTCGAGCGTCCAGTCGTCGAGCTGCTCCGTGAACAGCCGCTGCCCCGAAGCCAGTTCCACCATGTACCTGGCGTCGGGCAGCCGCTCTCGCAGCAGACCGAGAACCGGGGTGGGGTCGAACGTCTCCACGTTCCAACGCTCCCAGTCATCGCCCGAGCGCCGCATCGTCACGGCCCCGTTGGAGCAGACGACGAAGTCAGCGGTCAGTCCGAGTTCCTCGACGTAGCGCCGCGTCGCCATCCAGCTTCGTCCGGTCGCGATCGTGACGACATGTCCGCCGTCGCGCAGGCGGGCGATCGCCTCCGGAACACCGGGGCTCATCGTCTCGTCCTGCAGCAGGATGGTCCCGTCGACGTCGAGGCCGACCAGCCAGGCGTCCGTCATCGTGCGGCCCGCCCCTCAGCGGGCGGCTCGATCACCTCGAGGCCGCCGAGATACGGGCGCAGCACCTCGGGGACGCGCACGGATCCATCCGCCTGCTGATGGGTCTCGAGCAGCGCCACGATCCAGCGCGTCGTGGCGAGCGTGCCGTTCAGCGTGGCGACGTGCTGCGTCTTCGCCGCGCCCTGCGCCGCACCATCCGCGGTCTCCACCACCGGCCGGTACCGCACATCGAGACGTCGGGCCTGGAACGTCGTGCAGTTCGAGGTCGACGTCAGCTCGCGGAAGGCACCCTGCGTGGGGACCCAGGCCTCGATGTCGTACTTGCGGGCGGCGCTCGAACCGAGATCTCCCGCTGCGACGTCGATCACGCGGTAGGCGAGGCCGAGGGAGGTCAGCATCTCCTCCTGCAGCGCGACGAGGCGCAGGTGCTCGGCCTCCGCGTCCTCGGCCGTCGTGTAGACGAACATCTCGAGCTTGTTGAACTGGTGCACACGGATGATGCCTCGGGTGTCCTTGCCGTGCGAGCCCGCCTCACGCCGGTAGCACGTCGACCAGCCGGCGTACCGGAGGGCACCGTCCGTCAAGTCGACGATCTCGTCCTTGTGGTACCCGGCGAGCGCGACCTCGCTGGTGCCGACGAGGTACAGATCGTCGTCCTTGTCGAGGTGATAGACCTCGTCGGCGTGCTCGCCGAGGAAGCCCGTCCCCTGCATGATCTCGGGGCGCACGAGCGTCGGGGTGATCAGGGGCACGAAGCCGTTCTGCAGCGCCTTGTCGAGCGCGAGGTTCATCAGCGCGATCTCGAGACGTGCTCCGATGCCGCGCAGGAAGTAGAAGCGGGCGCCGGAGACCTTGGCACCGCGTTCCATGTCGATCGCACCGAGGAGCTCGCCCAGCTCGAGGTGGTCCTTCGGCTCGAAGTCGAAAGCGGGCACGTCTCCCACACGCCGCAGCTCGACGAAGTCGGCTTCGCCACCGGCCGGTACACCGTCGATGACGACGTTCTCGATCCGGGCGAGGGCCGCGGCCGCGGCCTCAGCCGCCTCGTTCGCGGCGTGCTGGGCCTGCTTCACTCGCTCGGCGAGGTCCTTGGCCTGCGCGACCAGGGCGGCCTTCTCCTCCTTCGGGGCTTTCGCGACCAGCTTCCCGAAGGCGTTCTGCTCTGCTCGCAGCTCCTCGAATGCGGAGAGCGCCGACCGGCGCGATCGATCGGCCTCGAGTGCGACGTCGACGGTGCTCTGGTCGTTTCCACGAGCAGTCTGCGAGCGGCGGACGATCTCCGGATTGTCGCGGAGGAGTGCGAGGTCGATCATCCACCAAGTCTACGGTGATCGTCACACCCTCTCGGATGTCACACTCTCGGCGCAGCAGCGTCTTCCTCTGCAACGGCCGGCATTCCGCCGACCCTCGGAAAGGAACACCCATGAGCACTCGCGTCACCGCCCTCGATCAGCTGAACCTGGCGTTCGCCGACCGCTTCAACGCCCGTGACCTCGACGGATTGATGGCATTGAACACCCCGGAGGTGGTCTTCGTCCCCGCGCCGGGGACACCGGTCACCGGCACGGAAGCCGTGAGGGGCGCGCTCGAGCAGTTCCTCGGCCTGAACCTGCCGATCTCGATGACGGTCCGTCACGTCTTCGAGAGCGCGGGCACCGGCCTCGCGGTCGCCGACTGGACGATCTCGGGCGTCGCACCCGACGGGTCGGAGGTCTCCCTCGCCGGGACGACCGCCGACGTCGCGGTGTACGACGATGCGCACGGCTGGCGCTACGCGATCGACAACCCGTTCGGGACCGCCTGAGATGACGTGAGGGAGACCTGCAGGAGAGTCTCCCTCACGCCACCCCCATGCCTGTGCCGCGGCAGGCCTTCAGCGCCTTGCGTGCCCGCGAGATGCGCTGCCGGGCGGCGGCGGGTTCGATTCCGAGTCGCGTCGCCACCTCCTCCGCCGAGAGCCCGTCGGCTACCGTCAACAGCAGTGGTTCCCGAAGCGTGGGTGGGAGCGCATGCACAGCCGCCATTGCTCCGTCGAGCAGGACTCGCGCCTCGACGACGGACTCGACGCTGACGTGCTCGTCCGCCGCCTCTTCCAGCGTCGCGGCGGGGCGACGGGAGCGCTGTCTGGCGAGGTCGACGGCGACGTTCCTGGCGATCACGTCGAGCCAGGCGCACATGCGCCCTGGCTGCGGGGTGTCGAGGTGAGAGATCGACCTCCAGGCGCGCAGCAGCGCGTTCTGCGCCGCGTCGTCGGCGTCGTCGACGGGAACCCCGAGCGAGATGCTCCGTCGCCGCAGACGATCCGGGTCGCCTTCGATCATCGCGGAGAGCAACGTGCGAGCGGTGTCGTCGGAGTCATCGCGCATGTCTCCATTCTCCTCGCGCAGGGAAGGCCCGGCGCCGGATGGGCGACCCGAGTGGATCGCGGTTTAGAGTAGCGCCATGACCACGAGCGAACCCGTCCGGCGACAGGCGGCGCTCATCTACAACCCGATCAAGGTCGACGGCAAGCACCTCCGGGCTCGAGTGCGCGATCTCTCCCGGGAGGCCGGTTGGGAGCATCCCGCGTTCTACCCCACGACCGTCGAGGACGCCGGCCAGCTCGCCACGGCGCAGGCGCTGGAGCGCGGGGTGGACGTCGTGCTGGTCGCGGGAGGCGACGGCACGGTGCGCGCCGTGTCGGAGGCGATCGCGAACAGCGGGGTGCCGTTGGCGATCCTACCCAGCGGCACAGGGAATCTGCTCGCGCGCAATCTCGGGCTCCCGCTGGGCGACCCGACCGAGATGATCCAGGCGGCGCTCGGCGACTTCCGACACCCGATCGACATCGGCTGGGCGCGGCTGACTCGACAGGACGGTGAGGAGGCGCAGCATGCGTTCGTCGTCCTCGCCGGAATGGGTCTCGACGCCGACATGATCGCGAACACCCGCTCCGATCTGAAGAAATCCGTCGGGTGGATCGCGTACGTCGACGGCGCCGCCCGCTCCCTGCCTCGCGCGAAGCCGTTCCGCGCGGTCTACCAGATCGACGACGGGCGCCTGCATACCCATCGCGCCTACAGCCTGCTGTTCGCGAACTGCGGCACGCTCCCTGCCGGGATATCCCTGATCCCCGAGGCATCGATCACCGACGCCGCCCTCGACGTGGCGGTCATCCAGCCGACCGGCATGCTCGGCTGGTTCGCCGTCTGGCGGAAGATCTGGTGGGACAACTCCGTGCTGCGACGCTTCCGCGCGGGACGCCGAGTCCTCGAACGGCGCGGGAAGAACGCCTCCGTCCACTACTTCCACGGGGCCGCGGCCGAGGCTGCAGCGCCCGACCCGATCCCGATCGAGCTCGACGGCGACGAGTTCGGGGAAGCCGTGCGCATCACCTGCTGGGCAGACCCGGGGGCGCTTCTGCTGGCGCTGCCGACGGGCCACCCCGTGCACATCCTCTGAAGGACCGCGGGCTTCGGATTCAGCGCACCTCGACCGTGCCTTCGAGGCCTCCGCCGACGAGGGTCAGGGTGAAGGGCGCGTCGTCATCGACCGCGTCGTCCCCGAAGGAGAGCAGCGTGGCGCGCGGAGCCATGTCCATCGTGCAGGCCTTGGTCTCATCCGTCACGAACGTCGCCGTGCCGCTGTTCCCCGACCCCTCGAGGGATTCGATCTCCGGCGGGCAGGACGACGATCCCCAGGTGAGCAGCACCAGAGCGCCGTCGCCGAACCAGCCGGCAGACGGCAGGTACTCGGTCGACGTGCCGGGCGTGCCCGTCGCGGCGGGGTCGCCGTCGAGGTCGACGTCGTCGGTGATGTCGCCGTAGGTGACCTCGAGGGTGATGTCGGCTGTCGGGTCCACGCCCTGCGGAAGCGCGCCGATGCTGGCCCGCGGAGCGAGGTCCTTCGTACACGGCCGTGGCGACTCGCCCTCGGCGTCGACGAGAGTGACCGTGACGGTCTGTCCTTCGGCGCTCACCTGGTCCACCTGGGGGACGCACGTGGAGGAGCCCACCGTGACGACGGCGAACATGCGTCCGTCGTCGAGCAGCGCACCCTCGATGTCGTTCCGGTCGTCGACGCCGCCCGCGCTCGGCGCAGGGGAACTCGTCGGCGTCTCCGAACCGGGGCTCGCGGTGCAGCCGGCGACGAGGAGCGCCGCGGCGACGAGACCGACGACAGGGGCGAGAGGACGCAGCGCGGAGGTCATGCTCACAGGGTAGCCCTCGCGGACTCGCGACGGATAGCGCGACGACTACTGCAGCGCGGAGGTGAGGCGGGCGAGGTTGTCGAGCACGGTCGAGCGCAGCGGCTGCTGCATCCACTCCTCCAGCGTCAGCTCACGGCTGAGGGAGCGGTACTTGTCCTCGACCTCCCGCATCTCGGCGACGAACTCCTCGCCACGCACCAGCATCGAGACCTCGAGATTCAGACCGAAGGAGCGCATGTCCATGTTGCTCGACCCGACCACCGCGACCTCCTCGTCGATCGTGAGCGTCTTGGTGTGCAGGATGTAGGGCTTGCGATACATCCAGATGCGCACTCCCGCCTTGAGCAGAACCTCGTAGTAGCTGCGCTGGGCGTGATAGACCATCGCCTGGTCGCCCTCTTCCGAGACGAACAGCTCGACGTGCACGCCACGGTCGACGGCGGCCGTGACCGCGAGGAGCAGGGCTTCGTCGGGGACGAAGTAAGGGCTGACGATCATGATCTTCTTCTTCGCCGCGTAGAGCAGTGCGAGGAAGAGACGGAGGTTGTTCTCGACTTCGAACCCCGGGCCGGAGGGCACGACCTGGCAGTCGAGATCCCCGGAGCCGATGTTCGCGTGGGCGATGTCGATGCCCTCGAGCACCGTGTCGGTCTCGCTGTACCAGTCGGCGACGAAGATCGCGTTCACGCTCAACACCACGGGACCATCGAGACGGACCATCAGGTCGACCCAGTGCAGTCCTCGCTTGATGTTCTTCTTCAGGTTGTAGGTCGAATCGGTGATGTTCTGCGACCCGAGGAATGCGATGTTGCCGTCGACGACGAGGAGCTTCCGGTGGTTGCGCAGATCGGGGCGCTGCATCTTGCCCTTGAGCGGCTGCACCGGGAGCATCAGGTGCCAGTCCGCCCCCATCGCGTTGAGTCGCGCGATGGTCTGCTTGTAGCGGGGCTTTCCGCGGTTCGCCCAGTGATCGAGCAGCACGCGGACCTCCACCCCTCGCGCGCAGACCTCTTCGAGGGCGCGGAAGAAGTTGTCGGTCGAGTCGTCCGACTGCAGGATGTAGAACTCGACGTGCACGTACTCCTGCGCGGTGCGGATGGCCTCGGCCATCTCATCGAGCGACTCCTGGTAGTCGGAGATGAGGTGGGCGCCGTTGTCGCCGGAGAGCGGGAGGGCGCCGAGCTTCTGGTTCATCTGCACGATCGGGCCGAACCACGCAGGGGCGTTCGGACGCAGGGTCCCGAAGTGCAGGTGCTCGCTGGTCTCCGCGATGTACTCGTTGATCTGATCCTGCTTGCGTCGACGCGCCCGCGGGAGGCGCGGGTTGCCGATCATGAGGAAGAGGAAGACGCCGACGAACGGGATGAAGAAGACCGCCAGCAGCCACGCCATCGCGGCGGTGGGGCGACGGTTGCGGGGGATGACGATGATCGCCGTGACACGGATGGTGATGTCGAGCACCAGAAGGAAGGTGGCGATCCACCACCCCCAGGTGTCCGGAGTCATCGTGCCCCCTCGCCACCGCAGTGACCGTCACAGCTCATGCGCATCTGAGCAGATGCGCTGGCTTCACAGTAGCCGATGGGTGGGACTCAGCCGCGCGGCGGGAGACCCCGTGCCGCGCGTTCCTCGGCTTCGATCTGTGCGTGCACCTTGCGCTCGGTGCGGTCGAACCGGAGGATTCCCCGGACCACGAGGAAGAACACGACGCTCACGCCGACGGTCGGCAGAAGCGACCATGCCGCAGCGAGCCAGAAGTTGTCCATCCCTCCATGGTACGCGAGCCACTGTTCGTGCACACTCCGGCACTCACAGGATCTGCGTCCACAAGCCCCCTTTTCCCCTCCCATCCGCCCCGCCGACGTGCACACTCTCGACATGACCACAGTTCTCCGCGCCACCGATTCCGCCGCATTCCTCGGCATCGTCCCCTCTCTCGCCGGCTTCACGCCCCGTCGGAGCATCGTCCTCCTCCCGTTCCGCGGCTCGCGCACCGACGGTGCCATGCGTCTGGACCTCCCCGAGGAGAGCACCGATGTCGGTCGCTATGCCGACAACGCGGTCGGGCTCGTGGCACGGGTCTCCGGCACGGATGCGGTGGCCGTCGTCGTCTACACCGATCAGGATGCGCACCCGACGCGCGACGGCCTGGTGCTCCCGCACGCGGTGGTGATCGACGAGGTGCTCGGCTGCGCGGAGGATGCGGGTCTGCGAGTCGTCGACGCTCTGTGCGTGACGCCGTCCGGCTGGTCGAGCTACCTTGAGGAGGAACCGGAGCTCGGGTCTCTCGCGCAGATCCGCCTTCCGTCCGACCTGCCGCCGATGGAAGACGTGTCCGGAGATCAGAACGTCGGCACGGAGCTGCCGACCGTCGATCTGGCGGAGAAGAAGCGGGTCGGGCGAGCATCCGCCGACCTCGACGCGCTCCTCGATCGGCGCGGGCGCGCTCCGCGAAGCGCCAGGGAGAATCCTCAGCTCATCGCCGCACTCGTCCTGCTCGACGACGTGCCCGCGTTCCTCGAGTCGGTGCTGGCTGCACCCGACGGTCTTCCACCCTTCGCGACAGCCGCGCTGCTGTGGTGTCTGGAGAAGCCGCTGCTGCGCGACGTGGCGATCGCGCAATGGGCGACCGACCTCGCGGGAGGCATCCGCACGCTCGACGCCCAGACCGCCTTCGCCGAGTCCGGCGTCATGGTTCCCGACGAAGTGGGCGACGTGTTCCTCGGACGCGGACCGACGCCCGACACCGAACGCCTGCGGTGCGCCCTCTCGGTCGCGCGCGAGGCAGCCGCCCGTGCACCCCGGCACTCGCGACCCGCCCCGCTCACCGTGGCCGCGTGGCTGTCCTGGGCGCTGGGGCGCGCCAGTCACGCGGGCCGCTACCTCGAGATGGTGCGCGAGATCGACCCTCGGTACTCGCTCGCCGCACTGTTGGAGACCATGATCGGCGGGGCCATGCTGCCGGAATGGGCGTTCCGGCGAGGCCCGATGGGATGAACGACTCCGTGGACTACTTCACCAGAGGGAAGAGGATGGTCTCCCGGATGCCCAGACCCGTGATGGCCATCAGCAGTCGGTCGATCCCCATGCCCATCCCGCCGGACGGCGGCATGCCGTGCTCGAGGGCGCGAAGGAACTCTTCATCCACGGGCATGGCCTCGACATCGCCGCGTGCTGCGAGCTTGGCCTGCTCGACGAAGCGCTCCCGCTGGATCACGGGATCGACGAGCTCGGAGTATCCCGTCGCCAGTTCGAAGCCGCGGATGTACAGGTCCCACTTCTCCACGACGCCCGCGATCGAACGATGCTCGCGCACGAGGGGCGACGTGTCGACGGGGAAGTCCATCACGAACGTGGGGCGGACGAGGTCGCCCTTCACGAAGTGCTCCCACAACTCCTCGACGAGCTTGCCGTGGGTGGCCTGCGGTGGCAGATCCACATCGTTGGCCTCCGCGAAGGCGATGAGGTCCTCGACGGAGTCCTGCGGGGTGATGACACGACCCGAAGCGGCCGAGAGCGACTCGTACATCGAGATGCGGTCCCACTCACCGCCGAGCTCGTACTCGGTGCCGTCGGCCCAGGTCACCGTGGTGGAGCCGGCGACCGCGATCGCCGCGTTCTGCACGAGCTCCTGCGTGAGCGCGGCCATCTGGTTGTAGTCGCCGTACGCCTGATAGGCCTCGAGCATCGCGAACTCGGGGCTGTGCGTCGAGTCAGCACCCTCGTTGCGGAAGTTGCGGTTGATCTCGTAGACGCGCTCGATGCCGCCGACGACCGCGCGCTTGAGGTACAGCTCCGGCGCGATGCGCAGGTACAGCTCGGTGTCGAACGCGTTCGAGTGCGTGATGAACGGGCGGGCAGAGGCTCCTCCATGCTGCACCTGCAGCATGGGCGTCTCCACCTCGAGGTAGTCGTGGCTCGTGAACGTCGAACGCAGGCTCGCGTTCACGGCGGCCCGAGCACGGACGGTGTTGCGCGCCTGCTCCCGCACGATCAGGTCGAGGTAGCGGCTGCGCACCCGGCCCTCTTCGCTGAGCTCGGAGTACGCGTTGGGCAGCGGGAGGATCGCCTTCGCAGCGATCGTCCAGTCGTCGGCCATGATCGACAGCTCGCCGCGACGGCTCGAGATGACTTCACCGTGCACGAAGACGTGGTCACCGAGGTCGACGTACTCCTTCCAGTCCGCGAGGGATTCCTCGCCGACGTTCGCGAGCGAGATCATGGCCTGGATGCGCGACCCGTCGCCGGCCTGCAGGGTGGCGAAGCAGAGCTTGCCGGTGTTGCGGCTGAACACCACTCGGCCGGCGACCCCGACGACGACGCCGGTCTCGGCACCCGCTTCGAGGTCGCCGTACTCGGCGCGCAGTGCGGGGACCGTGTGAGTGACGGGCACTCCGACGGGGAATGCCCCTCCCCCCGCGTTCGACCGCTTCTCGATCAGACGCTCGCGCTTGGCGAGCCGCACGGCCTTCTGCTCGTGGACGTCCTCGTCGGTGGAGGGGTCGGTCGATGCCGATTCGGGCGCGGGCGACGCGTCAGTCATGTGGGGGGCTCCTTGGAAGTCCCTCCCAGTTTACCGAGGCGGCGTGACGCCATCGGTCGCGTGCTGGGTAGCCTCGGAGAATGGCCCACACACGGATCCTCCGCGCGTTCGCTGCACTCCCCCTCGCCCTCGTGGCGGCCTTCACCCCGGCTGCGGCGTTCGCGACGTCAGCCGAGCACGCCGCTCACGCCGCAGCCGGTCCGATCCGCGCCGCCACGACCGATGTCGACGACTTCTCCTACAGTTCCTGGGACGCGGCGTACGAGGTCGGGCTCGATGACGACGGCCGCGCGCGGATGCGTGTGACGGAGACGCTCGTGGCGAGTTTCCCCGACGCCGACCAGAATCACGGCATCGTCCGGGGGCTCGCGACCTCGTACGAAGGGGCCAGCACGGAGACGACGGTACTGTCCGTGACCGACGGGAACGGCGCGGAGGTGCCCTACGAGACGGACGAGGAGGACGGTCTCCTCTACGTGCTCACGGGCAACGACGACGACTTCGTCCGGGGTCTCACCACGTACGTGATCGAGTGGGAGATGCGCGATGTGATCCTGGCGACGAAGCCCTCTGCGGGATCGTCGGCTCCTCCCGCGGACGAGTTCTACTGGGACCTGCTGCCGCTCGACAGCACGCAGTCCATCGATCGCTTCCGTGCTGACGTCACGCTCGACTCCTCCTTGAGCGCTGCGCTCAACGGGGCCACGCGCTGCTACACCGGTCCCTCCGGCTCGAAGGACGAGTGCGAGCTGGACGGTCCGATCGCGGACGGGCGCGATGTGACGTTCCGCGTCGAATCGGGAGCCCGTCCTGCCGGCGACGGGGTGACCGTCGCCATCGGCTTCGACGCCGGTACGGTCACCCAGCCTCTCGCCCGCACCCCCGACCCCGTGGCGGACGTCACCCCGATCGTCGCCGCCGTCGGCGCGCTCGGGCTCTCGGTCGGCAGCTGGGTGGCCGTCTCGGCCTTCACCCGGAGACGCCGAAGGGCGACCGGAATCGTGGTCGCCCAGTACGACGTGCCGGATTCACTGCCTCCCCTGCTGGCCGCCGCCGTGGTGCCCGGCGCCAAGGACGTGATCCCCTCGGAGATCGTGCACCTGGCCGTCCGCGGCACGCTGCGCATCGAGGAGGGGGCGGAGGAGGAGGAGCCCCGGTTGCGTCGGCTCCCCGGAACGCGACTTCCCGACCAGCTCGACGTCGAGGCCCTGGATGCCCTCTTCACCGACGCGGACGGCGAGGGTGTGGTCGACCTGCCCACCGCCGATGAGACGTTCGCCGCGCGGATGACCGCCCTGGAGCAACGCGGGACGATCGAGGCGCAGAAGCGCGGGCTCACCGAGAAGGCGCGCAGTCGGGCGGCCGTGATCCTGCAGTGGTGTGCGATCGGCATCGCGGTCATCGGTCTGGCGTTCGGGATCTGGAGCGCGGCCAGCGGGCGGCTCTCCGCGATCCCGGCGCTCGTGGTGATCTCCTTCGGCGCTTTCCTGGTGCTGCTCTCCAGCATCTACGGCTTCTCGAAGCACACGGTGCTCACGGCCGAAGGCGCCCGCACCTACGAGTACCTGCGCGGCGTCGAGGAGTTCATCCGCGTCGCGGACGCCGACCGCCTGCGCATGCTGCAGTCCTACAGCGGGGCCGAACGTCGAGCAGACGGCACCGCCGACGTCATCCACATCTACGAGCGCCTCCTCCCCTACGCCATCCTCTTCGGCATGGAGGACGAATGGGGCGAGGTGCTTGAGAAGGCGTACACGCGTGCACAGCACGGCGCCACCTGGATCGGCGACCCGACCTCGTTCGTGCTGCGCGCGCAGCTCGCCTCGTTCGTGGCCTCGTCGCACTCGGCGGCGACCTACTCGGCGCCGTCGACGGGGTCCTCGTCCAGCGCGGGCGGGTCCTTCGGCGGCGGATTCTCCGGTGGCGGGGGCGGCGGGGGCTTCTCGGGCGGACGATGACACGGCGGCTTCCCGCACCCTGCGCTGAGACGCGGCGGGAACCGCTCAGATCAACGGCGGAACGTCGGAGGCTTCGCGCAATGCTCTCTCGACGGTCGACTGCACGAGCGCCGAGAGATAGCCTCCGGGGTTCTCCACACCGATCTGCCGCAGTCGCTCGGTCGACTGACCGATGATCGACCGCGAGAACTCCGTGGCCGTCGCGATGGCATCCGCATAGGCGGGACGATCCGCTTCCGCGATCACCACGGGCTCGCATCCCATCTCCACGGCGAGCGCCTGGGCGATCGGCAGCACGGCGGCCGGCGCTGTCACCGCGGCGAACCCGGCCTGGAGCTGGCGGAGGTCGATCGACGTCCCGGTGAAGGTGATCGCCGGATGCACGGCGAGAGGGATCGCACCGCGCTCGGCCGCAGGACGCAGCACCTCGATGCCGTAGGCGGGGTCGGTGTGCAGCACGAGCTGACCGATCTGCCAGCCGCCCACCTCCGCGATGCCGGCGACCAGAGAGGGCAGTTGCTCCGAGGGGACCGCGATGATCACGAGCTCGGCTCGACGCACGACCTCCAGCGCTTCGAGCACCGGCACATCCGGGAGCACGGCGGAGGCTCGCTCGTCGTCGGAGCCGCCCGTGATGCCGATCACGGCGTGGCCTGCACCACCGAGGGCTGCGCCCACGACCGGGCCCACACGGCCGGCACCGATGATGCCGACACCGAGGCGCCCGTCACGTGCCATCGTCGCTCCGTCTCCGCCGTCGCAGCGGGGGTTCGGAGGGAGCCTCGGGCGCGGCGGGAGGCACGGCCGGAGGAACCGGGGGCGGGGTCGTGGCGTTCACCGAGGGCGAAGACGAAACCGCCGGAGGCAGGGGCGGAGCGACCGGCGCTGTCGCCTGTGGCCCGACTGGAGGCGCGAGCGGCGCTACCGGAGGTGCGGGCGGAGCTGCCGGAGGTGTGGGCGGCACGAGCGGAGGCGCGGGCGGAGCCGTGTGCTCCGGAGCCGGGAAGACCGGCGCCGCCCCCGTGTACGCCGGAGGTGCGGCGACGGGCGGCGGTCCCGTGTACGCAGGAGGTGCGGGAGGTGCGGCGACCGGCTGCGGCGCCGCATGCTCGCTCCACCGGTGAGTGGTGTCGCGGGACGCGGCCTCCGCCGCTGCGGCCGTGACCTCGTCGATCAGCGCCAGCGCATCGGCACGCTCGAGACCGGACAGGTAGCCGGTGATGGGACCGGGAACGGTGTGCACCTGCGCACCGGACACACGCTGCGCGCGGTCGATCGGCCCCTGGCTCAGCGAGACGCCCTGCAGCCGTGCGAGCGGGAACACGGCGAGCTTGCGCCACACGTTCCCGCGGCGGAGCAGCAGCCCGAAGTCGGCGACCAGGTAGCCGTGACGCTTCCAGGAGAACGGACGTCGCCACCGCGCTCGGCGGGGCATGGTCCGATAGGTGTCGTCACCCTCAGGGCCGACGATGCCCTGCTCCCACAGCGAGGGGATGCTCTCGGCGGGCACGTCGGGAAGGACGAGCGCGAGCACCCGCTCGACATCGGCACGCTTGCCGACCGGCAGCACCACGTTGAACTGCTGGCCGCTGCCCGATGACTGCTGCGCCGCGCTCTTGCCGCTCATCCGGTTGATCTTGATCGTCCACCAGCCGAAGGGACGCCACAGCAGCGACTGCGACACCTCCACGGCGAAGATGCGACCGGGCGGGAGCGTCTCGGTGACGGTCGTGAGGAGACCGTACGTGATCCGCACGCCGTCCGGTGTCGGCGCGATCGAGTAGCGCAGCGATTTGGAGATCTGCGCCCAGGTGATACCGACCACGGCGACGATCATGGGAACGCCCATGCCGAGTCCCAGCCCGAGGAGGATGAACCCCCCGTCCGAGTTGCCGTCGGCCAGCATCCCGATCAGGGCGCTGCCGATCGCGATCGCGAAGATCGCACCGAAGAAGACGAACCACAGCAGTCCGGAGATGAGCTGCGATCCGACCAGCCGACCGGTCGGGATCTTCACGACGCTCTCGGGGACCACGTCGGCGAGATCGACTCCGGCGATCAGACCGTTGACTCCCGCGTTCATCGATCCGACGAGCTGCGCTCGCGCGGATGCCGGTGCGGCCGCCGCCGCTGCGGCTGCTGCCGGGTTGAGCGCGGCGTCGCGCGCCGCGCGCGCACCGGACGCCAGACGGAGGATGTCGGCGCGCACGGATTCGGCACGCGGAGTAGCCAGATACTCCAGCTCGACGTTCGCGTCATTGCCGGCACCGACGACCTCGAGCTTCGCGAGGCCGATGATGCGCGCGGGGAACGGACGCGTCAGGTTGACGCCCTGCACGCGGTCGAGCGGCGCGCGTCGGTGCGAACGGAAGATGATGCCCTTGCGGACCTCGACGTGGTCACCGGTGATGCGGAACTGCTGGAAGCGCCAGATGAACCAGAAGATCAGGATCAGCACGATCACGAGGCCCAGCACGCTCAGCAACGCGACCAGGATCAGGTTGTTCGAGAGAACCCAGTCGACGGGATCGGCGCCGGCGTAGTCGCCGTAATGCGCCTCTTCCGGCGCGAAGAGCGCGACGGCCCAGGAGATCAGGCGGTCGCGCATGTTCGCGATGACGATGCCGCCGATGATGATGAGCGCCAGGCCGCCCTTGAAGAGCGGCGTGAGCGGGTGCATCCGGTGCCACTCGCCGTTCGCGAGGGTCGTCGGGGCCTCCCCCGCCGATGCCTGCGGGCTGTGCGTCGCGAGCGGAGGCTGCTGCTCGCTCACAGGCCGGTCCGTCGGGTCTCGGCCACATGGATGAGCGTGTCGCGCAGTGCCTCGGCCGCTTCCTGCGTGAGACCGGGGATCTGCACACCGGTCGTCGCCGCAGCCGTGACCATCTTGAGCTGGGCGATCCCGAAGGCACGGTCGAGCGGCCCCTGCGTGATGTCGACAAGCTGCATGCGGCCGTAGGGCACGGCGATCATGCGCTGCCAGAGGATCCCCTTGCGGAAGACGATGTCGTCGGCGCGCAGCATGTAGCCGATCGCCCTCGCCTGACGCGGGAGGATGATCAGGGTGACCACCGTGATCAGCAGGATCACACCGGCCGGGATCCACACCCAGTCCTGTTCCAGCACGATGTTCAGCACGATCGCGGCGGCGGCGACGATCACGAGGAAGATCACGTTCTGGACGATCTGCGAGACGACGTAGCGCGGCGAGATCTGGTGCCAGGTGCCGTCGAGTTCCAGGCGGGCCTCGTTGCGCGCCGTGCGCAGCTGCGTGTAGGTGCCACGGTCGAGGGCGTCGAGGTCAGTGCCCTCCGCCGGGTTCAGGGGCGCGGTCTCTGGGTTCTGAGTCATCAGGATCCTTCGGCAGGGTGCAGAACTGTTCGGCGACGAGAGCAGCGATCACGAGGACGATCGCACTTCCGATCAGGGCCAGCATGGCCACAGTCGACCCTACCGGCGGAACGACGGGGCGCGACAGGAGGAAGACCAGCAGCCCCGCTCCGAACCCCGCCATGATCGCGCCGAGAAGGCTGGATGCACGGGCGAGCGTCGCCGCTCTCAGCGCACGGAACGGGTCGATGCGGATGCCCGAACGCACACTGCGTCGCACCGGCCAGGCGACGCCGAGAGATGCCGCGGCGATCAGCAGCAGGAGTACCGGCAGCAGGAGCGACGGCGTGAAAGTCGCGCGCCCCGAGGCCGTCAGCAGATGGTCGAGCAGGAAGCCGACGCCGCCGCCCAGCAGTGCGAGGAGGACGAGCACGCCGGCGGAGGTGCGTCTCATCCCTCGCCTCCGGCACGAAGGGCGGCCGCGAGGTCGGCGACCCTCCCCCGACCGAGCAGCACCGCGTCCTGATCGACGTCGAGCCAGGGGTCGAGCACGAAGAGGCGTTCGGCGGCACGCGGGTGCGGCAGCTGCAGATGCGGTTCCTCGGAGATGACGTCGCCGTACGCGATGAGGTCGAGGTCGAGGGTGCGGTCGCCCCAGCGCTCACGGCGCTCCCGACCGTTCTCGTCCTCGATGGCGTGCAGCATTCCGAGCAGGATCTCGGGGGCCAGACGCGTGGTGACCAGTGCCACCGCGTTGACGTAGCCGGGGGCGTCGGGATCGGGACCGTCGGGCCGGAGGGCGACCGTCTCGAACAGCTTCGACAACCGCACCTCGCTGACCAGCGGCAGTCGTGCGATCCGCTCGGCGGCAGCGGTGATCGTGTCATGGCGATCGCCGAGGTTCGCGCCGAGGGCGACGACGGCCGTCACCTCCGGCCGCCCGGGGCGAGGCGCCGGCATTGCGGGTGGGTTCGCGAGGTTGCGGCTCATGCGGTTGTGTCCTCCGGCGCATCAGGGGTTCGGTGGCGATGCAGGGTGACCGCCACATCGGCGAAGTCGAGGGGAATCGGGGCGTGGGGCTTGTGCACCGTCACGGTGATGTCCTGCACCCGTGGGTCGTCGAGACCGACCGCGGCGATGCGTTCGGCGAGCGTCTCGATCAGGTTCACGGGCTCCCCCGACACGACCGCGGCGACCTTCTCGGCCAGCTCGCCGTAGTGCACCGTGTCCACGACATCGTCGGAGGCAGCGGCACGCGCGAGGGAGAGCCGCAGTCGCAGGTCGATCGTGAACTCCTGGCCGTCCTGACGCTCGTGCTCGAAGACGCCGTGACGACCGAACACCGTCAGACCGGTGAGGACGATCTCGTCGAGGGGCTCCATACGTCTAGCGTACGGGGATCGCCCCGAGACGCCCTCAGCCTTCCCAGGCGTGCGCGATCGCCAGGGCGTCGCGCGTGGATGCCACGTCGTGCACACGCACGGCCCACACTCCGGCTCTGACCGCGAGCGCACTGGTGACGGCGGTGGCGAGGTCGCGACGGGATTCGGAGACCTCCTCGTCGGGACCTGTCTCCTGACGGAGTACCTCTGCGAGGAACCGTTTGCGCGACGTGCCGATCAGCACCCGAGGGCCCAGTGCGACGATCTCGTCGAGCCCGCGCAGCATGTCCCAGTTCTGCGCTCCCGACTTCGCGAACCCGATGCCGGGATCGATGATGAGGCGAGACGGCGCGATCCCCGATGAGGCCGCCTCACCGATGCGCTCCTGCAGTTCGCCGGCGACCTCGCGCGCGACGCGGTGGTACTCGGCATTGGCATACATGTCCGAAGAGAACCCGCGCCAGTGCCCGATCGCGAAGTCGGCGCCGGATTCCGCGACGGCAGCGCGCATCTCCGGATCGGCGAGCCCCCCGGAGACGTCGTTGACGATCCTGGCCCCCGCCCGCACGGCGGCGGCTGCTGTGGCGGCGCTGAGCGTATCGACGCTGACCGGCACGCCAGCGGCAGCGAGCTGTTCGATCACCGGGATCACTCGCTGCTGCTCGACGTCGGTGCCGACCCGGTCGGCGCCGGGCCTGGTCGATTCACCACCCACATCGAGCACAGCTGCTCCCTCGGCGCGGAGCCGCAGCCCGTGGGCCACCGCGCGATCTACGTCGAGGTAGCGGCCCCCGTCGCTGAACGAGTCCGGAGTGACGTTGACGATGCCCCAGATGCCCGTCATCCGTGCGCTGCTCCGAAGCCGGCCGAGCCGATCAGAGTGATGAGCTCGGCCCTGGAGACGGGATCGTTGTACTCACCGCGCGCCGCGATGGTGAGTGTCGAGGCCTCGGTCTGGCGTCCGCCGCGCATGGTGACGCAGCCGTGCGCCGCGTCGAGCACGACCAGCACACCGCGGGTGTCGAGGTGCTCCGCGATCGTGTCGGCGATCTGCTCGCCAAGCCGTTCCTGCACCTGCGGACGCGCGGCGAGGATCTCGACGACCCGCACGAGCGCTCCCAACCCGACGACCTGTTCGCCGGGGAGATAGGCGATGTGCGCGTGCCCGGCGAAGGGCAGCAGGTGGTGCTCGCAGACGGAGCGGAAGCGGATGTCGCGCAGCAGCACGGCACCGGAGGGCAGCGTGTCGGGCGCGGGGCCTCGGGAGACACTGATGGTGCGCGCGAGCGGTTCAGCCGGGTCTTCGCCCACTCCGGAGAAGAACTCCGTGTACAGCTCGGCCATGCGCGTCGGGGTCTGCTTCAATCCCGGTCGGTCCGGGTCTTCGCCGATCGCCGCGAGAAGCTCTCGCGTGAGCCGCTCGACGCGCTCTCTGTCGACCGTCACGTCACGCCGTCGCAGGCCGCGGGTTCCCTGCTCCCGCCGAGCCCTGCTGCGTGCGCGGTGCGCCGGCCGGAGCCTCGACGGATGCCGCCAGCGAGACGTCCTTCTTCGGCACCTCGATCGGAGGACGCTCCGAGACCGGACGCCCTTCGCTCGAGAGCCACAGCGGGCGCTCCGGCAGCTTCTTGATCTCGGTGAAGATCTCCGCGATCTGGTTGTGGTCGAGGGTCTCCTCCTCGAGCAGGGCCAGGGCGAGCTTGTCGAGGATGTCGCGGTTCTCGCTGATGACCTCGTAGGCCTCGTTGTGCGCCTGCTCGATGAGCGCGCGTACCTCGGCGTCGACGCGCTCGGCGACCTTCTCGGAGTATTCGCGGCCACGGCCCATGTCGCGTGCGACGAACATGTCGCCGCCCTCGGTGCCGAGCTTGACCGGACCGACCTGCGTCGTCATGCCGTACTCGATGACCATCTTGCGAGCGATCGAGGTCGCCTTCTCGATGTCGTTCGAGGCACCGGTGGTGGGGTCGTGGAAGACGATCTCCTCCGCGACGCGGCCGCCCATGGCGTAGGTGAGCTGGTCCTGCAGTTCGTTGCGGGTGACCGAGTACTTGTCGTCGAGCGGCAGCACCATCGTGTAGCCGAGCGCCTTGCCACGAGGCAGGATCGTGATCTTGGTCACCGGGTCGGTGTAGTTCATCGCCGCCGCCGCGAGCGCGTGTCCGCCCTCGTGGTACGCCGTGATGAGCTTCTCCTTGTCCTTCATCACGCGGGTGCGGCGCTGCGGACCGGCGATCACACGGTCGATGGCCTCGTCGAGGGCGCGGTTGTCGATGAGCTGGGCGTTCGAGCGGGCTGTGAGCAACGCGGCCTCGTTCAGCACGTTCGCCAGGTCGGCACCGGTGAAGCCGGGGGTCTTGCGGGCGACGACCTCGAGATCGACGTTCTTCGACAGCGGCTTGCCCTTGCTGTGCACCTCGAGGATCTTCTGGCGACCCTTGAGGTCGGGGGCGTCGACGCCGATCTGACGGTCGAAGCGGCCGGGGCGCAGCAGTGCGGGGTCGAGGATGTCCGGACGGTTGGTGGCCGCGATCACGATGACGTTCGCGTTCGGGTCGAAGCCGTCCATCTCGACGAGCATCTGGTTCAGCGTCTGCTCGCGCTCGTCGTTTCCGCCGCCCATGCCGGCGCCGCGGTGACGACCGACGGCGTCGATCTCGTCGATGAAGATGATGGCCGGAGCGTTCTCCTTGGCCTGGCTGAAGAGGTCGCGCACGCGAGAGGCACCGACGCCGACGAACATCTCGACGAAGTCGGAACCGGAGATCGAGTAGAACGGGGCGCCGGCCTCACCGGCGACGGCGCGGGCGAGGAGGGTCTTTCCGGTTCCGGGAGGGCCGTACAGCAGCACGCCCTTCGGGATGCGGGCGCCGATCGCCTGGAACTTCGCGGGGTCCTGCAGGAACTCCTTGATCTCGTGGAGCTCCTCGATGGCCTCGTCGGCACCGGCCACATCGGCGAAGGTGACGGTCGGGGTCTCCTTGCTGACGAGCTTGGCCTTGGACTTGCCGAACTGCATGACCTTGCCGCCGCCGCCCTGCATGGAGGACAGGAGCCACCAGAACAGCAGACCGAGCAGCACCAGGGGAAGAAGAAGGGAGAGGAAGCCGTCGAACCAGGTCGCACGCGGGACGGCGTCGTTGAAGCCGTCCTTCGGCGCTGCATCGTTGACGGCCTTGACGACCTCGTCGGCGCGCGCATCGACGTAGTAGAACTGGACGTTCTCGGAGCCCTGGAACGGCTTGGAGAGCGTCATGTCGACGCGCTGATCGCCATCGGTGTTCACGACCTCGGTGACCGTAGTGCCGGAGAGGAGCTTCAGCCCCTCCTGCGTCGTGATCTGCTTGGGCGCACCCAGATTCGAGATCAGCAGGAAACCGCCGAACAGGAGCACGCCGATCAGCGCGACGTAGATCAGCGGATTCCGGGTGAGCTTCTTCACATCCATGATCGGATCAGCGTATCGCGCGCGCCCTAGGGGGTCGCTGTGCGTTCACCCACGGCGTAGCGTTCGACGGCGAGGTCGGAGTCGCCGCGTCACCGCGGCCGGGTCTGCGACCTCAGGAATAGACGTGCGGGGCGAGCACGGCGACGTCGCGCAGGTTGCGGTAGCGCTCTGCGTAGTCGAGGCCGTAACCGACGACGAACTCCACCGGGATGTCGAAGCCGACGTACTTGCAGTCGATCTCGACCTTCGCCGCCTCGGGCTTGCGCAGGAGCGCCAGCACCTCGATCGACTCGGCGCCGCGCGATCCGAAGTTCTCCAGCAGCCAGCTCAGCGTGAGGCCGGAATCGATGATGTCCTCGACGATGAGCACGTGCTTGCCGTTGAGGTCCGTGTCGAGGTCTTTCCGGATCTGCACCACGCCGCTCGACTTCGTGCTGGCACCGTAGCTCGACACCGCCATCCAGTCCATCGGAGCGTGGAACGGCAGCGCCCGCGCGAAGTCGGCCATCACCATGACCGCGCCCTTCAGCACGCCGACGAGGAGAAGGTCCTTGCCCGCGTAGTCCTCGGCGACCTGCGCTGCGAGCTCGTCGAGCTTGGCGTGGATCTCCTCCTCGGTGACGAGGATCTGTGCAAGTTCGTCCTGGATCTCCGCGGCGCGCATGGATCGATTTTAGGCGACGCGATCGGATGCTCGGTCCCAGGTCTGTTCATCGGGACGGCATCTGCCCCTCGCCGGGCATCCGCACTACTGTGAGCGGTGATGCGGGCGGACGCCCCGACGGAAGGATTCACCATGGCTCTTGACGACATCCTCAACCAGGTGCCGATCGACGACATCGCCGAGAAGCTGGGCGTCTCGCGGGACGAAGCCAAGGTCGCGGTCGAGCAGGGCGGCGCGGTGCTGCTCGGCGGCCTCGCCAAGAACGCCGAGACGGATGAGGGCTCCGCGGCGATCCGGAACGCGCTGAAGAAGCATGAGGGCGCTTCCGGCGCGTCGAAAGTCGACGACATCGATCAGGCCGACGGCGGCAAGATCGTCTCCCACATCCTCGGTTCGAAGGAGAAAGAGGTGACGAAGGAGCTCACGGAGTCGAAGGCGACCCCCGGCATCGACTTCGGCAAGCTCCTTCCGATCCTCGCCCCGATCGTGATGGGCCTGATCGCGAACGCGACCAAGGACAAGTCGGCGAAGGCCGACGCGGGCGCGGAGGGCTCCGGCGGTATCGGCGATGTGATCGGCGGATTGCTGGGCGGCGGCAACAGCGGCGGCTCGTCCGGCGGCATCGGCGATGTCATCGGCGGACTCCTCGGCGGCGGCAACAGCAGCGGTTCCGGCGGCGGCGTCGACCTCGGCGGAATTCTCGGCGGCCTGTTCGGCGGCAAGAAGTAAGACCACATGCACGCATCCGGTCGCGCAGCGGTGGTCCCCGCTCAGCGACCGGATGCGGCGAAGACGATGCGCCCCCCGTGGCGCACGGCCGAGCACTCCGGCAGGTCGATCGGCCCCTGACCATTCCAGTCGGTGACCAGCCGCGCGACCTCGATCGTCTGCGACCTGGTCAGGCTCACCCCGAACTCGCTGTCGACGACGAGCCGGATGATCCGGTTGCGCAGTGCGGCGGGATTCGCGGCGAGCGCCGCCACGCTGACGGAGATCCCGGCTTCCGCATGCTCGACGATGTCCTCGATCGTCTCGTGGATCATCTCGTCGAACGCCTCGGCGTCCTCCCGGAGCTGCTCCGCCGTGCGGGCGAGGGCCTCGGCGATGCCGGGACCGAGCTCGTCTTCGAGAACCGGGAGCACGCGCTCGCGCACCCGGACCCTGGCGTAGCGGTCGTCGCGGTTGTGCGGATCGTCCCACGGCGTGAGGTCGGAGGCGACGCAGAAAGCGCGCGTCGTCTCGCGGCGCACGCCCAGGAGCGGACGCACCCATCGCACACCGTCCTCATCCTCACGGACCGGAGCCATCCCCTGCAGGCTGGCCGCCCCGGAGCCACGAGCCAGGCCGAGCAGAACGGTCTCCGCCTGGTCGTCGAGCGTGTGCCCGAGAAGCACGGCGGCGGCTCCGACGTCGGCAGCCGCGTCTCGCAGCACCCGGTATCGCGCCTCTCGGGCGGCGGCCTCAGGACCGCCCTCCCCTGCGACGTCCACGCGCACGATCAACGGGTCGAGGCCGAGGTCGGCGGCTGCACGAGCCGCCGCGGATGCGACGTCTGCCGAGTCGTGCTGCAGGCCGTGATCGACGGTCAGGGACGCGACACGAAGTCCGAGCTTGGGCGCTTCGAACGCGACGGCCGCGGCGAGCGCGAGCGAATCCGCACCCCCGGACAGGGCGACGATGACGGCCGCACCCTCGGGAAGGTCGGCGAGCGCGGTGCGCACGGCGAGGCGGATCTCGGCGATGGCGGGAGCGAGTGACGGCACGCCTCCACGCTAGGGCACCGCAGGGAACGGCGCGCCCTGTCCCGATCGCCGGCGACGGCCGCGGGCGGGGCTATCCTGACGCCGTGACCGATGAGACGAGCACACGACCGTTCCGCACCGAGAGGTTCAAGGCCTTCGTCGATGCCGTCGTCGCGATCGCCATGACACTGCTCATCCTCCCGCTGATGGAGTCCGTCTCCGAAGCGGCTTCCGGTCAGCTGACCACCGCCGAATTCCTGAACGAGCACGCGGGTCAGCTGCTCAGCTTCGGGTTGAGCTTCCTCCTCATCGCGACGTTCTGGATGGGCCACCATCGCCAGTACCGCGACGTGGAGTGGGTCACCGTCCCCCTCCTGTGGATCAACGTCGCGTGGATGGCGACGATCGTCTGGCTGCCCGTTCCCACGGCGATGATCGGGCAGATGGACACCGACGCCCTCCAGGCGGTGGTCTACATCGGCACGCTGATCATGACGCAGGTGACGACTCTCGCCGGCTGGCTCTATCTCGCGCGTCACCGCGAACTCACCACGGCGTCGACCGAGACGATCCGGCTGGGGGCGATCGGAGACCTCGCGGCGATCATCCTGTTCGCCGCAGCCCTCGCCATCGCCGTCCTCGCTGCGCCGAACGGGTACGCCGGGCTCTTCCTGCTGCTGCTCAGCGACCCGACGAGCAGGCTGTTGAATCGGCTGCTGCGCAGGCGCGGAACCGAAGAGCCTCGGCCGGAGACCGACGCCGGATCCTGAGCATTCACTGCCCACGGGGGTGCGAGCGCCGCAGGTAGGCTAGTCGGCGGTATCCAACCGAACTTTTCCTGAGGAGCACACGCATGGGCGCACACGACGCCGTCATCGAGATCCCGCGCGGCAGCCGCGTGAAGTACGAGGTCGACCACGAGACCGGGCGAGTGCACCTCGACCGCGTGCTCTACACGACCTTCGGCTACCCGGCCGACTACGGCTACTTCGACAACACGCTCGGCGAGGACGGCGACCCGCTCGACGTGCTCGTGCTGCTCGACCACGCCATCTACCCGGGAGTCGTCGTGGAGGTCCGCCCCGTCGCCGTGCTCAAGATGAGCGACGAGGCCGGCGGAGACGACAAGCTCGTCGCCGTGCTCTCCAAGGACCCGCGCTGGGCCCACATCCAGGACATCGACGACATCGCCGAGTACACGAAGAAGGAGATCGCGCACTTCTTCGAGCACTACAAGGACCTCGAGCCCAACAAGTGGGTCAAGGTCGACGAGTGGGGGAACGCCGCCGAGGCGCAGCGCATCCTCGACGAGGCGATCGTCCGTTTCGGCGAGCAGGGCCACTGACCCTCACGCACGCAGAAGACCCCCGGTTCCGCTCAGCGGCCGGGGGTCTTCTTCATGTCAGGAGGGAGCGGCTCAGGCCGACACTCCGCGATCGCCGAGGAACGCGACGGGGTTCACGGGGCGCCCGTTGACGTAGACCTCGAAGTGGAGGTGGCAGCCGAACGAGCGGCCGGTGTTGCCCGCATATGCGATGACCTGGCCGGAGTTCACGCGCTGACCCGAACGGACGAGGATGCCGCCGTCGCGGATGTGGGCGTAGCCCGTGCCGATGCCGCCGCCGTGCTGGATGCGGATGTAGTTGCCGTAACCGGAGTTGGGGCCCGCATAGTCGACGGTCCCGGAGTTCGCGGCGTAGATCGGAGAGCCACAGCCGTTGGCGAAGTCGGTTCCGTAGTGGAAGGACGAGGAGCAGCCCTGGGAGCCGCACTGCACGGAGCGAGGGCCGTAGCCCGAGCTCTTTCCGCCGCCGTGCGGACGGCACCAGCCGCCGGAGCCCTGGCTTCCGCCACCGCCTCCGCCGCCACCACCGCCACCGGCCGCGGCTGCCGCCGCTGCGGCAGCGCGCTCGGCGGCTTCGCGTTCGCGACGGGCCTTCGCCTCGGCTTCGACACCGGCCTGGTAGCCGGCCACCGTCTGAGTGGTCACGTCCTTGAGGGCCGCGAGCTGAGCCTGCATGGTGGCGAGGTTCGCGGACTGCTCGTCCAGGGCGGCTTGAGCGGCTTCCGCCGCCTGCTGCGCGACGACCATCTTCTCTTCGGCGACCTTCTGCAGCCGGTCGCGCTCGTTGCGGGCGACGACGGCCTGGTCGCTGAGCGACTGCGCCGAGTTGCGAGCGGCGACAGCCTTGTCGTAGACCGACTGGTTGTACTCGAGCAGCTTGTCCATCGTGCCGAGGCGCGCGAGCAGCTCATCGGCGTTGTTCGCCGACCCGGCGAAGAACAGCTCCATGGAGGTGTCGTCGCCGCCGTTGCGGTAGAGCTGCGCAGCCACCTGTCCCGCCTTGCGGGCGGAGCTGTCGGCGACCGCAGCCTGCTCGTCGGCCTTCGCCTGCAGGGTGTCGGCTTCGGTCGCTGCGGCGAAGTACGCCTGCTGCGCGTCGTAGAACTCCTGGGATGCGACCTTCGCCGCGGCCTGCGTCTCGGCGACCTTCTGCGTGAGGGACTGGATCAGCCCTTCGATACGCGAGACCTCGGCAGCCTTGGCCGCCTCGTTGTTCTTCGCCCGCTGCACGTCATCCCAGCTCGGGTACGTGGCGGCATACGCGGCACTCACACCGTTGGTGATGCCGAAGGCGCTGAGCGCCACGACGCCGAGCGCGCCGATGCCGAGGGCTCCTCGACGACTGATGCCTGTCGCACCGAAGGCGCGGCGTTCTGTGGGAGTGGGCGCGCAGCCGCAGTCCTCGGACGCTGCTGCGACCGCAGCATCCAGCGTGATCTTGTCGTTCACACGGCCCCTTCCGCCGGTTTCACAGTTGCCACAGTAACAACAACTTTCACATCCGCACCAGGGGCACGGCCGCTCCTCCGTCTTCCACCGACCCCTCGATCGTGCCCCGGAAACACGCCCGGGTTGCGGCGCCGCGCCCTCGATTCGCGATTTGCCTGAAACATCCCTTATGCTTGAGCGTCGGCAAGGAAGTCCCCCGGGACTGACTCGGCCCCATCGTTTAGCGGCCTAGGACGCCGCCCTTTCACGGCGGTAGCACGGGTTCGAATCCCGTTGGGGTCACACCTTCCGATATAATTAAACAAGTATGGCCCTGTAGCGCAGTTGGTTAGCGTGCCGCCCTGTCACGGCGGAGGTCGCGGGTTCAAGTCCCGTCAGGGTCGCTCCGTGCGACGAGCTCTTTCTTCGGAGAGGGCTCTTCGTCTAGGACGCGACAGGTTCGCCGGTCGCGCGGCTCTGTAGCTCAGTTGGTAGAGCGTTCGACTGAAAATCGAAAGGTCACCGGATCGATGCCGGTCGGAGCCACACGAGTGATCGTTACAATCACTCCAGAAACCCTCGCCTAGCTTCTACATGGCGGGGGTTTTGCTTTGCCCGCGGCGAGACCTTTCCACCGACGCCCTGTGATCAACTGGTCCGTATGCGTCCCGAGCAGTCGTCCGTCATCCCGGTCGAAGTCGTCCGAGGCTTCCGGTCCCGGGACGATACGACGCGCGAATGGGCGGCCCAGGTGTCAGCCGTCGCGCTGGACCTGCAGCAGCGGTGGGAGCTCCGCCCTGAAGGCACGGTCCGATCGGGAGAGGCCGGGGTCTTCATTCCGGTGCGCCGTGCCGATGGAACACCCGCGGCGTTGAAGCTGCAGGTCCCCCGCGCCGAGACCACGGCTGCGATCATCGGCCTCACCCGTTGGCAGGGAGCCGGCATCGTCCGCCTGCTGGACAGTGATGCCGACCGCGGAGGGATGCTGCTCGAACGCCTCCAGGGAGACCGCGCTCTGGAGACCGTCGAAGACGACGATGCTGCCGTCCGCGTGGTCGGTGGCCTCCTCGCACGCCTGCACGCTGTGGCCGCCCCGGACGGGCTCCCCCGGCTCGCGACGATCACCGCCGAGATGATCGCCGATGCTGCCGCGGCAGCGCGCGTGCTCGATGACGATGATCGGTCCCGGCTGGACCGATGGGTCGACACGGTGTCGGCGGTGGCCGATGACACCGGCGACCGTCTCCTGCACTGGGACCTGCACTACGGCAACGTGCTCGCAGCCGACCGCGAACCCTGGCTGGCGATCGACCCGGAGCCGCTCGTCGGCGATCCCGGATTCGACCTCTGGCCCGCGCTCGACAGCGGGTGGAGCGACGATCCCGCCCCCACCGATGCACCCCGGCTCGTACGGCGACGCTTCGACATCCTCACCGAGATGCTCGACCTCGACCGCCACCGCGCTGCCGCCTGGACCCGTGCCCGCCTGCTGCAGAACACCCTGTGGGACATCGAAGACGGTCAGCCCGCCATCAGCGCGGCAGCGAAGCTGGTCGACGATGCGCTCCTCGCCGCCCACAGCTCCGAGATGCGGTGAACGCACCGAAACGGGTTCGCGTCGAGCGCTCTTCGCGAGGTGGAAGGCCCCGTCGTCGTCACAGCGATTCCGCAGCCTCCCGCGCTTGCTCCAGATCGTGCGCCGCCACTTCCGTGCGCTGAGCCGCAGCAGCTCGCTCCGCCTCCGCGCGCGACACCTCGGCCTCGGCGCGCTCGGCATCGGCGCGGGCGCGGGCGAGCTCGGCCTCGAGTTCGGCGGTCCTGTCCGAGAGTTCAGAGATGTGCGCTCGCACCCTCTGCAGCGCCGCATCCCTCCGTGCGAGCTCTCGCTCCGCGACCGTGTGCTCCTTCTCCGCCGCCGCGATCGCCCGCTCGGCGTCCCGGCGCGCCCGTCGCGCCTGCAGTTCATCCGTCGGAGGTCGCGGCGTCGGCTCGCGGTCGGGCACGTCGCCCGCCACCGCCTCACGGATATCGCTCGCCGTGGCCGAGGGATCGAGAGCCCGCAGCAGTCGGCCGGAAGCGACGGCTGCGGCCGCCGCCGGATCGAAGAACGCCGCCGAGATGGTCTGCTCGACCGCCTCGAGCGTCGACGGCGTCACGCGCTCCCCGCGCGCTGCGGCCAGCTCTCCTGCGGCCTGAGCGAGCCGCCGTGTGAGGGCACGGCGTTCCCGTCCCAGCTTCGCCAGCGCCGGCGCGTCCAGGTCGTCCTGGGCTTCGCGAAGCTCTCGCGCGAGCTCCAGCGCCTCCCCGAGCTGCGCCGCCCGCTCGCGCGCGAACACGTTCACCACCCAGGCCGCGATCGACGGCTTCCTGAGAGCGAGGATCCGGGAAGCGAGCTCCGGATCAGCCTCCCCCGCCCGGGCCTTGCGCGACGCCACGAACGATTCCGGGGCGTCGGAGTACAGCACGGCTGCGATCTCCTCGAACGTGGGACCGACCATGCCGCCACCCTACGCCGATACCGGTCGCCCGCCCGGGCTCCGCCCTGTGATCCCGACCGCGATCACAGCAGGTCGTACTCCCCGCCGTACGGCACCGCACTGTCGCCGGTGTCCCGCGCGTCGAATTCCACCGTCTCGACTGAGATCACGACGTGTGTGACCGAGGAGATCAACACGCTGACCGAGCGATTGCCCACCACCGAGAATTCGACGAACCCGCCTCCGGTCTGGATCGCCTCCTCTATCCGACCTCTCAGCTCGACGGCATCCTCCCCCTGCGCCAGGAAGAACTCTGATTCATTGAGCGCAATCCGCGTGCGCGCCATCGTCTGCACCTTGTCCTCCGCTCGTTGTCATTCCGTTGTCGTCATGCTGAGACGGTAACGAGTACATCCGGGCTCGCAGAGGGGGTTGCGCATGGGCCGCAGAAGAGGCAGTGCGCCGGTGTACCGTGATCACATGGGCAGACTCCGCTACGACGGGACCTCGGATCCGATCCTCATCGAAGACGCGACTCTGGCGCACCTCAAGATCGTCATCTCGACCAAGCTCCGCCGCCAGGAGAGCTTCATGATGACCTGGCTCCCGGTCAACGGCGGGGTCGACAAGCGCGCCACCGTGTGGATCCATCCGGCGATCCCGCTGCAGTTCGGGTACGACGCCGCCGAGCCTCCGGCGATCGATCCGCGACTGATCGCCGACATGATGCAGGCGCTCAACGCGTCAGGCGAACTCGTGCTCGATCATCTGATCTCCCCCGCCTGACCCCGAGTACCTCCGCAGGACCCGCCGCGGATCCGGCTACGCTGTGCCCGTGGATGCCGCCCCCTATCTCCTGCTCGGTCTGCCGATCCTCGCGCTGATCATCGGCGGCCCGATCCTCAGGAGTCGTATGGGTCGCCGTGCCTCTGCAACCGGAGCCAAGGCAGGAAAGAAGTTCGCGGACGAGAAGCTCGAGACGGCGCTCGGCGAACTCGGCACCACTCTGGTGATCCACGCACCAGAGCCGCGCGCGAGAGAGATCATCGCCTCCGCGATGGCGGGGAAGGAACGGGAGTACGTGATCCGCAGCGACGGCGGTTACGGCATCCGCTTCGTCGAACCCGATGACACGCTCGTCCGACTCGTTCCCGTCACCGAGGGCACCCGGATGCAGATCGAGACCTTCCGCGACTACTTCGGTTTTCCCCAGACCGTTCAGTTCTGGACGGAGCTGCGTGCACGCGTCGCCGCCGCGGCGGAAGCCCACGAGGTCACGGTCGCAGAGGGAAAGCCCATCCGCTACGTCCGCGGCGAGACGATCGACGACCGGAACGCCCGCTGGGTGCAGGCCCCCTGACCTGGGTCACGCGCCTTCAGCCGATGCAGGCGAAACACGGACGCACAACAAACCGCAGACGCAACTAGGCTGGAGGGCGCGCCCCGCCCGCCGGGCCTCCGCCGGGTCACGGTGGTGGCGTGCGCCCTGACGACCTCCTCCGGTCCACACGGTCCCGACTGACGGGACGGAGCCGCCGCTCCCGGTGTGGCCACGCCAGAAAGGCAAATACCCATGAGCGAATCCCCCGGAACCGCAGACCGTGACGGCGAGCGCTCGCCGGACTTCTTCGACCAGCTGATCGAGACCTCGCCCCGCGACCAGCAGGGCGCGTTCACCATCGGCTTCCGCGGATACGACAAGGGCGAGGTCGACGCCGCACTCTCCGCGCTTCGCAACCAGCTCAAGCAGGCCGCCGCAGACGTGGCCGAGGCTCAGGCGCGCGAAGAAGAAGCCGTCGAAGCGGTGCGGGAAGAGGAGCGCAAGGCTCGCGAGGCGCTCGAGAGCGAGCTCACGGCCGCGAACGCCAAGGCCTCCGACGCCGAGCAGCAGGTCGCCACACTCACCTCCGAGCTCGTCGACGCCCCGCAGCCCGACGGCGAGGAGGCCCCGTCGCGCCAGCAGTTCGAAGCGATCCTCCGTGTCGCGGAAGAGCAGGCGAACGTCCTCATCCAGAACGCCGCGGTGCAGGCCGATCGCCTGATGACCTCCGCTCGCGAGGAGGTGGCCGCGCAGCGCGCCGAGGCCGAGGCCGACGCGGAGCGGATCACCGACCAGGCGCAGCGCGACGCCGACCAGGTGCGCCTGAAGATGGACACCGAGTACACGGCTCACGAGGCGCGCATCGAGCGCGAGGCCGCGCACGCCGCGGAGAAGGTGAACCAGGCCGCTCAGGAGGCCACGGCGATCCGCACCGAGGCCGAGAAGGGCGCGGCAGCACTGCGCTCCCTCGTCACCCGTGAGACGACCCAGCTGCGCGCCGATGCCGAGCGCGATGTGCGCGACATGAACGCCCGCGTGCTCGAGTTCGAGGAGACCCTCACCCGCCGTCAGGACGACGCGCAGCAGGAGTTCCTGGTGCTGCACAACCAGGCGGTGGCGCACGCGGAGCGGATCACCAACGACGCCAACGAGCAGGTCACGGCCTCGCTCGAGCACGCCCAGCGCATCTCTGCACGCGCCGAGGACTACGAGCGCCTGACCCGCTCGCAGGCGCAGGCGATCGAGGCCGAGGCTCAGGTCCGCGCACGTGAGACCCTGGAGCGCGCACGCGCCAAGGCCCAGAAGATCGTCGATTCGGTCACCGGCCACACCACTGCCGTGCTGCACGACGCGGAGGACCGCACCCGCCAGCTGCGGTGGCAGCAGCAGCAGCTGTCGAGCTTCATGGCGGAGGTGCGCGAACTCATCCGCCCCGACGGCATCTTCTCCGACGAGTCCCTGCCGACGGAGATCACCGGAGCGGACGCGCCTGCCGCCCCGGCTCCCGAAGCTGCGGTCGCCGACGAGGCGCCGGAGGAGACCTTCCTCGGCGACGAGGTGCTCGAGGACGAACTCGACGATGACCGTCCGCTCGAGAAGATCACGATCGACGTGGTGGAGACCAAGAAGAAGTCCTCAAAGTAACGCACGAACGACAGAGGCGCGAGCAGGGATTCCTGCTCGCGCCTCTGTCGTTCCCGGACTGATCAGGCCCGGTGATGTCTGGGGCTACCCCCGGCCGAACTGCGCCACTGCCGGGCAGTCGAAGGGATCGGCTCCGGCGGAGAGACCGACCCGGTTCAGGTACTCGATGACGATCATGTAGGACCGACCGAGGCTGGTCTCCGTGTAGGGCACGTCGTTCGCCGCGCAGTAGTCGCGAACGATCTCCCGCGCCTTCGCGAGGTGCGGTCGCGGCATGCTCGGGAAGAGGTGGTGCTCCACCTGGTAGTTGAGGCCGCCCATGAGCCAGGTCGTCCACCATCCTCCGCTGATGTTGCGGGAGGTGCGCACCTGCTTGGTGAAGAAGTCGAGACGGGCGCCGGGCTCGATGATCGGCATCCCCTTGTGGTTAGGCGCGAACGCGGCCCCCATGTAGACGCCGAAGACCGCGAACTGCACCCCCATGAAGGCGAAAGCCATACCGAGGGGGAGCATCATGAACACGGGCACCAGGATGAGGGCAAACCGAAGCGCAATGATGCTCAGCTCGGTCCAGCGTCCCTTGACGTTCTTCGTCGTCATGAGGTACTTCAGGCCGAGGAAGTGGAGGTTCAGCCCCTCGAGGGTGAGGAGCGGGAAGAAGAGCCAGCCCTGCTTGCGGGTGATCAGCTTGATCAGGCCCTTGGACTTGGCGGCATCCTCCTCGAGGAACGAGATCGTGTCGACTTCGATATCGGGGTCCTTGCCGACCTGGTTCGGGTTCCCGTGGTGCTTGGTGTGCTTCGAGTCCCACCACGAGTAGCTCATGCCGATGCTGGCGATCACGATGCGGGCGAGCTTGAAGTTCGCCGGCCCGGTGGAGAGGATCTGGCGGTGCGCGGCCTCATGCCCGAGGAACGCGATCTGCGTCAGGACGATGCCGAGCCCTGCGGCGATGAGCAGCTGGAACCAGCTGTCGCCGAGCAGGATGAAGCCGGTGATGAGACCGCCGAGCGCGACAGCGATGCCGGTGGCCACGAAGATGTAGAACCACTGGGTCCGCTGCAGCAGCCCGGTCTCCTTGACCACCTGCGAAACCTGCTTGTACGCCTTCGCCATGGGAGGGAAGTCTGCGTTGCCGGAATACGTCTGACGAATCGGACCCAGCGTTGCCGCGGTCGGTTCGATCTGTGTGAGGGAGATGATCTTCTCCTGACGATCGGAGCCCTTGAGCTGTGAAAGCCCAAGGCAGCTGCCCAACGCTTACCTCACAGTAGCCCTAGCTCTATACGCGTCAGGGAATACATCGGAACCTCTCGCCGACCCTTCAGCCGAGCCCGGCTGCGGATGTCCGAGGGGGCTCAGGCCCGCGCGCGTCGGGTCCGGCGTCGCCACGCTCGCGGAAGGATCGAGGGGAAGTCGGGGGTCGACCGAGAGGGTCGGTTCGCGTCTTCGAGGGCGCGGAAGGCGGCATCGAGCGAATCGAAGACTCCGAGTTCGGTGCCGTGATTGTCGCGCACGAGGTGCGCGCTGCCGTCGAACTCGACGAAGCCTGCGAACTCGCCGCCGCGCGTCGCGACGTGCACATCGACGTCGGCCTGTTTCCAGGTCAACGGGTCGGAAGGGGGAAGTGTGGTGCTGCTCATGGTCATACTCATTGCTGTGTGGCGGACACGCGTGGCGCTCCGCAAGATGTGAGACCGAGGGCGGATTCCGCACGCATCGATGTGCGCGGTCCGTGATGGCCCTGATCAGTGGCGACGTGGCGGCCGAGAGGGGCGATGCACACACGTTGCTCGACAAGCATAGCAGATCTCCCCTCTCGACCTCAGGAGCCCCGATGTGGCTCAGCTCGACGGCCGGCCGCCGCCTGGCCCGCCCTGACTTCCGCCCGCGGCGGGAGCTGTCTCGGTATCGATGCCGACCACGAGCGTCGCCGTATACCCGCCCTGCACGCCGCCCGTGACCGTGGCCAGTTGCAGCGCTCCGGAATCGTCGCCGAAGACGTTGTCGCTCGCCAGCGTGATCTGCGACAGATTCCTCGCGGATCCGTCGTAGGCCGACTCGGCGTAGACGTCCGCGCATGCCGCTTCCGGAAGTGCCAGCTGCGAGGTGGCGATGGCCGCCGTCGAGTCGGTGATCGAGCCGACATCCGGATACACCTCGAAGTGGATGTGCGGCCAGCGGCCCGAGTAGCACCCGGGGAACACCGAGGTGAACGAGACCCTGCCGTCGGCGTCCGCCACCTGCACACCCCTCAGGTAGGTGACGTCCTCCAGCCCCGAGGAGTACATCGAGTACTCTCCCTGGGCGGTGCAGTGCCACGCGTAGACGGCGACACCGGCGAAAGGCAGGCCTCCGTTCGCCAGATCGATGACCCGCAGCTCGAAGGTGAGGGGCACTCCCTCCGCCGTCGCTCCGCCGTCGATCGAGGACCGGATGTCCTGACGCACGATGCCGGCGTCCTCGAGCACATCGGGCCCGTTCGAGCCGTCTCCCGGATACGGCCCCGCCGTCTCGTCGGGGATCTCATCGACGCTCACGGACTCGCCATCCGATGTCGTCGTCGTGCTGGGCGTCGGTGTCGACGTCGCAGCTCCGACCGAGTCGGACGGCGTGCAGGCCGCGAGGACCACGGCTCCGATACCGAGCCCCGCGAGGCCGAGCACACCGCGCCGGCTCAGCAGGGTGCGGATGTCGAAGGCCGCGCCCTGGTCGACGACCTCCTCGTCGGCACGATCGAGCAGCCTCCCCTCGTACGCCGGACCATCGGGGGTCTGGGTGGGTTCCGGAATGCTCATGATGCTCTCCTCCTCGACGAACTGTTGGTGATGACCACCAGCGTCGCGGAGCTTCCGATCAGGCGCTCCTGCGCCCGCTATGCCTTTTCTATGTGCGGGGAATCGACCGGCGGACGCAGCACCAGCACCACCACGACTCCGACGAGGATGAGGGCGGTGAGCGTCACCGGAACCGGCAGCACGGGGTCGAGCAGCACCAGCACCGCCGCGACCGGGACGACCGTGTTCACGACACGATCCGCGTTCTCACGGATGGCGATCCACCAGATGCCCACCAGGAAGATCGCGATCGGGATGGTGACCGTGAACGATGCGGCGATGTTCGACAGATGGCTCTTCCCGGTCAGGACGTCGAGCTCCACCTCGATGCCCGCCGAGAAGGCGGCCGCCGCCGCGAAGACGAAGTAGTGCGTGTATCCGTAGCGCAGCGACCGCGCGAAGCTCGAGATGGCACGGTGATGCGGTGGCCAGAAATAGATCCACCAGAGAGACGCCGTCACGACGAGCGTCAACACCGAGATCGCGATCAGCGGCCCGAGACTCTCGACCTTGTCGAGCGCATCGATGATCGCGTTCGCCGAGGCCAGCAGGCTCTCGCCGAGCACGATGAGCGTGAAGAGTCCGTAGCGCTCGGTGATGTGATGCGGATGCCACGGATTCTGCTTGCGGAACTCGGCGAACACCGGGACGCTGATCTCGATCAGGGCGAACAGCACGAACGCGGCGATCTGCAGGGGGCCGGTGGGTATGAGGAGGAACAGGATCCACAGCACCTGGACGGCAGCGATGCCGAACGCGTACCGTCGCGTCACCGACCGCAGCTGACCGGCCGACCGCGACGCCCGCAGCCACTGCGCCACCATCGCCACGCGCATCACGACGTACCCGAGCACCGGAACGGTGAAGTCCCCCTCGTTGAACGCTCGGGGGATGCCGGCGGCGAAGACGAGGACGCCGCCCATCTGCACGAAGGTCGTGACGCGGTAGAGCCAGTCGTCCGTGTCGAACGATGTGGCGAACCAGGTGAAGTTCATCCAGGCCCACCAGATCGCGAAGAACAGCATCGCATAGGACGTGATGCCGTGCAGGAACTCTCCTTCGCTGAGGGCGTGGTGCAGCTGAGCGGAGGCGATGCTCACCGCCACCACGAAGACGAGGTCGAAGAAGAGCTCGAGCGGACTCGCGGTGCGATGCGGCTGCGCCGGGTCGCGCGGCAGCATGGTTCGCAGCTGGAAGCGTGGATTGTCGATGTTCGCGGTCACCGCGACAGGATAGCCCGCCGGCGGCCGCCTCCCGCAGCCGCCGTTCATCCAATCAACAGAATTACCTTCCGGTGCAGCCGGTGTTCCGCTACACTGAGTCGAGTCTGCAGTGCCTGCTGTCAGCGATCACCGTGTGGGACGGTGAGAACGCACTCCGTGATGTGGGAATCATGGGGAGTTTCAGCAGGACCCGAGGGGTCGGGACGCAGACGAAAGCCGTGAACGTGGGGTTCATGGTCTGGGGAAACTGGGGAAACACATGTCGCACTGGGGATTTCTGCGTACATTCACGGCTCATGGGGCCTCGGCATGACTTCCGTCGAGGATGCCCTGAGCATCGCTCGTACGGGCTTCGTGCCGGTCGCGGCTCCGCGAGCCACGAAGTCGGTGACGCGCACGGTGGTCACGCCGCGCGCTTCGGCGACTCTGGAACGGCGCCGTCAGTGGGAACGTCGCTATCGGATGCAGCTGCGGATCACGGATGCGGCCGTCATCCTTTTCGCACTCGGTCTGACAGCAGCGATCCAGCTGGCGAACGGCGTCTCCGGGCCTGAGGTCCTCCGCGACGGCATTCCGCTCGCCGCGCTGTGGTACCTCCTGCTGAGCGCGCTGCACACGCGGGACGCCGCGTTGTTCCGCGCCAGCGCCACCGAGTACCGCGGCGTCGTGCACGCCACGGGACTCGCGTTCGGGATCATCGCCATCGTGGCGGTGCTGCTCGCCTGGAAGACGATGCAACTGACGCTGCTGCTGGGGCTGCCCGTCGGTGTGCTGACTCTCCTGGTGACCAGGTGGCTGTGGCGTCACTGGCTGCAGAAGCAGCGATCCCAGGGGAGGTTCGCCTCCCGCACCCTCGTCGTCGGCAATAGGGACGACGTGGAGTATGTGGTCCGGACGCTGCACCCGATCGGCGCCTCCGGCTACCAGGTGGTCGGCGCGACGCTGCTCGACGGCAACGCTCGCGACATCGTGATCGACGACACGCGGTTCCCGGTCCTGGGGAACGTGAACTCCGTGTCGTCGGTCGCGGCCGAGGTCGGTGCCGACACGATCATCGTGGCGAGCCGCCCCGAGGGCGAGCCCGAGTTCGTGAAGCAGCTCAGCTGGCAGCTGGAAGGGACCGCCGCCGAGCTCGTGCTCTCGAGTCGCCTCACCGACGTCGCGGGTCCGCGGATCTCCTTCGCGCCGGTGGAGGGACTGCCGCTGATCCAGGTGCAGATCCCCACCTATGAAGGTGGCCAGCACCTGCTCAAGCGCGCCCTCGACATCGCCGTGGCCACGGTCGCGCTGATTCCCATCGCGCTGCTGGCTCCCGTGCTCGCGCTGCTGATCAAGCTGGACTCCCCCGGCCCGGTCTTCTTCTTCCAGGAGCGGGTCGGCCGCGACGGTCGACGGTTCAAGATGGTCAAGTTCCGGTCGATGAAGACGGACGCCGAGCAGCAGCTCGCCCTGCTCAAGGAGCAGAACCAGGGCGCCGGACTCCTGTTCAAGATGAAGGACGACCCCCGCGTCACCCGGGTCGGCCGAGTGCTGCGCAAGCTCTCCCTCGACGAGCTGCCGCAGTTCTGGAACGTCCTCATCGGCGACATGAGCGTGGTGGGGCCTCGGCCGCCGCTGCCCAGCGAGGTCACCGCCTACGACGGCACCGTCTTCCGTCGCCTGTACATCAAGCCGGGGATCACGGGGCTGTGGCAGGTCTCCGGTCGGAGCGACCTCTCCTGGGACGAGAGTGTCCGGCTCGACCTGCGCTACGTCGAGAACTGGTCCGTGATGAACGACCTGCAGATCATGTGGCGCACCGCCAAGGTCATGGTGCAGCCCAGCGGGGCATACTGATCGGATGAGCAATTCGAACCGCCTCACCATCGCGATGGTGGGGACCAGAGGAGTGCCCGCAGCATACGGCGGCTTCGAGACCGCCATCGAAGAGGTCGGACGCCGTCTCGCCGACCGCGGACACGACGTCGTCGTGTACACCCGCGGCTCCGAGCGGCGCGAGAAGGAGTACCTCGGTATGAGGGTCGTGCACCTTCCCGCGATCCCGGTGAAGCAGATCGAGACGCTGAGCCACACGGGGCTGTCGGCTCTGCACCTCATGTTCCGGCGGCGGCCGGATGCGACCTTCGTCTTCAACGCGGCGAACTCCCCGTTCCTGCCCCTGCTGCGATTGCGCCGCGCGCCGGTCGCCCTGCATATGGATGGACTCGAATGGCGACGCTCGAAGTGGGGTCCGCGCGGCAAGGCGTACTACCGCTGGGCTGAGCAGTTCGGGGTGCGCACGGCCGATGCACTGATCGCGGATGCGCCCGGGATCGCCGACTACTACCGGCACCAGTTCAACGTTCCGACCGAGCTGATCCGCTACGGCGCCCCGATCCTCGACCAGCTTCCGGAACGTGGCGTCGCCGAGATGGACCTCACCCCTGAGGGGTATCACCTGGTCGTCGCACGGTTCGAACCGGAGAACCATGTGCTCGAGATCGTCCGGGGTTACCGCGACAGCGACGCGAAGCTGCCGCTCGTCGTCGTCGGCTCGGCGCCCTACAGCGCGGGGTACACCCAGGAGATCCAGCGTGTGGCGGACGGCGACGACCGCATCCGTCTCGTGGGGGGCGTCTATGACCAGGAGCTGCTCGATGCGCTCTATGCGAATGCGCTCACGTATCTGCACGGCCACTCTGTGGGCGGCACCAACCCCTCGCTCCTGCGCGCCATGGGGGCCGGGACCGCTGTCATCGGCTTCGATGTCCCCTTCAACCGCGAGGTACTCGACGGCAACGGGTGGTTCTTCGCGGATGCCGCCCAGGTCGCCGAGCAGGTGATGGCCGCCGAATCCGACCCGGCAGCGACCGCGGCCAAGGGCACCGCCGTGCAGGAGATCGCCCGCACCCGCTTCCGCTGGGATGATGTCGCGGACGAGTACGAGGCACTCGCGCAGCGGATCTCCGAAGGTGCGACCATTCACCCCTCAGCCAGGCGGGCACGCCGACGGTCGACGGACTGGGCGCCCGTTCGCGCCGAATCGAGCACTTCGTGAGCAACGAGTCGAAGCGACCGACCGTCCTACTCGTCCACCCCGGCGCCGAGATGTTCGGGTCCGATCGCATGCTCCTGGAGAGTGCCATCGGCCTCGCCGAATCGGGGGTGCGTGTCGTCGTCGCTCTGCCGAGTTCCGGCCTTCTCGTGAACGAGTTGCGCGCGGCCGGCGCAGAGGTCGTCATCCTGCCGATGCTCGTGCTCCGCAAAGTGCTGCTCACCCCGCGCGGACTGCCGAGGCTGTTCCGAGACACGTTCCGAGGGCTGGGCGCTGCCTGGCGGCTGATCGGCCGGCTGCGTCCCGATGTCGTGTACGTCTCGACGATCATCATCCCCGAGTGGCCGCTGATCGCCCGGCTGCGCGGAGTCCGCACCGTGAGCCACGTGCATGAAGCCGAGGCCTCGGGCAACAGGATCGTCAATGCTCTCCTCTACTCCCCCCATCTGGCCTCCCATCAGACCCTCGTGAACAGCCGGTTCAGTCTGGACACCATCCGCACCGCGCTCCCCGCCCTGGCCCGGCGCTCGCACGTGGTGTACAACGGCGTCGCTTCTCCCCCGCACCCGCTGTCTCCCCGTCCCCGCACAGAGGGCCCCCTCCGCGTGCTCTACATCGGGCGTCTCTCCCCCCGCAAGGGCCCCGATCTCGTGATCGCGGCGGCCTCACGACTCCACTCCGCCGGGCGCGCAGTGGAGGTCACCCTCCTCGGCGCGGTGTTCGAGGGCTACGAGTGGTTCGAACGCGACCTTCGTGCGCAGGCGTCCGAGGCCGGGGTCACCGTCGACTTCGCCGGATTCCACACCGACATCTGGCCGTTCCTCGAGAAGGCCGATGTGCTGCTCGTGCCATCGCGCGTCGACGAACCCTTCGGGAACACCGCCGTCGAAGGCGTCCTCGCCCTGCGACCGGTGATCGCGAGCGACAGCAGCGGACTCCGGGAAGCAGCAGGCGGTTACGGCACGGCGAGGCTCGTCGCGGCCGGCGATGCGGAGGCGATCGCTTCCGCGCTGACCGACATCGACGCCCGGTGGGATGAGATCGTCTCGACCGTCGCAGACAGCCGCGCCGAGGCCCTGCGCAGGCACGCGCCTCAGGTCTACCGCTCGAGCATCTCGACGCATCTCCTGGGCTGACCCGCACCCCGGTCTGCCACACCCGCCGGCGGGTCAGCGCTCTCGCTACACCTGTTCCAGCTCGCCCACGGTGAGCCGCTTCTTGTTCCGGACGATGTAGATCGAGAACGGGATCAGCTGGCACACGACGAGGGCGAAGGCGACGCCGATCAGGGGTCCGGCGATGCCCAGCACGGGAGTGAGCACGAACGAGAGGGTGATGCCCACGGCCGCCATGCTGAGCGTGGGGATCACCTGGAAGCGGATTCCCGGCTTGTCCATGATGAACATCCCCAGGGGGTACACGGCCGCCGTCATCATGATCATCAGACCGAAGGCGAAGATCGTGCTCGTGCGCACCGTCAGCTCGCCCTGGGTGATGAACCCGAACAGCCACGGGCCGACGAGCCACACCATCACGGTCGCGACGCCGATCGCCGCAGCGAACAAGACCGACAGCAGGAACGGCCCACGCCGGAGGTCACCGTCGTGGCGGCTCTTCGCGAAGTGCGGCCAGAGCGCGAGTCCACCGGCCATCACGAGTCCGTTGAGGGCGAAGAACACCTGGCCCGCCACGCCGTACTCGGCGACGTCGGTGGGTCCGCCCAGCTGAGCGATCACGTAGCGCTGCGAGCCGACGGCGATCGGATACGTCACCATCTGGGCGAGCATCGGCCACCCGACGTCCATCACCCGCACGCCCGGGTAGCGGCGAGGATGCAGGACCATCCGGGCGGCCGAGGGGATCAGCGGCGAAGTCGTGCGAGCCGTGATGAGGATGCCGAGCACGGATACCAGGAAAGACGCGCCGAAGGAGGCGATCGCCACGAAGGAATGGAGACTCTCGCCACCGAAGGTGAGCATCAGCCAGACGCCCGTCATCGTGAGCGGCGAGATCAGCCCCTGGAGGAGGATCACGATGTGGTTGCGACGCTGGCCCAGCATGATCCGCGCCCACACCCCGAGCGGGATGCCGAGACAGAAGATCGTGACGCAGTAGAAAGCGGCCAACGAGGCACCCGGTCGCCCTCCGGCTTCACCGAACACCAGCTCCCAGGCACCCGTGAGCACGAGCACCGTGTTGATCGCCATCGCCGTGGCGGCGAAGGTGAGCAGCACCCGGCCGACGGAGGTGAGCTGGTACCGCAGCTTCTCGTCGGTGCGCACGTTCGTGCTGGTCGCGACAGCGTTGACGAGGACCGCGCCGCTGCCGAGGTCTGTGAACGTCAGCAGCGAGGGGATGGTCGTCAACAACGTGTACAGGGCGAAGCTGTCGACGCCGGCGCCGCCGATGATCATCCGGGTCGTGATGACGCCGCAGACCAGCGCGATGACCATCGTCAGCGCACGCGCGCCGACAGCGAGAAGAGAACCCATGTTTACATCGTCACCGGGGCAGGGCTCCCAGTGTCGTGCTGCTGCCGGGGAGTCGCGATACTGAGGCGATGTCGGACGGCACCGGCACCGCCACCGACCCCTGCGTCGCGGCGAACTGCGGCAGCAGGGCGAAGCCGGCGTCGACCACCGGGGCTCCCTCGACGAACTGCGACCGTCGATCCTGCCCCGTGGCCGCGGTGAACGCGGCCAGCGTATCCGTCACCGCGGGGTCTCTCGAGACGGAACCCTTCGACCACGCGGAGAACCAGCGGGGGGTGCCCGGTGACGTGCGGTGATAGAGGTTTCCGTTGACGCTCGACATCATCTGCGAACCCGTGTACTGCAAGGAGAAGTCCTGGACGCAGACCAGGCAGTTGCCCGCGCTCTCGGCCACGATGTTGTTCGATGCCACGATGTTCCTCGTGATCCAGGACGCCTCGGGTGCGTACCGCGTCCGCGGGTCGTGCCCCGGCGTGTTCGGGTCGGAGGCGCGGCGGGCGTCCATCGCGATGCTGATGTTCCGGTTCCCGTTGCCGACCAGCGTGTTGTTCCAGATCTTGACGCTGCCGGAGTTCAGCACCCACAGGCCGAACTCTCCGTTTCGGGCGATGACGTTGTCGGCGATGACCGCACGTTCCGACAGCTCCACCATCACGCCATGCCCGGTGTTGCCGATCACATCGTTCCCGGTGAACGCGATATCAAGCACGGACTCGTCGAACCATGGTCCGCGGCCGTCGTTCCCGGTGAACGCGCTGTCCGTGACGGTCACCCCCCTGGTGCGGGTGACCTTGAACGCGCCGGACACCGGTGCGTCGTTGAAGTGCTCCATGTTGTTGCCCACGGAGAGCATCTGCGTCACGGTCAGTCCGTCGGCCTGCGATGCGCCGCCGCCCAGCAGACCGTTGCCGATCAGGGAGACACGGGTCAGCGTGGTCGCCGGCGCCCACGAGTAGAAGCCTGTGGTCGAGTTGTCGCGGATCGTCACATCGGTGAGCGACACGTGCGGTGCAGCGGCGATGACCGTGCCCATCTGCGGGACGCTGGTGGCGTATCGGCGCACTCCGATCCCGCGCACCTCGGTCCCTGCGGAGCGGATGGAGAGCGCCTGCGTGAGCACGCTCGCCTCGACCGACTTGCCCGACGGGTTCGTTCCGATCACCAGACGCTTGGCGGAATCGTCGACGAAGAAAGTGCCTTCTGCGACCTGGGCGACGGATGCGACCTCGCGCAGCTGGACTCCTGCCACCCAGACCTGATCCGGGTGCGCGGCCATCGGGTGCGCCGGATCGACGAATCTCCACTCCGCCGCCGTGTTGTCGGGCGCGCCCTTCGTGTAGGTCGGACTCGCATCGAGGGCTGTGTTCCAGCCGTCGACGAACCAGGTGCTTCCCGAGGCCTTCCAGCCGGTGACCGGCTCGGCGCCGTCGAACCACACGGACTCGTTGGGCGCCGGCTGGATGGTGACCCGCTTCTGCGCGGGCACCACGACCTCTTCGTGGTACGAGCCGCCACGCAGGACGATCGTCCCCCCGTTAGGGACGATGCGGAGCGCGGCAGCGACCGACTTGACCGGTGCGTTCCTGGTGCCGGAGGCTCCGTCGAACCCTGCGGGTGAGACGTAGACGGCCGTCGCCGGAGCTTCGTACACGAGCGTCCCTGGGGCTTTGGCCCCTGGTTCGCCGCGCAGGCCCTCAGGCGTCACGGGAGGCACCGGCTCGGGTTCAGGGGCCGGTGTGGGCTCCGGGGCCGGTGTGGGCTCAGGAGCCGGGGTCGGCTCAGACGGGGTCGGCGTGGGCTCGGGAGCCGGCGTGGGCTCGGGAGCCGGCGTGGGCTCAGGAGACGGCGTCGGGGTGGGCTCAGGAGCCGGGGTCGGCGCGGGTTCAGGAGCCGGAGTGGGCTCGGGAGCGGGTGAGGGCTCCGGGGACGGCGCGGGCGCGGTCACCGCGAAGTCGTCGATTCCCACCGGAACAGCAGCCCTGGCCCCGGAGGACGTGTAGAGCGCGAAGCCGTATCCTCCTGCGGACTGAATCCGCGCGTTCGAGTCGTCGGAGTACGTCACCTGCCAATCCGCCGGCTCCGCGGCGTTCGACTCCCAGGCCTTGGCCGCCAGCGCCACCGGACTCGTGCCGGCGACGCTGAACGCCACCGTCAGCGTGTCACCGCCCGTCACGGTGAGGGGAAGCCGACGCTCGGCCAGATGCTGCACGCGCATGAGGTCGGTGAGCCGCACGACCGATACGTAGGCCGAGCCGTCGGGATGGACGCGCACGCGCACCCCGTACGAGTCGGCGCCGGACACCCGGACCGCCTGGGAGAGGTAGAGCGGCCCTCCCACGGGCAGCTCGGGAACGGTCAGCGAGAACCGGCTGTCCACATCAGCGGTGACCGCACCGTCGATGGTGGCCCTGGCGGTGATACCCGGCTTGCGACTCGCGAGCAGCGCCTGCTCGCCGGTCACGCTCGCCGTCGCTTCCACGACACGCCATGGGCCGTCGGGCGAGGACCCCCACCCCGAGTCGACCGTGCGATCCATGTCGTCGGCGATGACGGGAGCGTCCGTGGCATCGGCGGACTGTGCGAGGAGCGGAGCGTCGTCGGCCAGTGCCGACGCAGGAACGGCTGTCAGCGCCGTCGTGAGCGCGACGGCAGCGGTCAGCACTCCTGCGAGCATCGTGCGGGTGCGTCGCCGGGGCGGACTCGAAGTCTCGCGTGAGGTGCGGTCGAGGAGCGGAGTGGGCACGGTGTCACCGTCTTCTGGGGCAGATTCATGATCACCCCGCAGCTCCGCCGCAGTTTCAACCCCGGGCAGCAAAGTGCGAGTCCCCCTCGCAACTCATGAAGAATACCCCGGTCATCCCGGCGAAGACAAACGGAAACGGCGAGGCACCGATATACTTCGTCGCTTCCGCGACCCGAGGGGCCTCGGATGTCGCCTCAGTCGCTGTAGTACTCGCTGCGGTGACGATCCGGCCGGGCGCGGTTCAGAACCGTGCCGAGGATGCGGGCACCGCCCGACTCGAGCGACTTGATGCTCTTGGCGAGAGCGGCGCGGCGCGTCTTCGTCGCGTCGACCACGAGGATCACGCCGTCGGTCTGGGTGGCGAAGAGGTTGGCGTCGGCCACGCTGAGGATCGGCGGGGAATCGATGACCACGTAGTCGTACTCCGCTGCGGCGAAGTCGAGGAGCTGGTTCATGCGCGCCGACGTCAGGAGCTCCGCCGGATTCGGCGGGATGGTACCTGCGGGCAGGATATCGAGCGTGCTGTCGGCGACACTGTGCTTGGCGACCTCGAACTCGACTTCGTCCAGCAGCACGCTGGTCAGACCGATCGAGCCGTCGATGCCCGCGTGCTCGTGCGCCCGCGGCCGCCGCATGTCGGCGTCGATCAGCAGCACCGAGTTGCGCAGACCGGCGAGGGTCATGGCCAGGTTGACCGAGATGGTCGACTTGCCCTCCGCCGGCATGCCCGACGTCACCAGCAGCACCTTCACCCGCGAGGAGACGTTCGCGTAGGCCAGAGCCGAACGGATACGGCGGAACTCCTCCGAGGTGTGGCCGAGCGGCTCCTGCGCGACGGCGATGCCCCGCATGGCCAGGAGAGGCGACTTCGAGACGACGCCCAGAACAGGGTCGCCACCCGCCTCCGTCAGCGTCTCCTCGTTGCGCATACGGGTGTCGAGCACTCCGATGAGCACCGCGATGGCGAGGCCCAGGACGCCCCCGAGGAAGCCTCCGAGAAGGGCATCGCGCGGCTTGCTCGGCGTGAACTGGAACTCAGGCACGACCGCGTCGTCGATGACCTGCGCCGTGATCGTCGATTCGCCCTGCGGGTCCTTGGGCGCCACGTCCTTGACCACGATGATGAGCTGGTCCGCCACGGCATCGGCCAGCTCGGCCGCTGCCTTCGGATCATCCGTGATCCCCGTGATCCGCAACGTGACCGTGCTCTGGGGGATCGTGACCTCGATGTCCCTTGCGAGGGCTCGCGGAGTCGTGTCGAGCCCCAGCTCCTCGATGACGGGGTCGAGCACCCGCGAGCTGGTCGCCAACTGGGCGAACGACAGCATCTGGCTCTGCGTGTACACAGAGCCCTGGTTGAGGTCAGAGGCGCTGGTTCCCTGATTCAGGGCGAAGTACAACGAGGTCGTCGCCTGGAACAGGGGGGTCTGCAACGAGGCGTACCCGAAGGACCCTGCAGCCCCGACGACCGCGCAGAGCACGATCGCCCACCAGAACTTGCGCAACGAGCTGGCGATCACGCGCAGACTCACCCGGCTCTCGCCCATGACTCCCCATTCCCCCTGAGACTTCGATTCTAGAGGTGTTCGTTCCTGCGACCTCATGATTGTGCAGGGGGCTTCCCGACGAGGCGCTGCCGGTGCACGGGTCCGAGCCCGTCTTGGAGTGCTTCCTCTGACTGCTGCCCCCCTCTGCCGATCACGTCCGCGTCGCGCGCCCACGTGATCGCCAGGCCCACGCAGAACCAGAGGAACATGCTGTACTGCGTGATCAACGCCACCACCACGAGGCTCGGCAGCTGTCCGACGACGGCGATCGACGCCGGGCTCCTGGTCGAGCGTCGTACGGTCATGATCGCCGCGCAGACCAGGGCGGCCATGATCAGCAGTGTGGGGACGTACCCGTACCGGAGCAGAGTGAGGACGAGCGCGTTGTCGACGGAGCGCGCGAAGTAGCCGAGGTAGTAGTCCCCCGAGACGAGCGAGTGCCAGTCCCCCGGGTTGCCGAAGAGCTGCACCTGCTGGAGGAGCACCAGGAGATCGGTCCGGTAGTCCGCGCTGCCGCCCGCCTCGTCACCCGCCGCCCCGAAGACGGAGTCGATGATCGGGATGGCGATGGCGGTGCCGATGACACCGGCCGTGACGACGGCGACCCGGAACCGCGTGGACACCCCGACGATGAGGAACGTGGACAGCACCAGCGTGAGCACGAGGGTGAGCTGTCCGGCGCGGCTGAACGTCAGCACCGTCGCCACCGCGACGATCACCACGCCGCCGATCTTCGGGATCAGCCGCCACTTCGTCGCCACGATGAACGCCGACGACATCGCCAGCGCCGCTCCCAGGGCGATCGAGTGGCCGAACGCGCCCTCGACCCTCAGCACCCCGCCGCGTTCCTGGAGAGGACTCCAGGTGTCGTAGACCACGCCGGATCCGGGGATCAGGACGAAGGGATTGAGGGAGGTGAAGAACTCGATGATGCCGAGGACGGCTGCCACGATGGCGACGACCGCGATCGTCGACGTGACCCATTCCGGCGCGACCCGGGCGAGCACCACGCGTCCCCAGAGATAGGGGATGACCCATTCGAGCAGAGCGGCGACGAGCGACGGGAGATCGACCGTTCCGAAGCCGTACAGCCCGACGATCACGATGACGAATGCCACGACCCAGGCATCTGCGGCGCGCAGCGGGACGACCGACCAGTTGACGATGATCATCAGGGCGGTCAGCAGCGTGATCGCGGCCCAGTAGAAGCCGGTGTTGACGCCGACCCAGAGCGGCACGAAGAAGAGGACGCAGGCCCAGCCCACGAACGCCGTGCGCGGCAGCAGCCTGAGCACGAACACGACGATGGCCACTGCTGCGATTCCTCCGACGGCGAGGAGCGCGATCGGAACAGCAGTGGCCATGCGTCAGGATCTTAGTGGGGCGCGGTGACGCGGAACGAATCGAACGAGACGTTCAGGGGCGCCGTGGAGCTGCCCGACCGGTTGCCGCTGAGACCGACGGAACCCGCAGCGAGCGGAGTCGTGTCCGTCGCGTTGATCTGCCAGTTCGCGGGCTCTGTCGTGCCGGTCGCCCAGATCTTCGCCGAGATGGCGGTGGAGGCCGATCCGGTGACGGAGACCTTGAGGCTGTACGACGTGTTCGCCGCCCACACGAGTCCGGGTACCGCCTGCGTCAGCAGCACCGTTCCCTCGCGGTGGACCACGAGCCAGACGGTTCCGTCAGGACGGAGCCACGCACGGGCGAAGTACTTCCCGGCAGCGGTCTGCCTCGCGATCACGCCGACGTAGGCGCCGCCCGCGGCAGGAGCCTGGTCGACGCGGAACTGCGTCTCGAGGATCGCGTCGCCGATCGAGGTCGAGTTGAGCGTGGCGTGGCGGGTGTCCCCCGCGACCAGACTCAGCTTGCCCTGGCCGTCGGCGACGGTCGCCGCCGCCTGCGAACCGCCGGCGACCGTCCACGCTCCGCCCGTGACCGCGGTTCCCCAGCCGGGCCCCGCCGTGCGGTCGAACTCATCGCTCGCGAGCGCGGCCGGGTTGGGCTGAGGCTGCGGGTCGACCGGCGGTGCCGTGACCGTGACCTGCTGGGTCGCGGTGTGGGTGGCCCCCTTGTCGTCCGTCACCGTGAGGGTCACCGTGTAGGTGCCCGCCGCGGTGTACGCCCGCGAGCTGGTCGCCCCCGTGCCCGTCGATCCGTCTCCGAAGTTCCAGGCATAGGAGGCGATGGTGCCGTCCGAGTCGGTCGATGCCCCACCGTTGACGTTCACGGTCAGCCCCGTGGTCGTCGCCGTGAAGGCCGCGGTCGGCGGCACGTTCGGCTGCGGCTGCGGCTCCGGCTGCGGCTCGGGCTGCGGTGTCGCCGCCCCGAGGTTCTTCAGCGTGAAGTCGTCGAAGCTCGCCAGGTTGGTGCCGGTCGCGCTGCCTGCGCGGTAGGAGAAGACCGTCGGCGCCCCCGCGACCTGCAAGGCGGGCGTCGTGTCCGTCGTGGAGAGCTGCCAGTTGGCGGGCTCCGCAGCTCCGGCAGCCCACAGCTTCGCGCGGATGGTCGTCGTCCCGGACCCCGTCGTCTCCATGGCGAGGTTGAACGTGCTTCCCGCGGTCCAGGTGAGACCGGCGACGGCGGTGCTGGCGATCGCGGTTCCGTTGCGGTGGATCACGAGCCACGTGGTCCCGTCCGCCCGGTGCCACGCGAGTGCGCGGTACCCGTTGGAGCCGGAGCGACGTGCACCGAGTCCTTCGTAGACCACACCCGTCGACGGGCCGGAGGCCAGCGTGTAGGTGATGCGCGCAGACGTGTCGAGGAGAGACGTTCCCTGCAGCAGCATCTCGCGCGTCTCACCCGGCGTGAGGTTCACCTTGCCGACGCCGTCTCCGACGGAGGTGACGGCGGCCGAACCGCTCATCGGCGCCCAGGTGCCGCCGATGTCGGCCGCGCCCCATCCGCTCGACACGACACGACCGAAGGAGTCGGACGCGGCGAACACCTGAGCCTGGACGGTCACGGACTTCGTGACGCTGGCCGATCCGCCGAGGCTGTCGGTCACCGTGAGCGTGATGTCGTGCGCACCGGGCTGGGCGTAGGTGTGACCGGCGGTCGCACCGCTGCCCGCGGCCGTGCCGTCACCCCAGTTCCAGGAGTACGACAGCGTCGCGCCGTCGGAGGCGCTCGAGCCCGCGGCCGAGACGTCCACGTTCATCCCCGACGCCGTCGCGGTGAAGGTGGCGACCGGGTTCGCGTGGGTCGTGACGGACTCCCGCGTCGTCGTCGCCGTGCCACCGCGGTTGTCGGTGACCGTCAGAGTGACCGTGCGCGTGCCCGCCGAGGCGTACACGTGGCTGGCGACCTGGCCGGAGGACGTCGAACCGTCGCCCCAGTTCCAGTCGTACGAGGCGATCGTGCCGTCCGAGTCGGTCGATGCCGAGGCGTCGGCCGAGACCGAGAGCCCGGTGCCCGACAGCTCGAAGGACGCGGTCGGAAGGACGTTGGCCGCCTGCACCGTGACGGGGTTCTCCGTCGTGGTGGCCAGGCCGTTGCTGTCGGTCACGGTGAGCTTGACGGTGTACGTGCCCGCCGCCGTGTAGGTGTGCGACACCGTCTTACCCGTCGCGGTGGCCGAGTCGTCCCCGAAGTCCCAGCGGTAGCCGGTGATCGTGGCCGAGCCGGTCGGCGCGGACGTGCTGGCGTCGAATGCCACGGCGAGATCCGTCGGCGTCGAGGTGAAGGCCGCGGTCGGCGGCTGGAAGCCCTTGCCGATGCCGTAGTGGGTCTGCACCTGCGCGGCGGTGAGCGCGTAGGGGTACACCGCGACCTCGTCGAGAGCTCCCTTGAAGTTGCTCGAGCTCGGTGCGGAGGGCCAGCTGTTGAGGTTGTCCCCGCCGACACGCCAGTACCCGACGTAGTTCTCGGCGGTGGTCGCGCCGGCCGCGGACGAGACGAGCACGCCGTCGATGTACAGCTTCATGCCGTCAGCGCTCTGCGTGGCCACCGCATGGTGCCAGGCGTTGTTGTTCAGCGCCGTGGTGTTCTGGATCGTCTGCGTGCTGCCGTTGTAGGTGCCGAACACCAGACGCCCGTTGTTCGTCATGTAGAGATGGCGGTCGTAGCTCGTGGAGTCACCCGAGGCCGCCGAGCCGTAGCCGAGCAGCTTGCCACCGGTGGTGGTGTTGGTCTTGAACCACAGCTCCGTGGAGAACTCCGCCGATGCGGCGATCTTGTCGGTCGAAGAGGCTCGCCCCGAAGAGGTTCCGCTGAACGTCGATGCGCCGGTCGCGGTGTTCTCCACGCCCGAAGCCGACGACGTCACGCCGGAGCCGAACACGGGAGGGTTCGCGCCCGCCCAGTCCTGCGCCGCGGTGCCCAGCGGGTAGTAGAGCTGCGGGTTGTCGGCCGAGATCGCGTTCGTGTAGCTCGAGACCGTTCCCGATGCGACCGTGACGCTCATGACCTGGCTGCTGACGGTGTTTCCCGCGCTGTCCTTGGCGCTGACCGTGTACTCCTGCTGCGATCCCGGTGTCGCCGTCTTGTCCTCGAGGGTGACGGACGGCCGGTTCCACCACGTGCCGTTGGCCGTGGTCGTGGCGACCGGCGTGGCCGTGCCGGTGCGACGGAGCTCGTACGTGAGCGTCAGATCGTCGCGGTCCCAGTTGGCCGGGATCGACACCCGGACGCGACCGGGGATGAACGACTGCGCCGTGCCGGTCCAGTTCGCCGCCGCGAGACGGGGACCGTCCTTGGCTCCGCCAGGGGGGTTCGTCGAGAAGCGCACGAGTCCCTCGAAGCGGCCGTTGTTCACGGACCGGAACTCACCGCCGATCGAGATCATGTTGCCCGCGCCCGTGATCGACAGACCGGCCTGTCCCATGCCCGTCGTCACACCGACGGCCCAGTCGGGCGTCCAGGCGTAGGGCGACGGTGCAGGAGTGCCCGCCCAGTTCTTGTAGGTGCCGCCGGCTGCGGGCTGGTTGCCCAGCGAGCCGCGAGCATCCGCCGTGTACGCCTCCGAGTAGCGGTGCGTGCGCGGGTTCTGCTCCGGGTGCAGGCTCATCGTGCCGCACGCGTGCGTGTGGCTGGTCGTGTAGACGACCTTGCCGGTGGAGTACACGCCGTAGTGGTCACCGAGGCAGTCGGCGATCCAGCGGACCTGGCCCGTCCCTGCTTCCGCCGCGAAGGTCCCCTCCAGGTTTCCCGTGGCGGCGTCGGCGTAGACCCAGCCGGTGCCGTACACGGCCTTGTCGTCGGCCGCGAGACCGAAGATGCCGGCCTTGCCGGAGTTCGAGCCCGTGTTCGAGCCGTTCTTTACCGTCTGCGGGAGCGCCCAGGACGTGTCGACCGCGCCGGTCGCCTTGTCCAGTGCCACGGTTCCGCGCATCGTCAGGTCGCCGTTGACCTGCGAGAAGCGCCCGGCGGCGATGACGTTCTGCCCCGCGGGGTCCATGACCATCGCGTCGACCTGGAGGTCGGTCTGCGGCGCCCAGCTCAACAGGGCTCCGTTGGCGGCGTTGAAGCCGGCGAGGTTCTTACGGGCGGTGCCGTTGCCCTGCGTGAACAGCCCGCCCACGTAGACGCTGGTGCCGGAGGTTGCGAGGGCGTAGACACCGCTGCCGCCGATCGACGGGTTGAAGCCGGCCACGAGCTGGCCGGTCACGGCATCGAGGGCCGCGAAGTTCCAGCGGGCCTGACCGTTGACGGAGTTGAACGATCCGCCGATGTAGATGCGGCTGCCGTCCGGCGACGCGGCGACGGCCTTGATCACACCGTTCACCTGCGGCGCGAACGAGAGCAGCTGACCCGTGTTGATGTCGTAGGCGAGCACGTTGGAGCGGGCCGTCAGGCTCGTTCCCGGCGTGGCGAGCGGGGCCCTGGCGTTGTCGAACTTGCCGACCGCATAGACGGTCGACCCGATCATCGTCTGCGCCCAGACGTAGCCGTTGTCGATCTGCACCGTCGGAATCGGATCCGAGGTGACGACGTTGTCGTCACGCTGCAGCAGAGGCGGTGGGGTCGAGGGGACGTCTGCTGACGCCGCCTGCGCTCCCAGTGTCGTCATGCCTGCGACGAGCAACGCCGCCGTCACGACAGACGCGAGTGCGCTCAGCGCTCGCCTCGTGGTCGATGTGTTCCCCATAGTGACTCCCCAGCCGCCAGTTTTCTTCTTCGAAAATGAGTTAGTGCAAATGAAAAACGAGAGTGATGCGAGTGATTACGCGCGCGTCAGGACAGCTGGCCGGCGAAGGTGGCCACCGGCTCGCCTGCGGCGTAGTTGACGCTGATCTTCACCGAGCGCCCCTGCGTCGGATCGAGCATGAAGACGTAGGTGCCGGTGGTCTTCGCGCCCGCGGCGACCTCACCCTGCAGGGGTTCGTTCGGGCCGGCGGTCGTGGAGACCCCGATGTCGCCGTCGTCCGTGACGAGACTGACGACCGCGGAGTCGACGCTCTGCGCACGCTTCGAGTCATTGGCCACGGTCAGCGTGACGACCACCGCGGGTCCGGCGTACTCGCCGGGCGTCTCGGGCTTGATCGTCGTGGTCGAAATCTTGTCGATCGTGACGACCATGTCGGTGGAGAGGGAGATGGGCGCGTCGAGCGCTCCGTTCTCCTCTGTGAGCGCCGGGCCTTCCGTGGGCCCCTGGGCCTCGGTGTCGGCGGGCGGCGTCCAGTCGGTGGTGCTGGTGCCTGCCGGCGCCGGCGATTCCGAAGCGCTCGGCGCGGCAGCGGTGCAACCGGCCGTCACGAGTGCCAGCGCCACCAGAGGCGCGACGAAGATCGCGCGTCGTGAGCGCGAAGTGCCGTCCCCAGAACGGCATGATGAAACGTTGAACACTGCAGCTCCCCAGAACCCAGATTCCTCAATCCCGAAGCCCCCTCGGCTTCAGGTCCCCTTCAACCGCGCGGAACGCGGCGTCGGCTAATCCTAGTGTGAGGTCTGGAAAATCACAAGTGCCCGGTCAGGAAGCGTGTCGACGATGGCCCGTGAGCTGTGCGAGGACCGTCGCGATGGCGGCATCGACCTCGTGGATCGTCTCCAGGTGACCGCGACTCCCGTGCCGATCGGCGATGCTCGTCGGATCGACGGTCCCCCGGGCCTGGAACAGCTGGCGCAGGCGTGCCCCGGGGCCCCCAGGCGGTGTCAGCGGGACGGCGCGGGAACGTGCACGGTCGAGGTGCGCCACGTACTCCACCACGCGGTCGGAGGCGGAGGACGAGAAGCCCTCCCCCAGATGGGCGGCTTCCTTGATCGTGAACATCCAGTCACGCGAACGCGGTGCCATCCTCACCAGTTCGCCACGGATGTCGCGCGATGCGGTCAGCACGATGCTCGCCTGCTCGACCTGCTCGATCGTCACCGGCTGCGCCCGATGCTCCTGCGCCCAGGCCTGCCATTCCTCGTCCTCATGGACCGAGGCCACCGCCGCGCAGATCGGGTCGCCGGCGTTCGCCCGCACACCGGCACTGCTCACGGTGATGGGGGAATCCGCGCCGAGCCCGCGACGAAGAGCCAGCTCGGCCAACGGCGACCGGCACACGTTAGCCGCGCACACGACCAGGATCTTCTCGTCCGTCATGCGGAGGCACCGAGCCTTCCGATCTCACGGAACCACTTCACCGCGGCGAGCGCGAGGAACAGGACAGCGGCCAGGCACAGAGCGCCGTAGCCGACGAGGAATGCCGGCGTCCACCCCCACAGCACGAACACGAGGCACACCAGCCCGAAGTCCGTCGGCAGCAGGATGAGCGAGCGCAGCAGGGTCCCGCCTCCTCGCTCGTGGGTCGACGCCACCGCGTGCTTGCCCTTGAGCAGATCGTTCAGGAGCATTCCCGAGAACGTGGTCGTGGCGACGATGCTGAACACGATCGGGATCAGCAGGAGAAGAGGCGTGTCGGGAAGCACCCGATAGAGCCCGATCAGCACGGCGAGGTGGAGGGAGGCGATCTTGAGCGTGTCGATGAAGTGATCGAGCCACTCGCCCTGGGGGCTTCCCCCGCCGCGCAGACGCGCCACCTGACCGTCGGCGGAGTCCCAGGCGTAGCCGAGCACCAGCAGCAGAGCGATCAGGAGGCCCATGGGCACGTTCACGGGGCCGAACGCGATGAGGCCGATCGCGATGAAGGAGTGCACCGCGCTGATGATCGACACCTGGTTCGGGGTGAGACCGATCCGATACGCGACGGCGGCGAGCACCCGACCGATGCGCCGATTGACGTACACCGAGTAGGCGGGCGCCCCACGAGCGTGCCCCTTCTGCGCGCGTGCGAGACGGTGATAGGCGTCTACGACCATTTCCTGCCCTTCTGGCCCGAGGTGTGCGTCCGCGCGATCCGTCGGGCTTCGCGCACACCGCGAAGATAGGCCCGGATCGGAGCGGGCGACTGGATCAGCTGTCGTCGGCCACCGCGGAGGATGACCTCCCTGGCGGTGCGCGGGATGGACCGGCGCCAGCGCTGCACGGCCTCGTCATCGAGATGGCGCACGGCGTAGAGCATCCGATTGCGGATGTTGTAGTAGTAGTAGCCCTCGGACTTGGCGCGTGAGGTCTCGGGCTCCGCACGCTGCGTGCCTCCCTCGTCGTGCACGGCCCTGGCGTCCTCGACGAGGGCCAGCGATCCGCCGGCCGACACGACACGACGCGAGAAGTCGACGTCCTCCCAGTAGAGGAAATAATCGTCGTCGAACCCGCCGGCGAGATCCCAGACCTCGCGCGTGATCCACAGGCAGGCCCCGCTCAACCATGGTTCGAACGGCTGGGTGTCCCCGGCGTCGCGCTTGCGGCGTGCGCGCATGGTGCCGTCGGCGAGCAGGAGATCGATCCCGGCGAACCAGGTCTTGCCGTCCGAGTCCGTGATGACCGGTGAGGCGAGGGTCGTGCGCTCGGCGTCGGTGGCTGCGGCCAGTCGGCGCAGCGACGCGCGATCGATGTGCGCGTCCGGATTGATCACGAGGACGTCGGTGGCACCCTCGGCGAGCGCGCGCGTCACCCCGATGTTGACCCCGCCGCCGAAGCCCGAGTTGGATCGCGGTTCGATCAGGAGCCAGCCCTGCGCGTCGGCGATCGTCGCGGCAGCGCGCCGTTCTTCGGCGTTCGACCAGTTGTCGACGACGATGACGAGCGCATGCTGATCGATCGCGCGCGCCTCGCGCTCCACCATCACCAGGTTGCGCTCGAGCAACCCCGCCGAGGCGTAGTTGACCACGACCACGGCAAGCCGTCCGTGCTCGATTGACACGCGATCCTCCCCCCGGATCCGGATCACGGATCGCCTCGGGTCGCCGGTCGAATTCCCCAGAGTCGCGACCGACGTCGACTCCCAGGTGAACGACTATACGCGAGAGCTTCCTCGACGAGCGGCTTCAGGGGTTCACGATACGATGAGCCGGCGTCGGAGTCGAGGCGCGATACTGCCATGGGGATGGGGCGGATGACCAGGGGACCGGAATCGAACGACATGATCAGGGTGACGATCGGCGTACCCACGTACCGGAGGCCGGAGCTGCTCCGAGCGCTGCTGCGCACGCTTCCCGAGCGGATCGCCGAGTGCGCAGACCTCGGGGTCACGGTGGACGTGCTGGTGGTGGACAACGATCCCTCCGGCTCCGCCAGGGAGGTGGCCGCCGGTGCGAGCGTCCCGGTCCGCTACGTCGTCGAACCCGAGCCGGGGATCGTCGCCGCTCGCAACCGCCTCCTGGACGAGTGCGCCGACCGCGACCTGCTGGCCTTCATCGACGACGACGAGGTCCCGCGAGAGCGGTGGCTCTCCGCGCTCATCGAGGTGTGGCGCGAACACGGCGCCGATGCCGTGATGGGGCGCGTGATCTCCGTCTTCGACGAGGACGTCGACCCGTGGCTCCTCGCATCCGGCACCTTCCGACGGCCGCCAAGGGAGACGGGCACCGTGCTCCAGGTGGCAGCGGCGGGCAACCTGCTGCTGGACCTCCGCTCCATCCGGCGGCTCGGTCTGCGGTTCGACCCTTCGCTCGGTCTCGGCGGCGGCGAGGACACACTCTTCTCCCGGCAGCTCGCCCGCCGAGGCGGCTTGATCGTGTGGTGCAACGAGTCCGAGACGGAAGACCTCGTCGTCGCCGCGCGCCTGAGCCGCGCCTGGGCGGCACAGCGTGCCTTCAGCTCGGCGAACGCGGGCACCCGCATCCAGCTCCAGCTCACCGACGGGAAGATCCGCCGCGGGGTGCTGCGACTGCGGGCTCTGGTCGGAGGCGTGGCCCGTATCGTCGTCGGCGCCCTGCGGAGAGCCTTCGGCGCCCTGACCTCGAACATCACCCATCACGCCAGGGGAACCCGGCTCCTGCACCGCGGACGGGGCACGATCGCCGCCGCCCTCGGTCGACGCTACGACGAGTACCGACGCCCATCGGAGGATGACGCCACCATGACCGTTCCCGGATCGACCATCCGCGTGATGCAGTCGTTGGGCGCTCCCCGTCCGACGACGAACCCGTACAACAAGATGCTCGACGAAGCACTGGGCTCGACCGAGGGCCTCACGCGTCTGCGGTTCTCGTGGGGCACGGCGCTGTTCGGGCGCTACGACGCCTTCCACTGGCACTGGCCGGAGGCGAAGCTGCACGGATCCACCTGGTGGAAGTCCACGGGCAAGTATCTGCTCACCGCCGCGCTCGTCTTCCGTCACCGCCTGTCGCGTCGGATCGCTGTGGTGCGCACGGTGCACAACATCGAGCTGCCGGACGACAACGCGCCGCGCCTTTGGCTGCTGCGTTTCATCGACCGCCACACCGACTACCGGATCGTCATCAACGAGACCACCCCGCTCGCGCCCGGCACGCCGCACAGCTTGATCCTGCACGGCGACTACCGCGGCTGGTACGCGAAGTTCCCCGCTGCGGAGAAGGTTCGGGGCCAGCTCGGCTCCTTCGGCGGGATCCGCCGCTACAAGGGCCTCGAGGGGTTCATCGACGCCTATGCGGAGGCCGTCGCGGTGGAACCGGCTTTGAGTCTGCGGATCGGCGGACGCCCGTCCACCCCCGAGCTCGGCGATGACCTCCGTGCACGGACGGCAGACCTCCCCGGAGTGAGCCTGCACCTCGACTTCCTGAGCGATGCCGAGCTCGTGCAGCTCGCGACGTCTTCCGACCTCATCGTGCTGGCCTACCGGTTCATGCACAACTCGGGCAGCGTGCTCGCCGCCCTGTCGATGGACCGACCCGTGCTCGTGCCCCGCAACGAGGCGAACGAAGCGCTCGGACGCGAAGTCGGTCAGGAGTGGGTGCTCATGTACGACGGAGACCTCGATGCTCCGACCGTGGTGGAGGCGTGGCGGGCGGCGACCACGCTGACGGGTTCGCCCGACCTCTCCCGACGGGACTGGGCCGATGCAGGCCGTGCCCACGCCGACGCGTTCCGCGCGGCCGTGCGAGTGAAGCGACGCGGCGCGACGCGCTAAGCGCTAAGCGACTGTGGGCCGCGACGCGGTCACCTCGGGGTCAGCAGCCCCCGCACCAGGGCGGCGACCATCACCTGCGTGGTGAACTGCCGCTCGACCTCGATGCGCCCGTTCCGCCCGAGTTCGGCGGCGCGCTCGGGGTGATCGAGAAGACGGAGCAGCGCGAGGGCGAGCTCGGCGGGATCCTCAGCGGGAACGAGGTGACCGGTGCGCCCCTCACCGACGTACTGGCGCATCCCCGGGGTGTCGGAGACGACGACCGGACGGGCCGTCGCGAGGGCTTCGAGCGCGACCGTCATCCCGGACGCGTGCAGGTTCTCTCTGGTCGGAACCACCACGACGCTCGCCGTGGCATAGAGGTCACGCAGCTCGGCGTGCGGCAGATGGCGGACGACCCGCACCCCCTCCGGCGGGTCGAGGTCCGAACGGGTCTGCACGACCACGTCCGTCTCCGGACGGATGGCGAGCACACGCGCGAGCGCCGCGAAGCGAGTCGCCGGGTCGCGGTCTCTGTCGTTGCCGGCGCTGACGATGCACGGCCGCGCCGGGTAGGGCCTCGCGACGAAGAAGGAGCTGTCGATGCCGAAGGGCACCGCGAACACCCGCGTCTCCGTTCCCCCCAGCATCGTGCGCAGCGGCTCGACCTGCGCCTCGCTGAGCACCCAGGCGGCCTCCGCCCTGCGCAGCATCGCCAGCATCCGCTCCGGTGCTCCGTCTGTCTCGGCCATGTCGGTGAGCCAGATCACGCCGGTGGCGAAGCGATCCCGCGGGTGCGTGGTCTGCATCCGATAGGCCGTGTTCTCATCCCAGGTGAGCGCAAGACCGCGGGCGGGACGCGGCCCCAGGGAGAGTCGCGAGCGAGCCCGTGCGATTCTGCTCGGCGGGGGGAGGTCGACCACCTCCACGGCCGCGTGGTCGCGTAGCGCATCGAAGCCGTACGGCCAGACACTGGGCACCTCTCCCCTGGCGTGGCTCTGCTCCCAGGCGCGCGCCGACTGTTCGGCTCGATGCGCCCAGGTGAGAGTCAGGGAGGGACTGCCCTCGGATTCCACGAGCCAACTATGGACCTCGCCACGGATCCTGGCAAGAGAGAAGTTCCGGAGACCGCTTCGCTCTGCCCTCGAGCCCCGCCTTCACGCTCCGGCGCTAGAGCTCGCCGGGCTTCATCACCTCGGCGTCGATCGCCCTGATCACGCGTTGCGCCGCGGTGTCGGTGGGCGGCTCGACGCCGACCGCATGGTCCTTGCTCCGACGCTTCGGCGCGTACACGACGAGCGAGTGGAACAGGAACCGGGCGAAGAACGCCACGATGAGCGAGAGGCCTGTCGCGACGACGCTCGAGATGTGCCACGACTCGACCATCAGCGCCATCACCGGGATGCGCAGAGCCGCCTCGACGTTGTTGAAGGCGAAGGAGCTGGCGAAGCGGATGCCGAGACCACGGGCATCCGTGCGCATGTCGGCGAACACGAACCGCTCCTGCAGCAGGAAGTTGCCGATGATCGTGACCTCGGCTCCGATGATCGCCGCCCAGATGTACGGCACGCCCGCGGCCGTCAGCACCCACATGATGCCGAGGTTCGCTGCTGCTCCGATCACGCCGATCAGTGCGAACAGCGACATCTTGCCGAAGCGCAGTCGCGCGAGGTGCTCGAGGAACATCGCCCCCTGACGCAGGCTCGCCTTCGAGGTGCCGTGGCGACGCTCGGCGAACTCCATCGGCACCTCGGTGATGCGCATGTCGTTGCGGGCCAGGATCTCCAGAAGGATCTTGAAACCGCGAGGCTGGAGCGTGGAGAGGTCGAGGCGCGCGCGGTCGACGAGGAAGAAACCGGTCATCGGGTCGGTGCTGTGGGCCAGGCGGATCGGGAACATGGCCCTGGTGAGCCAGGTCGCCACGCGGGAGACGCCGAAGCGCACCGCCGTGCCGAGACCGCTCGTATCCCCTCCGCCGACGTAGCGCGACGCGGCGACGACATCGGCGTCCCCCTGCGAATACCGGGCGAGGAGGGCGGGGAGGAGCTCGGGCGGATGCTGGAGGTCGCCGTCCATCACGATGCAGACGTCGGCCGCGGCAGCCCCGAGCCCGACGACGACCGCGCCGCCCAGACCCCCGGTGTTCTCGGAGCGGTGGAGCACGCGCACGGGGATCGGCGCGTCCGCCGCGACCCTGGCGATCTCGACTGCCGTATCGTCCGTGCTGTCGTCGACGAACAGGATCTCCGCGTCCCACCCGTCGAGCGCTGCGGCCGTGCGCGCCACGAGCTCGGCGACGTTGTCGCGCTCGTTGAACGTCGGCACGATGACCGTGACCCGTGCCCCCACGTCCGCCCCCTGTCCCTCACGCGCATCGCGTGCGGCCTCCATCGTTCCACGGGTTCCTATGCGGAAGGAAACCCGAACCTGCTAGACTCTCGAACCGCGGCTGTGGGAGTCGCGGAGCGGATGGGGATCCGCTTACTGGGGAATTACTGATCTGGGGAGATCATGGGGACGCGTATCGGCTATGCCGTTGGTGCTTTCGACCTGTTTCACGTCGGGCATCTGAATCTACTTCGTCACGCCAAGCAGCACTGCGACATTCTGATCGCCGGTGTCGTCAGCGACGAGATGCTGCGTCAGGTGAAGGGCATCGAGCCCGTCATCCCGACCGCGGAGCGTGCGGAGATCGTGAAGCACATCTCGTTCGTCGACGACGTCTACGTCGAGACGACGCCTTCGAAGATGGACTCGTGGCGCGACGTGCAGTTCACGCACTTCTTCAAGGGCGACGACTGGCGCGGCACCGACAAGGGCCTGCGCTTGGAGCGCGAGTTCGCCGAGGTCGGGGTCGAGGTCGTGTACTTCCCGTACACGGCGCACACGTCGAGTTCGTCGCTGCGCCGCGCCCTCGACGCGATCACCGCCGGGGCGAACGCTCCCGCCGTCGCCTCGGTGCGCTGAGCGCCTGAGCGGTCACCGGGGTCACCCGGTCGATCCGCCCGGTCTGCCTTCGCGCGGCTCTGTCTGCCGTCGCGCGGCTCAATTGGGCTCTTCGGACATCCGGTGGGGGTCATGGGGTGAGTCCGCCGGCGGCGAGGAGCATGCGGAGCCGGTAGTTGTGCCGGTTGCGGTAGCCGCGGG
>NZ_JACCCK010000008.1:0-80277 GCF_013410135.1 Microbacterium sp. JAI119
CCAGCATCGAGGAAGGCCCGCCTCATGCGGCGGAGCGACCCAGAGTGGGGAATTTCGATGAGCAGAACCGAGGAATTTCAGTGAGCGCCGTCAACTCGCCGGAGAACCTCGCCAAGAGCATCTCAATCGAGGCCGGCGAGCTCCTTGAGTGCTTCCAGTGGTCCGCTGACTTCGACCAAGAACAGGTTGAAGCGGAGCTCGCAGATGTCGTCACCTACTGCATCCACCTCGCGAACAAGATCGGCGTCGACCTTGACGCGATCGTCATGAAGAAGTTGGAGTCGACGAAGGCAAAGTATCCCGTCGAGCTGGCCAGGGGCCGCATGACCAAGTACACCAAGCTTTCCGAGGCGCCGGAGTGACAGAGTTCAGCATCCAGCGCCTGCCTTTCCGCCGTGACGCCGTTGACGCGTGGGCGCGCGACGACGCCCGGCACACTAACTGGCCTGTTGTCTATGTGATCGAAGGCGACGCCCAGCGCAGCTCTCCTGGACTCTACGTCGGCGAGACAGCCAGCGCTGCCACCCGGATGCGTCAGCACCTCGCCGGCTCGAAAAAGAACGAGTCGCTTGAGTCGATCCGCGTCGTCGTGGATCACACCTTCAACAAGTCAGTCTGTCTCGACCTTGAATCGCATCTCATTCGCTGGTTCTCGGGCGACGACCAATACCGCATCCTCAATGGCAACGACGGTCTGACCGATGCCCAGTACTACGACCGCGCCCTCTACCGTGAATCTTTCCGTGACGTGTTCGAGGCGCTGCGAGCAGAGGGACTCTTCTCGCGCAGCATCCCGCAAATCGAGAACTCCGACCTGTTCAAGCTCTCGCCCTTCAAAGCGCTGACCGCTGACCAAGGCATCGCGATCATGGACATCCTGGAGGGTCTGCTCGATGACCTTCAGGACCCCGGCGCTCGATCAACACTCATAGTCCAAGGCAATCCAGGGACTGGCAAGACGATCATCGCGATCTTCCTGATGAAGTTGCTCGCCGATATCCGGGACTACGACGACCGCGACGGAGTCGAGCCAGACTCGATGTTCTCGGAGTTCTTCGTCCCCGAGAATCGCGAGCTGCTCAAGACTCTTCGCGTGGCTCTCGTGATCCCACAGCAGTCTCTGCGAATGTCGGTGAAGAAGGTCTTCATGAAGACCCCCAAGCTCGATGCTGCGATGGTGATGTCGCCGTTCCAGCTCGGTGAATCTGACGAGACTTACGACCTCGTCCTCGTCGACGAGACCCATCGCCTCGGACAGCGAGCCAACCAAGCATCAGGCGTGCAGAACAAGAAGTTCCGCGAGATCAACGAGGCTCTGTTCGGAAGCGATGACCCTCGCCACACCCAGCTCGACTGGATCAAGGCTAGGAGCAAGCATCAGCTCCTACTTGTTGATGGGGAGCAGAGTGTGCGACCTCATGATCTTTCTCCGGCGGCCCTTAATACAGAGATCATCGGGGCGAAGGACGCTCACCGCTATTTCCGACTGACAACCCAGATGCGCGTGCATGCCGGCGCAGACTATGTCGAGTTCGTGCGCGCCGTCCTGCGGGATAAAGCGCCGTCGCTCCCTGACCTCGGCGAGTATGAGCTCCGCCTCTTCGACAACCTCGGAGAGATGCGCGACGCCATCCGACAGAAGGATGCTGAAGTGGGTCTCTCCCGCCTCGTCGCAGGCTACGCGTGGGATTGGGTGTCGAAGAAGAACCCGGACGCTTTCGACATCGAGCTCGACGGCGAGCAAATGCGGTGGAACGGCACGGATAAGGACTGGATCAGCTCGAAGGGCTCGCTTGAGGAGGTCGGCTCGATCCACACCGTCCAGGGGTACGACCTGAACTATGCCGGCGTCATCATCGGACCGGACCTCCGCCTCGACCCGACCACCGGACGGATCGTCGCGGATCGCAAGAACTATCGGGACAAGAAAGGCAAGGAGAATACCGGGCACCTGAAGGATGCATTCGGGGACGATGATCTGCTGACGTTCATCCGGAACATCTACGGGGTGCTGTTGACTCGAGGGATGCGCGGAACCTACCTATATGTGTGTGATCCAGCACTCCGGGCGCGACTATCGGCGGCGCTCCACCGCTGAGTTCTCTTTTGGTCAGAGCCAGAATCTTCGCTGAGCGCGTCGCCGCGCTTGGCGGCGGCGACGTTAGTTCGAGGTACGCTCGCGGATCTCGTCGTCAGATAGCGGAGTGAACTCCGTATCGACTTCCCGCTGGTACTCACCAACCAGGTTGCGGTCATCTTGTTCCATATATTTGGCCGCCTGTTTGCGATTCAGCTCCCTCTTATCGCGGTTGTTCTCTTTCAGCTTCTTCTTCGATGGCTTACTGGCCTTGCCATCCGCTCGGACCACGGTTTGCTCTTCCTGGAGCGTCTCGGTCGCGTATCTGTTGTAGAAGGGGGATACATCCATGAGTAGTCGCCAATACACCCATTCCTTAGGCACGAGAAGGAGAGCACGTCCGTCCGCAACAGGGAGCGTGAGGCGCTGCTTCTTCCACTTCAGTGCGACGGAATCGAAGACGTCATACTCATCGGTCACGGCACCAACTGCCAGACTGGGATGCTGACGCATCATGTCCGTCGTGAAGTCAGCAAGAACATGGAACACGATTCGTGTGGTTGCGTCCGAGATGAGGTCGTAGCCCACTCCGTCCGCAAAGAGCCTCAAGTGCTCGAGGCGGGTCAACACGGCAACCCTCGCCTCGCGACTATTCTCCAGCAGCTTCCAAAGATCCTGAGATTCCTCATGCCCGAACGCTCTTCCGAACTTGCTTTTAACGCTCATGCCAAGGCGAGTCTCATTCGGCTCGTGCAAGTGTTCGAGCAGCTCTTGCCCCGCCGAATGGTCCGCAGCAACAGAAGAGAGCCGGAGCCGCAGCACCTCGGCGAAGAACGCGATTAGCGCCTTGTTGGCAGCCGTTGCGTATTTCCCGCGTCCGTTCCGGATCGCGCTTGGGTCAAGGAACAGGAGATTGTCCCGATGCACGTGGACATCAACAAACGGGACCACGCCGGAAACTCCGAAAGTCTTAGTAACTCGCATACTTACTCCCCCAACCACATCGTTGACGACTCGTTCCAGCCGAGCAGCGCCAGCTGGGCGCTTTCGTGAACCCTATCCTGAAGCACATCGACCACGGCTCTGCAACTTGACACTCGCAAGCTCGCGTGCCATCGTCCTCGCGACTATGCACCGCGACAACCAACGACAGCGCCCAAACGACGACAATCGAAAGCCGCAGAGAAGTAGCTAACTCGTTCCTTCCCCAAACCGCTCCCCCGAGCTCACCTGCTGCGCCACCCGCCGCAACGCCAACAGCAACGGCTCCACCAACACCGACCCCAGCACCACGTACCGCACCGCCGCCTCCGCAGACTCCCCCGGCACCCCCGCGATCTCCGCATCCGCGATCCGCCGCGCACTCGCGAGGTACTCCGCCATCGCCGCATCCGGAACGGTGAACCCGACACGCTCCAACCCGTGCAGCGCCCGCGCGACCGCATAGAGCACCGCCTCGTCGCACGTCCCCGGTTTCCACCCGAGCCGAGCGACAAGAGCCTCTGCGTCCGTCAGGTCCAACGACTCATTCACCGGCGGAGTGATTGCCGCATGTGCCGCCCCCAGCAGCTCGTGCGCACTCGCCGGCGGATCATCCAGCGCCCCGAGCACCCGTCGCGTCTCGGCGATGCTCACCCCCGCGTCGAGCAGCGCCCGGATCACCCGCAGCCGCTCCACGTGCCTCTCCCCGTATGCGGCCTGAGTCGCAGACGAGCGCTCGCCTTCGGGCAGCAGCCCCTCGCGCAGGTAGTACTTGATCGTCGGCACGGTCACGCCGGTCTGGGCTGACAGTTCGGAAATTCTCATGGCCACCTCTTGACTTCGATAGTAGCGCTATCCAGTATGGATAGTGAAACTATCCAACCAAGGAGACATCATGTCGAAAGTCATCACGGGCCGCACGACCCACCGCCACGAGGGCGAGCTCGTCGTGTTCCACATCGGGATGCAGATCAACCGCTGGTGGCGCCCCGACCTGTGGATGCCGGCGTTCTTCGCCATGCCGGGGATGCTGCGCGAACTCAGCACCGACCCCGACTCGGGCATGCTCGGCTACCACCTGCTCTTCAGCTCGGGCGGACCCTACGTCGTGCAGTACTGGTCATCCGTCGACAAGCTCTACGCCTACGCGTCCAGCCCGAACCAGTTACACCGCCCCGCCTGGACCGCCTTCAACCGCGCAGCCCGCAAGGCTCCGGGGGCGGTGGGTGTCTGGCACGAGACCTTCCGCGTCGACACCGCCGAGAGCGTGTACGTCTCGACGAAGCCGATGGGGCTGCCGAAGGCGACGGAACTCGTACCCGTCGGCAAGCGGCACGACCGGGCGCAGGCACGGTTCGCGGATGGGCGGACGACAGATAGCACAAACAGTTGAAGCACCTCGCCCGCCTCGCCTATGCCTCCGCGGCCATCCGAACTCAGGCGTCTCGCAGGGCCTTACGAAGAAGCTTTGCCACCTCGGGGCTCATGAAGTACTGCTCGCCGTCCCACCACCAGACGTAGTGCCATTCGCCGCCCTTAGGCGTGCGGAACAGGGGGAGACCTGCGCGACGAACCGCCTTGCCGATTCCCCCGAGCAGTCCGGCGACACGGGAGTATCCGTGCGGGTGGTTCACAGCCTCTGCGAGCTCAGCCGGGGTGAACACCGCAGTCTCCTTCATCGCCGCGTTGCTCAGACGCCTGAGAACGCTCTGCCCCGAACCGGAGACCTCCCTTACGAGAGCCGCAGCGACCGCTGGGCCTCGTCCGTCGATCGCCCACGATGGCCCATGCAGGCCAGATGGGAGAAGCGTGGGATTCTCAGAGCTAGGCACGTCCGCGACGAACTCTCCGAAGCGCACGTAGAACTCCGCGACTCGGCTATCCGGAACGTGCACGGTGATGGGAATCATGAACCCTCCTAAGATAGGTTGCAAGGTACCTTGAGGCACCTTAGGCCCAGTCAAGCCGGTTCACCAATATTTTTCAAGAGGGCTTGCAAGATAGCTTGAATCGGATCGACGTCCGAGCGATGAGAGGCGCCCCCAGCGGGCTCGGCTAGACCGTCCGCGATGCAACCGACCGGCCACCAAAGAACCCACTACCCTCACACCATGCCCACCGATCGCCCCCGCGCCTGGCTCTTCGACGTCGACGGCACCCTCGCCCTCATCGGCGACCGCTCACCGTAAGACATGCGCAACGTATCGATCGACACCCCGAACCACCCTGTCGTCGTCGCAGCTCAGGCGTTCTCCGCCCACCCCGATGTCGATGCGCTCATCGTCGTCTCGGGCCGCGACGAGACCGCTCGCCGCGCCACCGAGGCCTGGCTGACGTTCAACGAGATCCCGTTCGACCGCCTTCTGCTCCGCCGCACGGGCGACCAGCGCGCCGACAACATCGTCAAGGCCGAGATCTACGATGCCCACATCGAACCGCACTTCGACGTGATCGGCGTCGTCGACGACCGCCGAAGCGTGGTCGAGATGTGGCGGTCTCGCGGGCTGGTCTGCTTCCAGGTGGCCGAAGGGGACTTCTAGTCCCCTTCAGGAGAGCCGCGTGGGACAGACCCCGCGGACATCCGGGCTGGATGTGATCCGGCCGTCGTTACGCCGAGAAGTGGGCTCAGCGCCCTAAGGGATTCTAGCTACGGCGGGATCATGCGCGTTCGCGTTCTCAATGATGCGAATTCGTCGAGGGGAGAACACCAACACGGCTCGGTGTACGAATGATTCCTCACTCAACGCAGGTAAGCGAGCCAGCTCCATCGCCCCCGTCACCACCCTCATTACCAGAGCCGCGAACACAAAGATGGGTCCAATCCATGGCGCCTCCGATCCGAACAGAAATCCGATAGCGACAAGACCACCCACGATGACCACGTTGACGATCGCTACGACTACTCCCAGACCTCGAGGGACGGTCATCCCGGAACTGATACCGATGCTGACTCCCAGGGCACAGACAAAGAAGTAGACAGCGAGCTCGCCGCCGATTTCCAAGATCATTGCCATCGCTCCTTCGTCAGCACGTCACTCTCATGATGGTCCGTAGCTTGTAGCCCGGGTTGTCATCGCTCTTCACCACGGTCGCGATCGGTCGGGGGCAGCACATCCGTCCCGACAGTCTCGCGTCGACACGTCGATCATGGCTTCCGTCGCGCCCTATGCGAGGCGACGGTCCACCCGGCGAGGTTCGATCCGGTGAAGAACGCGAGAAGTCCGATCACGAGGTAAGCGGGGAGCGCATCTCCGGCTGGACCGTCAAGCGTGCCAGTCCACTCGAACCAGGCCAAGAACCCGAACCACACGGCTACGGGAACGAGTGAGAGAACCACACCCAGCTTCCGTCCCGCTCGTCCGGCCAAGACTCCCCAAAGAAGAAGAGCCACCCCTACAACGAAGTACCCCATGCGTGCGTCCTAGCAGTTCCGTACCCACGGCCACCAGACGCCCGTGGGTCCACCAACACCGACGACGTAGTGGATCGAGATGCATCGATTGCCCACCACCTGCGACGCCCCAATCGCGGCGACTGTCGTACAAGAGACCTGGAGGAGCTTTGCAAACGGCACAGGGGACTTGTTCAGCACTCCGGCGCATGCTGCATAGCCGCCGACCGCTGCGCGACTCTCCGCTTTGTTCAGGTGGACCTGAATGTACGGGCCAAAGAACTGAACCGTGGGATCCGCGACGACGGGGAAAACCGCTCCGGTCGTGTCCGCAACCTGCGACAGGGTTGAGCCGGAGATCTCATAGTGCGTGGGGAGCGCCTGTCCCGCAGCGTCTATCGCCCAGGGAGCTTCGATGCCTCCCACGAAGCCATCGGCGTTCGACACAGAGACCGAACCATCGTTGAGGAGAAGCAGCTGAGTGCCACCAGTGAAGGTCCACTGGGGATCTTCTCCGAGCGGATCCGACAGCATTGCTGAGAGCCGCGTCGCCCCCTCGTCAGGAAAGCTGACGGCGTACGTCACAGAGTCGCCCTCCGCGAGTGCATACTGACCGGCTTCGGAGATCTCCGCGTTTTCGGAGGCCCCCAGGGTGTCGTCCACATTGACGTCGTCCAGGGCTACAGAGACAGCACCACCATCCATCTGCAGCACAGGCGTTTCGGCATCCGACGGCGTGGAGGCGCCCACGGCGGCGGCCTCCGCCTCCTCGAGGACGCCCGTGATGTCGTCAGGTTCATCGGGGGCGGATGCCTGCGCAGCGAGCGGCACGAGAGCAAGAACGAGACTTAGTGCGCTCGCGCAGAGAACGGTCTGGCGTAAAGCTATACTCTTCATGCGAAGTATGTAAGCACACACATGAGGACATATCGATATACAATGCTTTACGAAATCCGGTTCGCCCCCGCCACGGACTAGTTACGCCGCGATCCCCCGCAGCAACCGCACCACGGTCTCCTCCACCCGCTCCGCACTCAACGGCTGCCCGATCAACGCGGAGTACGACGCCATCGCGATGAACTGATCCGCGATCGCCCCCGCATCCACGTCCGCCCGCACATCCCCCGCGGTCCGTCCGCGCGCCACTCGCTCCGACACCCATTCCCGGATCGGCGCCGCCAACCGCTCGTTCAACACCAAGCCCAGCTCGGGATCAGCCGCCGTCACCTCGATCAGCGCCCTCGCCAGCGATACCCCCTCGGGTCGAGCCAGCCCCGCGGACACCGCCGTGAACCACGCCCGCAAGTCGGCCCCGAGGTCGTCCGTCATCGGCACCGAAACCTCAGCGCCCGGCAGCGTCCCCTCGAGCAGCGCCTCCCCGAGGATCGCAGCCTTCGACGGCCACCACCGGTAGATGGTCTGCTTCGACACCTCCGCCTCAGCCGCGAGGCCCTCGATCGTCACGGCATCGTATCCGTCTGCGGCGAGCGCGCGCCGCATCGCGTCCAGCACGGACTGGCGGGCTTTCTCACTGCGAGGACGAGGCACCCGTCCACCGTACTCAGGCGTACACTGGAACATAAGTAGACGCACCGTTGCGAAACTACAACGGCACCCGAGCAAGGAGAACGAGCATGGCCCTCACCGCACACTCCACCATCGGCGACTGGATGAACGACCCGACCGGCGGCCCCCTCATCCGCGGACTCTTCGAGCAGACGGGCGCCGACCCCGAGCTCCTCACCCCCGTGCTGGGCCTTCCGCTTCAGCAGCTGGTCGCGATGAGCCAGGGCCAACTTCCCCAGTCGGTCGTCGACGACCTCGTGCGCGCGGCCAACGACGGCGAGATCCCCGAGGCCGACGACTCCGAGGGCTGGACCGAGAAGGTCACGTCCGGCCGCTTCGCCGGCAAGACCGTCATCGTCACGGGCGCCGCTTCCGGCATCGGCAAGGCCACCGCCTCGCGCATCGCCCGCGAAGGCGGACGCGTGATCGCCAGCGACATCGCCGCCGAGAAGCTCGACGCCCTCAAGGCAGAGCTTCCAGATGCCGACATCGTCACGGTCGCGGGCGACCTGACCACGCAGGACGCGATCGATGCCGTGCTCGCCGCCGCGGGCGACCGCATCGACGGCCTCGCGAACGTCGCCGGCATCAACGACGACTTCTCCCCTGCGGGCGAGACCCCGGACGCCGTCTGGGACCGCGTGATCGCGATCAACCTGACCGCTCCGTTCAAGCTCATGCGCGCGATCATCCCCGTCATGGAAGCTGCCGGTCGCGGCGCGATCCTCAATGTCTCGAGCGAAGCGGGCCTGCGCGGCAACGCCTCAGGCAACGCCTACACGGCCAGCAAGCACGGCATCATCGGCGTCACCAAGTCAGCGGCCTTCATGTACGGCCCGAAGGGCATCCGCGTGAACTCCGTCGCCCCGGGCGGCGTCGCCACCGGTATCCCGATGCCCCCGAACATGTCCGAGTATGGTTCCGGCCGCCTGGCCCCGTTCCAGCAGTCGATCCCGACCGTCGCAACGGCTGAGCACCTGGCGGCATCGATCACGTTCCTGCTGTCGGACGACGCCGTGAACATCAACGGCGCCGTCCTCGCCTCCGACGGCGGATGGTCGGTGCAGTAAGCCGCGGTATCGCCGGGGCGCTACGCAGGTCTGCGCGTGAGCGTGATCTTGACCGACGCCTCGGCACTCGCTTCTGCAATGAACAGAAGCTGACCCGTCGCACTCAGCGTGAGTCCCACCTCGATCTGTGAGACACCCCAGCCGCTCGATCCGCTATCGAGCCCCTCACCGATCTCGGTCAGCTTCCGCACCGTGTCGTTCCAGTTCGCCTTGATGGCCTCGACACTCGCGTTCACGACACGTTCCCCGCGTCGACTCGCGACCGGCGCCGAGTGCCTCTCGACAGGGCCGTCGTCGTCCGGCGAGCGGAACGTCGCATCCGATTCCTGAGGCGCGAGAATCTGTACAGCCCAGTTGTCCGCGGTATCGCTCATTGCATCTCCTCTTTCGTGCGTTCAGTGCTTCGCTTGGACGCCCAGCGCGTACACGGCTTGCGCCATGTTCTGCGCGATGCCCAGAGCCTCGGGGATTCGCGGGGCTCGCGGGCGGTGGGTCCCCGTATAGATGCCGACCGCCTCACCCGTGCGATCAAGACGGATCAGAGCGCCGGAATCGCCTCGGCTGCACCCCCGATCGAGGTACAGCACGATCGGATAATCCGAGAAGTTCGGGCTCACGATCGTGTTGCTCACCTGGGCCACCTGGCGGTGCTGACCTCCGCCCCTGGTCTGCACGATCACGTCGTCACCGACCGTCGGATAATCGACGACGGGCAGGTCGCTGAGGTGCGACAGCGCGTACGGAAGCTCGATGAAAGCCGCATCGATGGGCTGGTACCGCGAAAGGCCAAAGTACCCGTGACTTCCGTCATCCAGACCCAGGAGGTCGCCGGGACGCGAGTTCACGACGGAATGGCCAGCGACGATGATCCCCGGCACGTTGCCCCTCATCGCGTAGCAGGTCGTCGTGGCTCCGACCAGGTTCGGGGCGCCATGAAGCTCCCGTTCGACGCGGACGACGACGAGCGGGAGGCTTGTTCGCAAACGCGGAAAGCTCACCCGCAGCGGACGGTCGTCACGCCGCCGTTGCAGGAACCAGAACTCATCATCGACATCGTCAGGCAGGTACAGCGTCACCCCGAGAACCGGCGGGCTCTCCGCGCCTCGCTGCTGGATCAACCCGACCGCGCCGAAGGCGCGGATGACATCGTTCAACTCCGCGCCGAGGGGAACACCGGGAACTCTGTCGACGATGGTCTCACCGTCTTGGATCTCTGACACGAACGCGTAGGTGAGGAGCGTACTGCGGGTCACCGCGCGGAACTCTCTCGCGGCGTCATCGCCCGATCCCCCGTCCCTGCGACGGTCGAGGTCCTCCCAATACCGGATGATGCGTCGTCGACGACCTTCAAGCGAATTCAGGACTGCCGCCGGGGCCGCTCTGAGCGCGAGATCTTCGGGCACGTCCGCGCTGTCGAGTGCCCGTCGGACATCGCTTCGCGAGTACTCCACCTGGACTCCGCCTCTCCCGCGTCAGGATTCTGCAGCGCGTCAGAACCAAAGTAGCGGGAGTCGGCGAGTCGGCGTCTATGCGGAAGAGCTGCCCATCGGCGGAGCGATCGTCGGACTGCTGCTGCTCCTGTTGGGCGGAGCGTTCGTCGCCCGTCGACGACGCCACCGCATCGACGCCGTGTGAGACACCGGTGGATGCCGCGACCGATCGCGGCATCCACCGATCTCCTGTCGAACTCGCCGCACGTCGAGTCGCGGGACGCCACAGAGGGAGCACTGACAAGAGCCCAACCATTGCGCGTCACAAAGTCGGCGGCGTTCGTGCGAGGACTGATGGGCATCCGCATGAACTCCGTCACCCCAAACAGAGTCGCCACCGGCATCCCGGTCCCCGAACATGTCTGAGTGCGGCTCCGGCCGCCTGGCCCCGTACCGGCAGGCGATGCCGACCGGCGCAACCGCGTCGAGCGCGTCGAGCGCGTCGAGCGCGTCGACGAATATATCACTATCGTCCTCATATGTGTGCTTGTATCTGCTCCAAGCACTCGAACTAGATGTAGGAGGACCCCATGATTCGTGTTTCCCACGCCACGCGCACATCGCCATACGAGCCCACCCGGCTTTTCATATCGATTGCGACCTCCGCTGCCCTGGCCCTCGGAGCCATCGCTCTCCCCACCACGTCGTCGTGGGCGGATACCGGAGGCGACGGAGACCAGACGACAGCAGGGCACGAGATCGCCGCTGCGTTGGAGCACGTGGAAGGCAGCCTGGTCGGCGACTTCGCTCCTTCTGAGATCGAGGATGGGCTAGATGACGAGAGCGCTCAGGTCGGCGTCAGGGTCGAGGTTTCGAACGACGCGACAGAAGGCGTGCAGATCTCGACGGGGAACTTCGTTCTCGGGATCGACCTGCCCCACGCAGACGCAGCTGACACCGGCGAAGGTCTTCCGAACGGTGGAGTGGCCTATCCCTCGACCATGGATAGCGCGAATGCCGTCATCCCCGTTGACGGTGGCGCACAACTCCTCACCGTCATTTCGAACGACGCGGCACCCGAACGCTTTGACTACGGGCTCACGATGCCACCCGAGAACCGCCTGGAGGAGACCGCGGATGGCGGCGCACAGATCGTCGACTCGACTGGAAAGGCAGTCGTCATCTTCGAACCCGCCTGGGCTCGCGACTCGAGCGGGAGGAGCGTCCCAACTCACTACTCCGTTCAAGGGAACGTCCTGACCCAGACCGTCGCGCACAAGAGCCTGAGCAGCATCTCGTATCCGATCGTCGCCGACCCGCTTCCTGTCGTCGTGATCGTCATCACAGCCGCGGCAGCGATCGTCGTCGCCGCAGCCGCGCTCGGAGTCGCCACCTGGATTGTCATCAGTTGGTGGAACACCTGTCGCGCACAGGGAAAGTACCCCGAGCTCTCCACCCGAAACGGCTTCACTGCCAGGTGCGTGCGATAGCGCGACGGAATCTAGGGTTTCCTGATGTCTCCCAAACGGCTCTTCACAGGCGACCGCATCTTCGTGATGGCGTGCTCGCTCTGCATCTCGATTGGGCTCGTGGTCATCGCTGGTCTATCGTTCGCAAGTTACGCATTCGCGAACAGCGTCACGATTGCGATCCCCTGGATCGCAAGCTTCGACGGGTACGTCGATGTGAACGGATCGCCCGCTGTCACCGTCCGCGGATCGTGGATCGCAGTCCTGGCAGCGACAGCAATCGTCGCTTCCTCGCTCATGCTTGTCGCCCTATGCAGCGAGCGGTCCTCCCGCGCACGAGTCGGGCGCGTGTGACGCTCGCCCAAGACGTCGGGCGCCATCTCGTCACACTCGAGAGGTGGCGTCCGGCAGCTGGTCGCGACCTGCGGCGCGACATCTCGCCTATCGATCACTGGGCAGAACGACCCTTCAGCGGTCATACACTCGCTCCATGCTGAAGCTCGTGTCGATCGTGATCCGCGTGACGGACCTCCCCGTGCAGTCCACGTTCTGGAAGGCAGCCCTCGACTACGTCGAACGCGACCCCGCGGACGACGACTGGGTCGTGTTGAAACCGCGCGATGCCGACGCTCCCTGCATCGCTCTCGACGCGCACCACTCCGAGCGCATACTGCCTCCGCGCATCCACCTCGACATCTACGCCGAGGATCAGGCCGCCGAGGTGCAGCGGCTCCTCGCTCTGGGTGCGCGCGAGGTGCACTGGGACGGACGCCCGGCCGACGCCGACTACGTGATCATGGAAGACCCTGAGGGCAACCGCTTCTGCATCGTCGACCGTCCCGACTGGTCGGGGTGGGACCGCGCAAGCGGAGAGTGAGGATTAGCCGACGTCGGCCAACATCCGATCCACCCACACCGGATGCGGCAGCGTGGCGATCTCGGCACGCGTGAACCACCCGACCTCGACGACCTCGTCCTGATCAGGCACCGGCGGATCGAGCAGTTCGCACGCGAACGCGGTCGACACGTACGACACACGATCCCCGTTCGGATACGTCACGACGAGCGATTCGCCACCGAAAGCGCCGACGATCCCGGTGATGCGGATGCGCGCGCCGATCTCTTCCTGCACCTCACGGGTGATCGCCTCATCCGGACCCTCCCCCGGCTCGACGCCACCACCGATCAGACCCCATTCCTCCGAGCCCGCCGTGCGCGCGAGCAGGAAACGATCGCCCTCGCGGATCACCGCGGTCACGCCCGGCAGCAGCAGGAGGTCATGACCGATCCGCGCGCGGATCGATCGGACGTACTCAGAGAACGGCATGCCGGGAGCCTAGGTTCCGAGACTGCGCGTAGGCCGTCACTCCGGGCCGGGCCGTCGCTCTCGGGCCGTCGCCTTCCGGTGCGACGCGAGAGCCGCGCGCACGGCCGAGTAGATCACCAGCCACACGACAGCGATCCCGATGAAGACGTACGCGAGATTCGCGAGAAGGACGAGAAGAAACGAGCCAGAGAACATCGCCCCAGAATGCCGCACCCCGCGCACCCGCCCGGTCAGACTCCCCGCATCCGCGCCACGGCCGCCCGCACCAGAGCCGCGTTCCCCGGAGCAGTCGTGCCATCGGGGAGCAGCAGCGTGTCTTCCAGGCCGATGCGCGACGCCAGCCCGAACTCGACGGCAAGGTCGAACACCGGCCACGTCGAGCCCTCCTCGCCGTGCAACAGGATCGGGAGGTCGGGCTCCTCGAGCTGCACGTGGGCGATCATCCCTTCAGCGTGATCGCGCAGCACATCGGTCGGTTCGTCGGGGAGCTCGATCAGCACCCGCAGGCACTGCCCGCGAACGGGCGACCGCTTCCACACCTCGAAGCCGGCCGCGTCCCACAACCCGGCCTCGACCGCGACGCCGCGCCTAAGCAGCAGCGCGGCCACCTCATCGGCGCCGGCCTCGTGCCAGTTGACCGACGCGTGATCGGGTAGCTCCGTCCACGCCTCGATGGCGGCAAGGCGGCGCTCGACGTCGGGCTCGGCCCACGCTCCCGTCGTCACGCCGACCGGCACACCGGGGCTCGCGGAGCGCACCGCGGCCACCCATCGGGCGACATCGTCGGCGGCGAGACTGTCGCGACCCGCCTCGTCTTTCGGGTGCACATGCACCTCGTGCGCTCCCGCCACCACAGCACGCGCAGCATCGTCGGCGACGACCGACGCATCCGCACTCAACCACGGGTGCTCGACCGCATCACGAGCGCCGTTCACGCATGCCTGCAACAGCATCCGACGCGGAGGCCGGGCGGGCGGGTCCGAGTCCGGCGCGGTCATCGGCCGATCAGCTCGCGGGGGTGCAGGTCATAGGGAGAGGAGTCGGTCGACGGGCCCTCTTCGGCGCGCACCGTGTGCTCGACCTGACGCGCCACCGCCGCGCTGCGGCCGACCTTGACCGCCTCGGCCTCGCTCATGAAGCTGCTCCCCAACGTCTGCGATTCCCCCTCGATGCGGTTGAACCAGATGCCGTTGCGGTGGAACGTCTCGATGTCGCCTGCAGCCATGGCGGGATCCCTTCTCTCGCATCCCTTTCTACGTCAGACCACCGACACGACGGAGGGGCTTGACAGCCTCCGCCCCATCGCCCGAGCGAGACCGGTTCAGACCAGAAGACCCGCCCGACGCACGGCATCGCCCATCGCCGCGAACGCCTCTTCCAGGATCGGACGGGGTGTCGCGAAGACCACCCGCACGTGACCCTCGGCGCCACGCCCGAGCAGCCGTCCCTCGGTCAGCACGACCCCCGCCTGCTCGCGGAAGAACTCGGCGGGCGGCCCCGGAATCCCGAGCGCCGCGGTGTCGATCCACCCGATGTATGTCGCCTCGGGCACGTGATACACGGCTCCGGGGAGGTGCTCCTCCACCAGCGTCGCCAGCTGCCGCCGGGAACCGTCGAGGTAGTCGGTCACCTCCGTCAGCCAGGGCTTGCCCGACCGGTAGGCCGCCGTCGAGGCCACCACCCCGAGCGTGGCCGCACCGTGCTGCACCGCGAAACCGAACCGCTTGTACAGCTGCTGGTCGGCTTCGTTCGAGGTGATCAGCTGCGCCGTCTTCAACCCAGGGATGTTCCAGGCCTTCGAGGCGCTCGTTCCCGTCACCGTATGCGCGGCCGTCACCTCCGACACCGACGCGTACGGCACGAACGACGCACCCTCATAGCGCAGCGGGGCGTGGATCTCATCCGCGAACACCCGCCCGCCGTGCCGCTCGACGATCTCTGCGATCGCCTCCAGCTCATCACGCCCGACGATCGTGCCGGTCGGGTTGTGCGGGTTGCAGAGCACGAGCGTCCTCGCGCCGGCAGCGAACGCCTCATCGATGCGCTGCAGATCGTGCTGCCAGCGCCCGTCGACCTCGACGCCGGGGACCTCGATCACCGGATGTCCGATCGCCGGCAGGTAGGTCAGGAACGGCATGTACGCGGGGGTGGGCACGATCACGGGCGAACCCGCTGGCGCATACTCCTGCACCGCGACGCCGAGGGCCGCCATCACGTCCGAGACCGGATGCACACGCTCGGGATCGACCGCCCAGTCGTACTCGTCGCGCATCCACTCAGACGTCGCCTCACCGAGCTCCGCGGCCTGCGGAGGGGAGAGGTATCCCAGGTTCTCGTCGTCGATCGCGCGATGCAGCGCCTCCGCGATCTCGGGCGCGACCCCGAAGTCCATCTCCGCCACCCAGGCGCCGATGTGTCCGGGGTGCAGACTCCACTTGCGGCTCTGCGGCCGGTCGAGGAACAGACGGGTGCGGGCATCGAACGGATGCACGGGGGAGGCGGAGGTCATGGTCTGGGTCCCGCCGAGTCAGTCGGCGGCGGCGGCGATACAGGAAAGACGCAGGACGCGGATCTCGGACACGGGGAACTCCATTCGCAGCGGGACCAGTCCAATCTACGGACGGCCCCGCTCCCTCGCATCTCGGGTTTCCCACCGTGACGGCGGTCGATGCCTCCGCAGAACCGGAGGGGCGCTGGTAACGTTCCCTTGATCGACGGCACCACATTCGGAGGGCAGTGATGAGCGAACCAGCGCGCCGCCCGACCGTCAAGGAAGTCGCGACCAGAGCCGGCGTCAGCCCCATGACCGTCTCCCGCACGCTCTCCGGCGGACTCAACGTCAAACCCGACGTGCAGCAGCGCGTGATGGAGGCCGTGGCCGAGCTCGGCTACCACCGCAACGAGAACGCACGCAGCATCCGTCCAGGACACTCGAGCGGCCTCATCGGCGTCGCGATCACGAACATCGCGAACCCCTACTACTCCACCTTCGCGCTCGGCGTCGAAGAGGAGGCCGCCCTCACCGGTCGCCGCATCCTGCTCGGCAACACCTCGGAGGACCCTGCGCGCGAAGCCGACCTCGTCGGCGACTTCCTCGGCCGCCGCGTCGACGGGCTGATCGTCGTCCCCGCCGGCACGACCTCCGCGCACCTCGCCCATTCGCAGAACCAGGGTGTCCCCGTCGTGCTCGCCTCTCGACGCATCGAAGGACTCGCCGTGGACAGCGTCGTGCTCGCCGACGACGAAGGCGCCCACCGCGGGACGACGGCGCTCATCGATCGCGGACATACCCGGATCGGCTACCTCGGCAATGCGCTGTCGATCTTCACCGGCGAGCGCCGCTACGCGGGCTTCGTCCGCGCCATGCAGGAGCGGGGCCTCACGGTCGACCCGCAGCTCGTCGCCACGAACCAACAGACCGTCGATCAGGCGCGCGAGGCGACGCGAACGCTCCTCGCCGCGTCGCATCCGCCCACCGCGATCTTCTGCGCCAACAACCGCAACGCGATCGGTGCGCTCAAGGAGATCAACGGCCAGCTCAACGCCGGGTCGCGCCCCGCGTCGGAGTTCCCCGAGATCGTGAGCTTCGACGACTTCGAGCTCGCCGAGCTCTCCCCCGTGCCGATCAGCGTGATCGACCACGACCCCCGCGAGCTCGGCCGCACCGCCACGCGCCTGCTGCTGGACCGCCTGGACGGCGGCGAGCGCGACAGGGAGCACCGCGAGCTCGAACTGCCCGTGTCACTGCGCGGCGTCCGCTGACGCGCACGGGCGCGGTTCCCCACCGCACTGCTGCTTCCCGGCTCACATGCATGACCCACCCCCGAATGCATGAACCATTCCGCGCCGCGGCTCATGCATCCGTCCGCCGATCATGCAAGTGAAGCGGCCTGGGCGGGGCGTACGCAACGTGTTGACACCTCACCTCCGCATTGATAACGTTACCAATCATCGACGAGGAGGCCGGATGGAGCTGTGCATCGATTTCGGAGGCACCGAGATCAAGATCGCCCTCACCGACGGCAGCCATGTCGTCGGCTCGCGCAGCATCCCGGTCGAAGGCACCCCCACCGACCTCGACAAGGCCGCCGCTCATGCCCGCGCACTCCTCGATCAGACCGGCCGCGCAGCCGACGCCGTGGGCATCGCGGTCCCTGGCGTCGTCGACCCCCGCAGCGACCGGATGCTGCACGCCAACGCCAAGTACGACTTCCTCGAAGACATCGACCTGCACGCCTGGGCGCACACCGAGTTCGACCTGCCGTCCGTGGTCGAGAACGATGCGCGCGCGGCGCTGATCGGCGAGACCTCCTCGGGCAGCGCGGCCGGTGAACGCGACGCTGTGCTCGTCACCCTCGGCACCGGCATCGGGACCGCGGCGATGATCGACGGATCGCCCCTGCGCGGACGCACCGGCCACGCCGGGATCCTGGGCGGACACCTCACCGTCGACATCGACGGCCCCACCTGCCCGTGCGGGAACATCGGCTGCGGCGAAGCACTGGCGAGCACCAGGGCACTCCCCGAGCACGTCTCCATGACGCAGGTCTTCACCACGGACGCGCACCCCGACCTGCGCGACCGCTTCCTGCACGTCTGGGGCGCCGTCGTCACGTCGCTCGTGCACTCCTACGACCCCGCCGTCGTGATCCTCTCCGGCGGCATCCTGCGCGCGGGCGACGCCGTGAGCGCACCGATCGAGGACTTCGTGCGCGAGCACCTATGGCCATCGCTGACCCCGCCGCACTTCGTCGTCCCGCCCGAGCCCGAACTCTCCGTCGTCCGCGGGCTCAGCACCCTGATCCATACCACCCACACCGCCACCACCCACACCGCCATCCCGCAGGAGGAACAGTGACCACGCCGATCAGCGACATGCATGAAGGGCACACCACCCGAGGTCGCTACGACACCCAGCCCACCGTGGCACTGCCCGCCGGGGAGCGCATCCTCCGCGGCGCGCACGGTTGGACGGCGGCGGCCGAGCTCGCCGAAGCCTGCGCCCGGGTGACCGGCACCGCCCCCGTGCTGCTGATCGACACCTACCCCGGAGTGGACGTCGAGGCCCTCACCACCCAGGTGCGCCAGTCGCTGCCGGAGTGGGCGGTCGTCGACGTCGAGGTCGCCGCGCGGCCGGTCGCCGAGGTCGAACAGTTGATCGCCCCGAGCCTCACCGACGACCGCGTCTTCGGTGTCATGAGCCACTTCGCCCTCACCGACTTCTACGACACCGCGAAGCTCGACGCCCTGGCAGACACGGTCGTCGAGAACCCCACCGTGGTGATCGGCTGGGGCGCGGCCCTGCTCTCCCCGCGCCTGACGGGCGACGCCGTGACGGTGCTCGTCGACATGGCCCGCTGGGAGATCCAGCTGCGCCAGCGCAAGGGCGCGACCAACTGGCGCGCCGACAACGCCTCGGAAGACAACCTCCGCAAGTACAAGCGCGGCTTCTTCGTGGAATGGCGCACCGCCGACCGTCACAAGCGCGCCCTGTTCGACACGGTCGACTTCGTGCTCGACGGCAATGCGATCTCGCCGGCCGAGCGGCATCCGGATTCGCCGGAGGCGGGGATGATCACGGGAGCCGCCTTCCGTCAGGCCCTGAAGGACGCCGCGCGTCGCCCGTTCCGTGTCGTCCCGTTCTTCGACCCCGGCGTGTGGGGCGGGCAGTGGATGAAGAACCTCATCGGCCTCGACCCCTCGAAGGACAACTACGCCTGGTGCTTCGACTGCGTCCCCGAGGAGAACTCGCTGCTGCTGGAGGGCGAAGGCGGCGTGATCGAGATCCCCGCCCTGGACCTCGTCTTCAGCCGCCCTGTCGACCTGCTGGGCGCGAAGACGTTCTCGCGATTCGGCGCCGAGTTCCCGATCCGCTTCGACTTCCTCGACACCATGGACGGCGGCAACCTCAGCCTGCAGGTGCACCCGCTCACCGATTACATCCAGAACACGTTCGGCATGCACTACACGCAGGACGAGAGCTACTACATGCTCGATGTCGGCGACGACGCGGTGGTGTACCTCGGGACGAAGGAGGGCATCGATCCCGCCGAGATGCTCCAGGAGCTGGCGACGGCCCAGGACGGCGAGCACCCGTTCCCCGCCGAGAAGTACGTCAACTCGTTCCCGGCCCGCAAGCACGACCACTTCGCCATCCCCGCCGGAACCGTGCACTGCTCCGGCGCGAACTCGATGGTGCTGGAGATCTCGGCGACGCCGTTCATCTTCACCTTCAAGCTCTGGGACTGGGGCCGGGTGGGACTCGACGGGATCCCCCGCCCCGTGCACCTCGACCACGGCGCCAACAACATCCAGTGGGACCGCGACACCACCTGGGTCGGCGACAACCTCATCGACCAGGTCGAGACCATCCGCACCGACAGCGACGTGATCGAGGAGAGCACGGGCCTGCACGAGCTCGAGTTCATCGAGGTGCGTCGACACTGGTTCACCCAGACGGCCGACCATGACACCGAGGGCACCGTGAACGTGCTCAACCTCGTGGAGGGCGATGAGGTCGAGGTGGTCAGCCCCACCGACGCCTTCGCTCCCTTCGTGATCCATTACGCCGAGACGTTCATCGTCCCGGCCGCCGTCGGGGCCTACCTCATCCGGCGCACCGAGAACTCGCGCAGTCCGCGCTTCGCGACCGTCAAGGCCTACGTGCGCGGCTCTCGCTCGAGCGACAGCTGAAGACGCCGCACCCGACGAGCACCGCACCCGAGAAACCGCACACCCGACACACACCGCACACCCGAGAAATACGAACAAGGGAGTTCAGAATGATTTCGCGACGCACGATCGCCGCCGCCGCGGCCGGTCTCCTCCTCGGCACCCTGGCGCTGGCCGGATGCTCCGGCGACTCCGGATCCGGCGGGGAGGGCGAGGTCACCGGCACGCTCGATTTCTACACCGACAAGGCGGCGTGGAAGCCCGATTTCGAGTCGCTCAACGAGGTCAGCGGCGATGCCGTCGACATCACCCTGAAGACCACGGGCTACTCCGACGCCAACCAGTACGACGCCTTCATCAAGCAGTCGTTCCGCACCGACAAGTCGCCGGGACTGTTCACCTGGCACACCGGCGAGTCGCTCAAGCAGCTCGTGGACGAGGGTCTGGTCGCCGAGACCACCGACATCTGGTCCAAGGCGGTCGACGAGGGCTGGGTGAGCGAAGACCTGCGTGACAGCTATACCTTCGACGGTAAGCAGTACTGCGTGCCGATGAACATCGCCTACTGGATCATGTTCTACAACAAGGCCGCCTTCGCCGACAACGGCATCGAGGTGCCGACGACCTGGGACGAGCTGAACACCGCCGCCGAGACGCTGAAGGATGCAGGGGTCACCCCGTACTACCAGACCAGCGTGCTGTTCACCTTCCAGTGGTTCCAGCACCTGGTCGCCTCCACCGACCCCGACCTGTACGCCGGACTCACCACGGGCGACGTGAAGTACACCGACCCCGAGATCGTCGACATCATGAACGTCTGGCTCGACGAGCAGAAGGCGGGCTGGTTCAGCGACGCGGGCAGCACGACCGATCCCGCGGTCGGCCTCAAGCAGGGCGACTACGCCATGATCAACTTCGGCACGTTCTTCGCCGGCAACCTCGCTGGCGCCGGCATGACCACCGATGACTACGGCATGTTCGCGATCCCCGCGGTCAGCGACGACCTCGATGCCACACCGGTGGCCATGGAGTCGGGCCCGATCTGCACCGCCGAGAACTCGAAGCAGCGCGACCTCGGCCTGGCCTACGCCGAATGGTGGATGTCGCCCGACGCACAGACCGCGTGGAACGACGCACACGGTGACGTCGCGTTCAACCCGAAGGCGAAGGTCTCCGACCCCGCACTGGCTGAGATCGGCGAGCAGATCGCCGGCGACGACTACATGCTCTACGACCGGTTCTTCGAGGCGATGCCCACCGAGATCGTGACCACCGCGATCGAGCAGTTCGGCGCATTCAACGCCAACCCCGGCGACCCGATGCCGTTCCTGGAGAAGATCCAGGCCACGGCTGACAAGTACTGGGCAGAGCAGGAGTAAGCGGGCGGATGACGCATCAGAAGACGCCCTACCAGTGGTCCGCCCGGGGCTTCATCGCCCCGGGCGTGATCCTGGTCGCGGTCCTGCTCTACCTCCCGCTGCTGTGGACGGTGTTCCTCAGCTTCACGAAGTACAACGGCCTCGGCAGCCCGAAGTGGATCGGGCTCGACAACTACGTCGAGATGTTCACCGACGGCGACTTCGTGGGCTCGGCGATGAACACCGTGCTCTGGGTGATCGGCACCCTGATCATCCCGGTCGGCATCGGCCTGGCGATCGCGCTGCTCACCTGGAACCTCGGGGGTGGCATCTGGCTGCGCCTTCCGTTCCTCATCCCCTACGCCCTCTCCGGCATCGGCGTCGGCGTGGTCTGGTCGTTCATCCTCTCCTCGGGCGGAGCGCTCGATCAGGCCCTCGCCGCGGTCGGCATCACCGACCCACCGCGCTGGCTCCTCGACGCTCCGCTCAACACGGTCGTGATGATCATCGCGTCGTCGTGGCAGGGCGTCGGCGTGAACGCACTGCTGTTCACGATCGGCCTGCAGGCCATCCCCAAGGAGCCGCTCGAGGCCGCGCGCATCGACGGCGCCGGCGGGGCGCGCCTGTTCACCAGCATCCTGTGGCCCATGCTGAGGCCGCTCACCGCCGTGGTCGTCGGGCTCTCGATCGTCGCGAGCCTCAAGACCTTCGACATCGTATGGGGCATGACCAAGGGCGGACCGGGCACCGTCTCGGAGACCCTCGCGCTGACCATGTACAAGGAGACGTTCGTGAACAGCGACTACGGGCTCGGCTCCGCGATCGCGGTGTTCCTCACCGTGATCACCCTCGTCGCCTCGGTCCTGTACCTGCGCCAGCAGCTCTCCCCGAAGAAGGAGATGTGATGTCGAAGATCATCCGCACCACCGTGCTCGTCGTCCTCGGGATCGTGTGGCTCCTGCCCGCCTACCTGCTCGTCGTGAACGCGATGAAGGACCCGACCACCTTCACCTCGAAGGAGTCGTGGATCCCCACCGACTTCCACCTGTTCGAGAACTTCGGTCAGGCGCTCGAGCTCTCCGGCATCGGCGACAGCATCGTCAGCACGCTCATCTATTCGATCGTGTCGCCGACCATCGCCGTGCTCGTGGGCGCCGCGGCCGGCTTCGCGATCGTGGCCCTGCGCCTCAAGCGCGGATTCCTATGGTTCGTCGTGATCTTCGGCGGCACAGTCTTCCCGCTGCAGATGGTGCTGCTGCCCCTGTTCGACGCCTACTCGCGCACCGGGCTGTTCGACACCCGCGTCGGCATGATCATGATCTACACGGTGATCTCAATCCCGTTCTCGGCGTTCGTGATGCGCAACTTCTTCACCGGCGTCGCGCACAACGTGTTCGAGGCCGCGGTGCTCGACGGTGCCACGACCTGGCGCATCTTCGTGCGTCTGTACCTGCCGATGGCGTCGAGCGCGCTGGTCGCGATCTTCATCCTGCAGGCCACGTTCGTGTGGAACGACCTGCTGCTCGGCCTCACGCTCAGCCAGTCCGACGACATCCGCCCCATCATCACCACGCTGTCGGGAATGCAGAGCACCTACGGCGGCGCGCAGATGTCGGTCGTGCTGGCCGCGGCCGTGCTCGTCTCGCTCCCCACCGTGGTGCTGTTCCTGTGCACGCAGCGGTTCTTCGCCAAGGGCCTCGCGCTCGGACAGTACTGACCCCCAACCCGCCTCGAAAGGCATCATGAATCCCCTCATCCCCACCGTCGAGGATCTGGTCGCCGATGCGGTCACCCATCACTACGACGACATGATCGCGCCCACGGGCCTCACGAACATGCTCGGCACCGTGCGCGTGGACCACGACCTGACCGCGCTCAGCGCCGTGCAGTTCCCACCGGTGTCGCAAGGACTCACGCAGACCGCCGTGCTGTTCGTCGACGGCCGCCTGTTCGCGTCATACGGCGTGCCCGTCACGCACGAGTGGCGGCCCGACGGGGTGGTGCGGCGCGCGAGCGTGGGTGAGCTCGAGATCGAGACCACGACCGTGTGCGTGCCGGGGAAGACAGCGGTGGCGATCGACATCGCGGTGCGCAACTCCGGTGCGGGCGAGCGTGAGGTGCGGATCGGCCTGTCGTCTGCGGCCCGCGTGACCCGGTCGACCGAGGCCTGGCTCGACGCGGAATCACCGTCGGAACGCGACACCGCGACCGTCGACGGCGGGTGCCTCGTGTTCGGTTCGACCGATGCCGCGGCGTGGAGCGTGCAGGGCCTGATCGGCGGGACCGCGACCCTCAGCGGTGTGGCCGACCTGCCCGATGCATTCGACACCGGGATCGGCGGCAACGGCCGCGGCGGCGAGCTCGCGACCACGCTGACCGTGCCCGCCGGCGGAACCGCGCGCACCGGCTTCGTGCAGGCGATCGGCCTCGACGAGTCCGACGCGAAGGCCACCTGGGCCGACGTCGCCGGTGACATCCCCGGTGCCGTCGCCTCAGCCGAAGAGTTCTGGAACCGACAGCTCCGCGCCGCGTTCGACCCCAGCGACACCGAGTTCTCCGGCGCACTACCCGTGCTCGACACCGCCTCCGCACCCCTGCGTCGCCTGTACTGGTGGGCGGTGCTGGGCGTGATCTGGTTCCGCCGCGACTTCGCCGGCAACGTGCTCGGGCGTTCGTACGACACTCTCATGCCCAACTACTGGGGCACGACCACGTTCATCTGGGACTACAGCCTCAGCTCGGTGAGCCACGCCCTGCTCGACCCCGACGAGATGCGGAACCAGGTGCGGCACTGGATCTCCCTCGACATCCACTCGCACTTCGGCACCTCGTCCCTCACCGGAGGCCCGGTCGGCCGCTGGTACTCCGTGAACGACTACGCCATGACCCGCCTCGTGCACGACTACGTACGTTTCACGGGCGACGTCGCCTTCCTCGACGAGCTCGTCGGCGACCACACCGTTGCCGCGTCGGTGCGGCAGTGGGCGACCGCGTGGCAGGAACTGCGCCGCGATACACCCCTGGCCGACTACGGCGAGATCGACAACCTGCTGGAGTGCGTGAGCTCGTACACGCACGAGGTGGCGAGCCTCAACGCCGCGAACGTGTGGAGCATGCGCACCGCCGCCGACCTGGCCGACCTGCGGGGCGACGAGACCGCGGCGAGCGCGCTGCGCGCCGACGCCGAGGCGCTGCTCCCGGCCGTGATCGAACGCTATCTTCCCGGCACCGGTGTCTTCGCGGCAGGACAGCCCGACGGCACGCAGCTGCCCGTGCGGCACTGCTACGACTTCAGCGTGGTCGGTACCACCATCGCCGACGACCTCGCTCCGAGAGTCCGCGACGAGATGGTCGGGTTCTTCCGGCGCGAGCTGCAGACCGACAACTGGATGCGTGCGCTCTCACCGTGGGACCCCGACGCCAGCTACAGCCCGCGGCCGGACCACCAGTGGAACGGCGCCTATCCCGCCTGGCCCGCCGACGCGGGACGTGCGCTCGCCGCACTCGGAGCTCCCGAAGTGCTGACCAGCTGGATCGAAGGACTCTCCCGCACGGCGAACCAAGGGCCGATGGGGCAGGCGCACTTCGTGGAGGAGGCCGTGCCCGGCATCAACGGCGGAGCCCGCAAAGCTCCGCCGCAGCTGCCGTACATCATCGACTGGTCGTGTTCCTCGTCCGGGGCCTGGATCGAGCTCGTGATCGAAGCCCTGTTCGGTGTCTCGGTCGCCGCCGACGGCACTGTGCGGGCGGCCGGATGCGTCGCCGCCCTCGACCCGGGTGCGACCCTGCGCGGCCTGCGCGTCGGCACCCGCACGTTCGACATCGACGCCTCCGGAGGAATCGCCCCCGCCCCAGGCCGCTGACCCGCACCACCCGAGCACCACCGAGCACCACCCGAACACGAAGGAGTGATCGACATGAGAAGACGCACCATCGCGGCGACCCTCGCCGCGGCATCCCTCTGCGCCGGCGCGCTGTTCGCCGCCCCGGCCACCGCAGCCGTCCCGACCGGAGGGAACCACGGCGGCGGAGGACACGGACCCGGCCAGTGCTCGCTGGTCGACAAGACGCTCACCGCCACGGCGAACGTGAAACAGGGCCTGACCGAGCAGTTCACCACCTACGGGAACACCGGCGGCGCGTGGACCGGCGGCGACAGCACGTACTCCCTGCCGCTCGGGAAGGGGAAGACCGGATGGTTCTTCTCCGACACGTTCCTCGGCACCGTGAACCCCGACGGCTCGCGGCCCACCGACTCCCCGTTCGTGAACAACTCCGTCGTGGTGCAGGACCGCCGCGGCGGGTTGACGACCATCACGGGAGGCACCCCGGAGGAGCCTGCCGCCATCATCCCGCCCGAGCCCGACGGCAAGTGGTACTGGATCGGCGACCCCACGCCCGGACGCGACGGCACGGTGCAGGTGCCGCTGCTGCAGTTCGGGCGCACGGGCAGCGGCCAGTGGGACTTCGCGTGGACCGCGAACCGCCTTGCCACCCTCGACGGCCAGACCCTGCAACTGGAGTCCATCACCGACCTGCCTTCGGCGACCGGGATCAACTGGGGTTCGTGGACGCTGGAGGAACGCGGCACCACGTACATCTACGGCATCGCGGATCCGGGTGGAGTGCGCTCGGCCTACGTCGCCCGCGCGCAGGACCGCGACGGCGTCAAGGGCGCGTGGACGTACTGGAACGGCACCGGATGGTCAGCTGCCGAGACCGATGCCGTCCCTGTCGTGCCGTACGTGGCGAACGAGTTCAGCATCGCCCCCTTCCACGACGGCTACCTGCTCGTCACGCAGGACACGTCGGAGCTGTTCAGCACCCGCATCGTCGCCCGCACCTCGTGCTCGCCCACCGGCCCGTTCACCGATCCGGTCGAGCTGTACCGCACTCCCGAGACCGGGGCACTGGGCAGCTACGGCGACCCCGATGTGTTCACCTACAACGCGCACGAGCATCCGCAGCTGCGCCAGGGCAACCGCATCCTCGTCTCCTACAACGTCAACACCTTCGACAACGTGGGCGACGTGTATGACGACGCCTCGATCTACCGTCCGCGGTTCATCGACGTGCAGCTCGAGGTCACCGGGTGACCGACGACCGTGCGGCGCTCCGAGGGCTTCTCGCCTCCGGAGCGCCGCTCACCTGGGTGCTCACGGGCGACTCCATCACGCACGGACTCATCCATACCCGCGGTGCCCGCAACTACGTCGACCATCTGCACGAGCTGATCCGCGGCGACCTGGGTCGGGTGCACGACACGGTGATCAACACCGCGATCACGGGGTGGCGCGCCGACCTGATCCTGGCGGACTTCGAGGGGCGCGTGGCATGCTGGCGCCCCGACGTCGTGACGCTGCTGATCGGCACGAACGACTGCACCACCGAGTGGCTCGATCCCGTGATCGAGGTGTCCGAGTTCGCCGATTCGGTCGCGGAGTTCGTGCGACAGGTGCGAGAGCTCGGCGCGGTGCCGGTGCTGCAGACGCCGCCGCCCGCCGACCTGTCCCATGCTCCCGACCGCGCGCGTCTCGGCGAGTTCGCGCAGGCGATCCGCGACGTGGCCACCGCCGAGGAAGCGATCCTCGTCGACCAGCACGAGGCGTTCGTCGCGTTCTCCGCGGGCACGGGGCCGGGCAACGAGGGCACACCGTGGGGGTTGCTCGACGACGCATTCCACCCGAGCGCCTCAGGTCATGCCCTGCTCGCGCTCGGCCTGGCCGGGGCGCTCGGGCTGGACGCCGAGGGGTCCCGGGTGGTCACGGACCTGCAGGCGCGGGTGACCGTGGCACGGCATCCGAACTGGCCGCCGGCCTGACCGGCGTCCTGGGGCGACACGTCTGTCGGAGGATCGGACGGATGCAGGATCACTCGCAGTGATTCCTCCTGCATCCGTCCGATCCTCATGCATCCGGTCGGGAAGAACGGGCCATCGGGCTCAGGCCGCGACGTCGAGCACCCAGGTCACGCCGAAACGGTCGGTGAGCATGCCGAAACCGGCCGACCACGCCGATGCTGCCAGTGACTCGATCACGGTCGCGCCCTCGACGAGCCCGTTCCAGTAGCGCTGGAGCTCATCGAGCGAATCGGCGCGCAGCGACTGAAAGAACGTGCGGTCGGTGAGGGTCGCTCCGTTCTCCCGGTGCGTGCTGCCCGCGGTCGCCGCCGGGTTCGAGTCGTCCTCACCAGGGATGTCGTACGCCATCAGGCGCACGACACCGTCCAACTGGCCGAACACGATCTTGTCGAAGCCCGGAACGCCCTCGGGCATGCCGAACTGTCCATAGGTCGCCGCGGTCACCTCGCCGCCGAACACGGACTGATAGAAGTCGAGCGCCTGCCGGGCCGTGCCGCGGAAGTTCAGGTGGGTCGTGGTGGTGATGGTCATGCTCTTCTCCTCGTCGCGAGCCCCGCCGTTCGGGACCTCTGACGACAACGATCACAGAGGTAGAGGTCAGTTTCCGTCCTCTACTTCGGGCAGACTGAATCGCATGACCGGGAGTTCTTCACGCATGCTCGCGCTGCTGTCGCTGCTGCAGACCCCGCGCGATTGGCCGGGGTCCGTACTGGCGGAACGGCTGGAGGTCAGCCCCCGCACGGTGCGCCGCGACGTCGACCGGCTGCGCGCGCTGGGCTACCGGATCGGTGCGATCAAGGGACCGGACGGCGGCTATCGTCTCGCCGCAGGATCGGAGCTCCCGCCGCTGCTGTTCGACGATGATCAGGCGGTCGCGATCGCCGTCGCCCTCCAGAGCGTTTCGGCGACGGGGATCGACATCGATGAAGGTGCCGCCAGAGCCCTGGCCACCGTGCGCCAGGTGATGCCGTCCCGGCTACGACATCGAGTGGACGGCATCCGCTTCACCGGCACCGAGAACGCGACCAGGGTCGATCCGGCGGTACTCGAGGCGGCGAGCGCCGCCGTCCGCGACCGGCAGGTGCTCCGCTTCGACTACGCCTCCACCCAGGACCGCCCGGCCCGACGCACCGAACCGCACGCGGTGGTGGCGCGAGAGGGGCGCTGGTACCTGCTGGCGTGGGATCTGGAGGCTGACGACTGGCGCACGTTCCGCCTGGACGGGATGCGACCCCGCATCCCGACCGGACCGTCGTTCGCCACGCGCCCGCTGCCCGCCGTGGATGCGCAGACGTATCTCGCGGCTCGAGCCAAGGGTTCGACGAGCGAAGATCGGTGGCCGTGCGTGGGGGACGTCGTGATCGCGCTCCCCGCCCGCGACATCGCGCCCTGGGTCGGCGACGGAGAGCTGGAGGAGCTCACCGACGGATCGTGCCGCGTGACGATCGGGTCGTGGTCGTGGACAGGGATGCTCGCCTCGGTCGCACGCTTCGATGCGGCTTTCACCGTCATCGGCCCTCCGGCGCTGCGGGAGGCGGCGGGAATCCTGGCGCAGCGTTTCGCCGCGGCGTGCGACTCGTCCTCCTGAATCGTCGAGTTTCACGCCCTTTCCCCATTTTGTGGAACGAGGCCGGGACGGGGCGAAATCGGTGGCGCAGTCACCCACTATCTCAGCGAAGCAGGGCCACACGTCGCGATCGCGTTCATCGATGATCTCCAGCACGCGATGGGTCGGCTCGCTGCGCATCCCTCTCTCGAGTCGGCGCGCTTCGAACCGGTGACCGAGATTCCCGAGATCCGCGCCTTCCCTCTTCGGAGCCACCCGTACCTCATCATCTACACCCACGACCCTGATGCTGTGCGAGTGCACCGCGTGCTCCACACGCGGCGAGACATCGCCGCCGTCCTCCGCGATCGGATCTGAGTCCGCAGCCCGCGGGAGAGCCGCCTCACCCACGCCGGTAGACTGAACCTGCCCCGCCGGCCCCTTCCTTTGGAGTGCGCGTGACCACCGCCCCTGCACCTTCCCCCCAGCACGTCCCCGACTCCGTCGAGAACGCGATCGCGACCCCCGAGAAGGAGCAGCCGTACGGCGCCCTCGGACTCAAGGACGACGAGTACGCGCGCATCAAGGAGATCCTCGGCCGCCGACCCACCTCGGGCGAGCTGGCGATGTACTCGGTGATGTGGTCGGAGCACTGCTCCTACAAGTCGAGCAAGAACTACCTGCGCCGCTTCGGCCAGAAGGTCTCCGATGAGATGAAGGAACGCCTCATGGTGGGCATGGGCCAGAACGCGGGCGTCGTCGACGTCGGCGAGGGCTGGGCCGTCACCTTCAAGGCCGAGTCGCACAACCACCCGTCGTTCATCGAGCCCTTCCAGGGCGCGGCCACCGGTGTCGGCGGCATCGTCCGCGACATCATCTCGATGGGCGCTCGCCCCGTCGCCGTCATGGATGCGCTGCGCTTCGGTGCGATCGACCACCCCGACACCGCCCGCGTCGTGCACGGTGTGACCAGCGGCATCAGCTTCTACGGCAACTGCCTGGGCCTTCCGAACATCGGTGGCGAGACCGTCTTCGACAGCGTCTACCAGGCCAACCCGCTCGTCAACGCGCTCGCGGTGGGCGTGCTGCGCCACGAAGACCTCAAGCTCGCGAACGCCACCGGTGTCGGCAACAAGGTGGTCCTGTTCGGTGCCCGCACGGGTGGCGACGGCATCGGCGGCGCGAGCATCCTGGCTTCCGACACTTTCGCCGACGGTGGCCCCACCAAGCGCCCCGCGGTGCAGGTGGGCGACCCCTTCGCCGAGAAGGTGCTCATCGAGTGCTGCCTGGAGCTGTACCGCGGCGAGCTCGTCGAGGCGATCCAGGACCTGGGCGCAGCCGGCATCTCGTGCGCGACCAGCGAGCTCGCGGCCAACGGCAACAGCGGCATGAAGGTCTCTCTCGACAACGTGCTGCTGCGCGACCCCACGCTCACGGCAGAGGAGATCCTCATGTCGGAGTCGCAGGAGCGCATGATGGCGATCGTGGCCCCCGAGAAGCTCGACGCCTTCCTGGCCGTCGTGAACAAGTGGGAGGTCGAGACCTCCGTGCTCGGCGAGGTCACCGGCGACGGACGCCTCATCATCGACTGGCAGGGCGAGCGCATCGTCGACGTCGACCCCTCGACCGTCGCGGTCGACGGCCCTGTCTACGACCGTCCGGTCGCGTACCCGACGTGGATCGACGCGCTCCAGGCAGATGCCGCAGAGAAGCTTCCGCGCGCGAACGACCCCGAGACGCTGCGCGAGCAGTTCCTCGCCCTCGTCGCCTCCCCGAACCTGGCCGACACGAGCTGGATCACGAACCAGTACGACTACTACGTGCTCGGCAACACAGCCCTGAGCTTCCCCGACGACGCCGGCATGATCCGCGTGGACGAGGAGTCCGGCCTCGGCTTCTCCGTCGCGACCGACGCCAACGGCCGCTACTGCCAGCTCGACCCGTACGCCGGCGCGCAGCTGGCCCTCGCCGAGGCGTACCGCAACGTCGCCGTGACCGGTGCCGTGCCGACCGCCATCACCGACTGCCTCAACTTCGGCTCTCCCGAGAACCCCGAGGTCATGTGGCAGTTCGGCCAGACCGTCGACGGCCTCGCAGACGGCTGCTACGAACTGGGCACCCCGGTCACCGGCGGCAACGTCTCGTTCTACAACCAGACCGGCGACGTGCCGATCCACCCGACCCCGCTCGTGGGCGTGCTCGGCATCATCGACGACGTCTCGCGCCGCATCCCCTCCGGATGGCAGGACGAGGGTCAGAACATATACCTGCTCGGCACCACCTCGACCGAGCTCTCGGGCTCGGCCTGGGCAGACGTCGTGCACCAGCACCTCGGCGGCCTGCCCCCGAAGGTCGACCTCGCGGGCGAGAAGCGTCTCGCAGGCCTGCTCTCCGCAGCCCGTGATGAGTGGCTGATCTCCTCCGCGCACGACCTCTCCGAGGGCGGCCTCGGCCAGGCTCTGGCCGAAGGCGTCATGCGCTTCGGCGTCGGAGCGCGCGTCTGGCTGAACGAGATCATCGAACGCGACGGAGTGGATGCCGCATCCGCCCTGTTCTCCGAGTCGACCGGCCGCGTGATCGTGACCGTTCCCCGCGAGGACGACGTGAAGTTCCGCGGACTCTGCGAGGGACGCGACTACCCGGTGATGCGCATCGGCGTGACCGACAGTGAGGGCGCGAAGCTCGAGGTGCAGGACGTCTTCACCGTGACGGCCGCCGAACTGCGCGAGCGATCGCAGGCCACACTGCCGTCGTACTTCGGCCCGACCGTCACCGAGGCGGTCAGCGCATGAGCAACGACGGTCTCAGCGAGGACTACGGCGACCTCGGCGAGAAGCGCAATCGACGCATGCGCATCGTCGCGTGGACCGTCATCATCGCGCTGATCCTCGGCGGTGGCGGCGCGACGGTGCTGACGCTGCTCCTCGGCTGAGTCGGGACGCGCAGACTCGGGCTCCGATCGAGTTGCACTCCGCCGGCACGGTCAACACTGCGCGCGGAGCGGGCGTGGTTCCGCCACCCCGTCCACGGAGGTCAGCTCCCAGACCTGGTCGCCCTCCGGGATGAGCGGCTCGAGCCACTCCGCGACGGTCTCGAACACCGCATCCTCGAGGTCTTCCCAGCTCCACCCCTGCGGACGCGACGGAACATCGGGTTCCCACCCCTCCTCGCCCCAGACGACACCGAAGATCTGCCGCTCGTCGTCGAAACGACGGTCGAGCACGAACGCGTCCTCTCCCATGAACCGCGCCCACACATCGAACGGCCCCTCGCCGTCCTGCCCCAGGAAGAGGTCGATCGCGACCGCGTCGGTCGCGACGTCCTGGAAACGCCGGAGCTTCCCGGCGACTTGGTCGGATGACGCAGCCAGGACACGCATCAGTCGCGCACGGTAATCGCTGGTGTGCATGCCACCAGAGTAGACAGCTGGTCACGACGGATGAATGCCCAGTACCGTCAGGCGCCGGCCTCAGCGCGTGAAGAGGTACCGCGCCAGGTCGATGATGCCGTCGGGACCGCGGCTCTCCCGCCCGAGCGAGTCCACGATGATCGCGCCCAGGATGGCGCGCCCGATCTGCGCGACCGGGGCATCCTCCGGCAGCTGGCCGTCGCGGATCCCCCCTCGCAGCCGTTCGGACAGATGCTGCTCCACCCCGAGACTGCTCCCGAGATGCGCGCCGACCGCCGCGTCTTCGGCCGCAGCGGCGACGAGCGACTGCAGCAGCGCCTGCCCCTGGGCGGAGGCGAGGATCGAGAACACCGACTGCAGCCAGGTCTCGACGTCGGCGAACAGATCACCCGTGTCGGGTACGACGAAGTCGACGGGGATGAGCCGCCCGTCCACGAGACAGTCGGCGATCAGGGCCCCGCGCGACGACCACCAGCGGTAGATGGTCTGCTTGCCCACCCCGGCTTCCTTGGCGATGCCCTCGATCGTGAGCCGGTCATAGCCCTGCGCATGGAACAACCGAGAGGTCGCATCGAGGATCGCCTCGCGTGCCGCCGTGCTGCGCACGGGGCCGCTTCGATGCTCGTTCGCCATGCGTTCAGGATAGCCACAGATCGCTAGACGAGACGTGCCGTATGATCTTCGAGTCTGAAGGAGACCACTGTGGCATCACTGCTCTACCGGCTGGGTTCGTTCGCTGCGCGCAAGGCGTGGACGGTGATCGTGTCGTGGGTGCTGATCCTCGGCCTCGGAGTCGGTGCCTTCCTCACCCTGGGCGGCACGCTGAGCAACAGCTTCGACATCCCCGGCACTGCATCCGGCGCCGTGACCGATGAGCTCGCCGACAAGCTTCCGGACACCGCCGGCGGCACCGGCACGGTCGTCTACAGCACGAAGGACGGGTCGCCGTTCACCGACGAGCAGAAGCAGGCGATCTCCGACCTCGCCGTCAGCGCCGAAGACCTCGACGGCGTCGCGCGCGTGATCGATCCGTTCGACGCGCAGAAGCAGCAGGAAGAGCAGGCGCAGAAGCTCGCCGACGGCCAGACGCAGGTCGCCGACGGTCGCACGCAGCTGGATGCCGCCCAGACGCAGCTCGACGACGGCCGTGCGCAGCTCGAAGCCGGACTCACGCAGCTCACGGCCGCGCGCACGCAGGCGGAGCAGGCCGGTGCCGGATCCGCACAGCTCGCCGCCCTCGATGCCCAGATCGCTGCCGTGAACGCGCAGCTGGCTCAGGTCGCGGCCCAGAACGCACAGCTCGACCAGTCCCGCATCACCCTCGACGACAACGCCGACCAGGTGCAGCTGGGCTCGACCCTGCTCGACCTGGCCGACGGCATCGGCGTGGTCTCCGACGACGGCTCGACCGCCATCGTCAACATCTCGTTCGTCGACCCGCGCCTCGAGCTCTCCGAAGAGGTGAAGCAGGGTGCGATCGACCACTTCGAGTCTGCGCCGATCGACGGCGTCGAGGTCGACTTCGGCACCGACATCGCACAGGGCGTCCCGGAGATCTTCGGTGTCGGCGAGGCGGTCGGCCTCGCGTTCGCCGCGATCGTCCTCATCGTGATGCTCGGCTCCCTCATCGCCGCCGCCCTCCCGATCGTCACCGCCATCGTCGGCGTCGGCGTCGGCGTCACGGCCTCCCTCGCCTTCTCGGGCATCGTGAACATGGCGTCGGTCACTCCCGTGCTGGGTGTCATGCTCGGTCTCGCGGTCGGCATCGACTACTCGCTGTTCATCGTCAACCGGCACCGCAAGCAACTGCTCGCCGGGGTACCGGTGCGGGAATCCATCGGCCTCGCGACCGGCACCTCCGGCACGGCCGTGGTGTTCGCCGGCACGACCGTGATCGTCGCCCTCCTCGCCCTCAACGTGACCGGCGTGCCTTTCCTCGGCCTCATGGGCACGGTCGGAGCGGTGTGCGTCGCCGTGGCCGTGTTCGTCGCCATCACCCTCGCGCCCGCCATCCTCGGCCTCGTCGGCACACGCCTGCTCAGCCGTCGCGCGCGCACCACGATCGGCGAGGAGCACGCCGCGGGCAAGCCGGTGAAGCGCATGTCGACGCTCCGCGCCGTCGTCACCGCACTCGTGAGCGTCGTCGCCCTGCTGATCATCGCGACCCCCGCCATGTCGATGCGACTCGGACTGCCCGACGGATCGAGCGAGCCGAGCGACTCGACCAGCTACCGTGCCTTCCAGACCGTCGACGAGCAGTTCGGCGAGGGCGCGAACGGCCCGCTGCTCGTGACCGCGACCCTCGACGAAGCGGTCAGCGACGACGACCTGCTCTCCACGCAGGTGACGATCGCGCAGGCCATCGCCGACCAGGACGACGTGGCTGCGGTCGCCCCGATCGCCACCTCCGACGACAACACGCTGCTCGCGTTCCAGGTCGTGCCGGAGGAAGGCCCGAACAGCGCGTCGACCGAGAGGCTCGTGCAGGACCTCCGCTCCATGCCTCCCGTCGCGGAGGGGATCACCCTCGGCGTCGCGGGTCAGGCCGCGATCAACATCGACATCTCCGAAGCGTTGGCCGGAGTGCTGCCGCTGTACCTCGTGGTCGTGGTCGGCCTGTCGCTGCTCATCATGATCGTGGTGTTCCGGTCGCTGCTCGTGCCGATCATCGCGACAGGTGGCTTCGTGCTGTCGCTGTTCGCGACCTACGGGCTGATCGTGACGGTGTTCCAGTTCGGCTGGGGTGCCGAGATCATCGGGTTGCACAGCACAGGACCCATCCTGAGCTTCCTGCCCGTGATCCTCGTCGGCATCCTGTTCGGGCTCGCGATGGACTACCAGCTGTTCCTCGCCTCCGGCATGAGGGAGGCGTTCGTGCACGGCGCCTCCGCTCGCGATGCCGTCGCCCAGGGCTTCCGCGCCGGACGCTCGGTCGTGATCGCCGCGGCCCTCATCATGGTGTCGGTCTTCGGCGGGTTCATCTTCTCGGAGTCGACGATCATCCGCTCGATCGGATTCGGGCTCGCGTTCGGCGTGCTGCTCGACGCGTTCGTGGTGCGGATGCTGCTGATGCCCGCGCTCATGCACCTGCTCGGACGCTCGGCCTGGTGGCTGCCGCGCTGGCTCGACCGCATCCTGCCCAACGTCGACATGGAGGGCGCAGCCCTCGAACGCGACCACCCCGGAATGAAGTCCGTGGCCGTGCCGACGACGACCGACTCGGTGCCGACGACCCGTACCTCCGACTGACGACGACCCAGGGATCGGGTGTCGGTGAAGGTGCCTAGAGTGGGCAGATGACCGCCGATGCCCGGGAACGCCTGCTCGCACTGCGCATGCAGGCCGAGGCGCGCGTGCAGGCGACCGCAGCGATGCTCGACGAGCTCACCCACGACCGCGCGGGCTCGAACGACGACGACGAACACGACCCCGAGGGCGTGACCCTGTCGTCGGAGTGGTCCCGGCTGACAGGTCTCGCCGACGCCGCGACATCCGAGCTGCAGCAGGTGGATGACGCACTCGCCCGAGTGGAAGCCGGCACCTACGGCATCTGCGCGAACTGCGGCCGCCCGATCCCCGCCGGACGCCTGGAGGCACGGCCGTTCGCCGAGTACTGCGTCGTCTGCGCCGAGAAGCTCGGCAGATAGCCCTGACGGTGGCGACGGGCACGAGTAGCATTCCCCCATGCCCATCACGCTCGAGAACGTCGGCATCGCGGTGCGCGACCTGGAAGCCACCATCTCGTTCTTCACCGACCTCGGCCTCACCGTGCTCGGCCGCGACGAAGTCAGCGGGGAGTGGGCATCGACCGCGGTCGGCCTCGACGGCAACCACGCGAAGATCGCCGTGCTGCAGACTCCCGATGGGCACGGCCAGATCGAGCTGTTCGAGTACATCCATCCGGACGCGATCGAGACCGAGCCCACCCTGCCCAACGAGATCGGCATGCACCGCATCGCGTTCTCCGTCGACGACATCGACGAGTCGCTGGCGATCGCGGCCCGACACGGTTACCACCCGTTGCGCGGGGTCGCGAACTACCAGGACGTGTACAAGCTCACGTATCTGCGCGGCCCGAGCGGCATCCTGCTGATGTTCGCGCAGGACCTCACGAAGAGCTGACCATCCCGCGCCAGATCACCTCGATCGCCGCACGCAGCCGCGCCACGACGACGGGGTCGCTGATCCTGTCACCGCGTACGACGAGCTGGTAGTAAACGACACCCGCGACGGCGTCGAAGCACGCCTCGACGTCGAGGTCGGCCCGCAGCTCGCCCCGCGCGATCCCGATGCGGAGCGCATTCTGCAGGGGCACCCGTCGCCGGGACACGTGCGACTCCCAGTACGTCTTCTGCAGGGCGCGATCTGCCATGACGAGGCGGATGCGCTGCCGGAACCGCTCCTCGGAGTAACCGGGCGCCGAGGGTGCGACGCCGTCCGCGCCGAGTCCGAGCCCTGCGAGCAGCACCTCGTGAAGGTCGGCATCCGCGGGATAGTCCGGTGGCACCTCGCGCCCGACGTCGAGCGCGGCGGCGATCAGCAGCGTCAGCGACGGCCAGCGCCGATACAGAGCCGCGCGGCTCACTCCGCTGCACGCGACGACGCGCGACACCGTGACCTCCTCGCCAGCATCGATGATCCCCAGCGTCGCGTCGACGATCAGTCCGTCGATCTCCTCATCGCGCGGACGCCCGGCGCGGCGGCGAACCGCGGCCCCGGCATCCGTCATCGGCATCGTCACGCGGCCAGCGCCCGCTCGCGCAGTCGGGCGATCGTGGCGTTCGAGAGCCCCGCAGCGCGCAACGGCGTCAGCGGGTCCCCGTGCTCCGCGCGGAGCGTGTCGAGAAGGCTGCGCATGGACACATCCATCGAGCCCTCCAGAAGCGACGAGCCGTTCTCCAGAGCGGCGGCGTCGAAGCCCAGAGCTCTCCACATCGCTCCCATGACCGGAGCCGTGCGCGCCATGACCGCGACCATGTTGTCGCCGGTGCGGGCGTAGTCGGTGACGATGTCGTCGTCGGTGGCCCCCAATGCGAGCAACAGCATGGCGGCGAGCACACCGGTGCGGTCGCGACCGGCGGCGCAGTGGAAGGCCGCCGTGCCGGGAGTGTGCGCGATCACGTTGAGTGCGATGACGAGCTGCGGCGCCGCGCCCTCGACCATGCGCCGGTACATCCGGCCCATGGCCTCGTGGCTCAGCTCCGGGGCCTTGTCTCCCATCGATGCCCCCACATCCGCGATGAGCGGCAGGTGATGGTAGCCGACCGGGTGCGCGCCGAGAGGCCCACGTCCCGTGACCGAGACCTCGAGCGGCGAGCGTAGATCGATGATGGCACTGAGTCCACCCGCGACGAGTTCATCGGCCACCTCCGAGGTCACATAGGCCAGGTCGTCCGTGCGGATGGCGAGGCCTTCACGCAGCACACCGCCATCGATCATGATGCCGCCGAGGTCGCGCAGGTTTACCGGCGCGCTGAGGACGAGTCCGGTATCGATGATGCTCATGTGATTCTCCTTCGGATGAGGGCGCTGCCCTGGTCGATCACCGTGACGAGCACGATGATGCAGATGATGATGGCGCTGAGGTGGCCGTAGTCGTACATGCGCATCGCGGTGGTCAGCTCGAGGCCGATGCCGCCGGCGCCGACGAGACCGAGGATGGTCGCGCCGCGCACGTTGCCCTCGAACAGCAGCAGCGTGTACGAGGTCAGCAGCGGTGCGGCCTGCGGGAGGATCCCGTACTGGATGATCTGCCGCTTCGAGGCGCCGACCGCCTCCATCGCGACGACGGGCCCTCGGTCGACCTGCTCCATCGCCTCGGCGAAGATCTTGCCGATCGAGCCGATGGAGCCGAGCGTCATGGCCAGGATGCCGGCGAACGGGCCGAGCCCGACAGCCGAGACGAACATGAGCGCGAACACCAGGTCGGGCACGGAGCGGATGATGTTCATGACCCAGCGCGTCGGGTAGTACAGCCACTTCGGCGCGAGGGTGGAGGTGGCTCCGAAGGCGACGATCAGGGAGAGGACGGCGCCGAGGACCGTACCGACGACGGCCATCTGAAACGTCTCCAGCAGCAGTGCCAGGATGGTGCCGATCTTCGAGAAGTCGGGCGGGAACAGGCGCGACAGGAACTCACCCATGTTGATCGCGCCCTCGCCGAGCTTCACGAAGTTGAACTGGGCGCCGTTGAACGACCAGATCAGCACCAGGACCGCGACCGGCAGTCCGATCAGGAAGCGGGCACGCGGCACGCGGAAGGCGCTCTCGAGCCGGGCGCGCTCCGCGGGGTCGAGAGTCGGGCGGGTGGTCCTGTCTGCGCGCGGCTCAGTGGTCGTCGTCATCACCGTGCTCCTCGTCGTCGTAGAGGTTTTCCAGCGCGGCGGCATCCAACTGCGAGGTCACGCCGGAGACGAGCATCTCGCCGTGGCGAAGCCCGACGATGCGGTCGCTGTGCGCGAGAGCGAGCGACAGCACATGCAGGCTCACCAGCACAGGGATGCCGTCCTGCGTGGCGATCTCGCGCAACAGGCCGAGCACGGATCCCGCGAGTTTCGGATCGAGTGATGCGACCGGCTCGTCGGCCAGGATCACCTTCGGCTGCTGCATGAGCGCCCGCGCGATCGCCACACGCTGCTGCTGTCCCCCCGAGAGGGAGCGTGCGGGAGCGGATGCCTTGTGCGCGATCCCGACCCGATCGAGCAGTTCGAGCGCCCGACGGCGGTGCGCGTTCGAGAAGCCTCCCGCGATGTTGATCGGCCCGGCGCCGTGCAGGGCGCCGGTGAGCACATTGGTCATGACGCTGAGGCGTGGGATCAGGTTGAACTGCTGGAACACCTGTCCGACCCCGGAGCGGAGGGTTCGCAGCTCGCCGCGGCCGAGGTTCGTGACGTCGTGCCCGGCCACGCGGACCGTGCCTGAGCTGATCGGCGCGAACCCGGTCAGGCTGCGCATCAGCGTGGACTTCCCCGAGCCCGAGGCTCCGAGCAGGGCGACCATCTCGCCGGGGAAGAGGTCGAGGTCGACCCCGTCGAGCACCGTGTTCTCCCCGTACGCGACCTGCAGTCCGCGGACCGCGACGAGGGGAAGCGCCTGGCGGAGCTCGGCCGTGGGGGTGCGCACTGCACCCTCGGCGGGGCCGAAACCCAGAGCATCGGTTGGCGCTCCGGCGTGTCGGTCTGCGACGCGCCCTGACGACGACGAATCATCTCCGATTCGGCCGGGTGCGGAAACAGCGGCCGCCGGCGCGAGACGCAGAGCGGGAAGAGTCACTTGAGGTCCTCGAGCTTGACCCCGGCCACGGCCGCGATCTCGGCGAAGGACTGGAAGTCGGCGCTCTTCGGGTCGACCGTCTGCGGGGCCGCTGCGAACGCACCGTAAGCGCCGAGACGCTCAGCGTTCGCGGGCGAGAACACCTCGGCGATGCCGTCCTGGATCACCTTGCGGGTCTCGGCGTCCAGCGACTGACGGCCGAGGACCGCGCCCTGGATGTCCATCGCGGGGCTCTCCCCCACCGCGCGCCACTCTCCATCCGCAAAGGGGAACATCGGGGCGCCGAGCTCCGTGAGCATGACGGCCGTGCAGGCTGCGTCCACCTGTCCCTGCTGCAGCGCGGCGAAGCTGCCCTCGTGTCCACCGGCGAAGATGGCCTCGTAGTCGGTCCCCTGCTCGAGACCGGCCTCGTGCAGCATGTACACGGGCATGAAGTACCCGGAGCTGGAGGCCTGATCGGCGAACGCGACCGTCTTACCCTCGAGGTCCTCGACCTTCTGGATGGGCGATTCGTCGAGCACGACGCAGGTCGAGACCGGCTTGCCGTCGCCCTGGAAGGCGACCAGCGCATCCACCTCGCCGGTGTTGACGGCGAGGGCCGACGGGAAGCCGCTCATGATGCCGATGTCGACGTGGTCGGCACGGATGGCCTCGACGACACTGAGGTAGTCGGGCACATCAGTGATCTCGACGTCGCGGCCCGTCGCCTTCTCCAGCAGGTCGGCGAACACCTCGATCGGGTTCTCGGCGGTGGGGTCGTCGCCGACGGGGATCGTGGCGATCGTGAGAGGAGCGTCCGGATCGGCCGGAGCAGCCTCGGCGGTCGGGCTCTGGCAAGCGGTGAGAGAGAGGGCGGCCACGCCCAGGAGGCCGACGACGGGCAGGGTGAAGCGGCGCATGATGACCTTTCGGGAGGAGACGTCTCGGCATTCCGAGAACATCGGTATTCCAACCCCTGAAGGTGACGCGCAATTACGAGACTGCCGTACTCCGAATGGAACGCTGCGTGAACGGACGGTATCGACGCTGCGGGCGGAGCGGGCCAGCTGTGTCCCCGGAGGTTCCTGCCTTGCCGCCGCAACAGCACGGGCGGCAAGAGCCCGCCGAGAAGTAGGCTGAACGCATCATGGACGAGTTCATCCAGGGCTTCTGGACCTTCGCGCAGCACTACTGGTGGCTCATCTTCCCGATCATGGGAATGGCCGGTGGTATCGCGAAGACGTGGGAGCGCAGCTCCAAGCGACGACACGAGCGCCGCCTGGAGACCCTTCGCATGAAGGCGCAGCTGAAGACCGCCGAGATCGAAGCGCGCGCGCTCACCCAGCAGGCCAAGCGCCGCGGACCCTCTGTCGTCGACACCACAGCGTCCGTGGCACCGAGCGATCTGGTCGCGCGCCTGTTCGCCGAGCATGACGAGATCACGGCACGCTGGCTCGACTACGAGCTCGACGTCGCCAAGCTGATCGCCTTCCCCGCCATGAGCGATGGGCGCCAGCCGCTGACCGCCGCGTTCCTGCGCGCCAAGAAGACGGCCGATGCCCTGCGCCCCGCCTCCGCCGACGCCAGGGTGTCGGAACAGCAGGTCACCGAGTACCTCCAGGCCGTCGGCGACTACGCGGTCGCTTTCGAGATCGCCGAAAAGGATGCCAGGCGCCTGCGCGATTCGACCTTTACCGAGCCGGAGCGCAAGCGTCTCGAACGCGCACAGCAGCTGCTGAAGGTCGCGGTCGACGAATCCGCCACGCAGGCCGAGCGCAACGTCGCCTACAAGCGCGTGCGCGAGGAGCTCGACGGCCTCATCCTGCTCTCCGACGACGCGGTCACCGTGCTGGAGAAGCAGGTGGCGAAGGAGCTTCCCGCGCAGGCGAGCGCTGCCACCGCGACCCCGCCCGCCGCACCCGCAGCCGAGCAGGAGGCGGAGCGCGTGCCGGAGCCTATGCCTGTCGCCGACCCGCTGCACCGCACAGCCCCGCGGACCCTCCCGCGCGACGACGCATGACTCCGGAGAACGTCACCGGCCCGATGGCGCACCACGCCGAGGCGCCCGTCTGGTGGTCGGGCTGGGGCGGATTGCGCTGGGTCGACGGGGACGCCGGCGATCTTCTGTCGCTGCGACCGGATGGTGTGTCCCGCCAGCACATCGACGACGAGTACCTGGCCTTCGCCCGCCCGCGCTCCGGTGGAGGTCTGGTGGCGGTCGGCGCCCGCACGCTCTACCTCGCGCATGACGTCGACGGAGAGGTCCGGGCCGCCGCCTCGCTGGGCGACGACCCCGGTGTGCGCATGAACGACGGATGCTGCGACCCTCGGGGACGCCTGCTCGCGGGGTCGATGGCCTACGACGCGGCGCCCGATGCCGGAGCCGTGCTGCGCGTCGACGCCGACCTGACGACGAGCACCGTTCTTCCGCGGGCGACGATCTCGAACGGCATCGGCTTCTCGCCGGACGGCCGACGCGCCTACTACGTCGACACCGGGACGCACCGCATCGACGTGTTCGACGTCAGCGAGGGCGAGCTGCGGGGCCGTCGCGCCTTCGTCGCGATCCCCGAGGAGCAGGGTTCCCCCGACGGATTGTGCATCGCCGCTGACGGCAGTATCTGGGTGGCCCTGTGGGGCGGCAGCGCAGTGCACGGCTACGACGCCGCAGGGCAGCGCATCGCGACGATCGAGCTCCCGGTGCCCCAGGTCAGCGCCTGCACCTTCGGCGACGACGACCTCGGCACGCTGTACATCACGACCTCGGCGCAGGGCCTCGAACCCGGCCACGGCACCGAGGCGGGCTCGCTCTTCGCCGTGCGACCCGGTGTGCGGGGCCTTCCTGTCATCCCCTTCGCGGGCTGACGCACCCGACGGCCTCTACCCGGAGCACGGTGCACTCAGCGAAAGGAACCGTGCCCCGGGCACAGGCCGCCGGGGAGAGCCGAGTCAGCCCAGGTGCACCCGCTCGGTGCGCTGGCGCTGACGTCCGAGACCCTCGATCTCGATCGTCATCTCATCGCCGTCCTGCAGATAGGGGAACCGGCCGGAGAGCGCGACACCCTGCGGGGTACCGGTGTTGATCACGTCGCCGGGCTCGAGCACCAGATACTGACTCAGCTCGTGCACGATCTGCAGCACGGAGAAGATCATGTCCGCGGTCGACGAGTCCTGCCGCGGCTCGCCGTTCACGAACGACCGCAGTCGCAGCGCCTGGGGGTCGACCTCGTCGGCGGGAACGAGTGCGGGCCCGAGCGGGTTGAACGTCTCGGAGCACTTGCCCTTCGACCACTGCCCGCCCGAGACGTCGAGTTGATACGCGCGCTCCGAGACGTCGTTCGAGATCGTGTAGCCGGCGATGACCTCACGCGCGGCATCAGGAGACGACAGGTAGCGGGCGGGCTTGCCGATCACGATCGCCAGCTCCACCTCCCAGTCGACCTTCTCCGCTCCGGGCGGCAGCAGCACGACATCGTCCGGTCCGACCACCGTGTTGGGGTGCTTGAAGAAGACGACCGGATGCTCGGGCGGCTCCGATCCGGATTCGGCAGCGTGAGCTGCGTAGTTCTGTCCGATGCAGACCACCGCGGTCGGGCGGGCGACCGGGGCACCGATGCGCAGCCCATCGACGTCGGCGGCGACCAGTTCACCCCGGCCGAGCGCGGAGCGCACGCGGCCGATGCCGTCGGCGGCGAGGAAGTCGCCGTCGATCTCGGCGGTGAGGGGGGACAGGTCGTACACGACGCCCTCCTCTCGCACGTAGGGACGTTCGCGGCCGACGGGGCCGAGTCGCAGGAGCTCCATGGGGGCCTTCCAGGTCAGCGCGCGGTGGCGAAGGACGGGTTGACGATCGGCACGGACTCGCCGGCCAGGTAACGGATGACGTTCTCGGCCGCGTGCACCGGAAGGTCGGCCAGCGCCTCGGGCGAATACCAGGCGGCGTGCGGTGTGAGCAGCACCTGATCGAGGTCACGCAGCGGCGAGTCGGCGGCGAGCGGCTCTCCCGCGAACACGTCGAGGGCCGCGGCACCGATGTGTCCCGCCCGCAGCGAGGCGGCGAGCGCCTCCTCGTCGATGAGCGGACCGCGACAGGTGTTCACCACGACCGCTCCCGGCTTCATGGTCGCGAGGGCGGCTGCGTCGATCAGGTGCCGGGTGTCGTCGGTGAGCGGCACGTGCAGGGTCAGGATGTCGGCACGCGCGACGGCCTCCGCGATCTCTACGGGCTCGCACCCGGCTTCGCGCACGGCGTCGGCGGGGGCGAAGGGGTCGGCGACGAGGACGCGGAAGCCCAGCGCGCGACAACCGCGAGCGACCATCGAGCCGATGCGTCCGAAGCCGAGCACCGACACCGTGGTGGCCGAGGGGCGCACAGCGAGCGGTCGTGCGTCGACGGCCTTCCAGGTCCCGGCACGCACGGCGCGGTCGTAGGCGGACAGGCCGCGCGCCTGGGACATGATCATGGCGATGGTGTGCGCCGCCACCTCTTCGATGCAGTAGCTCGGGGTGTTCGCGACGGCGATGCCACGAACGGTCGCAGCCTCGACATCGACCATGTCGTACCCGATGCCGACACGGCTGATGATGCGGAGGTTCGGCATCCGGTCCATCACATCACCCGTGATCTGCGCCCACTGCACGACCAGCCCTTCGGCGTCGGCACCGAGGGCGGCGATGTCGTCCGGGCTTCCGGATGCGGCGCGATCGGCGCGCAGTCCTGCCTGTCGGAGCGTGTCTTCGATGACGGTTCCCGGCAGGTCGCAGTCGCTGACGAGGATGAATGGCTCGGTCATGGATGCGATGCTATAGCATCTAGCAGATATGCGCATCGCGATACCGAAGTTGGGCCCTTTCACTGTTCCGAAATCCTGGGCCGCCCGCTCGGGCGCCAGCGAGTTCACGCGTGAGGGGTGCCGAAACCCTCTGAATCTCCGTCTGAGCAGGGGGATCGCGCGCCGTGTTCGCCAGACTGGGGAGATCGAAGGGGAGTAGTTCCGGGCTCGCGAGAGCCTGAGGCCGCATCGACATACTGACGTTCACGATGATCGTCCGGTGCCCCTGTCTCCCGGATGAACGAGACCTTCGGCCCACGCGCGGCCGGAGCTCTGTCTTGTCCTCTCTCGGTCGCGCCCGACCGAAAGGACCGTTCCCCATGCCACGCGCATTGATCGGCCGTCTCGCCCTGTGCCTCCTGATCGCCGCCCCCGCCTTGGTGTTCCGCACACTGGGCTTCCACCCGAATCCCATGCTCGACCTCGTCGTCTTCGGGGCGGCGGTCGTGGCGGCGAGCTTCGTGCTCGCCTGGGCCGCCGAGGCCGCGCAGAAGGACATCTCCGGCGCCCTCGCGATCGCCATCCTCGCCCTCATCGCCGTGCTCCCCGAGTACGCCGTCGACCTGTACTACGCGTTCCGCTCCGGCTCCGACCCCGAGTACGCGCAGTACGCCGCCGCGAACATGACGGGATCGAACCGACTGCTCCTGGGCTTCGGGTGGCCACTCGTCGTGATCGTCGCCCTCGTGATCGCGAACCGGGCACGACGCGGCGAAGCCCGGCGTCTCGCCCTCGAGCTCCCCGTCACCGCACGCCTGGACGTCGGCTTCCTCGCGGTGCTGGCAATCCTCGCGTTCGCCATCCCACTGTTCGGGAACATCCCGATCTGGTTCGGCCTGGTGCTCATCGGGGCATTCGTCACCTACCTGTGGCGGGCAGGCCGCGCGGAGAGCGAAAGCCACGACGAGTTCGTCGGCGCCGCCGCGCACATCGCGGGCATGCCGACCCGCGCCCGGCGGATCACCGTGATCTCGATGTTCATCGTCTCGGCGGGCATCATCCTCGCGTGCGCCGAGCCGTTCGCAACCGGTCTCGTCGATTCGGGAACCGCGCTCGGGATCGACAGCTTCTTCCTCGTGCAGTGGCTCGCGCCCCTCGCCTCCGAGGCGCCCGAGTTCATCATCGCGGTGCTCTTCGCCGTCCGGGGAATGGGGGCAGCCGCGATCGCCACCCTCATCGCGTCGAAGGTCAACCAGTGGAGCCTCCTGGTCGGCTCGCTCCCCCTCGCGCACTTCTTCGGTGGCGGAGGGTCCGATCTGCCGCTCGATGCCCGGCAGATCGAGGAGTTCGTGCTCACCGGCACCCAGACCGTGATGGGCGTCGCGATCCTCCTCGCTCTCCGATTCCACCTGGGATCGGCCATCGCCCTGGCAGCGATCTTCCTCGTGCAGTTCTTCGTGACCGACACCGGCGGCCGCTACGTGCTCTCCGCTCTGCAGCTGATCATCGCCGCCGGTTTCCTGATCGTCCACCGTCGGCACATCCTGCCCACCCTCGCCGCGCCGTTCCGTCGATCGCAGCCTTCGCCGGCGATGACCGCGGGCGGATCCGCTGACGGCGCCGGAGGTCGCGGATGACCGCCCTTTTGCTATAGCGTTTAGGGATGACTATGCGCCGCGTTCTGATCACGGGGGCGAGTTCCGGCATCGGGACCGCCGCCGCCCTCGAACTCGCCCGCGAGGGTGCTGCCCTCTGGATCACGTATGCCGGACGGGAGGCCGAAGCGCTGCGCATAGCGGAGGAGTGCCGGGCGGCAGGGTCACCCGAGGTTCACGTGTCGCGCCTCGACCTGCAGGAGCGCGAGTCGATCGACGCACTCGTCGGCGAGATCACGGACGCATGGGGATCGCTCCACGTGCTCGTCAACAACGGCGGAGTCTGCCCCTACACGCCTTACGACGACATCGAGTTCGATGAATGGGACATGGTGCTCGAGACCAATGCCCGCGGCACCTTCTTCCTGACCCGCGGCGCGCTCCCCCTGCTCCGGGCAGCGGAGGGCGACCGCTCGGTGATCAACATCGCCTCGATCGCCGGCCAGGTCGGCGCGCTGCAGACCGGCATCCACTACGCCGCGAGCAAGGGTGCGATCCTGGCCATCACGCGCAGTTTCGCCCGGCACCTCGCCTCGGAGGGCATCCGCGTCAACGCCGTGACCCCTGGCCCGGTCGCGAGCGCCATCACGGACCAGCTGCAGGGGGCGGGGCGCGAGAAGCTCGAGTCGGGCATCCCCCTCGGCGCGTTCGGGCAGCCGGAGGACGTGGCCTGGATCATCGGATCCCTCGCCTCAGAGCGAGCACGCTTCATCACCGGCGCCACCTACGACGTCAACGGAGGAGTTCGCATTGACTGACCACGCACCCCTGGACCGCTCCGCCCTCGAAACCGTGCAGGCGCAGCTCGACGCGTTCAACGCACACGACCTCGACGCGTTCGTGGCCACCTACGCCGAGGACGCCGTGATCACCGGTGTCGCCGCCGAACCCGTGGTCGGTTCCGCCGCGATCCGTGCGTTCTACGAGCCTCGACTGCAGAACCCCGAGCTGTCGTGCGTCATCGAGACCAGCGTGCTCTTCGGCACCCGGTGGGTTGTCGCACAGGAACAGGTGATCAACGCCGGCGTCGCCACCGAGACCATCGCGACCTTCGATGTGGTGGACGGGCTGATCGCCAGGGCGTCGATGCTCAAGGCCTGAGGCGCGGGGGGCATCTCGCCGAGCGCGCCGTCTTCACACCAGATCGAAGACCTCGATGGTGTGCATGCCGAAGAGACTGGTCTTTCGGGGCTCCACCGTCGCCATCCTCGGAATCCGGTCGAAGCGCCGATTGTCGGGAGCGATCATCAGGCGGAACGGACCTCGCGCGAGCGCGACGGTCAGATGCGCGTCGTACCAGCACAGCGCCTGTCGACGCGAGGCCTTCTGCGCCCACCAGTGGAGGAGAAGCCAGGAGAGGAAGGCGAAGGGGATCAGCACCCAAAGCAGAAGCCCGCGCACGAGCACGACCAGGACCCATCCCGTCCGGCTGAGTGCGTTCATCTGCGGCTGCGCCCTTCTTCGGCTCGGCGCCGTCGAGCTCAAGATACCGGACCGGCACGAGAAGCCTGAGCGTCGTGCGGCTCACTCGTGCTCGGGCAGGACCGGCGACGACCAACCCCGATCACGACCCAGCTGTGCCGCCCGCGACACGGAGTCCGCACCGAAGCGGCCGCGCAGGGTGTCGAGCACCGTGTCGAGGCGCGCTTCGTCGCCCCAGTCGATCGGCAGCTCGGGCGCCACGTTCCCTGCACGGTCGAGCTGCGACAGTGAGATGCCGAGCAGGGTGATGCCGCCCGCAGAAATCTCGGGCTGCGCGGCGGCGAGCAGCGCGCGAGCGAGGGTGAGCAGCACGGCGGTGCGATCGGTCGGAGCCCGGAGCGAACGGGAGCGGGTGGCCTTCGTGAAGTCGCCGAAGCGCAGACGCAGCACGACCGTCCGGCACACGCGATCGCCGTCGCGGAGTCGCCTGCCGAGACGGTCGATGATCTGCGTGAGGATGAGGTCGAGTTCCTCGGCCGAGCGCGGACGAGTGCCCAACGCACGCTGCGAGCCGATGGATCCCCGACGCCGCGTGGTGTCGACCGGCCGCGGGTCGCGCAGCCGGGCCAACGCATGCACGTGCGCACCCGTCGCTTTGCCCAGCATCCTCTCGGCGGTCGCGGTCTCCAGCTCGGCGAGCTGTCCGACGGTGCGGATGCCGTATCGGTGCAGCTTCTCGGCCGTCACCGCGCCCACGCCCCACAGCCGCTCCACGGGAAGGGGAAGCAGAAACTCCTCTTCCCGCTCGGGCTCGACGACCAGCAGGCCGTCTGGTTTGCTCACGGCGCTGGCGACCTTGGCGAGGAACTTGGTGCGCGCGACCCCGACCGAGATGGCGAGTCCCGCTTCCGCCCGCACCCGTTCGCGCAATCGAGCCGCGATCCGCTCGGGACTGCCCGCGAGGCGTCGCAAACCGCCGACCTCTAGGAACGCCTCGTCGATCGACAGCCCCTCGACGAGCGGGGTGGTGTCGCGGAAGATCGCGAATACGTCCTTGCTCGCGGCGGAGTACGCCTCCATGCGCGGAGGGACGACGACAGCATCGGGGCAGAGCTCGCGCGCCTGCCGGCCTCCCATCGCCGTGCGCACCCCGCGCGCCTTCGCCTCGTAGCTCGCCGCCAGCACGACCCCGCCGCCCACGATCACGGGTCGCCCGCGCAATTCCGGGGCGTCGCGCTGCTCGACCGACGCGTAGAACGCATCGAGGTCGGCGTGCAGCACGGTCGCTTCCCCACGCATCCTGCTCTCCTGTCGACGAGCGGATCGTCGCATGGACCGGGGACATCCGTGGACGTCGCGCCCGGCCCGCACCCGGTGTCGGTCCTCACAGGTAGGTTCGGCGCGTGCCGGAACCGGTGATGCAGTGGTGGGCGCGACGGCAGTTCTCCCGCGGTCGCGCGATTCCGTATGACGTGGGAACTTATCGCGCTGGGTGGGCCGCGTACCCGGAGCTGATCCGCCAGTACCACCCCGAGCTGAATCACGGCATCGCGCTGTCGCAGATCCCTCTCGCCGCCGACGTGCTCGTGTGTTGGGAGTGCCCGGTCGGCCATCGGTTCGCCGCCACACCGACCGAGCAGCGCGAACGTCCAGGACGCGTCCGGCGCCGCTCCGGGTGGTGTCCGGACTGCTCCGCGCTCGCCCGCCCGCAGCCGGTCGTGCTCGGGGAAGCTCGCGCCATCCCCCGTAGGCCCCGTCGCCCCGCGCCTGCACTCTGCACCAAGACGCCCGACCTGCCCTCGGGGACCGCGTTCGCGAGTGAGTGCGCGCCGAAGCCCGCCTCTGCCGCGGAGGGACGTCTGCGGGCGGGACTCGGGGTCGCGATCGAGTTCGACACCACCGTGAACGCCGTCAAGGTCTCGCGCCCGTTCTTCCGCCACACCGAGGTCTGGCCGGACATCGTGTTGCCGGAGCTGCGCATCGCGATCGAGTACGACACGGTCGGCCGACACGGCCTGGAGCATGTCGGCAAGCGGCAGGACGCGGATCTGCGCAAGGACCGCGCCCTGCGTGCTGTGGGGTGGGAGGTGATCCGCATCCGCACCGGGAAGCTCGAACCGCTCGGTCCGCACGACCTGGCGCTGCCCTCCGTCGGAGCGAAGAGCATCGCCCGGATCATCGACGAGCTGCGGGTGATTCGGGGAGCACTGCTGGTGGATGCGTATCTCCGGTAGGTGCCCCGTCAGCCCTCGAAACGCTCCCGCAGACCCGGGTCGATGGCGATGTCGCCGAAGGATGCCGTCCACGCGCCGTCGACCGCGATGGACTGCCCCGACAGGTACGGCGCCTCGTCGGAGAGAAGGAACGCCGTGAGCGCGGCCACCTCTTCCGCGCGGGCGATCCGGCCCATGGGCGGCCCCTCGGCGAGGGCACGTTCCTCGGCGGCGGGATCGGCAGCCCGGGCGATCTGCGCCTCCAGATGCGGGGTGCGCACGCCACCGGGAGCGACCGTATTGGCTCGTATGCCCAGAGCGCCATACGACACGGCCACGCTGCGGGTGAGCGCGTCGATGCCGCCCTTGGTGAACTCATAGGCGGCGTGGTCGGTGAAGCTGGAGCGCCCATGGATCGAACCGATGTTGACGATGGCGCCCGCCACACCCTGGTCGACGAATGCGGAGACCGCCGTCGAACAGCCCCAGATGTAGCCGAAGCCGTTGATGTCGAGCACCTCGCGCACCACGGACTCGTCGAGCTCGTGCAGGGGCGTCCGTTTCGTGATGCCGGCGTTGTTGACCCAGCCGGCGAGCGGGGCTCTGGCGCGGGCAGCAGCAGCCGCGCGCTCGTGCGTCGAGCGATCCGACGCGTCACCGAGCACCACCTCAGCCACGATGCCGTCTTCGACCGTGCCCGAGCCGGCAGAGCGCTCGAGCCCAACCACGATCCATCCGTCAGCCGTGAGGCGCTCTGCGATGGCACGGCCGATGCCCTTGCCGCTGCCCGTCACGACGACGCTGCGTGCAGATTCCGTCATGTCAATCCCTCTCGAATCGGAAGACGGCGGGATCGAGAGCGAAGCCGAGTCCCGTGGCATCCGTCGGGCGCACCAGACCCTCGAACGACGGACCACCGAGGATGAACGACGGCGCGGGGTCGTACGGATTGACTCCTCGCGCGAACGTCTCCACGCCGATCCCGAGGTGTGCGGTGACCTCGGGATACACGTGCCCGGAGACCGGGACACCGCGCTCGGTCGCCCATGCGATCATCTCGCGGGCGGGCGTCACACCACCGATCGCCACGACGTCGAGGCGCAGCGCCTCGACACCACCGACCTCGACCAGCGCCTTCAGCACCGCGGGATCGGTGACCTCATCGCCGACGGCGACCGCCAGGCCCGATTCCCGGCGGATGCGCGCGACACCTGCTGCGTCTTCCGGCAGCAGCGGGTCTTCGAGCCACGCGAGCTGCGGGTCGCCCCACTGCGCGATCTCCGCGAGCGCGGTGTCAGCATCCGGCCAGCCGAAACCCACATCGACGACCAGCCCTGTGTCAGCGGGCAGCTCTGCATTCAGAGTCGCCAGGAGTTCTCGCATGTATGCCGGATCCGGAATGCGCGAGATCTTCACGTTCGTCCATCCAGCAGCCTGCGCGAGAACCTCGTCGGCGACCTCCCGCGGAGCCCGGTCCGCAGACGGGTAAGCGGCGACCAGCATCGATTCCCGGGGAGCATCACCGGTGCCGAGCAGCTTCCACAGCGGCATGCCCGCGCGCCGGGCGGCAATGTCCCAGAGGGCGATGTCGACCAGCCCCATGGCGCGCCGCACCAAGCCCACCCGGCCGACGATGGCACTGCCGCGCAGCATCCGCTCCCACGCCGCCGCAGGGTCGTCGGCATCCGCACCCACCGCGTGCGGGGCGACGAGACGGCCGACGATCTCGCCCATCGGCGCCTCCCGCGAAAGGCAGTACGCCATCCCGGTCGTTCCGTCATCGGCTGTCACCTGCACGGCGGAGTACTCTCGCCGCACGACTGTCATCGCGCCGAGCTGCAGTGGCGCAGGGAGCGGCAGTACGGCGGTGGCCGTGTCGATGCGGGCGATCGTGGTCATTCGGGCTTCTTCGCCAGGGGCACGCCGTAGTCCACCATGAAGCCACCGTCGACATACAGCGTCTGCCCGTTCATGTAGCGCGACTGGTCGGAGACGAGGAAGCTGACCGCGGCCGCGATCTCACTTGCCTCCGCCAGGCGCTTCGCGGGGATACGCGACAGGATCGTGTCCAGGCTCAGCGTCCCCTGCTCGACGCCCTGCCGGAAGACGCCCGTGTCGACGTAACCGGGCGCGACAGCGTTGACCCGCACACCGCGCGACGCCCACTCCGCCCCCGCCGTGGAGGTGAGTCCGATGACGGCGGCCTTGGTCGTGGCGTAGGGTGCCCGCCCCGCGGAGCCGCGCGAGGAGATGGAGGAGATGTTGACGATGCGGCCCTCACCACGGTCGAGCATGCGCTTCCCTGCGGCCTGGAGCGCGGAGAACACCCCGTGCAGGTTCACGTCGACGACCGCGGACCACTCATCCCACGTGAGGTCTTCGATGCCACGGTGCCGCTGGATCCCGGCGTTGTTCACGAGCACCTCGATGGGCCCGAGCTCCGCCTCGATCTCACCGAAGACCCGGTCGACCCCGGCGTGGTCGGTGACATCGAGCTCCCGCCACAGGATCCCGGCGGGGTTCTCGCCCGCGGTCAGCCCGGGGACGCGGTCGGTCGCGACGACGAGGTAGCCGTCCGCGGAGAGTCGCTGGCCGATCTCCCAGCCGATGCCGGCGGATCCTCCGGTGACGATGGCGACGGGTGCCTGACTCATGCGTGCTTCTCCTCAGTCATACGTTTGCTATAGCAGTCTACGGCCGCTCCCGTCGCGATGTTCCAGCCGAAAGCCTCGAAGTAGGTGGAATATCGCGACCGGAGCTAGGCCAACAACCCGGCCACCACCGACACGGCGTGGGACTCCAGGAGCTCGAGGGCGCCGGGAGCCAAGGGCGTCTGCCAGGACTGATAGGCGCCGCGGTCGTAGGCCTCGCGGGTCGGGAGGTACACGAACCCCGGGCCGTTCGTCAGGTTCATCACCACGATCGGCGTCTCGGGGAACCGCTCCCGCAGGGTCGTCTGCAGCCGCGAGTAGGCCTCACCCGGATGCCCCACGATCACGGCGTCCCCGAGCCGCCAGGCCCACACCGGATGCGACACGGTCGGCCCCTCGATGTAACCGTCGCGGAGGTTCCGCGCTCGTCCGAGGCGCTCCTCCCGCGAGCGCGGGTCGATGTCCTTCCACTCCTCGGCGAGTTCGTCCAGGGTGGGCAGGTCGCGCAGCGGCAGCTCGACGGCCGAGACGACTCCCGCCGCCTCCTCGCCGCCGTCCGCCGGGGTCCCTGTCCAGATCGCGAGCGGAGCACCCGACTCCACGACACCGTCCAACGTCAGCTCCTCGCCGGGCACAGGCAAGCCGTCCAACGCCGCGAGCACCGCGTGCCCGAGCGCGCGTCCGTGCCGGTCGGCCACCGCCACGTCGCCGGTGTACTGCTCCCGCGGGGCCAGCTCGCCCGACGCCCCCTGCACGAACAGGCACGGTGCACCGGTCGCGGCCTCCACGATCTCGCGCATCGCGCCGACGTAGTCCGGCGACACCTCGCGGTTCTGCCAGGCCAGGGTCGTCGGATGACAGGCGTAGTTCACCAGCGTCGCCCGCACCTCCCCGTCGACGCTGATCCGGCCGATGGTCACCGTGTCGTCGGCGGTGCCCTGGGGGTTGTAGCCGACGAGCGCGCGGCCTTCGAGGTCGAGCTCGCGCTCCGCCGCGAGGGTGCAGGTGTCCGTGGTCCACTCGATCAGTCCAGGCCGGGCGGTCTCCAGCGCCTCGCGCCCGGCCGCGATACCCGCGGCAGACAGCGCCTCCAGGTACCCCGGGATGAGCTCCCCGCCCGGCAGATGCGCGTCCGCGGCGCACAGCACGGCCCCGGCGTGGGTGTGCGAGAGCGAGAGCATGAGCTGATCGGGTTCGAAGCCCAGACCGTCGAGGATGGCGCCGCGCACGCCCTGCTCGTCGGCGACTCGGCGCCACCACGTGCCGTCGACGGCGAGGAGCACCCGGGGGCGTCCGTCCGCGGCCACCACCGCGAGCGCGGTCAGCTCGAACGGCCGGTGCGCCCCCTCGGAGCGCTCCCAGTCGGCCGGGCCCCAGTTCTTGGCGCGGATGCCGACGGGCGGCGTGATGTCGCGCCGGGCGACGCCGATGCCCGCCTGCGTGCGCGGGATGCGGATGCGGTCTCCGAGGTGCGTCGCAGCTGCCGTGTCGTTCACGCGTGGTCCTCCCTGATGTCCATGATGCCGTCCGTCACGCGCTCGTCAGCACGTCTGCGATGACGACGCGCGGTCCGGCCTCCGGTAGCGCCGTCTCGACGCCGCGCTCGACGGTGTCGCTGTAGAGCAGCGTCGACGGCTCGGCGAATCCGTCCGCCAGCCGTAGTCGTCCGCCGACGAACTGGCTGCCGGTGACGCGGGCGTGGTTGACGCCGGTGCCGATGTCGAGGTGCGCCGCGCCCTTCGGCACCGTCGAGGTGACCCCGCTCACCCGCCAGGTGACGACGCCGGCACCGGCGGCCCTGCCCAGCAGAGCCCCGTCCGTGCGCCCCGTGGAGAGCTCGACCCCGCCCAGGGCGATGAGCTGGTCGCGCACGGCGGTCGCGCTCAGGCGCACGTCGCGCACGGATCCGCCGCGGATGGTGACCTTGGCGGCGCCGAGCTCGAAGGGCGCACCCGGCGCCGGGCCGCTGAGGCGGCAGTCCACGAACTCGACCGGACCCGACCCGCGAGCCTTGACCCCGTCGATCCCGGTGATCGTGCAGTCCACGAAGCGCACAGGAGCCGTGACCGGGGTCTGCACGAGCACCTGGTCCTTCGGCAGCGCGAAGGTGGAGTCCGAGATCACGGTCGGTCGCGACGAGCGCTGCGACCGTTGTCCGATCGCCAGAAGTCCCGCAGTGCACCCTCGCACCTGGGCGCCGTCTGCGTTGATGGTCATGGACGCCTGCGGATCGAAGGTGGAGCGGCCGATCACGCGCACGTTCTCCAGCGTCAGATCGCTGATCTTGGTGCCGGCGACGAACCAGGAGCAGACGTGGTCGCGCACCGTGATGCGCTTGGCGGCGGTGCCCCACTGCGCGCCGGAGTTCGCGATGTCCATCAGACCCGAGTTGCCGATGAAGGTGAGGTCGTGCTCGTACTGCCCGTGCGTGGTGAACGGGTTGCCGCCCTGGTCGTCACCGTCGCCGTGGCAGTTCTCGACGATGCAGTAGGCGCTGGCGGTGAGGTCGTTCAGGTGCCGGGCGTTCGACGACGTGCAGTCGCTGACCCGTCCGTAGAGGCTGTAGATCTGCTGCGTGAGGTAGCCCGCGCCACCGTAGAACACGGTCGGCGGGTTCTCCACCGAGCAGCGTTCCGTGGTGAAGTGCGTGTTCCAGCGCCGCATGATCACGGGCCACCAGGTGCGGCTCGCGTGCACGTCGGCGACGTCGCAGTGGATCGCGTACTCGAAGGCGATCGGGTGGGAGCCGGTGAGCTCCCGAGAGTCGGGGAAGGAGCCGTCGGTGGGGCCGTCGAAGGGTCCGGCGCCGAGGAACCGCATGTTCGCGATGCGCACGCCAGCGACCGGTTCCATCTGCCGCCAGATGAGCTTCCGACCCTTGTCGAGCGGCCAGCCGTTGAGGTAGTCGATGCGGATATGGGTGCCGTCGATCTGCTGTGTCACCTGCACGAAGCGCTGGAGTTCGCGCTCGTCCGCCCCTCCGCCGGCGACGGGATCGCACTGCAGCGCCCACCAGGAGTCGACGGGGAACCGGGACGCATCGGGCACGGAGACCGCGTCGGTCAGCTCGGGCCAGGCGTCGGCCAGCGCATGCTCGACCACGACGTCCTTCGACACCCCGGTGAAGAACATCACGGCGCCGAACGGGTTATCGTGACTGTTCGGCTCGATGCCGTCGGTCGTGATGACGTGTCCGCCGAAGTCGATCTCGAGGTACGACCGGCTGAACCGGTGCCGCCGCTGGAACAGCAGGTCGGTGCTCGCCTCGATCCGGCGGATGCGGGGATCGTTCACCATCGCCGCGAGCGCATCGTCGGCCGCGGTCTCCGGTCCCGCGATGCCGAAGACCCGGAAGTCGACGGTGCCGTCGTGCTGCAGCAGCCAGCGGCTTCCCCGCTTGCCGGCGATGACCGTACCGCCGTTCGCTTCGATCTTCGCGTTCTCGGCGCCGACGTAGACGAGCAGCCCGGCGTCGCCCGGCGTGCGGTACCCCGCGACGATCGCGACCTCACCGTCGCGAGCTCGGAGGCGGGACAGCTCGGCGACGGACTCCGCTCGCGTGAGATCTTTCGCACCTGCCACGACGGGGGCCGCCTGTGCGGGCGCCGTCACGGCGAGGGAGCCGGCCGCACCGAGTGCGACCGCACCGAGTCCTGCCATGAGGGCACGGCGACTCGAGGAGCGCACGGTCTCCTCCGGCACCAGGGGAGTCCGCGCGGTCATGAGAGCTTCTTCTCGGCCAGCAGCACCTCAGCGGGAACCGTGAAGTCCGGTCGCCGGCTCAGCACGAACGCGATGGTCGCCCCGAGCAACGTGAGTGCGGAGATCAGCAGCAGCCCCCAGATCGCGGAGCCCGTGGTCTCACTGATCCACCCGATCGCATACGGCCCCGCGAAACCGGCGAGGTTGCCGACGGAGTTGATGAACGCGAGTCCGGCCGCGGCCGCCGTTCCCGTGAGCACCATGGGCGGCAGGCTCCAGAACAGCGGTGTCGTCGAGAACAGCGCCGACATGCCGACGCACAGGGCGGCGAGCGCGAGCACCGGTGTGCCCTGCGCCGCGACCGCGGCCATGAGCGAGAGAGCGGTGATCGACAGCGTGATGCCGATCTGCAGCGGGATGTTGCCCTGCTTCCTGGCGGCACGCTCCCACGGCAGCATGACCAGCGCCGCGCACAGGTTCGGCAGCGCGACGAGCCAGCCCGTCGTGGTGTTGGAGAAGTCGCCCATGCTCTTGACGATCGTCGGCAGCCACATGCCCAGCCCGTACGCACCGAACACGACGCCGAAGAACAGCACGATCAGGGTCCACAGACGCCCGTTGCTGAACACCTCGCGCAGGCGCAGGCGCCCGTGCTTCTGCTCGGTCGCCGCGGTCTCGACAGCCAGAGTGTCGGTGATCCAGCGCTGCTCCGTCTTGTCGAGCCAGCGCGCGTCCTGCGGGCGATCGGGCAGCCAGAAGAAGACCACGAAGGCGAGGAGCACGGCGGGGATGCCCTGCAGCAGGAAGACCAGCTGCCAGCCGTCGAGCCCCCACATCCCGTGGAGTTCGAGCATCCAACCCGACAGCGGTGCGGCGACGGCGTTCGCGATCGGGTTCGACAGCACGAACACGACCAGCACCTGGGTGCGGTATTGCCGGGGGAACCAGAGCGTGAGGTAGAGGAGCACCCCGGGGAAGAACCCGGCCTCGGCGATGCCCAGGATGAACCGCGCGATCGCGAACTGCGTGGCATCCTGCACGAACGCGGTGAGGGCGGCGACGAGCCCCCAGGAGACCATGATGCGGGCGATCCACTTGCGGGCGCCGAACCGCTCGAGCAGGAGGTTGCTCGGCACCTCGAAGAGCAGATAGCCGATGAAGAAGATGCCGGCGGCGAACCCGAAGGCGGCCTCGGTGATCTGCAGCGCGGCCGTCATCTCGAGCTTGGCGAACCCCGCGTTGTTGCGGTCCATGTAGGCCACGAGGTACAGCAGCCCGAGGAACGGGCCGAGGCGCCAGATGGCCTTCTTCATGGCGGAGGCTCCGACCTCCTCGGGTGTGCGCGTATCGGGGGCGGTTCGGGTCCCGGACATGACAACTCCTTCGTCATCGGTGGATAGGCTTGCTATAGCATCTAGCAAATCCGGCGCCGTGTCCACCCATCGACGAAATGCCATAGCATCGATCGAACGATTGCGCGCCCGCTCGACCAGACGGCACCGTGCATCGAGAAGGGCAACCGAATGCGCAGCGTCTCGGATCAGAACATCGCCGAACAGGTGGCAGACGAACTGCGCACGGCCATCCATTCGGGAGAACTCGCCCCCGGCGAGCGTCTGGTCGAACGCAAGCTCGCCGATCGACTCGGTGTCAGCCACATCCCCGTGCGCGAGGCCCTGACCCGGCTGGCGGAAGAGCGCCTCATCACACGGGAACCCCGCCGCGGTGCACGCGTCGCTCAGCTCAGCGCACAGGACCTCGAGGAGATCTCCAGCCTGCGGATCGTGCTCGAGCAGTTCATGGCCATCCGCGTGCAGGAACGGTGGAACCAGGAATCCGCTGCGCGGCTCGGGGCCATCATCCAGTCCATGGCCGACGCCGCCCCTGGCGACATCGCCGAGGTGCTGCGCCAGGATCGCCTCTTCCACGAGACGCTCGCCGACCTCGCCGAGCACCGATTCCTCGACGAGGTGAGCGGCCAGCTGCGCGGTCGCATCACGGGCTTCATCCAGGCGGCCAACTCCGCGCTCGATCCCGCCGAGCAGGAGGAGCATGTGCGCAGCCACCAGCAGATCGTCGATGCGATCGCGAGCGGCGACCCCGAACGGGCACGCACCGTGATCGCCGAGCATGTCACCAGGGCCGTGCAGCGCATCACGCCGTCCGTCTCGGCCGAGTGAGCCGCACCATGACACCGAAGACCATCGTCCTCACCGGAGCCTCCGACGGCATCGGCGCCGCCGCCGCGCGACAGCTCGCAGGACCCGCCCACCGCCTCATCCTGGTCGGCCGCTCCGCCGAGAAGACCCGTGCCGTCGCCGAGGAGACCGGAGCCGAGTGGTTCACCGCCGACTTCGCCCGGCTCGACGACGTGCGGGCGCTGGCCGGGAAGATCGCCGCCGCCGTGGGGGACACCGGCATCGACGTGCTGGCCAACAACGCGGGCGGCATCTTCGGCGATCGCACTCCGACCGTCGACGGCTTCGAGAAGACCATGCAGGTCAACCACCTGGCACCGTTCCTGCTCACGAACCTGCTGCTTCCGCGGCTGCTGCGGGCCGGAGGTGCGGTCATCAACACGTCGAGCATCGCCCATCGCCTGTTCGGGCACCTCGATGTCGACGACCTCGACAACACCCGCCGGTTCAGTCCGAACAAGGCTTACGGGGATGCGAAGCTCGCGAACGTGCTGTTCGCCAAGAGTCTGCACACGAAGTTCCACGCCGACGGACTGAGCGCCGTGGCGTTCCACCCCGGCACCGTGCAGACGAACTTCGCGTCGGACTCGTCGAGCATCATGCGGCTGCTCTACCGCACGCCACTCAAGCACCTCATGCTCATCGGTGCAGACAAAGGCGGCGCGACCCTGCGCTGGTTCATCGAGGGAACCCCCGATGAAACGTGGTTCTCCGGCGCCTACTACGACGAGCGTCAGCTGACCGCGAAGGTCAATCCGCAGGTGAACGACGCGGCTCTCGCCGAGGCGCTCTGGCAGCGCAGCGCCGAGCTCGTCGGCCTCCCCGCCGCTTAGGCCCGCCCCCTCGCCCGCGGGCGGGAATCACCCTTCTCGCACCCTGGTCCACGGAATCGCCATATACTTGCCATGGAAAGTAAGCCAGTGGTCGTGGAAAGGATGCGCCGTGGACCTGCATCGACTCTTCGATGATGTGATCCGCTTCGAGATGGAGATCTGGGAGGCGGTCGACCGACGTCTCCGCGCCGAGCATTCCCTGCCGCTGAGCTGGTTCGAGCCCATGCGGGCCATCGACAGGATCGAGAACTGCCGGGCCTCCGACATCGCGACCGAGCTCTCGATCACCGAGGGCGGTACCAGCAAGCTGGTCGCTCGCATCGAAGCAGCGGGCTACTGCGAGCGCACACCGAACCCCGACGACCGACGGGCCTCGTTCATCACGCTCACGCCGGCGGGCAAGGACATGTTGACGATCGCGACCGAGACCTTCGGCAGAGAGCTGGAGCCGTGGTTCCAGAGCGTCTTCGCTGCCGACCTTGAGCACTTCGCCACCACGCTCGCCACCCTTCGGGTGCGCAAGCCCGTACCGACGACAGGAGTCACCCCATGACCGAGATGATGCGCGCGATCGTGCTCGACACACCGGGCCCCGCGGAGGCGCTCACGATCCGAGAGCTGCCGATTCCGACACCGAGCGAGGGCTGGGTGCTGATCCAGGTGAAGGCGTTCGGCCTGAACCGCTCCGAGCTGCACACCCGGCTCGGCCTCGCGGAGGGCGTCACCTTCCCCCGCGTGCTCGGCATCGAGGCGACGGGCGTCGTCATCGACGCACCCGGTGGCGAATTCACCCCCGGGCAACAGGTCGTGGCGGTGATGGGCGGGATGGGACGCACCTACGACGGCGGATACGCCGAGTACACCTGCGTCCCCGCGACCCAGGTCATCGCTTTCCAGAGCAACCTCGACTGGGGCACCCTCGGCGCCGTTCCGGAGATGCTGCAGACCTCCTACGGATCGCTCACCGTGGGGCTCGATGCCCAGCCCGGCCAGTCGATCCTGATCCGCGGCGGCACCTCGTCGATCGGGATGGCGACCGCGGTGCTCGCGAAGCAGCGCGGAATGACGGTCTTCTCGACCACACGCAACCCGAACAGGGCCGACGCCCTCACCCGCATCGGCGTCGACCATGTGCTGATCGACGACGGCGACGTGCAGGCGCAGGTCAGAGCGATCCTGCCCGACGGCGTCGACACGGCCCTCGAGCTCGTCGGAACACCCACCCTGCCGGACACGCTCCGCTCGACCCGCGTACACGGCGTCGTCTGCTTCACCGGGATGCTCTCGAACCAGTGGACCGTGAAGGACTTCTACCCGATCGAGTACATTCCCCGCGGCGTGCGCCTCAGCGCCTACGGCGGAGGCGCGGCCGACCTGCCGCCGACCGTGCTCCAGGGCTTCCTCGACGCGGTCGCGGCCGGCGAGGCCACCGTGCCGATCGACCGGGTCTACGCGTTCGACCAGATCGCCGAGGCGCACACCGCGATGGAGCAGGGCACCGCCGTCGGCAAGCTCGTCGTACTCACCGGCCTCTGACCCGCCGGCGCCGCAGGCATCCGCGGCCCGCCGAGTGCACGGGTTCTCGCCGAGTGCACGGCTCCTTCACGTCGAGAAGCCGTGCACTCGGCAACATCCGGTGCACTCAGCGCTGGGTCGCGGGGCAGGTCGCAGGGGCAGGTCGCGGGTCCGGGTCAGACCACGAGGTTGGCCGTGTCCACCACGCGCGGGCTCTCCGTGGGGAAGGCAGTGCGAGTCACACCCGACTCGACGTTGCCGGTGTGAAGCAGCGTGGACGAGCCCCCGAACGCGGTGTCCGTCAGCTCCAGCGCTCCGCCCTCGAAGCGGTTGCCTACCGCGCGGTAGTGGTTGGTGCCCTTCGTGACCGAGACGTGCGTGGCCGAACCTTCGGCGCGGAAGGTGCTGTCGCTCAGCGTCAGGTGCAGCTCGCCGTCGCCGGTGCGTGCGACACCGATGCCGCCCTTGTTCGCGACGTCCGATCCCGCGATCTCGACTGCCTGACGCTCTGCCCTCGCTGCCGCGATACGCACGTTGCGGAGCGTCGCTCCCTCGAAGCGCAGGCGCTCCGACGACGACGCGATCGGCGCGGCATCGTCGGCCGCCGTGAGTGTCGAGCCGCGGAACGTGACCGCACCTGCACCCGCGATCTTCATGCCGCCGACCCGATCGAGCACGGTGTCGACGAACGTGACCGGCGTCTTCACCGTGGCGTTGGTGAGCTCGCCGGGGGCAACGAACGTGAAGTGCGAATCCGTGATGGTCGTCGGCCGTGCCGAGTTGTCCGAGGCCTGCGTGATGATGAGCGTGTCAGACGCGGTGCACCCCCGCAGCTGCGCGCCGTCGGCGTTGATCCACAGCATCCCCGAGCCCGCGAGCGACGGCTTTCCGATCACCTGCACATCTTCGAGGGTGAGGTCGGTGATGCGCACACGCGCGACGAACCACGAGCACACGTGCTTGCGCACGGTGATGCGCTTGGCCGCAGAACCCCAGGCTGCACCGGAGTTCGCGAACGTCATGAGTCCCGAGTTGCCGGTGTAGGTGAGGTCGTGCTCGTACTGCCCGTGCGTGACGAACGGACCCTGGTCATCACCGTCGCCGTGGCAGTTCTCGACCAGGCAGTAGGCGCTCGCGGTGAAGTCGTTCAGGTGCCGGGCGTTCGCGGTGTGGCAGTTGGCGACGTATCCGTACAGGCAATAGATCTGCTGCGTCAGGTAGCCGGCACCTCCCCAGGTGACCGAGGTCGGGTTCTTCAGCGTGCAGCTCACGGTCGAGTAGTACGTGTTCCAGCGCCGCTGGATGAGCGGCCAGAACGTGCCCGTGCCGTCGATGTGGTCGACGTCGCAGCGCACCGCGTACTCGAACGCCAGCGGGTGCGAGCCGGTGTACTCGTCGGTGCCGGTGCCGAGGAACTTCAGGTTCGAAACCGTCACGTCCTGCACCGGCACGACCCGTCGCCAGGTCATCGTGCGATCCTTACCGAGCGGCCAGCCGTTCTTGTAGTTGATGCGGATGTGCGTGCCGTCGACGATCTGCGTCACCTGCACCATCCGCTGCAGCTCGCGCTCCCAGCGACCCGACAGCGCGTTCACCTCGGCGGCATACCAGTCCCCGACCGCGAAGAACGAGGAGTCGGCGACCGGGAAGATGTCACCGAGGTCGGGCACGACCTCGCCGAGCTTGGCCTCCTGCACGGCATCGGTCACCTCGCCGCGGAAGAACATGACCGCTGCGAACGGATCGTCCTTGCCGGCGTTCTCGATGCCGACGGTGGTCATGAGGTGTCCGCCGAAATCGAAGGCGATGTTCGATCGGGAGAACTTGTGGCGACGGATGAAGTTGAGGGGGCTGTGCCCCTCGACGCGATGGATGCTCGCGTCGTTCACCATGGCGTCGAGGGCGTCGTCGGCGTTGACGCTCGCATCCATGATCCCGAACATCCGGAAGTCGACGACCCCGCCGTGCACGAGCACCCACGCTCCGCCCTTGGGGCCGGCGAGCACGGTGCCTCCGTTCGCGGCAGGAGCGTCCTTCTTCACGAAGCGGTACAGCCCGGCGCCGCCATCACCCGGCGTCGCGTACCCGGCCGTGCGGGCGAGGTCGCCGTCCTTGCCCTTCCGGTTCGCGAGCGCTACCGCCGTACCGCCGTTGGCCACGCTCTTCGAGCCCGAGGAATCCTGGGGTGCCACGGGTCCGGCCGCCTGCGCCGGTGTCTGCGTGGTGACGGCGGCCACGCCGCCGATCGCGGCCGCCCCGAACCCCGCGAGCAGCATGCGCCGACTGCGCAGGACCGCGGTCTCGTTCCTCTCGCGCGCCGACGGGTCCTGCAGCGTCATGTCCGCATTCAGGGTCGTGCTCATCTTCCGGGTGGTGCTCATCTTCCGGGTGGTGCTCAATTTCTGGGCCATGCTCATCCTCCTTGCGGCGTCATCACCGCGGTCAGGCGTCCGGCTGATTGCCGGGCCGCATCATCCGATCGATCCCCAGTCCCCAGTGCCGTCTCCGAGCGGGTCACTCAGAAGTAGTCGCCCGCCGTGAAGTGACGGATGCCGTCCAGCCGGGCCGTGCGTCGCAGCGAACGGATCATGCCGGTGCGGTCGTCCTGCCGCACGGCCTGCGGAGCGAAGGCATGAAGCGCGGACTCCTCGTCGGGCAGCGCAGGGACGGCGAGGTCACACGACGACACCCCGGCGAGCGCCCAGTCCGCGGCGACGGCGGAGAGCAGGTCGTCGCGCACACGCTCGGAATCCGGGAGCACCGCACTCTCCAGCAGGACGCCGACGCCCCCTCGATGCTCGGCGATCACGTAGCCGAGCACGGTCGAACCCTCGACGCGGCGATACAGCGTCGCACCCCGCATCCGCACCTCCGCCATCGCCGCGTCGCGGTCGCTGCGCACCGGCGCGAGGACCACCCGCCCGGCACGCGAGCGCTCGTAGACGTCACGCAGCGAACGGAGGCTCCCGAGTCCGACCGTCTCGCGCTCGACGCGCCCCTCGACGCTTTCCTCGTGCTTGCGGGGCATGGGGGCGCTCCAGGGACCGGTCAGGGTCCGTGCCATGGCGAACGTCTCGAAGCCGCTGGAGCGATACACCTCCGGGGTACCCGTGAAGAGCAGCGCCCACTCGGCGTCGCCCGCGGTCTCCAGCGTCGCGGCCACGAGACGGCGCGCGAGCCCCTGCCCTCTGGCACGCCCGGCGACCGCGACACTGCCGATCGCGTGCACGTGCGCCACACCGCCGTCGTCCTCCCGCAGCCGCTTGGGCAGACCGTAGATGGATCCGCAGACCCCTCGATCGTCCTCGGCCACGAAGGTGTGCGCCAGCCGATCATCATCGATCAGCCACTGGTCGGGCGCCAGCGGCGGTGTGAACACGGTCGCCCACAGCGCCGTCAGGGCGGACTGGTCCTCTGCGCAGGCGGCGCGAATCCTCTGGGCGCTCATGCCTGACCTCTCGCGATGTCGGCGGCGTGGATCGTGTTCGCCACGACCGCCCGCGCGCCGGTCCAGGGAGCGACTGTCGCACCGTGTGCGGCCGCGTCGAGCAGCGCCCGGATCAGGCCGTGGAACCCGAGCTCCGTGTTCGCGTCGTCGACGTCGAGCGCGAGCGCGCGGATCCCGTCGGCGGTCACGACCTCCAGCGTGTAGGCGTCCGGCCCGGGAGTCCCGGTGACGAGCGCCTGCACCGGCACGTCACGCTGCGCACCGGGAACCCGCAGCAGGCCGTCGATGCCCGCCGCATCCTCCGACACCGTGCTCGATCCCCGCCGCACACGGGTCCACCCGGATCCCGACACCAGGGCCGCCCCCGGCAGCAGCACGTCGACCATCTCCCAGGCATGCACGCCGACCGTCACCGCGGTCCCCCCACCCTGCTGCGGATCGTCCTGCCAGGAGCGGGCGGGCACCCGGAAGCCCGCGTTGTCGTGCTGGGCGTGCACACGGAGCGCGAGCACGTCGTCGAGCGTCTGCAGGAAGGGCGCGACCTCCGCGGCAAGGGCGGAGAGCGCGGGGGCGAAGCGCAGCACCGAGCTGGTGCCCACCGCGACGGACGATGCCGCGAGAGCACGGTCGACCTCGGCGAGCTGAGCCTCCGTCGCCGCGATCACCTTGTTCACGAACACCGGAGCGACCCCGCCGCCGAGAGACTGCAGGAAAGGCGCGACCTCATGCGGGCGCGGCGTCGCGATGACGAGGTCCGGTCGCAGCACAGCCAGCTCCTCGAGCGAGGCCACCACCACCCCACCGAACCGCGCCGCGAACTCTCCTGCGGCAGCGGTGTCCGCATCGTGCACGCCGACCACCTCGGCCCCGAGCGCTCGCACGTTGGCGGCGTCGGTGTACGGGTGCGAATGCGCGAGTCCGGCGAAGGCCACACGCAGCGGCGTGCCGCTCATGCCATCGAAGACAGCTGGTCGCGGGTGATGGTGTGCGCGAGGGGACGCCCCGCGGCGAAGGCCTCGACCTCGTCGACGACGATCCGTCCCTGACGCAGCCGCCCCTGATGCGTGCCCGCCGCGCGATGCGGGGTGACCAGCACCCCGGGCAGCGTCCGGAACGGGCTGTCCGCGGCGAACGGCTCCTCGTCGAACACGTCGATCGCCGCGCTGAGCCGCCCGCGTCGGAGCTCGTCGAGCAGCGCGGTCTCGTCGACCAGCCAGGAGCGCGCGGTGTTGACCAGCCCCGCGCCGTCGCGCATCGACGCCAGCTCGCGGCGACCGATCATGTGGTGGGTCTCCGGCAGCGTCGGGGCGTGCACGGCGACGATCTGCGCGCGGCGCAGGGCATCGTCGAGCGGCACGAGCTCTGCGCCGAGAGCAGCAGCCTCCGAAGCGGCGAGCGTCGGGTCGACCAGCAGCGGTTCGGCCCCGAGCGCGCGGATGAGTTCGAGGTAGGCCCGCCCGGTACGCGAAGCCCCGATGACCGCGATGGGCGTGCCGAGGATCTCGCGCTGCACCCCGACCGCCGCCGCGTCGTACCAACCGTCGCCGGCGCGCAGGGCGTTGTGCATCTCCGGCACGCGGTGCAGCAGCGCGAGCGTGAAGGTGAGCGACACCTCGGCCACCGGTCGCGCCATCCCCGCGCCGGCCTGCGTCACCACGACACCGCGGTCGAACAGCTCATCGGTCGCGAAGGGCTTGATCGTGGCCCCCGTGTGCGCGATCAGTTCGAGCTTCGGCAGCGCCGAGAGCACTGCGGCGTCGAAGGGCCCGACACCCCAGCTCGTGATCACGATGCGTGCATCGTCGAGTTCGGCCTCGGCGAGACGATCGACGCGCAGGAGAGAACCACCGAGACGAGCGGCGACCGCGCCCAGACGCTCGGCATCCGCCGACGAGAAGAACTCCGCGAAGAGTTCTTCCGAGACGACCGCGACCACGGCCGGTGCGCTCGCCGCGGCATTCATCGCAGCCAGTCCTCGAGGTTCTCGGCGATGAAGGCGTCGTCGTTCAGGGCCGGGTATGCCCGACGCACGCGGGCGATCTCCTCGGCCTGCCCCGGCGAGAGCCCCTCGGCGGGGTCGAGGCACCAGATCCCCTCGAGCAGCCCCTGCTGACGCAGCATCTCGTGCACGCCCGCGATCACGCCGTGGAAGTCGTTGCCCGGATCGAACACCGCCTGATTCACGTCGACCATGTCGGAGGCGACGAGCCCGAGCTCGCGATAGGCCTCGGCGTCGCCGGCCATGGCCCGCTGCGCACGGTCGAGCAGCGCGACCGCCGCCCGCGTGCCGACCGCCCACTGGCCCAGAAGCCCGCCGACGAACCGCAGGGTGCGGGGTCCGTCGGGCGAGTCCACGTGGAACTCGGAGAGCAGATCCGCCACGATGGCGTCGTCATTGCCGGTGTAGAGCGCGATCTCGTCGGCACGGCCGGAGGCAGCCACCCCGCGCACGAGCTCGAGCGTGCGGTAGCGATCGAACGGGGCGGCCTTGACCGCCACCACCGAGGGGATCGCGGCGAACTCGCACCAGAAGTCGCGGTCGAGCACCGGGCCGCCGATCGCGGTCTGCAGGTAGAAGCCGACCAGCGGCAGCACCTCGCCGACAGCGCGGGCGCGCTCGAGCAGTGCGCGTTCGTCGGCCCCGGCGACGCGCGGGCTCACCAGCACGGCGTCGTAGCCGAGCGATCGCGCCAGCTCCGCCTCGGCCACCGCCTGGGCGGTGTCGCCGGCCACCCCGGCGATGCGGACGAGGGTCGCATCGTCTCGGGCGTCCATCTCCTCCGAGGCCAGCTCGAGCACGGGCTCGAAGAGCGCGTGCTCCGGGTCGCGGATCTCGAACTGCGTCGTGTGCACGCCGACCGCGAGACCACCGGCTCCCGCATCGAGGTAGTAGCGCGAGAGCGCCCGCTGACGCTGCTCGTCGAGGGCGCGATCAGCCGTGAGCGCCAGCGGGTGCGCGGGGATCACCGCGCCGCGGGCGAGGGTCGCCGCGGCCTCGGGGCGCAGCGACGGCACGGTCGCGGTGCGTTCGGCAGAACCGGCCATCAGAACTTCCCGTCCCGCACGGCCCACTTGGTCGGCTTGGCGATCATCGGCAGGCTCTTCTCGATCCAGTCGGCCTGCATCCCGATCAGCGTCTCGGCGGACACGGCCGGGTAGCCGAACAGGGCCATGCACCGGCGCGCGTCGCTGAGCAGCGCGGTCGACTGGCGGTCGTCCACGATCTCGACCTCGCGGTCGAACAGCGTGCCGAAACGGCGGGCGATCGACTCGACGCTCAGCAGCTCCGGGCCGGTGAGGTTGATCGTGAACGGCGCGGTCGACGCGTGCACGAGGCTGCGCAGCACGACCTCGTTCGCGTAGCCCTGCCAGATCACGTTGACGTTCGCGGTGGCCACCGAGACCGGCTGCCCGGCGTGCACGGCACTGCCGATGTCGGCGAGCACCCCGTAACGCAGGTCGACCGCGTAGTTCAGGCGGATGATCGCGACCTTGGTGCCGCGCTCCTGCGCTCCGAACTCGAACACGCGCTCACGGCCGAGGCACGACTGTGCGTACTCGCCGATCGGTGCGGGCTGCACCTCTTCGGATGCTCCGCCGGACGACGCCGGCAGGAACGGGTAGACGTTGCCGGTGGAGAGCACCGAGATCGCGCTGTCGCGATAGCGGCGGGCGACGCGGTCGGGCAGGGCGGCGTTGACCTCCCATGCGCAGGAGGCGTTGGTCGCTGCACCGAACTTCGCACCGACCATGAACACCACGTTGGGGGCGTCCGGCAGGGCGGAGAAGTCGTCGTTCTCGATCAGGTCGAACGAGACGACCTTCACTCCCGCGATCTCCAGGCGCTCGCGGATCGCGGCATCGCCGAACCGGGAGACCGCGTAGACCGCGTCGCCCTTCCGTCCGGCGGCATCCATCCCGCGGCGAGCGAGCATGGCCAGAGTCGGGCCCATCTTGCCGCCCGCCCCCAGGATCACGAGGTCGCCCGCCCCGCGCGCGAGGTCGGCGATCAGGCCGGCGCTCGGTGTCGCGAGCGCCTCCTCGAGCTCCGCCTCGGATGAGAAAGTGTGCTGAGTCATGTGGTGCTTTCCCTTCTTCTCAGCCCTTGATGCCCGTACCGGCCACGCCCTCCTGCACGTACCGCTGAGCGATGAGGTACGCGAGGAAGATGGGCAGCAGCGCCACGACCGAACCGGCGAGCATGGTGCTCAGCGGAACGTTCTGCTGCTGCAGCGACGAGATGCCGACGGTGAGTGTGAACATCGCGTTGGACTTCGCGATGATGAGCGGCCACAGGAAGTCGTTCCAGTGCCACAGGAAGACGAAGATGCCGAGCGTCGCGAGGATCGGCTTGCACAGCGGCAGCACGATCCGCAGGAAGATGCGGAACTCGCCGGCGCCGTCGATGCGGGCGGCCTCGAACAGCTCGTCCGGGAGTCCCGAGATGAACTGCCGCATCAGGAACACGGCCTGCGCGTTGGCGAGCGAGGGCAGGATGAGGCCCCAGTAGGTGTCGACACCGCCGAGGTTCGCCATCAGGATGAACGTCGGGATGAGGGTCACGTGGAACGGCACCATCACCATGGCGAGGAACGACCAGAACATCACCTCTTTGCCGCGGAACCGCTTCTTGGCGAAGGCGTAGCCGGCGAGCGCCGACAGGAACAGCACCGCGACGACCGAGACGAGGGAGTAGATGAGGGTGTTGCCGAGCCATCCGAGGATGTTCTGCCCCGCGAGCACCTGCTCGTAGGCGTCGAACGAGATGTCCTGGAAGGGCAGCAGCGAGCCGGGGAGCTCGACCACCATGCCGGGCTTCAGGCTCAGCACGACCATGGCGTAGAACGGGAAGAAGCTGAGGATCCCCGCCAGGCTCAGCCAGATCCATCGTCCGACGATCCCCCACCCCGTCGGCTGGAGCGCACGATACGCCCGGCGCTGCTTCGACGACGTCTTGGCCGGCTTCGGGGTCGTGGACGTCTCGGTCGGCGTCGGCGGCTGCATCAGAGCGGTCATTTCTGCTTTCCGATCACCAGGCGCTGGATGAGCGCGACGACGAGGGTCATGATGAACAGGGCCACGCCGATCGCGGCCGCGTAGCCGTAGTCGAAGTAGCGGAAGCCCTGGTCGTAGAGCATGTAGACGAGCGAGTAGCTGGCGTTCGCCGGCCCGCCCTGAGTCATCACGTAGATGACGTCGAACACCTGGAAGGCGGCGGTCGTCTCGATCACCGCGAGGAAGAAGAAGGTCGGCCGCAGCACCGGAAGGATCACGTAGCGGAAGCGCTGCCAGGCGTTCGCGCCGTCCATCAGAGCGGCTTCCTCGAGCTCGCGCGGCACGTCCTGCAGCGCGGCGATGAGGATCATCATCCCGTAGCCGAACCGCGACCAGACGCCGACGACGACGATGGCGGGGATCACGAGCACGGTGCTGCCGAGCCAGGAGCCGCCGAGCCCCAGCGGAGTCATCAGCGCGGACCACGGCCCGTTGGCGGAGAAGATCCAGACGAAGATCGACCCGGCGAGCACGAGCGAGGTGATGACGGGGAGGAAGAAGATCGAGCGGAAGAAGCGCGCGCCCCGGAAGGCCCGACGCACGCCGAGGGCCATGACGGTCGAGAGCACGAGCGCGATCGGCACGGCGAACACCGTATAGATCAGTGTCGTACCCATGGCCCGCCAGAACAGCGGGTCGGCGATCATGCGCTGGAAGTGGTCGAGACCCCGCCAGGAGATCTCGCCGGTGATGTCGTAGTCGAAGAAGCTCAGTGCCACACCGGCGATGCTGGGGCCGAAGCGGAAGGCGATGAACAGGAGGAAGGCGGGGAGCACGAACAGGAAAGCGATCCGCGCCTCGCGTCGTGCGATCAGCCTCGTCACCCGCCCTGCGGGCTTCTTCGCCGTGGTTGCCGTGGTCATCAGTGCTACCTCACGTGGGGAGAGGGACAGGGTGCGGGGGCATGCGGAGTTCGGGTTCCGCATGCCCCCGGTCGACTACTTTCTCGATCGACTACTTCTTGATCAGAGGAGCCGCAGCCGTCGCGGCATCCTTCAGTGCGTCCTCGGGAGACTTGTCGCCGAGGAGGGCGGCCTGGATCTCGGGGGCGAGCACACCCATCAGCGCGCGGGACGAGGCGTTGAGCTCACCCACGGTGGTGTCCGGGACGTACTTCTCCACCTCGCCGAGCAGCGGGTCATCCGCGTACAGAGGCTCGGTGGTGCTGAGCGCCGAGAAGTAGCCGGCTGCCTTGAGGTAGGGCTCGACGACGTCCGCACCGGTGGCGTACTCGACGAACTTGGCCGCCGCGTCCTGCGCCTTGGAGCCCTTGAGCACCGAGAGCGAGCCGACCGTGCCGTAGGCCACGGACTCCTTCTCGGTCAGCGGCGCCAGCACCTTGACGTTCTCCTCGCCCCAGAACGGCACGACCTCGTTGACCGCGTTGTTCCAGGTGCAGGCGACCTTGCCCTGAGCGACCGCGGTCTGCTCCAGCGGCACGTTCGTGGTGAGCGCCTCGGGGTCGAGCGCACCAGCCTCTGCCAGGTCGGTGAGGAAGGTGAGCGCCTGCACGCCCTCCTTGCTGTCGAAGCCGACGTCGCCGTCCTTGGTGTAGACCTCGCCACCGGCCTGCCACAGCAGCGGGTAGTACGTGAGGTTCAGGGTGTTCTCGGCCGATGCCGGGTAGTTCAGGGCGTACATGCCCTTCTCCGTGAACTTCGGCGCCATCGCGGTGATGTCGTCCCAGGTCTCGGGGTACTCCGTGACACCGGCGGCCTCGAAGGCGGCGGTGTTGCAGATGAGGGGCTGGGCGCTGGTGAGGATGGGCGCGCCGAGGATGTCGCCGTCGAGCGTGACCGACTTCTTCACGTTCGGCAGCAGGTCGTCCTGTCGCTCCTGGCTCAGCAGATCGTTGAGCGGAGCGATCGACTTCTGGTACGCCGCGAGCTGATCGGGGATCAGGTAGACGACGTCGGGCCCCTTGCCTGCGGCGATCGCCGTCTGCAGCGCCTCGTCGCGGTTGGCCCACGGGAAGATCTCGTACTTCACGTTGACGTTCTCGTTCTGCTTCTCGAAGTCGGCGATCGTCGAGTCCCAGAAGTCCTTGTGCACCGCCTCGTCGGCGATGACCGGGTAGAGCCAGACCGTGATGTCCTGCTCACCCTCTGCGGTGTTGCCTCCGCCGGCCGAACATCCGGCCAACAGGGTGGCGGCCGCGAATCCCGCGACGACGCCGGTGATCTTGCTGACGCGCATGGTGCTCCTTTGCTTATACCGTGCTGAGTACGGTTCATTATGACACTGCAATGGGATAATTCGTCAAGTACAAGTTCTCAGGCCCGTGTTTCAGCGGTGTTTCCGGTTCGAGAACAACAAAGCTTGATCTGAGAATTCGGTGTGCTAATTTGATCGCACCCGACGTTGATCGCAACGAAGCCGGAGAAGAGGGGGCAGCACATGGCCGTGACAGGTCCGCTTTCGATCGTTGCTCGATCCGCACTGCAGCTGCGTGATTCCGGCCCCGCCACCGTCAACGATCTGTCTCGTTCCCTCGAGATCTCGCGCACCTCCGTCGAGAATGCCGTGACTGCCCTGACCGACTCCGGTCTGATCGTCGACGCCCCCGCGCAGAACGCCGGCGGCGCGGGTCGACCGGCCCGCCGCTACTCGTTCCACGCCGCCGCCGGAACCGTCGTCGGCGTCGACATCGGCGTCGCGAGCGTGCGGGTCGTGCTGGCCGACCTGGCCGGACACGTGATCGCGCAGCGCAGCTTCCCCGGCGTGGCCGAGCGGCCCGATGGCGCGTCCAAGCTGGCTGCCGTGATCGAGGACGTGCGGGGTACGCTCTCCGCGGTCTCGATCCCGGGATCGAAGGTCCGCGCGGTCGGCGTCTCGCTTCCCGGCATCGTCGACGACACGGGGCGCGTCACCACCTCGGTCGTCATCCCCGAGTGGTCGGGCATCGACATCGGCTCCCAGCTGCGCCAGGCGTTCGGCTGCCCCGTCGCGGTGGACAACGGCGTTCGTCTCGCGGCCGTCGCCGAGCATCACCTCGGCGTCGCGCAGCTCGTCGACGACGTCATCTACCTGTCGGTCGGCAATCGCATCGCGATGGGACTGATCCTCGGCGGACGCCCGCGCCGCGGAATCCACAACGCTGCGGGCGACATCGGCCGCCTCGCCTTCCGGGGACTGAACACCGAGACGGGCCAGATCACGTGGCGCACCGCCCCGACCGCTGCCGAGGTCTTCGCGAAGGCGCGCGGCGGTGACGCGGCCGCACAGCAGGAGCTCGACGGATTCATCGGCGAGCTCGCCCATGGCATCGCGACCCTGATCATGACGGTCGACCCGGCCATGATCGTGATCGGCGGTGGACTCTCGGCCGCGCATGAGCAGCTGCTCGACCCCCTGCGCGCGGCACTGCCCGGCCACCTCGGCCTGCCGTTCCAGGTGCCGATCGCGGAAGCGCGCCTGGGCGCCGAAGCCGCCGCCCACGGAGCGGTCGTGCACGCGTTCCAGCGGCTCGCCGCCGAGATCTACGGCATCGAGGACATGCCGGCTCCGCCGATCACCCCCCTGCGGGTCGCACCTTCGGTAGCCGCTGACCCGACCGACGAGACAACCGAGGAGAAGCAGTGAGCACGTTGAAGGTCGGACTCATCGGCGCGGGCGGGATCTCCCGCGTGCACGCCGACGCCTGGCGGGCGCTCGGGGTGGAAGGCTACGTCACCTCGCTCGTCGGAGCAGAGGAGATCGCCGCGGAGTACGGGTTCGAGCTCGTCGACGATGTCGACACTCTCATCGGCCTGGTCGACATCGTCGACATCGTGACCCCGAGCAGCACGCATGCCGACTTCGCCCTGCGCGCCATCGCCCGCGGGCTCGACGTGATCTGCGAGAAGCCGCTCGCGGAGACGGCTGAGATCGCAGCGACCGTCGCCCGCGCCGCCGAGGAAGCGGGCGTGCGCCTGTTCCCCGCCCACGTCGTTCGGTACATGGGCGAGTACGCCCAGATCAAGGCGGGCATCGACGCCGGTCGGATCGGCACGCTCGCCGTGCAGCGGTTCAGTCGGGCAGGCTCCGCCCCGCAGACCCCGTGGTTCTTCTCGGAGCGCGCGGGCGGCGGTGTCATCCGCGACCTGATGATCCACGACATCGACCAGGCGGTCTGGTTCGCCGGACCCGTCGAGTCGGTCTACACGGTACAGAACCCGCCGACCGTCGACGACCGCGTGCCCGCACCGGTCACTGCACACGTCGTGCTCACGCACCGCAGCGGCGTCATCAGTCACATCCACGGCAGCTGGGTCGCGCCGGGTATGCCGTTCCGCACGAGCGTCGAGGTCGCGGGGTCGGAGGGTCGCCTGCGCTACGACAGCGCCGAGGACAACGCGCTGCGCACCGACGCCGTGCTTCCCGAAGCCGACACCGACTACCTGCCGCCGATGTCGCCGCAGGAGAGCCCGTACTTCGCCGAGATCGCCGACTTCGTGGCCGCCCTGCGCGAGGGGCGCGACGCCAGGGTCAGCCCGGCGGACGGAATCGAGGCCGTCGCCGTCGCCGAGGGCGCGTACGCCTCGATCGCCTCCGGCGCCCCGGTCGCTCTGACCGTCACCACTCCCACATCATCTGCACGCACGGCCGAGGAGGCCACTCGATGACCGCCACCACCCCGCTGCGGATCGCCGTCCTCTCGTTCGCGCACACGCACGCTCTGAGCTACGTCCACGCGCTCAACGCGATGCCCGGCGTCGAGCTGATCGCCGCCGACCCCGACGGTGCCACGGCGCCCGACGACGCACCCCGAGGAGCGACACTGGCGGCGGAGCTCGGTGTCGCCTACGTCGAGACCTACGACGAGGCCTTCGCCTGGAAACCCGATGCGGTCGTGATCGCCGCGGAGAACTCCCGACACCGCGCCCTCGTCGAGCGCGCGGCCGCCGCCGGGGTGCACGTGCTGTGCGAGAAGCCCCTGGCCACGACGGTCGAGGATGCGATCGCGATGCGCGAGGCGTGCGAGCGTGCCGGTGTGATCCTGATGGTCGCCTATCCGGTGCGGTTCGCCCCGAGCGTGCGCGATGCGATCGCCGAGCTGCGCAGCGGACGCCTCGGCACGGTGCTGGGCGTCACCGGGATCAACAACGGCAAGCTTCCGCAGGACCGGACCTGGTTCACGGATCCGGAGCTGGCGGGGGGCGGCGCACTCGTCGACCATGTCGTGCACTGCGCCGATCTGCTCGACGAGCTGCTCGGCGAACGTGCCCAGTCCGTCCGCGCCGTGTCGAACGGGATCCTGCATGCGGAGCGCGACCTCGAGGTCGAGACCGGCGGCCTGGTGACGATCCAGTACCCGAGTGGGGTCATCGCCACGATCGACTGCTCCTGGAGCTGGCCGATGAGTTCGGCCACCTGGGGTGGACTCACCCTGCAGGTGATCGCCGAGCGCGGCACCGTGACCGTCAGCCCCTTCGCCAAGGGCGTCGCCGGGCACGATGCGCGCGGCGAGACATGGAACCCTGTGGGCGCCGACCTCGACGCGCTCCTGCTCGACGAGTTCGTGCACGCCGTGCGCCAGGGACGCCAGCCGCAGCCCGACGCCGGCGTGGGCATCCGTACCGTCGAGATCGCCAAGGCCGCCCAGGCTTCGGCAGCTCGCGGCGGCGAGGTCGTCACGCTCGTCTGATCCACCGAAGCTCCGACCATCGTCCATCGACCCTGGACAAAGGTCGCTATACGGTGTTGACTGAACCGGGCCGCACGCCCGATCACCCGACTGCGGTCGGGGCGCCGCGAGTCGGCAGATCAGGATCCGCCTTCGACCCGAACGAAGGCGGATCCTGATAGCCGACGGGTCGAGGCAGCCCCAGCGGGGCCGGCGCTCAGCATCGAGGAGTATGCTGACCCCTTGGGTCGTTCGGCCCGACGAGTCCCGAAAGGTGGTGATGGCGATGTCCGGTGATAGTTACGACGCCGCCTTCGCTGCGTCGAGACTCCCTGCGCTAGCGCGTTGACCCTCTGGTCCGCTTTCGCACGTCCTTCCCCGCAGCCGTCGGCGGCGTCATCCGCCCCCTGACGAACCGCGCACGGAGCTCTCCGCTGCCGTGCGCCTGCGAGAACGGAGCCGATCATGGCCCTCATCGACAACGGCGTGTACGTCCACGGACGTCGCGTGGAGACCCCCAAGAACCTGGACGAGACCTACCGGATGCTGGACGCCGCCGGAGGCATCGCGTGGATCGGCCTGTACCGACCCAGCCCGGAGGAAGTGGCGTCCGTCGCTCGCGAGTTCGACCTGCATCCGCTGGCCGTCGAGGACGCCCTGTCCGGCCACCAGCGGTCGAAGGTGGAGCGCTACGGCGACACCCTGTTCGCCGTCCTCCGCCCCGCCCGGTACCGCGACAAGGAGGAGTCGATCGAGTTCGGCGAGCTGCACCTGTTCGTGGGCCCCGATTTCGTGGTGACGATCCGGCACGCCGAATCCCCGAACCTCGCCGCCGTGCGCGCCCGCATGGAGGCGAACCCCGAGCTGCTCGCGATGGGACCGGAGGCCGTGCTCTACGCGATCCTCGACGAGGTCGTCGACGGGTACGAGCCGATCGTGGCAGGGCTGCTGAACGACATCGACGAGATCGAGGACCAGCTCTTCGGCGACGGCGACGACGACAGCGCGCTCTCCCGCCGCATCTACGAGCTGTCCCGCGAGGTGATCAACTTCCAGCGGGCGGTGCATCCGCTGAACGGCATGCTGGAGTGGCTGCGTCGGGGCTCTGCGAAGTACCGCATCGACGAGGAGCTGCAGCGCTCCCTGCGCGATGTGCTCGACCACACGATCCGTGTCAACGAGAAGATCGACTCGTTCCGGGCGATCCTGGAGAACGCGCTGACCGTGCACTCCGCACTGGTCGCCCGGCGTCAGACCGAGGCCGGGTTGGCGCAGAACGACGAGATCAAGAAGATCTCCTCCTGGGCGGCGATCATCTTCGCCCCGACGCTCGTCGGCACCGTGTACGGGATGAACTTCGACGTGATGCCCGAGCTGCACTGGGCCTTCGGCTACCCGATGGCCATCGGCGCGATGCTCGCCTTCGCGGTCGGCCTGTTCGGGGTGTTCAAGTACAAGAAGTGGCTCTGACACGGGCATCGCTCATCGTTGGCGGCGGGTGCGGGCGAGGTCCGACGACCGACCGTAAGAACTTCACCCGTTCGTCGTCTTGCTCATGCCACGCTTGCTCGGCGCGTCGACAGGATGGGGATCCGTCACGCAGGCGGACGGTGAAGCCACCCGGCTCACCATCTGGTCCGCAATCAAGCACGCGGCTGCGGCGGGGATCTTCCCGGACCCGTCGCAGCCGCACTCTCCACGGGTAGGGGGGCGAAGCCGATCGCACAGGGATATGCAGACAGTGGACCGGTCTTCGCCCGTGCACGCGCTACTTCACGACGATCACCGGGAACGACAGGTCACCGGCGCCGGCACTCACCGGGATCTGCAGCTGAACCTTCTGCGCCGAATCGAGCGTGAGCTTCCAACGCAGGCCCCTGTCGGTGCGCTCGACCTCGCCTGTCGGGGGCACCGGGACCTCGAAGCCGTCGTAGTCGGCGAGGTCGATGTCCACCACGGCCTCCCCGCCCGACGCCCCTGCGTTCGTGAGGTCGAGAAGGATCAGGCTGTCATCAGCGCCCGCCTGCGGGGCGATCTGCACCGAGTACGACATTGCGGATGCCGTATGGACGGAGAACTTCGTTGGGGCTGTCACGGCCGACATGTCCGATCCGACGAACGTGCGCGCCGTCAGCTCATAATCCCCTTGCGGAAGTGATGCAGTGGTCGACCACCGACCGTCCATGCCTACCTGCACGAACCGGACGAACGGCGTGAGCTCGCCGACGAAGACGTGCACACGCACCAGAGAGCCGGGGACTCCCGTGCCCGTGATGTTCGTGCTCTTGGCATAGACCGTCGATCCGGCGACGGGGGTGACCACAGTCGGAGCCGCTGGGGATTCGCGGATGATGACCGGGGCGGATGCGCTTCCGCCCGTGAGGGTGGCCTCCCCCAGGGGTGCGTCCGCGGGAACGTCGAAGACGGTGGCGAAGCGACCGGCGCCGTCGGTACGCACCTTCTCGACAGCGTCGCCGATCTTCAGGTCGACGGTGGTGTTCGCCGGGTATCCGCTGCCGTTGACGCGGAACGGCTGCCCGGTGAGGGCGACCTTCGAGTAGACGCCGACCGCCGGAGTCGAGCTTGCTCCGGCGTCGACGAGTCCTGCCCCGACCCGGTCCGCGCTGAGCCCAGCGAGCGGATCCGCCGTGTCCGTGATGCGCTGGGTCAACTGGTCCGGCGTGAGACCTGGAGTCTCCGAGAGGATGCGGGCGGCGACCCCGGCCACGTGCGGGGACGCCATCGACGTTCCGGGATACAGCGCGTAGACGGAGCCGTCGTCCTGGCGCGGCACTGCTGACCACACGAAGCCCGGCGCGGTAACCGTGACCTTGCCCGCACCGTAGTTCGAGAATCCCGCACGCACGATCGCGCCCGTCGCCTCGTCCTGATCCGCGGCAGCGACGGCGATGACACCCGGCAGCGCGCCAGGTGCCTGAAGACAGGAGGAGTTCACCGGCCGAGGCTCGAGCGTCCCGTCGTTCGGACTCATCTCATCCGTGCTCATGGTGGCGAGATCCTGACCCTCATTACCGACCGCGGCGACGTTCAGCACGCCCTGGTCGTGGGAGTAGGCGTACGCGCGACGGAGCGCTTCGAGAGCCGCACCCTGTGAGTCGACATCAGCGCACCAGAGGTACCAGGGGTCGACGTAGTAGCTGTGGTTCACGATCGGGATGTCGTGGTCAGCAGCCCACATGGTCGCGCAGATGCTGGCCTCCGGGTAGATGTGGCCGTCGTCGTTGACGACCTTGATCGAGGCGACGCGCGCGTCAGGGGCGACGCCGACGATGCCGGTGCCGTTCGCCGCTCCCGCCACGCTGCCGGCCACGTGCGTGCCGTGCGCGCTCGCGCCGTCGGTTCCCGGCTGCCACGCCTCGGGTCTCGTGTCCGGTACGCCGTTGACGGTGCAGCCGACGGACAACGCCGGGTCGATCTGGCCGGCGAGGTCCGGATGTCCGGTATCGATGCCGCTGTCGGCGATGCCTACCACCACTCCCTTCCCCGACGGTGACGTCGCCCCGATGGCGACGGTGTTCCACGCGGTGCCCTCGGCCGGCATCGTCGTCGGCTCCGTCGTGTCGCCGGCGATCGGTGGCCCGGGTGCGGTCGGCGTGTCCGGATCGGTCGACGTCCGGGTCGGGCCAACGGACTGGACCCAGGCGAGACTCTCGAGCTGAGTGGGGAAGTCGCCGTCGGGTGCGCGGGCGACCGTCACCCCGATCTCGGGATAGGTGATCAACAGCTCCCCGCCGGCGCCTTCGATGGCCGACCGCAGCACATCCGCGCTCGGCGCTTCTGGTCTCGTGTTCACCACCCAATTCAGTGCGGACTGCTCCGCTGCTGCGGCGACGGGCACGGCGGCCGTCAGCGGGGCGCTCATCGCGAGTGCCGCGCCGACGGCGAGGACTGCACAGGTGCTGCGGACGATCACGCGGCTGGTCATTCAGGTCTGCCTTTCCGCAACGCTCGACGGAACACCGTCGAATCGAGTTCTCTCCTGCGTACAGGAGTGAAAGGTCGCGGCACCATTACGCGATCCGGTTGCGATCGGCGCGTTCCGCCTGCGGGCGTTGAGTCCTACTCCCGGCGGAACATCCCCATCAATGCGGGTAGAGCGACCATGCCCACCAGCCAGAACGCCGCGCCCCAGATCACACCATCGGCGATGAACGGCAACCACTCGTATTCGGTCGGATAGGCGATGCCCGTTCGACCGGTCAGGCGCAGAACCACCTCTGCCGGATAGGTGGCGAAAGGGTTGGACGAATGGTCCTGCGAGACCCACGGAAGAGGGAAGCCGAACGAGACGGATGCGAGGTCGGCGTCGGACCTCACGGGGATCCGCTGGACCGTGGTCACCCACCAGGCGACGGCGAACCCCGCAACGATCGCGCCCAGCACGGACAGCACCACGCGTGCTGCTCCCCCGACACGATACGGAGAAGACGCAGCAGAACGAGGATCCGCGGTCATCAGCAGGAGGTCGGCACTCAGCAGATCAGCTGTCGGAGCGGCTGATCTCGTCGAGCAGGTCGTCGAGGGTGTCGAAGTCGATCGTCTCCGAGCCGTCGAGGTCGCGCACCTCGACGCCGTCGACCTCGAAGTCCTCGTCGAGCTGCACGAGGATGCGCGACTCGGGGAACTGCTTCGGCGCGAGGAAGGCGAGAAGCACCGCGTCGGCGAACACGACGACCGAGGTGGCCTCGAGATCATCGCGCAGGTCGATCTGTTCCGCGACGGGCTCGTCGTCGACGGCATCCTCGATGTCGGCGACGATCTCGTCGATCACCGAGCGCCACCGAGACTCCCCGACCGAGAGGGTGCGGGCGACTGCCGCGACCAGCGCCTCATGATCCACGTCATCGCTCTGGACGTCCTCCAGCTCCGGATCGACGTTCACGTTGACGGTCGTACCGGCGGCGTCGATGATCGCGCGCCCGTACACCAGCCCGTTCTCGGCGATCGGATCCTCGAGCAGTCCGCTCTCGACGATGCGGGCCAGGAGGGTGTCGAGTGCAGGCGAAGTCATGCCTCCAGTCTTTCGCATCTCGCTCGTGCGGGGGCTGCGAGCCGTGAGTTCGCCGGAACGGGCGTCCCCCGCATCACACCTCGACGGCGACCGAGCCCCCGACGACGACGTGCGCTTCCGCATTACGTCGCGTCTTCGCCCAGCCGTTCTTCCGGCGCATGATGCGCAGGAAGGCCCGCGCGATGCAGATGTACATGTAATACACGTAGAGCCAGACACCCAGCCCCCACATCAGGGCCGTGAACCAGCTGGCCTGCGGCTCGCAGCGCACCTTGTAGACGAAGCCCCAGACAGCGAAGGGGGCGATCGAGAACACCGAGAGAAGTCCGACGAGGCCCAGGACGCTGCCGAGCGCGAGCTGCACCTGAGCGGGATCCTGGATCAACAGCGAAACCTGCGCACCCACCAGGATCGTGAATGACAGCGCGCCGAGCATCTGCAGGAACGGGAGGACGAGGTAGTAGCTGGTCTCGATCACACCCGCGCTGTCGACATGAGGAGACTTCACCACTTCGCCGATGTACTTCACGCACTGGATGTTGCCCTGCGCCCAGCGCGTGCGCTGTGTGAGGAGACGGCGGATGGACGGGAGCGCCTCCTGGTTCACATGGGTGTCGTAGACGTGCTTGACCTGGAAACCGGCGAGCACGACGTGCACGCCCAACTCGTAATCCGGCTCTTCGGACATCCGGTGGGGGTCATGGGGTGAGTCCGCCGGCGGCGAGGAGCATGCGGAGCCGGTAGTTGTGCCGGTTGCGGTAGCCGCGGG
>NZ_JACCCK010000009.1:0-22020 GCF_013410135.1 Microbacterium sp. JAI119
GGGTGCGCGAGACTTCGCGGCCGGGGCTGGGGAGCTTCACGGGAGTGTGCCCGTCGATCGCGTCGGGGTTGCGGCCGAGAACGGCCGGAGCCGGCGTCGTGATCGTCTCGCCGCTGTCGAGCTGCACGATTAGCTGCGGCCGCGGTGCGCGGACGAACACGGTGTGCTCATCGACCTCGGGCAGCGGCGTAGCTGTGCGGCGGTATTCCGGGGCAATCGCGGCGGGCACGGTGGCCTGAGTCGCCGGGGGCGGAGAAACGGGAGAGCGTGGGGGAGTGTCGCTGAGCTCCACGCGCAACGGCTGTTCGCTGCCGCATGCGCCGCACGTGGCAGCGGTGATGATGACGAGCTGCTGGCACTGCCGGCACGGGCCGTTGACGGGGGTCAGTCGGGACGCATCAGCGATCGTGTTGCCGGTGTCGATCGGCTGGACGACGCCGTTGGGCCGCACGGCGATGCGGTAGCGCTGTCCGGCCTCGTCGACGTCGACCGCGACGGGTCGCGAGAGTGTGTCTGCGAGGGCGGCACAGCGAGCGATGATGCCAGCCCGCATGCCCTCCACGGTCGGGGAGGCGCAGCCCTGCGGTGCTCCGTTGATGCGGAGCACCGCAGAGACGTGTTGGGCCTCGGATCGAATCTCGACCTGGATGCGGGGCCAGGTCCCGACCTTCTGAGCTTCGGTCATCCGCGCGGCGCTCCGTTGAGGCCTCCGGCGACCGCTGCGCCCGCAGCGAGCCATGCGCGCTGCGTGGCGGGTCGCAGGCTCTCGTAGGTGATCTGCCCGTCGACGAGGGCAGGATCGTGTGGAATCATCACCGCGGCGCGCGTGAGGGCGCTGTACCCGTTGGCGACGTGCTGCATGTCGGCACGGGTGGCCTTGGGATCGGCCTGGGTGATGACGGTGACGGCATCCCGCGCGAGACGGGCGGAGCGTGCGTCACGTGTAGCTAGGTCCTCCAGGAGCAGTGCGCCGGCTTCCGCGTGATCGTCTCGGGTCGTCGTGGAGACGACGAGCTGGTCTGCCAGGTCGATCATGCGCAGCCACATCGGGTCGCTCTCATCGTTCCCGCTGTCAATGAAGATGAGCCGGTAGTACTTCGCGGCGACGGCGTGGATCGCGTCGACGTCGGTCGGCGTGATGCGCTGTTCGTTTGCCCGGGCGGTGGGATTGGAGCGCAGCACGTCGAAGCGGTCGCTGGTCTGGTGGTGCACGAAGTGGGCGAGGTCGGCCGCCTGTGCGCCCGTGCCGAGCAGCCGTTCGGCGTGGGGCAGGAGGTCGAGCAGCGTGCTGGCGTGCGGACCTTGTTCGGTGCGCCAGCCGAGCGTGCCACGGGTCTGGTTGTTGTCCCATGCGAGAACGCCTGCGCCTCCGTACCGCGCGAAAGTCGCGCTCAGGAGGATGGTCGCGGGCGTCTTGCCGGCGCCACCCTTGCCGTTGACGACGGCGATGGTACGGGGGCCAGGCCAGTGCTGGCTCACGGCGCGCTCGTCGGCGCGCACGGCGCGCTCTGCGTCGCTGGGTGCCATGCGGATGCCGGCACGGGTGAGCGCCCCGCGAATGCCCGTCGTCGCGGGCTTCTCGATCTGCTCCTGGGTGAGGAACGACGTGCGCACCTCGCGACGGGTCACGGGAGCCTCTGTCGTCCAGGCGGCCGCTCCTGTGGCCTCTGGTGCGACTGTGGGGGCCGGCGCTGCGGTCGGTGCGGGCAGCGGCGGCCGCGGCGGCACATCGACTGCAGGAGCCGGTTCGGCGGCGACTGCAGGAGCGGGCGACGGTGCGACTGCAGGCGGCGCAGCTTCCGTGGGAGCGGGGACGTCGGTGATGACGTCCTGGGCGGCGGCGCGGGCCGCGCCTCGAGTAGTGGTCGCGGCAGGTGGGCTGGTGTCCTCGCTCACCTGTGCGTGTTCGTCGACGATCAGGTGATAGGTCGGCTCGACGCCGCCTGTCGTGACTTTCACGGGCCGGCCGAGTGCACGGGCCTGGTCGGCGGCGAGCTGCATGAGCTGGGCGCGGGTCTGGTGCACATCGGGCGTGGTCACGTCGTGTCGTCGTCCCTGCACGATGAGCGCACCGGTTCCGTCCTCGTGGGTGAGGGCTTCGATTCGGGGGAAGTTTGCTGCTTCGCTGGTCATGTTTGTCTCCTATCCGAGGGTGATGCCGACTGCGAGCATGAACGGCTCGGGGTCGACGGCTTCGCCGTTGATGTGGACCTCGTAGTGCAGGTGGCAGGCGGATGAGGTTCCGCTGCTGCCGACTTTGGCGATCTGCTGGCCGCCGACGACTTTGTCTCCGTCCTTGACGAGGATTCCGTCTGCGTACATGTGGAGGTAGACGGTTTCGACCCCGCCTCCGTGGTCGATGACGATGGTGCCGTTTCCTCCGTATCCGACGCCGAACCCGGTCGCGACGACGGTGCCGGTCTGCGCGGCCCAAATGGGCGCGTCGCAGCCGGGGGCGAGGTCCGTTCCACGGTGGAAGGAGCTGCTGAGGCCGTTGGGCGTCATGACGGGTTCGCGGGGGCCGAAGTTGCTGCTGATCGGTCCGGCAGCGGGGGCGGCCCAGCCGTCTTTGTTGACGGTTCCGGGCACGAGGCTTTCGCCGTTGCACACCTGGTCGCCGGTGCCCTCGGTGAGGCCGGTGTCGACGCCGGCGAGGGCTTCGACGATCTGCACGGCGGTGTCCCAGTACTTCTCGTAGTGGTACGGGTCGGCGTTCACCTGCGTGCGGTGAGCGACGAGAGTGGGCGCGAGTGCCTGTCGCTCGGGGTCAGGGACCTTCTTGACCATCGCGTCGTAGAACTTTGTCGACGTGATGTACGGGTCCATGCGCTCGGCCGGGGTACCCCAGCCGTCTTGCTGCTGGAATAGGCCGATCGAGGTCGTGGGGGTGCCGTCCGGGTTGCGGACGCCGTTCGTCTCCCAGTCGCCGTAGTCGATGTTGACGAGCGAGGATTCACCCATCGCCGTCATGACGCCGATGGTCTGATCGCGCACGCCCAGACCTTTGTCTGCGCCGGCCTTGATGATGTGCGCAGCGTTCACGAGCTGATCGTGACCATACCCACCGACCTCGATGTTCGGCACGGTATCGGGGTCGATGCTCACACTGGTTCCTGGCCCGCTCTCGGGGTTGCACGCGAGTGCAGCCGTGGCGAAGAGAGGGATGGAGAGGATGCCACCGAGCAGGAGCGCCGGCACGAGGATCGCGACGACGGGTCCGAGCTTCTTGTTGTTGTCGCTCATCAGCGCACGCCCTCGGGCGGGGTGAATCGGGCGACGAGCCAGGGACTCGCGCCGTCGAGGCGCGTGAGTATGAGCGTGTAAGGGCCGACGTCGGTCGGCACGTCGATGTGCACGACCATGGCGCTGGTGTCATCGGTGATCGAGCCGCTGCCGGTGACACGGCTGGCGGGTACGACGGATGCCTGCACGTAGGCGTAGTCGGTGCGGGCCTGGGGTGTCAGGAGCGGGGAAAGCTCCTTCCACCAGGTGTCCTGATCGAGCGCGGGGCGGGCGAACGCGGCCATAGCCGCGTCCGCCGCCTCGATCGCTGCGGTTCGGTCTGTGTCGCTCCAGGTGGCGACAGGGACCGGGGCGATGGTCTGCCCCGTGTCCTCGTCGATGTATCCGGGCGGCACGGTCGGGAGGCCGGAAGGGTTCGGCATGCTGGGTGTGACCGACGGAGAAAAAGTATCTGTCGGGTATGTGTTCGGGTAATCGCTGGCGTTCGTGCATCCAACGGCCGTCAGCGCCACTAGCGCTACGGCCGTGATCGCCGGCCACACTCGTTGCATGAATCAGTCCTCCGTTGTCTGCTGCTCCCGGGTCGACCCCCGCCGCATCTGGTCCTTCAGCTCATCGCGAATGATGATCCACCCACCTGCAACCTCGTAGCCGGGGATCTTCCCGGCTTTGAGCATGCTGTAGACCCCCTGCGGGGTCTTGCGCACGAGAGTGGATACCTCCTTGACCGTCAACGTCTCAGGGAGATTCGCGAAGAGGGCATCGAGCGCGTCGTGGGGGCCGCCCATCACACGGTGCTCTCTTGTTCGCATGCCACCAGACTATAACAGAACGTACTAAACATGGGTAGACGGTTTGGTGTTGGGGGGAGACACCTAAACATATTCATCTTGCTCCAATCGTGCTAGATGGGTTAGTGTGGGGGGGGAGACCACAATTCATTATCGGGGGGGTCATAACGATGAGCGAAGGGAATCCGTGGGTCAGTCGCCCAGCTGTGGAGCCGACGCCAGTTGAGCCGCTGATCGAGCGGTCAGCGATTCCGACCGGTCCGACTGCTCCGCAGCTCGGCGTGCCTGCGCCCGAAGCGGCCGACCGACTGCCTTTCCAGTACGTCGGCCACTGGTCGCCTCTCTGGATCGTCGGTGCACACGGTGGCGCGGGTGAGTCCACGCTTGCCGCACTGATCCCGGGAGCGACCGTCACGGATCACCACTGGCCTCAGCAGGCCGGAGCTGGTGCCGGTGCGGTCGTTGCGTATGCCTCCAGGCGGGCGTGCACGGTGCGCAGATGGTCGCGCTCGGCATCCCGGATCGCCTGCGCCTGACGCAGCTCGCCGCTCGCTCGCGCGGCGTCGTGGACAGCCTTGGCGAGGTTGGCGAGCTGGCGGATCATAATGACCTGCGCGGCAAGACCCTGCCCGCCACGGGCACCCGATGCGAGAAGCATCGCCGTGCCGGCGAGCGACCCCATGCTGGTGGGCCTCGGCTTGATCGGCGTGCGCCACGTCTGCGCAGAGCGCGACAGAATGTCGGACGCGCGGGCGAGGTCGCCAGGCTCGTTCTCGACCGCGTTGGACCACGCGGCAAACGCTCCAGCCGTGTGTCGTGCGACGCGCGCCCACGTCTCGCGATCGTCGACCGGAACACCGCGCAGCCGCTCGCGCAGCTCACCCAGCTCGGCGTTCATCTGCTCGTACATCTGCGGGTCGACCTCGGTCGCCTCGCGTCCCGGCTGGACGACGCGGCGGCCGCGGTAGGCGGCGTTCCACTCGGCCGCGGCATCCGTCGCGCCGTTCGCCGTGTCGGGCCACTCGGCGCGCAGTCGCGGCAGCGTCAGGTCGCGTCCCAGGTGTCCCCCGCCGTACCAGATCGGCCGTTCGCCGGCCTCGGGTCGACGGGCCACGCTATAGCCGGTAATGACGTCCTGGGTGCCCTCCGCGAACCGGGGGCGAACGATGAGGCCGGACCGCCGCATGCGGCGCACGAACTCGCCCTCGTTCTCCGCCGCGGTGGCGCATCCGCGGACGGTTCGCGCGAGCGCATACCGGGGCTGATCGGTGCTCTTTTCTGCGGCGACTCGGGCCTGCCGGTCCGCGGGTGCAAGCTGCTCCCACGGCGGCGTCAGCTCGTCGCTGTCAGTGCGCGCACGCTCGTACTTCCACTCAGCGCGTGACCGCGCCTGCGCCTCCTGCTCGGCCGGGTCGTAGCCGCGCGTCGACCGCTCGGCCGACGCCGATTCCAGCACTTCCAGGCCGTACTTCTGCTCCAGTGCTCGTGACGCCTTCTGAGCACGGTGGAAGTCGTTGTGAACGCTCGCCTTCGTGCCGTCCTCGCGCACGAGGTTGACCACGATGTGAATGTGGTCATTGCCGTTCTGACTGACCCCGTGGCGGACGGCAGCCCACCGTGTCGGAGCCTTCGTCCCTTCGGCGTCATCGAAGTCCATCAGCTTCACAAAGTCGTTGGCGATCGCATTCCACTGATCGTCCGTCAGCATGCCCTCTTCGGCGCGCAGCGACAGCGAGCAATGCCACACGTGACCGCCCGCAACCTCCGTACCAAACGCCTGCTTGGTGCGGTCGAGGTGCCGCGCGATCGCGAGTGCAGAGTCACGTCCAAGCTCGGTGTCTGAGTGCCACGCCATGATCGCGTCATCGCCTGCGACAACGTGCGGCTCCGTGTGCTCGTTGTGGCGACCCGCTCCCGCGAGGTACGTCAGCAATCCGGACATGCGATCGCCGCGCACGACGTTCGGCATCATGCGCGGACTCCGAGCTGATCCACTACCTCGTCGATCTGCTCCGCAGTGCGTCGCACCACGGCGATGGTGTGCCGCAGCTCGTCGCGCAGCTCGACGGGCACGAACCCCTCGGCGTTCGTTGCGCGTGCGATCTGATTGAGGTTGTTACCGACGCTCGCGAGTGAACGGTGCAGCCGGAACAGGTCGGCAAGCTGCTCGCGTCGAGCTGTCGCCGTCTCCCCCGTCTCCTGTGCCGTGGCGCGCTCCACCAGGTAGCGCGGAATCGTCACGTCCTGGGCGAGGGCTGCGCGGTACAGCACGCCCTCTTCCTCGGGCGACACCCAGACCTCATGCCTGATCGTCCGACCGCCCTTGACGTTCTGCCGCCGCCTGCCCTTGGGCGTGCGGCGTTCTGGCGACTCGTTCGCCATACCAACACCACCTCTCTCATGCCCAGCGCAGCGACCCCGATCGGGGACCACACGTCCAGTGTGCCGCATCCGCGACCCCGTGTCGAGGATCAAGCCCCAGTTACCCCGGGTAACTGTATAGCTTGCTCCGTCTGGGACTCCTCAGAGGCCGCACCCGACGACAGGAGGGGGTGGAAGCGGCTACGCCGCTTCGGAGCCTCCCCGCGCTGCGCGCGCTCTGGTGTTTGACGGAACCGATACATACACTATGGATATGGCTAAAACACTCTCCGTTGAAGAAGCAGAAGCACGCGCGAACCAGCTCCAGCAGGAGCGGTTGAGCGCCATTCGGGGCCTCGCGGAGGCGCGTCAGAACGTCGTCGACGTGCGCGCCGACGCGGACCGCCGCCGCGCCGAGCTGGAGCGCGAACTCGCCGCCTCGGTGAGCGACGCTGAGCGCGACGACGTGCTGCGATACAACGCCGCGCTGTCGGCCGGATGGACCGACGCGGAGCTGCGCAAGATCGGCTTTGATGAGCCGGACAAGAAGCAGCGCACGCGCAAGCGCGCCGCGCGCAAGCAGACGTCCTCTCAGTCAGCTCCAGCGTCCGCGAACGGGTCAGAAGGTGGCGGCTCCGACCTCGTATAGTCCCGCACATTGCAGACCCCGCATCCGGCTTTCGGTGCGGGGTCTGTTGCGTCTCCCCGCGTCGCGGGGTTGCACTCCGTTCCACGGCCGTCAAGGGCGCTACGCGTCCCTTCGGGAGAGCCCTGCGGGCTCCCCTTGACCGCCCCTCCACTCCGTGCAAGGCGGCAAGTGTTCGCCGAAAGCAGGCAGCTCGGCGCATGCGCCGAACTGCTCACTTTCGGACGACACTAACCAAGGGAGAGGACGTCACGATGAGCACTCTGGTTGCGTTCACGACGATCACGACAACACTGCCGACGCTGGACGACTCGCGAGGCAATCTGCTTCGGAAGGTTGCTGAGCGCGATCAGCAGCTCGCGGATCACGGGCGCTACGGTTACCACCTGCTGAACACGGTGACGGTCACGGGGGCGGAGTTTGTGACGGTGATCGACACGCTCTCGAAGGATGCCGATTGAGCGTTTAGGAGCGCTCGGGTCCGTTCGTCGATGAGCCCCGGTCGGAGACTGTCGGGCGCGCGACCGCGGCGCGCTGTTGCGTGCGCGCCAGGGCGGTGTCGACGAGCGTGGCGCTGCGTGAGCTGCGGGACTTGTCGACCTCGACTGTCGCCTGCGCAGGACGCCCCTCGGCGTCTGCTGCGCGCGCCTCTTCGGCGGTCGTGCGGAACACGCGATATCGGCCGACTGCGGGGCACTGCTCGGCTAGGGCGCGTGCTGCGGCCTCCGGCTTCGATCGGCCTCCAGGTCCATCGAACACGTCGCGCGCATACTCGCTGGGAACCCATCGGCCTCCGAGCGAATCACCGCCGTCTAGGGCGGTTGTGTAGGCATGCTCCCAGCGGCCGCGGATGCGCTCTTCGGACAGCTCGTAGGGAACCTCGACGTCGATCACGCGGACGTCGTATCCGGCCGCGGCAAGGCGCTGCCCGAGCGCCAGGGCATCCGCCTCGTTGCTGAGCACGGTGTCGATCACGATGTTGTCGCCCGCGGCGATCGCGTCGGCTCGCAAGCTCTTGGCGAGGTAGGACGATTCCTCGTGCACGAGGGATGCCAGCTCCAGCGGGTAGAACCTCTCCCCCTGCGCCTCACGCTCGCGAATGGCATCAGGCATCAGCCACGTGTCGTAGCTCCCGTCCTGCTGCGCCTCGCGCAGGAGCGACCGCTTGAACTCGTCCGCGTCGATCACGAGGTACTTCCCTCGGTGCTCTCCGAGCACGTCGGCCAGGACAGTGCTCTTGCCGGCGCCGGGAGGGCCGGCGAGAACGATCGCGCGGTACTGCTGCTCCACGTCGGGAGCCGCGGCGCGCGCTTCGTCGATCAGTCGTTCGTGGAGAAGGTCGCGCGCCAGTGTCGGCTCACCGCCGACCCACCACGCGGGGTTGTTCGTCGTGGCGGTGGGGGCATCCTTCGAGAGTGCCTGGCCAGGTTTGGACAGCTCGCGCACGGTATCCATGTGGCGAGCGACTGCATCGGAAACCACGCTCTAGTCGCCGTGCCGATCGTGAGCGTGGACCTTCCCGCTGCCCTTGCTGACCTTCACAACTTTGCCGCTCGGAAGGCTGACGGCGTGGATCTTGCCGGCGCGGCTGCTGCGCTCGGAGAACCCTCCACGAGGGCCCTTCACTTCGAGCTGCACGCCCTTCTTGGTCTTGATGAAGAAGCGGCCGTTCTTCTCGGTGACCTCTCCCCCGCCGACCGCCGTGGCGATTTCTCGAGCGGTGTCGCGCGCGCGATCCTTCGGCGAGACCTTACGCGGTGCGGGCGCTTCCTCCGCAGCCGGTGCCGGCGTGGCTGTGGAGTTGTGGCGGCGGTTGAACACTTCCTCGTAGACATCGTTCTCGATGAGCCCGCGACGTCGCGCGTCACTAACTTCGGACCAGGTGCCGGCCGGGTCGACGATGAGAGAGTCATACCCGTCTGTGCGGCCGCCTTCGACGTAGGGGAACCGTGTGAGTTCGTCGACGAGCTGCGCGCGGTCGATCAGACCGCCCGCGTAGCGCTGGCAAATCTCGTAGGGCGTCGCCCCGGAGAATCCGTCCAGCGGCATCGTGACCTTGGCGGCCGTGCGGAGCGCGCTGAGCACTGACGGCTGCGCGATCCCGAGCCATTTGGAGATCTGCGTCTGGCTGTAACCGCACTCTTCGAGCCGGCGCAGCTCGCGCCGGTAGTCCAGCTCGTCCATTTCCTTCCGGCGGCGGGCGCGCATTGCCGCTCGCGCCTCGGCCGGAACCTCTGCGATCGTCATAACGATCACCTCCTATAGAACATTCTATAAGAGACGGTTAGCGGGGTCTAGCGGTTGAGCGCACGGCGAACACTGGTGGCCCCAACTCCGAGCACGCGGGCGATGCTCTCCCAACTCTGCTGCTCCGCGCGCATGCGCTCCGCCGTCGCGATCCGTTCGGGCGTCATGACGCTCGGGCGGCCGCCGACGCGGCCCTGGGTCCTGGCGTAGTCGAGGCCGCGGGTCGTGTTCTCTCGGATCGTGTCGACGCGGAGCTGCGCGAACACGGCGACGATGCCGTAGAGGGCGCGGCCCATCGGTGTCGTGGTGTCGATCATCGGCTCGGTGAGGCTGACGATGTTCACCTGTCGGGCGTCGAGGTCCTGCAACGTCTCGATCAGGATGCGCTCACTGCCGGCGAGCCGGTCAAGCCGGCGCACTTTGAGGGTGTCCCCCGGCCGGAGGTAGTCGAGGCAGGCAAGCCACTGGGGGCGGTCTGCGACACGGCTGGATTCGCCGTGGTCAACGAACACTCGTTCGCAGCCAGCGGCGCGCAGCTCAGCCTCCTGCGCGTCCGGGTTCTGCTCGCGCTTGGAGACTCGGGCGTAGCCGACTTCGTGTGCCATGCCGAAAACGGTACTGCCGATGTTCCGGCGTGATTCTGTTTCGGCAGGGGGTTTCGGCGGATCATTTCTCGGCGTGTCGCGAACCTGGTCGTCGACGTCGACGAGGCCGCCGAAAACGATCGTTTACGGCTGAGCCCGCAGCTGAGTTGACCTACCATACCTATGGTAGGTATATTTGAAATGTGCCAACCAAAATCGAACTTCTCGATCACGCAGTTGAAGTACTTCGCCGCGGCGATGCCCTCACCCTCGATGCAGTCGCTCGCGAGGCGGGGTTGACGAAGCCCGGGGTGGTCCACCATTTCGGCACGAAAGAAGTTCTCACTGTCGCAGTCGTGAACCGCATCATCGACCGCTGGGAAGCGGATCTGCATACTCGGGCCTCGACGGATGCCGAGCCGATCGACAAGCTGCGCGCGTACGTCGACTACGCACTCAATGGCGACTTCGACTCCAGCGATCTCGCCCTGCTCGCGGACGTGAACCTGCGGGAGCGGTTGTCTGCGCTGTGGGCGGAACGCCTCACCCCGTGGCTCGGCACCGACATCGACACTGACCCGGCGAGCCGCGCATCACTTCGAGCCGCCCGCCTGCTGGCCGACGGCGCGTGGTTCAACGCTGCTCTCGGCATCCCCACCGTCCGCGACGACGAACGATCCGTCCTGCGCGCGATCGCCCTGCAACTCGTGAATGAAGGAGACCCCCAGTGACCAACAAAGCCAAAGGCTGGCTGTTCCTCATCGGCGCGATCGCCGCAGAGGTCACCGGCTCACTATCTCTCAAGGGGGCGCTCGACGCACCCGCCCTCTATGCACTCGTCGCAGCCGGCTACATCGGCGCCTTCGTGTTCCTCAGCCTCGTGCTGCGCACCGGCATGGCCCTCGGCGTCGCATACGGCATCTGGGGAGCCTCCGGGGTCGCACTCACGGCGCTCCTCTCCCTCATCATCTTCGGCGAACCGCTCACGCTCTTGATGGGCATCGGCATCGTCGTCGTCATCGCCGGAGTGCTGTGCGTCGAACTCGGCGCACAGGCCGGTCACAAGAAGAAGGCAGAGGTCGCGTGATGGTCTGGCTGTTCCTCATCGGCGCAATCATCTTCGAGGTCGTCGGCACGCTCTCCCTGCGTATGGCCGTCGACAAGAAGCGGTGGTACGTCGGCGTGGCCGTGGGCTACGTCCTCGCATTCACCATGCTCAGCCTCGCCCTCGCCGGCGGCATGGCGCTCGGCGTCGCCTACGGCATCTGGGCCGCATCCGGCGTCGCACTCACCGCCATCCTCAGCAAGTTCCTCTTCAAAGAGCCCTTCACCTGGCTGATGGGCCTCGGCATCGTCCTCATCGTCGGTGGCGTTCTCTGCATTGAACTCGGAGCCGTCCACTAACCCGGCGATCGTTTACAGCGGGGCTACCAAACGTCGGTCGGGTCAGAGATTCGCTGACATGCTCCCTGCCATACCCAGCACCGCAGCTTGTCGCCGTCGATCGTCACCTGGACGCCCACGGCGTCGGCCGTCCAACGTTTCACCTGGACGACGCACCGGACGTTCGTATCCCCGAACTGGAGCCAGGCGTGACCCCATATCGTCATCTGCTCGGGAACGATGGTGAGCGGCTGCGCATGCAATCGAAGCTGGAGGGAATCGAGGGTGCGCAGCGGCCCGCGCTTGCGCGCCTCGCGCAGCTCTCGCTCTTCGCCCCTCTGCGCCGGCAGATGCGGGTAGCGCTTGTTCGTTCCCACTGAGACATCGTTACGGGAACATCAGACGTCGAGCGTGGCTACTTCGCCTCGGGCGTCCCGCAGTTGGGGCATAGGAGGTAGCCGCCGTCCTCGTCGACGAACTCGAACACGTCGCGGCACCGCGAGCAGTTGATCTTGCCCTGGTGCATTCGCCATGCGTCGACGTAAAACCATGTTCCGTCAATGCCCGGGTAATGGCTCAGCTCGCTGTTGGTGGGACGCCGTGCGGGGAGTCCCGTGTTGTGACCGACAACGGTCGCACCGGACCTGCGGTAGAAGTCCGCGCTATTGTTCCGGTCGTCCACGAACCCATCGAGGTAGCGGCCACCATGAGGAAGAGCCCAGTACGCGGCCTCTGAAAGCAGCTCTCGGCCGATACCGGACCCGCGGGCCTCAGGCAGCACGAAGAGGGCGGCGAGGATTCGGTGTGTTGTCGCGAACTGCCGCGCGGCGTCGGGCTCTTTCGATATCAGCTCGTCGGACACGAACGGCTCGACCACGGCGCCGCCCAGCATCATCCCCCGGTCATCACTCGCACCGATGATGATGCTCGGCTCAGGGTGGGTGTCGTCTCCGAAGATCCTCCGGAGCTGCGCCGCTCTTCGCCGGTCGTCGGCCGCCACCATGTGCGGGGGCGCATAGCCGATGATGAGCTGCGCCGCGACGGTCTGCACAATCTGCCTGGCCTGCGGGGTGTCAATCCGTCCTACGCCCATCTGTCCTACTCGCTCTCTACCTGCACGGTTGTCTCTGGCGACACATGGCTGAATGTGCCAGCCGGGGCCTCAAGAATCGCGTCTACGACGCCCGGGGACGCCTCACTGGGGCATGCGTCCGTCGAACACGGCTGGAGCGTCACAACGCCCGTCACGCGCCCGTCGCGGATCCACACGACGTCGAGCGGCACACGGGTGTCCTGCATCCACACCTCCGTGCGCTGTGCGTGCTCGAGCGGGAACCACATGCCGGTGCCCTCCGGCACGCTGTCGCGCCCGCTGAGCCCTTCGCGCTGCGCGTCGGCGCTGGTTGCTTGCTCGGCGGTGATCGTCACCCCGTCGATGGTCACGCGCAGCTCGTCGGTGCCCGCTGAGCATCCGGCGAGTATCGCTACGAGAACGGCGGCCGCCGCCGCCGCTCTGAACGTACGGAGCATGGAGCTATGCCGCTTGGAAGGTGACCACTCCGCCGGACAGGACAAAGATCAGTCCCGCAGCGATGAAGCCAACGATGCCAATGACGAGACTTCCCGTCTTGGGTTCCATAACGCTTCTCGTGGCGAAGGAGTAGATGACAAGGATCACGGACGCGACGGCAGCCACGATCGCAACCCACTGGATGATGTTGTCCAGGTTCTCAAGCATTGCGGTTCTCTTTCGTCACTCCAGCGGCCGGCCCACGGGGCCGGTGCCGGGAGGCATCGGGTCGAAGTGTTCGCCGTCGTTGAATTCACGCTCCAGCGACTCAACGAGGCCCATCACGCCGTGCAACTGCATATCGGTCATGGTCCGCCAGCGGTACTTGTCGCGGCCGGCGAAGAACGCGGCGCGGATGCGCCCGGCCTGGTCGCTGTCCGCGTAGTAGTTCATCTTCGGGCGCGGCGGCATCTTCGCTGCCACTCCCCCGGCCTGCGTCGGCGCGGGGGCCGGCGCTGCGGGGGCGACTGCAGCCGGGGTCGGAGTCGGCTGTGCCGCCGGCACTGCCTGGGTGTTGACGGGCGTCTGCCCGCTGAGCGCGGACGTGCGGCGCTCGGTTCGCTTCGTGGCCATGTTCTTAGTTCCTTCCGGTGAGCTGCGTGAGGTATCCGTCGTAGATTGCCGCGAGCTCGCGCCAGTCCGGGCCGCCCTCATCGAGTCCAAGACCTTCCTCAGTGGCGTCCGAAATCGATTGGCGCTTCGGAACAGGCGGGCTCAGCAGCGAGAGGCCGCGCGCCTCGGCCGCCGCCTCGATTTCGTCGGCCCAGTGGCCGCCGCCGACCGTCCGCGCCTCGTGCTGGTTGAGCACGACACCGGCGACGCGCAGCCGGGGGTTGTAGCTCTGCTGCACCTGCGTGATGGTGTCGAGCAGCTTTGCGAGCCCGTTGGCGCTCCAGAGCTTCGTCTGGGTGACCACGAGCGCGCCGTCAGCGGCCGTGAGCGCGTTGATGACGAGCTGGTCGAGGTTCGGGCCACAGTCGATCAGGATGAGGTCGTAGTCGCCGCGCAGCGGCTCCAGTGCGCGGCTCAGCCGACCCTCTCGGGATGCTCCAGCTACGACGAGCTGATCGCGCACGACGCCGAGCGTCTCCCCCGTGGTCGGCACGACGTCGAGGCCGTCCCAGATTCCCGGCACGATGACGTCTGCGATGGTGTCGGGCGCGTACTCGCTGAGCACGTCGGCCAAGCCCGGTTCCGTTTCCCCTACGTCCTCGGTGAGCACGCTCGTGATATTGCCCTGAGGGTCGCTGTCGACGACGAGAACGCGCAGGCCGGCGAGCACGGCAGCACGGGTCAGGTGATAGAGCGTCGTCGACTTGCCAACGCCGCCCTTCTGGTTGCAGGCGGTCAGGATGATTGCCTGGCGCGTGGTGGTCATGGTCACGGGTTCCTCCCGGGTCGGATGATCTGAGTGTATCCCCATTAGGGACAATGCCTCTATTGGGTATGAGGAAAGGAGGGGAGCACGCGGAGCACTCCCCTCCCGGGCGCGGTCACTCGGTCGTGCCGCTGCGCTCCACGGTCACCGACTGGAGGTGCAGGCTCACGCCGACCTCATCGGCTCGGACTTCGTGCTGGATGCGCTCTTCGCCGCCCTCGGGGCGGTAGATGGTCGTGCGGTACTCCCCCGCGAATGTGATGCGGATGTTGCCGGAGCGCTCCGCGGCCTCGACGAGGTTCACCGCCTGGTTGCCCTGCACGGACACGTCGTAGCCGATCGTGCCGCCGTCCTCGTAGTTGCCGTCGTCCTTGCGGATACGGTCGGTCACGAGCACGCGAGCGTAGGTGTACGGCTTGCCCTTGTCGTTCTCGCGCAGGACGGGAGTCGCGGCGAGGTTTCCGGTGCGGGTGATGTAGCTCATGGTGAGCGGTTCCTTTCTCTCTGTGTTGGGGGTAATGCCGGTATTAGTACCAGTTTGCAACGGGTCAGAGCCCGTAGCGGTTGATGGTCATACGGTGCCCGTCCATCTGGGCGGGGTAGAACACCCACTCGATGCCGGAGCTGGTAGGCGGCTCGAACCGAACACCGCGAACGGGGCTGCCGGTGGTAATCGGTGCCAGCTCGTCGAGGACGGTGAGGGGCTTGGCATAGAACTTGCCGTCGAGGGCCGTCAGCACGTCCCCCTCCCGCAGGTCTGCCAGCTTGGTCACGATCAGCTCCTTCATGTTGTGTACCTCCATTGTACCTAATGCCTCTATTAGTGGCAATGCCGGGATTGGTTATCAGTCCTCGCGCGGGAGCATGATCGTCACGACGGGCTCGGCCTCGTCGCCGGGGCCGATATGCAGGGCCAGCTCGATCAGCTCGGCTTCGTTCCACTGCCGGCCTCGGTCCTCGTTCGGGATGCGGAACACGCGGAAGGTAACGCGATCGCCTCCCGGGGCGTTGCCCGCGGCGATGCCGGCCATGTAGAGCACGTCCCACAGCCGCCCGTCCTCATCCTGGGGCTCGGGCCTGTCGTCGTCCCACTCGACCGCCTCGGCCCATGCTGCCTTGGTGAGCGCGACGGGGATGCGGAAGCGAGCTTCGCGGGCCATGTGGCTGACGTCCACCAGGTCACCATCCGCTAGTGCGTCCTCGCGGGTGCGGCTGTGGATCACGCTGCCGAAGTAGTTCTCGATGCTCATGCTGTCCTCCTGTACCTAATGCCTCTATTTATCCGGCGGGACAATCCGCGGTTTTTCGCGCGTCTTGGTCTATGTCTCTATTGTATCTAATGCCTCTATTAGTGGCAAGGGTCATTCTCCGCGCGCGCGACGGCGGGCGAACTCCGCGATCTGCTCGGGGGTGTAGTTGGCCTTCATGTACCAGTGATTCGTCTGCTGTTGCCAGAACTCGACGTCTCGACGCAGCTGCTCGACCTCGGCCTGCAGTCGGGGAATCTCTTGGCGCATCCAATTGAATGCCTCCCACGAAACGGGGCCCCGCTCGTCCTGCTGTTCTTCGCTCATCGGTCATCCCATGTGTGCGGCGATACGGTCGATTTCGATGGGGTTGAATCCTGCCCAGTGGTCCTGATCGTCGACGACGACCACGGGAGCCTGCGCGTACCCGAGATCCTTGACGTACTCGAGCGCAGCGTCATCCTGGCTGAGGTCCACGACGCGGTAGGGGATGCCCTTGGCATCAAGCGCACGATAGGTCGCGTTGCACTGGACGCAGCTCGGCTTGCTGTATACCGTCAGCTCGTTCTCGATCATGTCCCTCTTCCTCTCTCGATCAATTCGCTGGCTCGTTCCTGATAAGCGGAGCAGTGCCGCAGCAGCAGGGCCGGAACACAACCGCAGGCGGCGGGGGAGAGAATTTCGTCGCGATGTGAGGGAGCGTAGCGACCGCGTGGCGAAAATCTTGGAGGAGCCGGCCCCGGAGGGGCTTGTGTGGAGGACCGCGGCGGCAATGATGGAGCGTCAGGAACGATGCCCGAAGCCCGATGAATACCGGCGACCCGCAGGGGAGCACGCCCCGACGCGCAGCGGCGCCGGGGGAGTGTGAGGGGGTTGCTCCCCTCGCGCCGTGCCCCGGAGGGCACGGCTAGGGCGGCCTACTGGGTCGCCCACGTCCACGCGGCCGCGGTGATGGTGTCGAGGTCGTCGAGAGCAGCACTGCCGGATGCGGTGACCACGGTCACGCCGTCTGCGCCGCGGCGATCGGCCAGCCACTCGTATCCGGTAACCTCGCGCTCCGGGTCGTCGCTGGCACGGTCGCAGATTTCGGTGAACCCGATTCGGGCATCCTCGTTCTGCTTGTAGAACACCAGGTGCCCGTATCCAAACGTCTCGGGGTCCTCTTCGCAGAGGTCGAGGCCGGGGACGGATGCCGCGAGCTCGTCGAACTCGGCGCGCAGCGCCTCGGCGGGCGTGCGGTGGTGCGCGTCGCCTTCCTCGTCGCTCCGTGCGTGGGCGTTGATCCATTCGAGCGCGGCCGCGGTACGGCCGCAGGAGCGCAGCAGACCGGCGAGGGCGTCGACCTCGGTGCAAGTGAGCGCCTTGGCGACGTCGGCGGCGGCGTCGCCGCTCCAGACCTCCAGGAACCAGTGCAACGGCGTTCCCGGCTCGACGGTCTGAGCGGCTGGGGTAGCGGTGGTCGTGTTCATGGTCGTATCTCCCTTATCCCTTATGCCTCTATTAGTTCTTGGTGATCTGCTCGGCGGTGCGGTGGTCCTGAATCTCGGCGTAGGTGACGCGATCGGTCCAGCTGTAGGCGGTTTCGACGCTGACCGTCTTGGCGTTCACTCGGGCGACCTTGTGCCAGTAGCCGCGGACCTTCACCGCGTCGCCCTTGGCGATGTTGTCGCGGCTGTATCCGGTCGCGCGTCCCGTGGCGATCTGGTCGGCCCGCACCTGCTCCCAGTAGGCGAGCTGGTCGCGCAGCTCGTCGAGCTGCGGCGCGTAGGCGGCTGCCCGCTTGGCCTTCTGCTCATCCGTCGCGGGGCGGTATCCCGTCTCCCGGTCGTACACGTCAGCGACAATCCGGCGTTCGGTGCGGCGAATGTCAGCGCCGATCTTCTCGATGCGGTTGGCGACGGTCACAAGGTTGTAGCGGGCGTCTGTGGTGTGTGCGGCGGCCTCGGCTCGGCGGGCGGCTTCCTCGGCGTCGTTGTGGGCGTCGATGCTCCGGCGCATGCTGTTGTGTGCCTTGTCGATCGCGCGGCGGTGGCGGCCTTCGGAGTGGTGGCCGACCTTGATCGGCTCGCCGCCCTCGGGCAGGCGCGCGACGTCGCTCAGGTGCTTGTTCCATGCGGCATCCGAGTTGGTGGCCTTCCGGTCGGCCTTGGCGTCGAGCGCGGCCACGCGGTCAGCCTGGCGGGCAATCTTCCCGGCCTCGACTTCCGCCGTGCTGCGGGTCGTGAGGTCGATTTCCAGCGGTGCCAGCTCGAACCCTGCCGCCTCCAGAGCTGCGGCGGTACGGGTGATGACGTGATGCTGGGGGAGACGGTCGCGGCTGTTCGGAACGAACCACGCGCCGATGCTCCGACCCCAGCGCCAGCGGTTCGCCTTCAAGATCGCGGCGGACCCGTCGCCCTTGGCAGTGCCCTCGATGATCGTTCCGGCCTCGTGCGTGTGCGTGATGCTCAGCATGCTTCGTTCCTCTCTCCACCTCGTTTTTTTGCCTTGAAGGCACGAATGTGCCGGTCAGGGAGTGCCGCCTGGGGCGACAACCCGAAGGGCGGCGGCGGAGAGAATTTCGGGTGCGATGAGAGGGAGCGGTAGCGACCGCGTGCCCGAAAATCTCGGGGGAGCCGGCCCCGCGCAGCGGGGCTTGCGTGGAGGGTGGCCGACCGTAGACTGCCGCAGGCTTCAAGGCCAAAAAACGTCAGCGCGCGGATGCGCGCTCGAGAACAGTCGGCGCGCAGCGCCGTCGTCTCAGACCGGGCCGGCCTCTGTCGGCGGCCCGGTCGCTGTGCCGACCTCCGTGGCGGCACAGCATGGCCCCGCGCGGTGGCGCGGGGCGGCTGGCTCTTATGGGGATATTGCCTCTATTAACTCTCATCTGAGAGCATCGCGGCGATCTTCTCGACGGGGGACAGCGGGTATCCCCATGTCTGGAGCGTCTGGAGGTAGGTCGCCGTCTCGCTCCGGGGAGAGCGCCAGGTGTCGCGGCTGGTCTGCTGCTCGATGCCGCCGAGGACGATCGCCACGGCGACGTGCGCGGCGCGGGTCGGGTGCGCGGTGAGATATTCGGCCAGCTTGTCGCCGTAGCCGCGCTCGACGCCGAGGAATTCCTGGGCCTGGCCGTTGCCGTGTCCGATGGACTGGCCGAGGTCGTAGCCTCCGGTGGCCAGGATCGTGGCGACGACGCTCATCGCATCCTTCGGCAGGGTCTTGCGGGCCAGGAACGCGGCGACCCACTCGCGGCGCACCGCCTCTGCGGCGTCCCATTCCTTGTTGTTGGCGATGAGCGTCTTACGCTCGGCCTTCTGCTCGTCGGTCATCGGGCCTTTCGCCGCGCCACTGGTGGCACCGGGGCGGAGGATGAGCCCTGCGGCGTCGAGGTCGTCGACGTAGTACGTCACCTCGAACTGCTCGGCATCCCACGCGCGGACGTGCGCCGCGATACCGGTCTTGCCCTCCACGTAGTCGCTGGTGATCCGGTTGCCGCCCTCGTCGGTCACCTGGTGCAGACGGTAGGGGGTCGCTTCCTCCCAGCTCGGGGAGGACGACAGGATGCGGTGCCCCTTGGCCGCTACCTCCGCCTCGACCTTCTCGCGGAGCACGGCGGCGGCTCGCTCGTTGCGGGCGCGCTGCACGGCGACGGGGAAGTAGTCGGGCTGGCTCCCGGCAATCTCGGTGAGGTCAGCGACGGCCTGGGGGTCGTCCTCGAACTCGATCAGCGTCGCGGCCTGGTCGAGGGTCAGCCCGACCTCTGCGACGAGTCGCGTGCCGGTGTCGCTGGAGGCGACAGTCAGGCCGGTCTTGATCGTGTCGCGCTTGGTGCCGGTGCGCTTCGCGATCTGCGTAGCGCTGAGTCCTTCCAACTCCAACTGCCGCCAGGCGTCGAGTCGGTCGCCCTCTCCGAGCGCTTCGCGCTGGTCGTTCTCGACCAACTGCTCGATGATGCGCTGGGCGGTGTCCGTGTCGTCGACGTCGACGACGTAGACGGGCATGGTCGCGAGGCCGACCATCTGGGCGGCGAGGGTGCGGCGCTGGCCGTAGCGGACGTGCACGCCCTCGCTGTCGCGGTAGGCAACGACGGGCTGGAGGACGCCATTTGCGCGGATGCTGTCGACGAACTCTTTCCCGAGGGTGGCTTCGGTGCGCACGTTCGTCGCCACGTCGATGGTCTGGGGGTCAATGTGCTCGATGGTTCCGGGCGTGGTCGTGGTGGTCATGTTCATCCCTTTCCCCTCCACGTTTTTTTGCCGTGAAGGCACGAATGTGCCGGTCAGGGAGGGCGTGCGCAGCGTCAACACGGAGTGCGGTGGGGGAGAGAGTTTCCGGTGCGATGTGAGGGAGCGCAGCGACCGCGTGTCGGAAAGTCTCGGGGGAGCCGGCCCCGCTCGCGGGGCTTGCGTGGAGCGTGACCGACCGTAGACTGCCGCAGGCTTCACGGTAAAAAACGGCGCCCCGCAGGGCGCGAAGGATCTGCGGCCGTCAGGCCGTCCCCCTGGTGTTGAGGTCGGCTGTCCATCCTTGTGGGCGAGTGGAGCCCGCGTCAGCTCGGGTCGTCCACAGGTGGTCAGGCGGCCGCTCGGTGTGGGGCGGGTCAGGCTTTGGGCCGGCGCACCTTGGGGGTGCGCGGGAACTGGCGGTGCATCTGTGCCAGGATCGCGTCGATTTCGGGCTGCTGGGCCGCGATGCGCTCGCGTAGCTCGGCATCCGCAGCTCGTCGAGCGGCGGAGTCGACACGGTGCCGCTCGCGCTCGGCCTCCGCTCGAGCGCGGGGTGCCAGCTCGTCGACGGCGATCGTCTTGCCGATGAGCCAGAACAACCAGGCGAGCGGATCGCGCTGCTCGGCCGGCTCGACGTCGGCCCGCATGCCGGCACGGTAGCGGTCGACGTGTTCGAGGACCTGGTGCGCGGTCCAGCCGCGCTCGACGAGGCGATGCCTGGCGATCGCGTCGCACACCTGGCCGATGTGGCGGCCGCCGATCCACACGGCGTCGCTGCGACCGTTCGGTGTCCGCACGTAGACGCGCTGCGGCTGCGCGCGGGGGGTCCGCAGGAGCCGGGGCAACCGGTCGACGAGCTGCGCGGCGAACTGTTGGACCGCGAACGGCCAACGAGGCTGGGCCTCGACCGTCTCAACCACTCCTGTCATAGCTGGTCGGCGCGGAGCGCCGGCCTTTCGCGCGCCTCGGGCGCGCTTTGGTGAGTTCTCTGTAACGGGAGAGGTTTCGTTAACTGGTCCCGAGAGGGGTAGGGGGGTGCCGTCCACAGAGTGAGGGATCGTGAGCGCTCGTGTGGAGGCGGCTGCGCGCTGGTGCTCTGCGCCAAGCGCACGAGCTTCGGCCAGCTCGTCGAGGGAGAGGCGGTTGCGGCCGCGGGCGCACTCGACGACGAGGCCGAGCCGGGAGAGGAAGCGCATGATGCGCTTCACTGTGGCTTCGGCGTAGCCGATGCGTTCAGCGACGGTGGCGTGGGAAATGGCGACGTCGCGGCCTGTGGAGCGGTCTGCGGCGGCTGCCCACTGCCGCGCGGCTGAAAGTACCGTGCTGGGGCCTGCGACGCGCAGACGGCGACGTAGAGCCTCCACGCTGGGGAGGGCCAGAGCGAACTCCACGGCGTGCAGCCAGTCGGAGGGCCGGCAGACCGGCACAGCGGCGTAGACGCCCTCCTGGGGCGTGAGCATGAGCCCGCGGCCGCGGTTGCGCGGCCCGCGGGTTCCTCGGCGGGCCGGAGGCCGGTCAACGGTTGACCGGTCGTGCACGGGCTCGGCGGGGCCTGTCGGCCGTTTGGGGGACACGTCGCGGCGTGTCGGAGCCGATTGCGCGTGGAAATAGGCGGCGTTGGGCGTTATGATGAAGTCACCTTCCTGGCATGGGTAGGTACAACGAAGCCCCGGCTCCCGGCCGGTTCTTCCTCACATCGCCTTCATCTGTTCCTGTCGCCAAACTTCGACAGATGAGGCACTTCGAGTTTCGAGGCCCGCCCCTGGCGGGCCTCATCTCGTTAAGCGGCGTCGATAGGCAGCTCCCCGTCGTGAAGCTCCTGCTCTGGCCAGGTCACGGGCAGGCCGCGACTGGTCAGCTCCAGGTGCTCGATGATGTGCTCGAACATCACGGCCGACGAGACAGCTGCTTGATCCGCGAGGCGGTCAAGCCGTTCTTTCGCGCTGCGCTCGACGACGTAGCCGAGCGGCACTGGGTCTACCAGTGAGCCGCGAGGACGTCGACGAGGGGCCATGTGAGCGAGCGTAGTTCTATGCCAATGGTTAACGTCAGAGTGACACGCCGGGGGGGTCAACCTTGGGTTGAGGGTTGTTCGCGGCCGGTGCGGCTCTGGAGCTGCACGGTGGTGTCTCCGAGCTGAAGACGTGCGCTGGCGGCGATGATCGTCGGCGTGTGGGGGGACAGGGCTTGGCCGTCGACGTATGTGCCGTTGCTGGAGCCGTGGTCGGTGACGATGAGCCTGCCGGCGTCGTCGACGTCGACGAGCGCGTGGGTGCGCGAGACTTCGCGGCCGGGGCTGGGGAGCTTCACGGGAGTGTGCCCGTCGATCGCGTCGGGGTTGCGGCCGAGAACGGCCGGAGCCGGC
>NZ_JACCCK010000010.1:0-11574 GCF_013410135.1 Microbacterium sp. JAI119
CGGAAAGCATAGAGCATACTTTCCGAGTTGGAAAGCAGGCTCACGTGGGCCAGTTCAGAGCGACATCCCTGGGCCACTTCAGCTTGACATAGCCAGACTTCGAGATCGCCACCCGAGCCGCCGGGATCATCCGGGACGCCGGATATCTCACCGTCGCCACGACAGCACCTGACTCGAGCCCTTGGGCGGCGCAGCTCCAGTACGCATGGTTCACCGACCCGCTGCGGTTCGTGGTGGGCTCAGCTGTCAGCGCACGGCATACGTGCCATGTCCTCAGCACGGGAGTTGCCGCAGCGACTGTCTCCACACTGCCCGGCACTGCGCACGGCCTTGACGGGCTTCAGATGGCCGGTGATTGCCGCGCGCTTTCCGGTGCGGAGCTGACATCGGTACTGGAGGCGTTCTACCAGCAGATGTTCACTGACCCGGCAGAAGCACGGGCCCAAGCGCTCCCGGTCGCCCAACTCCATGGAGGCGGACCGCAGCGCCTGCTGGAGCTGCGTCCGCGCGAGCTCTGGATCCTCGATCTCGATCGCTGGGAGCATGACGGTGTCTCGGTACGTCGAATCGTTGATATTCAGGCCGTCGAAGAATCCCTCGCTGCACTGCTCACAGGTGAGTCCGCTACTGACTTACCTGCTGCTCCAGAGCGACCGCCGTCAGGACGCGATCCTCGCTGATTCCCCACCGCCCGTCGATCGAGCTGATACGGAATCGAGATCGCGCTTCGCTATCCAGAGGCAGACAGCCCGTGAAGGTGCCAGTAACGGGGTCGATGCTGAGCACACGCTCCTGGTAGTCCAACCACTGACCGGTCAGCGGGAACCACGCCTTGAACATGGCCTCCTTGGCACTGAACAATAGGCGATCCCACGCAACGGTCGGCCACGATGTTTCCAGCGACGCAAGCGCCAGGCGTTCAGCGGTACTCGCGATCAAATCCAATGTGCCTTTAGGCAAGCTGGTATTGGGTTCGACGTCGATACCAACCGCTCGATACTGCCGCTTCAATGCCACGGCAGCGGCATGGAGGTTCGCGCCATGCGTAAGGCTTCCCACGATACCGGGAGGCCAGACGGGCTCTCGATGTGTTCCCACTGGGATCGGGCCGGGTGGAAGCCCCAGGCGCTGGAGCGCTCGACGCGCACACTCCCGCGTGGTCACGAACTCGATTTGACGCCTGGGAACGGCACCCTCTACACATGCGACTTCCTCGGACCACGCCGGCAGTGGTCTCCCGCCATCCCCGTTGATCTGGACAACCTCCACCGCTGATGGCAACAGACCGCTAAACCCTGTGCACTCCTGCATAGCACGATTCTGCACGCTGTAAGGCGATATGCACGGCGCCGGCCGCTCCGATGCAAGACAGTCTGAATCGATCCCCATGAAAGCTGGATTGGCAACTCCGGGAGCGATCCCTCGGACGAGCAGAGTCTCCGACGCAGTCAAGGCGCCTGTTATCACTGGGTTTGTTTGAATGGTGCTGCAATGTCAAGGTATGGCGCAGCGAGGTCGAGATGGTGTCTCATCTACTGAATTGCGCTCAACGGCTGATATATATGGCGCTCGAACGGTTTTAACAGACATTGCCCCTGCCACGTTCTTGCCTATTCTGCTGGCGACGAGCGGCGGGTGATGCTCGTTACTCAGGGGCGGGGGATCCTTGAGTGCGGCACCGACTCCTGGCGGCTCGTTGGAGCGCTCTCGTGCTCTCCCCCCTTTGGAACGAGCCTTTCGATAGATCGCTTCTCCCGAGACGGATCTGTCGTAGAGTTAACGCGGCTCGGAAGGAGAGTGAGCGTGTCCCGCGTGACGGAATCATTGGGAGTGTAGACCTCAAGCCGATGATCTGGAGATTCCGGCTGGAGCCAGACCTGGTAGTCCACGTCCATCGCACCGAGGGTCGGATGCGATAGAACCATGCGCCCCACCGTGCAGTCGGCCACATCGCCTTCGGCCCATAGATTCGCGAACTCGTCACTCTTCATGGACAGTTCGCCGATCAGCTCGGCCAACCTGGCGTCGCCTGGGTAGCGGCCACACGTCAGCCTCAGGTAAGCAACATGAATACGGGCAAGCTCATCCCAGTTGCTGTAGAGGTCTCGGGTCAGGGGGTCAAGAAAAAACGACCACGGTACGGACGGTCGCCGTCCAATGTCGTGAGGAGCCTCGAACGGTAGATGCTCGAAAAGCAATTCGTGGCCGGAATGATTCCAGGCTAAGACATCGCCGCGTCGCCCGAGGACGACTGCTGGCACCGTCTCGTGCAGAGATTCGAAGAGGGAGAGCACTCGCTTATGAGGGCTCTCGGGCGCTTCGCGCACCATCGGCACCCGCGAGGGCGCGTGCGCGAGGTTGTAAAGGTGAGTTCGCTCGGCATCATCCAGACGCATCACGGAGGCGAGCGCATCCAGCACCTGGAGCGAGGCAGTGCCGGTCTGATCCTGCTCGATTCGTACGTAATACCCCACGCTGACTCCAGCGAGACGCGCGAGCTCCTCGCGACGAAGTCCAGGAACTCGTCGTGGCGCAACTCCAGGGTCGAGGCCGATTGCCGCCGGGTCGGTCTTGTTGCGCCGACTCTTCAAGAAGCTCCCCAGTGTCTCGCCCTTCATGGTTCCAGGCTAACTCGTCGCGAGGCGCGACGGCAGGGCCGAAGGTATCCCTCCCAGGTGTACCCACCTGGCTGGTCAGTATCCCTGGCTCGCCGCACACGCAGACTCGACTTCCCTTGAGTGCACCTGCTGAGGGTACCCACGCCGCGAGATCCCATCCGACTGAGTACCCGAGACGGTGATCTTGTTGGTCAGGCGAGCGCCTTTGAGGATTGAAAGCATGGACACACAACAGACTCTCAGACGCACATCAGCTCCCGCGAGATCATGGTGGGGGCTGATCGCAACCCTGGGCCCAGTCCTGGTTGTCGCTATGGATGGATCCATCCTCTTCCTCGCGATGCCCAGTATCAACGAAGCCATCCAACCGACCACCGACCAGAGCCTGTGGATTCTCGACATTTACGGGTTCGCCGTTGGTTCACTACTGATCACATTCGGAAATCTGGGAGACCGCTTCGGAAGAAAGAAGCTCCTCATGATCGGGGCGGTGATCTTCGGGATTGGTTCACTCTGTGGCGCGTTCTCGCCGACACCCGAGCTGCTGATCGCCTCCCGCGCCCTGATGGGGCTCGGTGGCGCGACGCTCCTCCCTTCGTGTCTCGCCGTGATCAGCGAACTGTTCGAAAATCCAGTCCAAAGAGCACGCGCCATCGGCATTTTCGCTGCGACGTTCGCCGCGGGCTTCGTAATCGGCCCAATCGTAGGCGGCATTCTCCTCAACCACTTCTGGTGGGGCTCCGTCTTCCTGATCAACATCCCAGTGATCGCACTGTTCCTAATCATGGCACCGGTCCTGCTGCGCGAAGTTCACGGCACGCGGCCCGGCAAGATCGACCTGCTCAGTGTCGCTTCATCCGCCGTGGGCCTCCTCATCGCAATCTACGGTGTCAAGCATGCGGCGACGTACGGGATCGACTTGCTGTCTGGTGCCCTGATTCTCGCTGGGATCGGTGTTCTCACATTCTTCGTGCTCCGACAGAAGCGCCTGGAGATCCCACTCTTGGACATTGCACTTTTCAAGAGCCATGTTTTCGCGGTCGCGATTTTGACGGGCCTGCTCTCACTGTTCGTGTGGTCAGCAGCCGCCTACCTGAGCATGACATACCTCCAGTCGGTCCTGGGCTACTCGGTGCTAAACGCAGCGCTGCTGGCAATCCCGGGCGCCGTGGTCCTGACCTTGTCGAGTGTCCTGGCTCCCCGCCTCGTTGAGAAAGTCGGACCGCGAGCAGCGCTGATCATCTGTCACTTCTCCATGGCCGCCGGCATGGGGCTCCTGATCCTCACCAACGACTCCACCGGCGCCGTGTTCTACATCGCATCCACCGTCGTCGCCGGCATCGGCTTCGGCATCTCCTTCAGTTTGGTGGCCGATACAGCGGTCGGTGCAGTACCGGAATCGCGAGCAGGAGCAGCGGGCGCCATCGCCGAAACCAGCAACGAGATCGGGAATGCCCTGGGAATCGCGCTCCTCGGGTCGCTGCTCACCGTCGTCTTCCGCGCGACCTATCCCGGTGAAGAAACCGGTATCGCTGAGGTCGTCGATGGAGCAGGCACGGCCACCGCGATGTACGAGACCGCTCAGACTGCCTTCCTAAACGGCTTCCACGCAGTCGCCGCCACAGCCGCCGTCATCTGCGCGGCACTGGGAATCCTTGCAATCCGATGGATCCCGAAATCGACCGCACTTCCCTCTGCCTACGGCGACGAGTAGATCCAACTCACGCCGCTGACTTCCAGCGGAATCGCGACCACCATCCGTATTTGCACTCCTCCAGAAGGATAGAACATTGACCGTACTCAATGCCACCGTCGATCCCAGCCTCGCTCGTCTCGTCGGCGGTGTGCGGGAGCGCATCGCCTCCCGTCCTGCCCAGCAACAGCCGACATGGGAAGATGCCGATTCGCGCCAAGAGATTGTTTCGCTCCTCGCCGCTAGCACACCGCTCGTCTCCGAAGGCGAAGTTCTGCGCTTGCGTGAAGGACTGGCCAACGTCGCACAGGGTCAGGCTGTCGTGCTCCAAGCGGGAGACTGCGCTGAGCCGATCACCGATACCGCGGACGACGTCGTGGATGCGAAGGTCCATGCGCTCGCCAAGATGGAAGACGCTCTGCAAACGCGAAGTGGGCAGCCTGTCGTCAAGATCGGGCGTATCGGCGGGCAGTTCGCCAAGCCGCGTTCGCAGACGCATGAAGTCGTATCCGGATCTTCACTGCCGACGTATCGCGGGGCGTTGGTAAACGATCCGTTCCCATCAGCGCGTGCCCGACGACACGAGCCCGAGCGAATGCTTCGAGCTCACGCCGCCGCCGCCGCAATCACTGGCCGGGTTCGAAGCCACACAGAACAGACGGTCTGGACGAGCCACGAGGCGCTGGTTCTGGACTATGAAACTCCCTTGCTCCGGACCACCACGGCGGGAGAGGTGATGCTCTCATCAGCTCACACGGTCTGGATCGGAGCCCGAACGAACCAGGCCGATCACGCCCACGTCGAACTGGCCTCCCGAATCATCAACCCGGTCGGCTGCAAGGTGACCGCTTTCACGACCGAAGAGAGCCTCAGCGCCATCGCTCAGCGGATCGATCCAGCTCGGCAGGACGGAAAACTCATGCTCATCGCGCGCATGGGCGACAGCATAGATCGCCTTCCAGCATTGATGAGAACCCTTCAACAGGAGGGCTACAAGCCGATCTGGATGAGCGACCCAATGCACGCAAACACTGTTACGGCATCGGACGGACGAAAGACCCGGTACATGGAAGCAATCACTCGTGAATTGACAGCGTTCCAAGATGCCGCCGCCAGCGAAGGAGTCCATGCCGGCGGAGTGCACCTGGAGACCACCATCGACGCCGTGAGGGAGTGCCTCGGCACTTCCAGCGATCTTCGGGACGGACACGCTCCCTACACCTCCCTGTGCGATCCCCGCCTCACCCTGAGCCAGGCGATCGAAGTACTCAACCATTGGAAGATCAGGAACTGACCATGCCAACCAACACCTACTGGGACACAGCGCAAACCATCCACTACGCCATGCCGCAGAGCTCGGAGTATCCCAATCCCGTGGTTCCCTGGCGGGCCTCGGCAAAGCGATCCGTCCTGCTGGTCCACGACATGCAGCGCTACTTCCTGGAGCGCTTCGATACGGCTCGACAGCCCGCAACTGACCTTGTGGACAACATCGAACGAAGCATCTCCGTTGCCCGTCGACTCGGAATTCCAATCGTGTACACCGCTCAGCCCGGAAGCATGACTCCTGAGCAGCGGGGACTTCTGAAAGACTTCTGGGGACCCGGCATGACGATATCGCCAGAGCACCGAATGGTGATCGATCGCCTCGCTCCTCAACAAGGAGACCTTGTTGTCGACAAGTGGAGGTACTCGGCCTTTGCCCGTACGCCTCTGGAAGACTTCATCCGAGGAACAGGCCGCGATCAGCTGGTCATCTGCGGCATCTATGCACACGTCGGTGTGCTCGCCACCGCCACCGACTCGTATACGAAGGATCTCGAAACCTTCCTCCTCGCGGATGCGGTCGCCGACTTCGACAGAACCCAGCACCTTCGCGCCCTCGACTACACCGCCCGAACGTCAGCGCGAGTCCTCCCGACTCAAATTGCCATCGCAGAATGGGAGGAGTCCGATGTTTGATCTCGCCGCAGAGCCTTTCGCCCTCGTCATGAAGGACGGCCAGGTACACCAGTTTGCCGGCGACTCCATGCTTTTCGACGATCTCGACCAAGCACGATCCCACCCAGGCGAAAAGATCGTCGCGATCCCTTTCCGTCAGGCTCTCTGGGGCGACCGCCCTATGTCTGCTGCGGAACGGCGGGCACGTCAGCACGTTTCGTCGATACAGGTTCATCACCACGAGAAGACGCCTCTGCGTGATTTCCTCGCACAGGCCGACCTCGAATCGGTAGAGCTGCGCAGCGGACACTTCGACGTCAACGATCAGGAGTATGCGGAACGCGTCAGGGCAGTTATCGACAACGAGATCCGAGCTGGGCATGGTTCAAACTTCGTCCTACACCGGACGTACCAAGGTCGCGTTGATAAGCGCGACCCATCCATTGAGCTATCGATCTTCCACGCGCTCCTTCGCAAGCAGGTCGGGGCGTATTGGACATTCCTCGTTCACTTTCCCGACCACACCCTGATCGGCGCCAGCCCAGAGATGCACCTCAGCCGGACTGAGGACGGGCTTACGACGATGAACCCCATCTCCGGCACTTACCGATATCCGAGCGGCGGTCCGGACGCGGCGTCGTTGCGAGAGTTTCTCCAGGACCCCAAGGAGCGCAATGAGCTCTACATGGTTGTGGACGAGGAACTGAAGATCATGGCGGATCTCTGCGAGGAACGGCCGTGGGTCTCCGGACCACAGCTGCGCTTCATGTCGAACCTGGCACACACCGAGTACTTCATCCACGGGTACAGTTCTCTGGACTGGGCGACCGTGATCCGTCGCTCGTTGATCGCCCCCACGATTCTCGGAAGTCCGCTAGAGTCGGCTTTCCGGATGGCCGCTCGCAATGACCTCAGCCCTCGGGGATATCTGGGCGGGGTCCTGGCACACGTATCCGGCAAGGACACGGGAGACTTTGATTCCGCGATCCTGATCCGCACCGCCTGCCTTGAGCAGACGGGAGAAGTGTCCATCCCCGTCGGCTCCACCATCGTCAGGGATTCTGACCCGGTGGTGGAGGCCGCTGAAACCAGCGCCAAGGTCAGTACGGTGCTCACGGGTTTCTCAAGAAAGGGCGACGACGACGCCTTGGCCACACTGGGGCGGGAGTTCCTCGAAGGCAGGCGTTCCGAGGTCGCGGACTTCTGGAATCAGGAAGTGCGCGAATGGTACCAGGGCATGCTTCCTTCTCCGCGACGGGCCCTGGTGGTGGATCATGAAGACCGCTTCACCGGTATGCTCGCCGCCCACCTTCGCTCGATGGGTCTTGACGTCCAGGTGGTGACCGGCTATCCCACTGAGTCCGAGCTCGCGTCGGCAGACCTGCTAGTACTCGGACCGGGCCCAGGCGATCCCAACGATGACAACGACCCGCGTATTGCCAACGCGCGGAGCCTCGCAAGACGAGTCGTTGCTGAGCGCCGCGTCCCGACGCTTGCCGTGTGCCTCTCACACCAAGTCGTGTGCCGGGAACTCGGATTCGAGGTTCGACGACTTGCTCTTCCGAACCAAGGCACTCAACGCAACATCCAAGTCTTCGGTGAAGAAGTACGTGTGGGCTTCTACAATTCCTTCTGCGCATTCGGGCACGCGGATATCGACTCAGTTGTCGACGTGGCAAGCGACAGCAGAACCGGAGAAGTCCATGCAATCCGAACTGACAATCTCATCGGCTTCCAGTTTCACCCGGAATCCATCTTGAGCGTCGACGGCGCACGAGTGCTCCGAAGTGCCGTCGAGACGCTCCTGACAAACAGCACCGCTACAGCGATGGCCGCCACGCAATCGTCGACCTGAAGACGCCTGCTGCGACCAGAAGTACCGGGGCATCTTCGCATAGCGCCATGAACTTGAAGGGAAAGACACCCATGCTCTTGAACACCCAGATGACCTCGATCTTCGAGCGCTTCTCCGGCAGGCCGGCGCTTGCAGACCGCCGACCCATCCCAAGGTCAAACGGGGATCGTGACCTGTTCGACAGCGAGGTACTGGATTGGTACGAGACTCTGAGCTATGAAGAGCTCCGCCGCCGTGTCCTTGCCGCTGCGGCTCAGCTTCATGGTCGACGAATGGTCAAGGGCCCGCTCGCGAGCGGCGACCGCCTTGCGCTACTCGGCTTTCCGGGTATCGACTTCACGACTATCGATTTCGCGTGCAACCTGGCTGGGGTCACAACGGTTCCGCTGCAGACAAGCGGATCTCTGGAGCAACACCGGAGCATCATTGGCGAAACGTCACCTCGCGCACTTGTGATCTCCATTTCCCTGCTGAATAAGGCGGAGAGCATCCTTTCTCACGCGGATTCCATCGATCGCCTCATCGTTCTGGACTACCGTGGCGGTGACCTTTCGCATCGGCGCATCCTTGAATCTGCCGCAAACAGTCTGCCCATCGCTCCTGAACTTCTCGAGCTTGACCCTGATCCAGGGGATGCATTTGGTGATATATGTGACGACCACTTGTCGATGCTTCTATACACTTCGGGGAGCACCGGCGCACCAAAAGGGGCGATGTACTCTGCCAGGCTCGTTCGCGAGATGTGGGGTGGGGAGGGCTGGTCAGAGTTTTTCGCGGAGCAGGACGAGATCGCGAGCTTTCACTACATGCCCATGAGCCATGTTGCTGGGCACTCTTCGGTGCGCAGCACCCTCTCCCGTGGAGGCGTTACGTACTTCTCCTCAACGCCCAACCTCGCGAACTTCTTCGACGATCTCGCACTCGCCCGTCCGACGGAGCTGTCTCTCGTGCCACGTGTATGCGAGTTGCTTCATCAGGAGTACCAGCGTCGCGCAGAGTCCCGGCGCGACGACACTGACGGCTATGCGAGCCAGGCGGTCCTCGAAGACATGCGTACGTCAGTACTCGGCGGGCGGGTGGAATGGGCAAGCTGCACCTCCGCCCCCGTCTCGGCTGAGCTCAAGGCGTTCATGGAGCGTCTGCTCGGGATCGAGCTCCATGAGCTGTACGGCACTACGGAGATCGGCGGCGTTCTGGCAGATGGACGATTTCTCACGCCGCCAGTAATCGACTATCGCCTCGACGACGTTCCCGAGCTCGGATACTTCCGGACCGATCGTCCCTCCGCCCGCGGTGAACTACTCGTGAAGAGCACGTCCACCGTCCCTGGCTACTTCAACCGTCCTGACCTCAATGCCGAGATCTTCACGGAGGATGGCTACTACCGCACCGGCGACATCGCCGCCGTCGATTCCAACGGCACCGTCCGCATCATCGATCGGAAGAACTCTATTATCAAGCTCTCCCAGGGCGAATTCGTTGCGTTACCATCTCTTGAGGCAACCTTCGTCGCCGGTAGCACCTTGATCAGGCAGGTGTTCCTCTACGGCCGGAGTGACTGGTCAGCCCTCGTCGCCGTCGTCGTGCCGACCGACCTCGCTCAAAGCGCGGCCGCCGACGACGAGCGGAATCAAACCATGGCCAAGCTGATGCTCGACGAGCTGCGCCACGTGGCCGAGCGAGAGCACCTGAATTCATATGAGGTGCCGGCCGCAGTGATCGTCGAGAGCGAACCCTTCTCCGAGGAGAACGGGCTGCTCTCCGATCACCGCAAGCCCGTTCGCCCACGCCTCCATGACAAGTACCAGTCACAACTGGAGGCAATCTACGAACAGATTGTCGCTGCCCGAGACGATGCTCTCACCGACCTCATCGCCCACGGAGCCGAGAACGACACTGCGAGCACGATCCGTGACGCAGCCGCGCTGACGCTGCAGATCGAGCCAGCGACGGTCTCGATCGACGCCAAGTTTCGGAACCTCGGCGGTGACTCTCTGACGGCCGTGCACCTTTCGCGCCTGTTGAATCAGATCTACGGCCTTCACATCCCGGTCGACGTCCTCGTCAGCGAGGCCAGAACCTTCGCGGACCTCGGCGAGTACATGGACGGCAAACGCGGACAGCGCGAGTGGCTCGCGACGTTTGAGGAGATTCACACTTCTGATAGGCGCCCCCTCTACGCCGAAGAACTCACCGTCGAGCGGTTCCTCTCATCTAGGGCGACCATCAACCCAAGCTCCACACGCTACGGGGCACCTCAGGGGGTGCTCATCACTGGCGCCAGCGGTTTCCTCGGCCGCTTCCTCTGCCTCGAATGGCTACGCAGGTTCGCCGGCACGACGCGACGCGTCACCTGCCTTGTCCGCGCCAACAGTCATGCCGCGGCAAGAGCGCGCCTTCGCGCGACCTACTCCTCGTCGCCAGAGCTGCTAGCTGAATTCGACAGGCTCGCCGGGAATCTTGACGTGGTTGCCGGAGACCTGGCCGAACCGCGCCTCGGACTCGATGAACAGATCTGGAAGTCACTTTCGCAGGACATCACGCACATCATCCACGCTGGTGCGATGGTCAATCACGCGCTGGGATATCGCGAGCTTTTTGCCTCGAATGTCGCCGGTACCGCCGAGGTCCTGCATCTGGCGCTAACCGGACCCCTAAAGCGCATCACCTTCATGTCAAGTATTGCCACGGCTCTCCTCCAGCAAGCTGGGGGGCCGATGACGGAGCGGGTGGATATTCGAGAGGCACTTTCACAGATCGAGGATGCCGGCGGAATCGTTGATGGGTACGCTGCAACGAAATGGGCAAGCGAAGTTCTGCTCCGCAACGCCAACGAACAATTCGGCGTTCCCGTCACGGTCTTCCGTTCCAGCATGATCCTGGCGCACTCTCGCTATCGCGGCCAGATCAATGTTCCAGACACCTATACCCGCCTTCTATTCAGCGTCCTGCAGTCGGGAATCACGCCATCGTCTTTCTATGCGGCGAATGGAGAACACGCACACTATGACGGCCTCCCGGTGGACGTCGTCAGCGAGGCGATCGCCTCACTGGCACAAGACGAGACCCGCGAATATCGCACGTATCATCTCGTCAATCCCTTTGACGATGGGATCTCCCTTGATCGGTTCGTGGAGTGGCTCATCGAAGCGGGTGTAAGTCTCGTGCGGGTAGGCGAGTATGGCCTTTGGATGGAGCGCTTTAAGATGGCACTCTCTGTTCTCGATGACGACGACAAGCGAGCTTCTCTTCTGCCTCTCATTGATGGCTTCCGCGCTCCAGAGGACCCTGTCCGAGGATCGCGCATCGATTCGACCGATCTCCACGGAGCGTTGGCGCAGGCAGGCCTTGCCGATCGCCTGCAACCGTTGAGTGGCTCTTCGGACATCCGGTGGGGGTCATGGGGTGAGTCCGCCGGCGGCGAGGAGCATGCGGAGCCGGTAGTTGTGCCGGTTGCGGTAGCCGCG
>NZ_JACCCK010000011.1:0-6200 GCF_013410135.1 Microbacterium sp. JAI119
GCCGCGTCACGACCGGCACGAACCTGCGCTAACCTGACCACGCGACCTGAGGAATTCCGATGAGCAACTCTGGGGAATTTCGATGAGCGCCATCAGAGTGGAACTGGTCCCAGTCCCGTTCGGCCACGAAGGCCCGAAGGGCGGCGAGAGTCTGCGGCGACGGCATGATGCGACGCTAGCAGGGTTGGGGTAGGGGCCCCGAGGACGCTCCCTGTTAGCTTGCTCTCGGAGGCATAGTGAGCGAGAGCCGTGTTATCGAGGTCGTTGCAGCCATCATCGAGTATGACGGCAAGATCCTCGCGTGCCGCCGTCGACCGGAGAAGGCGGCTGGAGGGAAGTGGGAGTTTCCCGGGGGCAAACTCGAAAAGGGTGAGACGCACAGCGAGGCTTTAGTTCGAGAGATACAAGAAGAGCTCAGCACCTCCATCGAGGTCATCGCCCCGCTTCGAACCGACGAGACCTTGGTCGGCGAGAGCACGATCCGCCTCATTTGCCTTCGCGCCAAGGTGCTTGGAGAGCCACCGACGCAGAGTCTCGACCATGATGAACTGCGCTGGGTTGGTCACAGCGACCTGCCTGATCTTGAATGGGCCGCCCCGGACCTGCCAGCAGTCGCGGAACTTGCAGCCGAGGACCCTAATCGATGACCATGAACTCCTCGTCATCGCGGACCACTAGAAGGATGCCCAGATCGGACAGCAAGGCTTCGAGGTGAGCGATTGGTCTGCTGGGAAGCAAGATGACGGGGATCCCGGGCCTGCCGGACTCCCGAACCAGCCGGGAGTAGTCGAGGACTTGTCCAATCGCGGTGCGAACGTATTCGCGAGCGGGCGACTTCTTCGCCTCGACAACCCAGCCTGACTCTGAGACGTAAAGATCGGGTTCGATCGCGGCTCCTGCAGAGGTCAGGCGAAGACGCTGGGGAGTCTCACCACGGGACCTGATCCACTGCCCGAAGTCCTTCTGCAACTCGAACTCGATTCGGGAGACGACGCGCTCGCCAGGGATGAGTTGTGCTCCGATGACGTACGACGAAGACTCGGGAGGTGTCCAAGACGAGGTCTGCGCCCTTTCTGGGACGGGCGGGGATGGCGCATCGAGTGCTTCCACATCGGCGTCAACCGGCACGAGCTTGAAGATGATTCCTTCGCGAAGATTGCCGTCGGAGTCCGGGATTGTCTCGATGCTGAAGGTTGGCTCGCCAGTGGTGAACTCCCCGACGTAGGTGACGTAGGTGCCCTGTTTGGTGAACAGGCGGATGGGGCGGCCGTTTTCGGCGGCGTCTCGAAGCGCAGTGTTCCCGCGGGCGAATACTTGCGGACCGTACTGACCTTCGCCCGTGTAGAGAAAAGAACCGTCTCCCTGTAGCCCTTCAAAGGTGTCGTAACCGTGCCTCGCTCCGCTTTCCGGGCTAGTGATGACGAGTATGTCGGGAATCGACTTGGGCGTGATAATCCCGCCCTGCTCTTGACCCCTGTATGCAGCGTGTAACTCTCGCCGCAGCACGGTGTCGCCAATCTCCAATGTCCAGACCATCGGATCGGTGGGTCGGAGCTGCCGATCGAACCGAGCCCGCACCGCGTCAGCCTGGATGTCGTCGAGATTCCATCCGACGGCGCCTTCGGGCGGCCTGCCGTACTGCTCTCCGAGGAAGCCACGGATGCGCTTCTGGGCGACGTTCAACTCCAGCGATAGTCGGGCCGGCGTCGTTGTGCTCACGCCACGCAGCATATCGATATGCCGCACCGCCCATACTTCGCTCCAGGGTCCGCTATCGTCTGGACTAAAGCGTGTTCAACGAAGAGCGGAGTAACGGTGGAGTTTTCAGAGCGTCTCGATTCCCTCGCAACAAAGGTGAAAAACCAGGCGACGGCGATCGGGACCGAGGAGGCGACGAAGAATGCCTTCGTCATGCCGTTCATCTCGACGATTCTTGGCTACGACGTCTTCGACCCGCTCGAGGTCGTCCCCGAGTTCACGGCCGATGTCGGCACGAAGAAGGGGGAGAAGATTGACTACGCCATCATGCGCGACGGCGAGGTTCAGATCCTCATCGAGTGCAAGCCATCGATGGGGTCGCTCAAAATCGAGCACGCTTCGCAGCTCTTCCGTTACTTCGCCGTCACGAACGCGCGCATCGCTGTTCTGACGAACGGCGTTGTCTGGCACTTCTACACTGACCTCGACGCCCCGAACCGGATGGACGGCAAGCCGTTCCTCGTCCTTGACCTGCTCGACATCGATGAGACGCTGATCCCCGAGATTCAGAAGCTGAGCAAGGAGAGCTTCGACCTCGACTCGATCATCAGTGCGGCGGAGGAGCTCAAGTACATCGGGGCTCTGAAGCGAGAGATCGCAAGCCAATTCCGCGAGCCGACGGACGAGTGGATCAAGTTCTTCGCAACGCGTGTGTACGACGGTTCATACACGCAGAAAGTGCGTCAGCAGTTCACTGGGCTGGTAGGTAAGGCGGCGCACCAGTTCCTCAACGAGCGTGTGAATGATCGTCTGAAGACCGCCCTCGGCGTGAGCGGAATTACGCACACGTCAGACCCTTCGCCGGCGACGAGTGCTGAGGTCGCGGAAGCAGACCTCGACCGCGACACCGAGATTGAGACCACTCTCGAAGAACTAGAGGGCTACCAGATCGTGAAGGCGATCGCCTGTGGCGAGGTCAAGCCGCAGCGCGTCACGCACCGCGATGCGAAGAGCTACTTCGCCGTGCTGCTCGATGACAACAACCGGAAGCCTGTGGCCCGTCTTCACTTCAACGGGAAGCAGAAGTACCTGGGGCTGTTGGACGAGGACAAGGTCGAGACACGGCATGCGATCGAAGAGCTCGATGAGATCTATTCGCACGCGGATGGAATCCGCGAGGCCGTTCGCAGATACAAGGACTAGTCCGAGGGGCGGGTGGCGGCGCCTCGGTTGGGTGCGGAACGCCGCTCAACCTCGCCCGCCGCTCACCTTCTTGAACCACACGCCGACCTGCGTCTGGAACAGCTCGCGGACCAGGTTGCTGTCGAGCGCACCGTCGACGCCTCGCAGTCGACCCTGCGTGAGCTCCCCGCAGACCACAGCCCACGCGTATCCGATCGCCAGCGTGAAAGTGCTGGCGACGGTGCCCGAGATCACGCCGCCCACCACTGTTCCCGCTCCAGGGATGAACTTCAGGAGCCCTGCGACCGCGCTTCGTCCGGCAGCGGAGACAGCGACGGTCGCTGCGGTTGCCGCGATCGTGGCGGTCTCGACCCTGACCCCGTAGATTGCAGCCACTCTCGCCATCATCCCGAGCTGAATGGGGACGAGCACTCCTGCGTCCGCAACGGGGATCGGGATCGCTCCGACGGTCAACGCCGCCGTGGCAGCCGCGCGGACAACTGTTTGAGCTTGCTTGCGCTTTCTTGCCAGATCGACCTTCTGGGCGGCTGCGAACGCTGCTTCAACACCCTCGGGAGCTGCGCGAAACGTGGCATCCACGAGCTCCGTGAGCCCGTGCTGAACCTGACCGGTGAACTCATCCGCCGTCGACATCACCAGGATCGGACGGCCTCCCACGATCGGCAGGTCGAGCCCGGCGATGTGATCCGCCAGGGTCAGGGCGTCGGCGTGATACTCACCGTTCCGCGACGGCACCTGCGTCAGAACGGCGACGACAGGCAGGCCGAGCTCGTGCAGGCGACGGATGAACTCCGCCTCGGTGTCCTCGAACCGCCGGTCCGTCGCCCGTACGCAGTACCAGGCGACGTGGATCTGCTCGGAGAGCGGCCGCTGGCGCATCTTCTTCAGATAGTCGCCGAGTTCGCGGATCAGCTCATCGGTGTCCTTACCGATCTCGAGGCCACGCGTGTCGAGCAGGCCGAGGAAGCCGGAACGGTGGATGTAGAGATGCTCGTCCATCGTGACGGGCTCGCCGACGCCGGTGGGAGCGACCTCCTCGCCGAAGATCGCGTTGATCAGCGTCGACTTCCCGACGCCTGTCTTGCCGAAGATGGCGAGGTTGAAGCGGCCGATCTCGTCCGCCTGCTCTTTCCACTGACTGCGGAACTCGTCTTCAGAGAAGGTCTCACCCGTCATTGCGCACTCCCTCTGAGGCCGTAGCCTCGGTCAGCGGCGAAGCTCCCCCCTCGCTCACGCCTAGCGTATCGGGGCACACCTGAACTCTCGCTGCCTCACTCCGGGCCGTGGTTCACCCAGTCCGGACCCAGGGCCGACGACGTCAACTCGACCTCCGGCAGCCAGAGGGAGAGAGGGAGTAGCTCGTTCACGGCATTGATCGTCTCGTTGCGCGAATCGTCCAGCCTGTCGGCAAGACGCAGAAAGCGCCGTCTGTCCCGCTGGGGGATTCTGTCTAGCGAATTGCCGAGGTCGGGGACGGAGGAGAACTCTCGAGCAAGCTGCCTGAAGTCGAAGTTCACGGCGCTCATCCTGCGCCGGATCACATCCACCGCCTGCGGGTCGAGCGGCTCCGTACAGTGCACGACGCTCGGCACCCCGAGGGTCTCACGCGTGATCAACCGACGGCCACGTAGCGACTTCGTGATTCCCTTCAAGGCGTCTTTCAGCTCCTGCATCGAGGATTCGCGACCCACCGATGCGCGGAACGCCTCGCGGTCGAACACCTTGTGGATGAACTCTTCGGGATCTGGGTCCTCGACCCATCGGACGATCGGCGGTTGTGAATGTCCACTCGTGTTCGCGACGTGGGCGAGGGCGCCGTCGAACGCGTTTCGGTTCGGGGATCGCGCTTCGAACAGCTCGTAAAACTTCTCGGCGAAGAGTCGCGCCCCGGCGTCGTCGACCTTCCGATTCGCTCCGATGAACCAGCCGCCCTGGGGGATGAGGTGCGGCGCCCACTGCGAGGTCTCGCATCCATTCAGGAACACACCATTAAGGCTTTGCGCGTCGCGAAGCGCGGCGTGCAGCTCGCGCGGCGTCGCGGTGGAGGCGATAGGCCACCCTTGTTGGTCACGCCCGGCTACTACGAGACTTCCGCGCTTGCCATGCCCGATGAAGTGGAACACGTGAGGATCGAAGTCGCGTATCGCGGACTCGAGATCCTCCCAAGGCTCGTCAGCCCTGACCTGGACGTCAAACCTCTCACCGGTGTTGAGGTGCTCAAGCATCTGTGCTTCGATCGGCGCCTCAAGGAGATCGCGCGCAAGGTGAAGCTGGGCCCACACGAGCACCCGAGTCCGGGGGTGAGCTAATCCTCTGAGCGTCATGGCGCGAGCCTAAGCGAGCCATGCTCCCCGGGCTCGGTGGCCCTTCCCTCCCTCCACCCGCTGCGCCATCATGAGACGACCGCCCACCAAGGAGGCCCTCTTGTCGCTCGCACCGAATACGCCGGCAACTGCCGCCGCCAAGGGCCTCCCCGGAGTCGCGATCGTCGCGGAGATCCGACGCGTCCTGATCACGGCCCTGATCGCCGTCTTCGTGTACTCCACACTCATGGTCGCCAGCCGGAGCTACTGCCCCGGTGGCGTCGACGGGAGCGGCGGCTTCATCGGTGCGTCAGGACAGCCGACCGACCAAGCGCCCGTTTGCATCGACCTGACGCTCCGGCCCAGCCCTCTGGTCTACATCAGCATCGCTGCGATCGTCCTGATCACTCTCGGACGCGTGATGAAGGCGAGCGACGAACGGGCAGCCCTCAGGGCACTGAACCGCGCGGCCATCGGAATCGCGGCACTCGTGGCCGTCGCGATCGTCGTCTCCCTCGTCTGGTTCTTCCTGATCCCCATGGAGGGATTCACCTCCGACTCATGGACGGTCTTCAGCCCGTTCCCCTTCGGACACATCGACGTCACGACTACGCCAATGACCGTCGAGTGACCCACGAGGAGAGCAGGGAGGAGAAACGGATCTGTGACGCAGGTGCGCGACACGCCCGGCGGTCAGCCCTGATTTGCCCGATCCCCGGGATCCGCGTAACTTATTACTTGTTCGCCCCAAACGGTTGAGCGGAGGTCCTCGGACCGGCTCCCGTCAAGCAGCTAACACCTCCCGAATCCCACACACTCTCTGAGTGAACAGGATGAAGGTGCTGATCCGTTCCCACGGTCAGGCCGAGAAAAACTCGGACTTGACAACGGAAACGAGATCGGTAAGATAGAGAAGTTGCCCTTCGGGCCTGGCTGTGATGGCTGGGTCGTGGGAGCATCCGATCCTTGAGAACTCAACAGCGTGCACTTGTCAAA
>NZ_JACCCK010000012.1:0-5990 GCF_013410135.1 Microbacterium sp. JAI119
GGAAAGCATAGAGCATACTTTCCGAGTTGGAAAGCAGGCTCACGTGGGCCAGTTCAGAGCGACATCCCTGGGCCACTTCAGCTTGACATAGCCAGGCTCGCGTCCGAGAACGGCCGCCCCTTGCGCCCGGTTGGGCGCGGCAGCATCTCCTCGATCAACGACCACTGAGCATCCGAGAGCATCTGAAACCGAGACACGATCAGAGTCTCTCAGCGAGCCGCCGATCTATTTCTCAGACACGCCCTAGGTGTGATGTCCAGGGACGTTGTTTCGGCGACACGGCCGTGAAGAGCTGAGAGGTGAGGGCCTCCGGTTGTGAAGTGGAGCTGTTGAGTTCAACCGCTTCAGGAACCAGGAGGCCCTCGTGTCCCACGCTAACGCTGCCCTGACCCCACGCGCCCGGCTTCGACTGGCGCGCCTGATCGTCGAGGATCACTGGCCGCCGCAGGTCGCGGCGAAGATGTTCATGGTCTCGCCCGTGACCGCCCGGAAGTGGGCGGCCAGGCTGCGCCTGGAGGGACCTGCTGGGATGGCTGATCGTTCGAGTCGCCCGCGATCGATGCCGACGAAGACCCCGCTGCCGCAGGTCAAGAAAATCGTGAAAGCGAGGTGGCGGCGGCGTCTCGGCGCGGTTCAGATCGCTGGCGAACTCGGTCTGCCCGCCTCGACCGTCCACGCGGTCCTGGTGCGCTGCCGCATCAACCGGCTCAGCCATATCGACAGGGTCAATGGGGAGCAAATCCGCCGCTACGAGCACGATCATCCCGGATCGCTGATCCACGTCGACGTCACGAAGTTCGGCAACATCCCCGACGGCGGCGGCTGGCGCTTCGTCGGCCGCGTCCAAGGCGAACGCAACCGAGAGGCCACCGCCACCCGCACCAAGAGCAGGAACCATCGTTACGAGCCGAGGCTCGGCACTGCGTTCGTGCACACCGTCATCGACGACCACTCCCGCGTCGCTTACGCCGAGATCTGCTCCGACGAGAAAGCGGACACCGCGATCGGTGTTCTCCGCCGAGCGGTGTCCTGGTTTGCCGACCGCGGTGTCACTGTCGAGCGCGTCCTCTCGGACAACGGCTCGGCCTACAAGTCTCACGCCTGGCGCGATGCCTGCATCGATCTTGGGATCACGGCGAAGAAGACCCGGCCTTACCGTCCACAAACGAATGGGAAGATCGAGCGCTTCCACCGCACCCTCGCCGACGGCTGGGCATACGCGAAGCTCTATCCCTCAGAGACTGAGCGCCGCAAAGCACTCCCGGGCTGGCTGCACTTCTACAATCATCACAGGCACCACTCCGCGATCGGAGCCCCGCCCATCAGCAGAATCGAAAACAACCTGCCTGGACATCACACCTAGGTCTCGCCACCCACACGCACAGTGAGCGAATCAGCCGAAACCCCCGCCGGAACCCGGTTTCGCACCACCTTTTCGGCAGACGCAATCGCGGCCCGCTCGCAACTCAGTCAGAAACGATCAGTTTTGAACGCTTGCGGAAACCTACAAAAGGAGCCGGCCGCTTAGAGCACGGAAGTGAGCGGGCGCGCGTCCCGCTCCCATGCTTGGGTAGCAATCTGTACGGCATCCCACGGCGACCCCAGCGGCGGTGTGTAGGAGAGGTCGAGGTCGCTCATCGCGGCGACGGTCATGCCGTGGTGCAGGGCGGTGGCGTAGGTGTCTATGCGCTTGGAGATTTCAGCCCCGCGGGCGCCGACGAGTTGCGCGCCGAGGAGGCGGCCGTCGCGGGTGTCGCCGGTGACGCGGATGCTGATTGGGGTGGCTCCGGGGTAGTAGCGCTTGTGGTCGTCTGCGATCGCGGTGTAACTGTACGGGCTGTACTTGGTGGCCTCGTGATCGCGGAGGCCCGTGCGGGCGGCCACGACGTCGAACACCTTCACGACCTGAGTGCCGAGACTGCCGGAGAATCGGGTGTTACCGCCAATCGCGTTCTCTCCCGCGACCCGGCCTTGCTTGTGGGAGGTGGTGCCGAGGGGCAGGTAGGTGACGCCGAGGAGGCGGTGGTGGGTGACCACGCCGTCGCCGGCTGCCCAGACGTTTGGGAGCCCGGTGCGCATGTGCTCGTCGACGACGACCGCGCCCCCGGAGCCGGTGGTTGCGCCGGCTCCGGTGAGGAGGCTGGTGTTGGGGCGGACGCCGACGACGACGAGCACGAGGTCTGCACTTTGGGAGAACACGTCGCTGTCCCGGGTGCCGGCGACGGTGAGACGGCCGGCGTTGCGGGTGACGGCTTCGATGCGGGTTCCAGTGAGGACGTTGACGCCGTGGCGGGTGAGCTCGTCGTGAACGAGGGAGCCCAATTCGGGGTCGAGGGTGGAGAGAACTTCGGAGCCGCGCTGGAGTTGGGTGACGTGGAGGCCGCGAACGGTGAGGGCTTCGGCCATTTCGAGGCCGACGTAGCCGGCGCCGACGATGATGGCGGTTTCGGGCTGGTGGTCGTCGAGGTAGCGCTCTAGGGCGAAGGTGTCGCCCATCGAGTGCAAGAGGTGCACGCCGTCATCGGGGCCAAGCTGGTCGAGGCCGGTGATGCCGGCGGTCGACGGGGATGCTCCGGTGCCGACCATCAGGGCGTCGTACGGGATGGTCGATTCGGTGCCGTTCGCGTCGCGCACGGTGAGCTTGCGGCCGGTGACGTCGATGCCGGTGGCGAGAGTGTCCAGGCGGAGGTTCATGCCGGTGGCTTCGAGGTCGGCATGGGTGCGGTGAGCGAGGGATTGCCAGGGCTGCACTTCGCGGGAGAAGTAGTACGGGATGCCGCAGATGGAGAAGTTCGGGTAGGAGTCGGCCACGACGACAGTGACGTCGACGGTGGGATCGAGTTCGCGGGCACGGAGGGCGGTGGAGATTCCGGCGTCGCTTCCGCCGATGGCTACAAGGTGCATGGGGGGTGCCTTTCAGGGCTGAGTTTCGGGTTGCACGGGGACCACAACATCGCCGGCGGTGCGGGCGGCTGTGGGATAGAAGATCAGCAGCAGTGCGAGGCCTAGGGCGGCGCCGACGAGCTGAGCGAGGATGAACGGTGGGACGGCGGCAGGGGCGATACCGGCGAAGGTGTCGGTGAACATGCGGGCTATCGTCACTGCAGGGTTCGCGAATGAGGTGGAGCTGGTGAACCAGTACGCGGCTCCGATGTACGCGCCAACCGCTGCCGCGGTGACCCGCCCGTTTCCGGTGCGGGCGAGCGCGAAGATCAGCAGCACGAGCCCTGCGGTGGCCACGACTTCCCCGACAAGGTGCCCGCCGGTCGCGCGTTGGTTCTCGGAGAACGCGGGTGCGGTGTCAAACATGACGCCGGCAAGGAACGTCCCGGCGACACCGCCCAAGACTTGTGCAGCCACGTATGGGCCGAGGTCGCGCAGCGGGAGCCCAGTCCCGACACTGCGGCCAAGCAGCCAGTCCGCGATCGACACGAGGGGGTTGAAGTGCGCCCCGGACACGGGGCCGAGCATCAGGATCAGCACGGCCAGGCCGAGAGCGGTGGTCAGGCTGTTCTCGAGAAGCTGCAACCCAACGTCGCGCGGCGACAGGCGCTGCGCCGCGATCCCCGACCCGACAACGACGGTGACAAGAAGCCCTGTGCCGACGAACTCGGCGGCAGCCCGCCGCGCGAGGTGGGGCCGGCTAGGAGGCGAGGGAGCGAGCAAAGGTTTCATGTCGGCATCATCTTGACCCGCGGTAGGTAGTTCAGTCAAGATTGAAACAATGAACGTCGACCGAATAGACCTGGTGGCGGCACGTGCAGCACGGCACGCGGCGCTCGGTGACCCGTCGCGCTTGCGGATCGTCGATCTACTCACGCTGGGCGATCTGTCCCCGTCAGAGATCCGCGTCGCGCTCGGGTTGCCGTCGAACCTGGTGACGCACCACCTCAACGTCCTCGAATCGGTGGGAATGGTCGCCCGCTCGCGATCCGAGGCCGACAAACGCCGCAGCTACGTGCACCTGACGGACACAGCACTAGCCGACCTCACCCCCGGCAAAACAGTGCAGGCCGGTCGGGTGGTGTTCGTGTGCACCGCCAACTCGGCGCGATCACAGCTCGCCGCCGCACTGTGGGCGACACGCAGCAGCATCCCCGCGGCCTCGGGCGGAACGCACCCCGCCGCGCATGTCGCTCCTGGCGCGGTCGCAACGGCCGAACGCCACGCGCTCCCACTCTCCGCCGATACGCCGCGAACGCTGGATGACGTTCGCACCGATGAGGATTTCATCATCACGGTCTGCGACAACGCGCATGAAGAACTCGGGGTCACGGGGAACCTGCATTGGTCGATCCCTGACCCAGTGCGAGTCGGCTCCGATGAAGCCTTCGATGCGGCCTACGACGAGCTGGAACGTCGCATCACCGAACTTGCCCCCCGACTCGCCGACCGCTAACCCGACAGAAAAGACCCCATGAGCGCCACCACTCCCACCGTCCTGTTCATCTGCCAGCACAACGCCGGCCGGTCGCAACTCGGCGCAGCCTTGCTCCAACACCTCGCGGGCGACCGGTTCACGGCGGACTCCGCCGGCCTCTCGCCCGCTGATGAGGTGAACCCCGCCGTGGCCGCGACCGTCGCGGAGCTGGGGATGGATATCACCGATCGGGTGCCGCGGGAAGTCACCCCCGGCGACTTGGAGACTGCCGACGTCGTTGTGCTGATGAAGCCCGGCCTAGCGCTGCCAGTAACCCCGCGGGGGGAAGTGTTGGAATGGTCGTTCCCCAACCCGGAGGCGTGGGACGCCGAAGCAGTACGCCCGCTGCGCGAGGCCGTATCCCACAAGATTCAGACCACGCTCCTCGCCCCTGTAGCTACGTAACCAGTACCGAAACTCTGCCCCGAAACCGTCTCCCCCGAAACCGGGTTTCGATACGGCACGCGTTTGCGGCACACCCAGCCAGCGCCGTCGTCGACCGACCCGGAATCGATCGTTTCCGGCAGGTGGGCACGCGCCGAAAACTATGACGGCGTGCCCACCGTAGACGGTATTCAACTGCGACGCACGGGCTGCTGCAACTCGGTCACCCAATCGGATTGGTTTTCCGAGACTGCCCGGACATACAGTTCCCGACATGGTCCCGCGTGGACAAGCCCGCGAGCAAAAATCTCAGCGTGGATCGCCTGCCAGCTCTCGGCGATGTGTGCCATGGAACCGAGATGGATGCCGCAGACGGCTGCTTCGGCAGCGGGCAGGTCAACAAGTTCGATCCCATCGCGGACTGGCCCGTTGTAGGCGTAGCCGGCGATGACTTGCAGACCGTCTTCAATCGTCTCGTACTGTGCGATCGGCGTCGTCAGAGCTCCACACTCATCACCGATGATCTCGGCAACGGCATCGAAGGCGGGGCCCACCACACTTGCGACCGAAGGTTGATCTGCGACGACGACGCGGTGGGCAGCCAGGCGGACAGCGGGTAGCGACTTCTCAACGATCTCTATCTGGGACATGTGGTTCTCCTTCTCGATAAGTTGGAGCCGTCGTTCCACGTCAACGAGTCGGTCAGCGGCGATGCGGTGTTCCTGCTCGACCTCAGCGCGCCGGATGCGCAATAGTGCGGAGATGCGATTTGCATCGACTCCGCGGTCGAGAATCGACGAGATATCGTCGAGACCGAAGCCGAGTTGGCGCAGTGCGACGATCCGATGCAAGCGTTCAAGTTGCGAGGGATCGTAGGAGCGGTAGCCGCTGTACTCGTCCACGTGAGCTGGTACGAGCAGACCAGCGGTATCCCAATGCCTCAGCATCCGATGGGTCACCTGGCCGATCTGCGCGAAGGCTCCGATGGATAACATGTCTCAGTTCTTTCGCCTTCCACAGTGTCAGAGTCAAGTATCACCTCCGAATCCAAGGTCGGATCCCCTACGGAGTGCCACCCGAATCGCGACAGGCTGATGGCGCTCATCGAAATTCCCCAGAGTTGCTCATCGGAATTCCTCAGGTCGCGTGGTCAGGTTAGCGCAGGTTCGTGCCGGTCGTGACGCGG
>NZ_JACCCK010000013.1:0-5385 GCF_013410135.1 Microbacterium sp. JAI119
TAAAAGGAGTCCGGCGGTGTCCTACTCTCCCACAGGGTCCCCCCTGCAGTACCATCGGCGCTGTGAGGCTTAGCTTCCGGGTTCGGAATGTAACCGGGCGTTTCCCTCACGCTATGGCCGCCGAAACACTATTGATGTTTCAATCAAACACATAACAAAGTCATTGTTGTTATGCGGTTCTCGACCGTACATCGAGAACCACTCAGTGGACGCGTAGCACCAACAAACGGTGTGTTATCAAGTCATCGGCTTATTAGTACCAGTCAGCTGCATGCATTACTGCACTTCCACATCTGGCCTATCAACCCAGTAGTCTGGCTGGGAGCCTCTCACCCGAAGGTATGGAAATCTCATCTTGAGGCCGGCTTCCCGCTTAGATGCTTTCAGCGGTTATCCATCCCGAACGTAGCTAATCAGCGGTGCTCCTGGCGGAACAACTGACACACCAGAGGTTCGTCCAACCCGGTCCTCTCGTACTAGGGTCAGATCCTCTCAAATTTCCTACGCGCGCAGCGGATAGGGACCGAACTGTCTCACGACGTTCTAAACCCAGCTCGCGTACCGCTTTAATGGGCGAACAGCCCAACCCTTGGGACCTACTCCAGCCCCAGGATGCGACGAGCCGACATCGAGGTGCCAAACCATGCCGTCGATATGGACTCTTGGGCAAGATCAGCCTGTTATCCCCGAGGTACCTTTTATCCGTTGAGCGACAGCGCTTCCACAAGCCACTGCCGGATCACTAGTCCCGACTTTCGTCCCTGCTCGACCTGTCAGTCTCACAGTCAAGCTCCCTTGTGCACTTACACTCGACACCTGATTGCCAACCAGGTTGAGGGAACCTTTGGGCGCCTCCGTTACTTTTTGGGAGGCAACCGCCCCAGTTAAACTACCCACCAGGCACTGTCCCTGAACCGGATTACGGTTCGAAGTTAGATATCCAGAGTGACCAGAGTGGTATTTCAACAATGACTCCACACGAACTAGCGTCCATGCTTCAAAGTCTCCCACCTATCCTACACAAGCCACACCGAACACCAATACCAAGCTGTAGTAAAGGTCACGGGGTCTTTCCGTCCTGCTGCGCGTAACGAGCATCTTTACTCGTAATGCAATTTCGCCGAGTTCGCGGTTGAGACAGTTGGGAAGTCGTTACGCCATTCGTGCAGGTCGGAACTTACCCGACAAGGAATTTCGCTACCTTAGGATGGTTATAGTTACCACCGCCGTTTACTGGGGCTTAAATTCTCAGCTTCGCCTTGCGGCTAACCGGTCCTCTTAACCTTCCAGCACCGGGCAGGCGTCAGTCCGTATACATCGTCTTGCGACTTGGCACGGACCTGTGTTTTTAGTAAACAGTCGCTACCCACTAGTCTCTGCGGCCACCACACCCTTTTCGGAGTAAATCCGTATAAGTGGATGGCCCCCCTTCTCCCGAAGTTACGGGGGCATTTTGCCGAGTTCCTTAACCACGATTCTCTCGATCTCCTTGGTATTCTCTACCTGACCACCTGAGTCGGTTTGGGGTACGGGCGGCTAGAACCTCGCGTCGATGCTTTTCTTGGCAGCATAGGATCACCCACTTTTTATCCGCATCGTGTCTCAGCCTATGTGAATCGCGGATTTGCCTACGACTCGGCCTACGCACTTGCACCAGGACAACCATCGCCTGGCTTGGGCTACCTTCCTGCGTCACACCTGTTAATACGCTAACCGCACCAGAATGGGGTCGTGCGCTAGGCCCAGAGCGTCACCCCGAAGGGATCAGTCACTGGGATTCAGACACTTAGCACTACTGGATTAGCTTGGGCGGTTCTTCGCCGGTACGGGAATATCAACCCGTTGTCCATCGACTACGCCTGTCGGCCTCGCCTTAGGTCCCGACTTACCCAGGGAAGATTAGCTTGACCCTGGAACCCTTGGTCTTTCGGAGGACGTGTTTCTCACACGTCATTCGCTACTCATGCCTGCATTCTCACTCGTGTAGCCTCCACGGCTGGTTTACACCGCCGCTTCGCTGGCCACACGACGCTCTCCTACCCATCAACACGGCTGGACCACGAAGGCCTACCAATAATGTCAATGCCACAACTTCGGTGGCGTGCTTGAGCCCCGTTACATTGTCGGCGCGGAATCACTTGACCAGTGAGCTATTACGCACTCTTTCAAGGGTGGCTGCTTCTAAGCCAACCTCCTGGTTGTCACAGCAACTCCACATCCTTTCCCACTTAGCACGCGCTTTGGGACCTTAGTTGGTGGTCTGGGTTGTTTCCCTCTCGACTATGAAGCTTATCCCCCACAGTCTCACTGCTGCGCTCTCACTTACCGGCATTCGGAGTTTGGCTGACGTCAGTAACCTTGTAGGGCCCATCGGCCATCCAGTAGCTCTACCTCCGGCAAGAAACACGCAACGCTGCACCTAAATGCATTTCGGAGAGAACCAGCTATCACGAAGTTTGATTGGCCTTTCACCCCTATCCACAGCTCATCCCCTCAGTTTTCAACCTAAGTGGGTTCGGTCCTCCACACGCTCTTACACGTGCTTCAACCTGGCCATGGATAGATCACTTCGCTTCGGGTCTAGGACATGCGACTGAATCGCCCTATTCAGACTCGCTTTCGCTACGGCTACCCCACACGGGTTAACCTCGCCACATATCGCTAACTCGCAGGCTCATTCTTCAAAAGGCACGCTGTCACCCCTACTAAGGAGGCTCCAACGGTTTGTAAGCAAACGGTTTCAGGTACTATTTCACTCCCCTCCCGGGGTACTTTTCACCTTTCCCTCACGGTACTTGTCCGCTATCGGTCATCTGGGAGTATTTAGGCTTATCAGGTGGTCCTGACAGATTCACACGGGATTTCACGGGCCCCGTGCTACTTGGGATACTCTTCGCGCCAAGAGAGGCATTTCGACTACGGGGTTGGCACCCTCTATGACCGGCCTTTCAAGACCGTTCGTCTATACCTTCTTGTAACGCCGCCACCTCGGCAGAGATGACTGAAAAGTCCCACAACCCCCAACGTGCAACGCCTGCCGGCTATCACACACGCTAGGTTTAGCCTGATCCGGTTTCGCTCGCCACTACTAACGGAATCGCGGTTGCTTTCTCTTCCTGTGGGTACTGAGATGTTTCACTTCCCCACGTTCCCTCTACCCGCCCTATATATTCAGGCGGGAGTCACTAGGTCGGCACGCCGCCCAGCGGGGTTTCCCCATTCGGACACCCTCGGATCAAAACTTGCTTATCAGTTCCCCGAGGCTTATCGCAGATTGCTACGTCCTTCTTCGGCTCCAGATGCCAAGGCATCCACCGTTTGCTCTTAAAGACTTGAAATCACATGAGTTTGAATCAAAAACTCGACCCCACCCGAAGGCGGGATCTGAAATTGACTAATGATCTTTAAGATCATCTTGTGCAACAACCCGAAGGCTGTTGCAAGATGCTCGCGTCCACTGTGTAGTTCTCAAAGTACGGGCGGTGCCCCAATCCACAACCCCACAAACATGGAGAAACAGAAAGAGGCCCAGAGTAACCAAATGCTTCCAACCCCGAAAGGTCAAAGCGCATCCGGTCCCTCAGGACCCAACAGCGTGCAGGTGCGACATCCGTCACCCTCCCCGTTCCAACCACCGAAGCGGCGTACTGGAGAAGAACAACATCCCTCGCACCATGTCAAATGTTCCACCCATGAGCTCCCAGCGAAGAACGTATGCCTTCGATCTGGGTTCTGGACACCCGAAAGTGTCAGATGCTCCTTAGAAAGGAGGTGATCCAGCCGCACCTTCCGGTACGGCTACCTTGTTACGACTTAGTCCTAATTACCGATCCCACCTTCGACGGCTCCCTCCACAAGGGTTAGGCCACCGGCTTCAGGTGTTACCGACTTTCATGACTTGACGGGCGGTGTGTACAAGACCCGGGAACGTATTCACCGCAGCGTTGCTGATCTGCGATTACTAGCGACTCCGACTTCATGAGGTCGAGTTGCAGACCTCAATCCGAACTGGGACCGGCTTTTTGGGATTCGCTCCACCTCGCGGTATTGCAGCCCTTTGTACCGGCCATTGTAGCATGCGTGAAGCCCAAGACATAAGGGGCATGATGATTTGACGTCATCCCCACCTTCCTCCGAGTTGACCCCGGCAGTATCCCATGAGTTCCCACCATTACGTGCTGGCAACATAGAACGAGGGTTGCGCTCGTTGCGGGACTTAACCCAACATCTCACGACACGAGCTGACGACAACCATGCACCACCTGTTTACGAGTGTCCAAAGAGTTGACCATTTCTGGCCCGTTCTCGTATATGTCAAGCCTTGGTAAGGTTCTTCGCGTTGCATCGAATTAATCCGCATGCTCCGCCGCTTGTGCGGGTCCCCGTCAATTCCTTTGAGTTTTAGCCTTGCGGCCGTACTCCCCAGGCGGGGAACTTAATGCGTTAGCTGCGTCACGGAATCCGTGGAATGGACCCCACAACTAGTTCCCAACGTTTACGGGGTGGACTACCAGGGTATCTAAGCCTGTTTGCTCCCCACCCTTTCGCTCCTCAGCGTCAGTTACGGCCCAGAGATCTGCCTTCGCCATCGGTGTTCCTCCTGATATCTGCGCATTCCACCGCTACACCAGGAATTCCAATCTCCCCTACCGCACTCTAGTCTGCCCGTACCCACTGCAGGCCGGAGGTTGAGCCTCCGGATTTCACAGCAGACGCGACAAACCGCCTACGAGCTCTTTACGCCCAATAATTCCGGATAACGCTTGCGCCCTACGTATTACCGCGGCTGCTGGCACGTAGTTAGCCGGCGCTTTTTCTGCAGGTACCGTCACTTTCGCTTCTTCCCTGCTAAAAGAGGTTTACAACCCGAAGGCCGTCGTCCCTCACGCGGCGTTGCTGCATCAGGCTTGCGCCCATTGTGCAATATTCCCCACTGCTGCCTCCCGTAGGAGTCTGGGCCGTGTCTCAGTCCCAGTGTGGCCGGTCACCCTCTCAGGCCGGCTACCCGTCGACGCCTTGGTGAGCCATTACCTCACCAACAAGCTGATAGGCCGCGAGCCCATCCCCAACCGAAATTCTTTCCAGACGCAGACCATGCGGTCACGTCACATATCCAGTATTAGACGCCGTTTCCAGCGCTTATCCCAGAGTCAGGGGCAGGTTGCTCACGTGTTACTCACCCGTTCGCCACTGATCCCACAGAGCAAGCTCCGTGTTCACCGTTCGACTTGCATGTGTTAAGCACGCCGCCAGCGTTCATCCTGAGCCAGGATCAAACTCTCCGTAAAAAAGAAATGCATACCCCACCGGGAAAACGGTGACGCAGCGAGTTTGATGCTGACCAAAGAGACAAATTCATTGCTGACTTCATCCATTGCCAACCCC
>NZ_JACCCK010000014.1:0-4649 GCF_013410135.1 Microbacterium sp. JAI119
CGGAAAGCATAGAGCATACTTTCCGAGTTGGAAAGCAGGCTCACGTGGGCCAGTTCAGAGCGACATCCCTGGGCCACTTCAGCTTGACATAGCCACGCGGGACTACCCGGCCGGGACTCGCCCTTCTCATACTTCTGATACGTGTATCGCGTCAGGCCAGAGCGGTACGCGACGTCTTCTCGACTCAGCCCGCTACGCTCTCGGAGGGTGCGAAGCGTCGAGCGATCTCCGCATTTCGAGGGGCTGCCGCGACGGAGTGGCGGAGGCGGGACATGATCGCGTGGGATGCGGGGGTGATGTGGAGCCTCCGCGTGGGCGCACCTTTCGGGAGCAATCCCGCAAGTGGCGATGTTCGCACCGCGACGCGTCGGGGGCTGTTGTGGGAGGTACGTCGATGCAGCAGTCGTCGAGGGATGTGAGGAGGCCGAGTGGATAGCCACTATCCGAGTGCCGTGCACAGTGTCCTCGAGGGGATTGACCCGGGATGGCCTCGCGTGGTGGATGTGGGTGTCGGGTGGTGCTCGTCGAGGGGCGTACCGGGGAGGACGCCGCGTTGGCGCAGACCTTCCGCCGATGGACGGTGCTCGGGATGGACAGTTTCTCGTTGCAGACCCATGCCGATCAACGCGAATGGGCGCGATTGATGAGTTCGCTGAATAAGGCGATCGTTCTCGGTGAGGGCCATGAGCGGATGATCCAGAACCCGTCGACGTACATCTTCGTCCCCACCGGAGGCAACATCGGGTCTCTGATGGATCTGGTTCGCCGGGGGACGAGCCGAGCGATACGAACAGATCGTGAGTTCCTCGACCCGGAGTTGCTGGACACCATTCGATTGGACGAAGGAGCGGAGTCCGGTCGGGCAGATCGCGAGCGAAAATACCGGCGGATGCTCGAGCGTGAACGGGTCGACGACGAGCCGGGAGGCGACTGGTGAGCGGGGCAAGCTTCCACCGACAGTGACGTGCACCGGTTCTCGCGCACGGCGCCACTTCCCGTTCTCGCAGCTCTGCGTGCTGCAGGCGCTGATTTCCTCCAGCGGGTCGGGGTGCACGAGCCTGTCACGTGGTGCCCACCGTTCGAAATGGTGGCTGTCGAATCGCTCGCGGTCGCTTCGACGACGATTGAGGGACGACAGCAGTGGAAGCCTCGTCGCCCGACTCGAGGCGCTCCCGACGGGGAGCAGGCCATCTCGGTCCGGGAGCCCAACGCAGGAGGGGTGTCGAACAGGGCAGCCGCCCGAATGCTGGGCCCATCCCGACGGAGCATCGCCCGCACGCTTGCCGCGGATGGAGCCCTCGCGGAGCCCGGGAGGCCCGTGCAGTTTCGCATCGACCCGGACTGGTTGACCGAGCAGCATGGCGATCGCGGACGTAGCGTGGCCGATCTCGCGCGGGAGGTCGGGTGCAGGTGCCACGACGATCCGTCGACACCTCAGCTCGTGACACCACATGGCTGACCCGAATCCCCGGAAATATAGCTAGCCGAGACCAGTGCGAGTCGAGCACGAGGCGATCGTTCTGAGGGGACGCCGACGGAAGCTCACGACGTTCGCCCTGGCGGTGCTGTGCCGTACGTGACGGACAAGATGATCACCGGAGTGTCAGCGAGGGGGCGCATCCGGCCGTGAACGGAGATTTCACCCGCGGCTCAACCCTGGCTGGAAACTACCGTGGAAGGATGACAACAGCACGTAGCTCCTCCTCTCCCAGTGCGGGTTCGGCCTGGCTCAGGGCGGACTCTTCTCAAGCGCGGGTATACCCCCGGACCGATGCCGGAAGCAGTCTTCCGTGACGGGGCGCAGCAACGGGTCGCTCTGATATGCACTGGGCCCCTCGGTGTCAGATGGGCTCACGCCGGGGTCACCTCGCAGCTGCGTCCGCGCTAGCATGACGAAATGCGGAACCACTTGGGGACTGCGGCACTCGGTGTCGCCACGGCGCTTATTGTGTGGGCACTCACTGAGTGGCTCAACCTCCTCCCGTTGCCGTGGTCAGTCGCTTCGGGGATCGTCGCGGGTGTACTTGTTGCTGGCGTGGCGTTCCTGATCCTTCGTCGACGTGACCCTGCGAGTCACCGCGTAGCATCCGGGATTCGCGCTGGCGGAAGCGTCCGGATTGAAGATGTGACATCTACGACCCGTGGAAGCGCAACGGAATCATCCGAGGTCGCATCCGATGTTCGCTCCAAAGCCGATGTTGACATCTCAAAGGTTCGGGACGAGCGCAGTTGAGCGTGACTCACCTCAATTGGTCCTCGGAGTTGGATGCTGTCGTTGGGTTTCTTGACGGTCCAGGGGGTGTGCTTCACGTTCGGGGTGGCGTGGAGTGCATGCCCTCCGCGTTCGTTGGTGCGCTGACTGCTCACGCACAAGCCGCACCGCGGGGCCTGCTCACGGTGGTGATCGATCCCCACAATCAGTTGACAGGGAGTCCGCTCGCGGCGTTCCGTACGATCCTCCGCTCGGTCGGCCGGGATCGGCCGCTTCGGCCACCCAACAACGCGATTTCAGTGTCCGTAGCTAGCGACGTTCGTTCGCTGTTCGGCGACGTAAATATAAGCAACGTGACTGTCAACGTTGGCAGCATGAGCGAGTCCGAGGAGTTCGCGACGCTCTTAGAGTTGACGCAGGCTGAGATTGACGGCGGTCGCCGTTTTGCTGATCTCGTCGTGGTGTTCACCAACTGCCACGACATGGATTACTCGCTCCGCAAGGTTTTCTACTTCAGCTTGTGGGAGCCGATCCTGCGTCAGATGTCCGAGCTCGGAGCGAAGATGATCTTCCAGTACTCGCCATCGATGATGAAGACAGACACGCAGTCGCTGCCCCCAATCGCGAGTGACTCGGTCCTCCTTCCGGCCACTCTGGACGATGTCACGGATGAGTTCGCAGAGCTGGCTGTAAGTCTCGGGTGGGAAGAGAACCTCCACGATGGCGAAGTGCTGGCGCGCGGGGTGCTTGAGACAAGCACGGACGTAAGTCAGGTGTACTCTGCAATGGCACGGCTCGCCTTCCGGACGAGGGGTGACAGGTGATGTCCGCTACCGAGATCGAATCTAAGCCTGAGCTCATCGTTCTCGCAGCTGCGAGTTCCCAGACGGACGCGTTCGCACAGCGGGCTCTTCAGGCATTCGGGTTTTCGACCGATGTGCTTCTGCCGCTCACGATGTTCGGGTTTATCTCGCGCGCGGCGCATGAGTGGCAAATCGAGCCCGGGTTGCGGCGACGTGTTCTCGAGAAGGCTCCGCAATACCCAGAGCTCTGGCGGGCGGTGAACCGTCACTATCTTGAGTTGGCTGGTTCAGCGATGGAGGGGCTACCCGCATATCTCGCGACAGGGCCTGGGTTCGCGTACCACTCGACCGAGCTCGATCCGTCTGAGGGAGTCCATCGCTATCGGGAGGTGGCGGAGCTCGATGTCCTCGCGGCTAACGTGCAGGGCCTTCGTCTTGCCGATGAACAGGCTGAGCGTGGTCTCATTGAGGCGGATTCCCCGGACTTATTGTTCCTCCGAGCTATGACCTATTACCGGTCGCACCGACAGGCCGAGGGCATTGAGCTTCTTCGGGCTTTCATGGGCAACGACGATGGCTCGCGTGAGGTTGCGATTGCCCAGCACCTCGTGGCGCATTGGGATTGTCAGCGCGGAGACTTGAATGCCCAACAGGCTTCGAGAGTCCTTTTCAAGAAGAGTCTGAACAACGCCGTGAAGCGCGGGGATAAGTGGCATCAGGCGCAGGTCACGCATTCGATGGCGCTGTGCATAGCGAAACAACGACCAAAGTCAGCCTTGCAGGCCGCTAGCTTGTTGGAGTCGAGCCTTCAACTCTTGTCGGAAGCGGGCGATCAGTGGGGTCGCGCCAAGGTGCTTCATTCACTCGGCCAGGTACTCACCGACCAGCCAGCCGAGCATGCCCGCGCGCTCAAGTATCTCAATGAAAGCCGTGCAATCGGGTTGGCTCTGGGCTACCAGGGACATGTTCGGCTAGTCGACGAATCTCTAGCGGAGTGGCGAAGCCGTCGGCCGAGCGAGTCGACCCGACGCCGGCGCGCGAGAAAAAAGAAGTGATTCTGCCGAGCGCTCGTTATGTGGATTACACCGTGGTGATACGGCTGCCGAGAGCATCTCTTACTGGCATCAGCCACTGAGACCTGAGGCTTCCCGCAGAGCCGCAGCGCGCGGCGACCGCGCCATGGCACGATCTCGGGGGGTGAGCAGTCGCGTAAGCCGATACATAGACCAGCTGGTCGACCGCAGGTCTAGGGATCCGCCATTTCGCGCGGAAATTATTACCGACAATCACCGCCAACTGCCTGGGAAAAGCGGGCATTCTTTGCCATCTCGTCCGCGAACCTACACTGACCCGGGGATTCCGGCGCTGATCGCGTTCCACCTCTGAAGGTTGCCGACCGAAACGCATACGCTCACGCAACATCGGATGCGGTGGGGTGGACGTATGAACCCCTCTGCTCGCCCTCGCGCATCCTCCGGTCCCCGGCTGCTCGTCGCGGGTCTCGCAGCGTTGGCGGTCGTCGCCGTCACACTGACACCGTGATGGCGCTCATCGAAATTCCCCAGAGTTGCTCATCGGAATTCCTCAGGTCGCGTGGTCAGGTTAGCGCAGGTTCGTGCCGGTCGTGACGCGGC
>NZ_JACCCK010000015.1:0-3527 GCF_013410135.1 Microbacterium sp. JAI119
TGGCTATGTCAAGCTGAAGTGGCCCAGGGATGTCGCTCTGAACTGGCCCACGTGAGCCTGCTTTCCAACTCGGAAAGTATGCTCTATGCTTTCCGGTATGGAAAGCTCAAACCGGCCGCAGAACACCCCCGCGGAGGATCTGGCCCTTATCGGACAGGCCCAGGATCATCTGGATCCGCCTCGTGGGTTCGCATTGACTTACGACGTGCTCTTCAGCATCGTCTGCGGCGTTTTTGTCGGGGCGCAGGCGCTGCCGCTGACAATCCGCCCGTTCGCGACCATCGTCGTCGTGCTCGCGCTCATCGCTCTGATGGTCTGGTGGCGGCGTCGGCTGGGGTGGTGGCTCAGCGGTTACTCTCCTCGGCGGGCGCGGTGGGTCACGTTTGCAATGCTCGTCCCACTCCTGAGCTTGATGTTCTGGGCGTGGGCGATGCCCGTGCTGTGGGTCGCGCTCACCGCAGGTAGCATCGCGGCGGCGGTTGCGTTCGCGGCCAGTCGGCTCTGGGCGCTCGTGTGGAAGCGGGAGCGCGTTGCAGCACGGAACGTCGCGTGAGCGGGCTCGATGAGCGGATTCACCATCCGACGCGACTCCAGCTCTGCGCGATGCTTGCGGCCGTAGAGGATGTCGAATTCAGCTTCGCGCGTGATCGCATCGGAGTCGCGGATTCCGTTCTCTCCAAGCACGCAAAGGCGCTCGAAGAGGCAGGATACGTCACCGTTCGCAAGGGTGTCAGCTCTGGCCGGCGCCGCACCTGGTTCAGTCTCACGATGAACGGTCGAGCAGCGTTCCGTGCCCATCTCGCCGAGCTCCAGCGCCTCGCAGGAGCCGCCACGTCTCCTCCCTCGTCAACGTAGGCGATTCTCCCCTGAGGATTTCGCTGCTCTCGCTCGTCGGTGCGGACCACGGGCGCGTCAGCTGCTTTGGTTGCGGGTGTGGGCGAGCCGGTAGCTGGTGGTGCCGGTCTCGATGATGGTGCCGTTGAAGGTGAGCCGGTCGATGATCGCGGCGCAGAGGCGTGGGTCGGTGAAGGTGTCGGTCCAGCCGGAGAAAGACTGGTTGGAGGCGATCGCGACGGAGTTCTTCTCTTCTCGTTCGGTGAGGACTTGGAAGAGGAGCTCGGCGCCGCGGCGGTCGAGTTCCATGTATCCGAGCTCGTCGATGCAGAGCAGATCAACGCGGCCGTAGCGGGCGATCGTGCGCGCGAGTTGTTTCTCGTCGGCGGCTTCGACGAGCTCGTTCACCAGTTTCGTCGCGAGGGTGTATTTCACCCGGTAGCCCTTCTCGGCTGCGGCAGTGCCGAGCCCTATGAGGAGATGGGATTTGCCGGTGCCGGAGTCTCCGATGAGGCAGAGCGGATCGCCGCGGCGGACCCAGTCGCCTGTTGCGAGGGTGTGAATGGTCGCGGGGTTGATGTTCGGGTTCGCGTCGTAGTCGAAGTCCCCGAGCCATTTCTGGCGGGGGAACCCCGCTCCTGCGACGCGGCGGACGGTGGAGCGGCGGTCCCGGTCGTCGCATTCAGCGAGGAGGAGTTCGGCGAGGAAGCCCTGGTAGGAGAGCTGCTCGTGTCCGGCGACACGGGTTGCTTCGTCCATGACCGCGCGGATCGTGGGTAACCGGAGTCTGCGGCAAGCTTGGTCGACTGCGGCCGCGGCGGCTTCTTCTGTCATGCCGCGCCGTCGGCGCAGGGTCGTGGTGACGGGTGTGGTGGTGCTCATGTGTTCGTCGTTCCTTCTCTTTCATCAGTGGCAGTGGGATCGGTGAAGATGGGGCGGCGCTGCAGGAGCTCGTCGTAGTGGGTGACGGACGGCAACGGGCGTTTGTCGGGCGGGAGGCCGGCGATCACAGCCTGCGGGTCGCGGAGGCGGCGTTGGGTGAGACTGACAACCCTGTGCTCGACGTGTGATTGAGGTGCAACGGGATGTCGCTCCCATGTGGCCCCGCTGCCATGTAGGCGTGCCTCGACCGCGACGACGTCCGCGGTGACCGCGCCGACCGAGAGAGCGGCCCTGATCCCGGCGATCACGTCCGCAGCTCGCATACTCCGATGTAGGAGAAGCACCTCGATGAGCTCTCTCGTGCCCGCGCTGTCACCGTTGACCTTCCTGGTTTCCTGCCAGAACGCTTCGTGCGCGGTGGTGAACGTCCCGGACTCGCGTGCGTGAGCGAGCGCGGTCGATCCCGGCAGAGCGCCGGGCTTATGGCGAAGGACTTCGAGGTAGTGATCCAACACGATCGATTCTCCGCCGCGGGCGACGACCCGCTCATGGCGGGCGGCCTCTTCCCGCCCGTCGAAAATGGCGACCTCGGATGCGCGCAGCGAAACCCTCACCTGACGGCCGATCAGCCGGGCAGGGACGGAGTACTTCGCCATCCGAACGGTGACCAGCCCAGACCTGTCGACGCGCGGATGCAATACCAACCCTGGATCAAACCGCTCAGTCGGCAGCGGCCGCAGCAAGAGTCGTTCGGTGGCGAAGTCATCTCCGACTGTCGTGCACCGCTGACTGATCCGGCGGTCCTCGTCGCGGGAGTCCCAGCGGCGGATCATGCTATTCAGCTCGGCAAGAGAACCGACCTCGGGCATCGGCGAGAGCCAGGTCCGCCGGAACCGGCCGACTTCCCCCTCAACGCCGCCCTTCTCGTGCGCGCCTTCGATCCCAGGCTGACAGTAGAACGCGTCGAACCCGTAGTGCGAGCGGAACAGCACCCATCGGTCATTCTCGACCCGGCGGCGATCACTGCCGTAGATCACGGTCTTCACTGCCGCCGTCAGGTTGTCGTATTTGATGTGCAGGGCAGGGACCCCGCCAATCTCGTCGAACGCATCGATATGCCCCTCGAGGAACGCTTCCTGCGATTGCGTCGAGTAGACCCGGTGGATCGCCTTGCCTGAGTGAGAGAGACGGAACGTGAACATATGACACTTCGTCTTCACCCCGGCCAAGATCACCCAGACCTCCCCGAAATCGACCTCCGCTTCCGCGCCAGGCGCGTGCAGTTGCGGGACGAAGACCTCCGGAATCCGACCCGCCTCGATCAGGATCTCCCGTCGCCGCCTGGCGACATAGTCCCGGACCGCGGCGTAGGAGACATCGGCAGCGTGCTCGTCAAGAAGGCGGGAGTGCATCCGCGTCGCCGTCATCCGTTGCTTCTTCGGCGCGGTGAGGTTCTCCCGCAACCATCCGTCGATCAGCAGCTGGAACGCGCCCAGCTTCGGAGCCTGCCGCTCAGGAACCTTCCGGCCCGGCGGGACCGGAGACGCCAACGCTTGACGCACCGTCCGACGATGCACCCGAAACCGTTTCGCCAACGCGTTCACGGACAGCTCCTCGACTCGCGCCGCGCGTCGTATCTCGGCGTACAAATCCACCCTGGACCCCAACTGGCCCTCCTCACTCGAAACAAACCGACTGAGGACCACCGTGGCGGGGGTGGGCCAAATCAAACCGACATGAACACCCCGGCGCGTCGCAACATGGGCCAGACCAAAGCGACATCCCTGGGCCAAATCAGAGTGACAGAGTCA
>NZ_JACCCK010000016.1:0-2336 GCF_013410135.1 Microbacterium sp. JAI119
TGATGGCGCTCATCGAAATTCCCCAGAGTTGCTCATCGGAATTCCTCAGGTCGCGTGGTCAGGTTAGCGCAGGTTCGTGCCGGTCGTGACGCGGCGGAGTTCGTCTGCAGCGGTGGCGTGGTGGCGGAGCCGGTAAGAGGCTCCATCGAGGGTGATCACGACGGATCGGTGCAAGAGTCGGTCGAGCATGGCTGCGGCGACGGTGGTGTCGCCGAGGATCTCGCCCCAGGCTCCGACCGGCCGGTTCGTGGTGATCACGATGGAGGTCTTCAGGTAGCGCTGGTTGATGACCTGGAACAAGGCTGAGGCAGCCTCGCCGGGTAGTGGCAGGTAGCCAAGCTCGTCGATGATGAGCAGGGTCGGACCGGCGAAGAAACGCATCATCGTCGACCACTTGCCTTCGATCGCGGCGCGGTGGCAGCGGGCGGCGAGGTCGGCGGCGGAGGTGAAGTAGACGCGGTAGCCGGCGGTGACGGCGGCGTGGCCGAGGCCGGTGGCGATGTGGGTCTTCCCGACGCCGGGCGGGCCGATCAGGAGCACGTTGGTGGCGGTGTCGATGAACCGGCAGGTGCCGAGCTCGGCCAGCAGCGACCGGTCGATGCCGGATGCGGCGTCGTGATCGAAGTCGTCCAGGGTCTGCCCGGTGGGGAGGTTCGCGAAACGGAACCGGCCAGCCAAGCGGCGGGCGTCGGTGGCGGTGACCTCGACTCGCAGTAGGTGCTCGAGGGCCTGCGTCAGGGTCCATCCTTCGGCTTGCGCCTGGTCGAGGACGGCGGGGAGGGCGTCCGCGGCGTCGGCGAGTTTCAGGTCGGTGAGGTGGCCGCGCAGCTGTTGATAGACGCTCGCTGCCGTCGTGGTGGCTGTGGTTGTGGTCATCGGAGGGTGTTCCTGTTCTTCGCGGCCTGCTCGTAAGCGGCCAGGCTGATCACGGTCGAAGGCTGCGCTGCAGCGCTGGTGAGGGCTGCGGCAGCGCGCAGCGCGGCGCTGCCGGGTGGGATGCGTTCTTTGCGGCGGTGCGGGCGTCCTGGTGTCGCTGACGCCATCGCGATGGCCTCCAGTGCGGTGACATGGCCGCTGTCGCGGATCGTGACGCCGAGGCCGGGTTCGGCGACCTGGTGGCGGGCGACGACCGTCCCCGATGCGGTGGCGATGTCGATGATGTCCGCGCCGAGCCGCTGCCGGACCTCGACTTTCGCGGCGGCGAGTTCGGGCGGGACGGAGTAGCGATTCCCGCGCCAGTCGATCAGCGCTTGCCGGGTCGCGGTGCGCTCCTCTGTGATGATCACAGGGAACACAACCGCAGGTAGCGGTCTGAGCCGCTCGTTCACGAACAGGGCGGACGCTGTCGTCGTCCCGAGCTCGCCCTCACGCCGCCGGTCGTCCTGCCCTGCGGCGAACGTGTTCAGGCTGGCCTGCGCTTGCTCGAGGGTGAGGTCGTCGGGCAAGGTCCGCCACCAGCGTTGCGCGGCGGTGTGATTGTTCTTCTCGACCACGCCCTTCCTGTTCCCCGACCTCGGCCGGCAGACCACCGCGGTGACGCCGTGGTGCTTCGCGAACGCGGCGAACTGCGGGACCAGGTCGCCGGTGCGGTGGTCCAGGACCGTCCGCATCCGGTCGAACCGCCAGGTCTTCGTGAGCCCGCCCAGCAGGGCGAGCAGGGTCGTCATCGCGGCGAGCAGGTGCGGGGTGTCCATCGACGGGGAGATCACGCCCCGCCAGACACCCGAGTGCGCGAGCGACCCGACCAGGACATACGCGGTCTTGCGTCCGAACCCCCAATGCGCGGGCGGTTCGGGCATCTCGACCCAATCGAACTGGGTCTCCTCCCCGGGCGGGTGCTCGATGACCGCGTTTGCGCGTTTGGTGACGTGCGCGCACGCGGTGCACGCCGGACGCAGCCCGCGGGCACGAATCTGCCGCGTCAGCGTCGGATACGACCCCTCGTAACCGAGCGGTCGCAGCTCGTCGAGCAGCGTCACCGCCCACAGGTGCGGGTCCTCGGTCAGTCTCGCGGTGGCGTAGTCGACGAACGCGTCGAACGAGTCCGGGATGGTGCGCTCACGCATCCCGGGCTGGCGTTCACCGTTCAGATACGCGCGGATGGTCTTGCGGTCATGGTGAGTGCGGCGGGCGATCTCGCTGATCGTCATCCCCTGCCGTTTCAGAGCGTGGATGTCCACGCTGCTCCTCTCTGAGAGCATGAGAACAGGGCCTTCCTCGGGCTGGTGTGTGGTCAGAGACCACCAGCATCGAGGAAGGCCCGCCTCATGCGGCGGAGCGACCCAGAGTGGGGAATTTCGATGAGCAGAACCGAGGAATTTCAGTGAGCGCCGTCA
>NZ_JACCCK010000017.1:0-1458 GCF_013410135.1 Microbacterium sp. JAI119
GGCTCTTCGGACATCCGGTGGGGTGAGGGTGGCCGGGCGGTGATTCGGCGGTAGGGGTCGAGGTCCCCGAGGATCAGAAGCGCTAACTCTCTGATTCCGACCGAGGACCTCGACGTGCTTCACCCTACTTCGGGGTGCGCTGACGCGCGCCCCGCCGACTGTCCGTGTGCCCGCTGCGACCTGCTTCTCGGCCTCGACGGTGTCCATGTCGAGCACGTCGAGCGTCGCGACGGACTTCTTGTGGTGACCGTTTCGACTCCGGCGTCCCCGACGGGCTGCCCGGGGTGCGGCGTGCTCGTGACGAGCCGTGGTCGGCGCCTTCGGGTGCTGCATGACGTGCCGGGTGTGACGCGGGTGAGGGTGGTGTGGCGGCAGCGGATGTGGCGGTGCGGCGAGTCCGGCTGTCCGCGGAAGACGTTCGTGGAACAGGTCCCGTCGCTGGTCGCGCCGCGCGGGTCGATCACGAAGCGCGCCGTCGCGTGGGCGATCGGGCAGCTGCGTCGCGAGCACGCCACCATCCAAGGACTCGCCCGGCAGCTCGGGACGTCGTGGAAGACGGTGTGGCGGGCCGTCGAACCCGAACTGGTCAAGCTCGCGGCGGACGAGTCCCGGTTCGAGAATGTCACCAGCCTCGGCGTCGACGAGCACGTCTGGCATCACGTCGACCCGCGCCGACGGGGGCCGAAGGAGCTGACCGGGATGGTCGACCTCACCCGCGACAGCCAAGGGAAGACGCGGGCCAGGCTGCTGGATCTGGTGCCCGGTCGATCCGGGAAGGCGTACGCGACCTGGCTCGGTGAGCGCGGCGACGCGTTCCGGAAGCAGGTGAAGGTCGCCGCGTTGGATCCGTTCGCCGGATACAAGACCGCGATCGACGACAAGCTCGACGACGCCGTCGCCGTCCTCGACGCGTTCCACGTTGTGAAGCTCGGCACCGCTGCGGTCGACGAGGTCCGCCGTCGCGTTCAGCAAGACACCCTCGGGCACCGCGGACGCAAGGGCGACCCGCTCTACGGGGTGCAGACCATCCTGCGCGCCGGGGCCGAGAACCTCACCGAGAAGCAGCGGGTGAGGCTGACCGCGGCGATGGAAGCCGACCCCGCGCACGACGAAGTGTTCGTCGCTTGGCAGTGCGCGCAGCAACTCCGCTCCGCCTACCACCAGGGCGATCTGGCCGCGGGGCGGCGGATCGCTGAGCAAGTCGTCGACACGTTCCACACCTGCCCGATCCCCGAGATCGCACGACTGGGCCGCACCCTCCGCCGCTGGCGCGACGCGTTCCTGGCGTACTTCACGACGGGGCGATCATCGAACGGTGGCACCGAGGCCGTGAACGGGATCATCGAGCTCCACCGCCGCCTCGCCCGCGGCTACCGCAACCGGCACAACTACCGGCTCCGCATGCTCCTCGCCGCCGGCGGACTCACCCCATGACCCCCACCGGATGTCCGAAGAGCC